>NZ_RXYA01000009.1 GCF_008086595.1 Acetobacterium paludosum | reverse complement strand
AAACGGCGAAAGCGCCGGAACCGCAGGCTTTGCTTACCGCCTGGAAGGGATCCGCATCATGGTGGTGCCGAAAGGAACCGCTGCCCCGGGTTCAACCGATCAGGCTTTTATCAGCAACAACTAATTAGTAAGATTCACCAAACGCCGGAGAAATTATATGAATTTCTCCGGCGTTTATATAAAATTGATCAAACCGGATTGTTACCGTGGTTAAATCAGCCGGTGTACACAGGGATAAAAAAGAACATTAGAAAACGTCGGAAAGGTTTGAAATTTACCTTTTTTCGGTTTTGATTGTGTAAAGGTTTATTTAAAAGGTGCCATATAATGAACTTAGGATTTTGTTTACTGAAACTGAACAAATTTAATTCTAGGAGGCTTATCTCATGATAGCAAGAGGTTTTACGGACCCGACAGAGCGAATTGAAAAATTAAAAAGGGTTATTTTGGATGCGACACCCTATGTGGAATCAGAACGGGCAGTACTGGTGACGGAAGCTTATAAGGAAACAGAAGGCTTGTCGCCGATTCTGCGGCGAGCAAAAGCGGTCGAGAAGATCTTTAATAATCTGCCCATCACGATCCGGGATAATGAATTGATTGTGGGTGCCATTACAAAGAACCCGCGTTCAACTGAAATTTGTCCGGAATTCTCTTTCGACTGGGTTGAAAAAGAGTTTGACACGATGGGATCAAGAGTCGCGGATCCTTTTCAGATACCCAAAGAAACGGCGAAGGAACTCCATGATGCTTTTTTATACTGGCCGGGAAAAACAACCAGTGATCTGGCAACTTCCTATATGTCTCAGGAAACGAAAGACTGCATGGGCGCAGGGGTGTTTACCGTCGGTAATTATTTTTATGGCGGGGTTGGACACGTGAGTGTCGATTACAAAAAAGTTCTCGAAAAAGGTTTCCGGGGAATCATTACCGAAGTTGTGGAAGCCATGGAAAAAATGGACCGTGGCGATCCCGATTATATTAAAAAACTGCAGTTTTACAATGCTATTATCATTTCATACAATGCGGCGATTAATTTTGCCCATCGGTATGCCGAAAAGGCCATGGCAATGGCAGCGTCTGAAATGAAGCCGGAGAGAAAAAAGGAACTTCTGCAAATCGCCAAGAATTGTATGAAAGTTCCCGGAAATGGGGCTTCCAATTTTTATGAAGCGTGCCAGTCATTCTGGTTTCTCCAGTGCATGCTGCAAATTGAATCCAGTGGACATTCCATCTCACCAGGGCGATTTGATCAATACATGTATCCTTATTTAAAAAATGACCCAACCATCGCAAAAGATTTTGCCCAGGAACTGGTTGACTGCATCTGGATTAAATTGAATGATGTCAACAAAACACGTGATGAAATATCGGCTCAGGCTTTTGCCGGCTATGCCGTTTTTCAGAACCTCTGTGTGGGCGGTCAGGATGAGGAAGGAATGGATGCCACCAATGATGTTTCCTATATGTGTATGGAGGCGACCGCTCATGTCAAGTTGCCGGCACCATCGTTTTCCATCCGGGTATGGCAGGGAACTCCGGATGAATTCTTATTCAGAGCCTGTGAGGTAACCCGTTTGGGTTTGGGTGTTCCGGCCATGTACAATGATGAGGTCATCATACCCGCACTGGTAAACCGGGGTGTAACGTTAAACGATGCTCGGAATTATTGTATTATTGGCTGTGTGGAGCCCCAGTGCCCGCATAAAACCGAAGGCTGGCATGATGCCGCATTCTTTAATGTAGCCAAGGTTCTGGAAATCACCCTGAATAACGGGAAGGCTGGGGATAAACAATTAGGGCCGGTAACCGGAGACATCACGACTTTTACCTCAATTGATGATTTCTTCTGCGCCTTCACTAAGCAGATCCAGTATTTTGTCCATTATCTGGCAGAAGCCGATAATTGTGTGGATATTGCCCACGCTGAAAGATGTCCGCTGCCGTTTTTATCCGCGCTGGTGGATGACTGTATCGGTCGGGGGAAATCAGTACAGGAAGGGGGCGCCATCTATAACTTTACCGGGCCTCAGGCTTTCGGGGTGGCCGATTCCGGAGATTCCATGTATGCCATTCAGAAAAACGTGTTTGAGGACAAAGCCATGACGTTAACGGAGTTAAAAAATGCTCTGGATGCTAACTTTGGCGAACCGATACACAGAACCTGTTCTGAAAGTATTGATCTGAAAGATATGACAACGGAGATGAAGGTTTATGAAGTGGTCAAGAAAATACTCAGCACCAGCGGATCTCTGGATATTGCCAAATTAACAGATGAGGTAGCAGCCATGGAAACGACGCCGAAATCGTATGGCTCCAATGATTATCTGAGAATCCAGGGATTACTGAATAAAACCCCAGCTTTTGGAAATGACATTGATGAAGTGGATTTTATGGCCAGAAAATGCGCTCAAATTTATTGTAAGGAAGTGGAAAACTATACGAACCCGCGAGGCGGACAATTTCAGGCTGGCATTTACCCTGTTTCCGCTAATGTGTTATTCGGTAAGGATGTTGCCGCACTTCCTGATGGACGTCTGGCAACCAAACCGCTGGCTGATGGGGTATCGCCACGAGCTGGCAAGGATGTCAATGGACCCACGGCGGCAGCCAATTCTGTTGCTAAACTGGATCACTTCAGAGCGTCTAACGGAACGCTGTACAATCAGAAATTCTTGCCTGCCGCTTTAGCGGGAGACAAAGGCTTACAGACGTTTGCCGCGCTTGTTCGCAGTTACTTTGATCACAAAGGCATGCATGTGCAGTTCAATGTTATTGATAAGGAAACCCTTCTGGCGGCGCAGAAGAATCCGGATCAGTATCGCGATTTAGTGGTTCGGGTTGCGGGTTACAGTGCCCAGTTCACTGTTCTAGCCAAAGAAGTTCAGGATGATATTATCAGCCGTACCGAACAATCATTTTAAGCGGTTTAGCAAAGGAGTCGTCTGTTATGAAAATCAATTATGACCTGGAAGGAATCGTGTTTGACATACAACGGTTTTCAATACACGATGGACCAGGAATTCGCACAATCGTATTTTTAAAAGGCTGTCCGCTCTCCTGCTGGTGGTGCTGCAACCCCGAGGCTCAATCCCTTAAACCATTGATGATGTATCAAGTCGATCGATGTGTTCATTGTGGGCTCTGTTTACCGGTTTGCCCGCAGGGGGCATTGAGTTCGGAAACAGACGCATTCATTGATCGGGAAAAATGTATCGGCTGTGGGGCTTGTGCCAAAATATGTCCCACCGAAGCGCTGGTCCTTAAAGGGAAGAAGATGACGGTCAACGAAGTGGTTGATATTCTTAAAAAGGATGAAGCTATTTATCGTCATTCGAACGGTGGAATTACCATTTCAGGAGGGGAAGCGCTGGTTCAGTATGGTTTTACAACCGAATTGTTAAAAGCCTGTAAGATTAACGGATGGCATACAGCGGTTGAAACAACGGGTTATATCGGCAGCGAAAGTGCCATCAATGAAGTCTTTTCATATTTGGATCTGGCGCTTCTGGATGTCAAAAGCTATAACGACGAAATCCATAAAAAATATACCGGTGTTTCCAATGCGCTGATTCATAAAAATGCAAAAATAATTGCCGGGATGACAAAGACCGTTGTTCGTGTTCCGACAATACCGGGAGTTAATGCCAACGAAAAGGAAATTAGAGCGATCTGCGGTTTTGCAGCGACCCTTAAAGGGGTGGATACGATTCATCTTTTACCTTATCATACATATGGCGAAAATAAGTATGAATTGTTGGGCAGACCCTATAAACTGGAAAAAACGCCGTCGTTGACGGAACCGGAAATAGATGCTTTAGAGGAGGTGGTGAAAAGTTGCGGCTTTCATTGCGTTATTGGCGGATAAGAAAACCGCTGATGAATAACAATAAATAATAAACAGGATATGATTAAATGTGATAGCTATAGGAACTAGCACTTTAATATTATCGCAGGGTTTCCCCTTCTTCCTTCTTCTTTCTGGGGGACCCTGTTTATTTGCGTAAAATCACAAACCGAAAGATGTTTATAAGCGTTTGTAAAAAACAACTGCATAATTATTGACTGCATAAAAAAAACTTTATTAAAAAAAACAATAGGAGAAAAAATCATTCATTTATCCGTGCTTTAGTAATCGATATTTAGGGACCATGGAGATTGGAAATCCTGAAACACTCGTTGCAAAAAGAGAGATAGACCCATAAAATAACGATTTATACGAGGTGAGTATAATGAATAATTATATCAATTCAATTGAAAAAAGTGACGATCGTTTTTTAATTGAAGATTTTGATATTACTTCTTTATTTGGAAAAGAAATGTTGGAAGAAATCCAGGAAAAAGTTTCTACTGCTACCGGTTTGGCTTTTGTTACCGTGGATTACAAAGGTGAACCGGTAACGGAATTAACGGCCTTTACTTCTTTTTGTCAGTTGATTCGTCAACGACATGGAAGCGAAATATTTTGCAAGTCATCGGATGCCTACGGCGCCATTATGGCTGCGGTAACACAAAAGACAAATGTGTATTTTTGTCCCTGTGGGCTGATCGAAGTTGCCATTCCCATTATTATCAAGGGTCACTATTTAGGGGGCTTCATCGGGGGACAGATTCGTTGCGAGGATGCCCCTTCTGAGGTGTGTCGGCTGAAAAGCCTACAGCAGCATCAAGTCAATTATGAAGAGAATCCCGAGACGAAAAGCCTTTTCAATGAAATCACAAAAATGCGCTATGCCCAATTTTTGAATATTGCCGATATGGTCTCAATGATTATTACCCAAGTCGGTGAAAAAGAACTGTCACGTCTGGAAGCACAGGAAATCACGCAACAAAAAAAAGAGCTTTTTCATAAACGAGAACAGATTATTCAACGGGAAAGAGATTTAAAAAATGATGAATTAAACACACTCAAGGCACAGATTAATCCGCATTTCTTATTCAATTGTCTGACAACGATTTCAAATTTAGCCATGATTGAAGATGCACCGCGAACCAATGAAATGACAACCATCTTTGCGGAGCTTTTAAGAATCAATTTAGCGACATCGGTTAAGGAACGGCTGTTATTAGAAGAAATCAATAATATCGAACGCTATTTGAAGATTCAAAAAATTCGGTTTGGCGATAAATTTGATTATACAATCATCCGAAATTTCAATGAACAGGAAGTTGTGATTCCCAGTTTTATGCTGCTGCCGTTCGTTGAAAATGCCGTGGTGAACGGGTTGATGCCCCTTAAAGAAAAGGGCTGGTTAAAGATAACGGCGGCGGAAAAAATCGACAGTATTGAGATAATCATTGAAGATAATGGAAAAGGGTTAAGCGGTAAAAAAATCTCGCTGGCAGGTGAATCTGAAAAAGAATTTTCTGATCATGGACTGCTGCAGACTATTCGAGAAATACGAAGACGATTAGTAGATCGTTATGGTGCTCAGTACGATGCGGTTATTGAAAACATCACTGAAAAAGGGTCGATCTGCAGGATTAGCTATCCCAAAAACTTCAATGGAAAGGCGGGCTAAAAATGCCTAAAGTATTGATTGCCGATGATGAGTATTTAATGCGGGAAGCCTTGACGCGGATGATATTGAAAATTGATGGGTTTGATGTCGTCCATGCGGTAAAGACGGGAAAAGAGGCGGTTAAAATCTGTGAGAAAGAAAATATCGATATCATCTTCATGGATATCATGATGCCGGAAATGAACGGAATAGAAGCGGGCCGACGGATTAAATCCAGTAACAAAGAGATCAGCATCTATATCTTAACCGCCTATAATAAATTGGATTATTTACAGGAAGCGCTGAAAATGAAAGCAGAAGAATATCTCTTAAAACCGATTTCTCATGCAAAAATTGAAGAAATTCTTAAACGGCATTTAAACCGGTATGACCTGCCCCAGAAAAAAGATAAATACTTGAATGCGTTACTGAATTTTAAAAGCTACCGGGAAATGTATTATGGGGTACCGGCTTTTGTGAAAAAACTGGATGAAAGTGCTGAAAAAAGCTATCAGAAAACGATCCAGAGTTTTTTGGAAATCTTTGAACATTCGGGAGAAAGTCTAGAAAAGTTAGGTAAAAAAGAATTTGTTCATAAAAAAGAGTTCGAGTTTTTTCTGTTGCAAAGCATGGATCTGGTTTATCGAAACAGAGCGGTGGCAAAATACCCTATTTTAGAAGAGGTCTTTAACTATCTTAATAGCCATCTGGAAGAAAACATCGGGCTGAAGGAAATAACTCGAAACTGCAGTGTCAGTCAGGGCTATTTAAGCCGTATCTTTAAAACTGAATTTGGAATTAGTGTGATGGAATATTTACATATGCGAAAACTGATGCTGGCAAAGTGGTGGTTTTATTCGAAGGATGCCAGCCTGACCGATGTAGCTTATCAGTTAGGCTACAATGAAGTCAGCTATTTCAGCAAAGTTTTTAAAAAGTATGAGCATGTTACGGCATTGCATTACAAAAAGAGTCTGAATGACTAGGGAGGTGAAAAAAATTGAGTGAATGTCTGGTAACCTCGGAATCGGTTACGGAAGGCCATCCCGATAAGCTTTGTGATCAAATATCAGATGGCATTCTGGATGCCTACTTAAAAGAAGATCCGGATGCCCGGGTAGCGATCGAAACGATGGCTTCAAAAGACATCATTATGATTGCCGGTGAAGTGACTTCCGAGGTTGAAGTTGATGTCATCGAAACAGCTCGGAAAGTGATAAAAAGCATTGGTTATTGTGATGAGAAAATGGGATTGGATGATAAAAAATGTCTGATACTGACCAATATCAATCAGCAATCAGGCGATATTGCCAGAGGCGTTGATTGGCAGGAGACTGAGCAGCCGGGGCTATGGGTTCCGTCAAGCAGGGGCTGTCGGTGGAAAAGAACGGGTAATAACAAAGTGATAAAGGAATTAGGTGCCGGAGATCAGGGGATTATGTATGGTTATGCCTGTGATGAAACCCCGAATTTTATGCCGATGAGCATTGATTTGGCCAGTAAATTGGCCATGAAGCTTGGACAGCTGAGAAAAACAAATCAGGTTGACTGGCTGTATCCGGATGGAAAAACACAGGTCACCATCCGATATGATGAAAAAGGACAACCGCAGGAAATAAACAGCGTTGTAGTGTCGGTGCAACACCGCAATGGGGTAGACAATGAAGAGTTATACGAAACAATTTTAAAAGAAGTGATCTTTTCGGTGATCGATATCAAATGGATCACCAGTCGAACTAAATTTCATATTAATCCAACGGGCCGATTTGTCATCGGGGGTCCGATGGCGGATACCGGATTAACCGGCCGAAAAATTATGGTGGATACCTATGGCGGCGTGGGAAAGCACGGAGGAGGTGCTTTTTCAGGTAAAGATCCAACCAAAGTGGATCGAACGGCCGCTTATATGGCCAGATATGTGGCGAAGAATATTGTGGCCGCCGGTTTGGCACAGCGTTGTGAGCTTTCTCTGGCCTATGCCATTGGCTTACCGGAACCCGAAGCAGTTTGTGTCAATACGTTTGGAACGGAACGAATTGATATCGAATGCCTTGAACGGATGATTATGAAGTGTTTTTCATTTAGCGTCAGCGATATGATCGCAACACTGCAGCTAAATCGACCGCAGTATCTTAAGACCGCAGCGTATGGCCATTTTGGCAGAGAAGATCAGGGCTTTGGATGGGAAAAAACCGATCAGGTGGAACTCCTGCTGGGAGAAATATAAAACGAATGGTTAGGAACCTTTTCCCGAATAGACGAGGTGCTTATACATTATCGACTGATGATTATGGATAAGTATCTTTTTTGTGTCGGTAAAAAATGATATAAAAAAAGATAAAAAATGTTGCATTTCATTATCTCTGATGGTAAACTTTGCTTATATCTTAAATAAATTAAGTGAAATTCTGTTTAGTGACGTTTAAGATAGCAGCAATTTCAGCGTTTTTTAGAAATGAGAAAATGCCTCAGGTTTTGGAAAATGCAAATTGACAATTTAATAAATTTATGAAGAATGCCGGGAATCGTTAAGATTCTATTAGGCTTGGTAAGCAGAAAAACGATCAATTCGTAGCTTACCTAAGAGGAATCGGGGTGAAAAACCCAAACAGATGCGCTACCGTGATTGCCGAAAGGCATCAGTCGGGAACTTATTCTTTATAGATGGACATGATCCTTCGCAAATGAGGATTTATGTCAAACAAAGTTCTACAGCAACTTCTGGAACTTCTGTCACACGTCTTTTTTTGGCGCGGATAGGAGTTCTTTTTTTGTTTATATTTTTGTAATCGAAGGGAGTGTTGTAGAAAAGGTACAAGCGTTGTTTTAAGAAAATAAGATTAAAAACGGAAAAGCCAAAGCGAGCGGGCAGCTCTTTTGGGCTTAGGTTCACACACAATAGGAGAGAGAATATGAATAATTTTACAATGATTAGAAAAAGAACAGGAATGCTGATGATCTATCTGCTGATACTGGCTGGTATTTTGATCGCAATGGGGACAATGACCGTTCATGCCGAAGATAAAACCCCGATTAATGTAAAGGTTGTGTTCACGATTGATAACAAAGTGGTGCCATCCAGCATGATAAACGAAGACAGTTCGAAATATCTTGAGGCGGTTTATACGACAAAGCTTGTGGCTCTTGATGGGACAGCTGCCAGTCAGAAGATTATTGATGATTCCGGGGCACATCTGGTGCTGAGTTCAGGGACAAGCGTAAAAAATCCACTGATTTTCAGTGGATTGGCTTCGACTGACTATAGTTTTGATGCGGCGATTCCGAGTTTGCTCAATCAATATACAATCGAATGTACAAACACGCTGCCGACGGGTTACTATTTAAATTACTGGTATGAAAGAGGCGTAACACCCGTTTATGGAACAGATTTTGAAGCTAACCATCCGTCGTTTGCCAATAATGGCAATACAACGGTTCCGGATGTCACAAAACAGGAGCGCTTAATCAGTACGACTGAAACATACATACAAACATGTTTAAAGACGCAACTTCCGGCCAATGTTTCAGGACATGATGCTGTTTTTGGCGTGACAAACGGAAAGACCTATGGTTCATGGCTGATATTTACGGCTGCCAGAGCTGGGTATACGCCACATGATGGTTTTAATGCCGAGTGTTTTGCTGCTTTTGAACAAAAATATAAGGATTCAGAGAAAGTTGACAGCGCTGGTAAACCATTAAACGAAGGTTTTGATGCCAACGATGTAGCAAAGGACGCATTGGCCATCACGGCCATGGGCTATGATGCCAGAAATGTGGCTGGTTACAATCTGATTGAAATGCTCACTAACGGCAAGAACCCTTCTGATGGATATTTCGTGGGACAGGTCAGTGAGTTTGCCATTGATTCCTATCAGTATTTACCGGGTCAGGAAGCATCATATATTCATGATTTGGCAGCAAAGGCACTAACGGGTACGGTTACCCACAGTGATCCATTGATTGATATGTATGTGATGGAATTTCAGCCGATCGCCGCTTATTATGATCCCAATGCGAAAGAAGGCGATCAGTTTTATGATGTAAAACAGGCAATGGAGAAAGTCTTTATCCCTTATTTTTCAGCACACCAGGGATACACGGGGCTATTATACAGTGGTATATCATACAACAACCCATGGTCCAACGCGCAAAGTTTTATTATGCTGGGAATGGGAAATGTTAATCTTTTCCAAACCAGCTTTATAAAGAATGGTTACACCATGCTGGATATTCTCCCCGCCACGACGGAGTCTTTTTCAGCAGATGAAGGGCAGATCGCCAGAGGCTATGAAGCCCTGGTTCGCTCTTATCGGGGAGAAAAGCAGATTTTTGACTGCACCGATATGGTTAACTCCACCGTTAAAGTGAATAATGCCATAGTGGCATTGCCGGCTGTTGATACCATCACTTCAAATAATAAAGAAGCTGCGCAGACAGCACTTAATAACGTGGATAAAGTTCTGACGTCCCTGACATTGACAGACAGCCAGAAAAGCAGCATTGATATGACGAAATACAATGCCGTAAAAGCAAAACTGGGAACTCAGATACCTGTCGTTACCCCCGTAAACTGTATTTATCAGACACATGTAGAGAATATCGGCTGGCAGGATCTGAAAACCAATGGCGACATGAGTGGTACTCAGGGACAATCCCTCCGCTTGGAAGGAATTAAAATAAGTCTGAATACCGCTGCCAATCTGGAGATTCAATATCAAACCCATATCGAAAATATTGGCTGGGAAGATGCCTGGAAAAGCAATGGTGATCTGAGTGGTACAACCGGACGTAGTTTAAGATTGGAAGCCATCAGAATTCAACTGACAGGGGACGATGCAGACAACTATGATATTTATTATCAGGTTCATGCTCAAAACGTCGGCTGGATGGGATGGGCTAAAAATGGAGAAAACGCTGGAACGGCAGGCTTCAGTTATCGGCTGGAAGGCATTAAAATTGTCGTTGTGCCTAAAGGCGAAGCCGCACCAACAACAACGATTGATAATGATCAGGCTTTTATCAGCAATAACTCGTGAAGAATGATTAGGCCTCCTTTTAATGATGATGAATATGGCAAAGCATTCTAATCTGATGAGGATAAATGTTTTTGTCATTGTCATCATTAAAATACACTATAAATAAATGATGAAAGTGATGTTATGAAAGTGATGAAAACAACAAAATTAAGAACTGTATTACTATTGTTTCTAATATCGGTAACGCTATTTTTATTCAGTGGTTCGGTCTTTGCTGAAGAATCGACAAACACACAACAGGTAAGTACCGGAACCATAACTATTTCGGTTGAAAAATTCACATTGGGTGAAGGTTACTATGTAGAACCGTGTCAAATACCAATCTATAGTGGAGATACCGGTATTACTGTATTAAATCGATTTTTAGGTGAGAACAAACTACGATGGAAGGCAAATTATCTCCAGGGAGTTTATGGGGCACAGACTGGAACGGTCAATGTCCCGGCTTGTATTTCGGCGATGGAATCGCATACGGATTTTGGAGCAGCGCCGACAACCGCAAGCGCAATGACAGAAGGACTGACTTATTCGAATCAACTATCTGAAAAAGATTACAGCCCCATGTCGGGATGGATGTATTCGGTTAATAATACGTTCCCGGGGTATGGATTCGATGGGTACAAACCAGTAGATGGGGATGTGCTTCGGGTGCAGTTTACACTCTGGGGTTATGGTGCTGATTTAGGACAGAATTTCCAGGGGGGAATGACACCCATTAATACCACAGATAAAACAAATTTAACGGCTTTGCTGGGTGAAATCAACAGCAGCCCAAATAAAAGCCAATATATGAAGGATTCAACCTTTAGTTCTTTATACAACCAGGCTTATGCGATGATGATGAATTTAGAAGCAACGAATAAACAAATAAAAGATATGTACACCAACCTAAAGGCTGCAATTCCAGCACCGGCAAATTTGGAATCCGTTAATTGTACTTATCGTACGCATGTACAGGATGTTGGCTGGCAGGATTGGAAAAGCAATGGTGTAATGAGCGGAACAACCGGCCAATCCTTGCGGTTAGAAGGAATTGAGGTAAAGCTGGATGATACCACTGCCGATCTGGGCATTCAATATCAAACACATATCGAAAATATTGGCTGGGAAGATGCCTGGAAAAGCAATGGCGATCTGAGCGGTACAACCGGACGTAGCCTAAGATTGGAAGCCATCAGAATTCAGCTGACTGGAGGCGATGCAGACAACTATGATATTTATTATCAGGTTCATGCTCAAAACGTCGGCTGGATGGGTTGGGCGAAAAATGGTGAAAATTCTGGGACAGCAGGCTTTGCATATCGACTGGAAGGCATCAAAATTGTCGTTGTGCCTAAAGGAGAAACACCACCAGACACAACCATCGATCAGGCTCAGTCTTTTATCAGCAATAACTAGAAAGTGATGTGAAATAAATTATGAAACACGGCTTTAAAAAACCTTTTGTGTGTTTTCTGCTGATCATGATGGTGTTGTCCACTGAAAGCTTTTCTTTTGTAAATGCGGGAGAAAACAGTTCAGAAAGTGAAAAGCAGGAAGATACTGTGACGGTAACGGTGGAAAAATCTACCCTGGGTCAGGGGTATTATTTAGAGCCGACACAGGTGAAAATAAACAGCGGTGATACCGTAAAATCGGTATTAAATAAAGTAATTGAAGAAAATGCCGTTTGGAAGGGCAATGATTTAGCAGCAATTATTGGAGCGCAGTCCGGGACTTTATCCATTCCGGAAGAAATATCTTCAATGGGTTGCAATGAGAATTTAGAATCAGCACCGACAACGGATAGTGCCTTAACGACTGGTCTAAATTCAAGTGACCGTTTAGCTGAAAAAGATTATAGTTCCATGTCCGCCTGGATGTGTTCCGTTAATCAGGAATTACGGGGAAGTTCTTTTGGCGATGTTTCCATTAATTCAGGGGATGTTATTCGTATTCAGTTTTCGGTTTGGGGAAACGGTGCTGATTTAGGACGGTCACTAAGTGACAAAATTGCTGCCAATGATGTAGCGGATAAAGAGGCTCTAACGAAGTTTCTGGGAACGGTTAAAAGCAGCCCGTATTATGAACACTATTTGGCAGAAGCTGATTTTTGCAGCAAGTACAACGAAGCCTTGTTAATTGCCCAGGCAATTGATTCAACCCAGACTGCGGTTGATTGTGTTTGCCATGAGTTGCAGGAAATGATTCCAGTAATTGCCAAATCAATTGCATTTGATAATTCAGATTATGAAATCAATGTCAGTCAAACGCAGACAATGACACTTAAAACTGAACCGCTAATTGAAGCAGCAGGAATCAGCTGGGAGTCTTCAGATCCGGTAGTTGCAGTTGTGGATGAAAATGGGATTGTAACCGGTATTTCTCCAGGAACAGCGGTGATCACGGCAGCCACTAAAGATGGATTAAGTGCGAATAGTACGGTAACGGTCAGTGCAATTCCTACTACCGAGCCACAGCTGGGCACAGATCAGTCCTTAACGAAAATTGACGGAAGCCCAGTGCCGAATCTTTCCAGTTCATCAGAAAATACAACGGATTTAAAGGAACTGGATAGTATAACCTTGAATAAAAACGGTCTGATGATGAGTTCAATGGGAATGGTTATATATAAAAGTATCAATCTGGCAGTCGTTACTGCCAAAACGGATATAAGTGCGGCTTATCATGAAACAGCTGCTTATATGTTGGTTGCAGCAGCACAGCCTACCATAGCAAGTGGTTTGTGGGAAATCATTTGCTTTGCTAGAAGCGGCTATGGTGTACCTGCCGGTTATTATGATTCGTACTATAACAGCGTCGTTGCAGAGGTTCAGGTCGGCAATGGAACGATTTCCGGGGATCGAACCAATACCGATTATTCAAAAACGATTATGTCTTTGGCAGCGATTGGAAAAAATCCAACGAATGTCGGTGGGTATAACCTGCTCACAAAACTTGCCGATTTTGACAAGATTAAGCGAGGGGGCATGATGGCCTATGTTTGGGCTTTGATAGCACTTGATTCCAATGATTATGAAATTCCGGTAACAGATACAGGAACACAGACGACCCGCGACTTACTGATCAAGACGATTCTTGCCCGTGAAGTGGTGACAAGCAGTGGAACAAGAGGTGGATTTTCACTTTATTCTGAATCAACTGATGCTGCTCCAGATACGGATGTTACAGCCATGACACTCCAATCTTTGGCAAAATACAAAGATCGGGAAGATGTAAAACCGGTTATTGAACGGGCTCTGACAGTATTGTCTAGTCTTCAGAATCAAAATGGGAGTTACGGAACATTTGGCGCACCGGAAACAGCTGAAAGTACTTCTCAGGTTATCTTGGCACTGACGTCTTTGGAAATTGACCCTGGTACCGATGATCGCTTCATCAAGGGCGGCACCACTACTTTAAATGATTTGATGAATTATTCTGTGTCTGGCGGCGGATTTATGCACATCAAGGCTGGCGGAACGAGCAATGGCGGAGCAGAGCCTGGAACTGTGAATGGAATGGCTTCGTATCAGGCTGCTCAGGCAATTATTTCTTATAATCGCTTTAAATCTGGAAAAACCTGGATTTTTAGAATGACAGACGGATTTAGTGCCGTTACGGATAATAAAACCAATATGAGTGATCTGATCGATAAGTATAATGATCGTTTTGGTAAAAATGGTACGAGTACAGCAGCAATAGATAATACCAGCGGAGAAACGACAGCGGCAACTGGCAGCAGTGCTGGAGGCTTCTCAGCAGGAGAATCAACAGGAAATACGAAAGCGGCAGCTGTTTCTTCAAAAGGCGGGGGAACAGCAGCGGAAGATACTGCTTTTACACCATGGACTTTTGATGGAACCTATACGGCTGCGCCTAAAACAGAAAGCAGTGCGGCGGTTGCAACCGATGGCGAAAAAGACAGAATATTTCAGGATAATATATTTTTGTTGAGTGCAGGTGGGGCAGGTATTGTTGCCACGATTGGAATTTATGCATTAATTTCAAAGAAAAAGAAAAAGATCAGTGAATAGACAAAATTCATTTTCAATTTGGAGAGTATCATGAAAAAAAGAAGAATTCTATCTTTCATCATTACTTTTTTATTGGTGCCCTTAACGATATGGTTTGGGATTGCTTTTTTTGGTGATCGAAAATATTTGATTATTAGTATCCTTATTATTTTTTATAGTTTCATTCCGTTTTCAGTCTCTTTTGAAAGCAGAAAACCGGATGCCAGAGAACTGGTGGTCATTGCGGTTATGGCAGGAATTGCCGCATGCGGCAATTTGGCTTTCTTTATGATTGGTCCATTTCAGGCCGGAACGGCATTGGTCATTATTGCCGGAATTTGTTTGGGGCCGGAACAGGGCTTTTTAACAGGCGCGATGGCAAGGCTGGTTATTAATATTTTTGCCGGTCAGGGGCCATGGACACCCTGGCAGATGTTTTGCTGGGGATTGCTGGGATTTCTTGGTGGCATCTGCTTTAACAGGAATGAGGAGTTTCGTAAAAAAGATATGGATTTTAAAGTCGTTTTTGGACCAATTATTTGTGTGCTGATATCACTCCTATTGGGGTTGACAATTCATATTTTAACCAACCAGACGGGAACATTTTGGGGTTGGCAGTTATATGCTTATGGAGCCCTAGGGTTGCTGTTGGGAACCATTTTTCAACATCAACGATTGCCGGCAGATCGCGGAACCATTGCTGTGTTTGGCTTTCTAACCACCTTTGTTATTTATGGCGGGATTATGAATGTCGCCGCTCTGGTCATGTCGGTCGGGGTTTCGGGTTCTGGAATGGAATTGGACTGGTCATCCCTGAAACTGCTTTATTTGTCAGGTGTTCCATATGATTGTGTTCATGCTTTAGGAACCTGTTTTTTTGGTGCGTTGCTTGGCCCGGTGATGATTGAAAAGCTTGATCGGGTCAAATTGAAATTTGGATTATATCAGTAACAGAGGGGTAAAAGGTTTGGAGAATCTTTAGGGTAAGGAGAAAGAAAAGAATGAATATGAGAAAAATATCTGTTTTCTGCATGTTGCTGGTATTAATGCTGAGTGTTGCTGTGGGTTGCACTAATGTGACTGGATCAGAAGCTAATGCCGCAAGCGTTGTTGAACTGGCAGATAATACGGTCATACCCGATGATGGTGTCATTACCGCTGCACAGTTCAGATCGATTGCGGGAAAAGACCGGACCGTCACCTTCACAGGAACGAGTTCAGAGGGAATTGTTTATGTCTGGTCTTTTAACGGAAAGGATATAAAAAATGCTGCGAATCAGAATTTAAAAGTTGAGTTTATTACGCAAGGGGATGAATTGAATAGTGTCAAGGCCGGAGCGGGAAATGCTCCTTACGGAATTGGATTAAAATTATCGGGAGATAATGGATTAATTACGGTTCCGACGTTAACACTTACCTTGACAGAAAAATGGGATGCCGACAGTGGGGCATTATGCAAGCAGCAGGATACCGCACTTGGTAAAATAAGTGCGGCAGCCTTGGATAATTCCGGAGAGACGACCAAGGTCAGTTTTAATATTATTGAAACCGGGAGTACCTATTATGTTGTCGGGGGAAAAACCATTGCGACGGAACAAACAGCTGGAACAGGAACAACAACGGGAACAACCGGCAGTGGAAGTACCAATAGTACACCGGCTACAAGCGGTGATGCGGCAGGAAGTACGTCAGATAGTTCCGGAAACAGTGCGACAACGGCAACGACCAACACCTGTACGCTTTCGATCAGTTGTTCAACAATTTTAAATAACATGGCTAACCTGACTCAGGGAAAAGCAAGTTTTGTTCCCTCGGATGGATGGATTTTATACCCAACGGAAACGTCATTTACAACAGGGGAATCGGTTCATGATGTTCTTCAACGTGTATGCCGACAATATGGTATACATATGGAGTCGAAATTTACACCGGCTTATAATTCAGCTTACGTTCAGGGAATTAATCAGTTGTATGAATTTGACTGCGGAGAACTTTCCGGTTGGATGTATAACGTTAATGGATGGTTCCCTAATTATGGGTGCAGCCAGTACACAGTGAAAAACGGAGATGTCATTAACTGGATTTATACGTGTGATCTTGGAAAAGACGTCGGGGACAACAGTATGTGGTAAAAATAATAGTTATGTTTGGAGGGCTTAATGGAGGATACATTTTCGACTTATCATCCGATTATCAGTTTTAGTTATTTTTGTGTTGTTTTAATAATTAGCATGTTTTTTATTCATCCGGTTGTATTGGGAATCTCATTATTTTCAGCGATTACCTATTCTGTTTTGCTGCTGGGATGGAAGAAATCCCTGAAATTTAATTTTCTGTTTATGCTGCCGATGCTGATAATCGTCGCATTAATTAACCCAATGTTTAATCATGCGGGAGTCACGATCCTGTTTTATCTGAATAATGGCAATCCGGTGACGTTGGAATCAATTATCTACGGAATTGTTTTGGCTGTGATGTTGGTAATTGTGATTATATGGTTTTCCTGTTACAACAAGATTATGACATCTGATAAGTTTATCTATCTCTTTGGGAGAATTATACCGGCTCTTTCGCTAATATTCTCAATGGTTCTTCGGTTTGTGCCAAAATTTAAAGCCCAGTTGAAAGTGATCAGCAATGGACAAAAATGTATTGGCAGAGATGTATCAAACGGAAATATCATTGCGCGAGCAAGGCATGGTGTCACGATTTTATCCATTATGATTACCTGGGCTTTGGAAAATGCGATTGAAACGGCAGACAGTATGAAAGCCAGAGGATATGGATTAAAGGGACGAACGGCTTTTTCCTTATATCGATTTGATAAACGAGACGGCATATTATTGATAATCATGGCTTTATTGGTAGTTGTATTTTGGGGTGGAGCGTTATCAGGAAATATTTTTGCTCAGTATAATCCAATCATTATCGTTAACGGCGTGGCGCCGTTAACAATTGGTAGTCTGATCACCTATACATCACTGCTTCTTTTTTGCCTGATACCGATATTTGTTGATGCTTTTTATGAACTGAAATGGCTTGAGATGAGAAGAAGCTTTCCATTGAAAGGTGCTGTGGCGGTTGAGAATTTCATGTTGGGTGAATATAAAGAAAAATTGAAGGAGGATTTGGTAATTAATAAAAATTGCTGAAACAGAGATGACAGAATTAATCGTTAGAAACATGAATTTCACTTATCCGGAGATGGATAAACCGGCATTAAAAAATATTAATTTAGAAATAGAAGATGGCGATTTTGTTGTATTCTGCGGAAAAAGCGGTTGTGGAAAGACCACCCTGCTCAGACATTTTAAACCAGTTTTAACTCCTTTTGGCCGTCTCGAAGGTGAGATTCTATACCGGGAAAACAGTATAAAAAATTTGGATTTAAAAACACAGAGTCAGGAAATCGGTTATGTGCTTCAAAGTCCTGAAAATCAGATTGTGACGGATAAGGTGTGGCATGAATTGGCATTTGGCCTTGAGAGTCTGGGCTATGATTCGGCAACGATTCGGCTGCGGGTTGCGGAAATGGCATCTTATTTCGGAATACAAGCCTGGTTCAAACGTAACGTCGTGGAATTATCCGGAGGACAGAAACAATTATTGAATCTGGCTTCTATTATGGCGATGCATCCCTCAATTTTAATTCTGGATGAACCAACGTCGCAACTGGACCCCATTGCCGCCTCCGATTTTTTAGAAACAGTCAGGAAAATAAATCGAGATTTAGGGACAACCATTATTATGACAGAACATCGATTGGAGGATGTTCTGCCAGCGGCAGATAAAGTTTTTGTAATGGATGAGGGAGCGATTATCGCTTGGGGAACACCACAGGCAATTGGAAAGCAATTGAAAAGTTTGGGTCATGACATGTTTTTATCGATGCCGGCGCCGATGCAAATTTATGCCGGGGTTGATTCAGAATTATCCTGTCCACTGACGGTCAGAGAGGGAAGAAAATGGCTTAGTACACTTTTTCCGGAAAAAGATGGGGTGAGACAGCGAATCCCTTTGGAGATGACGGATGATAAAAAAGAAGAGTTGGCAGTCGAAATAAAAGACACCTGGTTTCGCTATGAAAAAAATCTGCCGGATGTGGTAAAGGATCTGACACTGTCCATAAAGAAAGGCGAGCTTTATTGTATTGTCGGAGGAAACGGCACAGGAAAAACAACGACAATTTCTTTGATTGCTGGAATCAATAAACCATATCGGGGGAAAATATATTTAAATGGAAAAGATGTTCGAAAATATTCTGATAAAGAATTGTTTAACAATAATCTGGGCGTATTGCCACAAAACCCGCAAAGTTTATTTGTCAAAAAAACGGTTGAATTAGATTTGTATGAGGTGATTGGCGGCAAAAACAATAAACGGATGGAAGGTGTCGATTCGGAGATTACAAAAAAAATAGCGGTAGAAAAAATGGCTCAGCTTTTTCATATTGAACAGCTTATGACTCAGCATCCTTATGATTTGAGCGGCGGAGAACAACAACGGTTGGCACTGGCAAAGATAATGCTGTTAAAACCACAGATCTTACTTTTAGATGAACCGACAAAAGGGTTGGATAATAATTTCAAACAGGAATTGGGAGAAATTCTAAAAAAACTTCAGGAGCATGGCGTGACGGTTATTATGGTTTCCCATGATATTGAATTTTGTGCATTATATGGTGATCGATGCGGTTTGTTTTTCGAAGGCAATATCGTGACAAGTAATACTCCGAGAGCGTTCTTTTCCGGAAACAGTTTTTATACAACAGCCGCTAACCGAATGTCCCGGCATGTGTTTGAAAATGCCATTACCGTGAAGGATGTGATTAAATGTTGTCAAATGAGTCATTAGATGAATTCTTGGAGGGGTTTTTAAACACATCTGTGAAAAAAAACGATCAACAACATAAACAAAGGAAAATAGAACCGGAAGAAGTAACAGTAAGAGCAGAAGCAGAAGTAATAAATGACGATGTGGAAAAGATTGCCGAAAATGATGATCGAGCAAAAAATAATAAATTGGGAAAACGAACATGGATGGCAATCATTATGATATTTGTTATGATTCCATTAACCATTTGTTTTGGGATACTCATCGGGGATCGTAAGTATTATTTTATCAGCATGGCGATTATTGTTTATACCATGATTCCCTTTTTCATGGTTTTTGAAGGGCGAAAACCACAGGCCCGGGAATTAATCGTCATTGCGGTTTTGGCGGCGATTGGTGTGGCGGGACGGGCCGCTTTTTTTATGTTGCCCCAGTTTAAACCGGTTGTTGCAATTGTCATTATTGCAGGCATTAGTTTTGGAGCAGAATCCGGTTTCTTTGTTGGAGCAATGACCGGCTTTGTATCTAATTTCTTTTTTGGCCAGGGCCCGTGGACGCCCTGGCAGATGTTTGCTTTTGGGATTATTGGATTTTTGGCCGGAATTCTTTATAAAAAAGGATTATTGAAGAGTACAAAATATCAGTTGTGCATTTATGGATTTTTGGCAACATTTTTTATTTATGGTGGACTTTTGAATATGGCCTCGTTGTTTATGTATTCCAGTATAATTACCTGGCCTTCGGTTTTGGCCATTTATATATCCGGTGCACCGTTTGATTTGATTCATGCTGTGTCAACGGTATTTTTCCTTTTTATTGCTTCACGCGCAATGATCGAAAAACTGGAAAGAATCAAAAAAAAATATGGTTTAATCGAACGTTAGTAGAAATGATATTACGATTGGAAGAATTTTGGAGAGTTCTTCTTTTGAAATGGAGAAAAGGTAAATGGAAAATCGAAGTAAGGCTTTAAATACCCCCAAAACGCAGGTCTGGCATGCGAATCAAAGGATGAAGAATAATGAAGTTTTTAATCGCACGACTGCAAAAATGTTTAAGGATAAAAAAGTTGTGGTGCAGGAACCATATACTAAGATTGGCTACGGTGCCTTTGAAAATATTACAAAAGTGAGAAGAATTTTTTTATCAGACAGCGTAACTTTTATTGGAAATGATGCTTTTAAGGGCTGCACGATGCTGAATACAATAGAGATATCAAATAATATCTGGAGAATCGGAAAGTGCGCATTTTATGAGTGCTTAAGATTGAAATCCGTGCAGATTCCCAATAAGGTGAAGCGAATAGAGGAAAAAACGTTTAAAAAGTGCCGATCATTAAAAAATGTTTCTCTGCATGATACAATTGAATATATCGGGGATAGTGCCTTTATTGAATGTGAAGCGTTGGAAACAATTGCGTTGCCTCTAAAACTGGAAGAGATTAATTTTCGGGCGTTCTACGGCTGCAAGAATTTAACAGAAGTAAAATTACCGGTGAATCTAAAAAAAATTGGCCGGGAAGCTTTTTACAATTGCGGTTTCTCGGCAATCGAATTGAATGAGTCATTAGAAATAATTGATGAAAGTTCTTTTTCAAAATGCAAAAGCTTAACAGAAATTGTTATGCCAAAGAGTTTGAAGCGAATTGAAAAATGGGCTTTTCACGGGTGCTCAAAACTTGAAAAAGTAATTTTTTATCATGATCCGGAATATTTAGGAGATTGGATTTTTAATCGAAACGATGTTACGGTGCATTGTAAGGAAGGCTCATTGGTTGATCAGTTTTGTCAGAAATTTAAATATGAAACGAAGTATATATAAAAATTAGAAATTATTTATTGGGATGAGTAGCTGAGGGAGTGAAGAGGGGATTATGACAGACGCAACAGAATATGTAAACACTCAGAATGAAATGGAAAAGACCCTTGATAAGGCAAATGTAAAACCTTATATCCAAGGGAAAATTAAAATTAAGGATGCCTATCATGTGATTGGGTCAGGAGCTTTCGAAAATAAGACCAGTCTAAAAAAATTGATTTTACCGGAAGGTTTAATAAAAATTGATAAGAATGCTTTTAAAGGATGTGCCTCCCTTCGGGTCCTAGATGTACCGATTACTGTGAAAGAGATAGGAGAAGCGGCTTGTATGGGGTGTGCAAATTTATCGATGATTGAAATTCCGGACGGAATACAAAAAATTCCGGTAAGAGCCTTTAAAAACTGTTTATCTTTGGAGCAGATTGTAATTTCTAAAGAGAGTCAATTAAAAACAATCGGTGAAAGCGCATTTGAAAGTTGTGAGCATTTAAAATCGATCGCGATTCCCGCTAATATTAAAAGAATTGAAAAAAGGACTTTTTATAAAACAAAGGAACTCAATTATTTTCATTTCCCTGAAAGTCTGGAATTTATTGGTAATCAGGCATTTTATTTTTCAGGACTCGAGGGGAAAATCAGACTACCTGATGGCGTGATTGAGATTGGGGAAAGTGCGTTTCATCGCTGTAAAAATCTGACCGAAGTGTTTATTCCAAGGAGTGTTAAACATATTAAAAAATGGGCTTTTCATGGTTGCTTAAAACTTAAATATGTGAGTATTTTTCACGAACCTGATTTTATAGGCGAGTGGATTATTAATAAAAATGATACCACCATTCGTTGTACAAAAGGATCAATGGTTGATGATTATTGTAAAAAAAACGAATTCAAAGCTGAATATGTGTAGAATCATTAAGCTAATTTAGTGCCGATAACAAGCCGGATATAAGGTTTTAAATTGACAATTTCCTCAGGAATGGATAAAATTGAATGATTAAGAAATAATGGTGATTAACAAGAATGAAAAATTATTCCGTTTTATATGCAATATTAGCCGCTGTCCTTTTTGGTTTCAATGCGCCCATTTCCAAGCTGCTGATCAATGAATTAAACCCGCTTTTTTTAGCGGCATTGCTCTATCTCGGTGCGGGAATCGGAATGACGGTGCTTACTTTTTTTAACCAAAACCGCAAACTTGAATCAAAAGAAGCCAGACTGACAAAGAATGAAATGCCCTATGTCATGCTGATGATTTCACTGGACATTGCCGCCGCTATTTTTTTATTGCTCGGTATCAGCATGACCAACTCAAGTACGGCAGCGCTTTTGATAACCTTTGAAATAGCGGCAACCGCAATCATCGCCATGATCATTTTCCATGAGGCCATCGGGAAACGGCTTTGGATTGCCATTGGTTTTATTTCTCTGGCAAGCATCCTGTTAACCATTACCGATGCGTCATCAATCCGGGTGTCTTTTGGGTCCGTTCTGGTTCTGCTTGCCTGTATATGCTGGGGTTTTGAAAATAACTGTACCCGAAAAATTTCCATTAAAGATCCACTTCAGATTGTTATTTTAAAAGGTTTCGGGTCAGGACTCGGCGCTTTGTTCATCGCCTTTTTCTGGGGGGAATTGTCCGGCTCATTGCTTTCAATTGTTTTGGCCCTGATGCTCGGTTTTGTTGCCTATGGTCTCAGTATTTACTTTTATGTAAAAGCCCAGCGCGATTTAGGTGCTGCCAGGACCAGTGCTTATTATGCAATCTCGCCCTTTATAGGGGTGCTGATTTCATGGCTGGTATGGAGAGAACCGATTACGATTTCGTTTCTGATTGCTTTGGGGATTATGGTTATGGGGAGCTGGCTTGGCCTATCGGAGAATCATGAGCATGTTCATATTCATAACCGGGAAACCCATGAACACAAGCATAACCACGACGACCTGCATCATCAGCATGATGATCCGCCTTTAAAAGACGTTGAACATTGTCATGTTCATACCCATGAACAGATGGAACACGACCATTCTCATCTACCGGATATCCATCATCGCCATGATCATTAAACGGTTTAGTGATCAAAAGAGACATGTTTTTGAATAACGGCTTTAAGCTCAGCGATCCCTTCGCCGGTAAAAGCACTGACTGGTAAAATATTGTTTGGCTGGATACCCGCATATGTCAGATAACGTTGACTTCGCTTCACGTCACAGTGCTTGAGATCGATCTTGGTAATGACACCAATCACCGGGATGTTGTAGGTGTAGACAAAATTGGGGGGGACTGAGTTTTGCTGATCGGTGCCGGAATTGATAAGAATAATCAGCCCCGAGTCACAGGTCACGTTGATGGCCTGAGGACGAAAACAGGGTAATTCAATAAATTCACCGGGGGTATCAATAAAATGTTCGGAGTAATTGACCTGCTGGGTTTTGCCATAGGCAATAAATTCATTGGTCAGTCGTTGACATAATGTGGTTTTGCCACTGCAGATCCGTCCGATGAGTGCGATCCGGTTCTTATTAGTTGCCATAAAAATCCTCCTATCGTATTCCTTCAAAAAAATAAAAAAACCTTTTCAAAAAAAGGTTTACAAATACTGTGATGTTTCATGATGCCTTCAACCCTAGGGTTCTGAAGGACGTTATTTCGCGATGTTGATCACAATTTGCAGCCTTCTTTGAAGCTTCAAACAGATATTACTTTTACAAAAATATCCTGACTCGAAGGGACATTTAGTATTCAGCCTTCTCGGTTAACCCAATGACTGAATACGTCCATATTCTTCTTACAGTAGCAAAGAAACTGTCGCAGATTTGCACTGCGTTCCTTCTGTAAAAGTCTTTTCTGCTACGATCATAAACTAAAATTGCTGATTAATCAAGCTGTTTTCTGTATAAGGAAGACTGGATAAAATCTGCCTCCTTAGCGAGAAATTCGAGAGCTCTGTATATTTGATGCAAATCAAAATTAGGTTGTTCGATAAATTTTTTAGAAAGCGCGTATGTAGCAAGTTTTGAGGTAGGGAAGATCACTCTGCCATAAATTATTCGTAATAGATTGGCATCTAGGTCAAAATCAAACTTATACTTTTGGGAAATATCCTTTTCGCAAAGACGGCAGGGCCTTCTATACGAATACGATTCTGTCCGGAATTTACGATGAAGATAATCAGTTCAAGGAACTGCTGGGGGTGACCCGGGATAACACTGAAAATGTGAAACTGCAGGACGAAGTTCTGAAACTTTCGGAAATCGACAAACTGACCCAGCTATGCAACCGGACTGAACCTGGCGGAATTAGGAATTTAAGTTGATCGGCAGGGTCATATTGAAGTCGCTGGGACGCTTGAAACCAGTGTAAAAGGGATTTATGCAGTTGGCGATCTGAGTCCGTCCACCTTGGGTTAATGGCTGAAGTGCTTGGAGATGTGATCCACCCTCATCCGACGCTGTCCGAAGCCATTATGGAGGCCCTTCACGATGTTCACGGGAAATCAATTAATAAAGTTTTAGGCTAACAAGAAAATAACATAACAGGGTAAAAAACGGAGACTGTAAATTTAACGGCCTCCGTTTTTTTAATTATTTAATGGCGATATTTCAAAAAAAGAAGTCGTATAAAAAAGGCTTGACAAAACTAAATAATGGGTATATCATAATCATATTCTTATATAAGTATATGATTATAGAAACTAGCTATTTAGTACAGAGAGGTTTAAATGAAGAAGCTCACCAGTGTTTTTCAATTGTTATCAGATGAAACAAGACTGCGAATTATTTTATTGCTTGCACAAGACGAGTTATGTGTCTGTGAACTCAGTAAAAATTTAGGGGTATCGCAACCGACCATTTCTAAAAATCTGACAAAATTAAAAGACCTCGACCTCGTTATAGCAGTAAGAAGAGAAAAATTTATTTCTTATCGATTAAAAACAGAAAATTATATTTTAGCATATACCGTGGATGAGATTTTAAAAAATATTGAAGTCTATCCGCAGCTGGTTCTGGATCAGAAACAGTTAGTGGATAATCGAGGAAGCTTAATTCAATGCTGTTCGAAAAACAAAGAAAACGTTAATAAAGGTATAAAAAATGATTGACTGCTAAAAAGCAGGTTTATAGAAAATACGATTGTGGAGGTTTTAAAATGAAAAACACCTATATTAAGCCACCTGAAAAAATCCCGTTTTTGATTAGAATGGGATTGGCCATAGCTAAAAAAGAAACCGGTAAAGACCTGATGCCGGCCCGTCTTTTAGCGTGGTATCCAAGAGCAGCGATCGGTTCCGGAGTACTGGAAATGATGACTGCAAAAGGAAAAAATGATCAGGAGCGGCGGCTGCTTAATCTCGTCAGGCTTCAGGCATCGCTGATCTGTTCTTGTGCCTTTTGTATTGATATGAATGCGGCTGGCATTGAAAAGAATGGGATCACCGATGCTGAACTGCTGGTGCTGCAAGGAAAATGTGAGGTGCAGTCGGTTCAGACATTCAGTCTGCGTGAATTGCTGGCGCTGGAGTATGCCGTCAGCCTGTCTAGTACACCGCCAGATTTTACGGATAAATTTATTAAAAATCTGACCAGTGAATTTACGGAAAAAGAAATCGTGATGTTGGCAAGCACCATTGCAAGTGTCAATTATTGGGCCAGATTGAATCAGGGTTTGGGAATCCCGCCAGCCGGATTCAGCGAACAATGCCTACTCTATCACAAATCGGAATAAACGGTCTACATTAGATCATTCCAGTTGCTGAAAAAAATATCAGCGTAAAAAACACCTGCTTATTTCGGAGGTGCTTGGATTTACAATGCTTAAGATAATTATAAAAGTATAATTTGATAAATAATACAACTTAAGTGAAATCGAGGAAATAGAGGTTCGACAAATCATATGAAAAAACCAACAATTTTACAGTTTGCTAAAACTGCTTTATATATTGGCATTACTGGAT
Organism: Acetobacterium paludosum; assembly: GCF_008086595.1. GTDB lineage: Bacteria > Bacillota > Clostridia > Eubacteriales > Eubacteriaceae > Acetobacterium > Acetobacterium paludosum. The sequence goes on along the minus strand of NZ_RXYA01000009.1, from coordinate 144,499 downwards.
ATGGCGGTCCGGCTATACTTGGGCATATGAAAAAGATACTGGTAAATGAAAAGGAATGGGTCGAAGAAGAAGATTTCATGAACAGCCTAAGCCTCGCTGATATTCTACCTGGAGCCACCGGGGTAACGCTTTTAGGCTATCTTGGCTATAAAATCAAAGGAATAAGTGGATTGCTCCTGGGAGCAGGTCTCTTTGTGTTGCCGTCGTTTCTGTTTACCACTATCCTGGCGCAATTCTACTTTAGCTATAATAGTCTCGGTTTTGTACAGAAAATATTTGCCGGGCTTGGTGCTTTGGTTGTGGCTTTGCTTATAAACGCACTTATTAGTTTAAGCAAACCGGTTTTGGGAAAATCCGGGAAATATGGTTACCTAAAAGCATTAACCATTGCTCTTCTTGCTTTTCTTTTGGAATATTTTGCAGGAATCAGTGCTACCTATATTTATCTCTTATCCGGTTTTCTTGGTTTCATGTTGTATTATTTCAGTAAAGATGTTGATGTTGCTCCCGAGACCAGGAAAGATCGCGAAGAGCGTAAAATGGGGAAAATCACATTAAAGAGCATCCTGACATCACACTTTACTTATCTGTTATTTGCATTGGTCGTGATGGGGACAATGTTGTGGTATTTTATTCCCGGAGCGGGGCAACTAATTTCTTCTTTTACACACATGGGTACGCTTGCTTTAGGATCGGGCATGTCCATTATCCCATTGATGAAATCTATTGCTGTTGATCAAAACAATTGGGTTACCCTGAAACAATTCCAGGATGGAATTGCGATCGGTCAGATTACTCCCGGGCCAGTACTGATTACGGCCGCCTTTATTGGCTATAAGGTGATGGGTTGGCTTGGAGCTTTTATTGCCACGGTATCGATTTTTCTGCCGTCACTAGTATTCATAGTGATTTTGGGAGGGTTTCATGAAAAAATTAAACATCTTAAAGCGGTTAAGGTGGTAATTAAAGGATTTTTGGCTGGATTTATCGGTGTTATCGCAGCGATTGCTTTGCAATTTGGTGTCAAGTCACTGATCAACTGGCAGACATGGGCCATCTTTCTTGTATCACTCTTCTTGATAACTAAGTTTAAGAAGAGTGTAATCTGGGTTATTCTAGGAACAATTATAGTATCATTTTTAATTATTTAGATTGAAATGATTAAAAAAGAAAACCATCAAAGAAATAGCAAGTGATACGGCCGAAAATATGATTATCTTAAATATAACGGAATGGTGAAAATCGCGCACGATTTTTTATAATAATTTGTGCCGCAAGCGATAGCGGCGGAATGGAGATTTAAAATGGACAGGAAAAAAATAATTCCCATACTTGGGTTAGCCGGTTTTGTTACGATGGCTGATAACTGGGTGGTATCACCCATTCTTCCTTCGATCGCTCAGAATTTGAATGTTAACATCGCGTCGGCGGCCATTATCATTACCGCTTATATGCTGCCATTTGGCTTATTTCAGCTCTTTTATGGTTATTTTGCCGAGCGGTTTGGGAAAAGACAGGTCATTACCTTTTCCATCGCGATGTTTACAATTGCGACGGCATTATGTGCTTTTGCGGTATCGCTTTCAGATCTGATAATCTATCGGGCGTTAACCGGGATGTTTGCCGCGGCGATTATGCCGATTTCAATCGCTTTGATCGGGGATGTCTTTCCCGTTGAAGAAAGGCAGTCGGCGATCGGTTCCTTTATGGGCATGTCTTTTCTTGGCCAGGGACTCAGCATGGCCATTGGCGGTTCAATTGCCTATTTCCTGAATTGGCGAGGTGTGTTTGTCGTTTATGCAGGGCTGGCAGTTCTTTCATCGATACTTTTATTTACTATCGGTAAAAATATCCCATCAACTAAAAACAAAGAGAGCAAGGTTTTAACGCCATATCTCAACATCTTGAAAAATCCTTCCAGCGCTATTATTTATGCCCTGGTTATTTTTGAAGGCCTGTTCCTGATCGGATCATTTTCGTACCTTGGTGGTTTTATCAAACAGATTTTCGCGATTAACAATTTTGAGATTGGCATGGTGATGACTGCTTTTGGAATCATGGCGCTCATTGCTGGTCGAAACTCGGGAAAAATTGCGGCTAAAATAGGCCGCAAGAAAACCGTTGTCATTGGGCTCAGTCTGGCATTTACCGCAAACATGCTTTTGATTACGGCCGGTAGTATGCTGCCAGTCGTGGTCATTGCCGTTGGTATAATGGGTTTTGGTTTTATGATGGCCCATTCGACCTTCCTGACCATCGCAACGGAATTTGCCGCAAAAGGACGGGGTTATGCAACATCGCTGGTCGCATTTTTCTTCATGAGCGGCGGCGGTATTGGGACGGCTATTGGCGGGCAAATTGTTTCCGGATCCGGTTATCTCATTTTATTTGCGATTTACGGAGTCGGTATTTTACTGGTAACAATCGGCGCTATTTTAGCAAAAAACAGCTTTAAGCTGCAAAGTCAGGCTCAGGCCCAGACACCGGCTTAAACGCAATTCATGGGGCTGGTTTTGATTGAATCAGCAGCAGCGCGGGTTGCTCGAGGGTGGCTTTGTAGCGATGAAAAAGGAGATGTTCAATACCCGAACACCTCCCTTTTTTCATTTTTTGATAGGATAAAGAAAAAAAGGAGGTGCGCAGCTTTGTGAGGCCTCATTAATTCTGACACAAAAATGACATAAAACAAAGATACAATAATTTACATTATGGCAGATTCTTAAAAATACGAGGGCGGGAGGATAGAAAAAAATATGATTTTATCTGTATGATTGCCTGAAAATGGGGAATACATTGTAATAAAAGATTTGTTCATCAATTGGGCTGATAAATTCAAACAGTTCTTATCTATGAGTAATGTTTATTAACCCGTGATAAATAGTCAACACATCAATATTTTAGAGAGCGAGGTTATAGCAATGAATGTGAACTGGAAAAAAGTGGCAAAATGGTCAAGACTCCTGGTGCTGGTTGGACTCCTACTTTGGATTACCTATGAATCGTATATGCATCAGGCTCTGGGTGGCGGAAAAGCGCCATCGATTCATGCCTTGTGTCCCTATGGGGCCTTGGAAAGCCTTTATACATTGTTCTTGACGGGCAGCTTTATCAAGAAAATTTACACCGGCACAGTCGTGATACTGGTATTGACCGTCGCACTGGCCGTTCTGTTTCGAAGGAGTTTCTGCGGCTTGCTTTGTCCTTTTGGGGCGCTGCAGGAAATATTTGCAAAAATCGGACAGAAACTGTTCAAAAAGCGTTTGATCATTCCTCAAAAGGTTGATCGATTAGCAAGATATCTCAAATATGTTGTTTTAGTCTTTACGGTGGGCATGGCCTGGTATTACGGGACACTCTGGATGGCCCCCTATGACCCCTATGCGGCTTATTCCCATTTATCGGCAATCTCGGGTTCTCTTAAAGAAGACCCCTTGGCGATTATCGGTTTCGCGCTGCTGTTGATCACGATCATCGGTTCCTTCCTGTATGACCGGTTTTTCTGCAAATACCTGTGTCCGGCCGGTGCTTTCTATTCAATCATCGGTAAACTGAGCCCGACGAAAGTGGTCCGTAACGACAGCCTCTGTATTCACTGCAAAAAGTGCGACAAGTCCTGTCCGGTGAACATTGAGATCGAGAAAAAAGAGCAGATCACGACGGTCGAATGCATCAACTGCAATGAATGTGTTCTGGCCTGTCCGAGTAAAGGCGCCTTGGAGGTTCAGGTTGCGAAAAAAACGGTTCACCCGATGGTGATGTTCGTGTTGGTTGTGGGGTTATTCTTTGGAACGATTGTGGTAGCCCAGCTGACCGGAAATTTCGAAATTTTGCCATTATCGGTGGCGCAGGGAGAGGTTCTTCCCGTCTACGAAGTGAAAGGCTACAACACCATTGAAGAAGCAGCAACGCTCACGGGACTGTCCCTGGATGATGTGTATCAGCAACTGGCGATTCCCCAAAGCGTACCCAAGGATACACAATTCAAAAATATTTCAGCACTGGTTCCGGATTATCAATTCGATGTGGCGAAAGCCAATGCCGGTGGAGCTGCCGAGGGAGCAGCTTCGACGGGATCAGCACCCACTAGTGCCATTGATGTCAGTGGCATTAAAGGCTCGATGAGTATTCAGCAGGCAATGGACAGTTTAAACATGAACTCAGCAGATTTCTATGCTCTTTTCAAAATTCCCGAAACCGTGCCGCCGGATACTTTATTAAAAGAGATTTCGACGGTTTCACCGGGATATGATTTTCAGCAGATCAAGGATTCTCTGAAGTAGCATTCACCAACAAAAAAGCTTAAGATCAGTTCATCATTGATTATTTTGGCAGGCAATTGACACACAACGGAACGAATATAATGACCAAAAGAAGTAATATAAAATCGCCTAAAGATCAGATGGTCTTCAGGCGATTTTTAGTTGGTTCCACCTTTGATAAATAGTTTTAAAATAGGATTGGCCAAAAATTTGAAGATAGTTATTGACATATGATTACTATATATTATAATAATTTATAAATAGCATATGTCAATAACGGATTGTTATCAACAGCTAATCAAATTTAAAAAATTATAGAAAAGAGGAATAAAATGGATATCGAAGATGAAAAAAGTCAATTGGTCAATGATTATGCCATCGAAAATTTTAAAAGTGGTTTAAATTGTGCCGAAAGCGTTTATGATGCGTTGCTGCGTGCTGGTGTTTTGGATGTGCCTAAGGAAACAATCGCGATGTGTACCGGTTTTGGCGGCGGCATCGGACTTTGTGGTGAAACCTGTGGGGCACTGTCAGCCGCTGTGATGGCAAACAGTGCGGTTTATGGCAGAAAGGATCCCTGGAGCATTGATGCTGACATTCGGGGACCTGAAGTCGGTCAAAAATATTACCGACGTTATAATAACCTGGTCACAGAATTCGGCGAAACCAATGGCTGTACAACCTGTCGCGCCATCTGTGAGCCGTTTGAAGATTGGAATGGAAAAGACCGACGGGTGCACTGCATGAAAATGGTGGGGACAACGGCCCAATTAGCTTATAAATATCTGCAAATCTCTCAAAATGAAGCGTTCGAGCTGCCATATGGCGAAAAAATGAGTGATAACAAAAAGAAGTAGTCAAAAGAGTTACCTTATCAAAGGGTTAGAAATTCAGTTGATCCGAAGGTGATCAGCGTATAAATATAAAGAAGGTTATCTTTCAGGTTGTTCAGATTAAAAAAAGCGTGACAAGAAAAGAATTAGTTGCTATAATAATAACTAATTGAAAATTAATAAAACAGGTGTCAGCTATAATCGCAAGGATTGCCAAGCTGATGAAAAGGGAAGATGGGTGAAAATCCCACGCGGTCCCGCCGCTGTAAGAGAAGAGTTCCTCCAGGAATGCCACCATTTAGTTGGGAAGGCAGGAGGTAATGTTGATACTCGAGCCAGAAGACCTGCCTGCTTTAATAACTCAAACTCTACGAGAGATGGAGGAGGTTTATTTTTGCGGGCTTTTTTTGCGACCTCTTTGTCTTGTTTAGAGATAAGGAGGTTTTTTTGTGTAAAAAATTTAAAATTAGACTAAGGAGGAAATATGTCAGATGTTTTGGTCATAGCAGGGACAACCGATGCGAAGTCAGTAATTGAAAGACTATTGAAACTGAATGTGGATATCGCCGTTACGGTCACGACCCGGATGGGATGCAGCATGCTGGATGATTATAAGCACGTGACTGTCTACCAGGGCAAACTCAATAAAGAGCGGATCTTAAATTTACTCAACGAAGTACAGCCATGTTGTTTAATTGACGCATCCAACCCGTTTTCAGCAGAAATCACGCGAAATGCACTACATGTGTGTAAAGCAGTCAATATGCCATACATCCGTTTTCAGAGGGAAAAGCTTAATTTTGATGATGACCCAAATGTGACAGTGGTGAAGAATTACGGGGAAGCCGGTGCGAAATTGCGCCACTGCGAAGGAAATATCGTATTAACCCTGGGAAGCAACAAGATCGAGGCTTTTACGAAGATACCGGATTATGAGCAGCGCGTATTTCTAAGAATCCTCCCGGATTGGAAAGTTTTGTGCAAATGTGAAAAGTTGGGCTTTAATCCGAATAATATCATTGCCATCAAAGGGCCTTATAACGAGGCATTGAACATCGAGCTTTTCAAATACTGTCATGCGTCGGTGTTGGTGACGAAGGAAAGCGGCAATATGGGCGGCGTTGTCGATAAAATTAATGCTGCTAAAAAGTTAGGCATGAAGGTTATCTTAGTGGACCGTCTGGAAGAAGAATGTCTGAATAAGACCAGTTCCGTTGAGGAGCTGATGCTGTTTGTCAATCAAGTATGTCAAAATAATAATGAAAAAGGAGCAAAGAAGAAAAAATGAACAGAAAAGAAAAACGTTTTATTGCCGGTGTCGCCGCGATTGCATTGGTCTTCGGAATATCACCGGTGGCAAATGCCATGCATATTATGGAAGGGTATCTGCCACCGACATTCTGCATCATGTGGGGTGCGATCTGTCTGCCATTTCTGATCGCCGGTTATTTATCAATTAAGAAAACAGTCTCGCTGAATCGCAAATCCATCACCATTCTGGCGATGGCGGGGGCCTTTATCTTTGTGCTTTCATCGTTAAAGATTCCGTCGGTAACCGGAAGCTGTTCCCATATGACCGGAACCGGACTGGCGGCAATTTTATTCGGACCCTCCGCGGTCAGCATTCTGGGTATTATTGTATTGATTTTTCAGGCGATTCTGCTGGCCCATGGGGGCTTGACCACGCTTGGGGCCAACACCTTTTCTATGGCAATTGCTGGACCTTTTGTTTCCTATGGCATCTATATTTTGTGCAATAGAATAAAAGTCAATCGAAAGGTCGGTATTTTCCTGGCCGCATCCATTGGCGACTTGTTCACCTACTGTATCACTGCTTTTCAGTTGGCCTTGGCCTATCCGTCTGAAACCGGCGGCGTCGGCGCCTCGGTCATCAAGTTTCTGGCGGTATTTGCCCCAACCCAGTTGCCCCTGGCTATTATCGAAGGGATTCTGACGGTTGTTATTGTGATGGGATTGGAGACCTATGCATCATCGGAATTGACCGATCTGGGATTTCTGGCAGGAGGTGAAAACTAATGTCAAAAACGAAAAAAACAGTGATCGGTTTATTGATAATAGCGGTATTGATTGCCATGGTTCCGTTGTTTATGTTGAAAGGTGCTGAATTCGGCGGCTCGGATGATGCCGGAAGTGTGGAAATTTCCGAGATTACCGGCAGTGAGTATGTGCCTTGGGCCACTCCGGTTATGGAAACCTGGATTGGCGGAGAAATACCGGGCGAAATTGAAAGCCTGCTTTTCTGTGTGCAGACCGGCATCGGCGTGGGTATCCTGGCTTTCTTTATGGGAAGATTTGTGGAAAGAAAGAAGAAAGAGGATAAAGCTGAGAATAAAACAGCTTAGAATTTGATCTTATACTTAATTTAAAAATTAATGAAACAGGTGTCGGTTGTAATCGCATGGATTATAAGCCGGTGAAAAGGGAAGATGGGTGAAAATCCCACGCGGTCCCGCCGCTGTAAGAGAAGAGTTCCTCCGGGAATGCCACCATTTAGTTGGGAAGGCAGGAGGTAATGTTGACGCTTGAGCCAGAAGACCTGCCTGTTTTAATAACTTATACTCTACGAGAGATGGAGGAGGTTTATTATCGCACGCATTTTTTAGCGACCTCATTGTCTTGTTTAGAGATAATGAGGTTTTTTTGTTGGCGTTTTTGATTTAGAAATGGAAAGAGGAGTTTTTATGAAAGATAAAATAAAAATAGCGGTATCATTATGTCTATTGATTGTTATGGGGTCTTTTATGCTGATGGGATGCAGCAATTCATCAGATAAAGTAGATGGAAAACTGGAATTTGATTCCAAGATGGAACTAAAATATGCTCAGAATTTTTCAGTAGATAACTACAAGGGCGGATATAAAATGATTACCCTCAAAGATGGTTCCAAGTATCTGACGGTGCCGGAAGGCAAGCGTGTTCCAGCAGATCTGGATGCGGATGTGACGGTTTTACAGTTGCCATTGACAAATGTGTGTTTGGCATCTACCGGGGCAGCGTCATTAATAACGGGAATTGATGCCTTGAATGATGTTACGTTAACAACCCAAAAAAGAGACAGCTGGTATATCGATGAAGTTGGAGCAGCAATGGATTCAGGGCAGATTACCTATATTGGTGACTATGATACCCCTGATTATGAAGCATTAACAGCAAAACAACCTCAGCTACTGATCTATTCCGGCATGCTTGACACGCATCCCGAAGTCGCAGCTAAGTTTAAAGAACTCGGACTTAATTGTTTAGTCGATCGTTCATCAGATGAACAGCATCCCCTAGGTCGGGTTGAATGGGTAAAACTCTTTGGAATCTTATTTAATAAAGAAGCTGAGGCTCAGAAATTGTTTGATGAACAGGAAAAGGTCGTGGATTCAATCAATGCGACATCGACCGGAAAAACGGTGCTTGCTTTTTACCGGACAACAAATGGCGCTTGTTACATTAGAAATGGCGGCGATTATTTTGCCAAAATGATTGAATTGGCAGGCGGCGTTTATTATCCCGCTAATTTTAATACCGACAAGGGCGGGACGACTAAAATGGATGCCGAGACCTTCTATCAAACGGCGGCTGATGCGGATTATATCATATATATCGATTTCAGCTCAACGGAGCAATTGACACAACTTTCGGAATTAGTCGCGAAGGATCCGCTGTTTGCAGACTTGAAAGCGGTAAAAAATGGAAATGTCTGGAGTACCCAACAGAGTTTCTGGCAGGTCAATGCGACCTTGGGCAATATGATTTCCGATATCAATACGGCGATTACCGCTACGGATAATTCCCATGATAATTTAACCTACCTATACAAATTAAAGTAAGAAAGTTTGAAAGATGAAAAATAGCAACTTGGGCAAAATCGCTCGTTATCAGATTATTTTTATTTTGCTGATTTTAGCATTAGCGGTAGCATTGGTACTGAGTATTAACACGGGCAGTGTTAATATGTCGGTTAATGAGATTGTCAAAATTATTGTATTAAAAGCCCAGGAAGGTTCAGTCAACAGCAATATCATCTGGAAGATCAGGCTGCCGCGATTATTGGCGGCAGCCATTCTGGGCGGAGCATTGTCCGTATCGGGCTTTTTATTACAGACATTTTTCAGGAATCCGATTGCCGGTCCTTATGTTCTGGGGATATCTTCCGGCGCCAAAATGTTTGTCGGTTTCACGATGATTGTTTTGATGAACTACGTCAGTGCATTGCCGGCAACCGTTGTCGTTCTGGCAGCGTTTATCGGTTCGCTGATATCGATGGGGTTTGTGATGGCCGCGGCCAGAAAAGTATCGGATATGTCGATGCTTTTATTAGTAGGTGTCATGATCGGATATATTTGTTCGGCGATAACAGATTTTTTTATCAACTTTGCCCAGGAAAAGGAAATAGCAAATCTGACAAACTGGTCGATGGGAAGCTTTTCCGGAATTGGCTGGTCAGATATTCAAGTCATGACCGTCGTCGTTTTCATATCACTTTTTGTTGTTATGATGCTGTCGAAACCGATTGGTGCTTATCAGCTGGGGGAGGGATATGCCCAGAGCATGGGGATTAATATCAAACTGTTTCGACTGTTGCTGGTCTTGTTTTCGAGCCTCTTATCGGCAACCGTAACGGCGTTTGCCGGGCCAATCGCGTTTGTTGGGATCGCCGTTCCACAGATTGCCAAAATACTGATGAATACATCAAAACCGATTATCATCATCCCGGCGACTTTTTTAACCGGAGCTGTTTTTTGTGTATTCTGCGATTTGCTGGCTCGGACGATGTTTGCCCCAACAGAACTTTCAATCGGCACAGTAACCGCATTCTTTGGAGCCCCCTTCGTCATTTGGCTTTTACTTAAGAAGAAAAAGTAGCCGGGAAATGGAACACGAGCATTGGGTACGTCATTTATTAATCAAGAAAGGTGGAGAGACTGTTAGGCAACGGTCTTAAATATAAAATGTATCTTCAAACAGCTGATTTATCAGTGGGGTATAGTGGCAAGGCATTAATCAAAAATATTAATATCGGGGTTGAAAAAGGAAAGATTTTATGTTTGCTTGGTCCGAACGGGTCAGGGAAATCAACGATTCTTCGAAGCATTACCAGGCATTTAAAAAAGATTGCCGGGACGGTTTTGATCGATCAGGAAGATATGAATAATTTTAGCAGCGTTGAGTCGGCTAAAAAATTATCGGTGGTATTAACGGATAAGGTGGCACCGGAATTAATGACCTGTGAAGAAGTTGTTGCAACCGGGCGTTATCCTTATACCAATCACTTTGGAAAAATCACTGAGGCGGATCAGCGAATCGTTGAAGAATCCATGGCAGCAGTCAGCATTCTAGATTTAATGAATCAGGAATTTACAAGACTGAGCGATGGCCAAAAACAGCGGGTGCTGTTGGCACGGGCAATCTGTCAGAAACCGGAGATCATCGTCCTGGATGAACCGACTTCCTATCTTGATATCAGGCATAAGATTGAATTGCTGGGAATTTTAAGAAATATGGCCGTTAAAGAAGAGGTAACGGTTGTGTTGTCTTTACATGAAGTTGATTTGGCGGCCAAATTGGCGGATACGATTATTCTGGTTAAAGATAATCATGTCTACGGCTGCGGCTGTCCGGAAGACGTTTTAAATGATGCCGTGATCAAGGATCTATATGGCATTGAACACGGTAGCTTCAATATGCTTTTGGGGAGTGTGGAATTGCCAAAGACATGCGATTTAGAGCCGAAAGTATTCATCTTCGGCGGCGACGGGTCGGGAACCCTTTGTTATCGGGCGCTCAATAAACGAGGAATCTCTTTCTGCACGGGAATACTCTATCACAACGATGTGGATTATCAGGTAGCTAAAAGTCTGGCCAAACAGACAATTGTTGAAAAAAGTTTTAGGCCGGTCAGTGAATTTGTTTTTGAACAGGCCCGTAAAGCGTTACTTAAATGTGATGTGGTCATTGACAGTGGTTTTGATTTAGAAGGGGAAGATAATCGCAATAAAGTTTTGCTGGAGCTAGCCGGCAATGCGAATAAAACGATTCTGAGTCTTCGTCATCAGCCGATCAAAGCAAATGCAAATTGGGAGAAAAATGTCGAATATTTTGATGATATCAGTTCGCTGATCAGCAGTGAAGGATTGAAATTCAGATCAAACAACAGCCGTGAAAGAAAGCTGCATCGATCGTTGGCGGCAAGTATTTAGGTAGATCAAAAAAGCAAGGAGAAATTATGTACCGCATTGCATTTATACATTCACCAATGGACCACTCCTATCATATGAAGGAAGCGGCTCAGCTTCTTGAAAAAGAAGAAAAAAATATTAACACTGTTTTTATCAATAGTTTCAGGATGGACAATTCGGCACAAGAGAAGCAGGAGGCCATGGAAAAGCTGGAAATGTCCGATTTTATTTTTATCTTTATTCATGGCGGCTTGACCCAGTTTAAAAGTTTTGCTGCGGTTATGGAAAATTATGAAAATAAGAAGCGTTTCTTTATCTGGTCCGGATATGATGACGAAAATCAATTGGTTTTAAAAAAGTCCGGGATTTCAATGCTGGAGTATCAAGAAATACAAAAATATGCCATGGATACCTGCCCGCCCAATTGTCTTAACTTATTGAAATATTTAGGTGCGTACTACGGCAAACTGAAAATTACATACGACGAGCCGAAATGCTCCCAATGGGAGGGCATTTACTATCCGGGAAAAGAACGGACTATTGAAGCGGCTTTGCGTGAGGCAAAAGAAAGCGGTAAACCAGTGGTGGGAATTCTCTTTTACAGCCGACTGATTCATGAAAACAATCTGGAACATATTGACGCACTGATTAAGGAAGTGGAGAACCAGGGCGGATATCCTCTGGCGGTATATTCTTCTTCAGCACCGAAACCCACCATCGGATGCCGGGGTTTTCAGTGGGTGGTGGATCATGTTTTCACTGCTGTCGGAAAAAACAATGTCGATGTGATCATCAACACCATGAGCCATTCTCAGAGTATTTTATCCGATCCTGGGGATGGCTCAAAGACGGTTGAAAAAAGCATTTATGAAGCCATTGATGTCCCGGTTATCAAAGCGTTAAGTACCTATCAAACTTACGAAGACTGGTACGATAATCTTCGCGGGATCGATGCAATGTCGTTTCCGGGCAGTGTCTATTATCCCGAGTTTGACGGTCAGATCATCAGTTTTACCTTTGCCTATTCAACGGTAATCAGGGATGAAATCGGCGAGAAAACCATCAACCAGCCGATTCCGGATCGGGTCCGTAACCTGTGTGAACTGGCGCTCAACTGGGCCAATCTGGCGCATACGGAAAACAAGGATAAAAAGGTGGCAATTCTGTTTCACAATATGCCGCCGCGAAACGACATGATCGGCTGTGCTTTTGGGCTGGATACGCCGCAAAGCGTTTTCGATATGGTAACAGCATTGAAAGCGGATGGCATCACCACGGAATACGATTTTGAAAGCGGCGATGAAATCATCCAGAAGATCATCAATGCCGTCAGCAATGATACCAGATGGCTGTCGGCAGAACAGTCGCTCCAGCGGAGTGTGGCCATTATTGAAAAAGAAGACTATCAGCACTGGTTTGATCAGCTGGAAATGAAAAACCGGGAAGCCCTGAAACGGGACTGGGGAAACCCGCCCGGGGAACAGATGGTATTTCGGGATCAGATGCCGGTGCCGGGGATTCTCAACGGCAACATCTTCATCGGACTTCAGCCAGCCAGAGGGTATGAAGAAAAGGCGGAAGCGGTTTATCACAGTACCGATATCGTCCCGCCTCATCAGTACATTGCTTTTTATAAATGGATAAAATATGCCTTCAAAGCAGATGTGATCGTGCATGTGGGCACCCATGGCACCCTGGAATGGCTGCCGGGGAAAGAAATCGGGCTTTCGGCAGAATGTTATCCGGACATCGCTATTTCCAACATACCCCATCTCTATCCCTACAATATAACGGTCGAGGGTGAAGGTATTCAGGCCAAAAGACGATCCGATGCGGTGCTTCTGGATCACTTGATCCCTTCATTAACCCTAAGTGGTTCTTATGACGAAATGGAAGAACTGGATGATCTGATTAAACAGTATTATCGGGCAAAGCGTACCGATCAGGGGAAAATGAAATTTGTTCAGGAAAATATCGAGCGCATTGTGGTTGAACAGGCGTATCTCACCGACTTGAACATCAGTGTTGAAGTGATGAAGTCTGATTTCTTCGGCTTTATTGAAAAGCTTCATACCTGGGTGGAGGACATTAAAAATACCCTGATTAAGGATGGCCTTCATATTTTTGGTAAAGCTCCGGAAGGAGAAAAACTTTATCAACTGGTTTGCGCACTGATGCGCTTGCCCAATGCTAGGGTCCCGTCATTGACCCAGGCAACCTGCCGAGCCAGAGGCTATGATTATAAACGACTGAAAGACGAACCGCAGGCGGTTGATGATCAGGGAATGACGAACCTGATGAAATTTAATGAGGTTGAAGAAATCAGCCGGGAACTTGTAAAAGTGTTTTTCAAAAGGGCTTATCAGCCCACCTTTATTTATGACAAACAACTCATCTACTTCCCGGAAGCGGATCGTTCAGATCTGGAGGAGTTGGAAGCGGTTTTTAATTTTATTAAAGAAACGGTGGGACCAAAACTAAACGCAACAACCGATGAGATGAAATATCTGGTTCATGGGGTGGATGGCAAGTTTGTGCCGCCGGGCGGGTCCGGCGCGCCCACCCGCGGGAAAGTGAGCATTCTGCCGACCGGCCGTAATTTCTATGCCATTGATCCGTCGGCGGTGCCCACCCGGGCGGCCTGGGAAGTCGGCAAGCAGCTGGGACAGCAGATGATCGATCGTTATGTGAAGGATGAAAACAAGTATCCGGAGTCCATGGTCATTGTCGTCTATGCCGGAGAGACGATGAAAACATCCGGGGATGATATTGCCGAAATCTATTATTTATTGGGGATTAAACCAATATGGCTGGAGAATTCGGATAAGGTGATTGGTCTGGCGGTCATTCCGATTGCGGAACTGGGACGTCCCCGGGTGGATGTGACGTTGCGAATTTCAGGGTTGTTCCGGGATACCTTCCCGAATCTGATTGAATCAGTTGAAGAGGCCGTCAATCTGGTTGCCGGTCTTGATGAAAGCGATGAAGATAATTATATCAAACGCAATTTTCAGAATGAAGTAAGAGCGCTGATTCACAATGGGGCCAGCATTGAAACTGCCCAGGAAGAGGCGGGAATGCGGATCTTCAGCGATCCGCCAGGAACCTACGGAGCCGGAGTCACCCAGCTGATTAACAGCAAAAACTGGGGAAATTATACCGATCTCGGCAATAGTTATACGTTTTGGGGCGGTCACGCTTATGGCAAAAAAGTTCATGGGAAACGAGTCACCGAAGTATTTGCAAGAAGACTTGCAAAGGCACAGATTACGGTGAAGAATGAATCGTCGATGGAAATCGATATGCTGGAAAGCGATGATTTTTATAACTATCATGGCGGTCTGATTGCGGCAGTTCGGACAAAATCCGGTGAGAAACCGCATTCTTATTGCGGCGACAGCAGTGATCCTGCCCGCGTTAAATTAAACAACGTGAATGAGCAAACTGCCAAAATCATGCGTTCCCGAATCCTCAATCCAAAATGGTTTGACGGTTTAAAAGAACATGGCTATAAAGGCGCTCAGGAGATTTCCGGGATGGTTGATTTTGTTTTTGGATGGGACGCCACATCGGATATTGTCGAGGATTGGATGTATGAAAAAATCAGTGCGAACTTTCTTTTCAATGATGAACGTCGGGAATGGATTAAAAGCGTAAATCCCTGGGCCATCCAGAATATGACCGAGCGTCTGTTGGAGGCGGCCCAAAGAGGCATGTGGGAGGCAAAAGAAGAAAGTCTGGAAAAGCTTCGGACTTTATATCTGGAAATTGAAGGGGATATGGAGACCTTCAGTGAATAGAAACTGATTTATAAGGAAGGAAAAGAATGCTGAATATAATTGATTTGACAAAAAAATACAAAAATGTAACGGCGGTGGACAAGCTCAACCTGACCATTGAGGATGGCGAGTTTTTCGGCCTTCTGGGACCAAATGGTGCCGGAAAAACGACAACGGTACGCATGATCAGCACGATCACCCCGAAAACATCAGGCGATATTATTATTAACGGGAAAAGTATTGATCGGAATTTAACTGAAATAAAGGCCAAGATCGGGGTGGTTCCGCAGCAGAATAACCTGGAAAACGAAATGTCGGCCTGGGAAAACTTGGAAGTGCATGGGATGCTTTACCGCATTGGCAAGGATAAGCGTCGCAAGAAAATCGATGAGTTGTTGGAATTTACGGAACTGACAGACCGCAAAGATGATTTGGCCAAGAATTATTCTGGGGGAATGAAACGAAAGTTGATGATTGCCAGGGCTTTGCTTCATGAACCGGAAATACTGCTGTTGGATGAACCGACAGTGGGACTGGATGCGGCCGCCCGAAGAAAAATGTGGGACCTGTTAAAACGCCTGAAATCAAAAGGGCTGACGGTATTATTGACCACCCACTATATTGAAGAAGCGGAAGTTTTATGTGACCGGGTGGGTTTGATCAACAAAGGAAAATTGATCCAGCTGGATACGCCGGCTAACCTCATTGAAGAAGTTGGAAAAGTAACGGTGGAGTATTTTGATGATGGCAGCACCCATGAAGAATTTTTCCGAACGCGGGATGAAGCCAATACGTATGCCGGCTCACTGGAAGGAGAAGTGCGAATCCGGCCGTCAAATCTGGAGGATGTATTCTTGAAATTTACCAACAGAAGGGTGGAATCATGATGGCAGGATTATACGGTATTCTTTGGCAGGAGGCGGTTGTCTTCAAACGCAAATTTTGGGCAACGACCCTTGGCAATATGGTTTCACCGATTCTATACTTAGTTGCCTTTGGCTGGGGTCTTGGGGGCAGTGTCCAAATGAACGGCATGTCCTATATGGCATATATTATTCCGGGTATTATTGGCATGAATACCATGATGATCAGCTTTAGCAACACGGGCAGCTCCATAAATATTTCTAGGTTGTTTTATAAAACGTTTGAATCTTATATGATCTCCCCCATCAATATGACCGTGTATGCCTTGGGAAAAATCATTGCCGGCGCCCTTTATGGGGTTTACTCCGCTTTGCTGATTGTGATACTGGTGTCAGTTTTTACGACGGATCTGGTGATAACGCCTTATTTTGTGCTGATTGCCTTGTTGAACTGTCTGGTCTTTTCAGCAATGGGATTTTTTGTCGGCCTGTTGGTTAATTCCCATTCCGACATGTCGAAATTCACAAGTTTTGTGATTACGCCGATGTCGTTTTTATGCGGAACATTTTTCCCAGTGGACAAGATGCCGGAAGTTTTAGGCTGGATTATTTACGTGTTGCCATTAACCCATACCAATATCGCATTGCGCTCATCCGGCGAATCGGCCGGCCAAATGGCACTCCATGTTGGGGTTCTGGCCGTGTATTTCATTGTGCTGTTCATTCTGGGTGCGCATCATTGTAAAAATGTTGAATAAAGATAAAGAAGGTAAAGAAAATGAAAAATGTTAATATTGTCTATCCTTTTACAGGAATTGTCGGTCAGGAGCAGATGAAAAAGGCCTTGATTCTCAATGTCATCAACCCGCTTCTAGGTGGCGTTCTGATCCGGGGCGAAAAAGGCACGGCGAAGTCTACCGCGGTCCGGGCACTGGCTGATTTATTGCCGATCCGGAGCCAGGTGGAAGGCTGCGCTTTCGGATGTGACCCCAGAGAACCGGGGAACATGTGCTGCGATTGTCTTTCAAAATATGAAAACCATGAAAATTTTGTGGAAACCTTTGGCAGAATGAAGGTGGTGGATCTGCCGGTCAGTGCCACCGAGGATCGAGTCGTGGGAACCCTGGATATTGAACAGGCCATTAAAAAAGGCGAGAAAAAGTTCGAACCGGGTATTTTAGCCCAGGCCAATCGGAACATTCTCTATGTCGATGAGGTTAACCTGCTGGATGATCATATTGTTGACGTCCTCCTGGATTCGGCGGCTATGGGCGTGAACACCATCGAGCGTGAAGGCGTTTCCTATTTTCATCCGGCTCGGTTTATTCTCGTCGGTACCATGAATCCCGAGGAAGGAGATTTAAGACCGCAGCTTCTGGATCGGTTTGGCATGGTGGTGGACGTGGTCGGAGAACGGAACACGGAAAGACGAATCGCGGTCATCAAAAACAGACTGGCTTACGAAGCGGATAAAGAAGAATTTGCACAGCAATTCATCAACGAGCAACAGAATTTAAGAGATCGTATTTTAAAAGCGAAAAAATTATTAAAAAAAGTTGTGTACCGTGATGAAATGCTGGAGATAGCCGCAAAAATCAGTATCGAACTGGATGTGGACGGCCACCGGGCAGACATCGCTATGATTAAAACAGCGATGACCCTTGCCGCGTTTAATGGTTCGACCAAGGTTTCATCGGCAGATATGCTGGAAGCGGCAGAACTGGTATTGCCGCACCGGTTGCGCCGAACGCCATTTGAAGAAGGGATCTTGAATTTTGACAGGGTTCAACAAATTATCAGTGAAGTCGGGAGCGCTGACTATGCAGCCGTATAATTTGCCAATCGGAAATGCAGCAGACTTGTGCTTGCAACCCGGCAACCACCAGGTAAAAAAAGAAAAACGCACACAGCGTGGTTTCTATCGCTTCCCGTTTGCTGCCGTCATCGGTCAGGAAAAAGTCAAAAAAGCATTGTTGCTCAACCTGATTAATCCGCAGATCGGCGGCGTTTTGCTGGCCGGCGAGAAAGGCACTGCAAAATCGACCCTTGTGCGGAGCTTAAACCAGGTCGCCAACGGGATGGCCGTTGTGGAGCTGCCGCTCAATGCCACCGAAGACCGGGTGATTGGCAGTATTGACATTGAAAAAACAATTTCAGTCGGGAAACGATCCTTTGAAAGCGGTATTTTAAAAAAGGCCGACGGCAATATTCTCTATATCGATGAAGTTAATCTGTTAAGCGAACATATTGTCAACAGTATTCTGGAAGTGGCCGCGTCGGGTGTTAACCATATTGAGCGGGAGGGAATAGCCTGTGAACATGCGTCCAGATTCGTGCTGATCGGAACCATGAATCCTGAGGAAGGTTTTTTACGATCCCAGTTTCTGGATCGCTTTGGAATCTACGTGGAGGTTGGCGGGTCAAAGAACCTGGCCGAGCGAAAAGAAGTGATCAAGCGGCGGCTGGCGTTTGAATCCAGCCCCGCTGCATTTGTAAAAAAATGGGAGACGGAAGCGACTGAGCTACGAGATCAGGTTATCGAAGCGCAAAGAAAGCTGCCCCTAATAAAAATTTCTGAGTCAATTTTAAAATTAACAGCCGATATTGTCAACGAGGCCAATTGTGCCGGAAATCGGGCAGAACTGGTGATGATTCAAACGGCTAAAGCTTTGGCGGCTTTGGATAATCGAAAAAACATTAACATTGACGACATTAAGGAAGCCGCCGAATTTGCCCTGCCCCATCGTAAACGGGAAAAACCTGACGAACCTGAACCGCAGGAGGAGCAGCAAGAACAGGAACAACAAGATTCGGAAGCGGAAGAAGAAACCGAAGCGAATCCGGATGAAAATCCCCCTGAAGAGGAACCGGACGATCCGGATAATAACAGCGAAGAAGAGTCGGAAAAGCAGGAGGAAGATCAGCCGGACACCCCTGAAGCGGATCCACCGGACTCGGACGAATCCGATGATGATGAAGCCCGGGAACCGGAGCCGGAGTTCAGCGAAATCCTGGATCAAATCGATGAAATTGGTCGGTCGTTTATTGTTAGAAACCTAAATATTAAAGCCATTGACCGAAAAAAGCGAAAAGGCGAAGGTAAACGAATTAAAACGAAAACCGATACGAAACAAGGTCAGTATATAAAAAGTGCCATGTCGAAAAATAAAATTACCGATCTAGCCTTTGATGCGACCCTTCGAGCTGCCGCGCCTTTCCAGAGCGTTCGGGAGAAAAACGGCTTGGCGTTGGTGATTAAATCGGAAGATATCAGAGAAAAGGTGCGGGAAAAACGAACCGGCAGCACGATTGTTTTTGTGGTGGATGCCAGCGGCTCCATGGGCGCCAAAAAACGGATGGAAACAGTGAAAGGAGCCGTCGTTTCGCTGCTTACCGATGCCTATCAGAAACGGGACCGGGTTGGTCTGATTTCATTTAGAAAAAATGAAGCGGAGGTACTGCTTAATATTACCCGAAGCATTGATTTGGCTCAAAAATGCTTGCGCGATTTACCGACCGGCGGAAAAACACCGCTGGCGGCAGGCCTGATAAAAGGCTACGAGGTGATCAAAAATGAGCAGCGAAAACATGAGGATTTATTGCCGATTCTGGTTCTGGTTTCAGATGGCCGCACCAATACCGCCATTACCGACAACGATCCGTTTTCTGAAGCGAAGGAAATCGGAAAAAAGATCAGCTTTGAGGGAATCCAGACCATTGTGGTGGATACCGAGGTCGATTTTATCAAGCTGGGTTTGGCTAAGGAATTGGCATCCTGTATGAATGCCCGTTACTATCGAATTGAAGATCTGGAAGCCGATGTACTGGCAGATGCGGTCCGGGATTTATCCAACCATTCATTATTTTAGGAGGGTATTGTGGAACAAAATATAATTGCTGACGGAATATTTCATCCGGATACAAAAGAGGTGTTTTCATCTCTTGAATCTTATGAGAATTGGTACCGAAGATGGCATATTTTTAAGAACCAGGTTGGATTGCTTACCCATTACCAAAATTGGAGAAAAAATAATTTAGAAGTCGAAAAAGCTCTGATCAAAGAATTGGAAGCTCAGGAAATTGGTGTTATCCCGGTTTACAGTAATTTGTCTTCAGATAAAGAATCAGGATGCAGAGATTTTGAAATGATTATTAGAGATTGCTTTTCTTCCGAAGAAGGCCTTGAAATCGATGGATTGATTAATCTTCAATCCTTGGGGGCGACCGGAAATAATCAGTCTGGTGATCTATTCAGTCAAAGTGTAGAAACCTTTAAAATAATGAATATTCCAGTTTTCAAACCAATGATCAGTCGCCTTCAGAATGAAGCCCAATGGCTTGAGAATACGGCGGGGCTTTCCACTGAAATGTCATGGTCGTTCACTAACAATGAGAGACTGGGAATGATTGAACCCATCGTGATTGGGGCCAGAAGTGATCCTGGGGATATGGTTAAAGCTGAACCAATTCCAGAACGAATTAATCGACTGGCAGCAAGAATTAAAAAGAGACTGAAGCTGAGAGAAACCCTGAGTGAAAACAAAAAAATTGTCCTAATGCTGAATTGTTCACCTTGCGCAGGTGTTGAGGCAACGCTGGGAACAGGAGTGGGTTTGGCTGTCTTTGAAAGCGTTGCCAAAATCTTGAAGAATCTTGAAAATGCAGGCTATTCGGTGCTGAACCGGCCTGAGGACGGCGCGGCACTTAAAAAAAAGATGCTGGACAAAAAAGCCTATCAGGATTTTCGTTGGACCACGGTGGAAAACATTGTTAAGGCTGGCGGGGATATCTACCGCATGCCTTTAGAAGGAGACGGAGGTTACAATCAATTCTACGATAAACTCGATCCGGTGCTTAGAGATCAAATGGAAAAGACATGGGGAGTTCCGCCGGGGGAAGGGATGGTTTA
This sequence comes from Acetobacterium paludosum, assembly GCF_008086595.1. GTDB lineage: Bacteria > Bacillota > Clostridia > Eubacteriales > Eubacteriaceae > Acetobacterium > Acetobacterium paludosum. Next base: position 123,668 of record NZ_RXYA01000009.1, on the reverse strand, counting down.
CAAAAACCAAATCATTATAACGGGTCTGAAATTCGGCAATATCTGGGTGATGCTGCAGCCAAAGCGGGGTTGTTATGGACCCAAATGTACCGGCGAAGTCTGCAAGATTCTTCATGATCCGACCTGTCCGCCATCTCACCAATATCTGGCAACCTATCGTTATATTGACGCGATCATTAATGCTCAGGCAGTGGTTCATGTCGGAACCGGAGGGAGCCTCGAACATTTGCCCGGAAAAGTAAATGCCTTGTCTCAATACTGTTGGCCGGATGTGGTTATCGGCAATCTGTCCAATTTTTATTGCTACAATGCTGGTATCGGTGTTGAAGGAATGGGTGCAAAAAGAAGAAATTACGCTACAATACTGGATTATCTGCCTAGCTGTATCAGTACAGATTACCAACGGGTTCAGCTGATAAAAATGTTGGGAACCTATTTGGAAGCCGTGGCTTCACAGAGCAACCAGGTTGATGTTTTAAAAAAGGATATTGAAAAAGAAATCGATTTAATACCGGAGTATTTGAAAATCATTAAAAAAGCGGAAAATTTTAATTTGGGAGCAACGGCACTCAAAAACCTGCTGACCCAATCGATCAACCAATCTTTTGAACAGGCACTGCACATTTTTGGTGAGGCGCCGGACATGAAGGATCAGGTATCTTATATTAAAGAATCCATTGATGGAACAAGTTTAACGGCCTCTTTCTTAAAAAAAGACTTTAAAGATGAGTATACTTATAATTCAAAAGTACTTTCTCTGATCGCTCAAATTCTCGCCGAGAACCAGTCGGAAGATTTTAATTCCGAATCACTATATGGTATGGAAGGCGCGGTTCTTATTAACGAGATTAAAGAAACACAGCAAAGCCTTTTATCGGTTGAAAATGAAATGGCAAATCTGATCAAGGCTCTCAATGGTGACTATATTGAACCGGGACTTGCCGGTTCACCGCGGGATGGTTTGGAGCGCATTATGCCAACAGGACGTAATTTTTATTTAATGGACACACAAAAAATACCGACGCGAGAATCCTATTCTGTCGGAACTGAGATGGCAAAGCAATTAATTGAATATTATCAGAAGGAAGAAGGAAAGATTCCTGAAAAGGTTGTCGTTAATATGACGTCCACGGATATATCCATGACTAATGGAGAGCAGCTCTCTCAGATTTTGTCACTGCTGGGAGTTCATCCGGTTTGGAATGATTCAGGCATTGTTATGGATGTTGAAGTTATTCCCCCTGAAGAACTGGAACGGCCAAGGATCGACGTGGTTGTGCGAATTTCAGGGGTGCTTCGGGATGCCTATCCGGGTCTGATTGCGATGATGGATCGGGCGGTGCAAATGGCCGCGGCTCAAGATGAAGCGGACGAAATAAATTTTGTCCGGAAGAATACCCTGAAAATGGTTGAAGCGATTAGAGTCAATGATGACATGTCGAAATCCGAAGCCTTCCGACGCTCAACAATTCGGATTTTTGGAGCCAAACCGGGGGCTTACGGTTCCGGTGTTGATCTGGCGTTGAAGGCCAGCGCATGGGAATCGGAAGAAGAATTAGCGAAGATCTTTACCCTTTTCTCTGGGTATGCCTATGGCGACGGCCTGAATGGAATTGATTTCAAGAAAGAATTTGTAGAAAATATTCGAACAGTGGATGTCGCTTTCGAAACATCCAACGATAATCGTTTCAATATCCTTTCATCCAGTTTTTCCGCTTCAGTTTTTGGCGGCATCGGTATGGTGAAAAATCAGTTAACAAAGGATGCATTGAAACAATATCACGGGAATTCTAATCATAAAAAAAAGGTCGTGATATCGAAAACTGAAGATGAGATAAAACGGATTATGACCCATACTTTTTTTAACCCATTATGGAATGCTTCCGTTAAGAATAAGGGCTATATCGGAGCTTCGGAATTAATGCGTAAAGTTCAAACTCTTTTTGAATGGAAATGCTTAACCCGGAATGTTGCCGATACAGCGATTGATCAAGTCGTTGAAACCTATCTCGGTGATGAGGAAATGGTCCGCTGGTTTAAAGAAAATAATGTCTATGCTATTGAAGAAATTTCCAGGCGATTTCTGGAGCTTTATCAGCGTAACAAATGGGAACCCAGTGAAGAAGCGTTGAAAACACTTCAGAATCGCTATCTCAATTTAGAAGGAGACATGGAAGTAATGATGGAGGAGTCGGAAGGCGACTATCAAGGTGGAACCATCGAAATTGTCCGTCACCAGGACGTGGCAGCCTGGAATGCGTCGATCCAGGAACTGGATTGTTTGTTCAAAAATACTTAGGCAATTGCGAAAGTACCGTGAGCTTTGCGATCAGTTTCGCACGAAACAACTCTTACACTGTTCGCCTACACGTTACAGAATTGTTTGTGGAAACTACTCGCCAAGCAATAGCAGTTCGACGTTTATAAGTTTTGTGATTGACTACAAAAATAACAGAAAGAGAGAAAAGAAATGGAATTTATCAATAACCCGAGAGAAATCGAAGAAGGCAGTTTTGCGATCATTACTGAAGAACTGGGAGACCGGACATTCCCGGAAGAAATTGCACCGATTGTTAAACGGATCATTCACTCCACGGCCGATTTTGAATATGCCGATTTGCTGGAATTTTTGAATGGAGGCTATGAATGTGGAATGGCCGCCCTCAAGCAGGGAAAGAAAATTTATGCCGATACCCGGATGATTCAGGTTGGCGTCAACAAAAAAGCGTTGGCAGATCATCAAATTGAAATTGTGAACTACAGCCATGATGCTGATGTGGCAGAAGAAGCTAAAAAGAGAGGCGTTACGCGCTCGACTGTTGCAATCGAAAAAGCCATTAAAGATGATTCCGTTGGCATTTTTGCAATCGGAAACGCGCCGACAGCGCTCTATACCCTGATTGAAAAAGTCAAAGCGGGCGAAGCCAAACCGGATCTGATCATCGGTGCGGCGATCGGTTTTGTTGGAGCTGCCCAGTCGAAGAAAGCGCTGGATCAGATCGACAGTCCCATCATCCGGATAAATGGCAGAAAAGGGGGGAGCCCGGTGGTCGCCGCGATTCTCAATGCGATGCTGTATCAGCTGGGCAGAGAATGGTAGAAAGATGCTGAAAATTTGAAATAGAGTGCGTTAGGTTGCTACTTTATAATGTTGAGTGATGCTTAAGCATAGAAATTAAAAAAACAAGGAGTACAAAATGAAAAAAAAGGTGATTTTAGTATTGACAATTGTATTGGCAGCTGTGTTTGTATTGGCGGGATGTGCCGGCCAATCGGGTTCAGGCAGCTCAAATAAAGGTGAGCTGGAGGTACAGTATGCAAAGAATTTCAATATCAAGTATTTGGATAATGGGGTTGTCTTAGTTACTGACGGAAAAGACCGCCAGACTCTGATTGTTCCTGAAGGAAAAGAGAAACCATCCGGTTATGATAATGCCCAGGTGGTCAATGGAAACCCGGATAAAATATTTCTGGGCTCTACGACCCACAGTTCATATTTACGGGTGCTGGGAGACGATGTGTTCGACAAAGTGGCTGCGGTATCGACCTACGATGTGGGAAAAGGTCAAATCGAACAGATCGATACCAGAATGGCGGCCGGAAAAATCAAATTTATGGGCAAAAACAGTGCCCTGGATTATGAAGCCTTGGTGAGTGTCGGCGTCGATCTGGCATTTATTTCTTATACCGACTATGATACGGTTGGTCCAAAACTTGATGAATTGGGAATACCTTATATTGTTGACTCGTCGGGTTTGGAAACAACCGTTTTGGGAAGAATGGAATATACCAAACTATTTGCGGCTTTCCTGGGAAAAGAGCAGGAAGCGAATACTCAGATTGACAATGCGGCTAAACACCTTGATGAAATAAAAAAAGCGGTGGCCGGTTTGGATAAACCCACGGTCGTGGGGGGATACATTTATAACGGGCAGGTATTAGTGCGAAACGGCGGATCATACATAGCTGATATTTACACCATTGTCGGAGCGGATTATGTGTACAAAGATTTTGGTACGGCTGATCCGGGAAACTCTTACGTTACCTTTGAAGACTTTTACTCAAAGGGAAGTACGGCAAGTATCTTTTTCTATGAACCAATGGGGCAAAAGATATTTAAGAATACCGGAGAAATTTTCGATTCCGCATCTCTTGTTGCCGAATTGCCATCGGTCACTTCTGGAAACGTCTGGGCTTTTCAGGCGAACTGGTATCAGTCGGTTGACAAGCTCGACGATATTGTCGCCGATTATGCGGCGATTGTCCATCCGGAGGCATTCAAGGATCACCAGATCACCTATATGTACAAGGTGCCGGTTCAATAATGAAATAGGCGTTTGCGAATGGGTATGCGGACAGTGTGAAAATGTATTTTCAGTAGGTTGTTGCTAAACTCGTACCGACCAATTATTAATCTGTTGTGGTGCTGCAGATTCGGACACTCTTCGAGATGTCCGCTCTGAGGCACACAACATGATGTAACAATTGTCGGTACTTTGTTTGTTTTTTACCTCAATTTCTTATTAATGAACTGTCCGCCTTATAGTGTAAAAATTGGAGGAATTATAATGACAATGAAATTGGCGTTTTGCAGTGCAAATGGAACGGAGCTGGCGATTCTGAGCAAAGCGATAAAACTGACCAGAACAGCGTATGAAATTGATGTTTATGCTAGGAAAAATAAAGAATTCAATGATCCGGAGGAGCTCGATGAATTTATCGGATTTGCCCAAAATTCGGATTTCCTGATCATCTGTCTGCATGGCGGAAAAAACAACAGCATCGGATTTGACAGGATTGTTGCCGCCATGCCGGCGTCAGTCAGGATCTATGTTCATTATACCAACCCGATCGATGCGTTGGTTTCAGCCGAGTGTTCGACCGTTGACAAAACAGCTTACCTGCAGCTGAACCGGTATCTGACGTATAGCGGCTGCGAAAACTACCATCAGGCACTACTGTATCTGCTGAATCGGTCAGACAAAATTTCCGGCGTGTATCAGGAGCCAGCACCTCTGCCATGGGAAGGAATCTACCATCCCGACTTTGAAACGCTTCCGACGTTGGCAGAATATTTGAAAGAAAAATACGAAAAGGGCAGGCTGTCAGTCGGCATCTGGTTTCACCGGGAGCACTGGACAAATGCCGATACGAAATATGTGGACGCCTTCATCAGAGAATTTGAAACCCGAGGGATGAATGTCATCCCAGTGTTTCGCAAAACACGTCGAGAAGAAGATCTCGGCAATATGGGACTGGCAGAAATTCTGGCGCATTATTTTAAAATGGACGGAAAACCGGTGGTGGATGTGATGGTAAATCTGATGAGTTTTTCCGCTTCGATGATGAGCTATAAAAGCAATGTAAGAAATCAGTCGCTTGATGCTGTCTTAGCAGATTTTGGCGTGCCGATTTTAAAAGCGATGGTTGCCTTTACAGACAGAGAATTTTGGGAAGATTCGACCCAGGGGCTTTCGCCGGTGGATGTGATTGCAAACGCCGCCCTGCCGGAGATGGATGGTAATATCATCACGCTGGCTGGCGCATTTACGGATTCAGGCACCCGCGATCCATTGACCGGCGCCAGGATTGTCGTTCATCAACCGGATGGGGACGGCATCCGACACATTGCCGACATTGCCGAGAACTGGGCGAAACTAAAGCATCTGGAAAACAAAGACAAGAAGGTAGCCATCTTGTTTCACAATTATCCGCCGCGCAACGACACCATCGGCAGCGCCTTCGGGCTGGATTCAAAAGACAGCGTTGCCAATATCCTGAAGCTGCTGAAGAAAAATGGCTATTATCTTGAGACAATGCCCGAAAACGGCACGGCGATTATCGATGAACTGCTGTCGAAAACGACCAACGATCTGAGATGGGCGGCGCCGGAGCAGATGGTTAAAAAAGCGGTTGATACGATTTCAAAGTCTGCTTATGAGACCTGGTTTAAAAAGTTGACACCAAAAGTGCGCGATGAAATGACCGAATTCTGGGATCAGCCGCCAGGTGAATTTTTCTGTCATCAGGAGCAGCTGGCTGTGCCGGGAATCATCAACGGGAATATTTTTATCGGCATGCAGCCGCCGCGGGGCAACACCCTTAATCCCGAAAGCGTCTATCACAGCCCGGATCTGCCGATGCCCCACAATTACTATGCCTATTACGAATGGATTCGCCAGGTGTTCAAAGCCGATGCTATCATTCATGTCGGCATGCACGGCTCACTGGAATGGCTGCCGGGAAAAGCACTGGGACTGTCCGAGTCCTGCTATCCGCGCATCGCTATCGCAGATCTGCCGCACCTGTATATTTATATCATCAACAACCCGGGCGAAGGAACTCAGGCCAAACGGCGCAGCAACTGCTGTATCATCGACCATATGATACCGGTGATGGCGCGGGCGGAACTCTACGATGAAACAGCGGCGCTGGAAACCCAGCTTCAGGACTATTACAAATGCAAGGCGATGGATCCCGGCAAGCTCGGTTATCTGCAAAAAATCATCTGGGAAAAGGTGCTGGCGATAAATCTGCACCGGGACCTCAATCGGGATGATGCTCAGCCTGCGGATTTCGACGGATTTCTGGAGCAGCTGCACGATTATCTGAGTGAGTTGAAAGAAACGCAGATCAAAACGGGACTGCATACGCTGGGAGCGGCACCGACGGGTGCAAAGTTGATCGAACTGTTGTCGGCAATGACCCAGTTGCCCAATGGCGAAACGCCGTCGCTGCGACGTTCCATCGCCAGATTCGATGGTTATGACCTGGATGAACTGCTTGACAACCGGGGGAAACTTAACAAAAATGGAAAGACAAATGCCGATGTGCTGGAAGATATTTATGCAAAATCCATCGCGTTTCTCGAAGTTTTAGCCAAAACGGATTTTGCGAAAAAGCAGATTGATACAGTCTGTAATCAGGTTTTTGGCTGCGTTGATTCAGAAATCCAAAAGGTGGCAATTTATATCTGCACCTTTCTGGTTCCCCGTCTTGCTGACTGCCAGAATGAACTGACCGCGATCACCGACGGTCTGGACGGTAAGTTCATCAAACCGGGACCGACTGGGAGTCCAAGCCGGGGGATGGCGCATATTCTGCCGACCGGCAGAAATTTCTATTCAATCGACCCGCAGACCGTACCTTCGCCAACCGCCTGGGAAGCCGGCAAACGTCTGGCTGATGACATGCTTGAAAAGTACCAAAAAGAGCAGGGACAGTATCCGGAGAATGTGGGAATGGTGGTCTTCGGCACCTCAACCATGCGCACCGGCGGCGAAGATGAAGCGGAGATCCTCTATCTGCTGGGAGTCCGACCCATTTGGCAGAAACAGAATGCCTATGTCAGGGAACTGGAAGTGATTCCGCTTGATGAGCTCGGCCGGCCGCGAATCGATGTGACGACGCGCATCAGCGGTCTGTTCCGGGATACTTTCCCGAATCTCGTTGATCTACTGGACCGGGCGGTGCTGGCTGTCGCCGATCTGGATGAACCGACAGAGATGAACTTTGTCGCGAAGCATGTCCGAAAAGACATCGAGGAACTGCTGGAAAAAGGTATCGATTACGACAGCGCCCGGGAGGAAAGCAGTTACCGGATATTCGGGTGCAAACCCGGTGCCTATGGGGCCGGCGTCTGCAACATCATCGATACGAAACAATGGAACACCGTGGATGATCTGGCCCAGATTTATCTGACTTGGGGCGGTTATGCTTACAGTCAGAAAAGCTATGGCAAACAGGCGCCGGAGTTGTTCAAAAAAAGATTGTCGGTGATGGATGCGGCGGTCATGAATCTGGATTCCCGGGAATTCGAAATGATCGACAGTGATGATTTCTATTCTTTTCATGGCGGGATGATTGCCTCGGTGCGCGCATTCAAGGGAGAAGACCCGGTCGGGCTGATTGGAGATAGTTCCAATCCGGAGCGGATCAAAACCCGAACCGTCAGCGAGGAAACGCGCTTTGAACTTAGATCCCGGGTTTTCAATCCGAAATGGATCGCGGGCATGAAGGAGCACGGTTACAAGGGCGCCGGCGATATTTCCCAGATTGTGGATCATATTTTTGGCTGGGACGTGACAGCCCAGGTGATGGATGATCAGCTTTACGAGGAACTGGCGAAAAAATTTGCCCTCGATCCGGAATTTTCAGAGTGGTTGAAGGCAGCTAATCCCTGGGCGCTTCAGAATATTACTGAACGCCTACTGGAAGCCGTGCAACGGGATATGTGGGAGGCCGATGACGAAATGGTGGAGCAACTGAAAAAGTTATACCTTGAAATGGAAGGAGTTGCAGAAGAGTGCTGAAAAAAACGAAGGCAAAAGCTATTTTGAAAGAAAAAGTGCTGATCGTCTTATGGACGACCAGCCGGTGCAATCTCAACTGTAAATACTGTTACGCCGCTGCCTGGGAAAAAAGGGCGGATATGGATTTTGAAACCGCCAAAGCGGCGTTGGATTATTTCGCCGATTGTTCGATGAAAGTCCAGTTTGCCGGAGGGGAGCCACTGCTGAATGTTGATTTGATTTGCCGAGTGGTTGAATATGCCAAATCGAACGACTACGATGTCGCTTTTCAAATGCAGACAAACGGCACATTGATTACTCCAGAGATTGCCACCGGCATTAAAAAGATGAAAATTGCTGTTGGTGTGAGCCTGGACGGCCCCCCGGCGATAAACGAGAAGCTGCGGGGCAAGACAAACGCAGCGGTCAATGGTATCAAGCTGTTGGGGCAAGCAGGCATCCGGGCAAATATCAATGCTGTTGTCACGAAGCAGAATGTTTCTGAATTGCCGAACCTGGTAACCTTTGCATTCTATCTGGGCAATGTTCCGGGAATCGGTCTGGATCTCATCCGGGAAGCGGGAAATGCCAAAAGCGGTCTGGTCGAAAAAGCGTCACCTTTACAACTGACAACGGCATTAAAAGGGATGCAGAGAAAATCTGAGGAACTCTTTAGGCTCTCCGGCAGGTGGGTTAAACTACGTGAAATCGAAGCAGCAAAGAATCGGCTGAAGTGCTCATCCTGCGCTAAAGATTATTGCTATGCCGCCTGCGGGCGTTCATTTGTTATCCTACCGGACGGAGATGTTTATCCTTGCGGCTCGCTAATCGATAAGTATGAATATTTTATGGGAAATATAAAATATGGGAAAATGAAGGTCATTACATTGGCAAAGATCATGTCTGACAATTGTCGTGATTGCTCCTATTATTCCATCTGTCCCGGAGGATGCCCCTCGCGGTTGATTGTAAATAATATCATAACAGAAGAGCAATCTCTGGACTGCGTTTTAAAGAAAACGGCTTTTGATATGGTCAGGCAAAAACAGGGGAATTGATAATGCTAAATATCCACTCATTATTACAAATTGGTAGCGTCATTCAAAATTAATCCATATAGCTTTGTTCTTCATTAACAACTATTTTTGATTTTTCTTCAAAATGACTGTTAATATAATAGAAAGAAAGCACACAGAGGGTAATGCATATTCCTGGAGGTAAGTACCAATTTAATACGCCACGGGAAAAGCCGCCACGGGAAAAAGCAAAATTGATCATGCTTCCCCAGGTAACATGAGTAGGATCGCCCAGGCCCATAAAGCTAACGGTTGCTTCCATGAGCATACAGCTGGCGACGGACATAATATATTTTGCGAAAATAACGTCTGAAAGATTGGGGATAATGTGTTTCAAGACAATTTGTTTTTCAGAAATTCCTGAGATTGTTAAAGCCTCTACAAAGGGTGAGTGTTTGATTTGTTTTGTTCTCGCACGAACAGCCCTGGCGGTTGAACACCAGCCAAGAAGGGAAATAATCAAAATAATATTAAAAGTTCCAGGCCCTACAAAGGCAGCAACAACCACCATCATTGGAAGTGTTGGAATGAGAAGAAATATATTAATGATAAAATCTAATCCTTCTCCAGCCCAGCCTTCTAAATAGCCAGATAAAGTACCTAAAGTAGTTCCGATAATCAGGGAAACAAAAGCGGCGCAGAATCCTGTGAAGAGTGTTCGGGACGCAGCATAAATTAATTCTGAAAAAATATCATAGCCCATATCATTTGTGCCGAGAAGATGGGATAAGGACATGGCTAGCCAGGGAGAAAACATCTCCTTTGGATTGTAGGGAGAAAAAATGCCCGGTAGTATTGACCATAATAGGAAAACAATCATGATAATGATGCCAAAATATAGGGAATAAAATTCTTTTTTAAAAGAAGTTCGTTTAATTGCTTTCATAAAAACCAAACCTTTGCTTAGGATCGACCATTACACAGGTAATGTCCGTGAGGATGTTAGCTAAAATGACGATAATTGAGATAATGAAAAAGCACCCCTGAAGGGTTGGAAAATCTCGATAGATTGCTGCTTCGTAAAGAAGTTCACCCATTCCGTTGATTGAAAAAATAATTTCGGTAATCATGGATCCGGAAATCACAAAGGCGAGATTTAGACCGACGAGGGTAATAAAGGGTGGACAAACATTTTTGAAAATATGGACAAATTTTATGCGAAAGCTGCTGATGCCTCTTGCTTTTGCATATAGAACATATTTTTCTTTTGTAGCGCTTTTAACGGTGTTGCGAACCATCATATATTTAGGTGGAAGACTTAAAAGAACAATGGTTGAAATTGGAAGAATCAGATGTTTAATGCGATCGCCAAAGGCCAGAATTGCATGATGTGGTACCACAATTGAATTTAATCCTCCTAAAGGAAAGAGTCGAAGTTTAAAGGCAAAAAAAGTTACAATGACCATGGCCAGTAAAAAAGAAGGAATAGCATTAATAATAATAAAAGCAGTTGTCACACTTTTGTCCAAACGTTGTTTTTTTGTATATCCCATGGTGCAGCCAAGAAACATCCCGAGAATTGAAGCCAGAAGAATGCTGGGGATCGCGAGCTGAAGCGTGTTGGGAATACGATTTTTCATCAGATTGGCGACCGTATCATTATAATGATACGAGTAACCCAAATCACCGCTGAAAAGATTGACAAGATAGTTTTTGAATTGGATGCTGACGGGATAATTAATTCCCAATTTCTCTTCAAAGCTTTGATATTGGGCAGCAGAAATAGATTCTTCATTCTGACCGGTGAGCATTAAAACTGGATCACCAGGCATTAATCGCGGAAGAAAGAAGTTTATGATAATAATGGCTGCCAGGCAGAGAATACTGGATATGATTTTTTTGGTTATATCACTCATTTTAACCTCCGTGATTTTATTAAAAAGTTAGAAAGAGCTGAAAAACAGCTCTTTCTACTGAAAAAACAGTGCTTATTTTTGGGAAATCGAATACCAGGTTTGCTGGTTGACAATTCCAAAGGTACCATCGATTGTAAAGTTATCATATTTACTGTTATAGGCTTGCAGATAGACATCCCAGTAAAGAGCAATTGCGGGAACACTTCCGGCATAATATTCCTGACATTCTTTGGCGGCTTGATCATATTCTGCCATCGTTGTTGCAGCTTTGAGTTTGTCGACAATCGAGGCAAAAGCCGGATCCATTATCTGTCCCTGGGCATTGCTTTTAAGACGTCCATCCAGATAAGAAGTACTCATACCGGCTCCCATGTTCATGCCGAAAGAGGTAAAACGTGAAAGCATACTGACGTCGGTGTGTTCCGTTTCAGTCATGGATCGGAAAGTTGGAACGTCAACACTATTTAAAATAACATTGATACCAATCGCCTTAAGATTTGACTGAAGAAGTTCGCCAACTCGCGCATAAACAGGTTTGTCGGTGCGAACGAGAATTTCCAAATCCAGAGGAGTTCCGTTGATCTCCAGGATACCGTCGCCATTGGAGTCGATAGCGCCAGCATCAGAGAGAATTTTTTTAGCGCCATCAATGTCCAGTTTTAATGCCGCTGTGTCGATATAACCTTCATTGCTTTTTGGAATGAAGCCGTAATTTGAAGGAATACTGTATTCAGAACCAAAAAGTTCACGACATTTTTCATAGTCAATTCCCTTGGCAATGGCCTGACGAACCGGTAATGAATTGACCGGTGTTTTTTCGTTGTTAAATATCAATACAAGCGGATTACTGGTGTCCTGAACTTCGGTAAGGGTAATATTACCGCTGCTTTTCAAGTCTGCAGCAGCACTGGGGTCAATACCCCCTGCGTAGAAATAGACCATTCCAATTTCTTCGGCTTTTAACGCCATGTACATGGTATCGGTATTTTTGAAGAGCTTGACATTAATGGTTTTTATATTGGGTTTACCGCCAATATAATCCGGATTGGCTTCAAATTCCAATACTCCGGCATCGGCATCGAAGCGAACAAATTTATAGGGCCCGCAGCCAATGGCGGCAGCATCATCTTTAAAACCGGCATAATCAGTGACATTTTCAAAAATATGTTTGGGAATAATGCGAAGCGTCGTTAAATCGTTTAAAGCTCGAATATTGGCGGTTTTATAAACCAATTGGATGGTTTGGTCGTTCACAATATTGATGGCTTCAAGCTTATCCATTCTGCCAGCATTTTCCATCTTATCAAGATATTCAATGGTGAATTTCACATCTTCAGCGGTAACCTTTTCACCATCATCCCATTTAAGACCGTCTTTAAGGACAAAAGTCCAGGTTTTTCCGTTATCAGCCGTGGAATATTCGGCCATCATCGGCTGAATCTCATTATTTTCGTCTAGACGCACTAAGGCCAGATGCGTCAGTGTTCCAGAAAGAACATTGTAATAATAATCGCTACGTGAAATGGATTGAATATCCATGGTGGTTCCAATAACCATGGAGTCGATTGTTTTTTGGGTGGAACAACCGGTAAAGCCAATTGCAAAAAGACAGATTGCCACGATGATGGATAGAGATATTTTTAAATTTTTCATTTTCTTTCACTCCTTATTTTGTAGAATTAGTTTTCCCTCAGAGAGGTGATAAATACGATTAGAAAAAGCTTGTACAAGTGGTTTATCATGAGAGATAAAAAGAATTGATAAACCATATTTTGTCATGAGATTCAGCAATATTTGGATAATCTGAGCCTGAGCAAGAATATCTAGCATAGAGGTTGATTCGTCGGCTATAAGTAATTTGGGATTAAGTGCTAAAGCTTTCGCTATTACGATCCGTTGGGCTTGCCCTCCTGAAATTTGCGACGGATAACGATTTGCCAGTTGGCATGGTAACCAGACCTGTTCTAATAAGGCATTAACTTGTTGGGCAGCTTCTTTTTTGGAAGGGGAAAGACCATGGGCTAGTATCGTTTCGGCGATGGCATCCCCGACCTTCTGCTTGGGATCAAGGGATAAAAAAGGCTGTTGAGGGATCAATTGGATATCCTTTCGGTATTCAGTTGAAAAAGACTGGTTGGGGCTGATAAGAAGATTTCCCCGATAGAAAATATTTCCCTGGTCGGGCTTGATCGTGCCGCTGATAATGCGGGCAATGGTTGATTTTCCTGACCCGCTGTTTCCGGTAATGCTGACAACTTCTTTTGGTTTAATATAAAAACTGATGTCATCAAGAATCTTTTCAGTTTTTTTTCGAAAACCAACTTTAAAATCTTTGGAAATGTTTTCAACTTTTAACATGATGACACCAAACCTTTGTCTGATCAATGATCTGTTTTTCCGGTTTATCGGTTTGACACTTTTTTGTTGATTGCGGACAGTGGGGATAAAAGGTGCAGCCGGTATTCAAAAAATCCTGAGGAATTGAAGCTTTGCGTGAATTCAGGGAAAAACCATTAATTGGAAGAGCAGCGATCAGGCTCTTAGTATAGGGATGAGAAGGATTGTTTAATATTCTTGTACAATCTCCATATTCCATACATTCACCGGCGTACATTATAAAAATATTTTTGCAATAGTCGGCAACAGAAATATCATGGGTGATAATAACGATTCCAGAATCACTGAACACCGAAGTAAGTTCTTTTAAATAGGCCATGCTTGTGTTTGAATCAATCCCCCTGGTGGGTTCATCGGATATCACCAATTTAGGAGAAAAAGTCAAGCCCATGGCCAAAACGACACGTTGCGCCATGCCACCGGAAAGTTGAAAAGGATATTTGTTCATAATAGAATCAGGATTTTGAAAAGAAACGCTGTTTAGTAAATCACAGGCTGTTTTTTCCAGAATGCGTTTATCTTTTATTCCGGTCCTTTTTAAGGTTTCATAAATTTGGGTTCGTACTTTTAATCCCGGATTGAGAAAATCTGCACCACTTTGAGGGATTAAGACAAAATCAATACCACGCATCCGGCTTAATTCTTTTTCGCGAAGGGATAAAAGATTACAATCATCAAAAGTCACCGTGCCGGATGCAGTACAATTTTCAGGAAGCAACCCAAAAATTGACAATGCGGTCATCGTTTTACCACAGCCACTTTCACCAACAATTGCGAGCGTCTCACCCTGTTCAAGTTCAAAAGATAAATCGTTTACAATTCGATGGCTTCCATGCATTAATTGTGAGTCGATAGTTAAACCAGTAATTGATAATATTTTTTTCAAGATCAACAACCTTTCTGGAGTAATTTTCAAAGTAAGTTATTTTATAAAAAAAGAAAAAAAATAAGACCTACCTAACTCCTGAGAGCAAGCAAGTCTTCAGACTTTTACATCAAACAATTAATTTCATTCTTTTGTTGATTGTGTACACCTTCAAAATGCACATTGAGTAGAGTATAAATTAAATAATAGAAAAAGTCAATAACAAATCAGAATAAATTGCAACTGCCTCAATTTTCATGGCTATTAATTCGATAGGTCATTGCTAAAGGACAGTACATGTTTTTATTTGACAAGAGTACTGGAATATGTTAAAATTTAAACAATTCAATACATGTATATACAAAGTCATGAAGACAAAATTTCAGTTCGAAAACTGAAAATTGTTTTTGTGGCTTTTTTTGTTTGTACAAGACATATTGAAACTTAGATGAAAAATCGATATCAGCAATTAAATACATAGGTACAAAGTCATGAAGACTAATTTTCGGTTCGAAAACCGAGGCTTTTTTTCGTGGCTTTTTTATTTTGTGCAAATCAGGAGGTGTAGGCGATGCTTGAAATCATCAACCTGGGAAAGACCTTTCAAAACAAGAAGGTGTTGGATAATATTAACTTCAAAGTAGAAAAGGGCGAATTCTTCGGCTTGCTCGGTTCCAACGGCGCTGGCAAAACCACGATCATCCGGCTCATCTCAACGCTGCTGCTGCCATCCAAAGGGAAAATTCGGCTGGATGGCCAGGAAATCAGCCGCAACAGCGTCGAACTGAAACAGAAGATTACGACGGTTACCCAGGAATATACGCTTCGCGGCGACATGACGGTTACAGAAATCATGGAATATCAAGGACGCCTTTACAAAATACCGAAGGATCAGCGTCGAAAAGCGACCAAAGAACTCCTGACATTCTGTGGCTTGATGACGCATCGAAAAAAGAGAGTCCGAGAGCTTTCTGGCGGCATGAAGCGGAAGCTGATGCTTTGCCGGGCGTTGCTGCCCAAGCCCGAGCTGGTACTGTTGGATGAACCAACCGTCGGTCTGGATCCGTTTTCCAGACGGCAGATGTGGGACTTAATCAGCGGGTTAAACCGTCAGGGGATGACCTTCATTCTGACTACGCACTATATGGAGGAGGCTCAGCTGCTCTGCAATCGCATTGCATTGATTGATGAAGGCTGTCTGTTGGAGATTGCGCCGCCGCTTGAGATGATCAAACGGCTGGGCGTTATTGCTGTTGATGTAGCTACCGCCGCGGGAATAAAACGGGAATTCTTTCAGAATAAAGAACTGGCAATCGCCTATGCAGCCAATCTTAATGATCCTTTTACCCTACGGGAAACAAATCTGGAGGATGTGTTCATCAAACGTTTGGGAAGGGGGATTGATTAAAATTGGCGATTCTCACGGTTTTATGGGAAAAATGGATTGAATTTAAACATGAGTGGTTCAAAATTACGGTAACTGCTATGATCAGTCCCATTTTATATCTGATTACCTTTGGTATCGGTATGGGAATGGATAAAATGGTGGACGGTCATCCATATCTGGAATTTCTGATTCCGGGGATCATCGCATTAACCACCATGAATGCCAGTTTTAATGCCATTGGCATGTCCCTCAATGTCCAGCGGCTGTACGAAAGATCTTTTGATAATGTACTGGCGTCACCCACCCCCCTGGGACAATACATCATTGGACAGATGATTGGGGGAAGTTTGCGCGGACTGTATGCCGGATGCCTGATTCTGGGAATTTCATTTCTGTTTGGAGCGGCTATTCATGTAAATGTCATTTTTTTTGTGGTGATGCTCATCAACGGAATGGCATTTTCGGCTCTGGGTGTCATGGCGGCGATTATTTCCAAAACCCATGCGGATATCAGCCGTTTTTCAACCTTCGTCATTTTACCGATGACCTTCATTGGTAATACTTTTTTTTCGCTAACCGGTCTGCCGGTGATTTTAAAGATGCTGGTGCAGTTGCTGCCTTTAACCTATGCCAGCAGTCTGCTGCGGCAGCTTTCATACGGCGAAGGGGTTGACTGGCTCAGCCTGGCGGTGCTGGTTGCTTACACTGTTGTGTTTATGCTGATCGCACTGCTTCGTATTAATCGCAGTAAAAATTTATAAAAACGCACAAAGCACAAACTAATGTTGCTTTGCTGCCGGTTTCGCAATCAATTTGGTAACGAGCCAATCACAAGCTCGCTTGTAGTTGGCGACTGCCCGCGACCTTGAAGAAATTCGCGTAGCGATTTCTTCTGGTGATTTGCGAAAACCGGCAGCAAAGCCAACAGTAACTTATATGAGGAGGCTGTGTTAATGAATAAAAATTACTATCCGTTTACTGCCATTATCGGTCAGGAAGCCATGAAGAAAGCGTTGCTGTTGAATGTGGTCAATCCTAAAATTGGCGGCGTCCTGATCAATGGTGAAAAAGGGACAGCAAAGTCTACAGCGGTACGGGCGCTGGCACCGCTGATCGAAAAAAAGATTGTGGAGCTGCCGCTGTCGATTTCCGAGGATCGTCTGGTCGGTTCCATCGATATGGAAAAAACCCTGGCAAGCGGTTCCGTTTATTTTGAGGCTGGAGTGTTGAAGAAGGCGGATAAAAACATCCTATATGTGGATGAGGTCAATCTGCTCCAGGATTACATCATTGATATTCTTCTGGACATTAGTGCTAACGGAGTGAACCACATCGAGCGTGAGGGGGTTTCATTCAGCCACGCAAGCGAGTTTATTTTGATCGGCACAATGAATCGGGAGGAAGGCGAGCTGCGATCCCATTTTCTGGATCGCTTTGGCTTGTCTGTGAATATTAGGGGCGAAAAGGAGCCCCGTTCCCGGGTAGAAATACTGAAAAGACAGTATCAGTATGAAGAAAATCGTCAGGCGTTCTGCCAATCCTATGGGGCTCAGGATGCGAAGCTGAAAGCAGTGATTATTGACGCTAAGGAACGGATGAAAGGTGTTGTCGTGACCGAAGAGAATTTGGAGAAAATCATTTCACTTTGTCTTCAGGCCAACGTCATAGGACACCGGGCAGATCTGGTGATGGAACAAACGGCTAAGGCTATCGCGGCTTTAAACGGCCGGCTCGAGATCACTGATGCGGATATTGAGGAAGCGGCTTTTTTTGCTTTGACGCATCGCCAAAGGGATCAGGAACCGCAGCAGCAGGATCAGGAAAATTCGGAATCTCCGGAACCGGAAGACGAAGCGGATCCGAATGAAAACCAGTCGGACCCGGATGATGATGAACCGCCTTCTGACGGGGATGGTCAGAATCAGGAGGAATCGGAACCGTCAGACAAGAATGACGATAAAAAGAAACAGAAGCAACCGAATCAGCCGCAAACAGAGAATTTCAAAATCGGACAGGATTTCAAACTCAAGGATTTCGGGCATCAGTCGGATCGCCGGTTTAGAAGGGGTCAGGGCAAGCGGACCAACATCCGCAGCGCCTCCAAATCGGGACGCTATATTTTTTCCACGATGCAGCGCAAAAACAACGATCTGGCTCTGGATGCCACCATCCGGGCAGCAGCGCCGTTCCAGCGAGAACGGGAACCAAGCGGCATGGCCATCACGATTTATGAACAGGATATCCGTGAAAAGGTTCGGCAGAAAAAGATCGCCAATCTGTTGGTCTTCGTGGTGGATGCCAGCGGCTCCATGGGGGCCAACCAGCGGATGGTTGAAACGAAGGGGGCGATTATGTCGCTGCTCAAAGACGCCTATGTGAAACGGGACAAGATCTGTCTCGTTGCCTTTCGGGGCGAAGAAGCCCAGGTGCTGCTGCCGCCAACCCGCAGCGTAGAGCGAGGCTACAAACTGCTGGAGAATATGGAAATCGGCGGCAGGACACCACTCAATGCCGGTCTTTCCAAAGGCATTCAGGTGATTAAAAGCGAACTGAAGAAGGCCCCAGAGCTGATGCCGATGATGATCGTGATTACTGATGGAAAGGGCAACGTGAGCTTAGCGGACGACCAGAAACCGAAAGCCGAACTGCTTGAAATCGGAGCGAAAATCCGGGACTTCAAGCAAGTCAGCACGATGGTGATTGATATCGAAAAACAGGGAATGATGCGTTTTGGCATTGCCAAAGATTTGGCGGTGATGATGAATTCCGAGTATCGGGCCATGGATGAATTACAAAGTGATAAATTACTAAATATCGTAGAAAGCATGAGGGTGACAGCATGACACATTTTATGAAAAAAAATAGGACCTATCCGTTTACCGCCATCATCGGACAGGAATCAATGAAAATGGGGCTGATCCTAAACGTTATCGACCCTAAAATTGGCGGAGTTCTGGTTTTTGGCGAAAAGGGCACCGGAAAATCAACTGCCGTTCGGGCGATTGCCAATCTGCTGCCGGAAATCGATGTGGTCAAGGACTGTCCTTTCCGCTGTGATCCGAACGATCCTGGCTCGTTGTGTGAAAACTGTCGGGAAAAAGTGAAAAACGGTGAAACGTTGGCAATTGTCAAAGATAAAATGCGGGTGGTCGATCTGCCGGTTTCAGCGACGGAAGATCGGGTGGTGGGATCCCTGGATATTGAAGAGGCCATCCAGCATGGCAAGAAAAAATTTGATCTGGGGGTGCTGGCGCAGGCCAACCGGGGGATTTTGTATGTGGATGAAATTAATCTGCTGGATGACCACATTGTCGATCTGCTCCTTGATTCCGCGGCCATGGGGGTTAATACCGTAGAACGGGAAGGCATTTCTTTTTCTCATCCCGCTCAGTTCATTCTGGTGGGAACCATGAATCCCGAAGAAGGGGAACTTCGGCCTCAGTTGCTGGACCGCTTCGGGTTCAGTGTGGACATTAAAGGGATTAAAGATCCGCGGCAGCGGATCGATATCGTCAAAAGAAGAGGCGCGTTTGAAGCGGATCCTCATGAGTTTATGCACGAATATCAGGATGCCGAAACTCAACTTAGTGATCAGATCGTTAAAGCCCGAGAACGCTTGCCTGAGGTGACGATTGACGACGACCTGCTGCTTACCAATGCCAAAATTGCTATTGCCCTTGAAGTTGACGGCCACCGCGGTGATCTGACTCTGATGAAAGCGGCCCGAGCGATGGCCGCCTATAAGGACCATCAAGCGGTTGATAAAGAGGATATTCGAGAAGTGACGGAAATGGTGTTTCTGCACCGGCTGAAGTCGCTGCCGTTTGAAACAACGAGAAAATTCAATATGGCGATGGTCAATACTATTATTGATGACAATGGTGCGACCGTTCAGGATAAAAAGAAGGCAGAAAAATGAAAACTGTTATCGCCATTTTATGGCATAAATCAGCCAACCGGTTAAAAATGATCAGCCCTTTTATTGAAGAGCGGGTGAATTTGAAAATCTATTCGGCGGCGGAATTAAGCGACGGACGGGAAGATATCAATCAGCTTTACAAAGAAATGGATACTGCGGATTTGTTTTTTTTTAACGTCACCGCCGCGGATTCAGTCTGGGATGAAGTCGAAGATTATGCAGCGGGAAAAACAACCCCCGTCGTTTATGTGGGAGGAGAGGCGGCCAGTCGGATTAAAAACCGTGAAACCATGAAACACTCCGCCATTTGCAATCAGTATTATACCTACAGCGGCAAGGAAAATCTGGTCAATATGATCGCTTATCTGCTGACGGAAGTGCTGGGGGAAAGCCACACCTATCAAGAGCCGACGTTTATTCCCTGGGAAGGGATTTTTCATCTCGATACGGCGGCTGTATTTGAAACTGCCCGGGATTATTTTGGCTTTCGCAACAAATCCCCCAAGGGGGTCATTGCCGTTATCGCGTCCCGAACAACCTGGCTGAATGAAGACATTGCAGTCGAGAAAGAGCTGATCCGGATCATCGAAGCCCGGGGCTATACGGCCTTGCCGATTTACACCTATTCCTGGCCGGATGCCGAGCTCGGGGCGAAGGGCGTGGAATACGCGGTGGAGAAATTCTGCTTCGATGATGAGGGCAAACCGGTGATCGATGCCATGATCCGCATGAGCGGATTCTTTTTACAGTCGGCCGACGATGGCAAACAGAGCAAACCCAGCTCCATCATGAATCGGCTGAACTGTCCCATTGCCAAACCCATCTGCTCTGCCTCGATGTCCATTGAAGAATGGCAGGAAAGCAAGGACGGCACCGTGGCCGACCTGCCCTGGAGCATCGCGCTGCCCGAGCTGGAAGGGGTGATCGAACCGATTTTTATCGGCGCTGAAGACCGCAGCCGTCCGGTTGAACTCAGAAAGCCGGTGGGACAGCGCTGCGAGAAACTGGTCAGCCGGATGATCAAATGGATTGAGCTCAAAAAGAAAAAGAATCAGGATAAAAAAGTTGTCTTCATCCTAAACAACAATCCCTGCACCTCTACTGAAGCCTCGGTTGGAGGCGGTGCCAATCTGGATACCCTGGAAAGCGTAGCTCGGATTCTGAAGACCATGAAACAACAGGGCTACGATCTGGAGGACATTCCGGAAACTGGAGATAGCCTGATCAAAACCATTATGCAGCGCAAAGCCATATCCGAATTTCGCTGGACAACAGTCAGAGAAATGGTCAAAAAAGGCGGTGTCATTGATTTTGTGTCAAGAGAGCAGTATCAAGAATGGTTTACCGAACTGACCGGGGAAGCCCGTGACAATATGATAAAGGCATGGGGGGAACCATTCGGAGAAACCGAAGAGGGCCTGCCCCCGGCCATGGTCTATGAGGACAAAATGCTGGTGACCGGGGTCAGCTTTAAAAATGCGCTGGTCTGCGTTCAGCCCAAAAGAGGCTGCAGCGGTTCCCAGTGCGACGGCAAGGTCTGTAAAATCCTGCATGATCCCCATATTGCGCCGACTCATCAATATCTGGCCAGCTACCGCTACTTTGAGCGGATCTACCAGGCCGATGTGATCATTCATGTCGGAACCCACGGCAATCTGGAGTTTCTGCCCGGCAAGGGCGCCGGCCTGTCAGACAGCTGCTTTCCGGATATCTGCATCGGCAACATGCCGAATCTGTATATTTACAATGCCGATAATCCCCCCGAGGGCACTATTGCCAAACGCCGGGCACTGGCCGTCATTATCGATCACATGCAGACCGTCATGGCTCAGGGTGGCCTGTACGATGATCTGGAAGAATTGGACAACCTCTTAAAACAGGTTGACAAGGTCCGGCTTTCGGACCAAACCCAGCTTCATCAGCTGGAACATCTGGTGATTGAAGAGATTCAGAAAAACAATCTGGAAAAAGAAATCAATCTCGACGATTACCACCATAACTTCGATCAGGTGATAGCGGATGCCCACAAGGTTTTGTCCACCGTTAAAAATACTCAGATTCAGGACGGCATGCACATCTTTGGAGAACTGCCCATCGGGGATGACCGAATTGAAATGCTCAATGCCATTGTGCGTTTTGAGGGAGTTGACCAGGCTTCCCTGCGGAGTGCCGTTTGCCAGTTGATCGGGGTGGATCTGAAGACGCTGCTGAGCGGGACAGAGTCTTTTTCTGAAGCCGTCGGCAAGAATAACGGGGAGGTTGTTTTTGACATCGACGTAATCGGAAAAAACATCATTGCGGATTTTTTGGACGGCCGTGAAATTAACGCCGATTTTTTACTGCCGGAACCCTATCGGATCAAGCATCCAGCCGTATTGGCTGAAATTAATGGGTTTCGAGAACGAATCATTGACATCAACCGGCGCATTGACGAATCAAAAGAGATTGAGGCCCTCGTTCGCGCGATGAACGGGGAATACGTTTCACCGGGGCCGGCCGGGATTATTACCCGGGGCCGGGATGATATTCTGCCCACCGGGAGGAATTTCTACACCCTGGATCCGGAAACCGTGCCCACCAAAGCCGCCTGGGAAATCGGCCGGCGCCTGGCCGATTCGGTCATTCAGAAGTTTATCGACGAAGAGGGACATTATCCCGAAACCATGGCCATTTACTGGATGGCAGCTGACGTGATGTGGGGTGACGGAGAAGGCCTGGCCCAGCTTTTCTATCTGCTGGGCGTCAAACCGAAATGGCTTCCCAACGGAAAAGTGAAGGGGATTGAAGTGATCCCCATGAAGGAACTGGGACGGCCGCGAATTGATGTGACCGCTAAAATATCCGGCATCCTCCGGGATAATTTTCAGAACTGTGTCGGCCTGCTGGATGACGCCATTAAAGCCGTGGCAAAACTGGATGAAAAGGACGATCAGAATTTCGTTCGCAAACATGCCCTCGAAATAATCCGGGAAAATCCGGAAACAACCTGGGAAGACGCCACCGCGCGAATATTCGGAGTTCAGCCGGGAACTTTCACGTCTGGTGTCAACCTGATGGTTTACGCCTCGGCCTGGGAAGATCAGACGGATATTACAGATCTTTTCACCTATTACAACGGCTATGCCTATGGCCGGGAAAGCTATGGGAAACCGGCTTATGCCCAGCTACAAAACAGCCTGAAAACGGTGGAGATCACCTATGACAAAGTCATGTCTGATGAACACGATCTGCTCGGCTGCTGCTGCTATTTCGGAAACTATGGCGGGATGACTGCCGCCGCCCGGGAATTGTCCGGTAAAGCGGTCAAGACCTATTACGGCGATACTCGGGAAGTGACCAATGTGGAGGTCCGGACGCTGGCCGAAGAAATCAACCGGGTGGTGCGGGGCAAGCTCCTCAATCCCAAATGGATCGCGGGCCAGAAACGCCACGGTTACAAAGGTGCCGGCGATATCAGCAAGCGGGTCGGCCGGGTCTATGGCTGGGAGGCCACCACGGAAGAAGTGGATGACTGGATCTTTGATGACATTACCAAAACCTTTATCATTGATGCCGATAACCGGGCTTTTTTCCGGGACAACAATCCCTGGGCGCTGGAGGAAATGTCGAGGCGGCTGATGGAAGCATATCAGCGCGGTCTGTGGCAGCCCGAGGCGGGGATGATTGAAGAAATTCAGGACTCCTATCTGGAACTGGAAGGATTTCTGGAAGAGGATATGGGATCCGATGCCGGAGATTTTCAGGGCTCAGCCATTGAAATAATCAAAGCCGATGAGTTTGAAGAATATCGAAAAACAATGTCTCAGCTTCACGGCGCAAAAAAGAAAAACTAAAAAAGAGGAGAAAATAATGGAAAAAAAAGGAATGAAACTGTTAAAGAGACTCATGTGTCTGATTGTGCTGGGGGCCATGGTGCTGTCGCTGGCCGCCTGCAGTTCAGCAAAGAGTGATACCGGCAGTAAGGATTCAACCGGGGCGATTACGGTTACCGATACCGCGGGCCGAGAAATAACCGTTGATAAACCGCTGGAAAGAATCGTCACCTACAATTCCAGTGTATGTGATGTACTGAAGTCATTCGGTTCTGAAGCAACCGTCATTGGCCGTGGGGATTCGGTCCCCAATCCAACCCCCAACGTCGATGTCCCGACGGTGGGAAAATGGAATGAGCCAAATATTGAAGCGATCATGGCCTTGAAGCCGGATGCGGTTTTCACTTATGCCGCCAATATGACCGCGGATAATGAAAAATTGTTGGAAGCGGCTGGAATAAAATGCATCTATCTGGAATTAGTCGATGTTTCTAAAGCCACTGACGAAGTTACCGCGCTGGGAAAACTGTTCGGGAAAGAAGACAAAGCCAAGGCTTTTGTGGATTTCCATGATAAATATGCAGCCATCATTGAGAAAAAATTAAAGAACATCAAAACAGAAGACAAAGCCACTGTTTATTATGAAGGTTATACCGATTATAAAAGCGTCAACAAAACGGCTGGGGGACAGGCTTTGATTGATGCCGCCGGTGGCATCAACATCGCTGCCGATGAAACGGCCCAATATCCTGAAATCAGCGATGAATGGGTACTGGGAAAAAATCCGGATGCCATCATCAAACTGGTCAGCAGCACTAAAAAAATTCTGGGGACCGGCATTACCGATGACACCGCCGTCAAGGATTCATACACGCAATTAACTGGCCGACCCAGCTGGGCAAATCTTCAGGCGGTAAAAGATGGCAAAGTGATTATTTTAAGCAGCGAAATAAGTACAACCGCTCTGGGCAGCATCATCGGAGAACTCTACATTGCTAAAACACTGTATCCGGATCAGTTTAAAGACATCAATGTCGGCGATGTTCAGAAAGAACTGCAAAAAACTTTATATGGAACGGACTTAGTCGGAATTTTTGCCTATCCGGCAAAATAACAAAAGGGGTTGGTGCCGTCAAATGAAAATGACAAAAATAGAAAAGACAACAATGGCAAAGAATATCGAACAAGCAAAACTCGATTACATGAACAAACGGTCCCGAAAGATTCTATTCATACTGCTGCTGGCCTTGGCCCTGGTGATGACGGCCATTGTTTCGATAACCCTGGGGGCAGCTTCCGTGGATTTAAAAACAGTCATTCAGGTGATCGGAGACTTATTTGTTCATAACGATGCCATTACCGATATTCAGCGGGATATTGTTTTTAGTATTCGGCTGCCAAGAATCATCACGGCGATTCTGGTGGGAATGGCTTTGTCAAATGCCGGGTTACTGATGCAGGGGATTTTTCAAAATCCCCTGGTTAGTCCCTATACTCTGGGAGTTTCAAACGGTGCCTCTTTTGGAGCATCCCTGGCGATTGTTTTCAGTTCTGCTTTTGCGTTTTTGAATTTCGGAGAGTTCTTACTACCGATTTTTGCCTTTGCCTTTGCGGTTCTGACCATGATGATGGTTTACGGTATTGCCAAAGTCGCCAGCAACTCCTCAAGCACTCTTATTCTGGCGGGGGTGGCTATCGGTTATTTGTTCTCGGCGCTGGTGTCACTGATCAAATATGTCAGTGACATGAAAGATCTGCCCGAACTGGTTTTCTGGATGATGGGAAGCCTTTCCGGAGTTCCCACGGTCGGGATTGTGATTATGACCGTTTCGATCACCGTCAGCATTATTCTGATGATGTGGTTTGCGTGGGATCTCAATATCATGTCGGCAGGCGAAGAAACCGCCGTCAGTCTGGGGGTAAACTACAAAAAAGTCAAGATGATGTCGTTTGGCATTTCCACCCTGCTGACCGCTGTCGCCGTCTCGTTTACCGGCGTCATCGGGTTTGTCGGTCTGGTGGCACCGCATATCACCAAAATGCTGATCGGAAATGATTACCGGTATTCTGTGCCGGCCGCTTCACTGGTTGGCGCACTGCTGTTGCTGATCGCCGATACAATTGGAAGGAATATCATTTCGCCGACCATCTTGCCGGTGGGCATCGTCACGTCGATGATTGGTGTTCCGTTCTTTCTGTATCTGATTGTAAGAAAGCGAGGGAAATAAATTGGAACTGCATGTGAATGATTTGAAGTTTGGCTATACCAAAAAAGCCCTGGTCGTTAAGGGAATCAGTTTTTCAGCTCGATCAGGACAGCTGATTTCGCTGATCGGTCCCAATGGCTCGGGGAAAACCACCATCGTCAAGTGTATCAATAAAATCTTGACGCCGCAAAGCGGCTCCGTCATGCTGAACGGAAAAAATGTTCAAAAAATGCCGCCCATCGAAATGGCCAAAAGCATCGCCTACGTGCCGCAGTTCACCAATAGTTACATCAGCGGGTCGGTGATGGATGTCGTCATGATGGGAAGACGGCCGTATATTAAGTGGCGGGTTACCAATGAAGATGTCGAAATTGTCTTGAAGGTGCTCCAGGAGCTGGATCTTGAACCGTTGGTTCATGAACAATTCGAGGAATTGTCCGGGGGACAGAAACAGAAGATTCTGATTGCCCGGGCACTGGTGCAAAATCCGGATCTTTATCTTTTTGATGAACCCATCAGCTTTCTGGACATCAAAAACCAGATGGATATTATGGAGCTGGCCCGAAATATGGTGGTGAAACAAAACAAGGCTGTGATTATGGTGGTCCACGATTTGAACATGGCGATGCGCTATTCCGACCAGGTCATCCTTTTAAGCTCAGGAGCAGTCGAGGCTGCGGGGTTGCCAAAAACAGTCCTGAATCATGAGCACATCCGCACCGTTTACGGCGTCGATATCCGGATTCTGGAAGAGTCGTTTATCGCCCCGATTTATGCATCAGCCGTTGTGTAGAATTAATTGAAATCAGCTCAAGTATAATAGCTGTCGCTTTCCAAAGTTTCTGTTACTAAAAGATCTAATTTGTTAATCACAATAATATCAGCTTCTTCAAGTTGCTTTTTCAAGATATACTCCGAACTTTTGTGGAGTTCTGTAGGTGTTTCATTTAGTATATCCATCAACTTCATCGGATCTACCAATACGGTTAACGGCGCAATAATTAATTGTTCATTAAACTTTTCCTTTAATGGTTGGTTGATGGTCGCTGAAAGATCCGTACAACTACCAACAGGTTCGGCAATAATAATTTCAACGCCTTGATTATTTTTAAGATCCTCGATAGCATCAGTTATAATGGAAATTTCGCTAAATGGTTATCAGAAATTTTGAGTTATCAGGAATCGGCCCGGAGAAGTGAGATTCCGGGCCGATTTAGGGTTGTAAAATTACTGATAAAATTTGTTTGAAATTGCATTTAGACCTGCCGTGCTCCAAACAATGTCAGGGAGGAATTCCCTGATAACTCTGAGAGCAGAATGCAAAGCTTCTCAGTAAAATCCCCGTTTTAAGTTGTGCTTTATTTTGAAATAGTACCAGTTGGCTGGTAGTCGAGCTTAAATACAATTGTCTAAAGTTTAGATATTTTCTTCTTTCCAGAATGAAATGGTGGTAGTTCATCTGCTTTTGACAAGTCAAAAACGACAGCTTTATCTTCGGGAAATGAAGTTCCTGATATGCGATAACGCATCGTATCTTTCCAGATGCCTTTCATAAGATGGCGTAACGTATGACGAACGGCAGAACAGGAGGAGCTGTATGATCCCGAATGATTATTTTTTCTGAGTCTCATTGATTTGCCATCAGTTTCTTTGCAAACCTGAATGGCGAATGCTTTCTTAGGTGCATCTACCAGTGGGCGTACATAGTCTGGATTACCCAGAATTTCTAACAGCTTTGCCGAAAAAGTGATACCGTTCATGTTGATTACCATTTCGGGTGCACCAGTTATAGTAACATCAATGACTTCAAAGTTGAATTTAGAAAAATCGTTAAACATCATTATTTGTTCCTTTCGTTTGTGAGTTTGATTTGGATCGCATCAAAAAATTTGTCAACAGAAGATCTATTCCAGCGTGGATCAATAATCGCAAAACCTTTTAGTCTGCCGCTTTTGATATAAGCAACCCGAAATTTTTGTTCAATCGGGTTTTTCTTTTTTTGTGATCTTGATCTGGGGTGCTGTAACAGATTCTGAACTTTATCCCACTCGTTTCGTGAAATAATGGCGGGATGGTGATTCCGTAAGCGATACTGTGGCTTTTGTCCGGTGTTTTTCACAGTTTTATGAGAAAAACAGTCCACAGTATAGGTTTTTTGCATCAGAACGTCGCCGCAATATTTTTCGTTTTTTAAAATATTGCGGACAGTACTGCTGTTCCAGACTTCACCCCCCTTTGCAGTGGGAATGTGTTGTTCTGTAAGTAATTCAGCGATTTCTCGGACCGATAAACCATCTAGATAACATGAATAAATGTACTGGATGACAACTGCTTCATCTTCGGCGATGATCATTTCTCCAAAAATATCTTTATCATAGCCAAGCAGATTATGAGTAGAAATGATGGGAATACCTTTCTTGAAGCGTTCGATTATTGACCAGATCATTGCAGCACTTTTTTGTTCTGATTCTCCCTGTGCGACAAGGCTCATAACGCCAAGTGTAAACTCATTTTTACTCTCAATCGTATTCAAATTTTCAGCTTCAAAATAGACACCAACAGGTGGATTCAAGGCCTTCAGTGTTCGTACAATCTCCAGACAATCGCGGGTGTTTCTTGCAAAACGGCTGACACTTTTAGTTAAAATCAGATCGATTTTACCTGCACGGCAGTCCTCGATCATCTGCTGAAAGCCAATACGCCGTCTCATTGACGTGCCTGAAATGCCTTCGTCAGAATAGATTTCAACGAATTCATAGTCAAGCGCATTGGTAATCAGCTCCTGAAAGTGTTGAACCTGCAATTCAAAGCTGCCTGCTTGTGAATCTTCATAAGTACTGACACGGCAGTAAGCTGCAACTCTGATTTTTTGCCCAGCTTCTTTATTGATGTTTGGTTTTGCTGGAATTATTTCAACTTCTGATGGGCTAGAAAATGCAGCACGTATGCGCTTTTTTTCTTCTTCGCATCGGTGTTCCGCTTTGGCAGACTTATTCCATTTTGTATTTTTAATTTGTATTTTTTTCTGTATATTCTCACCTCCTTCCTGACAAGATGGTTATATAAAGCCCGTGGGTGGCCTTGCACCCATGAACAAGGCCGCAAATAAATTAAAACAAGAAGTAACGGTATAAACAGATAGGTTGGTTTCTAGATGTTTTCATACCCTGAAATAATAAAGAACTAATTTTTTATAATAAAAAAGTTTGGAAATGAATGCCAATCACGCTGGTTTTGCAGATGGACAACACCGTGCCGATCATGGTATGATAGCAGCAATAATTTTCAACAGCGACGCCCAGCGTTGGCAGCAAAGGAGCAGCGGATGAAAAAATATGCAAAAGAGGCGATCATTGCATCGTTCAAAGAACTGGCCAGCCAGAAATCCATCGACCGGGTGACGGTGAAGGAAATCTGTGACCACTGCGGCGTCAACAGACAGACTTTTTATAATCACTTTTCCGATCTGATGGCCGTTTTCAAATATATTTTTCACGAAGAATTAGCCCGGGAAATTGACCAGAACCGCACCTTTGAAACCTGGGGCGGTGGGTTTCTGGCAACCATGAATTATACCAAGCGGCATGCGAAAATGATCCTGCACATCTATCATTCCTCCTACTGGCCGGAAGCCAACACCTATTTGACGCATCTGTCCAACCGCTTGCTGGATTGTGTGGTGGCGGAATGTGTCAAAGAACTGGATGTGGAGTTAAAGGAAGTGGATCAGAAATTCATTGTCAATTTCTATCGCCATGTCTTTAACGGGCTGCTGATCGACTGGGTCGACGACGGTATGACCGAAGAGCCCGAAATCATCCTCAAAAAGTTGCTGATCATGATCCGTGGCAGCATTCCCCGCTCGGTGGAAGCCTTTGTCGACGCGGATATCAAATAGCAGCTTTTTAATAATCCAAAATTCAAAGCATTAAGCAAGGGCCGATTTGATGCCAGTTTATACAATTTATACAAATAGTTCAGAGGCGATCGCAAAAAAAATCGGCGTGCTTGTCCGCTGCTGCTATTATCCGTGACACGCATGAGATCGGACACTCTAACGAGTGTTCGCCTCAACGCGCATCACAGGATAATTAGCAGCAGCGGACAAGCACAGCACGGTTAATAGTTATCACATAAAAGGAAGTGTTTAAGTCGACACTTCCTTTTATGTGTCTATTGAAGAAACTTTAACAATGGTTATATAATGCAGGCAATCAAATCATTCAAGGAGGATACATTATGTTTGTTTTCAACTATGCTGCGGGGGCATCCGCATTCAGCGTCTGGGGCGTTTGGGTAATCGTCTTCATTGCCCTCTTTGCTTTCAATGAAATCGCCCGAAGGTGGAAATGGGTGGGCTTTTTCTGCTTTGTCATTCTACCTATTTTCCTGTCGACGTTATGGTTTACGGTCTTGCGGGACACCACCTATACCGACTGGTTTCATCTGGCCAAGGTCTATTCTGCGACGGCCGGCTGTATCGGCTTCTGGTGCATCCGCCATGTCAAATGGCAGAACAAAGCCACCGGAAAAGAACGGCGCCTGGCGGATATCAAATGGGTGCTCGGTTTTCCGGCCCTGATTCTGGCCATCAACATTCTAGAGGCCGTGTCCCGGGATTTTCAGATCGGAACGCAGTATGCCGGCGGCGGAATGCTGGCCGACGAAGCGATGTTTGTCCTGGGCGGGGCCTGGAATTTCATGAATGGCATTGCGGGGATCCTGAACATCATCACGATTACCGGCTTCCTGGGGATCTGCATTAAAAAGCGGACGGCTAAAGACGGCAGCCGGGATATGCTGTGGCCGGATATGCTGTGGTTCTGGATCATCGCCTATGATCTGTGGAATTTTGCCTACACCTACAACTGTCTGCCGGGCCATGCCTGGTACTGCGGTTTGGCGCTGCTGCTGGCCCCGACGCTGTGTGCTTTCACGGTGGGAAAAGGCGCCTGGCTTCAGCATCGGGCTCAGACGCTGGCGATCTGGTGCATGTTCGCCCAGACTTTTCCGGCGTTCATCGATCAGGGGACGTTTGCCGTGGCATCCAGCTACAATACGCTGCCGCTCATGGCTTTTAGTTTGATGTCGTTAGCCGCCAATATCGGCGTCTTTGGCTACATGATCTTTAAAATTGTTAAAACCAGAAGAAATCCTTATCTGGGCGAATTATATACCGATTTGAAACCATACCAGGAAGTCAAGGCGCTGGCTGAATAAGCCGCCGGGTTGCCATGATTGGCAGCGGCGCTTAGTCAAGGCGGCAGGAACAGCAAGGCCCGGATGGAGCGGTCGGAAGTTGACTAAATATAAGATAGTGTAAAGTAAGTTATGAAAGACCGAGACAAAAAAAAGATTCAAAAGAAGCGAAAAGCGAGCTTGGCTGACGCATAAATTAAATATAATCAGAGGAGAAATAAATAATGAACGTATATAAAGTGCTTGAGATCAAGCAGAGTGTTTTTGACGACAATGATCGCCAGGCGGAGCTGCTCCGAAATGAACTCAAGAAAGAGCAGACGTTTTTACTGAATCTGATGTCGTCCCCGGGGTCGGGGAAAACCACCACGGTGTTAAGAACCATCGAGGCGTTAAAAGATGAAATGATAATCGGCATTCTCGAGGCGGATATCGACTCCGATGTGGATGCCCGGACCGTTTCCGGGACCGGTACCAAAGTCATCCAGCTGCACACCGGGGGGATGTGTCATCTCGATGCCGAGATGACCCGCCAGGGACTGCTGGGGCTCGGGACCGCCGGCATAGATTTAGCCATTCTGGAAAATGTCGGCAATCTGGTCTGTCCGGCGGAGTTTGACACCGGCGCCGTGAAAAACGCGATGATTTTAAGCGTACCGGAAGGGGACGACAAGCCCCTCAAATACCCGCTGATGTTTTCGATTGTCGACGTGCTGCTGATCAACAAGATTGACGTCGGGGCTTATTTCGACTTTGATTTTGAAGCGGTGAAGGAACGGGTGACCAAACTCAACCCGGGGATCACAGTGATTCCGATCTCCGCCAAAACAGGGGCCGGCATCGGCGAATGGGCAGACTGGCTGCGAACCGAAGTCAGAAACTGGAATGGGAATTAGCCGCATTATGGGATTGACAGTAAAGGGGCTCGTTGCGAGACGGCCATGAGCTTCGCTGCCAGTTTACACGAAACACTTTTTACACTGCACGGCGGACAGTTCTCCGAACTGTTCGCCTGCACGTTACAAAAGCGTTTGTGAAACTGACATCAAAGCAACCTTTGTTCGATTCTTTTGAATTTAGAAATCACTTGATTTAATAAAATAGGAGGAAATGAAATGGTTAAGAAAAAGGTGCTTGAACTGGCCAATAAAATAGCCGCCGGAATTACCGGCGGCATCGTCAAAGTGAAACCAACTGATCCGGAATATCGGATTCTGGAGCCCGTCACCTCGGACGAAGAGGCGGAAGTTGCGCTGAAGTTGGAAATCCGCCAATACAAAACCGTTGGGGAAGTCGCCAGGCTGTGCGGCCAGCCCGTCGCTGACGTCGAGAAAATACTGTACAAAATGGCCGTGGACGGATCCGTCAAGGTCGAAAAAATAGACGGCGTCGATCAATACTGCCTGGAACTGTTTGTGCCGGGGATCATGGAATACATGGTGGTCAACAAGGAAAACGTCGCGAAATATCCGGACATCGCCGCCTGCTTTGAAGAATACACAAGGAAACTCGGGGCGCTGATGGCCGGAAACATTCCGGTGGGGTCCGGCGTCATGCGGGTGATCCCGATCGAAAGCGCCATCGACGGGGACACGAAACGCGCCAGCTATGAGGAAATTTCTCACATTCTGAACAATCACGATGTTTTTTCTTCCGCGGATTGCGCCTGTCGAACCTCGATGCGCTCGATCGGGGAAGGCTGCGGCCATACCATCGAAGACATGTGCATTCAGGTCGGGCCGGCGGCGGAATACTATATCCGCACCGGCAAAGGCCGAAAAATCACAAGAGAACAGGCCTTTGCGATCTGCGATCAGGCCGAAAAGGAAGGGCTGGTGCATTCCATCCCCAACCTGTCGGGACCGGGCCAGGCCCTGGCCATCTGCAACTGCTGCGGCTGTTCCTGCTTCGGGTTGCGCAACACCACCTTCTACCGAAATCCTGACTGGTCACGGTCGAACTACGTGGCCCAGGTGGACAAGGACAAATGCGTCGCCTGTGGCGAATGCGTGGAAAACTGTCAGGCCGGTGCGGCGACATTGGGACAGAATTTATGCACGCTCAACCCACTGCCGCTTCCCGAAGAAAAGGATACCCCCTATGATACCCAGTGGGGCATGGACAAATGGAATTACGACTACCGCCATCGCATCTTTGTTGAGGACAGCGGAACCAGCCCCTGCAAATCCGAATGCCCGGCCCACATCGCCGTCCAGGGCTACATCAAGATGGCTGCCCAGGGACGGTATCGGGAAGCGCTGGAGCTGATCAAGCAGGAAAATCCTTTCCCGGCTGTCTGCGGCCGTATCTGTCCGCGCAAGTGCGAATCCGCCTGTACCCGGGGCAGTCTCGACGAAGCCCTGGCCGTCGATGAGGTCAAGAAATTCATCGCCGAACAGGATCTGCAGGCCGCGCACCGCTTTGTGCCGGAACAGCGCGCCCCGCGGTCCGAAAAAATTGCCGTTATCGGCGCCGGTCCCGCCGGACTGTCCTGTGCCTATTATCTGGCGGTTGACGGCTACCCGGTCACCGTCTTTGAAAAGCAGCCGAAGCTTGGCGGCATGCTGATGCTCGGCATTCCCGCCTTTCGCTTGGGCAAGGAGATCGTCGATGCCGAAATCGACGTCCTGAAAGAACTGGGCGTAAAATTTGAAACCGGCGTTGAGGTCGGCCGGGATATCACCCTGGCGGAGCTTCGGGAAAAAGGCTATCAAGCCTTTTATCTGGCTATCGGCGCCCAGACCGGCAGAAATCTGGGTCTGGCGGGTGAAGAGGCCAGGGGCGTGATGACCGGCGTTGATTTTCTGCGCCAAGTCAGCCTCGGTGAGGAGCTGAAACTTACCGGCCGGACCATCGTCATCGGCGGCGGCAATGTGGCCATCGACGTGGCCAGGACGGCCGAGCGCAGCGGCGCCACCACCATCGAGCTGTTCAGTCTGGAAAGCCGGGCCTGCATGCCGGCGCTGGATGAAGAAATCGCCGAAGCCTTGTCCGAAGGCATCGCGATCAGCAATTCCTGGGGGCCCAAACGAATCCTCCAGGAAAACGGCCGGGTCGTCGGGGTGGAATTCAAAAAATGTTTGTCCGTTAGCGATGATAGCGGCCGCTTCAATCCGCAGTTTGATGAACAGGAGACCCGGATTGTGGAAGCGGAACAGGTCCTGATTTCAGTCGGACAGGGACTGGACTGGGGCGGATTGCTGGATGGCACCACGATTGAACTGAATCCCAACCGGACCGCCAAAGCCGATCCGCTGACCTACCAGACCGGCGAAGCCGATGTGTTTGTCGGCGGGGATGCCCTGACCGGTCCCAAATTTGCCATTGACGCCATCGCCCTGGGCAAACAGGGGGCGGTTTCGATTCACCGCTACGTGCACGGCGACAACCTGGCAATCGCCCGGGAGCGGGAATACCACGCTCTGGATACAGCCAACCTGAACATGGCGGGCTATGACCGGCTGCCCCGGCAGCGGGCCCTGCATGTCGACGGCAGCCGCTCGAAGGAGACCTTTGACGATCTCCGCGTCACCTTTACCGCCGCCCAGATTCAGCAGGAAACCGAACGCTGTCTTGGTTGCGGCGCCACTTTTGTCGATCAGTATCAGTGTGTTGGTTGCGGCGTCTGCACCACCAAATGCAAGTTTGACGCCATTTCCCTGGTCCGCAAATACGACCAGCCGGGACTGGAGCTGAAGGCCATGAAACCGGCGGTGATCAAGCATGCAATCAAGCGTCAGGGCCGAATTGCCGTCAAGAACACGAAAAAATCCCTGCACGCGGTTTTCTCAAAAGAATAAGAATCGGAGTTTTCGCATAACGGCGAGGTGATTGTCCGTTGCGGCTATTAGCCGTGACACGCATGTGACCGGATCGCAGAAGAATCGAACAAGAGTTGCTGAACGGTCAGTTTC
Organism: Acetobacterium paludosum; assembly: GCF_008086595.1. Lineage (GTDB taxonomy): Bacteria > Bacillota > Clostridia > Eubacteriales > Eubacteriaceae > Acetobacterium > Acetobacterium paludosum. The sequence continues at coordinate 88,745 of NZ_RXYA01000009.1, read as the reverse complement.
ATAAACAATTTTATAACGTGTAGGCGAACAGTCGCCAGACTGTCCGCCGTACAGTGTAAAAAATTCGCGTAGCGATTTCTTCTGGTGTTTCGTGAAACTGGCAGCGAAGCCGACGTCCGTTTGGCTATTATCATTTAACAAGGAGAGGTGAATGCCCATGCATGAATTGGGAATATTAATGGGGGCCATCGAGACGGTGGAGAAGTTTGCGAAAAAAAATGGCGTGACTGACATTCAGACGCTGGTGCTGCAGATTGGCGAGCTCTCGGCGATGATTCCGAAATACATCGAAGACTGTTATCCCGCCGCCGTGGCCGGAACGCTGCTGCAGGAGACGGAATTAAAAATCGAGATTCTGCCCGGCAATGCGATCTGCCAGAGCTGCGGCAAGGTCTTCAATCTGATTGCGAATCATGACGCCTGCCTCAGCTGCGGCAGCGGCGACTGGGAAATATTATGCGGCAAAGAGTTCATGATCAAAGAAATCGTCGCCTGCTGAGCGAGTGGGAATGATGAATGACCAGGCTGAATGCGCGGTTGTTATTATCATGGCGGGTACGCCTAAAACTTTTACGAACAATTGAAATGTCATGTGAAGTAATCAATCTTTTATGCAGTCTTAGAGCCCCCCTTGTGGGGTTTCTTTTTTGGGTGGCGGATTTTTTTACTATTCTTTTTCCGCTGCGAATGCAGGTGACTCCAGCGCATGTACAGTGGTAACTAATTAAAAAAAACTCCGATAAAGTGAAATTTTTGCTATAATAAATAATAGATTGCAAATCCTGCAATCACACAGTCGCGACAATCAGCATTGTGATGTCTGGCTCAGGGTGATTGTGGCCGATGGACTGATCAGAAAAATTTTAATAATGAGAGATGCGACCATGCAATTAAATATTTTAAAACGAAAGCGTATCAATGCGCGGCTTGATCAATTGACAAGCTATCCCTTAACCATTATCGAAGCGCCGATGGGCTATGGCAAAACGACGGCGGTTCGCCAGTATTTTGAAAAAAGCGGCATCAAACCGGTGTGGCTGAGCTTTCATTCGCAAGCCAGCTTTTCCGGCGACTGGGAAAAGTTGTCCCTGGAAATAAAAAAGCAGGATCAGCAGGCCGGGGCGGCGCTGTTATCTTTGGGCTTTCCGGCTGATGTTCCCCAGACTGAGCAGGTGTTGGCGGTGTTAAGCCGGTTTGCCAGTGAAAAACAGCGGGTCATCGTCCTTGATGACTTTCATCTGGTGAACAGCAGTCGTTTAAACCAGCTGATTGAGGATCTGGTGATTGAGCAGCTTGAAAACCTGCAGCTGATTCTGATCACCCGCAACACGATTGGCTTTAATGCGGCCATGCTGGTCGCCAAAGGGTTGTGCCGGACGATTGATCAGCAGGTGCTCAAATTTTCCGAGGACGAGGTGCGGGATTATTGTGAGTTGAGCTTTAAGGGCATTGCCCCAGCGGATCTGAAAAAAATCTGTGTTTACGGGGACGGCTGGATTTCATTGACCTATATGCTTCTTTTAGGTTTGGAGCGGGGGATTCCGGTGGGTCTGAATCTAAGCCTTGAGGCGCTGATCGAGCAGGCCTTTTTTCAGAATTACGAGAAAACAATTCAGGAATTCTTAATTGAATTGTCGCTCATGACCGCTTTCAGCGAAAAACAGGCCGCTTTTGTAACCGAATTTGTGGATACCGGGGCAATGCTGCGCCAGTTGCGGCAGGAAAACGCCTTTATCCGTTATGATGAACGCGAGCAGTGTTATACGATTCACGCGGTGTTGCTGGATTTTTTAAGAAAACGGCAGCACTTTTCAGGGGAACAGCTAAAAATCCGCTATCGTCGGTTGGGTGAGTGGTTTTTAGCAGCAGGGGATTTTCAGGAGGCTTATCGTCTTTTTTATCTGGCCGGGGAGCCCCTGTTAATTTTTGAGCACATGAATCAGCCGGAACATATCACGCCCCTGATGGGCAAGTTTGAGGGGTTTTGGCCGTTATTCAAAGAAACCGCGGCGGCGATGCTTTTTGCTTATCCGGTCACCGGCCTGCAGTTTATTTTAGTCGGTCTGCTCCATGGCGATGATGAGTTCAGTGCCTTGGCATTGCGCCGCCTTAACCAGATGGAGGCCCATTATCAGAACCGTCCCGAGCTGGCAGCGGGACGGTGTACCCGGATTCGGGCGGAAATCATGATCCTGCGCAAGTTCACGGTCTTTAATCACGCGGATCAAGCCGCCGAACTGAATGATCGGATTCTGGCGTTGCTTGACGGCCGGCAGTCCTATATCATCCACCGGGAGAATGAATATACCTTTGGCTCGCCGAATCTGCTGTATATGTATTTTCGCGATCCGGGGAGGTTTCGGGAAACCGCCAAGCTGATGATTGAAAAATTTCCGGTCTATGCCCAGTATACCGATGGCTGCGGCACGGGTACGGACTATCTGGTCAGGGCCGAATACAGTCTGGAAACCGGCGCCTGGGAAGATGCCGCCAGCAATGCGGAAAAAGCCATTTACAAGGCCGCCACCAAAGACCAGCACGGCATTATTATCTGCGCCCATTTTGTGCTGCTGCGTCTGAAGCTTAAAGACGGTCGAAACAATGAAGCCCTGGCAGGCTTTTATCAGCTGGAAGAAACGATCAAAGCCCTGAATAATCCCCGCTATAATACCACCCTAGCCTTGTGCCGGGGTTATCTCTTTGCGGTTTTGGGTCAGCCCGAAAAAATCCCCTTCTGGCTGCAGGTGGGTGATATGAAGGTGTCCGAGCTGTTTAATCAGGGGGTGGCTTTTAATTATGTGGTTTACGGCAAGGCAGTGGCAGCCGCCCGGGATTTTGTCCGGCTGGAGGTGCTGACTGAGACCTTTGTGGAATTTTTCTCGCTTTTTCACAATCAGTTGGGTTATATTCATAATGATCTTTTTAAAGCCATTGCCCGGTATCAGCTGGGCGGTCTTGAGGCGGGCGTGATGGCGCTGAAAATTGCCCTCGACAGTGCCCGACCGGATGGGATTATCCTCCCCTTTATTGAAAACGCGGAGGTGCTATTACCGATGCTGGAAGAAGTGCTGCGACAGACACCGGATGATGTCTTTGCCGGCCGAATTCTTGGCGAAAGCAACACCTTCATGACGAATCAAAAGAAAGAAAAACTGCCGAGTATCGTTTTGACCCAGCGGGAAAAGGAGGTGCTGATGCTGATGGCCGAGGGTTTGAAGCGGGATGCCATTGCCGAACAGCTGTTTATTTCGAGCGTCACCGTCAAAACCCATCTTCAGAATATTTATAAAAAATTGGATGTCAAAGGTAAGAATGCGGCCATCAATACGGCTTTGCAAAATGGATTGTTGGATCGGGAATAAAATATACTCCTTTTTTAGCCAAATCTACTCCATGACCAAAATAGACTTCAAGACTTTGCAATGATATGATGAAATAAATTGCAATTGCTGATGACAATGGCTGTGATCAGATAAAGGGTTCAAAGGAAATGGAGAACGTGTCATGAAAAACAAATGGCTTTACTGGTGTGGTTTGATCACACTTATTTTTCTGTGTTTACCAATAACGGCCTGGGCCGCAGACAACCCGGTGGGGGTTAGCTATCGCGGGCACATTCAGGATTTAGGGGATTACCCGCGTGACGGCAGTTGGGTCGACAGTCCCGAGATTATCGGCACGGTCGGTCAGTCCAAGCGGATTGAGGGTTTTGAGATCAAACTCTCGGGAACTGTTCCCGAGGGGATGGAATTGCGCTATAACGTCCATGTTCAGAATATGGGCTGGTTGTATAACGAAGACGATCCCGCTAACTGGCCTAAAGATGGCGCCTACGCCGGCACCCGGGGGGACAGCCTGCGAATTGAAGCAGTCAAAATCGTGTTGACTGATCGCGATGGGAAAGCCGTCCCCGGCTACTCGGTACAGTATCGTGGTCATGTCCAGAATGTTGGCGATTTGCCGGCTGATAAAACCCAGTGGCTGGCCGATGGCGCGCAGCTGGGCACCGTCGGGAGCTCGCTGCGGTTGGAAGCGCTGCTGGTGCAGGTGGTTAAAACCGGCACCGATCCGGTGGAACCGACTGCGCCACAGGTCTATGACCGGGCCGGTACTTATGGCCCAGACCAGGATAATGAAACCATTGCCGACGATGTCACCATCGCTGCCGATGGCGTGATTCTCCAGAATCTTACCATTGCCGGCAATCTGACGATCAGCGAGACCGTCGGCGACGGCAATGTCACCCTGAACAACGTTACCGTTAAGGGCGATACCTTTGTCCGCGGCGGCGGAGTTAACAGCATTAAGATCAACGGCGGTAAGTACAGTCGGATTGTGCTGGAGAAAACCGCCAGTGGCGCCGTCCGGATTGTGGCGCTCAATGTGGACGGGATACCGTTTGTTGTCTCAGAAGCCGCAGCCGGGGAAACGATTATTCTAGAAGGCGCATTTGAGAGCGTCACCGTTAACGCCCCCAATATGACCGTTACCACCCAGGGGGCAACCACCATCGGGACGATGACGGTGAGCGCCGGCGCCGCCGGTAGTACAGTGACGGTTGCCGCCGGAACCACGGTCAGTGATCTGGTGCTGGATAGCAAAGCGGCGGTCAAAGGCCAGGGCAATGTGGCCAAAGCCGAGGTTAAGGCGGACGGCGTGGTCTTTGACAAGAAACCCGGTACCTATTCGGTGGAACCGGGTGTGGTGATTCCGCCGGTCTTTCCGACGGATAGCGGGGGCAGTGGCTCTACCACGATTTCGGTGTCCGGGGTCAGCTTGAATAAAACGGCTTTGACCTTGTCTTTCAATACCAGCGAAACGCTGGTGGCCACGGTCGCCCCGGCAAATGCTAGTAATCAGGCCGTCACCTGGACATCCAGCGATGACACCATTGCCACGGTGGATGCCACCGGCAAGGTCACCGGGAACGTTAAAGAAGGGTCGGCCACGATTACCGTCACGACGGTTGATGGGGTGAAGTCGGCCAGCTGCACCGTCACCGTGACCAGCTTTAAACTGAAAATCGCCGCCGACGGTACTGGCATTATCACCGGGAGGAACGGCAGCAGCACGGACATTGCGATCCCGGAAACCATTGGCGGATTAACCATTACGGCCATTGGCGACAATGCTTTTGAAGGTTCCGTGATTGAAAAGGTGACGATTCCCAAGATGGTAAAAGTAATTGGTGATAATGCTTTTAAAGGATGTGAAAACTTAAAAACGGTGAGCTTTGCACCGGACTCAACCCTTGAGACGATTGGCTCCTATGCCTTCATTAATTGCTTTGAGCTGGACACTTTTTCAATCCCCCAAGGGGTGACGACCATTTCTGAAAGAGCATTTTACTGGTGCAGTAAATTAACCAGCTTAACACTGCCGGCCTCTTTGAAAACCCTTGGTGAAGAGGTCTTTGGTGTCGCCGGCGTTCTCGATGAACATACTTGGCAAAGCACTTTGGTGCTGACTTTTGAAGGCAACGCCCCCGTTCTTTTAAAACCCGCCGGCCTGTTGATGTCCCCTGGCACGACGATTAAGTATTATGAAAATTATAGCGATTTTACAACGGGGGCCTGGGTCGGCTTTCCCCATGCGATTATTTTGACAAAACCGGTTCCGAATACGCCGACGGTCACCAATACCGGAACCCCGATGGTTGAACTAAGCTGGACCAGTATTCCCGGGGCAACCGGTTATCAGGTCGATGTCAGTGAAAACAGTGATCTTTCCGCCGCGACCAGCGTCACTGTGAGCGAAGCGAAAGCGATCATCAATACCGGGTTAACGGCCGGGAAAAGCTATTATTTTGCCGTCAAAGCTCACGATAAGTATGGCGAGTCGCTGCTGTCGGACGTCAAATTGGTGGCGGTGCCTTATCCGAATCCGGTCGGCAGTGTGACTCTGGACAAAACTAGCCTGTCGCTGGGCGTGTCCGAAAATGCCCAGCTGAACGCAACGATTGCGCCAGCTGATGCTACCAACCCTGATGTGTCCTGGACAAGCACTGATGACAGCATTGCCACGGTCGGAACGGATGGTACGGTGAACGGGCTTAAAGAAGGCCTTGCCACGATTACCGTGAGCACTCAGGACGGCAACAAAACCGCCACTTGTGAGGTCACGGTCAAAGATCTGAAAAAGGACATTGGTGGCGTCACGGTTCCCTTTGCCGGGGAGACACCGGTTAAGACCATCGCGACGACCAGCCAATATAGCGGCACGGTTAGCTGGCAGAAAAAAGTCGGCAGCGGTCTGACAGCGCTGCCGGAGGGTGAAACATTTGATGGCACCAACACCTATCAGGCCACCATCACGCTGACCATAAAAAAGCCTTATACGGCAGCGGATATCTCGAAAAATTTCTTTAAGGTGGCCGGCGCAACCGCCACCAATGACGCCAATACACGGATGATTACCGCTGTGTTTGTACCGACTCATCAATATAAAATAACCAATGACGGGATGATTACGGGCTATTCCGGCCCCGGCGGGATAATATCGGTTCCGGCGATGGTCAATCATACGGCCGTCACCAGGGTTGGAAATGAAGTTTTTAAAAATCAGACCGCCATCACCGAGATCACCCTGCCGGCGACGGTTACGTCGATTGAGACTGCTGCCTTTTCGGGCTGTACCGGTCTGACAGCCGTGATCTTTACCGCTCCGACAGTACTTAAATCCATTGGAGAAGAAGCCTTTTCGGGTTGTACCGCACTGGCCGGCATTGCGATTCCCCAAAGTGTCACAGCCATTAAGACTTCAGCGTTCGAGGGTTGTACCAGTTTAAGCGCCGTCACTTTTGCCGCTGCGGCTGACCTGAAAACCATTGATGATATGGCTTTTCATAACTGTAAACTGCTGCAAAGCATCGCAATTCCCGATCAGGTGACCGCAATTGGGGGGACGGCATTTTTGAGGTGTGAGAAATTGAACAGCGTCACCTTTACCGCTAATTCGGCACTGGAAAGTATTGGCGCTAATGCCTTTAATAATTGTTGGGCGCTAACGGAGATAACCATCCCCGCAAAGGTCACCAGCCTGGGAGTGGCGGCGTTCAGTTTTTGTACAGCACTGCAAAAAATCACCATCCTGGGCCATCTGACAGCCATTGAAGATCAGACTTTTCTGAATTGCCAGGCGCTGGAGGCGATCAGTATTCCCGCCAGTGTCACCAAGATTGGCGAAGTGGCCTTTCAAGGTTGCCAAAAATTGACGGCCATTAGTTTCCAGGGAGCGGCACCGTCATTGGGTGCGGATGCCATCGAGGCCGTGACGAAGATCAAGTATTATGTGAAGTATACCGGTTTTGCAACAGCGGATTGGGCCAGTTATCCTAAAGAAGTTATTTTGGCAAAGCCGGTACTGCATACGCTGACGATCGTCAATGACGGCAACCCACAGGTTACGGTTAGCTGGAATCCGGTCGACAATGCCACCGCTTATGATGTTTTTGTCAGCAATACAGCGGGTACCTATGGCGGTGCGTATCAGACAGTGGCCGGTAATGTTAATACGGTAGACATCACCGGTTTGGACAGCAGCAAAAGCTACTATTTTGTCATCAAAGCCCGGGATGCTTACGGAGAATCGCTGTTGTCCGATGAGATGAAGGCGGACTTGAATATTCCGGTCACCAGCGTGTCAGTTAATCCCGCTGCGGTTGCCGTTAACTGTGGTGCCACCACCACGTTAACGGCGGTACTGGAACCAGCCAATGCTGCCAATAAGGCGGTGACCTGGTCGTCCAGCAACACCGCCGTGGCCACGGTCGGGACGGATGGTACGGTGACAGCCGTTTCCGAAGGGTTGGCTACCATTAAGGCGATAACCACCGATGGAGGAATCGAGGCCACTTGTGCAGTAACGGTTAAAGCGCTATTGCCGGACATTGCCGGGGTAGGCGTTCCTTATTATGGGGGAACCCCCGCAACGACCATTACCGAGACCGACCAATACACGGGATCGATTGTCTGGAAAGTAAAGGACGGAGCCGATCTTGCAACAGGGGCCAGCTTTGGCGGCTCAACAACCTATGTGGCCACCATTAATCTGAGTCTGAAAGATGCCTATTCCGCTGCGAATATTTCGGCCGATTTCTTTAAGGTGGCCGGCGCCACGGCTATTAATGGAGCAGGTTCGGTTTCGATCACGGCCGAATTCCCGGCCACTGGTCCCTTTAGGATTGATGCTGCAACGGGTATGATTACCGCTTACTCCGGCACGGGTGGTGTGGTGTCTATTCCGGATCAGGTCAATGGCGTTACGGTGACGGGCATTGGGGCCGAGGTATTTAAAAGTAATCAATCGCTGACTGAAATCTCGATTCCGGAAACGGTCACAATAATTAAGGTATCGGCGTTCCATTATTGCAGAAATCTGTCGTCGGTGACTTTCAGAGGCGCATCACAATTAAAAACCCTTGAAACAGATGCGTTTTCAACCTGTAAGTTGTCAGCCATTAATCTGCCAACTGGACTGGAGACGATTGGTGATTATACTTTCTATAATAACCTGTTAACGGTGACGCTGACCATTCCGGCAAACGTGACGTCGATTGGATGCAATGCTTTTGAACGTGACGATGGAGCAGGGGGAACGTCCTTATCAACCCTGGTTATCAATTCAACTGCTCCTCTGAGTATCGGGAACAGCGCTTTTAAGAATCACGCGCTGACCAGTATCACCATCCCCACCAATGTGGGTTTTGACGCGGATGCCGTGACCATGGGCAACAACGGCAGCGGCTTTTACAATAGCTACAAAACGGTAACTGCCGGCGCTGCCGGTATCTATACGTATAACACAACGAATAGTAGCTGGAGTAAACAATAAACAATCAAAAACCAGGTACTACGGCTTTTCGAAGTTTTACAGATGTTTGATGAATTGGGCTTTGTAAAAAATCAGAAAGCCAACTATGAAAACAGCAGTCATATCCCGGTCATTATTCCGATGGTCATCTACCATGGCAAGACACAATGGAAAATTGGCCTGACGCTGGGTGATTTCATTGCGGATTTTGCTGAATTGCCGGAAATCGTCAGACAGATGACCCCGGATTTTCACTATCAGATGTATGATTTATCCCAGTTTTCAGATGTTGACATCAAGGGAAATGCAGGGCTTACCATTGCCTTGTCGATATTTCGGGATGTTTTTAAGAAAAGCAGTCAGGAATTCCTTGAAACCATTCTCAAGGCCGCCAAAGCGATAAACGAACTCGAAGAAAAGGAAACGGGCATCCAATATTTTGAAACCTGTATGCGCTATATTTTAACATCAGGGCCACAGCTTTCAAAGGATCAATTGAATACCGTTATTAAACAGTTGGAATCAACCTATAAAGAAGGGAGTGAAGCCCCACCAAAAAAACAGAGAGACTCTTGCTGTTTTTTTGGTGGGCCAGATAAAATACTCCTTTTTTAGCCAAATCTACTCCATGACCAAAATGGACTACAAGACTTTGCAATGATATGATGAAATAAATTGCAATTGCTGATGACAATGGATGTGATCAGATAAATGGTTCAAAGGAAATGGAGAACGTGACATGAAAAACAAATGGATTTACGGGTGTGGTTTGATCACACTTATTTTTCTGTGTTTACCAATAACGGCCTGGGCCGCAGACAACCCGGTGGGGGTGGAGTACCGGGGGCATATACAGGATATTGGGGATTACCCGCGTGATGGCAGTTGGGTGGACAGTCCCGAGATCATCGGCACCGTCGGTCAGTCCAAACGGATTGAGGGCTTTGAGATCAAGCTGACAGGAACGGTTCCGGCTGGGATGGAATTGCGCTATAACGTCCATGTTCAAAATAAGGGCTGGCTCTATGACGAGAACGATTCTACTAACTGGCCGAAGGACGGCGCCTACGCCGGGACCAGAGGCGAAAGCCTGCGGATTGAAGCGGTCAAGATTGTGTTGACTGATCGCGATGGGAAAGCGGTACCCGGCTACTCGGTTCAATATCGTGGCCATGTTCAGAATGTCGTCGATCTGCCGGCTGATAAAACCCAGTGGCTGGCCGATGGCAAGCAGTTGGGTACCGTCGGTAGCTCCCAACGGCTGGAAGCGCTACTGGTGCAGGTGGTCAAAATGGCCGTGGAACCGCCAGCACCGGTTTCAGTGGTCTATGATAAAGCCGGTACGTTCGGCCCGGCAACCGGTAATGAAACCATTACCGGTGATGCCACCATTGCCGCTGATGGGGTGGTGCTGCAGAATCTGACCATTGCGGAGAATTTGACCATCAGTGAGGCCGTCGGTAGCGGCACGGTGACGCTCAACAACGTCACCGTTAAGGGCGATACCTTTGTCCGCGGCGGTGGGGTTAACAGCATCAAGATTAACGGTGGTAAGTACAGCCGGATTGTGCTGGAGAAAACCGCCAGCGGAGCAGTGCGGATTGTGGCGATCGGAGTCGATGAGCTGCCGGTAATTATCTCAGAAGCGGCGGCCGGCGAGACGATTATTTTAGAAGGCGCCTTTGCAAGCGTCACCGTCGACGCCCCCAATATGAATGTGACCACCGAGGGCAATACCACCACCATCGGCAAGCTGACGGTGGGCACCGGAGCCGGGGGAACCACTCTTAATCTGGCCACGGGCACTTCTGTGACCGATCTGGTGTTGGCGGGTAAGGCGGCGGTGAAAGGCCAGGGCAATGTGGCGAAAGCTGAGGTCAAGGCTGATGGCGTCGTCTTTGAAAAAAAACCCGGTTCTTATAGTGTCGAGCCGGAGGTTGTTGTGCCGCCGGTCTTTCCGTCGGATGGCGGTGGCGGCGGTTACATCCCGCCAAGTCCACCACCGACGGTGGCGGTGACGGGGGTCAGCCTTCCGGCAATGCAGGAGACAACAGTTGGAGTAAATGCTACGTTAACAGCGACCGTGACACCCAGCAATGCGACCAATAAGGCAGTCACTTATAGCAGCGACAATTCGACTGTGGTTGAAGTGACTGCGGCGGGGGCAGTGACTGCAAATAGTATTGGCACCGCGGTCATTACCGTAACGACCGTCGATGGCGGCTGGACGGACAAAAGCCAGGTAACGGTGCGGCCGTTGTTAATATTACTAGCCCGCCAGCGACTGGCTGGAACAAACGATAATTATCTCTACCTGAAGCTTGTCGGCGATAATCTTGATAGCAATACGCAATATATATTCGATGCCGGCACAACCGGATTGTCCCTGGGGACAGCGACTGAAAACGCCACGAACGGGTGCACAATTGCCCTTACCGGCGTCGCCAAACCCGGGACCCTGACCCTGCGGGCAACCAATCTTGCCTGCGGAACGGACAGCAACATGCTGACGATGGAAATTCCTGAGCCAACCGCCAGCTTGGTATCCACTGGGGTTGAGGCGACCACGGCCAACTTCAGTTTTACGGCCCAGAGCGGAGCCAGTGCGGTGACGATGCAACAGAAACTGGCCAGCGCGGGTGATAACGCCTGGGCGCCGGCACAGCTTGTTGCGCCACTTAATGCCCAGGCAACAGCGGCCACGGTCACCGGCCTGACTTCCGGCGAAAGCTACGATTTCCGGTTGCTGGTGGTGGATGGGACGACCCCCGGAGCCTCCAACGTCGTCCATCTGACGACACGGGTTCCGGTGACTGCTGTTACTCTTAGCCAAACGGATCCGCTTCAGCTGAAGTTTGGTGAAACGGTGACCCTGACGGCGACGGTGGCCCCGGCTAATGCGACCGATCAGACGGTGAGCTGGATTAGCAGTAATCCAGCCGTGCTGCGTTCTGACGGCAGCGGAAAATTTACCGCCATCGGTGCAGGGAATGCATCCATTGGGGTGGGTACGGCACAAGCCGGAGTGCCTCTTGATACCTGCGAGGTTAATGTTACGGTGCCAACGCCAATCCGAGCCGAAGCAATTACTGCCGTTGCCGAACCCTTTGCCGGCCGGACGCCAGCGGCCAGCTTTGCTGTGATGCTGCCAAATAATGCAACGCGCGAATACAGCGGCGCAGTCGCCTGGACCGAAACCGGCACGACCATGCCGGTTACGACCTTTGACGGCAGCAAGGCTTACACCGCGACAATGACCTTAACCGCGGATCCGGGCTATCAGTTTGCGGCTGGAACGACCTTTAGCGTTGCCGGTGCCGATTCGGTGGCTACCGCCATCGGCGACTACGGCCTGACGGCGACAGTGACGGCCAATTTTGCGGTTAAAAATCGTTATAAGATTGACGTTGATGGTGTCATTACGGCCTATTCCGGGCCGGGCGGCGAGCTGGTTGTGCCCGGAACAATTGACGGGACAACCGTCATCGGCATCAAATCAGAAGCTTTCTCTTCTAATGATAGCCTGACTAAGGTGACGTTGCCGGATACGATAAAAAATTTCTCCGAGAATTGTTTCATGAGCTGTACAAAACTGCAGACAATCAATATCCCCAAGGCCTTAACGTCGATTCCATTAGACTGTTTTAATAGCTGCTACAACCTTGAAACGGTGACCATTCCCACTGAAGCCAGTGTCCAGACAATTGGCGTGAACGCATTTAATTTTACGAAGCTCAAGACAATAGCACTCTCTGTGACGGTCATATCAATTGGAAATTACGCTTTTCGCGGTTGCAATCAACTGACAACGGTCACCTTTACTGCCAATTCGCAACTTAAAACCATTGGTAAGGATGCTTTTGCTGGCACTGGTCTGACGACCCTGAGCCTGCCCAAGTCGCTGACATCGCTTGGTAAGGAGGCCTTTAATCAATGTGTTCATTTGACCACGCTCAATTTTGAAAGTGGATCGCAGCTTTCGACCATTAGCGAGAAAGCTTTTTGCGAATGCTCCACCTTGACGGCTCTGGAGCTGCCAAAATCGGTAATGGCGATTGGCAACGAGGCATTTGCCAGAAGCCCTGTTTTAGCCACGCTCAGTTTTGAAAGCGGCAGCTTATTGTCAACCATTGGTGACAATGCTTTTGGCGGCTGTGCTCTGACCGAGCTCAACCTGCCGGCGACGGTAACGGCCATCGGCGAGGGGGCCTTTGGCGTCAACAAGCTGACAAAACTGACGCTTAATAATCCGGTTGGAACAACTTTGACCATTGGCAGTGATGCATTTATGGGCAATCATGAGGGTCCGAGTCAGAATCCGATTACCGAAATTACCCTGCCAACCAATGTATCAATACCGGATAGCACAATAACCGGCTATGCAACAATGGGCCTGTACGGGGTGGGCTTTAAAAACTTCTACAACAGCACTGAAGCTGGTGGTAACAACTCTGATGGCGGCATCTTTGTCTACAATACGGAAATCGGCAATTGGAGCAAAACCAATTAATACTAAAACAACGGCTTTCTTTTGAACAATCACAGCGAGACAGTAGATTATCCCGACCGGGAGTCGCTGACATTCGTCTATTTGGGCGGTTGACTTTCTTCAGTTTGACCGTCAGTGTTATTATTTTTCAAAATAACTGCTTCGGTTTTTGAATGGATAAAACTGCCGATTTTGCTTTCCGTTAAACCACACAATAAGCCGATCACAATTTGCGTGCTGATGCTTTCATTGATGTTAGCGGTGGAGAAACCAGCGATTTCCAGGGCAACGATACCACTTGACAGGAAAAGTGAAAAAATGATGGCACAGATCCCAATATAAATGAGACGAATTGTTGGCTCCATGCGATCGGTTTCAAGAATGCTGAGTCGTTCAAAATTAAAGGTCGGGTTTCGTGCGGCGAATGAAACCCAGGTGCCCAGCATGGCGCCGATCCAGATAACACTGCACATACTGATAACAGATAAAAAGCCGCTTTCAAAAAAGACGAATGTGTCTGGTCTTTTAAAAAAAACATCGGCGAAGGTAGCCTGTCCGGAAAATATTGCGGTGGAGGTAATTAAGAATAGCAACAGCGCAATCAGGCTGGATAGAAAAGCGCGCAGGCCTAATTCTTTCATATAGGTATTTTTGATACGCTGACCTTCGACGATCGTTATTTCGTCTTTAAGTCGCTCCAGGGCCGAGGTGGCCAAAGCCGGCTGGGCCATCTCGCCCGCCAATCCAGCTTGGGCTAAAGAAAGCAGTTTTTTAAAATACTTTTTTTTAATCGCATCATTAACCTTATGATCGGCCACGTGAATATCGGTGTCTTCATTGAAATATAATGATTTAATAATGGTATTGGCAGTCACGATTTTTTCAAATAACGCTTGTTTTGCAGTGGGAATCGGCACCGGGCTTTCTGCTGGGGTCTGATCATCACTGTTATCAGTACTTTTGGCTGGTATCCATTGAAAGGCAATGTCAAAAAGATCATCTTTATCTTTGTAGACGACAAAATAACCGTGATTAGAAGCTACAAGTTCATTGTGACATACCGGACAATTCCCGATATTTGGGTGATTCGATCGATTAGTTTTTGGCTCGCGCTTGCGGGGAAAACCGCAGGCCGGACAATTGCCAATCAGCGGATCGTCGGAGCCAGAAGTAGCAACAATACTTGGAATAACGTTATATTTGTTCAGTTTTTGTTCATTTGGGTTTGGCATAGCGGCCTCCTGAATTATTAGAGTATGGTTTTTTAAAATTTGGTAAGCAGCGCCTGGTATGCGATGGCGACAGGTTGTTTTCATAAAATTGAGGGGATAATGGTAACGTCTGAACGAACAGGGATGGTTGGGAACGATGCATCACTGGTGGATAAAAACCGGTTTGATACTAACGATATACCTTTTTATTAAGGCTTTATTCAATAATATTAAAAATCGGCGCCCTGTTGAGCAGTTTTATTTACGTGCTGGTGTGTTTTTATCACGCTTGTTTTTCTGTGTCTGCCGTTAACGGCACTGGCAGCCGACAACCCGGTGGCTAAAGCTGAGGTCAATGCCGACAGCGGGCCGGCATGTCGTGAAACGTCCGTTTATTTCGTGAATGGTACTTCTTAACCAGAACCATTGTTGATATAATGCAACAGGTAAATAGCAGCTATATTTATCGATTCAGCGGCAAACGCAGCACGCCGCCGTTACGAAACACCTAATTTACCACTACAGCCATTAAGGAGCTATAATAATGAAAAGAATTGTTTTTTGTTTATTCATGTTGGGATGTCTATTCCCGTTTCAATCCGTTTTTGCCGCGGACACTCAGGACCCGACCAGTTTTACGGTGCTGTCCCGGGGACACATTCAGGATGTCGGGGATTTTCCGACGGACGGATCCTGGGTGTCAAGCCCGAATCGAATTGGTACCGTCGGCGAGAGTAAACGGATTGAAGGTTTTGAGATCAAACCCGGCGATACGCTCCCCGAGGGGATCCAGATTCGCTACAACGTCCATGTCCAGAATATTGGCTGGCTTTATGACGAAAATGATTTTACGACCTGGGCAAAAGACGGCGACTATGCCGGAACCCGGGGAAAAGGTCTGCGGATTGAAGCCATTAAGATCGTCCTGACCGACGCCGCCGGCAAAGAAATCAGCGGTTATCATATAAAATACCGGGGCCATGTTCAGAATGTCGGCGATACCCCGGCGGATTCGTCGCAATGGATTCAGGACGGCAACCAGTTGGGAACGGTTGGCAGTTCATTGCGGCTGGAAGCCTTGACGCTGGAAATCACCAAAGATGCAGTGCAGGGAAAAAGCTATGATACAGCCGGTAATTACGGTCCAGCCAGCGGGACTGAAACCGTGACCGGTGATGCCACCATCGCGGCTGATGGCGTGATTCTTCAGAATCTGGTGATCGACGGCAACCTGACGATCAGCGAAGCGGTCGGCAGTGGCACGGTCACCCTGAACAACGTCACGGTTAAGGGCGATACCTTTGTCCGCGGCGGCGGGGTTAACAGCATCAAGATCAACGGTGGCGAGTACAGCCGCATTGTCATGCAAAAAACTGCCAGCGGGGCAGTGCGGATTGTGGCGATCGACGTCAAAGGACTGCCATTTTTTGTCTCGGAAGCGGCCGCTGGCGAGACGATTATTTTGGAAGGTGCCTTTGACAGCGTTACTGTCAACGCTCCCAATATGACGGTAACCACCCAGGGCGATACCACGACGATCGGTAAAATGACGGTCGGTACCGAGGCAGCGGGGAGTGCGATTACCCTGAATGCCGGAACAACCGTGACAGATCTGGTGCTGGATGCCAAGACCGCGGTCAAAGGCCAGGGCGCCGTGGCGAAAGCCGAGGTTAAAGCGGATGGCGTGACCTTTGAACAAGCGCCGACGCAGCAGACCATTGCGCCTGAGGTCACCGTGCCACCGGTGGTTACACCGGCTGTGTCGCCAGTTACCCCGCCGACACCCGGTGGTGGTGGCGGTTATACCCCGCCGGCAGCGATTTCAGTGACTGGGGTGAGTTTGGATCAGACCACCCTGGCTCTGATCGTCGGCGATTCGGGAAAACTGACAGCGACTGTAGCGCCAGCTAACGCCGCCAATCAAGCGGTAACCTGGTCATCGGATAAAACTGCTGTGGCCACTGTGGACAGCGCGGGCAATGTCAAGGCTGTGGCGGCGGGGACTGCGGTCATTACGGTGACCACCAATGATGGCAGCAAAACCGCAGCCAGTACGATCACCGTGACTACTATTCCGGTGATCGGAGTCAGTCTGGATGCCGATGCTAGTGTGGGACTTAACAAAACCACTACCCTCACCGCCACGGTGGCACCAGCCAACGCCACCAATAAAAACCTGACCTGGTCGACCTCAGATGCTGAAGTTGCGACCGTTGATGCCAGCGGCAAAGTCACCGGGGTAAAAGAAGGCACCGCGACCATTACCGGCACCACTGATGATGGGAAGTTCACTGATCAATGTGAGGTGACCGTGACCTATAGCTTTAATGTAAATATAGGTACCGACGGCAACGGCACCATCACCGGGATGAACGGCTATGCGTCAAGCATTGAGATTCCGGCCGTCATTGATGGGGTTCCCATCACCGCCATCGGCGACAATGCCTTTGATGAAACCGGACTGACCGACCTGACGGTACCGAACACGGTGACATCGATTGGCCAATCGGCCTTTGCCAACTGTAAATATTTGACCACGATTGGTTTACCGACCGGGCTCGCCAGCCTCAGCGAGAAGATGTTTAAGAACTGCACCAGCCTGACCACCATCACCCTGCCGGCGTCCGTGAAAAGCATCGGCGCCAATGCCTTTTACAACTGCCAGAAGCTGACCGGGATTGTGATTCCCGAGGGGGTGACGGCTATTCCGGAAGGAACCTTTGATAGTTGCTGGGCGCTAGCCAGCGTGACCCTGCCGTCCCATTTGACTACCATTGACACGAATGGATTCAAAACATGCAAGGCGCTGAAAACGCTCACCCTGCCGGCTAGTCTGGCAAAAATTGGCCAGGAGGCATTTTCTGGTGCCGGCACGGTCGATGATACACAAGGTATCAACAGTACGCTGGTGATGACCTTTGAGGGCAATGCGCCTACGCTGTTTGCTGGTACTGGTACAGGGAGCTTTTTTGCCACCGGAACAACGTTTCAGTATTATGCCGGCTGCACCGGGTTTGACGTGTCACCCTGGAATAAGGCCGGAGAGGATAAGCTTAAGATGCTTGACGTCAGAACCATTACCAGTCTTACTATCAAAGGCGTCACCATTCCCTTTAATGGCGTACAACCGGTGGACGTGATTACCGCCGATCCCCAGTATACCGGAACCGTCATCTGGCATAAATTAAACGATGCTGCGGAGTTTAAAGATCAATTTGACGGCACCAAAGACTATACCGCCGCCATTACTTTAAAACCCGCCAACGGCTATACGGCCACCGGGGTCAGCTTTACGGTTGAAGGAGCGTCAGCGACCTCGCCTGCGACCATCAACCCCGATGGCACGGTGACGATCACCGCCGCCTTTCCCGTATTGGAACAGTTTAACATCGATGCGGCAACCGGCGTGATCACGGCCTACTCCGGCCCGGGCGGCAATGTGACCATCCCCGATCAGGTCACGCCCGTTACCGGCATTGGGTCCTATGTTTTTGAAGGCAATGATACCCTGACGGGCATCACCCTGCCCGCCACCGTGACGTCGATTGGGAAAGCAGCGTTTTACAACTGCACCGCTTTAACCACCGTCACCATTCCGGCCGGGGTCGAAAGTATTGGGGCTGCCGCTTTCAAGATTGACACGGGGACTCTGCCAACCGCCCGGGCCTTCACGTTTAGGGGCAATGCGCCGACGGCCATCGCCAATGATGCGATACCGGTATCGGATGCAACAGCAACACCAGCAACCACCACCACCATTCGCTATTACTCGGACAAAACCGGTTTTGAAGCCGCCAAATGGTCGGGCTACACCATGTCGCCGATTCTGGCGGCACCAACCGTTCAGGTTGCGTCGCAAGATACCAACACGCTGAATTGGAGCCCGGTTGAAGGTGAAACCGGCTATGAGGTCCATTATGATGTCTATTATGGAACCGCTACGGATAACATCACAACGCTAAAGGGAAACACAACCAACACAAATTATAAACTCAACGACCTGATACCCGAGCAGACATACTACTTTACCGTCACCGCTACCGATAGCTTTGGCAGCTCCCTGCCGTCGACATCGATAACTGTCAAGAAATCTACTGCGCCATAAGTAAGCGAGTAGCCTGACAGCAGACGCTGGTCGATGCTGAATTTGAAGAGTCAACCGACATCGTATCGGTTGCGGTGGAGATTCCATAAATAACAACTAACCGACCTTCTTTCAGTACTTTACAACTTAGCGTAATTATGATAAACTAAACAAAAAAGGAGGTGTTGGCATGGTAAAAATCAGACCCGTTTCAGATCTGCGTAACCACTTTGCCACCATTTCAAAAGAGGTTCATGAAACAGGGGAACCGGTTTTCCTGACCAAAAATGGTTATGGTGATATGGTTGTGATGAGTTATGAAGCGTATCAAAAATTTCAATTTGACAGCGAAGTCTATTTTAAATTAAAAGAGGCGGAATTGGAAGCCGAACAAACCAGCCAACGTTTTTCGCATAAAGAAGTATTTGCTGATTTAAAGAAAACGCTGAAAGCCAAAGCTAAAAACAGTGATGTATAAGATCACTTATCTGCCAATTGCCCAAAAGGATCTACAGGAAATCCTTTTATACATCGCTGATCAACTAAAATCGCCCCAGGCGGCCCTGGATTTAATGGAAGCATTAGAAAAAGCCATTGCCTTGCTGGATCAGTTTCCCTATGCCCATCCAATCTATCCGCTGGTCAAAGCCCTGGATGGGGAGTATCGGCTGCTGCCAGTGAAGAGCTATGCCGTCTTTTATCTGGTTAAAGAAGCGGAAAAGGTCGTTGAAATTCAGCGCATTCTTTACGCCAAAATGAATTTTTCAAATACCTTCAAATTTTGAAAAGCTAACAACACAGCCAAACGGCTGGAATCGATTCGGATTAAGCTGGTCAAGGACGAGTAAATGGCCGGAGGCCGCTACGAAGTTATCCTGTTAAGTTACAAAACCCACAGTCTGCTAGGCTGTGGGTTTTGTCGTTCTCAACACGCCGCCGTTTCGAAACACTTAATTCACCATCCCCGCCGGTTATCACATCTGCGGTTTTAATTACACCGGTGGTAATTTAAATTGCTACATCTGTAAATAGCCGTTTCCGGGACGATTGATAAAGCGGTCTGAGCACGGATAACCAGAAAAAAGCAGCGAACTTTGAGTCGCTGCTTTTTTAGTGGGCGGGATTTTGCGGTTTTAAATCAGTGTCTCAATATCCGCCAGCAGATCGGTGCGGGTGTAGGGGATAATCAACTCAACCCGACCGACAGCGCCGTAGGCGACTTCATAGGGGTTGAAGTAGACGCAGACCCCGGCATCGGTGAGATAGTAGTGGGAGTTGGCATTGAGCTTACTGGCGATGGCGGTGAGATCAATGTCAGCGTAGCGGGGATCAGTATTTTTGAGGTTTTGAAATTCCGTCGTCAGCTTGGGACTGATCTGGTTATCAGGAATCGCCATGATATCCCCCAGGGTCAGTTCATCCCCGGTTTTGGTGCAAAAGCTGTGGGCCGTCAGCTCGCTATTGCCATGGGCGCCGCCGGTATAGGTGTACTGATCCTGAGTCACCGAGATAATATTGTTATTGTTGTAGCTTATTGCGGCATTGACAATGTTCTCGTATTTCCCGATCAGGTTCTGGCGGAAGGCGGGATTAGTGGTGTAGGCATTGATAAAGGTCGTCAGCTCGGCATTGTTGGCCTGCACCCAGCTGTTTTCTAGGGCTTCATAAAAGACGCTTAAATTCAGCTGCACCAGACTGTTGTCATAAAACACCGGCCGTTCGTAGCGGGAAGCGTAAACCCACTTAGCGGTATTGACGTCATAATAGTTTTCTTCCTGGGTTTGGGCGATGCCCATACTGTAAACACTGACAAACGGTCGGAGGGTGGAGCCCGGGGCGGCATGGCCTTTGCCAACCACGACGATTTCGATCGCTTCCAGCCGATAGCTAAGACCGGCAGACCCGGCGCTGTCACCGTTTTTAGCCCAGCCCAGCCAGCCCAGATTCTGAGCGTGGACCCGATAGTAGACATCAAAGAGATTGGCAGAGCTGCCGGTTAACTGGATCCGGATCGCTTCCAGCCGCAGGGACTGGCCATAGGTACCGCTGGTTTCGCCATCGTATTTCAGCTCCTGCCAGCCGATGTTCTGGACGTGGGTCTGGTATTCCACTCCCAGATCGTTGCCCTCATCGTTGACGGTAATTTCGATGGCCTCCAGCCGCAGCGACTGGCCAAAGGTACCGCTGGTCTGGCCGGCAGTTTTCCAATCCTGCCAGCCGATATTCTGGACATGGGTACGATAGTTGCAGGAAGGCCAGTTGAGCTGGACCGGTTCGGCCATGATGCTCTGGGGCAGGGCCAGCACCAGCAACATCAGGATAGTCAGCAACAAACCCGTCATTCTGGTAAATTTGTTGTTCATTTTGCAAACCTCACTTTCTTGTTTAAATAATGGGAATCCTTCCGTAAAAAACCACGTTCTTTACTTTCTTATTACCACCAGATACTTCGTTTAATCATCCCGGGACCGGCAATCAGAGAAAACGGCAGCATGTTTATGCCAGTGCCAGCGATGGATCGATTAAAAAATTAAGCAGCGGAAGCTGGAGTACTGCGTATAGCGGAACCCAGCCAGCGGGGTGGTTTTCTTTAATGGTTAAAGATTTCGTTATAATGAAATATATATGCAATAGCAACAAAAGTTTTCGATGTATCGAAATATTTTGTTGCTATTGCATTGCTCGTTCGATATAATAAAAGCAATAGAGAGGGAGTGATGGTTTTATGATAAAAAGAGAAAGCTATCTGCAACAAATCAGGCCTTTTATTAATCAGAATGTCATTAAGGTATTGACGGGGATTCGACGCTGCGGCAAATCGGTGATGCTGGATCTGATCAAAGATGAATTAATCGACCGCGGGGTTGACAACCGCCAGATTATTTCAATCAATTTGGAATCCGGCGAATGGTTGCTGAAAAATCGGGTCGATCAGCTTTACGATCATGTCAAAGAACAGGTGCTGCCAGCGAAAAAGATGTATCTGTTCCTCGATGAAATTCAGGAAATTAATGGCTGGGAAAAGGCCATCAATGCCTTTCTGATTGATTTTGATCTTGATATTTACATTACCGGTTCAAATGCCAAACTGCTTTCTGGAGAACTTGCCACCTATCTGGGGGGACGGTATGTGGAATTTAATATCTACCCCTTCTCCTTTAAGGAAGTTTACGAGATAAACAGGCTTGACGGCGGCGCTGCCGAGCTGCCCCAGCTGTTTCACAACTATCTGAGAATGGGTGGCATGCCGTTTATTTATGACGCCAACATTGATGAGAATTCCCAAAAAAAATATCTTTCCGACATCTATGATTCGGTGGTGTTAAAAGACATTGTTGAGCGAAACAAGGTCAGAAATATTGATTTGCTCCAGCGTATTCTGTTGTTTTTGATGGTCAATATTGGCAATCCATTTTCGGCACCGGCGATGATTAAATTTTTAAAGAACGAAAAAAGAAGTCTCTCGCAGGAAACGGTTTATAATTATCTCAATTATTGCGAAGCAGCTTGTTTTGCACACCTGGTTGAAAGAGAAGATATTGTTGGTAAGCAGGTGCTAAAGTTTCAGGAGAAAATCTATTTAACGGACCATGGTTTCAGAGAAGTACTTTACGGAAATAACGAACGGGATATCCAGCAGGTTTTGGAAAATATTGTTTATATGGAACTATTAAGACGCGGGTATGCCGTCAAAGTGGGAAAGGTGTCAACCACCGAAGTCGACTTTGTGGCCGACCGGGGAAGTGAACGGATTTATTACCAGGTTGCTTATATTTTAGCAGAAGCAGCAACGGTCGAAAGAGAATTTTCGCCGTTAGAAGCAATCTCCGATAATTATCCTAAATTCGTCCTCACGATGGATGATTTCGACCGCAGCCGCAATGGTATTCAACATTTAAACATTATAAAATTTCTCTTAGCAGACTAGGATAAAGACTAGCAAGTGCGTCAAAATTTTATTGCCAATCTAATGCGGCGCGATTTATCCCCCGGATATCCGGTTGTTGCCATAAAAAAGGCAACCGTTGATGAAGTCCGGGGGTTTTTATTGTTAACCATTAATAAATAGATTATAATAGGGTAATATAAGAGTATCAATTTATGTCATGGTCATCATGAGAAACGGAGGTCAAAACAATGAACCCATTTTTAGAACTGCAAGGCAAAGCCAAGGACGATTTCTATCAGTCCAAATACGATTACTACAAGCGCTTTAATCTGGGCATCCTGTTTGCCTCATCGCTGCTGTTTTTTATTCTGTTTGTCCCGGACTGGCAGATTTACAAACAGGTTTCCTGGCTGTCACTGCTGTTAAGAAGTCTAGTAGTGATTCCATTGGCGGTGGTGGTGGTAGCCTACCGTAAAACCAGCAATTATAAAATCATGTCTGCCATTTCGCTGATCATGGTGCATGCCATGATCTGGGGAAATATCTGGGTGGTCTCTTACATGTCGGATCAAATTTATATGAATGAAGGCTTCCTGATCATGAGCTTTATTCTGCTGCTGGCTTCCTTCAGTGCACCGCCATTCTTTGCGATGATTGCCCAACTGGGTTTGATTGGGGATATTCTGCTGGCTGACAATCTCTACCATTTTAGCAATCTGGATGTGATGCTGGCCATCAATATTCAGGTGATCGTTTTGTTATGCCTGGTGGATATGATTGTCACCCGGTTTTACTATGATCATTATGTGACCCAGAAAAAACTGGAGTTTGCCCTTTTTCACGACCCGCTGACCCAGGTTTTCAACCGCCGCCAGCTGCACAAGATTATGGGTGAGGGCCATGATCTGTCTTTTCTGAGTGATAACATTGCCATCCTGATTATGGATGTGGATCATTTTAAACAGGTCAATGATACATATGGGCATGATGAGGGTGATCGTATTCTGATGTTTGTGGCAGATTGCATCCGATACAGTCTGCGGGGGCCGGATCTGGTGATCCGATGGGGCGGCGAGGAGTTTGTCGCGCTATTATTTGACTGTTCCCCGGAGCAGGCCAGCCTGGTGGCGGAGCGGATTCGCCATTCGGTGGAAAACTCCGTTAATGGGGTCTGCAGAATTACCATTTCGCTGGGAGTAGCCATCTATCCCGGCGGCGACTGTTTTGAGACCATCAAAAAAGCTGATCAGGCTCTGTATGTGGCCAAGCATGGCGGCCGCAACAAGGTCGTCAGCTATGAGGAACTGGATGAAGAAGTGTTGGCTGAGCTAGCCATCAAGGGACAAACCGATGTTTGAATGATTAAGAAGAGACAAACGTATCAACGTCTGGTTAGAAAAAAAGCAGTGAGCCTCGAGCCGCTGCTTTTTTGACCCAAATCTACGTCTTTTAACGTTGGACAGGATGTTATTTCCATGGTAAGATTCAGCTAATTGTTTATTTGTTTTCATTATAAAAAAATAGTCGTTTTACTGCCGGTTAGGTTTAAAATTACCTATGATTCAAACTGATTGGAGAAAAATCATGAACAGCAAGTTTATTTACTGGTGTGCATTTATCACACTGGTTTTTCTATGCCTGCCGGTGACGACATTGGCCGCCGACAACCCAGTGGGGGTAGCCTATCGCGGACATATCCAGGACGTCGGGGATTACCCTGCTGATGGCAGTTGGGTCGACAGCCCGGCAATCATCGGTACTGAGGGTCAGTCCAAACGGATTGAAGGGTTTGAAATCAAACTGACCGGTGAAATTCCCGCCGGGATGGAAATGCGCTATAACGTCCACGTTCAGAATAAGGGCTGGCTTTATGATGAAAACGATTCTGCCAACTGGCCCAAAGATGGCGATTACGCCGGCACGAGAGGCGAAAGCCTACGGATTGAAGCCGTTAAAATTGTCCTGACGGATAGTGATGGAAAACCGGTTCCCGGCTACAGTGTCCAGTACCGGGGCCATGTTCAGAATGTTGGGGATCTGCCCGCCGATGAAAGCCAGTGGATCAAAGACGGCGATCAGCTGGGCACGGTGGGGAGCTCGCTGCGGCTGGAAGCCCTGCTGGTGAAAGTCACCAAAAATCAAACCGATTTAACCGCTTATCAGGCGCTGCTGACAGCCATCGGAAAGTCCGCAGAAACGGACTATACGGCTGCGTCCTGGGGAACTTTGCAAAAAGCCCTGACCGACAACGCGGTAACAGCCGACAATAGCCAGCTTGAAGTAAATAAAGCCACGACTGCCATCCAGAAAGCTGTTGACGGGCTGGCGAAAAAAGCGGCAGCGGTGGTTTATGATACCGCTGGCACCTACGGCCCGGAAACCGGCACCGAGGTGATCGATGGTGATGTGATCGTTAAAGCCGATGGGATAACGCTGCGGAATCTTCACATCAATGGTGATCTGACCATAGGCGCAGATCAGGTCGCTGAAAAGACTGAAGAAAGCGCCGCTGACACGATTAATGCTGACCAAATTACACAAGAAACAACAGGTTCCATAACGACTGAACTCGAAAATCTTTATATCGAGTATTTTACTAGACTGTCAGCGGGGACGGGGGTCGGTATTTCAGGAAGTCCGTCACAAGCGTTCTCATTTTCCTTACCAGGCGGCACCCAGTTCACGGCAACCACTCCGGGTGGGGGAACAGGAACGGGTGCACCGATGCAAATCACGGCCGGCAGCAGTGGCGGCTCTCCCGGTGGCGTTAGTATTGGCGGCGCCATTGGCAGCCTTAGCTTACAGACACCAGGCACGCAACTCTCCTTAGCACCGGGCTGCCAAGTGCAACTGCTCTCGCTTCAATCGGGGGCATTGAATTGCGGCATTTTAACGCCACCGACGGCCGTGATCCAAAGCGCGGTGGTGCAAGCACCAGGAGCTATTTTCTCGGGTCCGGGAGCGATCCAACACGCTGATATTCGGGCCAATGGCGCCATCTTTGCAACCCGTCCGGGTGCTTTTACAGTGGCGCCGGGAGTTACGGCGCAGCCGAGCATGCCAGCACCGCCTAATTCTGGTGGTGACGGCGGCGGTGGCGGTTATACACCCACCCAATCACAACCGGTCATCAGCCCATCCGGGGCAGTTGCCTTTCCAACCACGGTGACCATTTCCTCACAAGGGGCGGACGCCATCTACTATACCACCGATGGATCGAACCCGACGACGGCTGGTGCCCAAAATACCACAAAAGTAGTTGGGGGATCGGCAGAAATCTCAGTTACCAGCAATATCACACTAAAGGTCGTTGCCACTCGGTCCGGGTATTACGACAGTGCGATTGCCAGTGCGACTTTCACCCAGGCGGCATCCGCCGACCTGACGGGTATTGCCCTCAGCACAACAACAGACAATTTTACGTTTACACCGGCAACCTATAACTACCCCAGCGTCACCGTGCCATATGATACCCAAAGCATCAACATTACCCCCAGTGGTAGTGGCAGTATCACCGTGGATGGAAAAACTACGGCAAATGGAATGCCATCCGAGCCGATTGTGGTCAGTTTTAAAGTTGAAAAAATCATCGAAGTTGTCACCAAGGAACAAGGAAAAGCACCAAAAACCTATACCATCAAGGTCACGCCCGGTGTAGGCAGTTTTACCCCCTCCCAGAATCCCGTCACCTTTAGTCCGACTGACGGAGCGATGACGTTTCCAGCTACTGTGGCGCTGTCGTCAATCGAGGCGGAAGCCATCTACTACACCACCGATGGATCAGACCCGTCGACAGTGGCCGGGGCAACAAATACTATCGTAAAGACCGGCACAACGGCAACGATTACCATTGATCAGGCGATGACCGTCAAGGCTATTGCCACCCGGGCCGGTTATTTAAACAGTGGCGTGACCAGTGCGACCTACACCCTGCCGGCATCCGCCGACCTAACGGGCATCGGCCTCAACGTTCCAGCGGAAAACTTTGTTTTTTCAGCCACCACTTATAATTACCCCAACGTCACCGTGGCCAATGATGTGGAAGGGATCACGGTTACCCCCAGCGGCAGTGGCGTCATCAAGGTGGCCGACACGACGGTGGCCAGCGGAGCGTCACTCACGATCCCGGTCAGCTATAAGACCGAAACAACCATTACGATTGTTAATCAGGAACAGGGCAAAACGGCAAAAACCTATACCATCAAGGTGACACCCAGCAGCGGTGTTGTCATACCCAAGGTGACGACGCAAAATACAACCTTTACCGCTACTACCACCTCTCTGGATTTAAATACCAGTGGTATATTTGGCATTAAACCCGGCACCAGCGGCGTATTATCTAATGTCGTGTTTGCCAGTAATAATACGAGCATGATTGCCTCGGGTTACACAGGGGATGGGAAGATCCCGATCTTAAAGGACGGCACCGTCACGCTGACGTTTGCAACCGCCAGCGTGATTCTCGGTGAGAGTACTTATAATAATATCAGTCTAAACAATGTGGTGATTGTAGTCAGATCATCTGCCAACCTGGCTAAAGTCAACAGCGGCACTGGGACAGTCGATGATTATGCCAAAGCCGGCATTACCGGCGTAGTGGCCGGCAATCTGAGCGGTATTAATCATGCGGTTG
This sequence comes from Acetobacterium paludosum, assembly GCF_008086595.1. Lineage (GTDB taxonomy): Bacteria > Bacillota > Clostridia > Eubacteriales > Eubacteriaceae > Acetobacterium > Acetobacterium paludosum. The sequence goes on along the minus strand of NZ_RXYA01000009.1, from coordinate 61,628 downwards.
CAGCGGCACGAACAGCGGCGTCTGGGGTGGATCTGGACCAGACCGCTATACAGAATCTGGTGGCTGGTTATCTGGACGGGGCCAACAATTTTACCCTCGCTTTGGAAAAAAACTACTCTAAAATGCAAAACGATGCATTCAACCTGAGCATTACCAATGCCAAGGACAGCTATGGCAATCTTTTAAGCGGGGTAAAGGATATTGCCATCACGCTTACCAGCAATCAAAGTGATTTGAACTGCGGTACAAAGGTGACTTTTGCCAACGGCACGGCAACGGTACCCCTTAGCCTCAGTCAAATCGGGGCTCATACATTGACCGTTGCGATTAATGGAGGGTCCGCGAGTCCGATTCTGCCGGTGACGGTTTATTCAAAGCTGAGTTTTTCATCAGCTAATACCGTCAGCGGTTATGCTGCAGCCAACGGTCCCGTTGTGGTTATCCCGCCGGATAATCAGGGGACACCCGTGACCGCGATTGGGGATGGCGTTTTTGCAAAGACAGACATTGAATTGTGGGACGTCAATGTTACAAGTATTACGGCGGTGACCATCCCTGCCAGTGTCACTGCCATTGGCGCGAGTGCGTTTAAAAATTGCAAAAACCTTACCACCGTGACATTTACAGGGACTTCAGCTCTGCAAACCATTGGAGCCAATGCATTTAACAGCTGTTGGACACTCACGCCATTTGAGATTCCGGCCAGTGTCACAACCATTGGCGACGGCGCTTTTAATGTTTGCTCTGCCTTTAGTACTGTGACGTTTGCTGCGGATTCACAGTTGTCAACCATTGGTGAAGGCGCATTTCAAGGCTGTAAGATGACGACTATCCATATCCCGGAGAAATTAGAAACCATAGGAATCAATGCTTTTGATGGTTGTAGTACACTTACCAACGTAACGTTTGCGGAGAATTCAAATTTATTAACCATTGGCAAAAGCGCTTTTTTTAACTGCAGCCTAACGACCATCCAGATCCCGGCGAAGGTAACGACCATTGGCACAAATGCTTTTCATAATAACGCGCTGACTGGCACCCTCACCATCCCTAACTCAGTGACGTCCATCGGTGCTGATGCTTTTAGCATCAACAATCTGACTGAGCTGCTTATTCAAGGTGATGGCAACCTCGTAATTATGGAGGGTGCATTTAATCCATCATCGGAGGAGAAAAACAATCCCATTTCAAAAATTACCATCCCGGCCGGAGTCACAATCGATTCCACTGCCAATACCATGGGGAAAAATGATGGAGGGTTAATAACTGCCTATACAGCCGGCGGTGCTGGCACCTACACCTATAATCCCAACACGTCCATCTGGTCAAAATAACCATAACAATAAAGGAGAAAACATTTATGACAATTTCAGTAATTTCAGTAGGCAATTTTTGGGACGGGCTGACCGATGCGCCAGTCGGGCCCCGGGAAATTCTGGTTAAAGACGGCGTGATTCAGGAAATCGGCAGCACCGTGGCGGCACCCGCCGGGACCGAGCGCATCGATCTGGGCGACAAACTGGTGATGCCCGGGTTGATTGACGCCCATGTGCACATTACCTCCCGGTCCGAACTGCCCGGCGGGTTCTGGAGCTATTCCTCGGCGGCCAAGGCGCTTTACGGTGCCGAGGCCCTCAAAATTCACCTGAACAACGGTTTTACCACCGTCCGGGACTGTGGCGATATGGATGTGACCGGCTACACCATTCAGGATATCAAACATGCGGTCGATTCCGGCCTGATTGAAGGCGCCCGGCTGATTACGTCGGGCCATATGATTTCCCCTCGGGGCGGCCATATGGATCTGACCACGCTGCTCAATCCCGTTTGCAATGCCACCCAGAACTGCCTGGCGGACGGGCCGGACGAGATCCGCAGCACCGTGCGAAATGAAATCAAGTGGGAGGCTGACTGGATTAAGTTTGCCGCTTCCGGCGGATTTTCCAGCCCCTCGGATGACCCGGTTTATGTGGCCTATACCCAGGAAGAAATGAATGTGCTGGTGGAAACGGCGTCCCAGCAGGACCGCCCAGTGGCCGCCCATGTGATGGGGGATGAAGCCGTGAAAATGGCCGTGACGGCCGGGGTGCGCTCGGTTGAGCATGGCAGCCTGGCATCCCAGGCGACGATTGATCTGATTACCGAAAAAGGCGTTTTTGTGATTCTCACCCACTATGCGGTGGTTCGCGGGGCTCGGTTTGCCGATGATGATCAGTACTGGGTCACCTCCGGCGCGACCCCGGCGGCGAAACGAAAGGTGCGCAAATATAAGGATGCCTTGCTGGAAACCGCCGCCAATTTTGCCAACAGCAAGGTCAAACTGGTGTTTGGCACCGATCTGGGACTCCACGACTACGGCGTCACCGGCGCTAAGGAGTTTGGGGAAATGGTCATCAATGGCATTGCCCCGGTGCGAGCCCTGCGCGCGGCCACCAGTGTGGCGGCCGAAATGCTGAGGCGGGACGATCTCGGGGTGCTGGCCCCGGGCAAAACAGCTGATATCATCGCCGTTGCCGGAGATCCTTTTGCCGATATTACCGCCATGGAAACCGTCGCCTTTGTCATGAAGGCCGGTAAGGTATATAAAGAAATCTAGAACGTCATGTCAAAAAAGTAGCGACCATTGGGTCGCTACTTTTTTGATTGTTCTGCTAAAATTACTGTTATTAAAAAAATAGACACCGTCATCTCGATTGCTGCCAGCGCTTTTAGTGATGGCAAGGAATTTAATAACAATTACGATTCCGAATAAAGTGATTTTTATTGGTACAACAGCTTTTTTCAACTCCGGGTTAAAGACCATCACCCTCACCAACGCCGGCGGGAAGGTTTTTTTATGTTTGGCAACGCGTAAGTCCGTAAGCAGCTAAAACAGCTCCCCAAATAGTACATGAAATACAAGCAAACATATATACGAAGTGGGAGAAATAACATTGATATAATCAAAATATACGGACGAATGGTGAAGAAAACACAAATATCACGATTTCATGCTGCTTTTTAAGATAAGCCGATTAATAAAAAATGGGTTGGTGGTGAAAATGTATCATTAAAAAAAGAGTGTAAACGATTGACATCTTTGATATAATGATGACGTTCATTGCAATGGGTGTTGAACAAGTTTAAAAATATTGGAGGTGAAACTGGCAGTATTCTTGGCCATATCCGTGGATGAAAAATAAAACTAATCGAATTTTTCCTCCATGGCTTAGATGAAACGTGAGGATAATATGAAACAGTTCAAGAAAAAAAAAGTGCCTGCCGATCGTCAGAAAACCAAACAGGAGAGCCATCCCGTCGGCATCGAAAAGTCGGAAACCGCACCGGCGGCAGCCGTGTTTACCAGTGTGGAATGCCCGCATTTACGGGCTGCCGATTTGGAAAAGCGCAGTCCCGGCAGGCGCGCATCCGCTGTTACGGCAAACTGTACAAGGTCAGCCAGAGCGATTCCTGCTTAATGATCTGCATTAAATGCAAGCTCGAAGGCAAAAAGATTCTGATGGAAATCAACGGCAGTGAGAGTCGCCATATACGGGCGAATTCACCGGAGTATGAGGCCTTATATCCCCTGCTTAAGCCGATCCGATGTCACAATTGTGAGAGTCGGGTGCTGGATCTGTATCAGGTTCACGGAGAAGCGATCCTGGATCTGAAATGTAGCAATGACTGCCATCAGGGATTGTATCCGGTGTAATCAGACGATCAGACCCTGGTAGCAGATAAAGCAGGAATGTTTCATTGGTCACCAATAGATAAAGCCCGGCAAATGGCGGGATTAAGATAAAAAACAGCGATAGAGATAAACGATTTTGGCGCCGAAATCATATCGAGTTATGAAAATAAAAAGTGGAGATTTTACGTGGGATAAGCCCATAAAAGATTCATAAAAACAATAATATGAGATACGATGTGGAGCGAAATTATCGGATATGAAACAAAATAGCATAAAAATGGAGGAATAAGTCTCCTGAAAGACCGGGAGCGACCAAAAACAGAAGCAAAAATAATTAAATAAAGGAAGACTAAGATGAAACATACTGAGTTAAGATGCGCCTGCATAAGCGGAGCGACTAAGATACCGGATGTTCACAATTTTTGGGGTGACCCAGACGTTTGTGTGCATGCGGTATTTTTTATGGGGCGCGGGCAGGATATCCGCTGCCGATACCGTGTCGCCAAAGGTTAATCCGTTGGCGGCTGCAGCTCGGACACGATGTGGCTGTGTCCGTTCTGATGCCGACAACTGGATGTAACCTTTAGCGGTACTGGCTGGATAATTGATGCCATACCCCGAACGTCACGCATCCATACCGTAGGGGCTGGCATTGCCGGCCCGAAACGTTGCGGTGACACCAACGCCTGGGCTACCCCAAAATGGTCGAAATGTGAATAATGGAATTGAATTATAAGATGACAAGGGATTTATCGGTACTGGCAGATTATTTGCAGGGGGCGACGGACCTGGATGCGGCGCTGGACCCGCACAAGCCGCACATCGTCGGGATTTCCCTGGCGGTGACGGCGGAAACCGGGATCTATCTGCCGCTGGCCCATGATGGCTGTGCGAATACCGACCGAAAAAGGGTGCTGGACTATTTAAGAAACCGGGTGTTTGAGCATTCAACAGTTCTGAAAATCGTACACAACCTGTGCTTTGAAGCGAAGTTTCTGCTGGCGCTGGGGATTGTCCTGGTGCACCCGGTTTACGACACCATGGCGGCGGCCCAGCTGGTTCTCAAGGATGAAAATCCCTCCACGGCTACTGGCTGATGGCGCCGGATGACAGCGGGCGATCATGGATCGCCCCTACAGGAGCGGAGCGAGCGGAAAACAACCACATCCAGCCAAATACCGGCGACCACATCCGGCCGGATCCCGTAGGGGCGATTCCCAATCGCCCGCAACGTCTGGCCACCCGGCAGCGCATCTGGCTGCACACTCAATACCTGACCCTGCTGGAAGACCAGGAAGCCATTCTTTATGCGGCCACGCCGGCCACCCGGCAGTGCACCCGGGAGCGGATTGCGCTCGCAAAAGCCTGGCTGGAAGAAGACGCCGCCGTTCTGGTCAACCAGACCCAGGCTCTAATGGCCGTCATCGACGGACTGATCGAGCCCCGGGTCCAGGAAATCATGGCCCGACGGTACCTCAAGAACCAGCCCTTTGCGGACATTGCCGCGGCGATGGCCTACGACCTGCGCTGGGTGTACCGGCTACATCAGCGGGGACTGCTGGCGGCGGACGGGTCATCGGCCATATAGTCTTTTCCCCATTCACACATGGCGGCCAGAATCGGGTAGAGGCTGCTGCCGAAATCGGTGAGGGAATACTCGGTTTTGGGCGGAACAACCGCATAAACCGCCCGGTTGATCAGGCCGTCCCGCTCCAGCTCCCGCAATTGCTGGGTGAGCATCTTCGGGGTAGCCTGTTGGACGATTTTCTGGAGTTCGTTAAACCGCAGAGTGCGGTCAACCAGATTCCACAGAATTTTTGTTTTGTATTTGCCGCCGATCAGGCTGATGGTGGCGTCAATGGGACAGCAGAAGTGTTTTTTTTCGTTCATATTTCTCCTCTTGATCATTTAATGAAGGTCCAGCAATTGCAAACCGAACTAAACTTTTGCAATGTTCTGAAAAAATGAATACTTAGTATCATTTAGGGTAGTAAGTAACAATAAAGTGCATTCTTGATTTAATGAAATTAACTGATAAAATAATACCATGTAATGGAAAATGAATCAATGATGTTAATTGGCGTCGCCTTTACGAAGGTCATGGGCCAAAAATAAATAAAATTTGGAGGAAAAAATGAACACAATTTTTAATCGAAGCAGTATTAGAAAGTATCAGAACAAGGAAGTGGAAGCGGCTAAGATTGAGCAGTTATTAAAGGCGGCGATGGCGGCACCCTCTGCCGGCAATCAGCAACCGTGGGAATTCTTTGTGATTAAAAACAAGGCGACCCTGGCCGCCCTGGCTGACTGCAGTCCCTACGGCGGATGTATCAAAGATGCCGCCGTTGCCATTGTCCCGGCCTACCGCAAGGAAATCATGATGCCCGATTTTGCCGTGATCGATTTGAGCAACGCCACCCAGAATATTTTGCTGGAAGTCACCGAACTGGGCCTCGGCGCCGTTTGGATTGGCATCGCGCCGCTGGCAGACCGGATGGAAAATGTCCGAAAAGTCCTGCAGATTCCGGATCAGCTGGAACCCTTTGCCATCATTCCCATCGGTTATCCCATCGAACCGGCTCCTCAGAGCGACCGTTATGATGCCACTCGGGTTCATTTCGAATAAATAATTTAGACCCCCTTCGGCGTCGTTAACCGAAATCACAAACAACCGCATCAGCAACCAGCCTTCCGGTGACACTGTCATCAGGAAGGCTTTTTTGGTTTGTTTACAGGAATAATTACCGGGGCGCTAGGGGTAATGGCGGCAGCAGCGGGGCGATGGCGGCAGAGACCGTCTGCTAGAGAGAGCTAATCATCGAAATAAAACGAAAAATTCAATAAAATCAATAAAAATAACAAAATAAAGCAATTAAAATAAAACAAATATCGAAATAGACGTAATATCAGTTGATAGCTTCAGAATTTATGGGTATAATATTAAAAAAGATCATTTAGGAGAAATCACAATGCTTATCATGTTTAAAGTAAAAAATTATACCTCGTTTAAGAATGAATCGATCCTGGATATGAGAGCCACCGCCTATATTCAGCATCCATCACATGTGATCCATGTCGATGAAAAGTTGAGTCTCGTCAAAACAAGTGCTTTGTTTGGAGCCAATGCCTCAGGTAAATCAAACTTCATTGCGGCGATGTTTTTCTTTGAACAGTATATTTTTTCGCAGTTTATCAATAAAAAAGAAACTGATGATTTTGATGCAGCAGAAAATCAGATGCGGGTAAAATTAGAACCTTTTATGCTTTCAGATGAGGATAATGATGCGTCTGAATTTGACATCATCTTTCTTCATAATGGGAAGCAGTTTCAATATGGTTTTGAATGCACATCCAAAGAAGTTTTGAATGAATGGTTTTATATCGATGACAAAAAAGTCTTTGAGCGAAAAAAAACCGTTGTGACATTTGGCAGGTCCTATCAGAAGCAATTAAGTGCTTATCAGAAAATTCCAGCAGAAAGGCTTTATATAGCCGTTCTTGAGTATTTCCTTGATGATGAGACAAGAAAGCTAGTGCTCAATGATTTTTTGTCATTCTTCATCAATGAGTATGATGTGTTTTCAGAAATACTGTTTGAATCGACGGTAAAAAAACTGGCAGGTTCGATTAAGATTACGAAAAAATTGCTTGATGATGAGACGTATCGCGGTAGAGTTGAGCGTTATTTGCAATCCATCGATGTCGGAATCAGCCGTTTGGATGTCCAGACGGAAGTACTGACGAATCGCAGCACCGGCGAAAAAACAGAGGAACAAATGGTGCGGACAGTACATGCTGTATATAATAAATCTGGTGATGCTGTCGGCGAAAAGTACTTTGATTTAAAACAGGAGTCCACCGGCACCCTTCGCTTCCTAGCCTATATCCAGAATATCATTGAAATGATTGATAAAGGAGGGGTATTTATAGTTGATGAAATGTCGGCCCGACTCCATCCGTTGCTGACAAAATTAATTGTTGATCTGTTTCAGTCAAGCACTAATCAGAAGGCCCAGCTGATCTTTACGACCCACGACATCTCCCTTATGAATAATGCCCAGTTCCGGCGTGATGAAATTGTTTTTGTCGATAAAAATCCTCAGGGAGAATCGACTTTATATGCCTTGTCTGATTTAAAAGTCCGCGAGGATGCCAGCTTCACTAAAGATTATTTACAGGGCAAGTATGGCGCCATTCCTATTTTTAATTACGATGACCTGGTAAATGGTGGCCTTGATGGCTAGAACCGTATTATCGACTAAACGGTTATCACAGACAAAAGAAATGAATATTGGACAGACGATCATATTTTGTGAAGGCCCGACAGAAAAAATCTATTTCGATTATTTTTCAGAGATTATTGAAAAGAACAAATTCACAGATATTCAAGTTGAAGTCGAAACGGTTGGGGGAAATGCCCGGACCGTCTTGAATTTTGCCAATGCATTCTTAGCGAATGAAAAAAACAATCGAAAATTTACCAACTATGCAAAATATCTGGTGTTCGATTGTGATGCATCCGCAGCATCATTCAAAATGGTGACTTAGAGAGAGCGATTGACCATGCGAAAGCGCTTGGCGATGGCTATCGTGAAGAAGGAAAGTCCGTTTTTACCAATATAAAAGAAATGAATCCCTATACTAATGTGTATAAATTGATTGAACAATTTTTGATAGCGGTATCAAAATAGATTGTAGAAATACGAATAAAAAAATACGGCAACCGGAATAAATATCGGGTGGGGCCGTGATGATGCGTAAATCGATGCTGTTCATCCCTCCTAAAGAAAGCATCAGAAAAAAATGCCATAAAAAGATGCAGGCTTCGACGGCCCAACTTCTTTTTATGGCGTTCCCCAAATATAGGGTGATGATAACAGCTTATCGTGTGATTGAAAACAAGCAAAAAGGTGCTTTTTTAGAATTGCTCACAGTCAATTCTAGCGGCTAACCATGTTTTGAATCGATCTTCAGTATTTTCGCACTTATCCTGGCCGTAGTCGGCCGCAATATCAAAGGGTTCAAGCGCAATTTCGCGCGCCTGCAACTGGGCAAAGAATTCTTCCATAAACACCCCTTTTTCGAATAACGTGTCACAGGATGGACTTTCCGAAATACCTACAATTCCCAATAGTTGATAACCGTTTTTGTGATATTCTGCAAGCTGTTCAACGATACTCAAAGATAATGTCCCGGCATGTTTTCGAAAAGCAACGGTATCATATTCCGCTTTACTTCGGGGTTCTCGAGCTTCGCCAGAAAATGTGAACTCCGGGCAGGGCAATTGCAAGATAGAAATATGCTGCGCTAATATTATCCGGATTATTTCATTAAAGCCGCCTGCGGCTCGTTCCCAATCTCTGACAACCGCATTCTGATTTAAGATACAGTGGGCTAATATTATAATTCTTTTATTTCGATACATTTTGGATTAATTCCCAGTTTGAACTGCTGCATAAAAGTTGCGGGTATTCGCTTGATAACCAAATAAACAAGCACACAACTTAAGGTTTTATCGACAACATTGCTTAACACGCGGGGAATAAATGCCGCTGCAAAAACTTGCTGTCCACTTGCCAATAACCAGGCAAACATCACATCTGAAAAGCCCCCGGCAATTCCGCCATACAAAAATACAGCGATTGGCGTCCCAATTAGCGGCGAAACAACAGAGAGTATTAACCCCGTAACGATCGCGGTCACTAAATTAAATTTAAATTTTTTGAAGATTAAACCAACAATAATACCGATGACAATATTTACCAGGGCAAAGGGAAAGTTGGTCGGATCGACCAAAATACCTAACATAAAGTTTGTCACTAAACCAACCAGAGCCCCCCAAATTGGGCCAAATAAAACGGCAACCATGATGGTACCGATGGTATCAAGAAATAGCAGCGGGATATTTAACAACTGGACCACCATTCCAAAAACAATATTGATGGCCACACCGATTGCTGCAAATACAACAATTTTCGAACTAAAATTTTCCATAACAAGTCTCCTTCTCTTTCAATTGTATAAATTTTAACATACTAGCAGCAAAAGATATGAAGGATATAACTTAATGGAATATTCACAATTTTCATATAACTTTTTGGAATGAGAAGAAACTTGTTTCAGCTTTGGGCGATTAACACAATAGCGAGACTATGATACAATACCGGTATATTAAAAGAAGGTGGCTGGATAAGTGCATCAAAAAGAAAAAAACAGTACGGCGAATTTAATCAAGCATACCCGGAATATGAAATATATTCTGGCTTTTGAAGGAATTATTATCGGGATTATCGCCGGAACTCTGGCCATTATCTATCGTCTGGCGATGACCTACTCCGAAAGCACCTTAACATTCATATCGGCTTATGAAAGTACCCATACCTGGGCCATTGCGGTCTGGTTCGGGGCATTGGCGTTAATGGGCCTGGTCGTTGGATTGCTGGTGAAATGGGAGCCGATGATTGCCGGCAGCGGCATTCCTCAAGTTGAAGGGGAACTACAAGGTTATTTCAAAGTTAACTGGCTGCGGGTCATTGTCGGGAAAGTGATTGGCGGCATCATTTGTATGTTTGGCGGACTGTCCCTAGGCCGGGAAGGGCCGTCCGTGCAATTAGGCGCCATGGGCGGCAAGGGCTTCTCAAAAATATTTAAACGGATCAATATAGAAGAACGCTATCTGATCACCTGTGGCGCCAGTGCCGGTCTGGCGGCGGCGTTTAATGCCCCGCTGGCCGGAACCATCTTCGCTCTGGAAGAAATTCACAAGAATTTTTCAGCGACGATTCTGTTTTCCGCCATGACGGCTTCCATCACCGCGGATTTCGTGTCAAAATATGTTTTTGGTTTAAGTCCGGTTTTTCATTTTACCATCAATGGCTTTATTCCCCTGGAAGACTATTGGCTGGTGGTTATCCTGGGGGTGCTGCTGGGCTTTGCCGGCGTTCTTTACAACGCGGTGCTTTTGAAAACCCAGGCGCTTTACGGCAAAATTAAAGGGCTGAAAGCCGAATATCGGCCGATGATTCCGTTCATATTGGCCGGTTTATTGGGCTTGACAATGCCCCAGGTATTAGGCGGCGGCAATACGATGATCCAGCTGTTGGGCAGTGGCAAACTCGTGATGACCGGGATGCTGGCGTTGCTGGCGGTAAAATTTATTTTTTCGATGCTCAGCTTTGGTTCCGGAGCACCCGGCGGGATTTTCTTTCCCTTGTTGGTTCTGGGCGCATACATCGGCGGCATCTTCGGAACAGTTGCGGCGGCGTACTTTGGGATTGATCCGATCCTGATCAACAATTTTGTGATCATTGCGATGGCCGGCTATTTCGCCGCGATTGTCCGGGCGCCCATTACCGGAATTGTGCTGATAACCGAAATGACGGGTTCGTTTGATCATCTTTTGGCATTGTCGGTGGTTGTTATCACCGCCGAACTGACGGCCGGACTGCTGCACGGCAGACCCATTTACGATGCACTGCTGGACCGTATTCTGGAAAAACGCGGCGAGAAACCGTTTGTTGACAGTACCGAAAAAATTCTTATCTCGATGAAGGTTCGGGACAATGCGATGGTCTGCAATCAGTTGATTGCCGATATCAAATGGCCGGAACCGTGCCTGCTGGTTTCGATTCTCCGCGGCGGCAGGGAAATCATTCCCAAAGGGGATACCGTCATTTGTGCACTGGATACGCTGGTGGCCCTGACCGATGAGACGAACACCATTATGATCAATGAGGTGCTAATGGAAATGTGCGAAGAACCGAAATGATGAAGAGCCAACAGAATCGATTCTGTTGGCTCGTTTTTTAGGTGCGCCAGCTTTTTTATTGAACCCGATGTCTGCCGCTGCCGTCGGTTTTGATTTGGTACATCCCAAAATAACCATGATCGTAATAGATCCAGTCGCCCACGACATTGATCCGGGTCGCCACATCATCAAACAGCCTGTTTTTTTCGGTGCCGTCGGTTTTTATCTTGTAAAGTTTGTCATTGTCCCCATCGTCAGCATAGTAGATCCAGTCCCCGACGACATTGATATACGCCGCCCGATCGCTGCTTAGCTTCGTTTTTTCGGTGCCGTCCGTGCGGATTTTGTAGAGCTCGCCAAAATCGCCAAACCCCCTGGTAGTACCTTTTTCAACGGTTGCCGGGGTGTAGCAATAATAAATCCAGTCATCCGTCGCATTGATGATCGACGCGGCATCATCACACAGTTTGGTTTTTTCAGACCCGTCGGTTTTGATCTTGTAGATGGCGCCGCCGAATTTTTCGCCCTCAGGCGATGGGCGGCAATAGTAAATCCAGTCAGCCACGACATTGATGATCGACACCCTGTCATCACTCAGGATGGTTTTCTCGCTGCCGTCGGTTTTAATTTTAGTTAGACCGCTGCCACTATAGTAAATCCAGTCGCCGATCACATTGAGATAGAAAGCGCCCTCATCCGTTAAAACGGTTTTTTCAGACCCGTCCGTGCGGATTTTGGCTAACCGGTTCTGATCGCTAAAATCGGTAAAATAGATCCAGTCACCCACCACATTGAGATACGCGGTCCGCTCAGCAGACAGCTTGATTTTTCCCGACCCGTCGGTTTTGATCTTGTCCAGTTTCCCGTTGTCGTTCTGATCGGAATAATAAATCCAGTCGCCCTGGAGTGCCGCATAGCCCCAGTTGGCGATGTTGCCGCCGGTATTGCCAATGGTGTTGACCGCGGTCTCACTGTTTGTCCTGCCTGAATCGCGATTGCTGGCCGTACTGCAGCCGGAAAAAACGATTACCGAAACGGCGCAGCAGAGCAAGGCCCAGATGATTTTTTTCATGGCGTCCATCCTCCTTTCAAAATGCTGAACGGATGCACTACAACCCCTTATTCTTCTTTTGTTTTTAACAAACGATAGAGCCCAATGCTGAGACCCGTCGTTGCCCCCAGCGAAGCAACCAATACCATGGCCGCCAGGTTGATGCCAGCCAAAACGAGGCCGCTTGTTTGCCACGACAGCAGTCCGAAGGGAATGGCCGTGAGGCCGCATACCAAGGCAGAGAACCCGATTGACCGGGCGCCAATAAATATCGGCCCGATGAAAGCGCCGTAAACAGCATTGGCGAGGACAAAACAAATAAGAAATGCCAGGTGAAAAATGAAAAAACCGCTGGCAAACAGCCACAAAATTTCAATAAAGTAGATGACGAAGAGACAGCCGATTCCGAGGGTGCTTAAAACGATGGTTTTGATCAGCGTCGTGATCGTGAAGATTTTAAATAGCAGCAGCAACAGGATTCCGCCGATGGCCGCGCCGACAAACAGGATTATAAAATCATCGGAGGGATAGGCGCTGTCATAAAAAGAACCGGAAACATCAAATTTGAAAAACGCAGCCAGCAGGCCGACCAGCGTTCCCCCGGCCAGATAGGCAACGAAGCCCATCAGCAGGGTAAACAGCGGGTCGGTTTTGTGATCGGCCCGAACGAGGCCGCTTGAAGTTATTTTATGACTACTCTTTTTCGGCATCATCGCTAGCCGCACTTTTCTTTTCCGGGCCGGACAGTTTCCCCTTAGCAATGGAAGCCATCAGCTGGTAGGCCGCTCGTAAGGTTTCATACTCATTGATGTCGATAATTGCATATTTACCGCGACCGTCCTCCGTTAAAAAGACCGGTTCGCCCTCAGTAATTTCCTGCAAAACAGCGGCATAGTTTTTCAAATCAGTAAGTGGCTTTATATTTGGCATGATGAGAACCTCCCTTTTATTATTGTTGTTATTATACCCACGTCAGCGGAAATGCAACGGCCCGGGCGAAAAAGATTTTAGCATTTGGCGGTCCGGGAACTGGTGTGGGTCTTGAATATTAACGTGTGCGGGCGATCCTGGATCGCCCCTACGGTTGGGAATAAACGTGGGATAGAAGCCAGACGTTCGGCATCATCCCGTAGGGGCTGGCCATGCCGGCCCGCCAACGTCGGGGTGGAAATTGGCGTCGAGCTTGAACATCAACGTCGGGGTGGAAATTAGCGTCGGGCTTGAACACCAACGTTGGGCTGAGAATCCTTTCAGCTTTCTTTAGTAAAGCTGATAAACATTGCGATTACCCGGTTGATTTGCTAAAATGTAATGGATACAACGTGTCGAAAATCGATGAACGAAAGAAGAAAAATAATGTACAACGACGATTATATTATGCGATTAATTGACGAATTATCGGGATTTTTAGCCAATGTCATTTTTAATAAAGAGGTATCGCCAATCCAGCTTGAAGACGATCAGGGAAATTTTTCGGAAAGTAAATTTCTGCATTATCAGCTATTAACCATGGTTGGTGAAGGACAAATTAATGAAGCCGAAAATCTGCTGTTTGAAAAAGTGCAACTCAATCCAACTGCTGAGTATTTAAAAGCGGGGATTGATTTTTATTCAATTCTGGACACGCTAAGTGACAACACCCTAAATGACTGCCGCTTTTCAAGGGTAGAGATCGGGGAAGGCTTAAGCGATCTTAAAAAGATCTACACCGCGACGTAGCCAGCGGCGGCCTGGCATCGCTGGGATGAATGATCGCCATGAGGCTCAGACAGCAGAAACCAAAGAAAGCAACGATCCGGGCATCGTTGCTTTTTTTTTATTTAAAACAGCGTCTTTGCTCATCAATGTTTTTAATTTTTTTTAAATGATAGACGAGCGTGCCTCTTTGGATAAATAATTTATTTGCGGTTGCAATTGCCTGGTAAACTTTATATTGACAAAAAATATTGCCTTAGTTATAATAAACGAAATAGAACGAAAGATAACAAAAACAAATAAATAGATATGAAAAGATATACAAGGAGGTATACGCAGAAATTATGGGTATATCTCCGTTTTTTTATAACTAAAGGAGTTTTATGGACATCGGCAAGAGCGAAAAAGGTCAAAAAAGCGAAAAAAAACGAGGCCGCAGAAATCAGCTAATAATATTAGGTATGTTTATCCTATTGGTCGTTCTGTTATTCGCCTCCTTTACTTTGGGAAGATATAATGTTGAAATCAAAGACTTGTTTCTTTATATGGGAAAAACACTTGGGATGAATCTGGAGATTGATCCGATTAAAGAACATATTATTTCCAGTGTAAGATTCCCCAGAATAATTGCCGCCATTTTGACGGGCCTGGCACTTTCCGTTTCAGGGGCAGCTTATCAGGGGATCTTTAAAAACCCCATGGTCTCACCGGATATTTTAGGCGCTTCAGCGGGAGCTGGCTTTGGAGCATCGCTGGGAATTATATTGTCTTTACCAACCATAATGATTCAATTATTGGCGTTTGGCTTTGGGATTATCTCGGTGGCGTTGAGCTGTATGATTGCCGGCATTGTCGGACGGCGTGAAAATGTAACACTTGTTCTGGTGCTGGCTGGTATGGTGGTATCGTCATTATTCAGTGCGTTTATCTCCATTATTAAATACATGGCAGACCCCTATGGTAAATTGCCGGAGATCACATTTTGGCTGATGGGAAGTATTTCAGACGTTAAAAACAGTGATTTGATTTTTATGATTGTGCCGGTTGTAATTTGTCTGATTATTATCTTTCTGGTCCGATGGAAAATTAATGTGCTCAGTTTTGGTGATGAAGAGGCCAGTGCTTTAGGGGTTAATGCCGGGCATTTACGGCTGGTCATTATTATTTGTGCAACGATGCTGACAGCAACGGTGGTAAGTGTTGCCGGACAAATTGGCTGGATTGGACTCGTTATACCACATCTGGCCAGGATGATCGTAGGACCCGATTACCGGTATTTAATTCCGGCAACCGCCATTCTGGGCGCTATCTTTCTGTTACTGGTGGACAATATCGCCAGAACAGTTATGCAGGTTGAAATTCCGCTCGGGATCCTAACTTCTATCATTGGGGCACCGTTCTTTGTGTATCTGATTTTAAGAGGAAAGAAAGGGTGGATTTAAGTGCTGGAACTCAACAACATTTCTTGTGGATATAACAAAATGCCGATCTATGAAGGGATTAATTTCAAGGTTCATCCGGGGAGTATTGTCTGTATCATGGGCAGAAATGGGATCGGGAAAACAACGTTGCTCAAAACAATTTTAGGAAGCCTTAATATCCTAAATGGTTCAATTATGCTTAACGACAAAGACATTTTCAGTTACAGCAATAAAGAAAGAGCACAGCAGATCGGCTATGTCCCACAGTCTCATGTCCCGCCTTTTCCCTATTCAGTCAGAGATGTTGTTGTTATGGGGAGAACGCCGCATTTATCGATATTTTCGGTACCGGGAGATGCTGATTACTCCCAGGCCGATGAAATCCTGGAAAAAATTGGGATTGGCTATTTAAAGGAAAAAATATACACCCAGATCAGCGGCGGTGAACGGCAGCTTGTCATTATTGCCAGAGCATTGATCCAAAATCCGAGAATCTTAATTATGGATGAGCCAACGGCAAGTCTGGATTATGGAAATCAGATTAAAATTATTAATACCATTAAAGCGTTATCCAAAGAAAAAATATCAGTAATCATGACAACACATCATCCGGAACAGGCCTTTGAGTGTGCCGACCTGGTTGTCGCAATGACGGAAAACAAAGTGATTTCAACCGGATTACCGGACGAAATACTAACAGCGGAATTGATTGAAGAAATATATGGCGTAAAAGTTGTTGTTCAAAAGGTAAATGTGGAGGGAAAGGAACGAATAGTATGTTTGCCAAAATAAAAAGACCGGTTATAGCAATTATCATAATATGTTTGGTAATCATATCGGGCGGTTGCTCGGCCGCTGCTGGTTCAAATAATAACGATGAGCACAAAACGATTACCGATATGGCGGGCAGAACGGTGGAAGTGCCAGCCAAAATTGATCATGTTTATTCAGCCGGGCAGCCAGGTGTTGTCGCGCTCTATACCTTATGCCCGGATAAACTCATGGGATGGTGTATTGAACCGTCTGATGCGGAAGCAGAATTTATTAATGCAAAATATCTGAACCTGCCTGTACTGGGCCTGAGTCAGGGAACAAATTCCAATGCCAATACCGAGGAGATTATTGCCAGAAATCCGGATATTATTCTTTTGATGACGGATATCAATTCAGAAGATACCAAAGCTGCGGCAGACGAAATGCAGGAAACGTTTCAAATTCCGGTTGTCGTCGTTGACGATGAATTGACGAACATGGATGAGAGTTACCGATTCCTGGGCAAATTATTAGGAGCAGAAGACCGGGCCGAAGAGCTGGCATCGTATTGTGCAAAAGTTATTAATACGGTTACAGACGTTTCAAAAACAATTCCGGACAACGATAAAGTGAAGGTCTATTATGCTCAGGGCTCGACAGGGCTTCAGACCGCGCCACAGGGATCAGAGCACTCGCAGGTGATTGAACTGGTCGGCGGAATTAATGTCTGCAATCTGGATGCGATTGAAAGTGGTCGTCTGACCATTAATATGGAACAATTATTTAAATGGAACCCCGATGTCATCATCGCTTCATACAGTGATGACCATGGCGGAACCAACATGGGGAATACCAATGTTTTTGATATCATAACTAATGCAAATCCGGAATGGCCCCTGTTAGCGGCCGTGAAAAAAGGGGAAATATTTGAAACACCCTACCTGCCGTATAATTGGCTGGACATGCCACCGTCGGCCAACAGAATTGTGGGGGTAACCTGGCTGGCCGAGCTTTTATATCCGGACTATTATCATTTTGATATCGTCCAGTCAGCAAAAGATTTCTACAAGCTGTTTTACCGGATTGACTTATCAGATGAACAGATCAGCAAATTGCTTAATGAGGCCGTAAAAAAATAACAAAGAGGAGGATAAGGTTATGAAAAAAGAAAAGAAAAAGGTAGTACTTGGTTTGCTACTAATGGTGTTCACGATGATATCAATGAGCATACCGGTTTTTGCAACGGATAAAGTGACGACAACCGTGTATGATTCAGCTTCAACGACTGAAAGCTTATCATGGAAAGCGTTTGATGCTTTATTGGGTTACAATGATATGGGAACCGAACTAATCGGATCGCCGACAACGGGTATCTATGAATTTAGAGTCGGCGGAACAGCTGATGGCGAATTAAACTATGCCTGGACATTTGATGGAAGTGCTTTTACCACACCCTATACCACGGCAACGAAAGGACCAATAAGTTTGACAGTCAAAACAGCGAATGATCCTGAAAAAGGTCTTGGGATTACGTTTGACCTCTATACTTCGCATACCGACGGCACGGATAACAGCCTGAGCGGCGAGGCAACGTTAAAACTAAAGGTATCTGACTTTTTTGCTGATGGAACAAAACTTGATATCACCGGTCCGGATGCGTATAGTAAAGAAGTAAGTGTTGCGGATGGTTATATTAGTTTTGATGTCAAAAAAGGCGGCACTTATGTCGCCAAAGCCGATCTTGAGGCGGCCTCAGCAAACACAGCAACTAACGAGATCGCCGCAGCCGAGTCACCCAAGTCGATGAATATTGGATTGGTGATTCTGATCATCGTCTTGGTGCTGGTGGCTTTTGGTGGAATTATTGTTTTCCTGAAAAGAAAAGGCAAGCATGATAACTAAATGAGTGAAGGGGAAAATAATCATGGTAGGCAGTGAAAGAAAAGCAAAAATAATTTCATGGCTGTTGAGCGTATTATTTACAATAATTATCTTACAGATCGTCAATTTTACGGCTGCATACCAGGTTTTTGCTGCGACCATTGCGGATGATTCAATTCATGATTCAGGAACGGGAACGGTGGCAGATCCTTATCTCTATAACGTTGATGCTACTTCGAAAGTATCATGGAAACATCTGCTAACAATTGGCAATGAGCAGATTCATGAAAACTATCAAGTTGTTGAAAACGGGGTGATGCAGTATAGTTGGTATTTTTCACCTGAAATTTGTAAAAATCCTTCCATTAGTGGGCCCTATTTCCTGGGGATTAACAAATATACAATAAGCGACTCGGATAATTTACCAGGTGGCAGCAGTGATGCATCGCTCTATTTTTCTTTTGCACTAAAACGGGATTTTCCCGGACAAGTTAAAATTAAACTTAACGTTTCAGACCGTTTTGCTGATGGAACCATTTTGGCTTTGAATTACTATGGCGGCTATGATGGAGCGGCTGATCATGGCGACAGTCCGCTGATTTTACCGGGAGAAATCTATACCTGTTCGGGAGCCGAAGCGGTTGCTTCAGGGCTGACCGTAACGGATGGCTATGTGGAATTTTATGTCCGGCATGGCGGCAATTATTATTTAAAACCGGAAAGTATAGACGACGCAACGATTCATTCAGATGACGTTGTCCTCGGTAAAATTGGAGAACTTTTTAGCGGTAAAATAGCGGCAACGATTGCCGGTTATTTTGGCAAAACGATTGAAGATACGGTTACTGCGGGGGATTTAAACAGTATTAAAAAACTGTATTTGGCTGATCTGCAATTAGACAGCCTGGATGAACTGAGTAAATATAATTTTGGCGGGTTGGAGCAATTAACGGCTTCGGGAAATAACCTGAAAAAGGTTCCGCTTTTGAAAGCACCACAAATAACTTACCTGGATTTGTCCCGCAATAAAATTGATGATATTACCGGATTAGCTCAGATGCCCACCTTGAAAAACATGATCTTATCTGATAATCTGATTACGAAGGTAGGGGACTTAACTGTTTTTACAAAATTAACGTCATTAGATTTAAGCAATAACAAAATTACTTCATGGGGTGCGGAAATAAAAAATGAGTCACTCCGATACCTAAAGCTTAGTGGCAATAAAATCGAAAAGGAAATTGACACATCAGGGCTTACCGCATTAGAAGAACTGGAATATGAACCAGATAATTCGTTAGTTGGGGCGTCTGGATCAGTATCTGAAAAGAAGAAAGAGGATGGCGAATTTATCAAAAACGGATCCCTAATTATTATTATTTTGATGATTATTATAGCAGTAGTGACGATTAAAGTTCATTCTAAAAGGAGTAGTCTATGAATTATTTTGAAAACAATGTGTTGGCGCTGATGCCTTGTGCGATTAAAGTGCCAATGGAAGCAAAGATAGCCAGTTTCATTAAAAATAATGATCTTTCCCTAAAATATGAGATATTATCCAATGCCGTTGTTCAGGCTGGTTTTTTCGAAGATATTAAAACAATTGAAGACCTTGATAAGCTTCCGGATATCATGGTTGCTCCGGGATTCAGCCGTTTTTTCTTTCCCACATTTATTGAACGATTTACAAAGAAGGGGGCCTTTCAATCATCGCTTGACTTTGTGGTGTCAGCGGCCTATCAGGAATCGGGCGTTATCGACCCCAATGCGTACTACGATATCGTTGCTGTCAATCCACTTGTTTTTTTAGTCGATCAAACGAATTATCCTGATCTTGAGCCGCCAAAAAAATGGGCGGATCTCCTATCTTCGCAGTATGAGCAGAAAATTGCCTTTAGAGGCCATACCGACAAGGAATTGTGTGAGGGCGTATTATTTGAGATTTATCGCAACCATGGCATCGAAGGGATAAAAAAGTTGGCACGAAATATAAAATCCAGGCTGCATCCAGCACAGATGGTCGCCCTTGCCGGAAGTAAAAAAGAGCAAGCGCCCTTTATCAGTGTGATTCCGTTATCCTTTGCGAATCTTGTGAAGGAAAGCGACACGGTTCAGGTGATCTGGCCGGAAGACGGTGCGGTCATGAATCCGGTTGTGATGCTGACGAAAAAGAACTGCAGCGCAGACGCAAAGGCCGTTTCAAAATATTTTATCAGTGAAGAAGTTGGCGATTTATTCAGCGAGGTTGGTTTTTGCTCCCTCCGACCGGAGCTTGAGGGAAGAATGCCACGCTCGGGAAAATACAAGTGGGTCGGCTGGGATTTTCTCCTTCACACGGATGTAAAAAAACTTCACGATGAACTGAATCAGGTGGTTAACACGCATTCCCTGGAAAAGGAGGAATAGGATGCGACTCATAACTTTTTCAGGTCCGCCGTCATCGGGAAAAACCGCTGTTATTATCAATACCATCAGGGCCCTAAAAAATAATGGTGCGGATGTTGCGGTTGTCAAAATGGATTGCCTTACCTCTGATGACAAGGAACTCTATCAGAAAGAAAACATCCCGGTTGGCGTCGGGCTTTCTGGAAATCTTTGTCCGGACCACTTCTTTATCACCAATATAGAACAGTGTTTTGAGTGGGGCATGAAAAAAGGCGTCGACTATCTGATTACTGAAAGCGCTGGTCTTTGCAATCGCTGTTCGCCACATATTTCCGGGGTGATGGCGGTCTGTGTGATTGATAATCTGATGGGTATCAATACGCCTAAAAAAATTGGACCGATGCTTAAAATGGCGGATATCGTGATCATTACCAAAGGGGATATCGTCTCGCAGGCTGAAAGAGAAGTCTTTGCGTTTAAGGTAAGACAGGCCAACTCGAAATGTCTGATTCTCAATGTGAACGGGATAACCGGTCAAGGCTGCACTGAATTTGCCACGATTTTATCAGAAGCTCAGGAACATGATGCAATGACCGGGGAAAAGCTGCGGTTTGCCATGCCTGCCGCTGTCTGTTCCTATTGTTTAGGCGAAAAAAAAATCGGGGAAGAGTATCAGTTAGGCAATACGCGAAAGGTCGAATTTCATGATTAACGCAATACCAAACGAAAAGATTGATAAAATTATTAAGAGCTATCCTTATTGTCGCGATTTTTTTGAGGCCATGGTGGTTGATTATCCGCCAAAAAATAAATATCAATTGACCGTGAAAGAATATTTTGATAGTCTCGATAGTTATGAACTCAAACTAAAGGGAATTGAACAGGAAAATCTCGTCAGCCTATTCGTATCCTTTTTGGAGAATATGGAAGAACGTCAAAAAAGCGTCCAGTGGAATATCGAGTCACTGACGATTATCGGGGGACAGAATAAATATGGCGAACGGGAAAATGTCAGCATCTGTCTCAAACCAGGAGATGTGGTGTCAATAGTTGGTCCAACCGGTTCCGGGAAAAGTCGCTTGCTGGGGGATATTGAGTGGCTTGCCCAGGGTGATACTCCAACCAAACGAAAGATCTTGATCAATGGCACAATCCCGCCGCAGTCTTGGCGGTTTTCGATTGAGCACAAACTGGTCGCCCAGCTATCGCAAAACATGAATTTCGTCATGGATCTGTCAGTGGAAGAATTTATAAAAATGCATGGCGAAAGCCGTATGATTAGCGATATCGAAGAAAAGACCCGGTTGATTCTGGAGAAGGCCAACGAACTGGCCGGTGAAGAAATATCCCTTGATACACCGGTAACCGCGCTTTCCGGCGGGCAGTCCCGAGCGCTGATGATCGCCGATACCGCTTTTTTGAGCTCATCGCCGATTGTCCTGATTGATGAAATCGAAAATGCCGGCATTGATCGGAAAATAGCGATATCTTTATTGGTTACGAATGAAAAAATTGTTTTGATCGCAACCCATGATCCGGTTCTGGCCCTCAGTGCCGAAAGGCGAATGGTCATCAAGAATGGCGGTATTGAAAAGATAATTGAAACCTCCAGGAATGAAAAAGAACATCTGCATGAACTTGAAGCGTTAAATCAGAAGCTGATGAACTATCGGGAAATCCTAAGAACGGGAGGAAGTTTCTGAGGAGAAGTTGTTGCTAATCAATGAGAAAATGATCGATGACTGCACTCGGAGAAGCTTCTGTGAATGCTGTTCCTTGAAGAATCAATGTGGTGTTAAATTTAAAAAAAATAATTAATGAATTAGCTTGACAAATATACGCACATGTGATAGCTTGATAATTAATAAAGGGCAAACTTACCGGGAGGTAAGGACGCAAAGCTATAGGGTCTGAGTAATCTTTTTGCAGACAGCCAGTTGCAGATTAATATTTCTTTAATTTATTTATGCATTATGCAACGTTAAATAACGTTGCTTTTTTTTAGAATATATTTAATGAACTTTAGCTAAAAAAATTTATGGCTTAATTTAAAACCATACAAAGGCGTTTGGAAAACACTTCAGAATAGATTTATATCGTAAAATTAAATATTGGGCAAACTTATCCAAAGATGAGGACGCAAAGCTATAGGGTCTAAGTAGTTTTTACATGACAGCCAGTTGCAGATTATTTGTAAAAATTGATGCAAAGTAACTATAGTGATTCTATCTACAGCAAAATATATCACTATTTTACTCTAAACTTCTGATGTTACATGAAAAGTTAAGATGATATAGAAATGAGTGATTAATATGCTGAAATCATCTTTTAGACTGCAAACGATTACGTTCATTCTTGTGTTATTCCTGTCAACGATGTTAACAGCATCTGCCAGAGCGGCAGAACCAGAAACGATAGTGGATCTGGGTGCGGGCCTCAATTATGCTGTTTTTGCTGGTACGGAAATTATCAATACTGGAACAGCCACAAAAATAACAGGTGATATTGGGACTTCTCCAGTAACGCTCATCACCGGGTTAACGACCGATCAATTGACCGTTGAAACGACACCTGCAAATGACGATAACGCCAATCTCGTCCAGAATGATTTAATCACGGCTTATAATAATATAAAGGATCGAGATAATGCTAAAGCTATTACCACTAATCTGGGCGGACAAACACTTTCCCCAGGAGTTTATTCATTAAACTTACCGGCAACGGTAACAGGAACGCTTAAGCTTGATGCTCAGGGTGATATCAACGCGGTCTTTATTTTTCAGGTGAATTCAACTCTGATCACCGAAAAAAACAGCAGGATCGAACTTATTAACGGAGCACAATTCAGTCGCGTCTTTTGGCAGGTTGCAAACAATGTAACGTTGGGAGAAAAGACTATCTTCAAAGGGAATATTCTTGCAAATGCGTCCATTTTTTCGGAAACCGATGTTTCTGTGCAAGGGCGCTTATTGGCGATCACAGGTGGAGTCACTTTAACTAATACCCAAGTAGCTATGACTGAAATAGTACCGTTAACGGATAACGATAATTCTGAGCTTCCAAAGCCCGGCGATATCCCCAAAATTGTTGAAGAAACACCGAAGATAGTTGAACCGGATGTCGATATTCCTCAAGCTGACAATTCACCTGATAGTGCCAGTACTGTGCCGGCAATCGATGTGCCAATAGTACCAGCAAATACAAGCCCAGTTCCTGTAGCAACCACTGCAGGTGATTCGATAACTCTTGATGGATCAGGCGACACTTATAAAGTGACCATCGACTGGGGATCAATGACTTTTAACTATGATTTGGGAACTTGGAATCCGAGTGCTCACTCCTGGGTTGGCGGAGGTTGGAATGCAGCTGGCTTTAATGGCAGCAATAATCAAATAAACATAATGAACGAATCGACTCAACCTGTGACTGCTGCGTTTACTTATATCTGTGATGAAACTAATGGTGGTTCAACAACAGGTACGTTTGAAGATAATAATGGGAATCAAACGGGTATTATGGAATTGCCGCTATGCCCAGTCGGGGGACCTGCACCAACAGCTAATACCTATCTTAAACTCCAGGGGCAACCCGCTCAAATTGGTTCTACCCCAACTAAAATCGGATCGATTACTATTCTGTTAAACTCAGTATTACCCTAGATTCTAACCGGAAACAAATGTTTAGAAAGAAGGTATAATGATGGCTAATAAAAATGCAGTTTGTGGCGGATTTGTCGCTTTGAACAATGGCATGATCGTCGACTGTTATTCGAATATGACGGTTTTGGGAAAAGGAACCGCAGCAGGCTTTTGCGGCAATAACAAAGGAGAAATAAAAAATTCTTACAGCACCGGGCGTGTCAAAAAGACAAAAGTCACTGGCGGGTTTAGAGCTAAAAATTCAGGATCTGTTGTTAATTGCTTTTTTAATAGTAGTAAAGCCAGTTCGGGTAAGCTGGTGGACATTGGTTTGGGTAAGCTGGAAAAAGACCTGACTTTTGAAAATTTCTATAATCAGTTGAATTGGGATTTCGAAAATATCTGGGAAACGGCAGATAGTACGATGGAAAATCAGCACGAACCTTTTTTGCCCACATTTATAAGCAATAAATTTTACTACGAATTACCGTCTGAAAAAGAAGTTATCGAACTGTCAACCGCAGAACAGCTCTTTAAAATTGCTGTAAAAATTAATGAAGGCGATAAAATTTTCGCCAAGGTACGGTATCTGCTCGTTAATGACATCGATCTTAAAAACAAGAAATGGATACCGATCGGCATCGATGAAAACAGTCCGTTTAGTGGTACCTTTGATGGCGGCGGTTACTGTATAAAGAATCTTTTGGTCAATGACAAAGAATTGGAATATGCGGGATTCTTTGGAGTAATCAGAGATGCTGTCATAGTTAATTTAGGTATCGAAGGGGTTGTAAAAAAAGGTAAATATTCAGGCGGCTTAGTCGGTGTTAATGAAGGCAGCTGCATTAACTGCTGTTTTGCTAACTGTGAAATAACCAGCAGCCAATTTCCGGGTGGTCTGGCAGGGAAAAACAATGGTGAAATTCGGCATTGCGTTGTTTTTGGAAAAATAAAAAATGGTGGCAAAGCATTGCTGCCATGGCTTTTAGGGGCGGGGGCATTAGCCGCATCGATGCTCGGTGTTTTAGCCTGGCTTTACATGGGCAAGACGCCTACCTATCCGGCAATTCCCATTGACGAGAGTGTGACGGTTATTCCTGATGAAAAAATTCAGCCCAGTGAGGGAAACTCGGTCTCTTTTGAATTTGCAAAAGAGATTATCTTTCAAAATGCACAATCCGGAGGCGTCTTTGCATTTAAGAATCCTGGGGATTCAACTAAAAATATTGTCATTGAGCTCCAGTTAACCGATACAGAAATGATAAACACATTAGGTTCAACTTGCCGAACCCCATTGGAACAGGCAAGAATTGAAGCACAGCCCGGATATTCACCAGATACAACCCGTCAGGTGATTGGGCGATCCGGAGCAATCCCACCGGGATATGCACTGGACGAAATAAAACTGCAATTATTACAGGATGGAACGGCACTAAAGAGAGGTGAATATAATGCCATTATTTATCTTGTATTTTATGATATAACAACCAACGAACAGGCCATGCTGAATACCCAGATGCCGGTAACGTTGATTATATCAGAGTAGAGGAGAGGACAGAAACATAAACAAATGAAAGGAGAAACAAAATGAAAAAGCTTAGTACAGTGATCGGAACCATGGCAATAATGGCCATGATGGTAACGCCCGCTTTTGCGGCAAACTTAGATCCGGGAGCAATTACAGGTGCAACGAGTAAGGATGTAAACGGAACAACCACACAAACGGATGTTTACAGTGCTACCGTTGCATGGGGTTCTATGGCATTTAATTATGCCTTTGGGACATGGAATCCGACTGATCACACTTGGAACGGAGCTGGATGGAGTGCAGCAGATTTCGATGGAGCAAAAGATCAGGTAAAAATTACCAATGACTCAAGTCAGCCAATCGATGCTGCTTTTGCTTATACCAAAGATTCAGCTAAAGGTGGAGCAACGACCGGGACATTTACAAAAGTAGATGGTAATTTGAACGAGACTGGAGAGCTTACAGGTGTTATGGCGTTGGATCTTTGCGCAACAGATGCGACTACTGGACCAGCAGAGGAAACTTACCTTAATCTACAAGGTGCACCGGCAGCAAATACTACTGCAGGTAAAGTGGGCGCAGTTACAGTGTCACTTACGACTTCACCATACAGTTCAACAACTGAGCTTGCCAAGATTTTAGATACGACAGTATCTACAGTATCGGCATCAGCAAATACAGAAGTACCGGTAGAAACAGCTATGACTGCACTAGCACAGGCTGCTGTTACATCAGGTTATACAGTTACCATGGCAAGTGGTGCTTACACACCGATTGATGCAACAACTGGAACGTGGGTTGGTAAATTTACAGTCACCAACGATAATACCCCATCCAACACAAAGACTGATGCAGCTGACAGAACCATCGCAGTTGTTGTTAATATAGTATAAAAAAGTAAGATAGCTTCAGAAAAGGGCAGGCAATCTGCCCTTTTTATATAAAATATAAATGCTGAAAGGAATAACTGATGAATACCAACAGAGAGATTCCTCAACATTCAAAAGCGTCCAGAAAAACCGTGGTTTTGTACCTGGCACTCATTGGCGTCATCCTCATAGCCTTGATACTGACTGGGATTATACTCTTTCAGCGATTGAACACGCCCCTCCAATTTGTTCCACCCGGGTTTGATCCATCAGCACAAGTCGGAGAGCCTACACCGGATATCGATTTAGGTTACACCACCGTGAATGTGGAACAAGGGTTTGAGATTAAGCTTTGCGGGAGGCTATTTGTCAAAAATAATAGCGTCGATATCAATCTAACCAATCCGGCATCAAATGATGTATGGATGATGACCGAATTGCAGGATAAAAATGGCAAGGTACTTGGCAAAAGCGGTATTATTAAACCAGGAGAATATGTTCAATCAATTGCTCTGCTTAAGAATGTGAAGGCAGAAGAAACAAATGTAAAAATAGTTGTAATTGGCTATGCTCCAGATACATATGCCAGCAGAGGAACTGTTGACATGAATACAATGTTGCTTAAACAATAACAGTTTTCTATCAATCCATGAACGAGTACAATACAAATATTCAATAGAAACGCCACTAATCTGAATCATTAAATTTTTTAATCTTATATTCCAAATTTTCGTTTTTTTACACATTACAAAATGGCGCAATTTTTAAATTAATTCTCCGTTTTATGTCTCTTCAACTTCTTGTTTAAACTCTTTTTCATCACGTTTCATCGCGTTGCCTTTTAATCTAATGAACTGGGGCGGAACAACTTAGTTGCAAAGAATAAATCAATATATAAATCGTTATTTTATAATAGAACTCTTGATGTATAATAAGGTTAAATTTACCATATCAATTAAACAAATAATGATAAGGAGGTCAAATATGGCTTTACTTGAAGAGAACCGGTTAAAAAAGAATGAAATAGATGTAATAAAAGGAAAACTGGAAATAAATGCTCAATTATGGAAAGAAAATCAGTATTTCACTCAGAAACTTTCTAAAATAGGAAGTTGGACCTATGATTTAAACCAGAGAATAGTTTATTTTTCTGATGAGGTTTATCATATCTTAGGGGTTAATCCTCAAGATTTTGATGGCAGTGAGGAAAACTATTACCATATTGTCCACCCTGATGATTTGAATGCAGTAAGGGCAGCAATCCAAGGTGCTTTTGATGGTAAAGAATATGATTTAGAGTATCGTATTTTAACAGGTGAGGGAGAATTACGGTTTGTTAGAGAGAAAACAAAAATATTATACGACGAAAATGAGCTTCCAATAAAAATCATTGGAACCATTCAAGATATTACCGAAATAAAACTTATGGAAAAAGAAATCATCTATATGAAAAAAACATTAGATAGTGCCCAACGATTATCCAATCTGGGAAGTTGGGAAATTAATCTGGCACAGAATATTAACTTTTTGTCTGAGGAAGCCTTACGGATCTTTGGAATTACGGTCATAGATTATAATGGTACCCTGGAAAAATTCCTGAGCTTTATCCATGCTGATGATCGAAAATTGCTGGTCAAGCTAATAAATGACCCTCCCAAAGGAAAACCTTTTTCCCTGGAGTATCGAATTATAAAAAAAGACGGCAGCATCAGGAACTTGTCTCAATTGGGTGAAACAAAACTGGATAAAAATGGGAATCCAACCCGTATTTATGGAACCATTCAAGATATTACAGAAAAAAAAGAGATGCAGGAAATCATTGATAATAAACAGCGAGAACTAGATAGTATTGAAGAACGGTATAGAGTGTTGGTACAAGAATCTGGCGATGTTTATGAGATTATTGAACCGGATGGCACTATCAAATATATTAGTGACACATCCACAAAAGTCATTAAGTATAGGCCGGAGAAATTAATCGGTAAAAAAATATATAAGTTTTATGAAGGAACAGAACTGAAAAAATTAATGAGAATGGTTAATAATGTTTTAGAAAACCCTCAAATTAAAGACCAGCAAATACTGATTTTTAAAACCAAGTCAGGAAAAAACGTCTTTTTAGAAGTTGTAATGCAAAATTTACTGAATAATTTGATAATTGAAGGTCTGGTGTTAAATTTCAGAGATGTTACAAAACGTGTAGAATTTGAAAAACGCATGAATTATATTGCTACTCATGATGAATTATCAGGTCTACCTAATCGTATATGTTTTAAGAACGAACTGAACGAACTATATCAGGTAGCAAAAGAAAAAGGTTCATTTCTAGCAGTGATGATGTTAGATTTTGAAGAATATAAATTCATTAATGAATCTCTCGGATTTAAGTCCGGTGATCAAATAATTATTCAAATGATGATCCGTTTAAAAAGCTTTTTTAAAGAAGAATATTTCATTAGCCGATACTCAGAAGACAAGTTTGGCATAATTGTAAAGGGATTAATTAGCTCAGAAGCTTATGAAGAAATGGCTCAAGGTATTGTTGGCTTGTTTTTGCGTCCGTTTAAGGTAGATCTGTACGAATTTGATGTGGCTATGAATTTAGGAATTACCATCTATGCGCAGGAATATCAAGAACTCGAGAAAATAGATGCCGAAGAAATAGAAAGAGATCTTCTAATAAAGCAGGCTAACATTGCTTTGCTCTGGGCAAAAAAAGAAGGGAAGAATCATTTTAAGTTTTACGCACCTGACTTTAGCATTGAAAATTATAAGCAATTTGAACTTCGAAACGATCTGCGTAGAGCTGTCGAAAAAAAACAATTTGAACTATTTTATCAGCCAATAGTGAAATTAAAAACTTCCGAAATTCTTGCTGCTGAAGCCTTGATCCGTTGGAATCATCCAATTTGGGGATTGGTAAAGCCAGATGAATTTATTCGTTTGGCAGAGGAAACCGGTGTGATTATCGAATTGGGCAGATGGGTGCTTAATGAAATATGTAGCAATTATAAAGAATGGCTGAAGAATGGGTTATCAGAAATCAAGATTACTTTTAATGTTTCCAGTATTCAGTTTTATGAAAAGAATTTTGTTGAAAATATTAAAAGTATTTTAGATGAATTTGAACTTAATCCAAAATTTTTAATTATGGAAATCGCAGAAAATATATTAATAGAAGATCGGGAAAAAGCTATTTGCGATATAAAAAGATTAGAAGTCTTTGGGATAAAAGTTTCTCTTGATGGGGTAGAAACTGGATTTTCTTCATTGACACATTTGAATGATTTTAATATTGACGCTATAAAAATGGATGGCGTCTTTATAAAGAATATAATGTTTGATGAAACTACCGCTATTATTGCTAAAACCGTTATTAATTTGACTAGAGAACTCAAAATAAAATTAATTGCGGTTGGAATCGAAAACGGGGAGCAATTATCATTTTTACTGCAGAATAACTGTTATGCTGGTCAGGGTTATCTTTATTCCAAACCATTACCGATGGAAAAATTTGAAAAAATATTAGAAAAAGGAAAATGCAAACCGATTCTTGTGAATATCAGTCCCATCATGCCCCAGATAGAACGTAGGGAATATTTCAGATTGAAGTTTTATCAATTGTTGAAAGCTGAACTGAAAATTGTAAAAATAAAAGATAAAAAGATGAATGTAGGAAATACAAAAATATTGATTAAAAATATTGGGCCCGGGGGGTTAAGTTTTATTTCCAATATAAAATTTCCACTTGAACGAGATTTCACCTTGCAATTTGAAACCACCTTATTGAATAACACCGTTAAAACTAATGGATGTCCGGTGTGGATGGAAGAGATTAACGATGATTTTTATCAATATGGGGTTAAATTTTTAATTGATGAAGAGGAAAGAGAAGAGCTAATGAAAATTCTTTATGAAATTCAAATTAACAAGAAAAAGAATACTTATTTTGAAGATGAACACTTTACCAACGATTCCCCGACAATCTATTTTAATTCACTGTTATCAAATTATAATGTCCCCCTGATCTAGACTGATTTGAAGTAGTAATCCACGTTGATGACTTTGAAAGATTGGTTTTGACAGAAAAATATGGGTATTAATAATACTGTTCAAAGCAACATCAACCGACAAAGAATTCTGTTTTTTATTAATTATTATAGAAGGAAGATGGTTTGGAATGACAGCAGAAATGATGGAACCTCTGGTAGAAGCGATTGTTATTGGAGACTGCACCCAGTCCATCGATCTGGCTAAGAATTTATGTGACACTGGGATTAGTGCCAAGGAAATAGTTGTTAACGGGATTGAGGTAGCAATGGCTCAGCTGGATGAAAAATGTACGATGGAGCAGTTCAACCTTTTGGAAATCATGCTGACCGGGCGAGCGGCAATGGAAGTGATAAAATATCTGTTCCCTTCCGGTGAAATAGTGACGGCAAGGTATACTCCCAGATTTTTAAGTTGAAAAGAATGTCCTTTGATTGATAAAAAAAAGGAGGGATATGATAAATGAGTAATGATTTTTGCAAAGACAAGCAGGCAAAAGTAGATTTGCAAACGTACGAGAGAAAATTATCGGGCATCATCGAATTTCTGCCAGATGCTATCTTGGCTATTGATGATGAAAAGCGAGTGATCATTTGGAATAATGCCATTGAAAAAATGACGGGTATTCCTGCCACAGAGATGCTTGGCAAGGACGGTCATGCTTATAGTGTACCGTTTTATGGGAAGGCACAACCGCAGTTGATGGATTTAGTTTTTTTTGATGACGATAAGATTACATCCAGGTATTCAAAGCTCACGCGTGAAGGTGATGTGCTGAAAGCAGAAGTATATTGTCCGGCTCTTTATGGTAATAGTGGGGCATGGGTTCATGCCATGGTAGTACCAATCTATGATAAATTTGGAAACACAATTGGTGCCATTGAAAGTATTCAGGATATCAGTGAACATTTGCAGATGATGAATGACTTGCAATCAAAGACCATGTTTCTTGAAGCACAGGTAAATGAATCACTTGACGGGATACTGATAGTTGATGATAATAACAAGAAAATTCTTACCAATCAACGCATTTATGAGCTATTCGATGTACCACAATATATTGTCAACGATAAGGACTGTGATTCACTGCTTAATCATGTTAAAAGCATAACCAAAGACCCAGATCGGTTTCTAAAAAAAGAACAAAATCGATATACTCACCAAACAGGGATAAGTTATGATGAAATAGAATTTACGAATGAAAAGGTTGTTGAAAGATATTCTGCACCTGTTCTGGACGAGAATAGAAAATATTATGGAAGAATCTGGACATTCCATGACATCACCGAACATAAAAGGTTGGAACGGGCACTTTTGAATGAAAAGAATTCTCTGGCAACGACGTTAAGATCAGTGGGGGATGGTGTCATATCCACCGACAATAAAGGATGTATCGTTCTTTTAAATAAGATTGGTGAGTATCTGACCGGCTGGACCCAGGAAGAAGCAATGGGTAAACCTATTGAAAATATTTTTAATGTCATTAACGGGTATACTGGAGATAAAGCCGATAATGTCGTGAATAAAGTCCTAAATATGAGAAGAATCATTGAATTAGCAAATCATATTATTCTGATTTCAAAAGATGGAAGTCAGCGTCCGATAGAAAATTGTGCTGCCCCAATTTTAGAAGAAAGTGGGAAAATTAATGGAGTAGTCGTTGTATTTAGAGATGTTTCCGATAAAAAGAGAAGAGAAGAAGAAATTATTTATGTTAGTTATCATGATTTTTTAACCGGACTTTTTAATCGCAGATACTATGAAGAAGCGTTAAAACGACTTGATACAAAAAAAGAACTTCCACTAACCCTTCTTATAATAGATATAAATGGATTAAAATTAATCAATGATACATTAGGATATAAAATGGGCGATGAAGTGATTAAGAAAGTGGCAAATAAAATCATAGCAGGTTGTCGAGCAGATGATGTTATAGCGAGACTAGGAGGGGATGAATTTATTGTAATTCTACCTAAAACTGATGCATTAAGAGCAGAACAAATTATTAAACGAATTAAAGATCATGAACCCGAAGAAAAAGTTGGAGCCTATAGTGTTTCATTTTCATTTGGATATGAAACAAAAAATACTGAAAAAATAAGTATTCAGGATATTTTCAAACAGGCAGAGAATAATATGTATAAACAAAAACTTTATCAAAATTCCGGGGCAATGACTAAGTCCGTTGATCTTATAATGAGAACATTATATGAAAAAAACAATCGAGAAATGCTGCATTCAAAAAGAGTAAGTAAACTTTGTGAAGCAATTGCCATTCATATGGGCTTTGAATCAGAAATGGTCAATCGAATCAAGCTGGCGGGACTTGTCCATGATATTGGAAAAATCGGGATCGATGAGAAGATACTCAATAAACATGGAAAATTAAATGGTGCTGAATTCAAAGAAATCCAAAGGCATCCTGAAATAGGATATCGCATATTAAATATGTCTGATGAATTTTTTGAATTGGCAACATATGTTCTGCAGCATCAGGAAAAATGGGATGGACAAGGCTATCCGTTGGGAATTAAGGGTGAAAATATTTCAATTCAGGCCCGTATTATCGGGATTGCCGATGCTTATGATGCGATGACGAGTTATCGAACTTATGGTAATAAATTAAGTGTAGAAGACGCCATCAATGAAATAAAAAAATGTTCAGGTACACAATTTGATCCTGAAATAGCAAAAATATTTGTTGAAAAAGTTTTGGGGAAAGTATGGTAAATATTTCGAGTTGCATTTTTTGTCGGAATGGTGACACTAATTCTGGCACCATAGGCATCAATCATAAGACAGAGATCGAGGAACGCCATATATACATATATGAATGATTAACTAAGATTAATAATGTTGATAATCCCTAATGCAAATTGTTACCTTGAACCGGTCCGGTCCGCCGCTACCAAATAAAAAATAAAAAAGCTCTGAACTACCTGTACATAGGGAGTTCAGAGCTTTTTTTCGGAAAAATACTTTTGCCCATTGAAAATAACAAGTTTATAAATTGGTGTCAGGCATGGAGCTCTTCCAGTAAGAAAAATGACACGAATCGATAGATAATGTTGCCTTGTATTCTGTTCGGAGGCTAGTATAATAGAATTAGAATAAAAATCAAGGAGGAAGACAAATGGAAACAATGAAGGCAATCGCCAAAAGAAAGTCATCCCGGGTTTTCAAAGCGCAGCAGATTACCGAGACCGAGTTGACGACTATTTTGCAGGCGGCCAATGCGGCGCCGGTCGGGATGGGGCAATTCGAAAGCGTTAAGCTGACGGTCATTCAAAATAAAGCGTTACTGGAAAAAATTGATGAAGCCGTAGCGGCGCTGTTTGCAAAAACCGGCACGCATCCGACCTATGGCGCACCGACGGTGATTCTGGTATCCGGTGCGGAGCTGAAAGGTCCAATGAGCGGGGTGCCTTATTGCAATGCCGCCGTTATTATCGAAAATATGGCCGTCGCCGCTGCCGATCTGGGGCTGGGAAGCTGTTATCTGATGGGGATTATCGCCGCCATCAGCATCGATATGGCGCTGTGCGCCGAACTCAAAGTACCGCAAGGTTTTGTTCCCTGTTCCGCCATCGCCTTGGGCTATGCCACCGAAGAACTGACAGAAAAGGAACTCACCACCGGAAAACTGGCGATGGAACGGATTAATTAATTAAATCCATCAATCGCAAAAAAAGTGCCGCATCAGAAATGATGCGGTGCTTTTTTTAACGGTCAAGGATAAATAATGCTTCAACCGTGGTGTTTAGCAGTTTAGCAAGTTTCATGGCTAATTCCAGGGTCGGGTTGTACTTTTCATTTTCAATCGCATTGATGGTTTGCCTGGTGACGTCAAGCGTCGTGGCAATATCTTCCTGTCTCATGCCCATTTGTTTTCGTAGGGCCTTGATATTATTTTTCATCTTTTCCGAGTTTCCATTTTAGAAAAGTTTGAATGGCCATAAAAACAAGATTTTGGGTGATCAGCAGAAAAAAGGGAAAACCAAATCTTCCGGTCTGGATATAATCGATGACACCCCAAACCGCTAAAAATAAAACGGTGTATGCCCAGGCCCCCTTTATTGCCTTCAAACTAATGCTCATTTCCATTTCGTCCATTTTTCTCATTAAAATCACTCCTTATTTAAATTGTAATTGGTAAAATTATGGTCTGCCAAAATAAAATACCATCGATGGCGGCAAAAAACACGAGATGAATGTCAAATACATTTTACATTTATAGTCTAACATTACGCGGATCAGAATGTCAAATTCTTTTTACATTTACTGCGGTAAATTATGGCGGAAAATAGGCGGGGTCCTGTTGATTTCCGCGCTGATCGTCATTATGCACACCCTTTCAGTTCCTGGAAACGTCTCTTCGATTATTGTGTTGACTTAATTATAGTAAGTATATATAATAAATAAAACAGATAAAAGAATACTAAAAAAGACAAAAATACAGAAAAGAAGACAAAACATAAGGTACGTTTATAGTGAGCTGATGTAATAGCTTCAATTTTAAGTGTTTCCCGTTTCGGTTCGTTTTTGCAGCATGCCTGATTAACCGAATGATAGGGTTATTTTTAATTAGTCGATAAAAGCTGTTGAAGCATCGATCTATGAAGCCAGACTCTGTATATTGAAAGGATGTTTTTAAATGAAACCATTATTGACTGAAAATGAAGATGGCAGTGTCACCTTTTGTAAGGAGACCAGGAGCTTTGTATTATGGTGGACACCGAAAAGCCTTGATTAACATAAAAAAGAACATCAGGGAGGTGCCATGTGAAAGAAGCCGTTGTTCAGGAAAAAAGAATTAATTTCAGCAATCTCTGGGAGAATCAAAAGAATACAGTCATTTTTTCAACGATACTGTTCCTCATTATTTTAGTTGCCCTCGTGTCTTTAACGCTGGGTGAATATAGTATCCCTTTAAGCCAGATAAAAGATTTATTCATTGCAAAGATAACCTCGACACCGTTAGATGCAACGGAGCAAAAAGCAGCGACGGTATTATTTCTCATCCGTATTCCCAGAATAATTCTGGCGCTGTTAGTTGGGGCCGCTCTGGCAGCATCAGGTGCTGCTTTTCAGGGAGTTTTCAAAAACCCGATGGTTTCACCGGATATTTTGGGCGTCGCCGGCGGCGCGGGATTGGGTGCAGCGATTGCCTTATTAATTGGTTTGCCAACCATTGGCGTTCATGTGCTGTCCTTTTTGTTTGGCATCGGGGCGGTGCTCCTCGTAATGACCCTTTCAAAATTAGTTGGGAGAGGTCAGAATACCATATTGATTATGGTGCTGTCCGGGGTAGTTATTTCTTCAATATTTTCGGCCTTGATTTCATTGATTAAATATCTGGCCGATGCGAACGCCAAACTCCCTGAAATAACTTTCTGGCTGATGGGCAGTTTTGCCAGATCGGGCAGTTACAATAATATCCTGGTGATGGGATTCGTCTTGTTAATCGGTGGCATTCCGCTGATGCTGTATCGATGGCAACTGAATGTATTGACATTCGGGGATGAAGAAGCCCTGTCGATCGGAATTGATGTCAAAAAAACAAGAGCTGGTATTATCTGTTGTGCCTCGCTATTAACCGCTTCCTCTGTTTGTCTTTGCGGAACGATTGGATGGGTCGGTTTAATCATGCCTCATATTACCCGTATGATTGTCGGCCCCAATTACAAGGCCTTGCTGCCGATCACATTATTAAGCGGCGGTCTCTTTATGCTAATTGTCGATAATGTTGCCCGGTTGCTTGTTCCCGGGGAACTGCCGATTGGCATATTAACATCCCTTATTGGTGCGCCGCTCTTTATTTATATGCTTTTTAAAGGGAATAGGAACTTAGCATGAAGCTTGAAATTAAGAACCTTCAGTGCGGTTATGGTGAAAAAATTATCATTGAAGACTTTTCCGTCAGTACCGAGTCCGGTGAAATTCTTTGCCTGCTGGGACCAAACGGCATCGGAAAGACAACCCTGTTTAAAACGATTCTCCGATTTCTGCCGATGAATAAAGGCTCCGTTATGATTGACGGAAAAGATGTAACGACTATTTCCAGAAGAGAATTTGCAAAATTAATCGGTTATGTTCCCCAGTCACATATTCCGCCCTTCTCTTTTTCAGTCATGGATGTGGTGCTGATGGGAAGAACCGCACATTTGGATGCGTTTGGTTCTCCCGGTAAAAAGGACTTTACTTATGTATCGGATTTGTTGGAACGTTTGGGCATTTCCTTTCTCAAAAATCGCAGCTATACGGAATTAAGCGGCGGCGAGCGGCAAATGGTCTTAATTGCCAGGGCTTTAGCCCAGGAGCCAGCTTTTTTAATGATGGATGAACCGACATCAAACCTCGATTTTGGAAATCAGGTAAAGGTCATCCAGAATATTAAAGAACTCTCTAAGGGGGGATTGGGCATTATTATGACCACCCATTCCCCGGACCATGTGTTTCAGTGCGATGCAAATGTCGTGCTGATGACTCAGGATAAAAAATATTTCTATGGGCATTCCAGCCAAATACTAAATGAAAAAACCTTAACCGAAACCTATGGCGTTCACATCGCTATTTTACAAGATACTTACGACCAAAATTCCTATAATTTCTGTCAGCCCATTTTTGATACCAAAATATAATTTTGAGTACCTGGCAATGTTGCCGGCACTCTGCTCTTGAAAGGACACCATCATGAAAAGAAAAAGTTTATTAAGTTTTGCGCTTGTTGGTATGTGTTTAATCTGTTTTAGCCTAGTGGGGTGCAGTTCAGGTGCCAACACCACTAGCAGTTCAACGACGCGGATGGTTAAAAACAGCGAAGGGGTAGAAGTTGAGATTCCTTCAGAAATTACGAAAGCAGTGCCGGTCATTGGCGCATTTGCCCAAATGACGGAAATTGTCGCTGGTCCCGGCAAAATTGTCGCCGCGGCAACAGCCAACGTTACCGATTATTTCAAAAAAGTATTTCCGGATTATGCTGTAAGCAATCCCAACAATTATGACGCCAGTTCTGTTGAAGGGGTGATCGCTTCCGGAGCACAGGTTGTTTACGGCCCTGACAGCAGTTACTCAGACGAACAGAAAACCCAGCTGGAACAAGCGGGCATTTCTTTTGTAGCCATCAATAATATGAAAACAGTTGATGATATGTGCGACTCATTTTTAATTATCGGAGATATTTTTGGAGCAGCAGGTAAGACCCGCGCCCAGAATTTTGTTAATTACTATCAGGGAAATATTGAAACAGCAAAAAAGATGACAGCAACGATTGCGGCTGAAAATAAGGTAACCATTTTGGATCTTCGCTATTCCGGAGGTGCTTACTCAACCATCAATGGCACCGATATTTGCAATGAATATTTTGAAGCAGCCGGCGGTATCAATGTAGCCAAAGACTATAATGGCACCGGGTCAGGAACGGGTCTTACCGTTAATGCTGAACAGGTTGTGGCATGGAATCCACAGGTTATTATGGCGTTCAATCAACCCGCAAAAGAAGCGATTCTCAACGATCCAACCCTTGCTGATGTGCAGGCGGTAAAAACCGGTAAAGTTTATGTTTGCCCGCAAGGTGTTTACAACTGGTCGGTCAGAAGCGGTGAGGGAGCGATGCTTCCATTATGGCTTGGTACCGTGATGTATCCGGATTTATTCGCTAACGTTGATATGAGTAAAAATATTTCGGATTTCTTCAGTAACTATTACTCTTATAAAATTTCTGCCGATGAAATTGTGAAAGTTCTTGCCGGAAGTGAAAAATAAAAGAGCAATGATTGATAGGATCGTTAGAGAATAATAAAAAAATAAAGCAAGAATGGTGGTCACAAAATACTATTAAGTTAGGATGTGATCACCTTTTTTTATTGCGCAGTTCGTAAAAAACGAATATTTACTCAGACTATTCATTGACGCATACAAAAGCAACGGTTAAAATAAAAGCAACAAATGAAATAAATATGGGAAAGTATTGCAATATTACCGCATGACAAAATAACGCCATCGTTTAGTCGAGGGGATCGGGGATAAGCATGGACAAAAATCCG
This sequence comes from Acetobacterium paludosum, assembly GCF_008086595.1. Classification (GTDB taxonomy): domain Bacteria; phylum Bacillota; class Clostridia; order Eubacteriales; family Eubacteriaceae; genus Acetobacterium; species Acetobacterium paludosum. The sequence goes on along the minus strand of NZ_RXYA01000009.1, from coordinate 22,892 downwards.
CACCAGGGACATCGCCAACGGGTTAAAAACCGAGCCTTACTGGAAGGCATCGACAGTTTTGAGGATCATCAGATTCTGGAGCTGCTGCTTTTTTACTGCATCCCGATGAAGGATACCAACGAACTGGCCCATCAGCTGATTAAAGCATACGGTTCCCTGTCCGGCGTCTTTGATGCGGATCCCGTCGATTTATGCAAAATGGCGGGAGTCACGGAAAACACCGGGGTGCTTTTGTCCCTGATGCCGGCCCTGGCGCGGCGCTACAATCAGGGTAAGTTTAAGGAAAAAGCCGTCCTGGACAGCACCTCCCGGGCCGGGGAGTATGCCGTTGCGCTCTTCACTGGTCGGCTCTATGAAGTGTTTTATGTGATCTGCCTGGACAGTCAGAACCGGGTGAATCATGCCTGTCTGCTCCATGAAGGCACCATCAACGAAGCCCCGGTCTACCCCCGGCTGATTGTCGAAACGGCCCTGCGGCATCAGGCGGCCAGCATCATCCTGGCCCACAACCATCCCGGCGGCAGCCGGCAGCCCTCCCGGGCGGATGTGGACGTGACCAAGAAAATCAGCCTGGCCACGGAAGCCATTGCCATCCCGGTGGCCGATCACATCATCGTCGCCGGGGACGGTTATTACAGTTTTGCGGAGAACCGGCTGCTGTAACCGGGTCGGCCGATTAATCAAGAGCCGTGGGCGTTGCGAGCCGTTTCACACGAACCAATTTTTACACTGCCCGGCGGACAGGCTATCGCCGGTTCGCCTACACGTTACAAAATGGGTTGTGGAAACAGCTCGCAACGCAATCATTGTTCATTTGGCAATAGCTCAATCAACCAAGACAGAAAGAGGAGAGACATGGGAACATATCGGATAACCGGCGCCAACGCCTATAATGAAAACTGCATCACCGGAGAGCAGGATCATTTATATGACTACCTGAAGGTGTCGATTGCCACCGCCGCTGAAATCGATATCAATGTGTCTTTTCTGATGGCGTCAGGAATTCGCCTGATTCTTGACGATCTGAAGGCGGCGGCTGGCCGTGCGGTGCAAATCAGGATTTTGTGCGGCGATTATTTAAACATCACTCAGCCTGAAGCCCTCTATCTGCTCAAAGATGCCCTGGGGGATCAGCTCGATCTGCGGTTCTATAATGTCCCCAATCAGTCCTTTCATGCGAAGGCCTATTTTTTTAAATACACCGATTATGACGAAGTGTTTGTGGGGTCGTCCAATATCTCAAAGTCGGCCCTGACCTCCGGCATCGAGTGGAATTATCGGATCAATTCCCGGGAAAACCAGGCGGACTGCGATTATTTCCGACGGATTTTTGAAGAACTGCTGGCGGATCATTCCATCCCCATTGACGATGCCGAGCTGAAAAGATACGCCAAGCAGTGGAAACGTCCTCGGCTCTATCAGCAGATTGAAGCATTGGAAACCGCTGATGAAGGCACTATCGAAAAAATCCGGGTTGCCCAGGAGCAGTCGGCCTTCATCGTGGATACGGAGGAGCCGAACCCGCCGCCGCTGATTGCCTTTCCCCAGCCCAAAGATGCCCAGATTGAAGCCCTGTATGAACTGAAAAATTTCCGCCGGGAAAAGTTGGACAAAGGCCTGATTGTCGCCGCCACCGGGATTGGCAAAACCTTTCTGGCGGCCTTCGATTCAAAAGCCTATACCCGCATCCTCTTTGTCGCCCATCGGGACGAAATACTGAGCCAGGCCGAACACACCTTCAAGTGTGTCCGCTATGAGCTGAGCACCGGCCGTTTCAACGGCACCCAAAAAGATACCGCCGAGGACATTATTTTTGCCTCGGTCCAGACGCTGGGGAACAAAGCCTACCTGACGGAGGCCACTTTTCCCCCGGATGCCTTCGACTACATCATCATCGATGAATTCCATCACGCCGTGTCCGATCACTACCAGAACATCATCGACTATTTCAAACCGAAATTTCTGCTGGGCCTGACCGCCACCCCGGAACGGCTGGACAATCAGGACGTTTTTGCCCTCTGCGACTACAACGTGGTCTACGAAGTCCGCCTGAAAGAAGCCATCAACAAAGGCTGGCTCGTGCCCTTCCGGTATTACGGCATTTATGATGATCTGGATTATGACGCAGTCTCTTTTCGAAACGGCCGTTACGATGAGGACGAGCTTGAGAAACTGGCCAGCATCAATCAGCGCGGCAACCTGATTTTGCAGAACTATCTTAAATACGACAGCAAAAAGGCCCTGGGTTTCTGCATCAGCCGGAATCATGCCCTGTACATGACCCGGTATTTCCAGGAGCAGGGCATTGCTTGCTGTGCCGTCATCAGCGGATCAGCCGAGGCGCACCAGCAGCAGCTGGTTCGGCCCCGGGAACAGGCGATCAAAGCTTTGAAGACCGGTGAGCTCCAGGTCGTTTTCTCGGTGGACATGTTCAATGAAGGTCTGGACATCCCCGAACTGGATATGGTGCTGTTTCTCCGACCGACCCAGTCGCCCACCGTCTTTTTGCAGCAGTTGGGGCGTGGCCTGCGCAAGTCCCGGGGGAAAAATTATGTCAACGTGCTGGATTTTATCGGAAACTATAAAAAAGCCAATCTGATTCCCTTTTTCCTCACCAGCGAACCGCCGGGGAGCCGTCCGGACAAAAAGCCGGACCGGCTCCCCGGTGCGGACGACTATCCCGAGGACTGTTTTGTGGATTTCGATTTCAGATTGGTGGATCTGTTCAAAAAAATGGCTCAGGATCAGAAGAAAATCAAAGACCGGGTGATCGCGGCGTTTTTCGACATTCAGGAAGAACTCGGCAGACGGCCCCTGCGGCTGGACCTGTTTGTGCATCTGGACGCGGACATTTACCAGACAATCCGAAGCAAAAAAGAACTCAACCTTTTCCGGGATTATCTGTCCTTTTTAAATGACATCGGCCAGGCCACAGACGATGAAAAAAGGCTGCTGGGAACCGTCGGACATGAGTTCCTGAAGAACATTGAAAACACCGCCATGGCCAAAACCTATAAAATGCCGGTTCTCCTGGCCTTCTACAACGGCGGCCGGATCAAGATGGCCATCAGCGCGGACGACATCGGTGCTAGTTTTATGGCCTTCTATGCCAATGCCTCAAACCGCATCGATCTGCTCCGGGACAAAAGTACCGCCGATGCCCTGAATTGGGGTAAAAAAGAATACGTCGCCCTGGCCAATCGCAATCCCGTTCATTTTCTGGCCCAGACCGCCGGGGAGTATTTTGTGAAAGCGGACGACCGCTTCTGTCTGGCCCCGGCCCTGCAGGCTTTTATCGCCAATCCGGCTTTTATTGCTCATTTCAAGGACATCATCGATTACCGCACCAAGCGCTTCTATAAAGAACGGCTGGAAAAATTGAACCAGTAAATGACGTCAGTCAAGGCCGGGCGTAATAATGGCAACCCCAGCGGTGACGATGATCCGCCAGCATTAAAGAAACAGGAGACCCTGATGAATAAAACACTCGACTACTACAACCAAACCGCCCGGGAATTTATCCGGGGCACCATCGATGCCGATTTTTCCGCACTGCACCAGCGCTTTCTCAGCCAGCTGCCGGAACACGGCCACATTCTGGATCTGGGCTGCGGTTCCGGCCGGGATGCCAAGGCCTTTCTGGATCTGGGCTATACCGTCACCGCCATCGACGGCTCACCGGAATGCTGCCGGCTGGCCGGTGCTTATATCGGCCAGCCGGTGCTGTGCCTGACCTTTGATGCGCTGGATTTTGACCAGGCCTTTGACGGAATCTGGGCCTGCGCCTCGCTGCTCCATGTGCCCTACGGGGAACTGACGGCGATCTTTTTGAAGCTTGTCAAAGCCCTGAAGCCCGGCGGTATTTTATATGCTTCCTTTAAATACGGGGATTTTGAGGGCGACCGCAACGGCCGGTACTTCACGGATCTGGATGAAGAACGGTTGAAGGCCTTACTGGAACCGGTGGTGGGGCTGACGGTAGTTGAGACCTTTATTACTAGGGATGTAAGAGATGGGAGAGATGGGGAGATTTGGTTGAATGTGATTGGAAAAAAAACTGATAATATAAGTAGAAATGGATGTGATCAATTATGAATATACCCATGTTAAAACATTCAAATAGAAAAAGAGAATATAATTTGTATAATCAGAATCAAATTGATGAAGTGGTATATTGTTATCTTTTTGATGCTGTTTCACACAGAAAATTGGATCAGGTCGTACTTGGCCTTGATTCTGCAGAGAGTCATGGTTATCAAGCAATGGGGATTCTACATTATTTAGGCGTTACAAAAGAGTTCAAAGGTTTATTCAGCGACATTGAACTAGAAAAAACAATTGATTTACTTTCTGAAAAAGATGGTATCTATTATTCTGAAATAATAGATACATTGAAAAGTATATTACAAAAAAGCAATGATAATAAGCAAATCTAATTGTTTTAAAATAACTCTGTGAAACATAAAAATGAAAGTTAAACAGGAGAGATAAGTAATGAAATACCAGGATCTACCACCCTCAGCATCGATTTTAATGGAATCAACTCGAGCAATTGGTTATACAATTGAATCAGCATTGGCTGACGTTATTGATAACAGCATCACAGCAAAAGCAAAAAATATAGAAATAATATGTAATGGTTTTGGTGAACCGTATATTTGTGTTATAGATGATGGTACCGGGATGGATCGTGAAACGCTGACTGAGGCAATGAGATACGGGAGTACCAATCCTCTTAAGGATCGAAAAAAAGAGGATATGGGGCGATATGGTCTCGGTATGAAAACAGCATCACTTTCTCAATGCCGTTGTTTGACAGTCATTTCAAAATGTAATGAAGAATTAAATGCTTGTAGATGGGATTTGGATTATATTAATAAAGTTGATAACTGGTCGCTTATTTTCTTAGAAGAAAAGGAAATATTAACGTTGCCGGAAATAAAAGAACTGGAACTTTTGAAAAATGGGACTCTTTTAATATGGACCAAATTGGATAAAATTGATACTGGTGAAAAAAATATTGAGAAAATAATGATTGAAAAATCATCGGTCGTTCGTGAACATTTGGCACTGGTATTTCATCGCTATTTAAGCGGTGATGGTGTAAGAAAAACAAAAATGTCGATCAACAAAAAAGAAATCGAATTTTATGATCCGTTTTATAAAAGTAAAAGTACAAAATTAATGGATGACGAGCGCTTAACATTACCAGGTAAAAAAGGTGAAATAATAATTCAGGCATACATATTACCACACATATCTAAAATGAGTAAAAAAGATCAGAAAATTTGTGGTGGTAAAGACGGTTTCAGAAAAATGCAGGGTGTTTATATTTATAGAAATCAACGGCTCTTGGTTTGGGGTACCTGGTTTAATATGGCATCAAAGGACGATTTTACACGATTGGCAAGAGTACAGGTGGATATACCCAATACTTTTGATGAACAATGGTCACTAGATATTAAAAAGTCTGCTGCACAACCCCCTGAAGCTGTAAAGGTAATTTTAAAACAGATTTTAGATAAAGTTCTTGAAGGTAGTAAACGCGTATATAAGGTTCGAGAAAAAAAAGAAATGGAAGATGGTATTCATGTCTGGAGCAGAATGGTGAGTGAAGAAGGGGTACGTTATATTATTAATAATGAATACCCAATGCTGACATATATCAATGGTAAGATGGACAAACATACAAAAAAAACATTAAAATTATTCACCGAGATGATTCAGGATAATCTGCCATTATACAGTCTTTTTGGGGATATCAAAAATGATAAAAAGATATTGACGAATGAGGATGCAATTCGAAAAACTAGGACATGTGAGTTGGCAAGAGACCTTTTAAAACAGGCAAAAGAATTTGGAACCCTTGAAAAAGCATATCAAAAATTTAAGACAATGGATGATTTTAAAGACTATCCAAATGAATTGAAAAAAATTTACGAGGAGATAAAAAGTGAATAAGATAAAAGAAATTGAGAACTTAATATATACGGTATTAAAAACAAGCAACAAGTTAAGTCAACCATCAGAAATAGATCTTCGGGATGCCATTGATAAGGCTATCCTAATGTTATCAATTATAAATCCCTCTGTAAAATTTGATGATGCAGATAAAAAAATGGTACAGGATTCTTTTTTTTCCAATTTGAATATCAAGATGGATATGGGTACCCGTCTTGTTAATCAAGATACATATAAACCATGGCTACCAGCCAGAAAAGCGGAAATTGAAAAAGATTCCTATTACTGGCCGCGTTACAGAAAATATCTTGAAGATGAAAAGGGTTGGAATCACGATATTGTTGATCGATTGGGTGAGGTAAGTGATGAGATTCTCGAACTATTGGGTAATCCTATCAAACAGGATTCCTGGATCGGCACATGGAGTAGAAAAGGCTTGCTTCTGGGAGATATACAGTCAGGCAAAACGTCCAACTATCTGGCATTATGCAATAAGGCTGCAGATGCAGGATACAAGGTAATTATTCTTCTGACGGGAACAATTGAAACTCTTCGTAGACAGACACAACAACGTGTAGATGAAGGTTTTGTGGGACGCAGCAGCAAGGATATTTTAAGTCAGAAAAAATCAGAAAAATATATTGGTGTCGGTCTATATAACAGGTCTAGAATACCGGTACCTTTTACAAGTGATACCGGAGATTTTAACGCTAAAAAATTGAACTCATTAAACTTCACATTAAATACTGTCAACGAGCCAGTTATTTTTGTTTTAAAAAAGAACAAAAAAATTCTGGATAATCTTATATCATGGCTTACTCATTTTAATATAGACAACGAAGGCGAAAAAATAGATTTGCCGTTGTTGCTGATTGATGATGAAGCAGACAACGCATCTGTTAATACACGTAAACCCGAAGAGGATCCTACAGCAATTAATCATGGGATTCGAAATATTCTGGATCTGTTTTCTCGTAAGAATTATCTGGGAGTTACCGCGACACCTTTTGCAAATATTTTCATCGATCCGGATGAGGAGGAAAAAATTGAACAGCTTGATTTATTTCCCAGTGATTTCATATATGCACTTTCTCCACCTACAAATTACATCGGCAGCGTCAAAATATTTGGTGCGGAAGCCGAATTTGGAGATTTTGTTGAGGGAATAACGGACATTATTCAGGATAGTCCTGATCCGGATGAAAATCATTTCAAATCAAAGAATAAATCATATCATGATGTACCGGAATTACCATTCAGCCTAAAAAAAGCAGTTGTATACTTCTGTTTGGTTAATACAGTCAGAGATCTTGATAATTATGAAAGAACGCACAGATCAATGCTGATCAATGTGAGTCAGTATGTAAATGTTCAGAAAGGTGTTTTCGATTTATTAAAGTTGTATTTTGATAAAATCCGAAAGGATATTTTATTTTATGCCAGTGAATCGTGGGAAAAAGCGAAAAAAAATACTACAATGAGCCTTTTTAATTCATTGTGGGAAGAATATGAACTTTCAGAAAAAACTGGTTATGCCTGGAGTGAAATTCAGAATAAATTATATGATTCAATGGCACCCATTGAAATTCAAGTTATCAATCAGAAAAGTAAACAGAAACTGGATTATGGACTGTATTCAGATACCGGTTTAAGAGTTATTGCAATCGGCGGGAACAGTTTATCACGAGGGCTGACACTGGAAGGCCTTTGTGTAAGTTATTTTTATCGAAATTCTCAGATGTATGACACTCTTATGCAGATGGGCAGATGGTTTGGTTACAGAGATGGTTATGACCATTTGTTTAGAATATGGATGATGGAGGAAACTATTGGATGGTATAAATACATCACATTAGCAACAAAGGAACTGCGGGAAGAAATTGATGAGATGCGACGATTGGATATGACACCGAGAGACTTTGGCCTCAAAGTAAGACAAGATATACCTTCATTATTTGTAACAGCCAGAAATAAAATGAGAAACTCAGATAATATTGAACGATGGATTATCATTGCAGGAGAATTGATCGAAACTCCAAAACTTATTGCAAATCAGAAACAGTTAAAGGATAACTTAATTAGAACAGATCAATTAATCAAAGGATTGTTACCATATCAATCCGATGAAGAGTTGGGAAATAGAATATTGTTTGAAAATATACCAAAAGAAATCATTGGACAGTACATTAAAGAGTTTGCAGCACATCCGGTACATATTCCCTTTTCACCCAAGGATTTAAGTCAGCATATTTTTAATAACAAAGAACAGGATTTCTGGGATATTGGAATAATAGGTGGATCAGGTGTCACGTTGAATGAAAAAGAGTGTGTAAGATATCTGTCACAGGAAGTAAAAAACATGAATATCAAACTGTCAGAACGAAATATCACCAGAAATGGTGGTTATCTCAATATATCTGGTAAAAGTGCACGGTTAGGAACTAGGGGCGCGACAAAACTCGGTTTAAGTGCAGATGATAAAAGAGAAGCAGAAGAAAAATTCTATTCCCAGAATTTAAAAACTCAAAAGGGTAAACCAAAACAGATTGATGACAAGACATATCTTATTATGGAACGTAAGCCGATTTTACTAATTTACTTTGTGGCTCCGAATACAAAAGTTTTAAGTGATATGAAACCAATAATAGGAGACACGCCGCTTGTAGGTTTAAGCTTGGGTTTCCCTAAAAGTTTACCGGGTACGAATTCAGAAAAAATCAAATATGTGATTAACAAGGTTGCCATGAACACTCTGCTGGATTATGAAACTGCTTTAACAGAAGAGGAAGGTGACGAATTTGATTGATATTGAGGAACTTTTGAAAAAATGGGACAATTCTCATGCCGAAGAAGATGTTCTAAAAAGAGTTGATGCAGAACATCCATTGGATTTTTTTATTGGTAAAGATGATGAAGGTAAAAGGGTATTTGCATTAATCACCAATTTTGAGCCTACAAACGTTTCTTCCAGCAAATTCCTGTCAGTTATAAAAAACAAACGAAGCACTGACGATAGATGGGCAGTTAAGATAAAACTGAAAAACGATGAATTTGAAGATGTTTTTGTTCACCTGTGCGTGGATTTAATTGAAGCCTGTCGAGTATGTATAAATGAGTTGAATGGGATGGAGATCTTTGTAACCCGTTTCCTGAAGTGGCAGAAAATGATGGAAACCGGCCTTGAAGAAATGTCAGCATCAAAAATAAAAGGCCTTATAGGGGAATTGCTTTTTATTGACAAAATTCTTTTAAAAAGAACAGACAAAGAAACTGCGATTGAATCTTGGTTGGGTCCCGAAGGCTATGACAGAGATTTCGTTTTCTGTGAGACTTGGGTTGAGGTGAAAACAATTGGTACAGGTAAAGATTCGATCGAAATCTCGTCTTTGGATCAATTGAATGTCGAAAAAATTGGTTACTTGGCTGTTATCAATCTGGATAAAACATCAGAAACTGATGCTGCTGGTTTCAGCTTTAATGAAATAATAAACACTTTAATTTTAAAACTTCAATCAGTACCGAAGATGCTCTTTTTATTTAATGATAAATTGATGCTGTTGGGATACCGTTACAGAGAAAGTTATGACAATATGCATTTTATATTTAATGGGATCAATTATTATAAAGTTGATGCAACTTTTCCAAAACTAATACCAGAAAATATAAGATCTGAAATTGTCAGAGCAAACTATACACTTTCATTAACCGCAATTGAACAATGGAAAGTTGAGGATAATTATGGAGTTACAGGAATATCATAAGTTATATTATGAAGATGTGAAATCTACTGCTGCCTCTGAGGGTGATGGCAATGTGCCCTCATTTACAAAGTTAACTTGTGAGAATTTTGTGGAAAATCAGGTTTTTGAGGAATATGAACAATCTTATTTTGAAGGTGCGTCTGGGCGAAAAAAATGCCGAGTAGACGCTTGGTCATATAATGAATTTGATAAAACCTTGGTACTGATTGCCAGTAATTACTCACAGAAAGAAGAAATAGAAACACTGACAAAAACAGAAGCAAACCAGCTTTTCAAATGGTCGCTGGCTTTTTTCGAAGAATGTATCAATGAACAACTGGATATTGAAATCAGTACCCCGGCTTTTGACCTGTCAAAACAGATTCAGTTTTTATGGAAGAAGGAAGAGCTTAATAAAATTAAACTGTTTGTCATAACCGATAAAATCATGAGTAAATCAATCGGAATTTTCCCGAATTCTAAATTCAAAGGTATACCTCTTGAATATCATATCTGGGATATTCAGAGACTTGAAAGGTTATTTACAGAAGGAGAAGAGGGAGAACCGATTGAAGTTGATTTTTTGGAATTGTACGGGAAAGGACTGCCGACATTGGAAGCTTGCGATGTTAACGTTGATGGGTTGAAATTTTATTTGTGTGTGCTATCCGGAGATTTACTGGCAGATATTTACGATAAATTCGGCAGCAGATTATTGGAAGGGAATGTAAGATCGTTTTTATCTACAAAAGTTGCAGTCAATCGGGATATTCGAAAAACAATACTCAGTGACGAAAAAAATATGTTCTTTTCATATAATAACGGGATTGCGGCAACAGCCAACGAAGTGGATATCGATAAAACTGAAACTGGAATACTGATAAAAAAGATTAATAATCTGCAAGTTGTCAATGGCGGTCAGACAACCGCCAGTCTGTCAAACGCACGTTTTAAAGATAAAACATCATTAGAAAATATCTATGTGCAGATGAAACTGACAGTTATACCGGACAAAAAAACAGCAGAAAAAATAATACCAAATATTTCCAGATATTCTAATAGTCAGAATAAAGTCAGTTCAGCAGATTTCTTTTCAAATCATGAGTTCAACATTCAAATGGAAAAACTTTCACGTAGGTTATTTGCTCCGGCAAAAGATGGCGCACAATATGAAACAATCTGGTTTTTTGAGCGCGTTAGAGGCCAATTTGAACAGGAACAGAGAAAAATGACACCAGCAAAGAAAAGACAATATATCTTACAACATCCCAAGGATCAGAGACTGAATAAAACGGATATGGCGAAACTCCGAGATATTTGGAGAGAATTACCAAATATTGTGTCTTGGGGTGCACAAAAAAATTGCATGCGTTTTGCAGAATATATTGATATTGAATGGATGAAAAACAAGGATAATTTCAATGAACTGTATTATAAAGACACAATAGCTTTACGTATTATTTTTAATTATCTGGACAAAAATATTGCAAAACAAGTCTGGTATGAAAAAGGATATAAAGCCAACATTGTCACTTATGCGATGTCCTGGTTTAAACATCTCGTAGAAAAGCAGTATCCACAAAAGACATTTGATTTGCAGAAAGTCTGGAAGACACAGGAATTGACAGATGCTTTAAAATTGCAGTTGCTCCAAATTTCTGAATATGTCAGCAGTTATATTACCGACGATGCTAGAGAGGTTTTGAATGTTACGGAATGGTGCAAAAAAGAAAACTGTTGGACATGTTTAAAAGAGAAAAGCTTTGAAATTGATAAAGAGGCAGTTAAAGGTTATTTGATTAGTATCGGTGATGCTAAGGATATTGCGAAAATAGAGCGTAAAGTTCAAAAAATGGTCAATGGTATTGAAGCACAGAAGCAGGTGGTCGGTTTAGGGGTTAATTACTGGAAGAAGATTGCAACATGGGGTTTAGACAAAAATTTATTTTCGCCCAAAGAAATGAGCCTATTAAAGACAGCTATCGAGATGGAAATAAAACTGCCGACAGAAAAACAATGTGCCAGTGTGTTGGAAATTAAAGGAAAAAGTGAAAACGAAGGTTTTACATATAGCTAAATGAGTCAATAAACTTGTCACAAAGACGTCAACCTGGTATAATTAAATAATGTTATATTTGAAAGGAAGTGATGTTTTTGAATTGTCTCGATCTATTTGCAGGTGCAGGTGGTCTTTCTGAAGGTTTTCGTCGATGTGGTTTTAATATTGTTGCACATGTGGAGAAAGACAGAGCAGCATCGTTGACTTTAAAGACCAGAGAAGCTTATTATTATTTAAAAAAAGAAGATAGGCTGAATGACTATATAAATTATATTTCGAATAAAATTACGAGAGATGAGTTATATGAAATGGTACCGGAAAAAATTCTGAACAAAGTTATTCATGAGGAAATTTCTGATGAAACCTATAAAAACATTTTCAATGATATTGATCAAAAATTAAAGAATAAAAAAAATAATAAAATAGAAATAATTATCGGAGGGCCACCCTGTCAAGCCTATTCAATTGCAGGTCGGAGCCGTGATCCGGAGCGTATGGAAAATGATCCGAGAAATTATTTGTATTTGCAGTATTTACGCTTTATTAAATACTATAAACCAAACTACTTTGTTTTTGAAAATGTGATGGGCATTAAAACTGCAAAAGACGGAACTATTTTTGAACAGATAAAAAAAGATATGATAGATCTGGGCTATAAAATAGACCATAAAGTTTTGAATGCAAAAGATTTTGGAGTTCTGCAATCCAGAAAACGAGTGATAATTATTGGTTGGCAGGAGCATATTGATTTTAAGTATCCTAAATTTCCAGATTGTAATTCTGAATATACAATTAAGGATCTGTTTGAAGATATTCCTATTATGCAGGCAGGTGACAAGGTTAGTTTTTCCGAACAATCCGGTTTGGTCAATGATTGCTTAAAGGATTTGCATATTAAGGATGATGACTTTAATTATCTACTGCAACAGGAAATAAGACCCAATCGAGAGATTGATCTTGAAATTTATAGAATGTGTGTGAATTACTGGAATGATTCTCAAAAAAAACTGAAGTATAATGAATTGCCTGAAAAGTTAATTACCCAAAAAAACACAAAGAGTTTCCTGGATCGATTCAATGTCGTACCAGGTAATGGAATATCACATACCGTTGTTGCACATATCTCTAAAGACGGGCATTATTATATACATCCGGATATCAAACAAAACAGATCTATTTCACTGCGAGAAGCGGCCAGAATTCAGTCTTTTCCGGATGATTATTATTTTGAAGATTCTCGAACAGCCGCATTCGTTCAAATTGGCAATGCAGTGCCTCCACTGATGGGTGAAAAAATAGCGATGGTTATAAAAAAAGCCATTAAACTAAATAGTAATAAATCAAATAAATATTAAATGCAATTGCTGTTTTGAATTATGAGAATTTGTTTGCTGATAGTGATTAGTATAAATTAGTAAGCTAACATGCAAACAAAAAAATATAAATTTTGAAACATATGAACAAGGAGGGCTAAGTGGCAGATTATAAGATTAAGTTAGACAGGAAAGTTCTCAAACTTTTGGGATCGCAATTGTACGGTGATACGCCAAGTGTTATTGCTGAATTAGTTGCAAATTCGTATGATGCAGATGCTGGAAATGTTTGGATTTCGTTAGATACTGAAAAAAACTCAATTATTGTTGAGGATGATGGCATTGGTATGACAGTAGAGGATATTAATAATTCTTTCTTGAATATTGGGTATAACAAAAGAGAAGGCCAAGTTAAAACAAATATGGGTAGACTCATAATGGGAAGAAAAGGTATTGGAAAACTAGCTGTTTTTTCACTAACAAATAATATCAAAGTATTGTCAGTGAAGAATAATAAAAAATGTGGATGTGCGATAGATTTTAAAAAAATTACACAAGAATCGTCGAAGGGAACAGATACATCAGAACCAACGGAAATAAGCAGCAATGTAATAAAATTTATTAAAAATAGAACATCGATAAATGGCAGTGGGACACGCATAGAATTATATAATATTAGCAAAAAAATCGGATATAGCTATAGATTTATTGTGAGTAAATTGATTAGAATGTTTGATGTTAATGATAATGATTTCAAAATTCATATCAGAAAAAACGATGAAATATACAAAGCGCTTACCAGATCAGAGTTGGATTATTTTTCTATTATGGATACAATCATAATTATCGGAGAAGAACACAAGGAAAAACTTGAAAAAATTAATAATAATTCAATTTTAAAGAAATATAAAGTTCTTAAAAATTTCAATGATTTCCTTATGGAACGTCCGAGATCAAAACTTGAGCCAATGCCATATAACATTACCGTTGAAGATATTAATGGCGAAAATATTACAACATCTTTTACGCTTAATGGTTGGATGGGTACTGTAGATACTTTACCAAGTTTGCGTAAATTAGAAGAAAAATTTGTCGGGGTAGATGGTTTGGATGAAGACATAATTACGATAAACGATAACAGGATTTCTTTATATTCAAGAGGAAAACTTGGTGAATATGATATTCTGTCCAAGATTAAGTCGAATTCGAATTATGAGGCTTATGTTATTGGTGAGTTGTTTGTAGATGTTTTTGAAGATGAAAAATTGAAAGATATGGCCATAAGTAATCGTAGAGGTTATGAAGAAAGTGATACACGCTATACAGAAACAATTAAAATTGCCAAAAAACTATTAGGTTATATTATATCAAAAAAGGCAGAAGTCCTGAAGTTAAAAAAACAAGATGATGAGCAGGCAGAGGCAAAAAAAATTGAAGAGAAATTTATCAATGAAACTGAAACAGGAAGGATTTTAAAAGAAAAATTGAATGAACAAGACAGAGAGATTATACAATCAGAAAACTTGCAATTTGTTCGAGCAACTCAGTTAAGTAGGTCTACAAAGAAGATATTTATCAGTCATAAGGTGAGCCATCAATTATATGGACGGTTTATCATATCAGTTTTGGAAGACTATGGGGTGAATGCTGAAGAATCAGTAATATTTAGTTCTGATCCTCGATTTGGTGTACCACAGGGGAAAGATATTTTCAATTATTTAAAGGAATGTTTTCGAAAAGACTTAATGGTTGTCTTTATTTTTAGCAAATCATTTTATGATTCAAATGTATGTTTAGGTGAAGTTGGTGCCGCATGGGCAACGAATCAAAATTGTTTAAATGTTATCATTGATATAGATTTTGGAGATGTTGAAAAACCCAGTGATAATGCTCTTAGTGGAATTAAATTTAAAAATTTGCAAGATACAGATCAAATTTTTAGATTAATTGATTTTTTTGATGTAATGATTAGTAAAGGTTTAGGAATTATTGTTGATAAAGACAAATTAGAACTAAGTATTAAGAAAACGTTAACGTTGCCACAATACAACAGTAAAGCAATTGATAATCCAGAAATATTTTATCCAACCCGAAAGTACACTCCACAGGTACAATGTAATAAATGCAAAAATACTATGAAGTTGATGATTGAAAATGAAAAAGTGTTTTATGAATGTATTAATGTGGGGTGTAAGAATAAGCTTAGTACGCTTATATAAGTTGAGTGATAGAAATAACGTTGATTATATTTCCAGATAATTAAAATCGGTATTTTTTATAAATTGAATGATGTCATTCAGCATTTCATCACAGAAGTCTGTGTTTTTCATCATCTTTTTTATTGTGCATTCCCAGATGATCAGGATACGAATTTTTGATGTTTTCAGAGAAACTTTTATAAGTTCATCACGTTGGATGTTATTAGAGAATTTATTCTCCCAGAATTCAGCATTGCTGTTTGGTGTAGTGGTATAATTGCAATTTTCATGCCGATGCCAGAAACATCCATTGATGAATACGGCAGTGTGTGTTTTCGTAAAATAAAGATCAGGAGTCCCTTTAATTTTTGAATAATTAACTCGATATCGCAGACTGCGTTTGTGAAGTTCTCTACGAATAAACATCTCAGGTGATGTTCCTTTTGACCTGATTTTTGACATATTTGCACTTCGCTGGATTTTTGTTATTTTATCCATTTGTTTTAGGTACCGCCTTGAAATTAGATTAAATGAAAACGTTTAATAAGCATTGGATTATACATTGCATTCGACCCAAAATACTTTTATATCAAATTTTGAATTCGTTGGATTTATCTATAATAACATAAATTATAATAAAATTTGCTGAAAGATTCAGGTTAGCGTCTCTTTAAGTTAAAAAATAAGGAAGATTTATTTCAAATATTTCAGATTATGTGTTAAGTGGTTTTCCAGACCCTGCTTAATTTAACTGCAATCAGCCTAAACCAACAAGGAGAAACCCATGCTAAACCGATGCTAAAAGCAGGCCTATACGAAACCGTCATCATCCAAACCATCTAAAAAGAACTCGCTGCCAATACGGAATTGCACAGCGAAATCGGTCCCATCGATGAGGCCGAGACTGCTAAAATATTAATCAAGTACCTGACCGAGACCGTTGAAAAAAGCTTGATCAGGTCAAAGAGCATGGCCTTAAAAGCCAAATTGCTTTGGTTAACAAGTTCATGGCATCGATTATGGTCAATGATCCGGATGAGGCAGGGTTTTTGGTTGATGATGCAGCGCAGCAATTATTGGGGTTAATTGCGTCCAAAAACAGTCTTCATGCCATCAATAAGAAGGTCAAGATGATTCGGCCGATGATCAGAGGGTCGGTTCTTTTGTGCAGTTTCCATTTGAACACGTAAGAACCTTCCCTTCATACACTTATGACGCTGTATAAGCAATTACATGATTATACAAGTTTATCCATTATTGAAGTGATGGTGCTTCAAGCTGCTTCATAAGTTAGCTCTTTGGCATAGTCAAAATCTTTCTGGTATTTCTTCCAGAAATTCTGCATTTGATGACTGGCAAGAACATTGGCAATAATATTCTGATAACTCGGGAGAAGTTCAATACTGCCTCGTTTGGTTGCCGTTTTTCCCAGAGCCTCTTTTTAGGATATTGAGATTTATTTCAGACCTTGGCAGGGTATACAGAATAAAGATATCATAAAAATCTCTTGGTCGGGTGTTGGCAACACCCCGAGATAATATGGTTTCCAGCTTTTCAGCCAGGATGGTTTCCAAATTATATCCCATGAAAATGCGATAATGAGATGCGTTTCAGTAGATAATTCTGCATAACCAGTTGTGCGGATATATTTTTTTTAACTGCTTTATTTTTAATTAACGTTTTTAATTGCATGGGATTATTGGTAATCATAACAGTACCTCCATATAGTTTAATATCTTAGGTTTTACTCGGAGTTTTTCCGCATCGTCCATGAGTTTGTTGATGTTTTTATTTTTGGAACCGGCATAGGCCTTCATCGCCTGATTCACAATTTGAATGTCACTTGTGTTATTACCTTTGACGATATCGCACAAGGTGCGTTCGATGTCATAAACCCGCAGAATATTGCCCCAGGGAGATTTCAATTCGGTGATTCCCAGATTATAAATATCAGGGATTACTCTTTTTATGATGATATTTTCGTTTTTGATCGAGGCCGAATGATAACCTTGGGGAAAGGTCATCTGAAATTTTATGGGGGTGCGATCACTCATCCCATGAAGATATAGGGCTGTTTCATGTGAGAAAATCCCCTTGTTATAGCGGTATTGAAGAATGTACATCTCGTCTTCCCAAACATCCGGACGTGCGTAGATACCCCGGCCTATTTTATACAAGTCATTTTCATTAACCAGTTCGGTGAGACAACGCCGTGGAATATTAGCAACTGTAACTTGACTGGCGGTAATAAATCCATTGTTTTTGTTTAATAGTTCTTGAATGGTTTCATTGCAGATCATATGAAACACCTCCTATGTTTGTACATTCACACATTATATTGTATCATAATGATGTGTGAATGTACAAATAAAACGAAAGAAAAAATTGAAATCCATATGACCACCACAAGAACAAAATAAAGAATAAAAGGAGCAGTAGCGATATGGCTAAGAAATCATTTAATGAAAAACTAAACGACAGCAAGGATCAACCTAAAATTATTGAGGTAACGGATGTCAAAGCAGTGGCGCGCTTTGGTGGACCGAAGATGCTCATCGCCCCACCGCTGGCGTATGATGCTATCATGAAAAAAATTCCGGCGGGAAATGGAAGGGCATACCGTGATCCAAAAGGCGAAGCCTTATTTTGTCAAGGACTTTGCGGACAAACTGGCGGTGCTGTAAGCATTTTAATAACGATTTTGAAAGGTTATAACCAATAAAATGCAGTAACTGTTTAACAAATGAAGCCGCGATCCATATCCTCAATCAGGAGTATTCCATTTTGTAATATTAATATTTCCGTTATTCCACTTTGTTATTTGTAAACTGTTATTTACTTATGATATTATTGATGTCATTGAATATAAGACGATTACATTCAACAAAATATTTAAGTTCAAGTATTAAAATTTCAAAATACAATTTTGAGGAGATCATGACATGTTTGTTGATATGCATTTACATGAATGTACATATTCACTCGATAGTAAGATTTCATTAGAGGACATGGTACTTGAAGCTCGTCAGTCAGGATTAGACGGTATCTGTATTACAGATCATGATAGCATGGGATTAAAAAACTATGCTGAACGTTATGCAAAAGAAGTTGATTTCCCTATTTTTGTAGGCACAGAATACTTGACGCTACAGGGAGATATCCTTGCATTTGGTATCGACAGCCTTCCCGTGGCAAATTTGAGCGCCCAGCATTTCATCGATTATGTGACCCATCAAAATGGCATCTGCTTTGCCGCCCATCCATTTCGTAATAACAAGCGAGGACTGGAAGAACATCTTGGGAAGGTGACTGGTTTAACCGGAATCGAAGTGCTAAATGGAAACAGTACCATAGCGGAAAATCGAAAAGCGCTGGAATGGTGCAAAGAGTTAAATCTTCATCCTGTTGGCGGCAGCGATGCACACCACGTGGTTCAAGTCGGTCGATATGCTACTTGGCTTCCGACACACGCCAAAAGCTTGAAAGAATTTATTGCGCTCTTCAAAAATCACACCCCTAAACCAGCTGTTTTAAAAGGTTATGAAATCATAGAAATTATTTAATGGATGTGATTCACATAAAAAAATTATTAGGAGAAAAAGATGACAACGAAAAAGAGATTCGCAAAATTAACAGCGCTACTGCTTTCATTGTTTTTATTGTTTACGGTAACAGCATGCAGCAATGGAAACAATAAAACCACGGATGCATCTACAACATCCAATACGGCTTGGACAAAGAACTATAAAGAGTCTATGAAAGGCACAACCATCAATCTTTATGGTGTTACCGATGCAATTATTCCTGTATTAGATGCTTTTACTGCTGACACCGGGATAAAAGTTGCAAATTTAACTTTACAGAATGGTGAGATTTTGCAAAGAATCAAAAATGAAAAAGATTCTGGTACCGTCGTAGCCGATGTATGGTTTACCGGTGGTGCAGACACATTTATCAATGCCTCAGAAAGTGGTTATTTAGAAAAATATACCTCTGTTGAAGATGCAAATATCCCCAGTGAAATGAAAGATGCAAATGGATACTGGTATGGCACATCGCTTACCATTGTAAACTGGGTGGTTAATAAAGATATGATTGCTGAATTAGGAATTCAAATGCCGACAAAATGGGATGATCTGTTACAACCGCAATTAGCAGGCCTCGTATCCATGCCTGATCCTGCTTCCTCAGGTACGGCATACAATACAGTCAGTGCAATTTTACAAACCAGAGGGGATGCAACTGGCTGGGCTTATCTTGATAAACTTATCCAACAAGTTCCTTACTTTACTGCACGAGGCAGCGATCCAGCCAACAATGTTATCGCTGGTGAAGCGGCGATTGGAATCAACGCCGGTACTGGTGATAAATCTTTAGAAGTAAACAATCCTCAAGTAAGCATTGTTTATCCAACCGACGGAACTGGCTGGTGGCCACAACCGGTTGCAATATTAGCAGGATGCAAACACCCTGACGAAGCGAAAGTCTTTGAAGATTGGCTGCTCTCTAAACGAGGACTGGAAGAAGTTGCAAAAGCACAAAAAGCTTTAGTTGTTCGTGACGATGTAACCGTACCAGATGGTTTATTGGCTTTAGCAGATATTAAGCTTTTCCCCACCGATTTCAAAGCCAATGCAACTCAACGTGTCGATATTTTGGCAAAATGGAATGAAAAAGTATCACAAAAATAGTTGATCGTTGATCCATATTATTAGCTGTGCAGTGTGGTTCCTTTGGAACTACACTGCACAGCTTCTCTTTTTTTATATGAGTAGGAAGGCAAAATAATTGAAAAGAAAATTATTATATCTTGCACAGGCAGCGCTTATTATGGTATTGTTTTATTTTTGTATTTTACCAATCATCATGGTTCTCATTTATGGATTGACAGATTTTTCGGTGATAGACCAAAATCTGATTACCCGGGTCTGGGAACTGCTTGAAAACAGTTTATTTGTCTCCATTACCGTGACCTGTATTTCAGTAATTCTCGGCCTTATTGTGACATTCACGTTAAAGCGCTTTCGATTTTGGGGGAAAGGCATCCTGAAAGTCCTGATGTTGCTTCCCCTTGTGAATCCGACTTTTGTGGGCAGTATTGCATTTATTATGTTGTTTGGGAAGCGAGGCCTTATCACCTATCGGCTCCTCCATTTGAGTATCAGTCCCTATGGATGGCAGGGCATCGTAATTTTGCAGGTTCTCACATTAACGACACTGGCCTACCTTTTGATCTCGGCATCTATCGAAAAAGTGGATTTCACGTTAGAAAATGCCGCTAGGAACTTAGGCGCTTCAGAATTGACCATTCTCTTTAAAGTCACGCTGCCCATGATGCTTCCTGAAATCACGGCGGCCGCACTCCTTGTTTTCCTGGCATCCATGGCAGATTTTTCAACCCCTTTAATCATTGGGGGAAGCTTCAGGACACTGGCATCGGATATATACACTCAAATCACAGGTGTTTATAATATGCAGACAGCTGCGATTTCAGGTATCGCTTTGGTCATCCCCTGCTTGATTGCCTTTTTCATGGAAAGGCGTATTCGTAATAAACGAAAATACACCTCTGAAACATCGAATCCCATGGACATGGAGTATCAATATGTGTCTAAGTTTGTTAAAATATTAATGATTATTTGTACGATAGGTACCGTCAGCTTTTTTGTGATCGAATTTAGTTTTATCATCATCGGTATCTTTACTAAAAATTGGGGTTATGATTATACCTTTACCTTGCAGTATTTACAGATCGCCTTTTCAAAAGATTTACGGCCTTATTATAACAGTGTGCAATTGGCCTTTATTACCGCGACTGTGGCCTCACTTTTAGGTTCCGTATTAGCATTTTTGATACACCGACAAAAAATAATCGGTTCAAAATTTGTGGACTTTATCTGTGTATTCCCCGCGGCAATTCCAGGAGTTCTATTTGGAGTTGGCTATTTGGTCACTTTTAAATATCCTCTTTTCGGAATTGGAAAATATATCTTTAAGGATGCACCCTCTGTTGTTTTATTGGGAACAGGCGTTATAATCTATTGTATCTGTATTGCAAGATCAATTAATATGCCCCTCAAGACAGGTTACTCAACACTGGAGCATTTGGATAGTGATCTTGAGAATGCCGCTTATAATTTAGGAGCCGGGAAAATATATACTTTTATTCATGTAGTCATACCGATGCTGAAAGATTCGTTTTTCAATTCGTTTTTGAAAATATTTTCGAGTACCATGACAACACTTGGAGCCATCATTTTTCTGCTGCTTCCAAAAAATAAAGTTGCTATACAGATTATTTTTCAAACCATAACAAGTGAATCCCTCGGCACTACAGCAGCATTATCAATGATGCTCTCCCTTTTGAATTTAACATTGCTGTTAGTATTCTATCTCCTCATTAACTGGAGAAGTGTTCTTGAAGAAATAGAAAGAAGGTTACCATGCAAATCCAACTAGAGAACATCGATAAAAAATATGATCATGTCTTTGCTGTGAAAAATGTCTCTCTCTCGGTTCATGACGGTGAGATTATGGCACTTTTAGGCCCTTCTGGCTGTGGAAAAACAACGCTTCTTCGGATGATTTCAGGTTTGATTCCGATGACAAATGGGAAAATATTCTTCGATGATAAAGATGTCAGCCTTTTACATGCCAAAAAAAGAAATACGGCAATGGTCTTTCAAAATTATGCTTTATTTCCGCATCTGACGGTGCATGAAAATGTAGCATTTGGACTTAAAATCAGGAAATATTCAAAAAAAGAAATAGCAGATTCTGTGCGCAATATTTTGAAAGCTGTGGAAATGGAAGATTATGAAAATCGGAGGATCCAAGATTTATCAGGAGGTCAACGACAACGCGTTGCTTTGGCCAGAGCATTGGTTATAAAACCCGATATCCTGCTGTTTGATGAGCCCCTGTCAAATCTCGATGAAAACCTGCGGGTTACCATGAGAACCAACATCAAAGAAATACAAAGAAACTTTGGTATTACGAGTATCTATGTAACGCATGATCAAGAAGAAGCCATGTCAATTGCGGATCGGATAACCATCATGAATGAAGGTGAAATACAGCAATGTGATACCCCCCGCAATATTTATGAAACCCCCAAAAATCTTTTCACCGCCGACTTTATTGGAAAGGCAAATTTTTTCATTGTTGAAACAGATTTATTGAATAAAGATAGAACAATTCAAGTTTTGAATAGGAAAATAGCCTTAGAACCGAATACACTCCATAATCCTGTGGCCATGATCCGACCGGAGTATTTTAAAATTTCGGATCATGGCACGCAAGGGATTGTCACCTTGAAGGAAGACCTTGGTGCGATTACACGCTATAAAATCAAAATTGAAGAACGCTATATCTTCTTAGATGAAATGGGAAGTCAGCTTCATAAAGATATTCAAATTGGAGATTCTGTAAAAATATCCTTTCAGGAAGATAAAATCGTACTTTTTGAAAAAGACGTGAAACGGAGGGACGATTCGGGACCAGTGAAAAAGTCGAAAATATTAGTTTGTACAGATCGTTGAAAAAATTGGAAATCACGAATTAGAAATGGTGTAATATTTATAGGATGAAATTGAAACATCCAGTGTGTTTTTGATTAAAA
>NZ_RXYA01000008.1 GCF_008086595.1 Acetobacterium paludosum | reverse complement strand
CAGGAGTTCGAATCTCCTAGGGGTCACCATAATTATTTTAACAAAGCGGCCTGGTAGTTCAGTTGGTTAGAATGCCAGCCTGTCACGCTGGAGGTCAAGGGTTCGAACCCCTTTCAGGTCGCCATTTAACGCTTTATCCCAATTTCAGTAAGAAATTGGTCGGAAGTTGAGCGAAAGCGAAACAACAGTGATAAAGCTAACGCATTTTAATTAAAAACTCATCCAAATACGGATGAGAAGAGTTTTTGATTAAAATACGATCCAAAGTAATCAAACAAACCCTTTTATTTAGGCTGATGTGGCTCAATTGGCATAAGTAGAGAACCCAAATCTTTGATTTGGTGTGAATCACTTAGTTATGTGTAGTGGATCAGAAAACAGGTACAGTAATCAAACAAACCCTTTTATTAGGCTGATGTGGCTCAATTGGCATAAGTAGAGAACCCAAATCTTCGATTTGGTGTGAATCACTTAGTTATGTGTAGCGGATCAGGAAACAGATACAGTAATCAAACAAACCCTTTTATTTAGGCTGATGTGGCTCAATTGGCAGAGCAGCTGATTTGTAATCAGCAGGTTAACGGTTCAAGTCCGTTCATCAGCTCCATTTTTTTGTAAAAAAACAGCGGGAGAATGCCCGAGTGGCTAAAGGGGGCGGACTGTAAATCCGTTGACGGCGTCTACGATGGTTCGAATCCATCTTCTCCCACCAAAGTTTTATCCCGATTTCATTTATGAAATTGGTAGGTAGTTGAGCGTAGCGAGACAACGTGATAAAGCAAACGCATTTTAATTAAAAACTCATCCAATTACGGATGAGAAGAGTTTTTAATTAAAATACGATCATTGATTAGCTCAGTTGCTATAAGTAGAGAACCCAAATCTTCGATTTGGTGTGAATCACTTAGTCAGGCAAACAACTGGATCACA
The DNA here is from genome assembly GCF_008086595.1 of Acetobacterium paludosum. GTDB lineage: Bacteria > Bacillota > Clostridia > Eubacteriales > Eubacteriaceae > Acetobacterium > Acetobacterium paludosum. The sequence continues at coordinate 177,349 of NZ_RXYA01000008.1, read as the reverse complement.
GAATCGTCTAAAGACAAACAATAACTAAATAATTTATCTGACCCATTAGCTCAGTTGGTATAAGTAGAGAACCCAAATCTTTGATTTGGTGTGAATCACTTAGTCAGGCATACAACTGGATCACAGAATCGTCTAAAGACAAACAATAACTAAATAATTTATCTGACCCATTAGCTCAGTTGGTAGAGCATCTGACTTTTAATCAGGGTGTCGGGCGTTCAAGTCGCCCATGGGTCACCATTAGAAAAACATGACTGCAAGAGATTGCAGTTTTTTTTAGTTTGAAAGATAAATAATTTCCAAATCCTTATAAAATCCTTACAATTAGCCCTTACTATATAAATATCAAAGGAAAAGGGAGTAATTATAATGAAAGACATTATCTTAGAGACAAGAAGTCTTACTAAGACATTTAAAAAGCAGGCAGCAGTGAAAAATATTTCTTTATCAATAGAAAGAAATTCAGTGTATGGGCTATTAGGACCAAATGGCGCTGGAAAATCCACGATTCTAAAAATGATTACAGGCATGTTAAAACCTACTGATGGAGAAATTATTTTCAATAATCATTCATGGTCGAGAAATGATCTTTTACAGATTGGTTCGTTGATTGAATCAGCACCATTATATGAAAATTTGTCGGCGAGAGAAAATTTGAAGGTACGTACTCTGGTGTTAGCAATTCCTGATAAAAAAATAGACGAGGTTTTAGAAATTGTAGATCTAAGTGATACCGGAAAAAAGAAAGCTGGTAATTTCTCAATGGGTATGAAGCAGCGTCTTGGTGTGGCTATCGCACTTATAAATAATCCAAAGCTTTTAATATTAGATGAGCCTACTAATGGGCTGGATCCCATTGGAATACAGGAATTGCGGGAGTTGATCCGTTCATTTCCGGAGAAAGGAATTACGGTCATTCTTTCCAGTCATATATTAAGTGAAGTTGAACAGATTGCTGACCATGTTGGAATTATCTCCGGAGGTGTTCTTGGTTATCAGAATGAACTAAAATTAGGTGATAATTTGGAAGAACTGTTTTTAGAAACAGCAGCAAAATACAGAAGGGTTGAAGCATAGATGTCAACATATTTAAAAGCTGAAAATATCAAAATAAGGCATACAGCGATTCCAAGACTAGCTCTTCTAGCGCCGCTTGCAACCATTCTTCTATCTTTCTTTCTGGCATGTGATTTTTTTATGGTAGATAACTATAACTGGTGGTATAGTATGATTTTGCCTCTTTACATTACCATTATTAGCGGAATGTTGATGCAAAAGGACGGAAAAATGGGAAATCGCGCGGTTATCACGTTACCGATTGACTTGAAAAAAATATGGATTGCCAAAGTAATGACTGGGGTGGAACTACTTTTTATTTCCTGTTGTATCATTTTTATGGGTTCTGTTTTATATCCCGTAGTAAGACATGTTATCGGAGGAACGGTTGAATACGGGATACCTATTATGAATGCATTCTTAGCGATTACCGTTTTAGTTATTACATTTGCCTGGCAGATACCTTTTTGCATGGTTTTGAATGAAAAGCTGGGAATATTTGTAACATTAATCGTCAATACCAGTTTGAATGTTACAGCGGGGATTCTGGCAGCGACTGAGACATTCTGGTGGGTATTTCCTCATTCTTATGGAGCAAGGCTAATGATCCCGATACTTAATATTCTTCCGAATGGATTGATTGCTGAGGATGGTAGCAAAACATTTTCACCGATGCTCTTATCATGGAATGTGCTGATACCGGGAATATTGATTTCAATTATATTATTTCTTGGATTAACGTGGATAAGTGCAAGAACTTATTCAAATAGGGAGGCTCGTTAATGATGTGGGGGTTATTAAAATCAGAATTTTACAAAATGATACATACACCTTTTTATCTCATCCATTTAGTGATCCCAATAATAGGAGTTGTTTTAACATTGTGCTATTATTCGTTTTCGGCCAGTGTAACGATGAATAAAGTCAATGGTTATATAGAAATATTGGCGATTGCTTTTCCGCTTTTAATCAGTATCGTATGTGCGTCTTCAATCGATACGGAGAGATCTGCTGGTAACTTTAAAGAAATGATCGGTTTAAAGAACCCAAAGTACCAGAGCTTTCTGGCAAAACTTTTGATGCTTTTAATAATTGGTGGCGCTGCACTGGGAATTGCTTTATTTGGTTTTGCGGCAGGATTTCAATTTGTCCTGAAACAAAATAATTTACCGCTTTCGTTTTACTTAGTGATATCATGTATTTTGTTTGGCAGTCAGATATTTTTATATGTCTTCCATATGATCCTAAGCTTGGAGTTTGGAAAGGGTGTTTCCATGACCGTTGGTGCATTAGAAAGTCTTTGTTCAGCTTTAATGCTTACTGGACTCGGAGAAGTTATATGGAAATTTATTCCATGCAGTTGGGGTATCCGATTTACGGGATATTATTCGCTGTCGATTAGTGATCCTGATTATTTGATGTCGATGATGGGAGATGTGCAGTTTGGTATCGTGACAGCAACTGTCTTAACTGCTTCGCTATTAGTTGCGGCAGTTGTTTGGTTTTCTAATTATGAATCAAATAATTGCATCGAAAGTTAAGTTTAGTGTTTGGATTGATAGGATGAAAAATAGCAATAGTTGGAGTGAGATTTGAAGATTTTTAATTTAAGGATACAGAAATATGGCAAATATTTTAGCAGTTGATGATGAAAAAGAAATTCTAATGATTATAAAACGAGCACTTGAAAAAACAGGTCATCGCGTAACAACAGTAGTCAGCCCGCTGATGATAAAAGAAAACCAGTTTTCAAATTATGACCTAATTCTTTTGGATGTGATGATGCCGGATATGGATGGCTTTGAATGTTGTCGGAAAATACGTGGATTGGTGGATTGTCCGATTATTTTTCTTACTGCAAAAGTCATGGAAACCGATTTAATTACTGGTCTTCGTGTTGGTGGCGATGACTATATTACAAAACCATTTGGAATTGGTGAATTAAGAGCGAGGGTGGAGGCTCATCTCAGAAGGGATCATCGAGAAAAGCAAAATGTGTTTGCCATATCCGGGCTGCGATTTCACCTCACCGCCAAAGAAGTTTATGTTGAAGAAGCGAAAATTCCATTAACCAAAAGTGAATATGAAATTTGTGAGCATCTGGCTATGAATCATGGACAGGTATTCTCCAAAGAACAGATTTACGAAGCAATATTTGGATTTGATGGAGAAAGCGACAGCTCCGCGATTACAGAACATATAAAAAACATAAGAAATAAGTTGTCTAAATATGATCTGAAAGTGATTGAGACGGTATGGGGGATCGGGTACAAATGGAACGTGCAATAAAAACAAAAAGTATCCGATACGTTTTTATTTCCTATGTTGTGAAATTTTGTATAATTGTAATTGCTACCGTTATATTGATGTGTATCGTGTTGGAGGCAGGATTTTTAAGTGGAATTATTCTCCCGGCCAATCATGCGGAAAATATAATTAATGAAGCTGTCGTGCATATAAAAGATTACAGTTCTTATGCAGACTGGATGCCATATGGTTGTACTTATGCAGTATATGATGAAGCAGGTCGTGTTAAAGAAAGCAATATTGATGAAGCAGAAAGTTTGGTCATGTGGCAGGATGTTCAGAATGGTGTTAGTAACAAAGGTGATTCATATTATAAGATTATCCGAACTGCTAATGATACCGGTATTATCAAATATAAGCTCTATCCAAGATATAGTAATGAGAATTGGAATAAATACTTGCCGGGGCCAAGCGTATTCACGATATTGATTTTTATTGTTTTGTTTATACTGGAAACAATCATTTTAGCTAATCGTTTTACCAAAAGACTTAACAGAGAAGTTCAGCTTTTAAAAGATACAACAGACAAAATTCAAATGGATAATCTTGAATTTCAGGTAGCATCATCAGAGATTATTGAAATAAATGATGTACTGGCTTCAATCGATAAAATGAAGGTAGAATTGAAAAATTCGTTAACCCGACAATGGATTCTTGAGGAGGGAAAGAAAAAGCAGATTTCGGCTTTGGTACATGATCTGAAGACCCCTCTGACTGTTATTAGGGGAAATGCAGAATTAATTGAAGAAACGGAGCTTAATAAAGAACAGCGTGTCTGCAGTGTCAGTGTTCAAAAAAGTGTTGCTGACATGGAACAATATCTAATGACGCTGATGGATATCATTGAGTCTGAAAAAGAAAATAATCTGGTCGTTAAGGATATTTCTTTTACAATATTAATGGAGACAATCATTTCGGATGCTCGGTTAATCGCCGGCCAGAAAAATATTAGATTGACTCTGATTCAAGAGTCGGTTCCAGCTATTATCACCGTGGATGAAACAGCAATAAAGCGTTGTCTGTTGAATGTGATTTCTAATGCAGTGGAACATACACCGACTGGTGGAGAGATCTTTTTAAATGCATCTGAAAAAGGAAAGTTTCTCTATTTTATGGTAGAAGATTCAGGGCCGGGATTTTCCGGTGAAGAAATGAAGTCAGCATTGGAACAGTTTTATCAGGGAGAGAAAAGCCGAAATTCAAGGGAGCATTATGGATTAGGTTTGTATATTGTGGATAATCTTGTAAAAAATCATGGCGGCAGTGTAAAGTTATTAAAATCGGAAAAAATAGGTGGTGCTAAAGTTGAGATTAAAATACCGATAAATCATTAACTTTCATTTCGGCATTAAAAAAGCACCCTTCAACGGTTATACTACATATAATCGTTGAAAGGTGCTTTTTTAGTTAAGTGGAACACGATATATTCAATATAAACGCAACATCAAGTTTATATTGAATATTTTTCTAAAGCTTCTACGAAAGCAGTGAAGCCGGGTAACCCGCTTCAGTCAGCGCAGCGATGACAACAGCATCGTCTACTGCATCGGTAGCGCTAAAACTTACTTGACCTTCTTCCAAAGAGACAACAACATCTTCAATGCCATCAATTGCATTGAGTGTTGTTTCTACCCGTTTTACACAATGTTGACAACTCATGTCATCAACCTTCATTAATTTTTTCATTCTTTTTCCTTCTTTCTTATCATTCTCTATAATTAAAGGCATTTCTGCAATAGGAACAGACGGGATGTCTTTATTATTAGCGATATCCATTAATTTTGTCTTAAATGTTTTTAGTGATAAAGCATTCAGGACGACTGAAACTGAGCTTAAGCTCATCGCACCGGCGGCAAACATCGGATTGAGTTTTAAACCGAAAGGAATATACAGAATGCCGGCGGCCAGGGGAATTCCAATGGTATTGTAAATGAATGCCCAAAATAAATTCTGTTTGATGTTTCTCAGTGTCGCCTTGCTTAATTGTACCGCTGACAAAATATTTATTAAATTATTCTGCATCAGTATAACATCAGCGGATTCGATAGCAACATCGGTGCCGTTACCAATCGCAATCCCGACATCGCTTTGAGCCAGGGCCGGGGCATCATTGATGCCGTCTCCCACCATAATAACTTGATTGCCATTTTCCTGAAGCTTCTTGATCATTTGCGATTTTTCATGAGGGAGGACGTTGGCAACCACGTGATCGATATTGACCATTTTGCCAATTGCTTTTGCGGTGAGCTCATTATCACCAGTCAGCATATATACTTCTATTCCCATGGCTTTGAGTTGGGTAACAGCCTGATAACTGTCGGCTTTAATTGTATCGGCGACAGCAATAATGCCCTTTAAAGTGCCGTTCCATCCAATCAACAACGGGGTTTTACCCATATCTGACAAATTCAAATAATCCGTATGTATCATATCACAGGAAATATTTTCTTTTTCCATCAGCTTTTGATTTCCGGCGACTAGCTGGATTGTGCCAACTCGCCCTTTTATTCCCAAACCGGGAAGTGAATCAAATTCTTCTGGGTCAGCCAGGTCCAAATTCTCTGCTAAGGCGGCTTTGACAATGGCATCACTGAGGGGATGTTCGGATTTTTGTTCGAGTGAAGCGGTGATTTTCAACAAATCCTGTCTGGTGATTTGGACATCATATAAAATGATATCCGTTACCGACGGAGCACCAACTGTAAGTGTACCGGTTTTGTCGAACACAATGGTATTCGATTTTCCAAGAATTTCCAGAGCCGGTCCATTCTTAAACAATATGCCTTGTTCTGCGCCTTTTCCAGTTCCGACCATAATGGCTGTAGGGGTTGCAAGACCCAAGGCACAGGGACAGGAAATGACTAACACCGATATACCGACTGACAGAGCAAACGACAAACCATAGCCCAAGAGAATCCAGATTAAGAAAGTGAGTAAGGAAATACCCATAACAATCGGGACAAAGTATTGACTGATTTGATCTGCAATTCGGGCAATGGGAGCCTTGGATGATTGTGCTTCTTCAACCAATTGAATGATTTTATTAAGGGTGGTATCTTGTCCGATTTTTGTGGCTATAAATTCAAATGAACCGGTTTTGTTGATGCTTCCGGAAATGACAAAATCACCTTCTTTTTTTTCAACCGGTATACTTTCACCAGTAAGCAGCGATTCGTCAATGCTGGAGCGGCCAGTGCGTATTTCGCCATCCACTGGTATGCGTTCGCCAGGACGAATAATCACAATATCGTTGACTTTAACTTCATCAATGCCAATTTCGATTTCATGTCCGTCTCGCAGAACATGGGCATTTTCAGGAACAAGAGCGATTAATTTTTCGATCGCTTGAGAAGTTCTCCCTTTAGCTTTTGTTTCAAAATATTTTCCGAGGGTAATTAATACTAAGATAACAGTGGTTGATTCGAAATACAACTCGTGTGCATATTGATGGACTAATTCCATATCATCATAAGAAAAGCCATAAGCGAGGATGAAAAGGACAACGACACCATATAAAAATGAAGCACTGGTACCCACCGCTACCAATGAATCCATATTCGGAATCCGCTTTACAAGTGCTTTATAACCGTTAATATAGAAATTCCGACAGAGGTAGATAACAGGCAGGGTTAAGAACATCTGCGTTAAGGCATTGATTAGAATATTCGGCATTCCAGCTAGAAAAGTTGGGATAGGCAAACCAATCATCGATCCCATGGCCAGATAAAGCAGCGGCAGCGTGAAAATCAAAGAAAAGACTAACCGGTTTCGAACTTCATTAATCTGTTTTTGATACTTTGATTCACTGGCAGGTTTTGTGATATTGCTTCCCATTCCGTTATCAACAGGAAGGGCTTCATAGCCAAGGGCCGTTATCGTTTCGATGATTAATTTGGGGGTGACCAGGCTAGCGTCATAGACGACCAATAACTTTTCAGTTGTGAAATTAATTACGGCAGATTCAACACCATTAATCTGGTTAAGTTTTCGTTCAATGGTGCCGGCACAGGCGGTGCAGGTCATTCCATTAATATTAAAAAAAGTTTTTTCCATTAAAATTCACATCCTTTCTATAATCATCAATTGGAGCAGACTAAAGATAGTATCATACTATTATTCCCAGGAATGAATGTCAAGCATTATAAGCAGACATAAAATTATAATATGATTTTACAAGAGCATGTTAATTGCAGTAGGAAAGGAGTACGGTTATGTTACACAGTGAAGATGCGGATATTAATATCGTTATCAGGGAAATTATAAATCTGGATAAAAAGGCAATCGACATCAAAAAAAATGTTGAAGCAAGGGCAGTCGAAATATTGGAACAAACAAAAAATAATATCAAAGAAAGAGAAAAAGTTGAATTAGAAAATGCTCAGAAGCTGGCGAAAAAAAATTATGAAATAGAAATAGCAAAAGCAAAAGAAGACCGTCTTGCCATTATTAATTCAATGGAGAAAGACTTACTGAAAGTGCGGTACCGGTATGATGAGAAAAAAGAAGAAAAAGCAATCGAAGTCCTGAAGATATTATTCAAAACGCCAACTGATCATATTTAAATATAAAGTTTGAATTATAAAGAAAAGTGGGAAATCAAATGTCTAAAAGTAAATATGCATGCATAAGTGTAAAAACACTTGCCATGAGGGCTCAAAAGATCAAAGCGGCAGATTATATTGAGCTGATCAAGGCGCAAAATTTGACGGCAGTATTTCAATATTTAAGAGATCATACCTATTACGGCGAGTTTTTAAAAAATCTGGATCCTCTCAATCTCCATCGCACACAGATTGAGGTACGCTTAAGTGATTTAAAGGTGCAGGAAACTGAAAAACTCATGCACTATTTATATGGTAAGGATAAATCATTTTTTAAAATGCTCTTAGTTCAGCTGGAGGTGGAATCTCTTATAGTTTTAATTCGTGGTATTGCCAGAAACGACGATTTGGAATCCTTACGAGGTCTGATTGTATACTCGAAGAAATATACAAATGTGCCTTTTGAACGTTTATTTCGTGTAAAAGATTGGGAGCAATTTAAAAAGCTGCTTATTGATACCGATTATTATCGGGTATTGGAAATTTTTAAAGATGCATCAATTGAGCAGGATTTGGTGATGATTGAAAAAAGTCTGGATCGATATTATTATGATTTGCTAAAAAAAAGACTGATTGAACTGGATAAAAAAATTAATCGGGATTTGATTAAGGCCCAGCGGCGTCATTTTGATTTGCTGAATCTGGTGTGGATTTATCGTGGCTTAAAGTTTTATAACCTTTCTCGGGAAGCGTTGATTGCCTATTCATTAAGAGGCGGATTAGAAATTAATGAGAGGCGCTTGTCACAGCTTGTTGATGCCAAGAACACCGAAGAAATGAAGGAACAATTGATTAATTCAGATTATGCGTTTTTATTTAATCATACGAAAACCATTGATCTGTATATGGAGCGGCGGATGAAAAGGTATCTATACTATCTATATTTAAAACTATTTAGTATAGGAAGCGATAACTTAGGCAGGGCGTTTGCATATATTCAATTATTAGATTTCGAAATTGCGGATATAACTTCAATTATTGAGAGCAAGCGATATCGAATGGAGCCGGCAGAAATAAAATATTATTTAATCAGATCCTTTGACTAGGATGTGAAAGGAGGATCCAAATGGCAATAGAGAATGTAATTATGATGGATGTCGTGGGAAAGATTGAAGATGTTGACAAATTTACTAAAGATATTTTTCTTTTCAATGACATCCAAATCGTTGATGCCATGCGTGAAATAGATTCCGGTAGGTTTATTCTTCCCATACAGGAAGAAAACATTAACGGACTTTTGGGGCTTTCGCAGCTTATCTCCGGGGAAGCGAAAATGGGAGAAAAAAACTATATAAAAATGGTAAATAAGTTAAATGATCTTTATAAAGGATCCTTAAAGTTGAATATGAATTCTTTGGCAAAGGGAGAAACTGATCTTGACAAGGCGTTAGAAAAAGTCGCTGAATTTGAACGCAATATCGTTGTTGAGTATGATGAAATCACGCACATCAATACTCAAATTGAAGAGCTGAAGAAAAGCAGAACCGCTTATTCATACATCAATGAAGTGAATGCTCGAATGTCTGAGCTTGACAGCTTAGAAAATTTTTCCTATAGTATCGGCTCGGTTACAAAGGACAATGCCGCTCGTTTGAAAAGCATTTATAATAGCGTAACTTCAATTGTATTTCATGTTGGAAACCAGCAAGATAATGAAGAAGTATTTATGATTATCTCTCCGAAGGATTTTGAAATAGAATCCCATCGCATACTAAAGGCTCTTAATTATAAATTGATTGAAGGCTTTAGCTCGGATTATACTGAAACGCCCAGAGAAATTCTTCAATTGATTGAGGAAAAGATCAGTGAATTACAAGTGAAATGTGCGATTCTGTTTAAAAATTTAAATATCCATTTAGAAGAAAGTCGAAACGATGCAGCAGCTAGTTTCAATACTCTTGGTTTATATGGAAATTTGAACATCATTGAAAAATACATGGCTTTCAGCGAGAAAAGCTTCTATTTTTCTGGGTGGATTTCAAAACGAGACAAAGAAAAAATGGAAAATATCGGAAAAAAATATCCGGATTTGATTATGATGTTTTTTGAAATAAATAGTGGCAGTGGAAAGCCGCCGACAAAATTAAAGAATAACTGGTTTTTTAGTCCTTTTGAAGCACTGGTGAAGATGTATGGGATTCCTTCATTTGATGAGCTCGATCCGACTCCTTTTCTAAGTATCACTTATATGTTTTGTTTCGGATTTATGTTTGGTGACATCGGACAGGGCTTTATTTTATCAGTCGTTGGATTCATTATGGGGAAAAAAGGCGTGGAACTTGGAAAAGTGCTGTTGCGATTAGGCCTTTGCTCCGTTTTTTTCGGATTTATGTACGGCAGCGTTTTCGGATTTGAAGAGATCATTAAACCAGTTTGGATCCGGCCCTTTGATGAGATCAATACCATGTTAATGACGGCGGTTATCATTGGTATGATGATGCTTTTAGTTGCGTATATTTACAGTATTATCAATAAATTGAAGAAAAAAGAAATAAAAGAAGGTGTTTTTGGAAAAGATGGTATTTGTGGATTAATTTTATACTCGTCACTTTTAGGCCTTTTAGGACTCAATACGGGTATTTTCAAACAGTCAGGGCTATTTAATCTGATATTAATAGGAATTGCGATTCTAATGGTGGTGATTGTTCTTATCCGGGAGCCGCTATCAAATTATCTATTTAAAAGTAAACAGCTTTATCAGGAGGAGGTATCAGAATATTATGTTGAAAGTGGATTTGAAATTTTCGAAATGCTTCTGGGAATGTTAAGCAATACGCTCTCATTCATTAGAATCGGAGCCTTTGCCCTAACCCATGTTGGCTTGTTTATGGCTTTTCAAACACTTGCCGTGATGGTTCAAAACGGCGTGATGAGTGTGGGAATACTTATTTTTGCGAACATTTTTATCATTGCATTAGAAGGCTTAATCGTTTCGATTCAGGCACTAAGATTGCAGTTCTATGAATTGTTCAGCAAATATTACACCGGTGACGGAATCGAGTTCAAACCCATTGATCTGGAAATAAATATAGTTTAAGGAGAAAAATAATGAATGTACTTACGCTCATTACGATTGGAGCAAATTTGTTAGTATTAGGAACCATCGCTTTTGGTGTTTATTTTCTTTACAACGACTGCAGTGAGAATCGTGGTAAGATGAAACGATTTTTGCGCATTAATCTTACGACATTTATTCCGATGGTTGCGGCAGCTTTAATTTTTATGGCACCCAATATTGTGGCAGCAGCCACGACCGGTGCATCCAATGGCTTTACTGACGCGGGTTTAGGTTATATTGCCGCTGCTCTTTCGACTGGTTTTGCCTGTGCAGGAGCCGGCTATGCGGTGGGCGTTGTTGGCTCGGCAGCTCTGGGTGCAGTATCGGAAGATCCTAAAATACTTGGAAAAACCCTGATCTATGTTGGACTTGCAGAAGGGGTTGCGATCTATGGTTTGATTATTGCAATCCTGATTATTGGAAAATTATAAAATGAAATCATATGTTATCAGTGAGAATCGGGATTCCTATTTGGGAATGAAATTGGCTGGCATCGAAGGCGTTTATTTAAGAAAAAAAAATGAAATCGAGATAGCGTTTAAAGAAACACTGAAAAACAAAGAAATCGGGATTATTTTTCTTAGCGAAAAAGCTTCGCTGATGATTGAAGCTGAGGTTTTAGAAGCAAAGAAAAAACAGTTTGTACCGTTAATAACAATCATTCCTGACCGATATGGATATCAAAGAGATGAGGGCCTGATTATGCGGTATATTAAAGAATCTGTGGGATTGTAAGGAAGTGATCAAAATGATTTCAGTTGAAGAAAAACTTCGCGTATTTTCCCAGTATCTTTTAAATAAGGAAAGAACACGGGGAAAGGGTATTATTGAAGAGGCGAAGAGTAAACAGCAAGAATTGCTGGAAGCATCAAAACAAAAAATCGAGAAAGAAAAAAAAGATATTGAGGAGCGCAATAAAAAAATCATTTTCCGAGACAAGAATAAAATTATCTCAGAGGGTAAAAACAGGGCTAAAACACTGGAACTTGAAGAAAAAAATCATATTCTGATTGGCTTTAATCAATTAATTATGGTAAAAGCGAAAGAATTTGTAGTAAAGGATGTATACCGTGATTATCTCAGAAATTGCGTGACCGGAATTCCTGAAATATTTGGAGAAAAAAGAGAGCTGGTAGTTTTTGTGAACAAAAATGATTTAGATTATTTTAAAGCATTGATTAACGATCAGCTGATTGATTATACTGTTGAATATCGGCAGGAAATAAAAGACAGTATTGGTGGGATCGTTGTCGAAGATGCCGAAAGTCGAATACACTGTGATTTCTCTGTTGAAAATTTAATCAACACCAAATATAAATTCATCGGAATGACCCTAAATGAGTTTATGGAAAAACAGGTGAAGTAAATGGTTGCGAGTAAAATTAACAAGGAAATCGGAATTATTTCTGCAATCAATGGTCCGGTCATTAAAGGAAAAAATATGTCTTCTTTTAAAATGCGGGAAATGGTTACGGTTGGTGAAAAACAACTTATCGGTGAAGTAATTGTCTTAGAAGGCGATATCGGAACCGTTCAGGTGTATGAAGAAACCGAGGGCCTCAAAACCGGTGAAGTCATTATCCCAACCGGTCGGCCACTCAGTTTGAAATTAGGACCCGGATTATTAAAAAATATGTTTGATGGCATTCAGCGACCGCTCAAGAAAATACAGGAAATATCTCCGGTTTATATTCCTGAAGGAATTGGATTGATGTCCATTGATGAAAAAAAACTTTGGGATACAACGATCACTGCCAAACTGGGGGATGTTTTAGCAGAAGGGAATATTTTTGGCTTGGTGCAGGAAACCGAAGTGATTCAAAATCGACTGATGGTTCCGCCTAATGTTTCCGGAACCGTCGTCGAGGTTGTGAAAAATGGCTTGTACACGATTGAAGCCGTGCTGGTAAAAATACAGGATGAAAAAAAAGAAATAAAGGAATTGAAAATGGCTCAGGAATGGCCGGTGCGAACCCCCCGTCCGAATGCATATCGACGTGAAACGTTGGTGCCGCTAATAACCGGACAGCGGGTGATCGACATTTTTTTTCCGATCGCCAAAGGCGGCACGGCCGCAATTCCCGGCGGCTTTGGGACCGGTAAAACGATGACCCAGCATCAGTTGGCAAAATGGTCAGACGCCGATATTATTGTTTATATCGGCTGTGGCGAACGGGGCAATGAAATGACGGAGGTCATTGAAGAGTTTCCAAAACTGCTGGATCCGCAGTCAGGAAAATCAATTATGGAACGCACGGTACTGATTGCCAACACCTCCAATATGCCGGTTGCCGCTCGCGAAGCGAGTATTTATACTGGCGTTACCATTGCCGAATATTATCGTGATATGGGTTATGCAGTGGCGTTGATGGCTGATTCAACTTCTCGGTGGGCAGAAGCCTTGCGAGAAATATCCGGCCGATTAGAAGAGATGCCGGCGGAAGAAGGATATCCGGCCTATTTGCCTTCACGGATTGCAGAATTTTATGAACGGGCCGGAAGTGTTGAAACCCTGGGTGGCGGTGAGGGATCCATTACGATTATCGGCGCGGTTTCACCGGCTGGAGGAGATTTTTCAGAACCGGTTACGGAGAATACTAAACGTTTTGTAAATGTTTTTTTGGCGCTTGATAAAAATCTTGCTTACGCTCGGCATTATCCTGCCATTAACTGGCTGGAAAGCTATAGCGGATATATTAAAATCCTGTCCGATTGGTATGAAGACAATGTCGCTGAAGACTGTATTGAGTTACGAAATAAAATGCTTGAACTTTTGTATGAAGAGAATAAACTTTTGGAAATGGTTATGCTTGTGGGTGAGGATGTTCTGCCAGATGATCAGCGCTGGATTCTGGAAATCGCAAAAATAATCAAGGTCGGTTATCTTCAACAGAATGCCTACAATAAGGAAGATACCTATGTGCCGCTGGAAAAACAATATGCCATGTTAAAATCGATTGAATATCTCTACGAAAAGGGTCGGGAGGGATTAAAACTGGGAATACCAACATCTCAGCTTAAGGATATAGATATTTTTAATCAATTTATAAAAATGAAATATACAATTCCAAACGATGATCTCGGCGGTATTGACCGGCTAAAGGACGATATTGACAGGTTCTACGATAAACTTTTAAAAAAATATGTCGATTAGGAGGGGAACAATGAAAAAGGAATATTTAAAAATTGACAAGGTAATTGGTCCCCTTATTGAAATATCTGAGGTGGATGATGTTTTTTATGGTGAAGTTGTCGATATTGTTGATATTGATACGGGAAGTATAAAAAAAGGAAAAGTTATCAAAATTGAAGAAAAAAATGTAATCATTCAAGTTTTTCAAAATACCGCCGGTCTGGCGGCCGGGAACAGCATCATTAAATTTACTGGAGAGGCCTTCAATTTACCGATGTCTTTGGATTTGCAGGGCCGTATTTTCAATGGTGTTGGCGAACCAATTGATAATGGCAGTGCTATTTTCAGTGCCATTGAAGCGAATATTAATGGGCGGCCAATTAATCCGATGTCAAGGGAATATCCGCGGAATTTTATCCAAACAGGCATTTCATCAATAGACACACTGGCAACGTTAATTCGCGGTCAAAAGCTGCCGATTTTTTCGGGAAATGGGCTGCCTCATAATGAACTGGCAGCTCAGATTGTCAAACAGGCTCAATTGGGCGAGAATACCGGCGAAGTTTTTGGTGTCGTTTTTGCTGCGATTGGCGTCAAACATGATGATGAAAAGTTTTTTAGAAAGAGTTTCAGCGAGGCTAACATCATGGATCATGTGGTTATGTTTGTCAACTATGCGGATGATCCCATAGCAGAGCGAATCACAACCCCGCGTTGTGCGTTAACCGCAGCCGAGTACCTTGCTTTTGAAAAAAATATGCATATTTTAGTTGTTATGACAGATATGACAAGCTACTGTGAGGCTTTAAGAGAAATTTCATCCGCAAGAGAAGAGGTACCTAGTCGAAAAGGTTATCCCGGGTACATGTATTCTGATTTAGCATCTCTTTATGAACGTGCGGGAATGCTTAAGGATCGCAAGGGATCCATAACCTTTTTACCAATTTTAACCATGCCGAATGATGATATTACCCATCCAATTCCAGACCTGACCGGGTATATTACCGAAGGACAAATTGTGTTGGGAAGAGATCTGTTTCAAAGAAGTATTTATCCGCCGGTAGCCGTTTTACCATCGCTATCGCGATTGATGAAAGATGGCATTGGTGAAGGTTTTACCCGTGAAGATCATGCTGATGTTACCAATCAACTTTTTGCATCATATTCAAAGGTTCAGGAAGTAAGAGCTTTGTCACAGATTATTGGTGAAGAAGATTTAAGTCAGACAGATAAAAAATACATGGCTTTTGGTCGGGCTTTTGAGGCGGAATTTTTAAATCAGGGGTTTGATGAAAGTCGGAATATGATTGAAAGTCTTGACTTGGGATGGCAGCTTCTTTCGTTACTGCCATTGACTGAGCTTGACCGGTTAAGTCCAGAGAACATTGAAAAATATTTTTCTCAGGAATCATAGGTGGTGGTATTATGGCCATAAAAATCACCCCAACCAAGGCGAACCTGATAAAAACAAAAGGTCGGTTGAATTTTTCCGAAAAAGGATATGACCTTTTAGATAAAAAAAGGACCATATTAATTCAGGAAATCATGCAGTTGGTCAAGGAAGCTGAGCTTATTGAAAAAGAAATTGGACAATTATTTGGTGAAGCTTATGAGGCTTTGCAACAGGCTTGTATCAGCATGGGTCTTAATCATTTAGAGGAGTTTGCATTATCGGTGAATCCGGAGTTGCCTTTTGATATTCGCGCCAGAGGGGTAATGGGGGTTGATATACCTGAAGTGATTTATGCAAATGAAGAAGAAAAAGTTTTACCCTACGGCTTTTATGAGAATAATCCGGCCTTGGATATTGCGCTAAAGAAGTTTTCAGATGTGAAGTATTTATGTTATCAATTAGCACAAGTTGAAACAACTGCTTTCAAACTATCCCTGGAAATTAAAAAGACCCAAAAAAGTGCCAATGCATTGGATAAAATTCAGATTCCCCGGTTAAAGGAGGAGATCAAGTATATTCAGGATACGATAGAAGAGAAAGAAAGGGAAGAATTTTTCAGATTAAAAAGAGTGAAGAATAAACGGTAAATTATTTTCTCGCATAAAAATTCCCATTGCATCCAGATGGATACAATGGGAATGCTTATTATTTAGAGGGCTTCCAGGAACTTTTCAGGGAAACAATTTCGTTAAAGACCAACTTCGCGGGCGTTGAATATTTTGGATCAACTGAGAAAAATCCGTTTCGAATAAACTGAAATTTTTCATAAGGAGTTGCCTTCATAACTTCAGGTTCAGCGTAGGCGTTAACAATTTCAAGAGAATTGGGATTGATGTGTTCAATGAAGTTGTCTTTGTTTATTCCCGCCTCATCATCAATAAGATAATCATAAAGATGAACTTCGATTTCTTTGGCGTGATTAATATCGACCCAATGGATGGTACCTTTAACTTTTCGTTCAGAAAAACCGCTGCCAGAACGGGTGGCCGGATCATAGGTGCATTTTAACTCAATAACATTGCCGTCTTCGTCTTTGACAACTTCGTTGCAGGTGATAAAATAAGCGCCTCTTAAACGAACTTCATTGCCAGGAAATAAACGATAGTATTTTTTGGGAGGCGCTTCCATAAAATCAGCTTTTTCAACAAATATTTCACGGCTAAATGGGGTAGTATAGTTTCCCATATCCGGATCTTCCTGATTGAGCGGCAGTTCAACCCATTCCACTTGATCTTCCGGATAATTGGTAATGGTCACTTTCAAGGGATCCATTATTGTCATTAACCGGGGCGCCTTTAGCTTCAAGTCATCTCTGATAAAATGTTCAAGCATGGCAATATCCACGGTACTATTGGTTTTGGCAACCCCAATAGCTTCACAAAAGGCCTGAATGGATTCAGGTGTATAGCCTCTTCGTCGCAAACCTGAAATCGTTGCTAGACGGGGATCGTCCCAGCCATCAACGATTTTTTCGTCAACTAGCTGTTTTAAATAACGTTTTCCGATAATTGTTTTGGTCAAATTGAGTTTTGCAAACTCGATCTGTCGTGGCGGCTCATTTTGAAAATCATCAAGATTTGATAAAACCCATTCATAAAAAGGACGATGGTCTTCAAATTCCAAGGTGCACAATGAGTGAGTGATGCCCTCAATCGCATCTTCGATGGGATGAGCATAGTCGTACATCGGGAATATAAACCAGTCCTTATCGGCGGTATGATGTTTGATGTGAAGAATCCGGTAGATTGCCGGGTCCCGCATATTCATGTTAGGGCTGGCCATATCGATTTTTGCCCGGAGAACCCGTGATCCCTCAGGTAGTTTGCCACATTTCATTTGCTCGAAAAGTTCCAGATTTTCTTCCACACTTCGTGAACGGCAGGGACTTTCTTTGCCCGGTTCGGTAAGATTTCCTCGGTACTCCCGCATTTCCTCAGAGGTGAGGTCATCCACAAAGGCCAATCCCTTTTTTATCAGTTCAACAGCATAGTCTGCCATTTTATCGAAATAACTGGAAGCAAAAAAGAGACGGTCATCCCATTTAATGCCTAACCAGGCAAGGTCTTCTTTAATGGAATCAACGTATTCCATATCCTCTTTACTGGGATTGGTGTCATCAAAACGCAGATTGAATTTTCCTTGATATTCTTGCGAAATACGGTAATTGAGAAGCGAAGCTTTAGCATGACCTATATGTAAATAACCGTTTGGTTCCGGTGGAAAGCGGGTGTGAACACGATCATTGGTGTAGACCTTGTTGTCGATATCATGATCAATTGCATTGGTAATAAAATTTGTCTTTTTTTCTGTGGGCTCCATTAAAATCCTCCTGTTTTTCATATCAGCCAATAATATCATAAAGTGCCTTTTTTTACAATACAAGGTACGGGAAAGCTGAACCCGATTTATCGCTTTAAAAATTTTCCGTTTTTATAACATAGCTCGTCATCGGCATAGATTTCTCCGCCATCTTTCATGTCGCATAACATATCCCAATGAAGCAGAGAATCATTGACAGGACCACACTCGGGGTAGGAGCTGCCAAGGGCGAGATGAATCGTCCCACCTATTTTTTCGTCGAAAAGCATGTTTTTCGTAAATTTTGTGATACCATAATTGGTACCAATTGCAAATTCGCCGGCAAAATGCGAACCTTCATCTGTATCAATCAGAGACAAAAGCAAATCTTCGCCACGTTTGGCGGTGGCATCAGTAACTTTTCCATTTTTAAAGGTAAGTCGGATGTCTTCAATTTCCTGGCCACTGTAAATGCCGGGGAACGTAAAACGAATGGTGCCATTAACACTTTCTCTGACCGGGGCGGTAAAAACTTCGCCACTGGGAAAATTATGGTGACCGTCTGAGTTTATCCAGGTTCGGTTGTCAGTGCTTAAGGTTAAGTCGGTGTCTTTGGCAATCACATGATAATTTTTTTTGGTGTTTAAATAGTTAACCATTGCTTGCTGATCATCATGGATTTTTTTCCAGGAAGCAATCGGATTTGGGGTATTAATGAGACAGGCTTCAAAAACAAAATTTTCATACTCTTCCAATGACATATTGGCTTCTTGAGCACCGCTTTCAGTGGGATAGAGGCACAGGGTCCAATCCATCAACCCAAGGGAAATACGGTCATTAAAGATCTTGGTTAGGGGAGCGCCGGCACGACGTTGAAGTGCAATTCGTTCACTTGGTATGGATGTGAGCGCTTTTAAATTATTGTTTCCTAAAATAGTGAGGACTTTATCGGCCTTTGAATAAGCTTCCATCATCAAGGGTGAATTAAATTGCAGCTGGTCATCGCTGGCTTCCTTCAACATGATTTCAGAAATACCATCCGGGATGAGTAAAACACTGGGATGGGCATCGACTTTCAATATTTCGCGATAGCATTCTTTAATGAGCGGCATGGCCAAATCTGAACCGCGGATGACGACCCATTCATTCTTTTTTACATAAAGGGAATAGTTGACAAGGCTGTGGGCATAATTTATTAAACGATGATCTCTCATGATTTATCTCCTTATAATTGAAATGATAGTATTAAATATATACGAAAAAAGAATTTAACTCAATAAAAAAATAAAAAAAAAGGTGACAAAATGACAAGAATATTGTATAATGTCACCAGTATAGATAATGATTAAAAGTTCATAAATGGTAACCACGTTAAGACAATACGTCCATGCTCCATTTAAAAAGAATAATCAGATCCTGTACAGTAAAATTAAGTGGAGGTAACTCATGGAAGACAGAACTTTAATTTGTCAAGATTGTGGTGAAGAATTTGTGTTTACAGTTGGTGAACAAGAATTCTACCAGGAAAAAGGTTTTGACAATGAACCAAAAAGATGTCGTGAATGTCGCACAAAAAGAAAACAAACTAGAAGACCAAGAAACAGCAATTTCTAGGAACAATTCACAAAAACAAATAAGATCCCTTTTAGGGATCTTTTTTTCTTTTGATGAAATTGTTGTTATTATATAAAGAATCGTATTAATTAAGATAAAAAAAAGATGAGAACCAAAAATGAAAGAAAGACAAACAAATGATAGACAAAGCTTACGTTTATATCGTAGAATGTAAAGATGGGACACTATATACTGGCTGGACCAAAAACATAGAAGCGCGAGTAAAGGTTCATAATTCAGGAAATGGTGCAAAATATACGCGTTCTCGTCTTCCGGTGAATTTAGTTTTTTGGGAAGAACTTGAGACAAAATCAGAAGCGCTGATACGAGAAGCGGCAATAAAGAAAATGACAAGAAAGCAAAAGTTGATTCTAATTAATGGTTTAGATAAACAGGAAAGGGGACGTTAATGAATCAGATAATGAATGAGTTGTCGGTTAATAATAACCTGGCAGATGGAAATGTCATTATTATTATTTATGATTTATTTATCGTTTCCCTTCTTATTTTTGAGCTTTTTCTTTTTTATAATAAAGATCATTATATCAGTGAACTAAAACGGCATGAAAAGCAAAAAATCAAACCATTCAGACGTTTTTTTGTAAAATTAACGTTTAGCAATCAATATCAGGGAATCTTAACCGTGACCGGTATTTTATTGGTCATTTCGCTTGCGGTGGTTTCAAGTCATCATACTATTTTACCCCTGGAGTTAATCGCTGTTTTGGGAAGCTTTGCAGCTTTTATTGTTGTCGTTTTTTTTGTACAGCATCTTTTTATGAAATTGGACGAATTTCAAAATAATGTGGTGTCCTGCTTCGTCCAGCTGATTTATTATTTAATATTGGGTCACGCTTTTGTATTGTTTGCGGATTTCATTTCGCCTCCGAGTTTATACATTGGACTTATTGGTTTAGGATTTGCTTTGATTTTGTGCTTCGCGGTAATGATAAGCGCCATCGCTAATCCAAATTTGCTGCGAAGTTCGGTGTCGAAACATCGAAAGTATCAAGTGACTGCCAGCATTCTAAAAGGGATGTTGGCATTGGTTACCAGTGAACTGGGAATACTGTATCTGATGGTATATAATTGCTTTAAAATAAATCCGGATTTTTATGCTTCAAGTTTAAATCGAAGTTTGGATGCATTTGATATGATGTATTATCTGATCATGACATTTGCTACCGTTGGATATGGGGATATTATTCCTGTTCGGGTAGATGGTATGATTTTTAGCGAACTCGTTGCCATGATTATTGGATTGGTCAGTATGTTTAGTACGGCCTGTTTTGTTGGAGCAGTTGTTGCCGGTGCGGCACAAATGAGTTGGAGTCAAACAGAAGATGCAGATAAAGCAGAAAAGCCAGATCCGGAAGTCAATTCTGGGAATGAAGGCATATTTGCGGTAATTAGAAAAAAATTAAAAAACAAAGATATTTAAAAAGAGAGGCTATTCATAATGAAATTTTATTTTGCACTTTGGTTGGCAAAAATACTTGGCGTTGCCATTAATCTTGTCAGCAGGGATCGGGGAACAAATCTTCCAGGCGAAAAAGCTTTGGCAATTGATCCTAGCTTTGTGAAGCATTTTAAAAACATTGACTATTCGAAAGTAATATTTATTACCGGAACGAATGGGAAATCGTCGACAACCAATTTAGTCGATCATATCCTAAAAGAAAATGGAAAAAAAATCATTTCAAATATTGAAGGAGCCAACCTTTTAAGTGGAATTGCAACGATATTAGCAAAAGAATCAACACTGACCGGAAAACTAAAGGCAGATTATTTTGTTTTTGAAACCGATGAGCGATATCTGCCACTCGTTTATGCTCAATTGCCGGCAGAAAATATGTTGATTACTAATCTGCAAAAAGATCAGGTCCAAAGAAATGGAGATCCTGATTTTATTTATCGTAAGTTAAAAGAAGTGATTAATCCCCAAATGACATTGATTTTAAACAATGAAGAACCGCGTTCCCGTTCCTTTGAAGAAAGTTCACTTCGCTCGGTATACTACGGGGTTGAGCGTCATGATGAGTCCTTTAACAAAGGGATCGACTATCCAACTCAAGCCTGTCTAAAATGTCATCATGACATGGTGTTTGATTATTACAACGTGGACAGTATCGGAGCCTTCCATTGCGATTTTTGCGGTTATGCCAGTGAGACAATCCCGGAATATCAAGTTAATGATATTAATTTTAAAGAAAAAACATTTAAACTCAAAGGCGTTGACTATAACATGCCATATGATTTGCCATTTATGTTTTATAATTATGCTGGGGCGCTGGCAATTTGCCAGGAGATCTGTGATATTTCCCCTCAAAAAGCGGCCAAAGCCTTCAATAATTTTAAGAATATTGGAGGACGGTTTGAAGTTCTGAAATATAAAGACAAAACGATCAAATACATGCGGATCAAACAGGAAAATCCGGATACGCTTCAAAGTGCATTGAATATCATGGCGTTTGATAAACAAGAAAAAATGGTGGCATTGGGACTATATACGTTGGTTGATTTTATTCCGCACTATGCCAACACTTTTTATGCCTTCGATTGTGATTTTAAACCCCTGATTGACTCAAAAGTGGAACGTTACCTTTGCTTTTCGGAACATGTTTCCTATGATACGGCAAACCGACTCATTTACGAAGGGGTCGACAAAGAAGACATAACCATTATGGACAGCGATAATATAAAAGAAATATTTGCAGAAATTGATAAGGCAGAAACCAATAATATTTATTTAATCACTTGGATTTCTACTTTCGAAAAGATGAAGAAATTTATCGAAGGAGGGCAGAATTAATGGCTACGACATTAAAAATAGGGTGGCTCTTTCCTAATACTTTTAACCTTCATGGTGATCGGGGAAATATTTTAGCGATAAAAGCTGAAGGATTGCGGCGCGGCTATAAAGTGGAGGTGTTTCAGATTAACCTGGAAACAAAAGATTTTGATCCCATGGATTATGATTTTATTTTCTGCCCGCCTGGGGAAATCGTCCATTTTAAAGCGGTGATTGAATTTTTGAAGCCTCATAATGAGGCTCTTATGACGTTTATTGAAAACCGTCCGATGCTTGTTACCGGCACATCGATAGGAATTTTTGGAGAAGAGATACACCGCAACGATAACAGCAGTATAAAAGGACTGGGGATCGTCAATCTTGAAGTCTATGAGAGTCATGTTGTTTATGGTGACGATCTCTATTATCATTGCCAATACAATGGTAATAAAATGGAAATTATTGGGAATCAAATCCAAATGATGCACGTCGAGATTCAAGAAGAATCACCATTTGGAGGACTGATATACGGTTATGGAAATACCGGCAATACAAAATTCGAGGGTGCCCGGAGCGGAAAAGGAATTTTCACCAATACGCTGGGTCCGTTGCTTGTTTGTAATCCCTGGTTAACGGAAGAAATTATAAATCTGATTGAAGTCAATAAAGGCTTGCCGGTTTGGGAAGAAAAACGAGACAATACACTGGAATTAAATTCTTTAAAAACCAAAGTAGCCTTGATCGAGAAGAAAGAAACTCGGCTTATTAAAATAAGTGAGCGTTAAAAAAGAGAAGAATGTTGAGCTAATGAGTACAAAAAAAGTTATTGTCGGACTAAGCGGTGGAATTGATAGTACGGCTTCTGCCTATCAATTAATAAAAGAAGGTTACGAGGTTATTGGCGTAACCTTCGATTTTTTTGGTTCGGAAAATACCTTGACAGCTGCTGGATTAGCGGCCGAGAGGCTGGGAATAAAGCACCATATTGTACATGCCCAAAGGCAGTTTCAGGAAAAAGTCATTGAGCCATTCATTGAGGGCTACAAAAAAGGGCAGACACCCAACCCCTGTCTGTTGTGTAATCGGGAAATGAAATTTAAATTGCTGACCGAATTTGCAGACAGAAACGATTATGCCTTAATCGCAACCGGCCATTACGCTGAGGTTGTAAAAGTAGGAGATGAATTTAAACTTTTGGCAAGCCTGAATCAGGACAAGGATCAGTCCTATTTTTTATATCATTTGGATCAGAATGTATTAAGCCGATTGTTATTCCCGCTTGATTGCTTTCGTTCGAAAGATGCGGTAAGACAAACCATTAAGGAATTATTACCGGAGCTATCTGCGGGAAATGAAAGCCAGGGGATTTGCTTTATTCCGAAAAAGAATCATACGCTGTTTCTGAAGGAAGCTGTTTTCGGTTTAAACCCGACGCTTCCCGGGAATTTTGTGGATACTGCTGGAAAAATACTGGGAATCCATCGGGGCATTCATGGATTCACACTGGGTCAGACCCGCGGGTTGGGAATCAAACAGTCAAAACGTTTGGTGGTGATTGACATTATTCCAGAGACAAACACGGTTGTCCTGGATGAAGAAGCGGCTCTTTTTAAGAATGAAATATGGATCAATCATTTATACTTGCATTTAGGAGCAGATTTAACTGGAAGTGAATTGACTTTTAAAACGTGTCGTTGGGGTAATCACTATCACGGAAATGTTGAATGTCTTAACAATGGTCAAGCCATTATCCATTGTAGGGAGCCGGTTAGAGCACCGACACCGGGACAAGCCCTGGTTTTTTATCAAGGACGTCAGGTTCTCGGTGGCGGAATTATAAAAAAGAATTTGATATAATTCAAACTTAGGTTATAATAATTTTGACTGTTTAAAATTACAGATAAATATTTTATTAGTATAGATGTTTATAAAGCAAGGTCGAATTGTCTTAAAATCTGAGATAAAACAAAGCAAATTAGGAGATAACATAGATGGGAAAATTATTTGGAACAGATGGGGTTCGTGGCGTTTTTGAAAAGGAACTGACTTTGGATTTAGCGTATCAATTGGGGCAGGCTGGCGCCGCTGTTTTAGGAGCCGGGAGGCATCAGGCAAAGATTGTGATCGGTATGGATACTCGTATTTCTGGGGGTGCTTTAGAGAAATCTTTAGCAGATGGCATTATGTCTGTCGGGGGAGAAGCCATTCTCGTTGGCGTATTGCCAACACCAGCAATAGCGGTGATTACCAGAGAAGTAAAAGCAGATGCTGGAATTGTTATTTCGGCTTCCCACAATCCTTTTGAATTCAATGGAATTAAATTCTTCAATAACCAGGGTTTTAAATTACCAGATGCGATAGAAAATGAAATTGAAAATATTATTTTGGAAAACAAAGAGGTTATCCTCAAAAAGGGAGGCATCAGCAGGCGGCTGGAAAGACCTGAGATTTATTATACAAATCATATTAAAAAGGCAATGAGTGGCAATTTAACAGGATTGAGGGTAGTTCTGGATTGTGCCAATGGGGCGTCTTACATCATTGCACCAGAATTCTTTCAAAGCTTAGGCGCAGAAGTGATTGTCATGGGAAATAAACCTAATGGCAAAAACATTAACGATTGCTGCGGCTCGACCCATTTGGGACCATTGCAAAACCGAGTGATTCAAGAAAAAGCGGATATTGGAATTGCTTTTGATGGCGATGCTGATCGCTGTCTGGCTGTCGATAATTTCGGAAATGTGATTGATGGCGATAAAATCATGAACTTGATTTGCCGTAAAATGAAAATAAAAAATGTCTTAAAAAGAGATACTGTGGTTGTGACAGTGATGAGCAATATTGGACTGGATATGGCGTTGAATGAAGTGGGTTGTAAAAGTATAAAAACAGACGTTGGTGATCGTTACGTTCTAGAAGCGATGGTTGAAGGTGATTATAACCTTGGCGGCGAACAATCCGGGCATTTAATCCTTTTGGATCATAACACAACCGGTGATGGTATGCTGACAGCGCTGATGCTTTTAGAATTATTGCGGGATGAATCCCGGGATGCCAAAACGTTGGCGGATTTAATGACGGTATATCCCCAAATATTGGTGAATGCCAAGGTTGAAAATAGAAGAAAACAGGATTATATAAATGACGATCTCATTCAAAAACGAATTCATGAAGTTGAGACACATTTTCAAGGGCGGGGCAGGGTATTAATCCGGCCATCCGGTACTGAACCGTTGGTTCGGGTGATGATTGAAGGAAAAAATCAGGAAGAATTGACCGTTATCGCCAATGACCTGGCATCATTGATTGAACAGCGTTTAGGCGTGTAATAACTTTATAACAGTTTAAATCTTTTAAGAAGTGGGGGCTTTGGCGCTCATTTCTTTGTATTGGGAAAGTTTTTATGTTAAAATCATAACGTATGTTTTTCATGGTTTATAATTTTAATTGGACCGCTGATCATGAAGCATTCAAAAAGCGCCAGAACTCAAGTGAAGGTCCACACATGATTTGAGTTGACGAGGACAGGGAGTATCGAAAATTCGGCGGATGCCCTGAAAGATAGCTGTACAAATCCGAAAAGTGATTTTCAAAACAAAAACAGCTTCAATTAAAGATAGAATAGGTGAAAAAAATGTGTGGAATTGTAGGTTATATTGGTGACAAGCAGGCACAGGAAGTTTTATTAGAAGGACTTTCACGATTGGAATACCGCGGGTATGATTCAGCCGGGATTGCGACCATTGAAAATGGCGTGATTCGGGTAGAAAAGAAAAAAGGGCGGCTAAAAAATCTAGAAGATTTTTTAGCAAAAGAACCACTTGCGGGAAACGTTGGAATTGGTCACACTCGCTGGGCAACGCATGGCGTGCCTTCTGATGTGAATGCTCATCCTCATTGTAGTTTGAATAATGAGATTGCGGTGGTCCATAATGGGATTATTGAAAACTACATGGCGCTTAAAGAAGAATTGATCGGTTTGGGTCATCAGTTTATTTCAGATACGGACACTGAAGTCATCGCGCATCTACTCAATGAGCTTTACACCGGGGATATTGTCGAAACAATTCAAATGGCTCTGAAACGATTAAGAGGTTCTTATGCATTGGGAGTTCTTTGTGCAAATGAACCGGATAAAATTATCGCGGTAAGAAAAGATAGTCCATTGATTGTTGGATTGGGACAAGGGGAAAACTTCATTGCCTCAGATATACCAGCCATCCTGAAATATACAAAAAATGTTTATCTGCTAGACAACGGCGAGATGGCAATTCTGACCAAAAATGACATTAAAATTCTAAATGCTAAAGGTGAAACCGTCAATAAGGAAGTCTTTGTAGTTGATTGGGATCCGGGAGATGCTGAAAAAGGCGGTTACGATCATTTTATGATGAAAGAAATGATGGAACAGCCCAAAGCGATGAATGATGCCATAACAGGGCGTTGCAGCGGAAACAGCGTTTCATTCAGCGGACTTCACTTGGATTCTGAAATGATGAAACACATCAATCGAATTCAAATTGTGGCTTGCGGAACAGCTTACCACGCCGGGATGGTCGGTAAATACTACTTTGAAAAATTTGCAAGAGTCAGTGTGGAAATTGAAGCGGCCTCGGAATATCGCTATAAAAATCCCATTGTGGATAAAAATACCCTGTTGATTGTTATCAGTCAATCTGGGGAAACAGCGGATACGCTTGCCGCCATTCGTTTAGCAAAAGACAAGGGAGCCTGGGTTTTAGCCGTTACAAATGTTGTGGGGAGTTCTATTGCCAGAGAAGCCCAGGATGTCATTTATACTAATGCCGGTCCAGAGATTGCTGTTGCTTCCACTAAAGCTTATGTCACACAGGTGGGGTGTATGCTTTTACTGGCTTCCTATCTGGGACAGCTAAATGGAAAATTGGGAAAAAATGATGCTGCTCGTTTATGTCATGGTTTATCCATCACTTCAGGACTAATTGAAACGGTATTAGACAACCAGGATAAAATAAAAAAATTCGCAGACGCAAACCATGAAATTTACGATTTGTTTTATCTGGGTCGTGGCCTTGATTATTGTACCTGCCTTGAAGGATCATTAAAACTTAAAGAAATTTCCTATATTCATTCTGAAGCTTATGCAGCCGGAGAACTCAAACATGGTCCCATTGCGCTCATCGATGAGGGAACCATTGTGGTGGCAGTCTGTACTCAGGAACATGTTTTTGAGAAAATGCTCAGCAATATAAAAGAAGTCAAGGCCAGAGGTGCTTATGTTTTAGCGATTGTTCAGCAAGCTCACGAAGAAATAGCATCTGAGGTTGATGAAGTCTGGACTATTCCTAATATGGATGATGATATCACACCGATTCCGACCGTTGTTTACCTTCAACTGTTGGCTTATTATTTGGCAGTTGCCAGAGATTGCGATGTCGATAAACCAAAAAATTTAGCAAAAAGCGTGACGGTTGAATAGTTTAAAAAGACAAGCTGCAAATGGGGTTTTGTAAGAGCTTGGTTAGCTGGAATAAATTTACAGGTTATCAAAACAAAGCGGATGATCCCGATATTATCAGGATCATCCGCTTTGTTTAATTTATTTTAGCAATTGAGAAATTTTAACAATTTTGGTATGTTCAATCGGTTCCCAGTTTTCAATCGGTTTTAAGAAACAGACAACATTAATGGGGATCCATGAGACAAGGTAAAGCCAAAAGGAAAACATCGAGATATTATTTAGTTGGCGAATCTTCTTACCCTCTAACCAAAGTACCATAATCGTAAAAGCCACACTGAAAATTACCCCAACTACAGAAAAAAGAATGGCAAAAGTCATGGCACTCGACCAAACACTGGTGGTAATGAAGAGCATACCTAAAATGATAAAGGAGCATACGGTATAAATAAAGGTAAGAACCTGGATATAAGGTGCAAGTAAAAATATCAGCATGTCAATGGCAGAACGGTTTTTATCTTTGATAAAACAATCGAGTAACTGCCCTGAATACCGATCATAACATTGAACAATGCCGGTTGACCAGCGCTTGCGTTGTGACCAGGATTGTTCAAAGGTAAGCGGATGCTCATCAAAGGTAATAGCCTCTGGCGCCCAGGCTACCCGGTAGCCATTAATCACACATTGGGTCGTAAATTCAATATCCTCAGTGAGGCTATAAGTTTTAAAGCCATCTTTTCTAATAATATCAGCAGACAACATGAAGCCAGTACCGTTTAAAGCCGCTGACAAACCCAGTTTATGACGGGCCAGATTTAAAAAACGATTCAGAGTCCAATAAAAAATCGATTGACAACCAGAAATCCAGGAGTCGCTGGGATTTTTACTATCGCGATAACCCTGGGCAATTTTTTCACCGGAGGCGAGGGCATTATTCATTGCAGAGAAAAAATGCTTATCAACAACATTATCGGCATCAAAGATACAGAAAGCGTCATAAATGTCATTTTCGCTGAAAGTATAATCAAAAAATTGGGAAAGGGCATCGCCTTTGCATTTTACTTCTTGTAAACACCGGTAAGTTTTTGCGCCGTGGGCCTGGGCTACGCCTTCGGTGTTATCGGTACAATTATTGGGGATAACAAACACATCCATCAGTTCTTGGGGATAATCCTGCTGGTGTAAACTATCAATAAGATTACCGATAACAAATTCCTCATTTCGGGCAGCTATGATGGCAGCCATGCGGTGCTTTGGTTGTGATGGCGGATAGTTATTATAATGAGTATAACCAAACAATCCAATAACCAAATTGTAGATTCCATAAATAAAAAAAGGTATTCCTAAAACAAATAATAGGGTAAAGATTTGTGAAACCATTAATATCCTCTCCATTCTTATTATTCTTAAATAATCAATTAGAAATAGTTGGTCCATGACGAATCTGAAGGTGCCAAGTGGTTGACTTTAAATATGTTACTTAGCATTTGCGTCTGAAACCTGATTTATTGTATCACGAAAAAGGAAATAGATCAAAAATGAAAGAGCTTCTGGAATCGTTGTCACTTATAATTTAAGTTACATCAAAGAATAATATCGGGTAAACACCTTCTAAAGGTATTAAAAGTATGATTAAAATGCTAACAAGTCATTAAAAATGTTTTTTGTTCATTTTAAAAATTATTCGAAGGAATCTAATTGCTACAGATTTCATCAGAAATGGTGCATATTATTGACAAATACATCATTTAAGGTTATTCTATGCTATATGTTATAAAATATAACTAGTATGACACGATAAATGAGTTGCTTCATGCAGATAGAGAAAAAATGGTGACGCATTTTAAAATTACAAAAATCAGTTTATAGAACACGATGTATTGTTAGCTGTATCTTCTGAGTTTTTCCAGTGGATACAGCTTTTTAAGTAGTAAAAAATGAGAACAGGAAAGAATGAGAATAAAGAATGACAACAAACAATTTTAATGATTACCCAATTAGTGACGAGATTTTAAAAGCAATTGAAAAATTAAATTTCAAAAATCCGACAAAAGTTCAAAAAGCAGTAATCCCTCTGGCCCTGGAAAAAAAGGATCTTTTGTGCAAGGCGCAAACTGGAAGTGGAAAAACGGCGGCTTATGGGATTCCTATTTGCGAGCTATTGGATTGGGATGAAAACAAACCCCAGGTGCTTGTCCTTACGCCAACTCGTGAGTTGGCAATACAGGTGCGAGAAGATATTTTTAACATTGGCCGATTTAAGCGGGTGAAGGTGTCGGCTCTTTATGGAAAATCACCGATCAGACGTCAGGAAAAAGAACTGAAGCAGAAAACCCATGTGGTGGTAGGAACTCCCGGCCGGGTGATGGATCATATTGTCAGAGGAACATTTATCACCGATGAAATTAAATATTTGGTGATTGATGAAGCTGATGAAATGCTAAATATGGGCTTTATTGATCAGGTTGAAGAAATAATCAATGAAATGCCAGAAAATCGTGTCACCATGTTGTTTTCGGCAACTCTGGATTCAGAAATACAGCGTCTTTCGAAAAAATACATGAATGATCCTCAAGTCATTGAAATTGAAGCGGAAGCTGCAAGAACTGATGCGATTGAACAATTTGTCTACAAGATTGGCAATGAAGACAAACTGGATATGCTGATGGACGTATTAGTGGTTGAAAACCCCGACAGCTGCATTATATTTTGCAATACGCAAGAGCGGGTGAATGCCATTTATAATATTTTTGAAAAAAACAGCAAAGCCTGTGAGAAAATACATGGTGGCATGGAGCAGGATGAACGGACGCAGGTAATGTACCGCTTTAAAAAAGGTGCGTTTCGATACCTGATTGCCACAGATGTTGCAGCTCGTGGGATTGATGTCCATGATATCTCTCTGGTTATCAATTTTGATGTGCCTTGGGAAAAAGAAACCTATGTCCATCGGATTGGACGAACCGGACGTCAGGGAATGACCGGAAAAGCTATTACGCTTGTTTCCTATAAAGAAGGACGTTATTTTTCTGAGATCGAAAAATACAGCGAAAAAGAAATCATTGAAAAGGAATGTCCGACAAGCAGTACAATTGAGTCATTAAAGCCTGCTTTCCTTGAAAAACTTCACGAAAAACCAGAAGAGAAAGTGGATAAAGCGAATGATTTAACGAAAGAAATTATGAAGCTTCATATCAATGCCGGTAAAAAAACGAAGATGCGCCCCGTCGATATCGTCGGAACTTTATGTAATATAGAAGGAATGACGGCAGCGGATATTGGGGTCATTACGATTTTGGATGTTTCGACTTTTGTGGAAATATTAAACAATAAAGGCAGCCATGTTTTAAAAGAACTGCAAATAAAAAATATCAAGGGACGACCTCGAAAGGTTACTATCGCTGAAGATAAACCGGTAACGGTGCAACGAAAAAGACCAATTCGGCGTTTCTATTAATTCGCGAAAAAAACATGATTTAAAAGAGGTCCAGGATGCATTATCAAACAGCCATTTCAAATTTTAAAACCAGTTCCGCTCAGGAAGAAGCTGATAAAAAAACAATTTTGATGTATATTGAAAAAAACGATCAGGATGTGTTATTGCGTGAAAATAAAATTGCTCATCTCACCAGCTCAGCCATGATTTTCAACGAAGCAATGGATAAAGTCCTGATGGTCTATCATAATATTTACCGGTCCTGGTCCTGGACCGGAGGACATGCTGACGGCGATGAAGATTTGCTTGATGTAGCGGTAAAGGAAGCGAAAGAAGAGACCGGATTAACGCAAATTAAAGTTTGTTCCGATAAAATAGTTTCATTGGATATATTGCCGGTTTTCGGTCACATCAAAAAAAACAAACCGGTTTCCGCCCATTTGCATTTATCGGTTGCCTATGTCTTGCAGGCTCAAGAAGATGAACCAGTGAAATCGAAACCTGATGAAAATAGCGGCGTTTTGTGGATTCCGATTAAAAAGCTGACCGAATACGTAAGCGAACCCCATGTCCAGGTTGTTTATGATAAAATATTCGATAAGGTCTTTAATCAATTATTTTTAGAGGAAGAAGGAGATTGCCATGTCAGTATTAAAAGCCATTGAATTTTCAGCGAATGCTCATTTGGGATATTTTAGAAAAGGGTCTAGAGTTCCTTATATTACCCACCCGTTTGAGGTGGCAAAAATATTAGCAGCGGCTGTTGATTCTGAAACCAACGAAGCTTTAATCTGCGCCGGTTTGCTCCATGACACGGTGGAAGACACGGAAACAACCATGGAAATCATCCAGCAAGAATTTGGCACGGAAGTGGCTGCTTTGGTGGCCTCAGATTCTGAAGACAAAACTCTTTCATGGGAAAAACGCAAAAAAAATACCATTGACTTTCTTGAAAACGAAGCCACCCGTGACATGCAGTTGCTTGCCTGTGCAGATAAATTAGCAAATCTGAGAAGCATCAAGAAGGACTATGCAATTATGGGAGATGAGGTTTGGAATATTTTTGTTCGCGGCAAAGAAAAACAAGCCTGGTATTATAAAGGCGTTCTTAATTCTCTAAAGTCATTGGATACGTTTTCAATGTATCGGGAATTCAATCAACTGGTTCAAGAGCTTTTTGATTAACAAAATAAATATCGGGTAAATAAAAAGCAGAGAGATTGTTATATTTAAGTCGGCTCTGCTTTTTATTTAACCTGTTCTTAACATTCTCTTTACTTCCTCAAAACATATTGTTGATCAGTTTTTGATAAAATATACTTTCAAGGGAAAAAATAAGGGCTTTTAAAGGCGAAAGAATGTTGAAAAGTTTAAAAAATTTTTAGTGTCACTCCTGATTGGAGCAACGGTATTGATTTTTGCAGGATGCAGTTGAACGTCGGTACAAAGTGAATGTTGACGGCGTAAAAGCATCAGTTGACAATGTTCTTAATAAAACTTATACTTTATCCTGACCATACTTAATATTCTATGACGAAAAGAAAACGGATCCGGCAACACTTGCTTTCATTGATTTCCTTATGAGTGCCGATGGACAGAAGCTTGTGACAGAAAAAGGCGGAATAATATCAAAATAGAATTTTATGAAATCATTCTCAGGCTCATCTCAGGAGCCTGCGTTTTGGAAATTTACCCGATGGTAATAATAAACCTGAGGGTATGAAAAGGAGCGTTTTTTTGGAAGCGATCAAACGTAAAAAATTAAAAGAAAAAATAGTTGAGAACATTTTCCTCATTTGTGCGTGTGTAGCTGTTATCAGCCTTTTGGCGATAACATTTTTTGTGTTTTACAATGGATTAAAACCATTCGTTTCCAATAGCTATTCACTGTGGAGCTTTTTAACCGGGGTAGAATGGCGGCCCGGATCAAACTTGTATGGAATTTTATACATGTTTGTGGGGTCGATTTTTGCAACCTTAGGGGCCATTTTAATCGGCGTGCCGGTTGCCATTCTGACGGCCGTTTTTATTGCCGAGTTGGCGGGATCAAAGGTTGGGAAACTGATTCGTTTTGCCGTCGAACTACTGGCTGGAATTCCTTCTGTTTTATATGGCGTTTTCGGATTGGGAATTATCGTTCCATATGTTTTAAAAATTTCGCCGATGGCTCAAGGGGAATCATTGTTGGCAACTATTTTAGTGTTGGCCATTATGATCTTGCCGACAGTGATCAGCATTTCGGAAACGTCATTAAGTACAGTACCGATGGAATATCGAGAAGGTTCCTATGCTTTAGGCGCATCCAAAATTCAGACAATCTTCAGAGTCGTTATACCAGCGGCACGATCCGGAATTATGACCGGAGTTATTCTGGGGATTGGACGTGCCATTGGAGAAACTATGGCGGTTATGCTGGTTTGTGGAAATCCGATTGCCGGGATTCCGACCAGTATCTTTAGTCAGATACGGCCTTTGACAACCAACATCGCTCTAGAAATGGGATATGCAGCCGGAGTTCATCAAGAACTGTTGTATTCCACCGGAGTGGTTTTGTTTATCTTTATTATGATTATTAATTTTACAGTTAATAAATTGGTAAAAGCAAAGGTGGGTAGTTAGTATGGGTCGAAAAATGAAAGATGTTCTGGCCAAAAGTATTATCTATCTGGCGACGGGCATCACACTATGTGTTCTGCTTTTTATCGTTGGTTTTATTTTTGTTAAAGGGATCAGTTTAGTGAATTGGGACTTCTTGACACGTGATTACAATGAAAAAGTATTTTATGCTTTTGTTCAGGAAGAAGTGGTGCCAATGACCATCGACGCAGCGTCGTTGAGTCAAAAAGATCCATATGATAAACGCTATGAGTCTTCTTTAGAAGGACCGATCTATATCGAAAATATTGGGGCTGCTATTGCTAAAGTGGCTTATAAAAACAATGCCACGGAGAAAGAGCAGTTTGTCTTTTCCTATATTGAAAAAGATTCACCGCTTCTAAGTGCAATAGATTCAACCGGTAAAAAACTGAGTATCGGAACGGACTACATATTGGAAAGTATCAATGGAACAGATTTTGAAGGTCTCTCTTTAGAAGATGTTGCCGCCCAGATTAATCATGAAACAGGTGAGCTGAAGATCAAAGTGGTTCAGCCAGGCGGAGGAGTAAGATCTAATATTATTACAACCTTATATATGGTTTTAGTATCGCTACTGATTGCATTGCCGTTAGGTATTTTTGGTGCCATTTATTTAACTGAATATGCAAAACCGGGGAGACTTGTGAATATCATCCGTTTTGCGGCTGAATGCCTGGCGGGAATTCCTTCCATCATATTTGGACTATTTGGAATGGCGTTTTTTGTTGTTGCTTTAAAGTTCCAAATATCTTTATTATCGGGGAGTCTGACGGTGGCAATTATCTTGTTGCCCGTTATTATTCGAAGTACCGAGGAAGCTTTGAAAACAGTGCCGACAGCTTTTAGAGAAGGGTCCTTAGCTCTCGGGGCCACAAAACTTCAAACTATTTTCAAAGTGGTTCTTCCCTGTGCGGTACCCGGTATTGCTACTGCGGTGCTCCTTAGTATTGGTCGGGTAGTTGGCGAATCAGCAGCCCTGTTATTGACGGCCGGAACGGTTGCCCAAATACCGGGAACACTTTTTTCTCCGGGCAGTACCTTAACGGTTCAAGCCTATTATGTGGCGAAAGAGGAAGGGAATATTGAATTGGCCTGTGCGATAGGGATCGTTATTATTGTGATTGTTATAGTACTGAATATCTTGTCGCGGATCACTTCCGACAAATTGAATGTCTTTAATAAAAAATGAGGAGTAAGATGAACAAAAAAATAAAGTTTAACGCTAAGAATCTTGATTTGTATTATGGGGATTTTCAAGCCCTTAAGTCAATCAATCTGGAAATATGTGAAAAGGAAGTTACCGCGTTTATCGGACCATCCGGCTGCGGGAAGTCGACTTTTTTACGTTGCCTGAATCGGATGAATGATCTGATCGATTCGGTAAAAATAGAAGGTGAGATTATCTTTGAAGGACAGGATATTAATGGCGATATCGATGTCATCAATCTTCGAACCCGGGTGGGAATGGTTTTTCAAAAACCAAATCCTTTTCCGATGAGCATTTATGAAAACATCGCCTATGGTCCAAAATGCCAGGGTGTAAAAGACAAAACGCAATTGGATACCCTGGTAAAAGAAAGTCTTGTCAAAGCGGCACTGTGGGAAGAAGTGAAGGATCGACTGAACAAGTCCGCGCTGGGCCTTTCAGGCGGACAGCAACAGCGTCTTTGCATCGCGCGAGCCATTGCCATGCAACCAGAGGTTATCTTAATGGATGAACCGACATCCGCCCTGGATCCTATTGCCACTGCAAAAATTGAAGATCTGATGTCGAAATTAAAGAAAGACTATACGATTATTATTGTGACTCATTCGATGCAACAGGCTGGTCGAATTTCTGATAAAACTGCTTTCTTTCTAATGGGAGAAGTGGTAGAATTTAACGAAACACCGGTGATTTTCACAAATCCTGCTGATAAACGAACAGAGGACTATATTACAGGACGTTTTGGATGATAAAGGAGGCATATAATGCGAACAGAATACAATAAAGAATTGCAAATGATTAAAGATGAAATTTTGTTAATGTCCACGATGACAGAAAAAATGTTGTCAGATTCAGTATTTGCCCTTAATTCAAAAGATATTGAATTGGCTAAAACTGTGATTGACCGAGATGATTTGGTAGACGCAAAGGAAATTGAACTGCAGTTAGTGGTCAGTAAGATTATCGCGACACAAAGCCCGGTAGCGACTGACCTCAGACGATTGGCTTCAACCTATAAAATCATTACCAATCTGGAACGAATTGCAGATTTAGCGGTAAACATATCTAAACGTGTGATCGAGCTCTCAAACGAAGTTTATATGAAGTCTTTGATTGATATTCCCTTGGAATGTGAATTAGCGGAGAAATTGCTGAAGCTTTCAATTCAGGCATTTATTCATGAAGATATCAGCCGATTAAGAGAGGTTGTTGATTTAGAAAATGAAATAGATGACACAAATGAAGCAATTAATAGTGAATGCATGGCCTATATGATGAAAGATGCGAAAAATATTCATCAGGGAACAGTATTTTGTCTCATTGGAAGTTACCTCGAACGAATCGGGGATCATGCCACTAATATTTTTGAAACTGTCTTTTATATTGTAACGGGCAACTACATTGATTTTAACGATCTTGATGATCAGACCATTAATGAAACGTTAGGGTTGGAACAAACGTAAAAATGAGCATAAAAAGCTGAAATATCTAAAAGCTGATTTCTGTAATATACAGGAGTCAGCTTTTTTTTAGGTGTGCCCATTATTAATAAATCCAATTTAACAAACGCTTTACATAAAGTTTACAGAGTAATGCTATTTACTGGAACGAAAAAAATATATATTTAGTCATGAAGTTAAGAAAAAAAGAAAAAAAGGAGAAACTAAAAAATGAAAAAGATTTTCGCACTTTTTATGGCAGTAGTACTTGTTGGTATTACTATGACTGCATGTTCCACAAATACCAAAAGCAGTACCAGTTCAACAACATCAGAGGTTACAGGTAGCTTAACGGCTGCTGGTTCTTCAGCCCTTGCGCCCCTTGTTCAGGTTGCCGCAGATAATTTTCAACAGCTTAATCCTAAAGCTTCAGTCAATGTTAGTGCTGGGGGATCAGGCACAGGCCTTACCCAGGTTGCTAACAAGTCCATTGATATCGGAAATTCTGATGTAACAGCCGAGTCAAAACTTACCGCAGATCAGGCCGCAACGCTTAAAGATCATCAGATTTGTGCGATCGGTGTTGCTGCAGTTGTTAATTCTGATGTAACAGTCACTAACCTTTCGAAACAACAACTAAGCGATATTTTTACCGGAAAAATCACTAACTGGAACCAGGTTGGGGGAGCGGATGAAGCGATTACGCTTATCAGCAGGCCGGAGTCTTCTGGTACACGGGCCCTCTTTAAACAATATGCGTTGGATAATGCTATTGAATCAAGCAACACCGCTTTGAGCAGTGATGATTCCGGTACGCTTGAAACGAATATCGCCAGCACCAAGGGATCTATCGGTTATCTTGCCTTCTCATACCTTGTCGGCAAATACGATGTCAAAAAAATGAGTATCGATGGCGTAGCCCCGACGTTGGAAAATGTTTATAATGGCTCATATCCAGTGTGGGGTACTGAACATATGTACACTAATGGAGAAGCGACGGGCGTAACTAAAGCATTCCTGGATTATATGGGAACCGACACTTTCCAGACCCAGATGGAAAATCTTGGATACAATGTCATCAGTAAAATGACGACCGCAGCAGGAAAGCATTAATTAACTGCAAAATTTGCTTTTTAAATTCAAATGAAGATTGTATTGTAAAACCAAAGGTCAGCGGTTAAATTACCGCCGACCTTTAGTTTTGAAAGAAAGTTGGTGATTTATTTGATAGAAAAATTTAAAAAAGAGTACCTTGGTCGTTCGATCGTGACAGTGTTAGGTATTGTTATTATATTAGTGACGCTTTCGATCACAGGATTTTTGTTTTATAAGGGACTTGGCACTTTTGTTACTTATAATCATAGTGTCTGGGAATTTCTTTTTTCATCAGAGTGGAAACCGGCCGATAACTTTGATGGTGGTGGTAAAGTGGGGGCTGCTATTTTTATTGTTGGCTCATTACTGATAAGTTTCCTGGCTTTGCTGATTGCAACGCCATTTAGTATTGCATCAGCAGTTTTCATGACTGAGATTTCACCGAAACTTGGAAAGAAATTATTGCAGCCGGCAATCGGAATATTTGTCGGGATTCCATCAGTAGTTTATGGTTGGGTTGGCTTGACAGTTCTGGTACCGGCGATTGCCCACGTTTTTAATCTGCCTTACGGTTTTAGCGTGCTGGCAGGTGGAATTGTCCTGGCACTGATGATCTTTCCGACAATTACAAGTGTTTCGGTTGATGCGATTGAAAATGTTGATAATGGGTATAAAGAAGCCTCTTATGCATTGGGAACGACAAGGTGGCAATACATTTATAAGGTCATGCTGCCAAGCGCGACGTCCGGTATTCTCACCGGTGTTATCCTCGGGCTGGCAAGGGCTTTTGGCGAAGCACTTGCGGTAGCGATGGTTATCGGGAAAATGCTGACATTTCCAGACAATATCCTTTCGGCAACAAACAATATGACAGCTGAGATTGCGTCTGACATGGGTAACTCGGCACAGGGAGGAGAGTTCAATGATGCCCTGTGGTCCATGGCACTCTTGCTTCTGATCATCTCATTCATATTCATATTGATTATGCGGATAATCGCCAAAAAGGGGGAAGAAGTTAAATGAAGAGTGAACATAAAAATGCTATTGTAGCAGATAAAATTGCTACGGTCATCCTTTATTGTATTGCCGGATTCTTTCTCCTATTACTAGCAGGATTTACAGCCTATATTATTGTGAAGGGGATAATGGCTTATCAGCCGGGGATTTTTAGTTTTGAACGGACTGGTATCGGTGTCGAGCTTTTTAATACCGTTTATCTGGTACTGATTTCGCTTATTATAAGTGTACCGATTGGCGTGGGAGCGGGGATTTACATGGCTGAATACGCAAAAGCCGGCAAAGTGACGAATTATTTACGTATTTGTATTGAAACACTCTCATCGTTGCCGTCGATTGTTATTGGTTTATTTGGATATCTTGTTTTTATCTATATGACAGGGTCAAAATATAATCTCTTTGCTGGGGCGCTGGCGGTGTCGATCCTCAGTCTTCCGTTGCTCACAACCGTTACTGAGGATGCGATTAGAGCAGTACCAAGTATTTACAAAGAAGGTAGTTTAGCTGTTGGAGCCACACATTGGCAAACCATCGTACAAATTTGCTTGCCGGTTGCCATGCCTCGAATAATCACCGGCATTATCCTGGCTGCCGGCAGAGGCTTTGGTGAAGCGGCTGCACTGCTTTATACGGCAGGCATGAGTTCCAATGTGAACCCGAATATCTGGAATCCCTTTGACCCAATGTCGCTTCTCTGTCCTTTCAGGCCAGGGGATACTCTGGCGCTGCACATATGGGCTCTAAAAACGGAATCGATGACGCCGAACGCTGATCAAATTGCCGATTTCTCAGCAGCTGTATTGCTGGTTTTGATATTTGCATTCAGTTTGGGATCTCGTATCCTTGGGGCCAGATTAGATCGGAAAATGTCAGGGAAGTAGTCGGATCGTTGCAGATAAGTTAGATTTTTTAATTAGTATTAAAGATAAGGAGTAATATGGACAAAATAAAGTTTGATACAAAAAGCTTAGATTTGTTTTATGGCGATTTTCAAGCTCTCAAATCG
Source organism: Acetobacterium paludosum (assembly GCF_008086595.1). Lineage (GTDB taxonomy): Bacteria > Bacillota > Clostridia > Eubacteriales > Eubacteriaceae > Acetobacterium > Acetobacterium paludosum. The sequence continues at coordinate 137,764 of NZ_RXYA01000008.1, read as the reverse complement.
ATCAATATAAAAATATGCGAAAATGAAGTCACCGCTTTTATTGGGCCTTCAGGATGTGGCAAGTCAACCTTTTTACGTTGTTTGAACCGGATGAATGATCTCATCGATTCGGTTAAAATGAAAGGCGAGATTATTTTTGATGATAAGGATATTAATGGCGATATTGATGTGATCAATCTTCGAACCCGGGTTGGAATGGTTTTTCAAAAACCAAATCCTTTTCCCATGAGTATTTACGATAACATTGCCTATGGTCCAAAATGTCAGGGATTGAAAGATAAAAGAAAATTAGACACACTGGTAAAAGAAAGTCTGACAAAGGCAGCTTTATGGGAAGAAGTGAAGGATCGACTCAACAAATCCGCCCTGGGACTTTCAGGCGGGCAACAGCAGCGACTTTGTATTGCGAGAACAATTGCCATGAATCCCGAAGTTATTTTAATGGATGAGCCAACATCCGCCCTGGACCCCATCGCCACAGCAAAAATTGAAGATTTGATGTCAAGTCTAAAAAAAGATTATACCATTATTATTGTCACCCACTCGATGCAGCAAGCGGGACGGATATCCGATAAAACGGCATTCTTCCTGATGGGAGAAATCGTTGAGTTTGATGAGACACCAAAAATTTTCACAAATCCAAACGATAAACGAACTGAAGACTATATTACGGGCCGTTTCGGTTGATAAAGGAGATATAAAAATGCGATCAGAATATAATGAAGAATTACTGAAGATAAAAGAAGAAATATTGTTGATGTCAACTATTACAGAAAAAATGTTGTCAGATTCAGTATTTGCCCTTAATTCAAAAGATGTTGAATTGGCAAAAACGGTGATTGACCGGGATGATTTGGTCGATGCAAAGGAAATAGAACTGCAGTTAGTGGTCAGTAAGATTATTGCGACACAAGGCCCGGTAGCGACTGACCTCAGACGATTGGCTTCAACCTATAAAATCATTACCAATCTGGAACGAATTGCGGATTTAGCGGTTAACATTTCTAAACGGGTGATCGAGCTTGCAGAAGAAGTTTATATGAAACCTTTGATTGATATTCCGTTGGAATGTGAATTAGCTGAGAAATTGCTGAAACTTTCAATTCAGGCATTTATTAGTGAAGATATCAGCCGATTAAGAGAAGTTGTTGATTTGGAAAATGAAATAGATGACACAAATGAAGCAATTAATAGTGAATGTATGGCCTATATGATGAAAGATACGAAAAATATTCATCAGGGAACAGTATTTTGTCTTATTGGCGGTTATCTGGAACGAATTGGGGATCATGCCACTAATATTTTTGAAACAGTCTTTTATATTGTAACTGGTGACTACATTGATTTTAACGATCTTGATGAGCAGACGATTAGTGAAATATTAGGGTTGGAACAAACCCAAAAATAAATATAAAAAAAGCCAGGATTAATAAATTCCTGGCTTTTTTTGTTGAATTATTTTAAAGATCAAATGCTTTGGCTGTCTCCGTGACTGCGAGTTCTCGATCTTTTGATTTGATGATACAGCTAATGCGGATTTCCGAAGTTGTAATCATCAGCATCTGGATATCATTGTCGGAAAGAAGCTGAAAAAATTTAGCCGCAACTCCGGATTGACTCCGCATGCCAACGCCAACAACGGATAGTTTGGAGACATTTTCATTTATCAAAATACGGATACCGGGATGCTTTTCTTCAAAGGCCGACAGAATAATTTTCGCATCCTCTAAATCTGAAGTCGGAGCGGTAAATGAAATATTGATGAAACCGTCAATCGGAGCACTTTGACTAATCATATCAATATTAATGCTTTTATTAGCCAGTTGGCTAAAGAAATGAGAGGTAATATTCAGATCAAAAGGAATATTACGGATGGTAATCATCGTTTCATCATTATCGATTGCCAGCCCAGTTATGGATTGTCCTTCCATGTTATGTTCTCCTTTTTTGATGATTGTTCCAGGTAAGTCAAGCATGCTGGAAGCAACCAAAATTTTAGTATTGTATTTACTGCCGAGTTCAATGGCCCGAGGGTGCATGACTCCGGCACCCAGGCTTGCCATTTCCAGCATTTCTTCATAATTGACGGTATCGAGCTTCTTAGCCTGGGGGTATAGTCGGGGATCGACCCCATAGATTCCCTCAACGTCAGTATATATTTCACAAGGCGCATCCAAAACACAAGCAAGCGCTACGGCACTGGTATCCGACCCGCCACGTCCAAGTGTCGTCACATCATCATTTTCGTTGACACCTTGAAAACCCGCAACAATCACTATTTTATCTTCATTCAAAGCATCAAGGATTTTGGTGGTGTCAATCCCTTCGATTCTCGATTTGGTGTGTCGGCCACTGGTTCGAATTCCGACCTGTGGGCCGGTAAAGGAAATGGCATCGTGACCCATTGCCTGTAAGGCCATGGATAATAAGGAAATGGAGATTTGCTCACCGGTAGACAAGAGCCGATCCAGCTCGCGTTTAGGCGGGGCTTTGCTGATGTCATAGGCGAGCTTTACCAGATCATCGGTTGTTTTTCCCATGGCGGAGACCACGACCACAATTTGATGGCCGCTTTTTTTCTTTTCAATAATTCGCTTTGCAACGTTCTTAATACGTTCAACGGAACCGACAGATGTTCCGCCGTATTTTTGAACAACAATATTCATTGGAGATCCTTTCTTAAATCAAAATGATGTGTCTAGTCGCTTACCACCATGGACATATCGTATAGTCCGGGTTTCTTGTTAATAAGGTATCGAGCTGCCTTGACAGCCCCTTCAGCAAAGACTTTTTTTGAAAGTGCCGTATGTTTGATTTCAATGAGTTCATCATTCCCGGCAAAAATAACGGTGTGTTCACCGGGAATGGTACCGCCGCGAATGGCATGAATACCGATCTCATTTTCGGTGCGTCGGCAGTCTCGGCCATGTCGGCCGAATGTATAGTCTTTTTTCTGAGCCAGTCCGTCATTGACAGCATCGGCAAGAAGCAATGCGGTACCACTGGGAGCATCGATTTTTTTATTATGGTGCTTTTCGATAATTTCGATATCAAATCCATCTTCCAGTTTCCCGGCGATATCTTCAAGTGCCTTAGCCAGAAGGTTGATACCAATGGACATGTTTGCGGTTTTAAATATCGGAAATTCTTTGGCGCCCTGGTCAATGGCCTGTAAATCTTCGTCAGATAAGCCGGTTGTAGCAACAACGATGGGAATTTTATGGGCTTTGGCATAAGCGAATATATTTGGAAAAGCTTTGAAATGGGAAAAATCAATAATGACATCAACCTTTTCTTGACAGTTTTCTAAATTGGTATAAACGGGAAAGGGCAGGGATGTGTTTTCGAGATGATCGAACCCGGCGACAACTTCACAATCGGTTGTGGCAGCAATAATCTGTTGAAGCATGCTGCCCATAGCACCGGAAACTCCGGTGAGTAGAATATTTATCATATCAGTTGCCTCCTACAGCAGTCCGTAAGTTTTTAGATCAGCAATCAGTTTGTCTTTGTTGGCTTCTTCCATCTCGACGAGTGGCAGGCGCATTTCCCCGGTATCCAGTCCCATCAGACCCATAGCGGTTTTAATCGGGATCGGGTTTGTTTCATAAAACATGGCGAGATTGACCAGATTTGTCTTAAATTGAAGTTCCCGGGACTTTTCTAGATCGCCGGCCATAAAGCTGGCCACTAAATCGTGCATATCTCGGGGGATAATATTGGCAGAAACGGAAATAATACCTTTGCCGCCGATAGCCAAGATTGGCAGTGTCTGATCGTCATTGCCACTGTAAATGTCAAGATCCTTGCCACAAACACGGGCAATTTCGGTAATCTGACTGATATCGCCGCTGGCTTCTTTAACCGCTGCGACATTTTTGATTTTGCTGAGTTCTTTCATGGTATTGACGGTGATGTTCATCCCGGTACGGCTGGGGACATTGTAGATGATTACCGGAATGGTAATCGCCTTGGCAATCGCTGAAATATGAGCGATGATGCCACGCTGAGTCGATTTATTGTAGTAGGGATTAATAATCAGAGCCGCATCAGCGCCGGCCTTTTCGGCTTCGATTGAAAGCCAGATCGAATAGGCCGTATCGTTACTTCCGGTACCGGCAATAAAGGGAACCCGCCCATTGATGTATTTTCCTGCATCCTGAAGCAAATTCAGATGTTCATCATCAGTGAGGGTTGAGGTTTCACCGGTGGTTCCGGCAATGAGAAGGGCATCGGTCTTGTTTTCAATTTGCCAATCAATCAGTTGGTGAAATTTTTCAAAATCAATTTTGTTATTCTTAAATGGTGTTACCAGGGCAACACAACTTCCTGTAAAAATACTCATTTGGTTCTCCTTTTTTGTTTAAGATAGAATGGGGCTAAAAACAACTAGATTAATTCACGTTTAACAAGTTCAAAGGCAATTTGAACGGCATTGGTAGCGGCGCCTTTACGAATGTTATCGGCAACAACCCAAAGATTTAAGCCGTTGTCAACACTAAAATCACGGCGAATACGTCCGACAAATACTTCATTTCGGTTTTCGGCAATTCTTGCCAGAGGGTAAATATTATTTTCCGGGTCATCCATCAGAACAATCCCCGGGGCATGGGCATATAAGGCTCTCACTTTATCCAACTGATAGGGCTTTTTGAGTTCCACATTAACGCTTTCGCTATGGCTGTAAAAAACGGGAACACGAACGGTGGTGGCCGTGATGCGGATATGATCATCATGAAGAATTTTACGCGTTTCATTAACCATTTTCATCTCTTCTTTGGTATACCCATTTTCCAAAAATGAATCGATATGAGGTAAACAGTTGCCGGCAATTTGGTGCGGATAAAATTTATTTTTTTCACCTTTAAGACCATTTTCAAGATCGGCATAGCCTTTAACACCGGATCCGGAAACAGCCTGATAGGTTGAATAGACGATGCGTTCGATTCCGAAAGCATCCTGCAGCGGCTTCAGGGCCACCATTGCCTGAATGGTCGAACAATTTGGGTTAGCAATGATGTTTTTATGCCAGTCCAAATCTTCCGGATTAACCTCAGGGACCACCAAGGGGACCGTGGGATCCATTCGGAAAGCACTGCTATTATCAATGACAATTACACCTTTTGATGCGGCTATCGGTGAAAAACGGGCGCTGGTATCTCCGCCGGCAGAGAAAAGGGCAATATCAATATCCTGGTCAAAGGATTCGTCACAAAGTTCCTGAACCACGTATGGTTTTCCATTAAAGTTGATTTCTTTGCCAGCAGAACGGATTGATGCCATCGGAAAAAGATTTTTAACCGGAAATTTTAATTCCTCTAAAACTTCAAGCATTTTTTGACCAACCATTCCGGTGGCACCAACAACAGCAACATTATAAGATTTCATAATTCCTCCATAGTTTCGAAAATTAAAAAAAAGCCAGTATTTTTATACTAGCTAAAATTCAAAGAAAGACTCTCTAACGAGATTCAATTGTTTTTTAGATAGCACTCCATCAGTTGAATGATGACAGTCTTACTGCTTTTAACAGTAAGCCCAGGAATTTGACGGCTATTCAAAATCCTTCGGCGAGCTTTCCTTTCATTACGCTTCATCCCATTTGCCATGGTTGACGTAATTAGTCATAAAGACCGCACCTCTATCAGTTTTATATTAAGTTCTGACCATTGTAACAATTATCAGTAATGATTTCAAGTATTACTTTTATTTTAAATAAATAAAAGACAGAATTAAATTTAAGGATAGCATTTATCTGGTTTCAACCTACCTGATAATGTTATCCTTAAAATTTTTTTAGGTATTGGTTATTGTTCTTTAGTCAGATCAATCGCTTCAATTGCATCATTAATTGATTTAATTAATGCATCAGGATCAATACCGTGTGCAATGGCGCCAGCTTCAATGTTTTCAAACCGAGCAGCCATACAGCCAAAACAATGCATTCCATAAGCCTGAAATACGTTAACTGAATCCGGATATGCATTAACAGCATCTAATATGCCCATATCTTTTGTTACTTTCATTTTTTCCACCTCCGCAAAGTGTCTGATTTCTACATACTTATTGTACATTATAAAACTTAAAAAAATATTTTTCAACAAAAAAGAAATAAAAGTCAGTATACTTGCTAAATTTGTTTAGTCGCGCTATAATGTTATCATAGGGGAATTTTATAGTAAAGGGGTGGATTATTGTGATAGTTGATAAAGTAATTGTTACGAATAAGGCGGGACTTCATGCAAAACCGGCCTCTCTATTTGTTCAAAGAGCCAATGATTTTAAAAGTGAAATCTATATCAAAAAAGAAGCAACACGTGTTAATGCAAAAAGCATTATGGGCGTTATGATTCTGGCGGTACAAAAAGGCGACGAGATACAAATTGAGGCAACTGGTGACGATGAGAAAAAAGCTGTTGAACAATTAAGATTATTAATTGAAAACAAATTTGATTTTGTTGATGAAGTATAATAAATAAAGAATCAAAAATGAGAATAGTTTCGGAAATAAAGTATGGATGCAAATTCATGCTTTTATTTGCGGTCGGCAGTGGTCAAATGTGTGCTAGCACTCACTAAGCGACTGCCCGTAAACCATAGAGAAACGCGCTCGGCGCGTTTCTTGTGGTTTTTATGATAAAAATTAATTGAACATTGTTGATATCTTACAAACTGGAGACTAGAATGCGAAAAATTTTAATAGCAATTTCATTTTTTACCCGAATTCCAATTAAATTAAAAAATGTAACCGATGATGAGTTCTACGACAGTATGATTTTAATCCCTTTTGTCGGCGTATTTATTGGTTTAGTATTATATGGCGTTTCACTGTTGTTTTCGCTGATTCATTTTGTGAATCTTCAGGCACTGCTAATGGTAATTACCTATATCTGGTTAACTGGCGGGCTTCACCTTGATGGGTTTGCCGATACGACGGATGCATTATTTAGTGCCAGAGATCGAGAGAAGATGATGGTAATTATGAAAGATAGTCGTTTAGGCGCTTTCGGAGCCATTGGTTTAATTTTACTGCTCTTAACAAACTGGATGTGTTATACCATCATTCTGCCGGAGTATAGTGCGGCACTATTGATCATACCGGTATTTGGCCGGGTCGCTTCCGTTATGTCAAACTGCTTTTCAAATTACGCTCAAGGGGGCGGTGGATTGGGAAGACGGGTTGTTGAGATGACCGAGCCGCATCATTTTCTAGCATATCTGGCGGGTTTATTGATTCTGGCAACGTTTATATTAGGGATCCCGGGCTTAGTGGCATCAGTCATTAGCTTTATTCCGGCTTATGTGCTGATGAAAAACCTCCAATTTCGAATAGGCGGAATGACTGGAGATACAATCGGAATGACGATCGAAATGAATCAGACGTTTTTTATGGTTATCTATAGTATTATGATTATAAATTTTCCACTGTATTTTTCTCTTTTCAAAGGCCTAGTTTAAATAAAGGCAAAAAAGATTGTTGGATATTTTTTTAGAAAGGAATTGAATGAAGAACACAATCGCTCCATTTTCAAAACAAGATCATTACACCAGTAAAGATTTTCTCCCGATGTCAAAAAGTGAAATGAAAAAATTAGGCATCAAACAATGTGATTTTATTCTCGTAAGCGGTGATGCTTATGTCGATCATCCTTCTTTTGGGACGGCCATTATTGGAAGAGTCCTTCAATCGAAGGGCTATCAGGTGGGAATCATTGCCCAACCAAATTGGCGCGCAGATGAGGATTTTAAAAAATTGGGAGAGCCCCGGCTGGGCTTTTTAGTCACTGCCGGAAACCTTGATTCCATGGTCAGTCATTTTACTGTGAACAATAAACGGCGGCATGAAGATGTCTATTCACCAGGAGGCGAGGCCGGTCTGAGACCGGATCGGGCAACCATCGTCTATTGTGGTAAAATCAGAGAACTTTTTGGTGACGTTCCTATAATTATCGGCGGAATAGAAGCCAGTCTGCGGCGATTTGCGCATTATGATTATTGGCAGGACAAGGTAAGACGGCCCATCTTATTTGATTCCAGAGCCGATCTTTTGGTATATGGCATGGGGGAAAGGGCAATGATTGAGATTGCTGAGGGTTTGGATGCGGGTATTCCCGTGGCGGCACTCACCTATATAAAAGGAACGGCATTGATCGTTAAAGAACCAACCTTTGAAGAGACGGTGGAGTTGCCATCAGTGGAAGAAGTGATCACCGATAAGGCCCTATATGCAAAAACGGCGCGGCTCATTTATAATTGTAATAATGCCTATGATGATCACAGTTATCTGCAAAAAAGCGGAAATCGGTACTTATGTCAGAACCCGCCACAAATGCCATTAAGCCAAAGCGAATTCGACTCGCTATATGATCTTCCATTTACGTATACCTGGCATCCTTCCTATACTGAAAAAGGCGGGATACCCGGATTAGCAGAGGTGAAATTCAGTATTACGGCGAATCGCGGTTGTTACGGCAATTGCAGCTTTTGTGCGTTAGCCATTCATCAGGGAAAATATGTGCAAATGCGAAGCAAAGACTCCATTGTCAGAGAAGCTAAACGGATGATTAAGGATCCTGATTTCAAAGGATATATTCATGATATTGGCGGACCGACTGCCAATTTCAGCCATAAAGCCTGTAAAAAACAGGAGACCCATGGGTATTGTACCAATCGGGAATGCTTATTTCCGGAACCCTGTAAAAAGATTGACAGCAGCCATCAACCTTATCTGGAGACCTTGCGAGCAGTTCGCAAATTGCCGGGAGTTAAAAAGGTGTTCATCCGTTCCGGAATACGCTACGACTATTTAGCTTTGGAAAAAGACAAAGCCTTTTTCCAGGAATTGGTCGAACATCATGTCAGCGGACAATTGCGGGTAGCCCCGGAACATGTATCAGAAAAAGTGCTGCGTTACATGGGAAAACCCTCTTTTAAAACTTATGAAGCTTTTGTGAAGAATTTCAAAAAATATAACGAACGCACCGGGAAAAAGCAGTATGTTTTGCCTTATTTCATTACCGGACATCCCGGATGTACCTTGGATGATGCGATTGAGTTGGCAGAGTACATCAGAGAGATGGAATTTGTTCCGGAGCAGGTCCAGGATTTTTATCCAACTCCCGGCAGCATCGCAACCACGATGTATTATACCGGGTTGAATCCATTGACGATGGAAGCGGTTTATGTGCCGAAGGGGCGAGAGAAACACATGCAAAGAGCGCTGGTGCAATACAATAAGCGTGAAAATTACCTGCTTGTTTATGAAGCACTGACAAAGGCTCAGCGGGAAGATTTAATTGGACCGGGGAAAATGACTTTGATACCCGAAAAGACAGTCAGTCAGACACCAAAAAAGACGAAAACGGGTGCTAAAATAAAAGAAAAAAATACGAAAAGCCAGAATAATGGTGAAAAAACTAGAGGTAAATATGGAAAAAAAACTAACAGAATCCATTGAGGATTATATTGAAACCATCTACCTGGAAGATAAAAAAAATGGCAAAGGTGTGCGGATTACCGATGTTGCATCGAAATTAAATGTCAGCAAGGCCAGTGCGAACGATGCTGTTCGGAAACTTAAAACGTTGGGACATGTTGAACAGGAACGCTATGGGCAAATATTTCTGACCGAATCAGGTGAAAAATTAGCGATTAAGGTTTATGAAAAACATCGTTTTATTGCCGAGTTTCTGGTTAAAGCGCTTGATGTATCGATAGAAAATGCTCAAAAAGATGCCTGCGGTATTGAGCATATTATCAGCGATGAAACCTTTCAAAAAATAAAACTATTTTTAAAAAACACAAAAAACAATGAAGACTGAAAAAGACGTAAAGAGGTTGTTGCAAAACTCTGATTTAATTTCATTTTTTTGCCATAGCCCCTTTTTTAAACATGAGAATGATTGGTTGTTCGGGGTATAAAGACCTTATGAAATATAAAAAATAAAGAAATAAAAAGGATGAAATAATGAACGAAAATATCAAATCGATAGCAGTTGGAGAAAAATATACCATGGAGATAGTGGATATCACCCATAGTGGCGAAGGCCTGGGACGATTGGAAAATATGATTGTCTTTGTTGAAGGTGCGCTTCCTGGTGATGTGGTGGAAGTTGAAATCAAAACGGTGAAGAAAACCTATGCGCAAGGGAAACTTCTAACAATTAAAGAAAATTCACCAGAACGCGTTGTACCGGAATGTCAATACTTTAATGAATGCGGCGGTTGTCAGCTATTGCATATGAGCTATGAAGGTCAGTTGCGAATAAAATCGAAACTGGTTAAGGATGCGCTCGAACGGATCGGCGGACTGAAAGATCTCGCTATCGAACCCATCATTGGCATGGCAGAACCCAGCCGCTATCGAAATAAGGCGCAATTTAAAGTGGATCAAAAGGGAATGGGCTTTTACGCCAAAAGAACCCATAACCTTGTTCATATCGATGATTGTTTGAATCAGCCGGAAAGTGCAGCCGACGTTATCAAGACCATGAATGCCGTTATCAAAGATTTAAATCTTAGTATTTATGACGAAAAAACCCGCAAGGGATATGTTCGAGGTGTTCTGCAGCGAACGAATCTCAAGGGTGAAAACATGATCACAATCATTGTCAACGGCAAAGATTTGAGCCAAAGAGAAGCGATTGTAAATGCCATTCTCGCCGGAGTTCCAAATGTGAAGAGTGTTTATGTTAATATTAACCGGGAAAAAAGCAATGTAATTCTAGGCAAGAAAAGCCTCTGTGTTCATGGCGTGGCTAGAATTGTTGAAGAAATCGGAGATCTGAGTTTTTCCATATCACCGAATTCTTTCTTCCAGGTGAATTCTAAACAAACCGTGAAGCTCTATGATCAAATAAAAGAAATGGCTTCATTAAAAGGAACCGAAACGGTTTTTGATCTCTATTGCGGAACGGGAACCATCGGCCTTTATTTAGCCAAAGAAGCCAAACAAGTCATCGGTATCGAAAGTGTCGGAGATGCGATTCTCGATGCCCGAGAAAATGCCGGATTGAACCACTTTGAAAATGTAACTTTCTATCAGGGCCGAGCCGAAGAGGAAATGCTGCGCATTACCAAAGTTGAAAAGATCAAACCCGATTTGATCATTCTCGATCCCCCTCGAAAAGGCTGTGAAGAAACCCTCTTAAATGCGATTGGTGATTTAAAAACACCGCGGGTTATTTATGTCTCCTGTAATCCCTCAACCTTAGCCAGAGATATAAAAATCCTGAGTGAATTTGGTTATGAGGTTAAAAAAGTACAGCCGGTCGATCTTTTCCCCGGAACTGGGCACGTTGAGACGGTAGTATTGATGTCACGTAAAGATAAAAACGACAAATAAGACGCTACAAACATAAGATGTTTTTGTCTTGAAATGAAAAACGGGCAAAAATCAGGCTAAAAAAGGCCCGATTTTTGCCCTGATTTTTAGGAAAAAGCATATGACGAGGGTATGACGAGGGGACGTTTCGTTTGTCATGCCTTTTAATCTGTGATATACTTAAAAAAACGGGAGGTGAAATCAGAAATGGCAAGACAAGCGCGAAAAAAAAGCACTACTGGCATTTACCATGTGATGCTGAAAGGTCTGGATGGGCGTAATATTTTTCTGGATGATACGGATCGCTCAATTTTTATGGAAAAGCTGAATAAGGCCAGAGAAACCGGCGGCTTTCAGTTGTATGCCTATTGTCTGATGGATAACCACGTTCATTTGCTGATCAAAGAAGGGGAAGAACTGGGCACCAGCATCAAACGGATGACGGTTGGCTATGTGCAATTGCACAACAACAAATACGGTCGAACCGGCCATCTTTTTCAGAATCGTTTTAACAGTGAAGCAGTCGAAGATGACCAATATCTGATGACGGTGATTCGGTATATTCACCGCAATCCCTTAAAAGCCGGTATGGTTTCTCGACTGAAGGAATATTCATGGAGTAGTTATCAACAAATTATTCAGGCTTATCAGGGAAACTCATCGATCATCGATATGGGGATCATCAAAGACTATTTTCCGACCGCCGCAGATTTTATTCGATTTTCTGAGGAAGAAAACCAGGATGAATGTCTGGAAATAAACCTGAAAACCAGGTGTAGTGATGAACAGCTTACTGTCCTGCTGAGTAAAAATCCCGAATACCGGAATCTGGGGGAACTGTCGGTAGACAAGCGAAATCAGCTGATCCGTCAGATTCAGCAGGAAACCGGCGGCAGTATCCGCCAATTGAGCCGGGTGTTGGGGCTGGGAAAAATGATGGTGGAGCTGGCATTGAAGCGAAGAGCATGACGAACAAAACGTCCCCTTGTCATACCCTTGTCATAAAACGAAGGAGAGGAACAACAGATGAACACAGTTGAGCGTTTTGTCAAAGCTCAGGGAGAAAGCTATGGGCAGGCACTAACGGAAATAAAAAATGGCCGCAAGCGCAGCCATTGGATGTGGTATGTTTTTCCCCAGCTGAAAGGGTTGGGCAGGAGTGAAACGGCCAGGTATTATGGAATAGAGAATCGGCAAGAAGCAAAGGCGTACATGGCGCATCCGGTACTGGGTTCGCGCTTACTGGAGATTTCCGGGGAACTGTTGAAGCTTGAGTCGAGTGATGCCAATGCGGTATTTGGCCGACCCGATGATTTGAAGCTGAAATCATCAATGACTTTGTTTTATCTGGTCGATGGTAATCCGACTTTTAAGGCAGTCCTGGATAAGTATTTTGGTGGCGAGATTGATGATGTTACGGCTGATCAATTAGACAAGTGAGAAATGAACGCTTACGATGAAAAGTCTCCGCGTCACATAGTTATGATTTCTTTTTACCATCGTCGATAATTTCGATTTCTAAATAATCAAACCAGATGGATTAGATAAACTGGTCTTCATGAAAAGAGGTTTTAGAAACCTGAGTAAGTTCATTAAAAAATATTATTTATAATATGACGCTATACTGTCATATTTAAGATGTTAGAATTAATTAAAAATTGTAGGTAAGGGAGAAATGAAGATGGCCAGACCAACAACTAAGCCCAGCTTGATGGCAGAAGCAGATAGTAATTATCAAAAACTGAATCAACTGATTGATTCAATGACCGAAAAAGAGTTGTCGACAGCATTTGATTTTTCAGATGATGATCGAAAAAAAGAGGCCCATTGGGGAAGAGATAAGAATCTTCGAGACGTTCTGGTGCATTTATATGAATGGCATCAGCTTGTTTTGAATTGGGTGGATTCCAATATGAAAGGTGAAGATAGACCTTTTTTGCCGGCTCCGTACAACTGGAAAACATATGGAGCGATGAATGTGACTTTTTTTGAAAAGCACCAGAACACTTCACTTGATCAATCCAAAGAAATGTTTGAAAAATCACATCAGGATGTTCTAAAGTTGGCGGACACTTTTACAAATGAAGAACTGTTTACAAAAGGGACCTATAAATGGGTTGGCGGAAGCACATTGGGTTCATATTTTGTGAGTGCGACAGCAAGTCATTATGATTGGGCGATGAAAAAAATCAAAGCACATATTAAAAATTGTAAAGGTATCAAAAACTAAGCAGAGAGGTTTAGATGGCTTGTGCCTATTGATATGGGCTGGACGTCGATCAATCTGAAACGTCTCCTCGTCATACAGGTCGTTTTGTGCCCTGAGTGAAACAAAAGGAATTTATATATACCGGGGTGCAATGAACACTATTTAGTTCATGTTATGCGATCCCACAAGAACTTTCTGCCGGACTTCAATTCTTATGTGAATTTATTCTCATAGATGGTAACCTTTCTACCAGGTGACGGATGAGTGGCGGATGACTTACTATAAAATCATAAGGAGAACTCACTAATCCACAGCGTCTAGATAGATTATAGTAAATAAAAAATCAAATGAAAACTTAGTATTTACTATGGTTTTCATTATACAAGGAGAAAACATGCGAATTGATATTGATACATGGATTCAACAATGCCTAAGCAAGCTTAAAGACCTGTTTGGCTTTAGGCTGGTATTCGTTGGGTTACAGGGCAGTTACGGACGCGGAGAAGAGATAGACGACAGTGATATTGATGTCGTCGTGATACTCGACCATGCAGACCCAGAGGATTTAAAAGCGCATGGCACTATGCTGGATTCGCTTCCAAATCGGGAAAAAATATGCGGATTTATCTCTGGCCTTCAAGAGTTGAAGAACTGGGAACGCTCCGATTTGTTCCAGTTTTATTACGATACTACGCCGATTTACGGAAATATCGATTTTATAAAAGAGTTGATTTGTGAGGAGGATGTCCGCAGAGCGATCCGAATAGGCGCTTGTAATCTCTACCATATGTGCGGGCATAACATGGTACATGAAAGGGACGGCGAGTTGCTAAGAGTTCTGTATAAATCGGCAACTTTTACTGTCCAAGCAATTTCCTATCTCTTGACAGGGACCTACCGAAAGAGAAAAACGGAACTACTTCCAGTTCTGCGACCACCAGAGCGTGAGATACTGGAAACTGCGATAATCCTCAAACAGCAGACGGATTTAACGCAGGCTAATTTTGACCGGTTTTCCGGACAGATTTTTCGGTGGGCGTCGCATTTGATTACAGAATATCAGCCGGATGAAATCAGAATTCAGATAGAAAGCGGGTGTTCTGATGCGTAAACTGTTGTCGGAAATGACACTTGAGGAATTGTGGGAACTATTTCCGATTCAACTGACGGAGCACAAGGAATACTGGAGGGACTGGTATCAGGAAGAACAAGAGCTTTTGTTTTCCTTTCTGCCGAAGAACGTTCGAATTTATCACATTGGAAGCACAGCCATCAAAGGAATCTGGGCAAAACCAATTGTTGACATTTTAGTGGAAGCTGATATCAAGAAGCATAAAACAATCAAGAATCTGCTTATTCAAAATTGCTATGGATGTATGGCGCAGAATAAAAATCGTATTGATTTTAATAAAGGATATACGCAGGACGGCTTTGCTGAACGGGTATTCCACCTGCATCTTAGAGAATTCAGTGATAATGATGAGCTTTATTTCAGGGATTATCTAAACGAAAATTTCGCGATTGCCAAGGCATATGAGCAATTAAAGCTGTCTCTTTGGAAACCGTTTGAGAATGACCGCGACGGATACACAGAGAGGAAATCTGAATTTGTTCTAAAGCACACGCAAAAAGCAATCGAACAGTACGGAAAGGAAAAATATCAGGAAGTAAAAACGGCATGGCAAGACAAGCCCGGGTAAAAAGCGCAACCGGCATATACCATGTGATACTGAAAGGGCTTGATGGGCGTAATATTTTTCTGGATGATGCGGATCGCTCATTTTTTATGGAAAAGCTGAATAAAGCCAGAGAAACCGGCGGCAGTATCCGCCAATTGAGCCGGGTGCTAGGGCTGGGTAAGATGATGGTAGAACAGGCATTAAAACGATGAACATGACAAATGAAACGTCCCCTCGTCATAGTCATAGAGACGGTAATATTGATGTCACGTTGTGGTATAAACGAAAAGATAGATGACATAGGTTGATTTTAATGGCGACAAATTAATAAATATAATCATACCATTAAAAACAGAAAAGAATATTTTAGGTGGTGAAAAAATGAAGCGTTGCATTGCAATTGCCGGAATAGATTTAAAAAAAATTAAAATATTAGGAGGATTTGTAATGTCTATTCCGGAAGAAAAAATATATCCACGGACTGGTGATTCACAAACTATTTATTTAAATGCGGCTATCACCAATCCCAATATTAAGATTGGTGATTATACAATGTATAATGACTTTGTCAATGATCCGATTGATTTTGAAAAAAATAATGTTTTATATCATTATCCAATCAATCATGATAAATTGATTATTGGTAAGTTCTGTTCCATTGCTTGCGGCGCTAAGTTTATTTTTACCAGTGCCAACCATACCTTGAAATCTCTCTCAACTTATCCGTTTCCGCTTTTTTGGGAAGAATACAAGCTTGCGCAGAAGGATGTAACACAGGCTTGGGATAACAAGGGCGATATCATTATTGGAAATGATGTCTGGATTGGGTATGAAGCGGTTATTATGTCCGGCATTCATATTGGCAATGGAGCAATTGTTGGAACAAGAGCAGTTGTAACAAAAGATGTTGAGCCCTATACAATAGTCGGTGGGGTGCCGGCAAAGCCGATTAAAAAGCGATTCAATGATAAAACAATTGAAAAATTACAATCTATTTGTTGGTGGAACTGGGATAAAGAAAAAGTGTGCGAAAAAATAAATGATATTATGGGCGGAAATATTGATAAATTGTAAGGATTTATTTTATTAAACGCAAAACAAGAAAACCCAGGGGCACTGAGATAGAAAAATCTTGGTGCCTTGTTTTTGTTGTTTGCAATTTATATATAACGATGATAAATATTTGAATAATTACACTATTCTGTTGTATAATTAAATACAGTCACAATAGTAAAATATAGCGAAGTAAAGAAAAGTATTTTATAAGTAATAAGTAATAAGGAATAATATATGATTGATTTTTATAATGATATTTTAGATATTTTTAAGAAAAATTCTGATATTCTATTTGGTATTTCTAATATAGACTTTAGTGAATATAAGGTAGATTACAAATGTGCATTAGTTATTGCTGTTCCACATAAGGAATTATTGGGTATAAATGATTATAAAGAGGATAGATTTGAAAATATAATATGTGAGGCACGTGATTATATTAATTTATTATTAGAAGAAATTACTACCATATTAAAAAAATATAAAATTCAATATTATATACCGCCTGTTGCACAATCAAGTGAAGAAACACTCATTGCACCATTATCTTTTAAATTTGCAGGTGTTAATGCAGGTTTAGGGTGGATAGGTAAAAATGGTGTTTTAATTACAGAGAAGTATGGACCAAGAGTAAGGTTATCTACAATACTAATCAATTATGATTTGCCAATAGGAAATCCTATTACAAAAAGTAAATGTCCACCAGAGTGTAATATATGTGTTAATACTTGTCCTTATAATGCTTTGACTGGCTATATTTGGAATATATGCTCAAAACGTGAAGAATTAATTAATTGTAAATTATGCAACCAAAAAAGAAGCCTTTATTTAAGAACACATAATAGAAAAAATTCATGTGGATTATGTATGGTATCATGTCCTATTGGATTATAAAAATATATTAAGTTTGATTCGCAATTTTCTTAAAATGTGAATTAAGGAAGCTTAAAATGATTTCCCTTAAAAATCATCATATTATCAATACTGTTATTAAACATGGCCTAAATAATAAAGATATAATGAGGTGAAAGGAATGGCTATAGAGAAGAAATATATATCAGATATTGAAGCTATATTGTCGCATCGGTATGATAATGGCGCCGACTATTGGACGACACCGGACAAACGACTAATAAAAGGATCACCTTTCTCCATGCTGGATAGCATATCATATCTGTTGGAATTAGGTATGGAACCCACCGAGCCTTTACTTAAAGAATGCGCCAACATAATATTCAGTGCATGGAGGGAAAACGGAAGTTTTAAGCTGTACCCACAAGGTTCAATTTACCCATGCCATACCGCCAATGCGGTTAATGTGCTTTGCCATATGGGTTATGCCTTTGATGCCAGAGTGCAAAAAACCTACCCATATCTTTTGAATACACAATATACCGATGGCGGCTGGCGTTGCAATAAGTTTAGTTTTGGACGAGGTCCAGAAACTGAGTATTCGAACCCCTTCCCAACACTTACTGTCCTGAACGCATTCCGCTTTAGTGACTATCTCAACAAAGAACCAGCACTTGACAGGGCTGTGGATTTCTTGCTTGAGCATTGGATAATCCGGAAACCGATTGGCCCATGCCACTATGGAATGGGCACACTGTTTATGCAGGTCGAATATCCCTTTCGAAACTATAATCTTTTTGTTTATGTTTATGTTTTATCTTTTTATAACAGGGCAAAGGCGGATAAGCGGTTTTTGGAAGCCTTTGAAGCGCTAGAGTCCAAGATGGCGGATGGACAGATTGTAGTTGAGCGTGTTGTTCCGAAGTTGGCCAAGTTTTCTTTCTGTAAAAAAGGGGAACCAAGTGCATTGGCAACAATACGCTATCATGAAATTTTAAAAAACCTTGGCGAAAAATGAACGGCTTTCTTTGCTCCGTATATTTGAAGAACATAAGTCAAAGGAAACTGCAAAGAAAAAGAAATAACGCATCAGCTTGGAAGGAGATCTGCAATTATGATATTAAAAACAGAACGTTTAATACTGCGCCCTTGGCAAGAGTCGGATGCAGAAGATTTATATAGATATGCAAGTAATCCGCAAGTTGGACCGATAGCAGGCTGGCCAGTACATACCAGTGTAGAGAACAGCCTTGAAACAATAAAAGGGGTATTATCAAAACCGGAAACCTATGCAGTAGTACTTAAAAGCGAAGGTTATGCTGTCGGAAGCATTGGTTTAATGATTGGCGATGCCAGTAATATTGGTCTGCCCGAGACGGAAGGCGAAATCGGATACTGGATCGGCGTGCCTTTCTGGGGACAAGGCCTGATACCAGAAGCATTGAATGAACTAATTCGTTACAGTTTTGAGGATTTACACCTTAAGAAATTATGGTGCGGTTATTTTGATGGCAATACAAAGTCAAAGCGAGCACAGGAAAAATCTGGATTTGTATACCATCATACGAATGAGAATATTGCTTGGCCGTTAATGGGCGATATTAGAACAGAGCATATTACTTGCTTATTAAAAAAAACAAGAGGTTAGTATTTTGACAGAAAATAAATCAGCTAAAAGTGTTATCCCAGCAGTAATCATGATTAGCCTTGCGCTGGCATTTCGGCAGATGTCGATGACGATTGTAATGCCGTTTATTTCTACCTATTGCAAGTCGTTAATCGGATATACATCCGTGTTTGCCGGCCTTGCTGTAGGAATTTTTGGACTTACCCAGGCGATTTTTCAGATTCCTTTTGGAATGCTCAGCGACCGGTATGGGAACAAGCGAATGATGTTGATTGGACTCACTCAAGTGGTCGTAGGTCTTGTCCTCGCTTACTTAACAAACAATATTGGTTTGTTGATTTTCGCAAGAGCTTTACAGGGAAGTGGTGCCGTAATCGGCGTTGGCTATTCGTGGGCCGCCGGTATGGCAGGTGAAAAAGAGAGAATTCGCGCCATGAGCATATTGGGTGCGTTTATTTCTGCGGCGGCAGCTCTTGCATTTGCCGTAGGGCCATTACTTCGAAAAATTATGTCAGTTAATTTGATGTTCCTGTTCTGTGCGATTTTACTTTTTCTCAACGAATTATATATTCTGCTTTTTATAAAAGATCATAAAAGCGGAGATAAGCAGGAACAGGGTATTCCTGACAGTAAGCATATTAAAATTCTTTTAAAAAATAAAAATTTCATAGTAATGAATTTGTCTGCTTTTATAAACAATTACATGATGATTTCTGTTTTTTATGCTGTCCCAATTTACTTGACCAAGGTTACCAGTGAAACGGGAATGTGGAAGGTATTTGTTCCGGCAATTTTCATTGCCATCCTAGCGATGAAACAGGCTGTTCGCTGGACGCAAAAAGGGTTTAATAAACAGGTCTTGATGATATCCTTTTTAATTTCGGCCTTGAGTCTTTTTTTATATTTTGAAAAGTCATCCTATTTATTTTTACTGTTTGGAACCACCTTATTTATGTGCGGTTATATTTCCATTGGAACCATCGTGGCAACCAATGTAAATAATGTAGTAAAGGATAGTTATCGCGGTACCGCCAATGGTATTTTTAATTCGTTTCAATACGTTGGTAATTTTGTGGGGGCTGTCGTAACGGGTGCGCTATGGGGAATTTCGGAACAGTTAACGTGGTTTGTTACAATCGGAATTGGAATTGCAGGATTTTTGATTATTGCATTAAACAGTTCTTCTCAAGAAGTTATTCAAGAGGAGAAAAATTAGCATGAAAGAGAAAATATTAGATACTGCGGCACGCTTGATTCAGCGATTTGTTTACCGACTATGATTTTTTAATTGAAAACCGGTTTAATACCCGATAAGCAATGGATGAGGCACTAAAAATCATAGTTAACGGAATATTGAAAGAAAATCAGCCATAACAGATATTAAAAGATCCGACTAGAAAGATAATTTCTAATCGGATTTTTTATCAATGCTTAAAATGACGTGTGTTTTACTGATCTTTAGTCAGGGTTACTTCATTTTTTTCCCTATGTTTTAAGATGCCTGATTTAAAAAATGGTATAGCCGCCATCAACGGCCAGACTGGCACCGTGAATAAATGAGGCATCTTCACTTGCCAGGAAGAGAATCGCCTTTCCAACTTCCTCCGGCTCGCCAGCTCTGGCAGCCGGGCTCATTTTAATCTTCATGCAAACCGGATGTTGGGGTATTGCCAGGACACGGGCAATCATCTCGGTAGCAATCGGTCCCGGAAGGACGGCATTAATGCGGACACCATTACGGCCGTGGTCTAAAGACATTTGCCGGGTCAGCCCCAGAAGTCCGTGTTTGGCAGAGGTATAGGCAAGGCCACCTCTGCCAGCCCCGGTAGAGGCCATCGAAGCGACGTTGACAATGGCACCGGCACCCTGCTTTTCCATAATCGGGATGATTTTTTTACAAAGCATGAATGGAGCGGTTAAATTGGTGGACAGCACGGTATTCCACTCATCACCGGTAATATCATTCATATTTGCGGTGGTTCCGCTGACTCCGGCATTGTTCACCAGGATATCGATCCGGCCGTATTTATCCATCGTTGCCTTTACTAAAGCATCCAGACTTGTCTCATCGGTGACGTTTGTTTTCTGAAAGAAAGCTTCACCCCCGGCATCCAGAATTTCATGGACAGTGGCATTGCCTCTTTCTTCATTGGTGCCGACAACGACTACTTTTGCCCCTTCTTCGATAAAAATCATAGCCGTCGCTTTTCCGATTCCCTTGGTTGAGCCGGTAATAATAGCAACTTTATTTTCAAGTTTCATGATAAATCTCCTCCTATATTTTTTTCAATTATTATTTAGAAATTTTGATAACCTATGGTATTTTTGTCCTATTTGCGTCCGGTTTCCATAAATGCGGTTCGGTCGTAGCGGCCAGCCATTAAATAGGGGACTATTTCTTCCGCGTTCATCTTTTTTACCAGATTCAGCTTATGAACAAGGAGACTGTTTACCGAATAAGCTCCGCCGACCATTGTGTTTATCGGCAATTCACCCCATGGGTCGTCAATGCTGGAACGAAGCTTCAGGCTGGCAAAGCCCGGTTTCCAGGATTTGTAATTGTACTCACAGAGATTCTGCAGCAAGGCTCCATTCATAAAATGGGATACGCCTTCTTGGTCTGGTTCACGGTCAAAATGATAATAGAATCCCCCGCCATAGGTCTGTTTTCCCGGTGCCGGGAATTGATACAAGGCACCAGTCAGAGGACTGTTAGTTTCGCCGAGTTCCAGTTTGGCCTCAATTAGCTGAACACCGCGGCGGCTGACACTGGCAGTAATCGTATTTCCAGTTTGGCGGATCACAAATTCGGCGCCCAGTTTTTTGGGAATACTGCCATTGTCACGGCCAAGTTGCACGGCCATTTCGGCTCCGGGTCCGCCCAGCACCAGGCTGAGAGGATAAAGTCCCAGGTCTTTTCCATTCATCGCGTATACGCCCAGAATGGCTTCATAATAATCATCGGCAAAAGAAGGATTATGAACATGTGCGATGGACAGGGTCACCACCGGCATGGAGAAAGGTTTAAGTGGTGGCGGCAACAGCCGAGCGATGACAGCAGGATCCGTGAGAAAGCAAAGATACAGGCCTTCCTGATTGTCCATCAGCGAAAGCTTCCCAAAGTTTGGCAGTTCTTCTTGAGAGGTCAGAAAACTGGTGGATTTTGGCTTCTCGACAAACAGACTGCGGCCCGCTTCAAAGCCGGCCCGGACAGCCGGTTCAATACGGCCAACTTTAAGGGCATCGCCGATAATTATCACTTGCTCAAATCTTGTTTTCAGATCGTCTAAAAGAGAACGATTTGAGCAATAACCCAGAGATAAAACAACCGCATCAGCCGGGATGGAGACTGCTGAGTGATCTTCCAGTTTTTCAAGAACAACGCCATCCGGTTTGATTTCTTTTAACGCATGGGATAGCATGTAAGTTACGCCATATTTTGCCAGCCGTCCGGTGACATCCAAAACATTCGTGCCATTTCCGTCCGGAGCGACCTTGTCCAGCATTTCGACAATTGTTACTGAATTTCCGGCAGCACACAAATACTCGGCGGTTTCAATACCACTCATCCCGGCGCCGATCAATACGACCTTTTTATCTTTCAATCCGGCGGCGCCGGAAAGGACATGGTCAATTCCTACGACATTTTTGCCGTGAACACCTGGTACTCGTTCGGGCACGATCGGGGTACTGCCGGTGGCGAGAATGACTGCATCCGGTTTCATTTCCGCTAATATAGAAACAGTTGCTTCGGTATGTAGGTTAACTTTTACATTCAGACGAGCAAACTCATTCTGATAATATTGTGAGATCCAGTCCATCACACTTTTATGAGGGGGCATTTTGGCAAGATTGACTAGACCTCCAAGTTCATTTTCTTTTTCAAACAAGGTAACCTGGATGCCTCGAAGGGCCAGCGTGCGGGCGGCTGACATGCCGGCTGGACCACCACCGATGACGGCGACTTTATGACTGCAAGAATCGTGATCTAAGTTGCCAAGCTTTTTCTCTCTGGCCAGGCGTGGATTCACGGAACAGACAGGGGGAAGACCAACGGCATTATTTTCGTTTAAACTTTCAAAGCAGCGCAGACAGGAAATACATTTGCATAATTCTTTCTCCCGGCCTTCTTTTACTTTAAGACCCCATTCTTCATCAGCCAGCCAGGCGCGGCCTAAAGCCACAAAATCTACGATGCCGTCTTCCAGAAAATCTTCACCTACGGCCGGTTCACGAATGGCCGAAACACCGATTACCGGAATGGAAACATGATCTTTAACCGCTTTGATCAGATCCCGTCGCCAGCCCTGGGGGAAGGAAATCGGTTCGACGCAGACCGACCCGGTTTCATAAATTCCGCAGCTGACATTGATGACATCAATCCCCAATTTTTCCAAGGCCATGGAAATTTTGACGCCATCCTGGATATGAATGTAATCTTCCGTTACCCCGACATTACTTAAAAACTCTTCAACGGAAAGACGTACGCTGATGGGAAAATCCGGTCCGCATTCTTTCCGGATACCGGCGATAATCTCGGCCATAAAACGCAGCCGGTTTTCAAAACTGCCACCGTATTCATCATCTCGTTTATTGGTATAGGGGCTTAAAAACTGATTGATCAGATAACCATGAGCAGCATGCAGTTCAACACCGTCACAGCCAGCTTTCTGCACGCGAACGGCACCGGCGATAAACTGTTGTACCAGTTCTTTAATTTCGGCATTTTCAAGAGCCCGGGTCGGCTGATTGAGATATTTGCAGGGAATTGCTGATGGCGCAGCGACCGGTCCTCCGACCAGAGCAGCCAGCGTTTCACGGCCGGGATGATGCAGCTGAATGAAGATTTTTGTACCATGTTTATGGACGGCTTCCGCCAATCTCGATAATGGTTCAATGTGACGATCTTTGGTAACGGAAAGCTGACGCAGCATTCCGGCACCATGCACATCGTTTACACGAGTAATTTCAGGAATGATCAACCCGGCCCCACCAATGGCTCGGGCCTCATAGTAAGCAATCATATCTTCAGTCGGCGAACCGTCCAGTTCAGCCAGTCCGATCCCCATCGGAGCCATGACCAGACGATTTTTCAATTTTAGTTTTCCAATAGTACCTTCTTTAAACAGTTTTTCATACATATTTTTCCTCCTTATTATTAACCGCATTGAGTTTAGGATAAATTCATTATACGTTGTCTGTCCGAATTTTCCTATATTGACGGAAAACGATTTTTCATTGACAATTTGTGCATGATGCACTATTCTAATTTTAAAGAGCAAATATAAAATAGCTTAATCTGGAGGGGTCGAGCATGAAATTTAATGATCTCATCACAAAAATATCGGCTAATATACCGATCATAAAAGATTCTTGTGACAATCAGACCGAGATTATCGACATTGCGTTAATTGACGGACGGCAAAATTCATTTCAAGGAAATGTCCTATACTTTGGTTATAGCAGCCAATTAGATAGTGCTGAAACTCCACCCTGTCACTGTATCCTGGTTAAAGATGACAAATCCTCAACCGAGAAAATCCAAAATCTCGCTTTTGTTGAGACATCGGAATTATTTTCAGCTGTCAATCTGGCTCGTACCTTGATGAAAAGTTCAGGGGGCGGGCTTCTTTACGAAGAACTCATAAAGCGCGCCAATGAAACAAGAGATCTTCAGGCTGTCGTTAATACCGCGTCCATAATGCTTGGAAATTCTCTGATTTTCAGCGATGTTAATTTCAAAATTCTGGCTCATTCCACTTCGATCCCAGTTACCGATGATTTATGGAAGGACAATATCAGACAGGGGTATTGCAGTTATGATTTTATCCAGGCCGTGCAACAGCTGAAGCCAATTCAACAAGCTGCCCATACCACTGGTGCCATTGAAGTTTCATGCACCGAATCACCCCATCGAAAGTTGAGCAGTAAGGTCTTCCATAATGACATGCAGGTTGGTTTTCTGCTGATGATTGAAGGCGAAACCCCAGTAACTCCGGTACATATGGAAATGCTGGAGGTGGTGAGTCATGCCATCAGTTATACCATTACCCATTATTTTTCTTATCTGTTTCAGAGCGGTACGCGTTATCAACAACTGCTGTATGAACTACTGATTGGAGCACCGCCGGAAAATATTGCCAGTTGCTTTCCCGGGTTAGAGTTTGCATCCAAACTGATTGCACTCTCGGTTCTCCCGACACGCTATCTTGGCGAGCGGCATTTGAAAGATCATATTGTGCCGGCGTTGAAAGACGTTTTACCAGGTTCACATGTTACCTACCATGAGGGCAAAGCAGCTGTTTTGGCACCGCTTTCGAGAAATGATGATTTCCAAGGTGAACAATTACAAGAGCTGCAGAATCTGGTGGCCAATGAACATCTTCGCATTGGTGTCAGCAACGCCTTTACACACGTTGAAAGTTTTGCCAAATATTATCGCCAGGCGGTTTCGGCGCTAAATCTTGGGAAACGGCTGAATCCGGAAAATCTTATTTTCTACTATATCGATTATCAGTTTTATGATCTGCTTGATCATGTGGAAGATGAATCTCAGCTTGGACTGTTCTGCCATCCGGCATTAAGTATGTTGCGACAATACGACCGAAAAAATGAAACCTGCTTTTATGCTACCCTGAAAGTTTATTTAGACAGTGGATGCAGTATCAAATTCGCATCAGAAAAATTGTTTATTCACCGAAATTCACTGGTGTATCGACTGGGACGGATATCCGAA
The DNA here is from genome assembly GCF_008086595.1 of Acetobacterium paludosum. Taxonomy (GTDB): domain Bacteria; phylum Bacillota; class Clostridia; order Eubacteriales; family Eubacteriaceae; genus Acetobacterium; species Acetobacterium paludosum. The sequence continues at coordinate 112,282 of NZ_RXYA01000008.1, read as the reverse complement.
ATCAGCAATGTTGATCTAAATGATTCATATATTCGCTTTATGCTACGGATGTCTTATCTGATTGATTGTTATAAAGGCCAGGCTGCTTAGTACTGGTAGGCTGAAATGACAATTAATAAATTTGACAGAACTCGGAAAAAGATTAAAAAAATAACCACCGGATTTAAGGAAGGATATAGATTATGAAAGTAGCAGTTATTCATGGCCAGGCTCATCAGGGCAATACATATCATGTGACACATCAGCTGATCGAACAGCTGGAATGTAAAAAAGAGGATGTAGAGGAATTTAATGTCAATGGATTAGAACCGTGTGTTGGTTGTTTCAACTGCATATTGAAAGATGAAAAGAAATGTCCGCATTACGAGCAGATGACACCGATGATTGAGGCGATAGACGCCGCTGATGTGATTATCGTTGATTCGCCAAATTACTGTATGGGAATGACTGGTCAGTTGAAAACATTTTTTGATCATTTGGCATATCGATGGTTTAGCCACCGACCAAATGGTAAGATGACTGGGAAAATTGCGGTCGCTATTTCAACTACGGCTGGCGGGGGAGCTAAGGGAACCACCAGGGATATTGCGAAACAGCTTTTCTGGCTGGGAATCGGAAAGACTTATCGAATCTCGGAAGTGGTCGGCGCATGGTCGTGTGATCAGGTGACGGGCAAAAAGCAGCAGCAGATCGCTCAGGACGTCAATAAAGTTGCTGTAAAAATCAAACGTAAAGTCGGAAAAGTGAAACCGGGACTCAAGACTATGTTTGTTTTCAAACTATTTAAAATGATGCAAAAAGGAATGGTCTGGAATCCGGTTGATACGGAGTACTGGAAAATGCAGGGATGGATAAAATAGACTGCTCTGGTTTCGGATCTTCAAGAAGTTGGTAATTCTTTCTGTTCTGCAGACCATTAAATCTAGGTGACAATATTTTGGATAACATAAAAAGAAGGCTTCTGCTTAACCGCTTGTTTCGCCGGTTTGCAAAAGCCTCATCTGAATTTTTTTATTTGAATGTTGCGGTAGGACTGCCATTCTCGATTTTTAGATTAATTTCTGAAACAGAGAATAAATCAATGTTTGTCCATTCAACGGTCGCTCCAGCAGAGTCGGCAATCATTAAATCCCAGTATTGATCTTGAACATCAGTGTCAAATACAATATCGGTTGAGTTTCCGGTTGGAAGGGTATCCGTTGTTAAAATATCATCCCCCCAATTTTTTTCTCCGGTTGGTGAAACATAGATTGAATAAATTTCAATCCCAGTATCATTGACAATTGTAAAATCCTGAGAATAAGTTGTTGCTTGATTTGAAGATGAACCACTCCCGGTCGAAGATGAACCACCACAACCTGTAAAAATAAACACCGACAAAGCAAAAACCACCAACAAACTAAATATTTTCTTCTTTTTCATTTTTTCTCCTCAAAGTTGAATTTGTTATGCAATTATGATACCAACAATCAGAGCGGAAAACAATTAAAACTCACGAGCTAAAATGACGTTCCACGAAATGATTCAACTGCAAAAAAATTGAAATATTCTATTCAATATGTTAAAATGAAATCATATAGTCAATCAATCAACAGTTGGAGGACAGGATGGTTCATATTGGGGTATGTGAAGATGAAAAGGAGCAACAGGAAAGAATCGACGTTTTGATAAAAAAATATGCAGAGGTTAATTGTTGTGATTTTAACCTTTCTTTTTTTTGTTCAGCTGAGGAATTTTGGAATCATTATCATGTTGGATTGTTCAATATTATTTTTTTGGATATTTATTTGGAAGAGGACAACGGAATTGAAATTGCAAAAAAGCTACGCAACATAGGGGAGAAATGCGCACTCGTATTCACTACATCAAGCCGGGATTATGCGATTGAAGGGTTTGAGTTAAAAGCGCAACACTATTTAATAAAACCCATAACAGAAGCAAAAATATTCGAAGCATTAGAACGCTGTCAAGAGATGTACGCAAATGACATGAAGTCTATTTGCATTCCAAATGGAAAACTCGAAGTCGTTGTTTATCTCAGAGATATCATTTATGTCGAGGTTTTTAACAAGGTGTCCATCATCCATACGGTACGAGACGAAATTAAAACTTACGTTCCGTTATCTGAACTAGAAAGACAACTGGGCGGGACACCCTTTTTACGCTGCCACCGCTGTAATATCATTAATATGAATTTTGTAGAAGACTATACGTCATCTGATTTTATCATGAAAAATGGAGACGTGGTAGCAATTCCCAGAAGTCGGAGTGTGGTTGTTCGACAGACATATTTAAACTTTATATTCACAAACGTTAGAGGAGAAAGTGATGCTCAGTAGTAACTTAAACACTGTTTGGGGTATTAGCCTCTCTATTTTCCCTTATTTTATTTTAGCATTCATACCAGTATGGGATCAACTTCGATATTCAAAAAGAATAGTTGCTCTGGTTGGAATCCTGTGCATGCTTCTAAATATTGTTTCAGTGATCCTGATCATTCAATTGTTCCCCAACTGGAATAATTTGCGCCTTTTTCATAGTGTTTTCTTTTTATTGTTATATATTGTTGTCTATACTGCAACGGTACAGGGGACCCCGTCAAAACTTTTGTTTGTCGCTTTGCTTGTAAAAAGCTATGCTGATTTTATCGTATATATGGCTAAGTTCTTTGAGATTTCTTACATTACCTATGTACTGCATCGAGTCTATGTGCAAAGCTCATATTCTTTTTATTTTAACCTGTTTCAATGTTTGATTTTATTAATCACCTATCCTTTGATTTGGATATTTTTTAGAAAAAAAATCGCACAGGTCATGCGGACCCTCAACAAAGCCTGGAGCTATCTATGGATTATTCCGCTGGTATACTATGTTATCAGTATGGCATTTGCGGCGATGGATGTTACTTTGATTGCACAATGGCAATTTCTAGTATTTAATATTGCATCGTTTTTGGGATTTAACCTCATCTATTATGTCGTTATCGAAATGTTGGAACAATCAGAAAAAAATGTTGTTTTGACTGAGAACAATGAGATGATCAAGCAGCAGTTGGGATACCAGTCCGATTATTACAAGAAATTTGGAGAGTGTATTGAAGAGACTCGAAAAGGCGAACATGATTTAAGGCACCATCTCAATACCGTGCTGGGATTGATTCAGCAAAAAGACAATGAAAAAGTTGAAAAATACATATCCGAGTTGTTGGGAAATCGATTGAGTATTTCAGATGTTTTATATTGTCGGAATGATGTGGTCAATGCGATATTAGGCTATTATGTAAATACTTGCAAAAAAGAAGCGATTGATCTTTCAATTGCAACACAAGTGCCCAACGATTTAGAAATAGACGAAACGGATCTATGTGTTATATTTGGAAATATCCTGGAAAATGCTTTGGAAGCCTGTTGCAAAATAACAAACGCAAACAAATTTATAAAAATCTCATCCCAGTTTCTAAATAACAAGCTATACATTGCCGTGGACAATAGTTATGAAGGGACATTGAGATTAAAAAACGACATCTATTTATCCCAGAAAAGAAAAGAGGAAGCTGGTATTGGTATGCTATCAGTAATGGGCATGGCCAAAAAGTATAACGGTGAAGCTTCTTTTAAGGCAGTCGATAAGACTTTCTGCGTATCGATCGTTTTAAATAATATATAAAACGAAGGGACGGTTCAAGACCGGTGAAAAAGCGATTTTTTCACCGGCCTTGAACCGTCCCTTCATATCTGTTGGGCTTTAAGTTGTGGGGCGTAGCCAGATTGACAGAGCTGTTTTATTCATGCTCTTATTCTAGTTCAGCAACCCTTTTGTTTGGCACAGTTTTGTCAGTTCTTCACCGACGATACGTGTCATCTGATTCAAGTCGATGTTTTCACCGTTTAATACATCATACCAGCCGCCGGTCACCGCATCACCGACGGTTTCTTTGAGGATGCCGCCAATGCCGCTGTAGATTTTTGTGACAGTAACGGTAGTTCCGCTGAGTGCTACCTGGATGACATATTTGCTAACTGGTGGAAACTGGATGCAATGCATAATGCCTTTTCCGGTTAGCTGTGGTTCGCCACAGGGGTAGGTCCCATCTTTCATCACATCGTAGAGCTCTTCATAGGTCAGCTTCTGATTGAGCTTCACTTTGTCATAGCTTTTGATCATATCTTTGCTGCCCTGTTTAAACTTATCAAATAATCCCATTATAAATTCTCCTCCATATAAAGTTTTCCGGATAGATTGACCATCCTTTTTTGTCTAACAAGATTTTATCAATACCATGGATGAATTTCAATTACCATTCACACCGAAAAATCACTGTTCACGAAATATTGTGTAGAGATGGGAAGGCGGATTCTGTTTTAGCTTCGCATCAATGTTGGATATCTGGGAAACAGCAGATATTTCAAAAAAAAGCTAGCTGTATAGCAAAGATAATAAAGACGGCTCCAAAAACTTGCTGAATCCGACGAAAGATTTTGGGTGAATGCTTCAGCAGCTCGCTGAAGCTAACGGCCAGAATCCCATAGAGCATAAAAATGATCAGGGTGAGTAACATAAAGAAAATGCCGAGCTGCAGGCTTTGCGCCGTGGAGTCATCGCCACTGACAATGAATTGAGGCAAGTAGGAAAAAAAGAACAGTGTCAGCTTGGGATTCAGAAGATTGATAAAAATGCCCTTTAAGATAATCGAAAGTGGGGTTGATACGGTGATTTCTTCGTTTGCCGTCAGGCTGGTTTTTGACAGAATCATCCCTAAGCCAAGATACAACAGGTAGATGGCGCCAACCCATTTAATCAGGTTAAAGGCGGCTGAATTCATTTGCCGGATGAATAAAAGCCCCAGAATGCTGAGAGTCAGATGGGGGATAATGCCGAGGGTGCAGCCCACGGCGGCAAAGAAACTGTTTTTTCGACTTCCTGTTATGCCGCTGGAAACGGTATAAAGCACACCGCTTCCAGGAATCAGAATGACAATCAGCGAGGCAATAAAAAAAGTAGTTGTGATCATTTTGGATTCTCCCTGGATTTTGATTTTTTTTCTAATTGCATTTGTGATATAATCGTAGCAGAAAGAAGTGGCATTAAAAAGAGCCATTTACGGTTGAAAAATTCAAACCACTTTGGAGAAAGTATGCTACATATCAATTTAAACAGAAATCAGGATGAATCCTTATCGGAGCAGATTTATCAGGCGCTGAAGGAATTCATTTTTTCAGGGGACCTGAAAGCGGATGAAAAGCTGCCGTCCACCAGGGGGCTATCGGAATTTCTTTCAGTGTCGCGCAATGTAGTGATGGAGGCCTATGAACAGCTCTGGGCGGAAGGATATCTTTATTCAAAGGAAGGGTCCGGCACTTATGTCAGTGATGGGATCTTTTTTGAACGCAAAGAAATATCTTCTTCAGATGAAAAAAAAGAGCCCAGGGATTTGCTGTATCCCCAAAAGCAGGTGAGTTTTCGCACCGGGGTTCCGGATTTGAATACAATCCCGATCAAAAAATGGGGACAGCTCTACAAATCGGTTACCCAAACCCTTGACAGCGCAAGTCTGGATTATCAGAACAGTTTTGGGATGCATGCCCTGAGAAATCAGCTTTCAATTTATTTAAAACGGGTGCGCGGCGTCAACAGTCGGCCGGAGAACATTCTGATTGTCAACGGAGCCGCTCAGGCTTTCAGCCTGCTATCCCGGATGGTGGGAAAAGACGAGGAGGTTCTGGTTGAAAACCCCATCAGTCAGGGCATCGTATATACATTGAGCAGCCTTGGGGTCAGAATGAAAACGATCCCGATTGATGAAAATGGGATTATGACGGCAGCGCTTCCGGAAAAACCGCCGAAGCTGATTTTTACAACGCCTAGCCATCAGTTTCCCACCGGCGTGGTTCTGTCCATCAAACGGCGGATTGAACTGATTGAATACGCCAGAAAGCACGACTGCCTGATTGTGGAAGATGACTATGACAGTGAATTTCGGTTTGAAGGCAATCCTATCCAGTCCCTGCAGAATCTTGATCCGGACCGGGTTATCTACGTAGGTACCTTCTCGAAGATTTTGTCACCAGCACTGAGAATGGGCTATCTGGTGCTGCCGGGGTGTCTGGTGGCGGAAATGAAAAACGAAAAATACGTGACGGATATCCATTCGCCGGTTCTTGAACAGCTGACGCTGGCCAAATTTATTGAAGAGGGATATCTGACCCAGCATATCCGGAAAATGAAAGGGATTTATCTTAAACGACGCAATTATCTGGAAATCTGTCTAAAAGAAAGCTTTGGTGATGACGTTACCGTGACCGGAACCCGATCCGGGATGCATCTGGTTGCGGCCTTTGAGTCAGTTTTGTTTGATGCAGAGCTCCGGAAGGCCCTCGACGAAAAACAGATTTTTGTGACGACACTGGGAGATTATTTTCTTCATGATGACGAAAATCCGGTGCAGGCAAAGAAAGCCGGTGACCATGCGCTGGTGCTGGGATATGGCAACACTAATTTAAAGGCAATAGAAGAAGGAGTCACCGGAATCGCCCAGGTGGTGAGCATATTTAAGCAGAAGACGGTTTTGAAGAGCTGGTAAAGACGGGAAGAATAGAGCGCTCAACGAATTACCCACGTCGAGAAGACATGGGTATAAAATCAAACAAAATTCATGTTTAAGTTGGCTAGTTGCTCGCTCAATTTAACATAATGCAGGCAAGACTAAATTATTTAATGCGGTTCTGATTTATGGTGATCCCCGATTCTACGGACGCCTGGGCTTCCGACTGGCAGAAAGGTATGATATCACAACAGCCGATGGATATTTCGCGGTGGGCTTGCTGGCTTATGAACTCTTGAAAAAGTCAGTGGCTAATTTGAAGAATCACCAGTCTTTCAGATTGATGAATCCGCTTTAGAAGCGTTTGACCGGTCCTTTGAAAAGAAGGAGAAATGTGAAACGGACTTTCACAAAGAATCCCCGATTCTGCTGAGTTTAATTTATAAGGCAGAATGAGAATTAAGCTTTCAGACCAAAGAAACTATTATTTTGAAGTGAGTGAGGATGAAATGGAGAGCATTAGTACAAGCAAACTGGTGTTAAGACCGCTGACAATGGACGATACGAACGATGTCTATAGCTATTCCAAAAGCAAGAATGTTGGACCTCAGGCTGGCTGGAAGCCGCATGAAAACATCAAAGAAACCGAAGAGATTATGAAGATGATTTTTGTGGAGCAGGAAAACATCTGGGGAATTGTTCAGGACAAAAGGATTATCGGCTCAATCGGCTTGATTGAAGATCCTCATCGAGAGAATGATCAGGCACGGATGCTGGGCTACGCATTGGGGGAGGACTATTGGGGCCAAGGCATCATGACAGAAGCCGCCCGGGAAGTGATCGCCTATGGTTTTAATACCCTTGGTCTCAGTCTGATCTCGGTGGTGCATTACCCATCAAACCTGGGATCACAGCGGGTCATAGAAAAATGCGGCTTTATTTTATGAAGGCACAATCCGACAGGCAGAAAAGATCTATACCGGTGAAATCCGGGATGTCAAAGCTTATTCCATGACCAGAGAAGAATTTATGAGCAAGAAATAGGAAGAACATACGGTTATCAAAAAAGGTGATAGGTTATTTTGTAAAAAGTTTGAGGACCGGCTAACCGAGCGGTAAACCTTTATATGAAGCAAATTTTCAGCGGGATAAACAAAATCTGCTGACAAGAGATGGGATAAAGCAACCAGAAATTCATATCTATATCAAAAACTTTGGTTGCAAAGGAGAAGAAAAATGAAACCTTGTGAAAAATGGGATGAACTGATTGAAAGAACGGTTGAACCAATGCCGGGAACATCCCGGGATTATAAACAGGAATGGGATGCAGTCCGATATTTTGTCGGAGATGTGATGTTTGCCATGCGTGGTGAAAATAAAGAAGGAGACTCGTTATTGACAATCAAGCTGCCCATTGGTGACGGTGAAATTCTTCGTTCTCGGTATCCGGATATTATTCCCGGATATTATATGAACAAACAGCATTGGAATTCGATTATGCTGGACGGCGATGTACCGGAGAAGATTCTGGTCGATTGCATTCAATTGGCTTATCACACAGTATTCATGAAATTGACTAAAAAGAAACAGCATGAGATTGAAGCATTATGAAACATACATTTGAACCTGTTTATAATGGAAAATCAAGAATTCTAATATTGGGGACATTCCCATCTGTAAAATCACGGGAGGCAAGCTTTTACTACCAGCATCCCCAAAACAGATTTTGGAAAGTTGTAAGTGCGCTTGTGGGAGTTCCAACCCCTGAAACGATCGAAGATCAGAAGACCATGCTGTTAAGAAACAATATCGCGGTCTGGGATGTCATCTATTCCTGTGACATAAATGGTTCAAGTGACAGTTCAATTAAAAATGTCATACCAAACGATATCGTAAAGCTATTGCATGAGATAACTATTGAAACCATTTATGCAAATGGCGGCAAGGCTTATGAATTATATAATCGCTACTGTTATGAGAGTACTAATAAAAAGATCATAAAGCTGCCATCGACAAGTCCTGCCAACGCGAGGTACTCATTGGAACGACTGATAGAATGCTGGAAAAATGAGATCTGCCTGAAATCATGAAGGTAAGAACTTGAAGATAAGAACTTGAAGATAAGATGATCTGAACACGCGAAGCTATAACGGCGTTTTACTACCCGCTGATCATATTCAAAAGTAAAAAAGAGACAGCCATAGAAAGCTGTCTCTTTTTTCGCTGAAAAGCTAGTTTTAAAAAAAATTAATCGATGACGATAGCGTAATCATCACGTTTGGTTACATGTCCGACAATAGCGGCACAGGGAATCGAGTCTTTAAGTTCTTTAATCATCTTAACAGAATCTGCTTCGCTGACAGCTATCAAAAGTCCTCCTGAGGTTTGTGGATCATACATAATATCCTGCATGGCGACGGAAACTTTTTTTGAGGCACGAACGCCGCACTCAGCATAATCCCGGTTACGATAAGCACCTTCGGGAATCATTCCCATTTCAGCCAGTCCGTAGGCTTCCGGATGATAAGGAACGGAACTGCTGTCCAAATGGATGGTCAGCTTGCTGCCCTGTGCCATTTCATAAGAATGACCAAGCAGAGCAAAGCCGGTTATGTCGGTGCAACCGTGAATATCGTATTTTATCATGACATCCCGGGCTGTTTTGTTTAAGGTTGACATTTGTTCATAAATCCGTTTTAAGACCGGTTCACTCACCATATCTGCTTTGGCAGAAGTTGTCAGGATTCCGATGCCAAGAGGTTTTGTTAGAATAAGGACATCACCCTCTTTAGCGGAGGAATTTCTCAATACCCGTTTGGGATTGACGAATCCGGAGACGGATAATCCGTATTTGGGTTCAGCATCCTCAATGGTATGGCCGCCGGTAATGATAGCGCCAGCCTCATAGGCTTTTTCATAGCCGCCGCGAAGAATGGAATAAATGGTATCCTGGCTCATCTGTTTGGTGACGCACAAAATATTCATTGCCAGTTTCGGCTCGCCGCCCATGGCATAGATATCACTTAAGGCATTGGTAGCAGCAATCTGACCAAAAATGAAGGGGTCATCGACGATCGGTGGAAAAAAATCAATGGTCTGCACCAGTGCCAGCTCGTCATTGATGACATAGACAGACGCGTCATCGCTTTTATCAAAGCCAACAATCAGACGCGGATCGTTTAAAGTAGGGAGCTTATCTAAAATTTGTGATAAGGTTCCGGCACCAACTTTTGCGCCGCATCCAGCACAATTAGCCAGTTTTGTTAATTTTACTTCTGTTTCCATATAAAAACCTTTCTTATAAAAAGCTCGAAGCATGATGATGTTTGATTGCAGAATGAGAAATGATTAATATTTTTTTTGGCTCCGGGCCCAGGTATCTTCTTTGTAGGCAAGTATTCCAGTTACTGCTAAAGACTTACGCCCTAAAATGTTGTGAAGTTTTATAGTAACCTGTTTAGTTTCATTATTTATCGCTTTTCTAGGAAGATAACAGGCAATGTTATCTTTCATAATGAGGTCATACATATTCTCACAATCCGGTTTTCCTAATTTGACCACCGGAAGATAAACGGGACCTGAGCAGCAGCCTCCGCGATTGGTCATTTCGATATAAATCTCTTTGGCATTTCGTTGATATAAATACGATTCAACGCCTTTTTTAATTTCTAAGTTAATAACAATCCCTCCTTTTGTACATTCTTTTTAATATATAAATTCATTATAACATTATTTAAAACTTATTCATCAAAATTATATTATTTTTTCTGAAACGAACGAATCATTTCTTTTGCTTTTTAGGTAATAAAAATATGGCTACTTTGGTTGATTTATTCGCTTGCTAATTAGCATTTGCAGGCATAAAATTATTAGTATAAGCATACAAGCGAAAAAAAAATAAAACCGCAACTGTTTTACTTCATCGAGAAAGAAGGAAAAAATTTGGATAAAAAGGAATCGATTTCGGATGTGAAAGAAAATATATATAAGCTTCCGGTAGATGGGGTCTATGAAGCGCTGGGAACAAGCCCTCAGGGATTAACCCAAACCCAGGCGGAAAATATACAGAAAAAATTTGGAAAAAACCTTATCGATGAGAAAAAGAAAAAATCCCAACTACTTATTTTTCTGTTGAATTTCACGCATTTAATGGCAATATTACTATGGGGTGGAGGCGCGATTGCTTTTTTTGCAGGAATGCCGCAATTGGGAATCGCAATTTGGGCCGTTAATGTTATTAATGGCGTTTTTAGTTTTTGGCAGGAACATCGTGCCGGTAAAGCAACAGATGCCCTAAGAAATATGCTACCATCCTATGCAAGAGTTATTCGAGGTGGGGAAGAACAAAAAATTCTTGCCGAAGACCTGGTAATTGGAGATATTATTCTATTTGAAGAGGGCGACAAGATTTCAGCAGATGCCCGCCTGATAGAATGCAGCGATTTACAAGTCGATCAATCGACCTTAACCGGCGAATCCAACCCGGTTCGAAAAACTAAGGAAGCTGTATTAAAAGAAGATTTAACTCGGGCTGAAACGCCTAATTTGATTTTTGCCGGGACAAGTGTTTCAGAAGGTAATGGAAAAGCTGCTGTCATGGAAATTGGGATGAAAACAGCTTTTGGAAAAATTGCGGGTTTAACACAAAACATGGAAGCAGAAGATAGTCCCTTGCAAAAAGAACTGAATCGATTGACGAAACAAATTTCGATTATTGCGATTGCTTTAGGGATATTCTTTTTTGCGGCAGCAATGTTTTTAGTGAAGGAACCGGTTGCCACCGCATTTGTTTTTGCTTTAGGGATGATTGTCGCGTTTATCCCGGAAGGATTACTTCCAACGGTAACGCTATCCCTGGCGAAGGCAGTACAACGCATGTCCAAACGAAATGCGCTGGTAAAAAAACTTTCCTCGGTTGAAGCTTTAGGGAGCACGACTGTTATTTGTACTGATAAAACCGGGACATTAACGCAAAATGAAATGACGGTTAATCATTTATGGTTAATCGATAAAGAATATGAAGTGACCGGGGTGGGATACAGTTCAGTCGGAGATATCATGGATAGCAATAAAAAGGTCATGGCGCAGGACAATGAAGACCTGAGGATTTTGTTAACAGGGGTCGCACTTTGCAGTAATGCCCGTTTGTTGCCGCCAAATGAAGAGTCTCCCCGCTATACTGTATTAGGTGATCCGACAGAGGCTTGTTTAGGGGTGGTCGCTGAAAAAGCGGGCATTAATATGAAAGAACAGTTGGAATTAACTCCCCGCTTATGGGAATTACCTTTTGAATCCCGACGTAAGAGAATGACAACCGTTCATCAATTGGAGAAACCGATTGATGGAACTAGGCGGGTTGCCTATGTAAAAGGGGCTCCAAAAGAAATTATAAACTTAAGCGATTTTATTCGAATAGACGGAGAAACTCAGCCGATAACAGAAGAAATCCGAAAAAAAATCATGGCAGCAAATGACGGATATGCCCGTAACGGCCTGCGTGTCCTGGCACTTTCCTATCGTTTGCTTCACAAAGAAGACAAAATTCCCACTGCTATGAGTGCTTATACACCGGAAATCATTGAACAGGATATGGTTTTTGTGGGTTTGGTTGTCATGGCCGATCCGCCCCGGGCAGAGGTGGTTGATGCTGTCGAAGAGTGCCACCATGCCGGAATCCGCATCATCATGATTACGGGAGATTATGGTTTAACGGCTGAAAGCATTGCAAAACGGATTGGAATTGTAAAAGGTCTCCATCCCCGGGTTTTATCCGGACTGGATCTGGAAGCGCTTTCGGATGAGCAACTAAAAGAATATCTGAAAGATGAGATTATCTTTGCCCGGGTAGCACCTGAACAAAAATTGCGGGTTGTCACTAATTTACAGGAAATGGGCGAGGTTGTTGCGGTAACCGGGGACGGTGTCAATGATTCACCAGCCCTTAAGAAAGCCGATATTGGTGTAGCCATGGGTATTTCCGGTACCGACGTGGCAAAAGAAGCAGCCGACATGATTTTGACCGATGATAATTTCGCTTCGATTGTTCATGCCATTGAAGAAGGTCGGGCAGTTTACAGTAATATTCGAAAATTTCTGCTTTATATTTTAAACTCAAATATGGCGGAAGCATTTCCATCTATTTTATACCTGGTTTCCCGAGGAGCCATTCCATTACCATTAACGGTTATGCAGATTCTAACGATTGATTTAGGGACAGATATGCTACCGGCATTGGGATTGGGAACCGAGAAACCGGAAGCAGGAATTATGGATAAACCGCCGCGCAATCAAAAAGAACCGTTGTTAAGCAAAAATGTCGTTTTCAAAGCTTTTCTCTGGTATGGCTTATTGGCTTCGGCGGCTTCAACAATCTCTTACTTATTTATCAATATGCAAAATGGATGGCCTGGTGTGGCTCTTGCCGGTGGGGTTGATCCCGTATACATCAAGGCAACGGCAATGACACTTGCTGCCATCGCATTTTGTCAAATTGGCGCCGTATACAATTGTCGAACAGAAAAACAGTCTGTTTTTAAAGTGGGATTGTTTACGAATAGTCAAGTGAATTTTGGAGTCATTGTGCAAATTATTTTGATAATCACCTTAATTTACTTGCCAGTATTGCAGTCTGTTTTTCATACTGCGGCACTCAGTTTAACAGATTGGCTGTTTTTGTGTATGTGGCCACCGATTATTTTGTTGCTTGAAGAAGCTAGAAAAGCATTAATTCGTCGAAACGATAAAAAAACGATTGTGAAAAAATAGAGAGGTGAAAGTATGAAAGTTATTGTAGTAGGTTTGGGCAGACTGGGCATCGGTTTAGCCATGAATCTGGTCAAAAGAGGTCATCAGGTAACGGTGATTGACTCTGATCCAGAGGCATTTAAAGGTCTGGGAATGAATTTTACCGGATTAAAAGTTACCGGCATCGGCTTTGATCGGGATGTGCTTAATGAAGCGGGGATTGATAAAGTAGATGCCATTGTATCCTGCACAGCAAGTGATGCCGCGAATGCGGTTATCGGAAGAATTGCAAAAAATATTTATCGGGTACCCCATGTCATTGCGCGATTGTACGATCCCCGTAAGGCAAATATCTATCATCGACTGGGTATTCAAACGATATCCACAACAACTTGGGGAATTGAAAGAGCAACCGAAATTTTATCATATAATCATTTAGACCGCGTTTATGAGATCGGCAATGGTAATGTGGATTTAGTACGAATTGAAGTCACACCCATGCTCATTGGCAAAAGGGTAAATGATATCATGGTTATTGGAGAGATTCATGTCGTGGCGATTACGCGGAATGAAAAAACATTTATGCCAACATCTGGTACCGTTTTTGAAGCGGAAGATATTCTCTATCTTTCAGTCATGCTATCGGCAACTAAGAAATTGAGATACATGTTAGATTTATCATAGAAGGAGGAATTAGGATGAGAATCGTTATTATCGGTGGAGGAGAAGTAGGCTCCTACATTGTTGCTCTGTTATTATCAAATGGACATGAGGTGTCTCTGATTGAACATGATGAAAAAACCTTTCACATGCTTGAAAAAGTCTTTCCTCCTGAAATACTTTTTTATGGAGATGGTTCAGATCCTGATGCAATGGAAAAAGCGAATATTGTTTCCGCTAATGTTGTTGCTGCCGTTACTGGTAACGATGAGACAAATTTAGTCATTTCAACCCTTGCTAAAATGGAGTTTGGTATTCCACGAGTTGTCGCCAGAGTTAACAATCCTAAAAATGCCTGGTTATTTGACAGTGGAATGGGTGTAGATATTCGTGTTAATCAGGCAGATATCATGGCCCATTTCATTGTTGAAGAAATGAATATAAAAGATATGTTTACCCTTTTAAAACTCACCGAAGGAGACTACTCGATTATTAAAATGAAGGTTGGAAGAAAGGCCAAAGCCGCCGATCAATTGTTAAAAGATTTATCACTTCCCAAACAAACAGTACTTATTTCGATTACTCATGATGAAGTATTGTCGATTCCCAATGGCGATACAAAAATTCTTGTCGGTGATGACATATTATTACTGGCGGATGAAGCAAGTCGAAAAGAATTGAATGAAATTTTTGACTAAATTCCGAAGGCGTTTTATTACAGAAAACATTTAAAGAGAATTGTATTTCTGAATCAAAGATAAAAGGAAGAATTTCAGATTTTATATTTTGAAAGGAAGAACAGTTATGATCAAAAATCAATGGTATGCAATACTCCCATCAAAAGCAGTTAAAAAAAATAAAATGCTTGGTGTAAAAAGGTTGAATTTAGACCTGGCATTATTTAGAAATACCAAAAATGAGCTTGGCTGTGTGGTCGATCAGTGTACTCACCGGGGTGCTGAACTCAGTAAGGGAAAAATAAAGGGTGACTGTATTCGCTGTCCCTTTCATGGACTTCAGTTTGATAAAAATGGAAAATGCATGTTCATCCCGGCAAATGGCAAAGCATCCACTGTCGATATCAGCCGCTATAATGTCAAACATTACTTGGTCAAAGAATCAAACGGAATTATATATCTATGGTATGGAGATGAAGAAAATGCCACTGGAGAGTTGCCGTTTTTTTATGATCATGTAGATGATTCCTATGTCTATAGTGAAATTGAAGATCATTGGAATTCCCATTACTCACGTTCTATTGAAAACCAGCTGGATGTTGTCCATGTTCCAATCGTGCATTACAATACGATAGGGAGAGGGAATAAAACCCTTATTAATGGACCTAAAGTAGAATTTGAAAATAATGTCTTAACAACTAGTGCAAATAATGAGGTTGATGAGGGACAAACGCCAAAACCGGCGGCGGAATGTATCATTAAAGAGACGTATCTGAGTTTTATGTTTCCCAATATGTGGATGAACCACATTTCTCATAAAGTTAAGGTCATCATCTATTTTGCCCCGGTGGATGAAGAAAATACAGTTTTGTATATCCGGTTTTATTGCAAAATAACAAATTCGAGAATAATAAATCGAATCATAGCATTCTTTGGAAAGTTTGCCAATCGAATCATCGAACGTCAGGATAAAAGAGTCGT
Organism: Acetobacterium paludosum; assembly: GCF_008086595.1. Classification (GTDB taxonomy): domain Bacteria; phylum Bacillota; class Clostridia; order Eubacteriales; family Eubacteriaceae; genus Acetobacterium; species Acetobacterium paludosum. Next base: position 96,679 of record NZ_RXYA01000008.1, on the reverse strand, counting down.
CATTACTCAGAAGCCGAAAGCTTCAGCTTTAAAATCGGGAGAAAAGCTATTATCTGGAGATGGACCGATTATCAAATACCGAAGGGTGAGTGATGAGCTGAAAAATTCGGATAAGAGCTGAAACAGAATAGCATTATTCGGAGCTTTATAAAAAGCAATAAAAAAAACGGCTTGACTGGAACGCTGATTGCGGACCGGATCAAGCCGTTTTTTATTTGGTATTAATATTTTGATAATTCCGTTTGAATACCATTTGTTGTGACCGCTAAAAGCAGTTCTAAAAACTGTGCGGTTGGCATGTCTTTATCATTGGTGTACCATTTGGAAATAGTGCTGAGCATGGCCGCACTCTGGTATTCCATTAAATACTTCACTTCCAGCAGTTGTTGAGGCGTTAGCTTTTTATACATCGATAGTACCGCAGGAGTGAGTTTCTGCAAGACCTTCTGTCTGAATAGGGGGTCACCGTTCTCCCCTAATAGAACAGGGAGGTTGGTCTTGTTTTTTTCAAAGAACTCAAGAACCGATTTCAAAATAATTTTTTTGCGATCAGTATGTGAAAGCTTACCGCGAAAAAGCTGTTTGATTACAATTTTCTTAAAATCCTCAGTGGTAATAGTCTGCTCTTCAATTTCTTCCAGAATTTCGTATACGTCGATAAAATAAACATAAAAAGTCGAGCGATTATATCCGGCAAGGTCGCAAACCTCTTTTACAGAGATTTTCTCAATTCTTTTTTTGCAATATAACTGCCAAAATGAATCGATCAGATTTTGTCGGGTGATTTGAGCGGTCGTTGATAAAGGTTTGTTCATGGAGATATTACCTCGTTAACCATGTCGTTTATGATAATTATAAACCAATAGAGCAGGATTAACAAGAAAATCCGACACTTTGAAAAAGACTGTTGGTTGAATACGGGCACCATTGGGACTAAAATGAGGGTAATAGAAAAATCAAGAGGAGAACATTGAAAATGAAGATAGAAGTGAATCAAGTCGATAAATCTTTTAAAAAACAGCGGGTCTTGAATCGGATTAACTTAACCATTAATTCCGGGCGGATATTTTGTCTGCTAGGAGCATCCGGCTCAGGGAAAACAACCTTGTTGCGCATTATGATGGGAGCTATCCGCTCGGAAAATGGAACCGTTACAATCGGCGGAACCAAGGTGCCAAACCAACAACTTCTAGCAGAAATGGGTTATATGCCCCAAAATGAAGCACTGTATGAGGAACTGTCGGTATGGGAGAATTTGAAGTTTTTTGCGGGACTTCATAAATTGAATCGAAAGACATTCGAGAAAAATGCCGAAGAACTGCTGCAGGTTGTGGATATGCTGCAAGATAAAACTAAGTTGGTTCGTGATTGCTCGGGAGGGATGAAAAAAAGAATATCGTTAGCGGTGGCAATGATTCATCATCCAAAGCTGCTGCTGTTGGATGAACCGACTGTCGGGGTTGATCCAGTTTTGCGAAGAAGAATATGGGAGTATCTTAAGCAACTGAAGTCAAGCGGAGTTACTATTCTGGTTACGACCCATGTCATGGATGAAGTGACTCAGTGCGATGATGCTGCACTGCTTCGAAACGGCCATATTATTGCCCAGGATACCGTTGAAAATTTAATCGGAATGACACCAAATGGGAATATCGAGGAATTGTTTTTTATGGACGATCAGTCAGAAGTGGAGGGCGCAACATGTTAAGCATTGTTAAACGAATCCTGGGACAAATAAAAAACGATAAACGTTCGCTGGGACTACTGTTGTTTGCACCACTGCTGGTTTTAACTCTGTTGTATTTTATTTTAGGAAATTCGAACTATGTTCCACAAATTGCGACTTACGATATGAGTGAAAAATTCATTACAGAACTGCAACAAAATGCCGGGGTTATCGAGTTGAATGAAAAACCGGAGGCAAAAAACTATTTGGAGGAGAACGGAATCGATGCGCTGATTTGGAAAGATTCAGAAGGAACTCACATTGAACTGCTGGAGAAGAACTCCAAATCCGCCACAGCCTTAAAAGCCATTCAGGATACCAATAAAGTTTTGCAGCCTTCACAGAGTGAATTGCTGATCGAGTATGTTTATGAAACAGCGGATGACAATCAGTTAGATTCCCTCAGTTATGTTTTTCTCGGAGTTATCTCATTTTTCTTTGTTTTCATTCTTTCGGGGATGTCATTTGTACGGGAGCGTTTTGGACAAACTTTAGAGCGGATGCTCATGACGCCGATTAGCCGAATGGATATTATTGGCGGGTACACCTTCGGCTATGGTTTGTTATCGGCACTGCAAAGTGTGGTGATTATTTTATTCTCTGTTTATGTCTTGCACCTTCATGTGGAAGGTTCGGTATCGCTTTGTATTTTGGTAATGATTTTAATGGCCTTTTCGGCGGTATCTGTGGGAGCCCTAGTTTCTATTTTTGCAAACAACGAATTGCAGATGGTTCAGTTTATTCCGGTGGTGTTAATTCCGCAGATCTTTTTTTCCGGACTGATACCCATTGATACGATTCCCTTTGGATTGGGAAATCTGTGCTATTTTACACCGATTTACTATGGCTGTACATCACTGGAAATGATTATGATTCAAGGCAAGGGTTTTATGGAAATATGGCCCTGGCTGGTGGGTTCGGTATTATTTATCGGCGTACTGTTTATAGTGAATGTGATGGCATTAAAAAAATACCGAAGACTGTAATAAATATTTGGAGAATGCAATCAAGCGGTATCAAAATAACGACTGACGGTTAGCAGGGAGTTCCCACCGTTTATTTTTAGATAACGGTGGGAACATAGAAAATTAAAAATTCGGAGAATCTTCAGCATTTATCTTGTGAGGCTTCTTCCCCAAAAAACGGATGGCAGTTATAATCGCTCCAATGGCGCAAATGAAAGCTACGCTTAAGTAAACGCTTTTCATACCAAAGATAAAAACATCAGCTCTTCCTTTAACAAAATTAGAAACTGGATATCCTATTTTGTTACTCATTTGCAAATACAAAAGATTAGTGGACATGGTTACCCCAAAAACGACGCCAATATTTCTTACCAGAGAATTAACGCTGCCGGCGATACCGATCTTATCATCAGAGACGCTGGACATCACCAATACATTATTGGGAGGCTGAAACAGGCCGTTCCCGATAGCCATAATGATAACAAAAATAATAAACAGCCAGATGGGAGATGTTTCGGTTAAGCTTGACATGAGAAAAAGTGAAAAACTCAATAAAGTCAAGCCCAGAAAAGTGAGCATTTTCGATCCAATTTTGTCTGATAAATAACCGCTGATGGGTGAAACAACGGACAAGAATATAGGATAAACGATCATGGCTAATCCAGTCGTGGAAGGCGATAAATTCAATGCGTTTTCAAGATAAAATGGCTGAATGATTGTGAAACTGCCAATCGCAATGAATGAAATAAATCCGCAAAAGATACTAAGAGAAAACAAGGTGCTTTTAAAAATACTCAATTGAAGAAGAGGGGCTTTGCACTTATTTTCAATGAGAATAAATGCAACAAATGAAATGAGTGAAAGTGAAAGGCATAGCATAATGACGGGCTGGGTGTATCCCACCGTTCCTCCAATATTCAGGGAGAAAAATAAAAGTATAATTGTCAAAGCAAACAGTAGTGCGCCTTTAATATCAAGGGTTTCCTTTGCTTTTGGGACTGGTTTAGGCAGAACTTTTATCGCTAATATCAAACCAAAGATTCCGAAGGGTATATTAATAAGGAATATATAGTGCCAACTTAAGGCATCAACAATAAAACCGCCTAAAGTTGGTCCGGTCATCGATCCAATCGCTACAAAAGTACCAGAAATACCCAATGCTTTGCCTCTCTCATTTATTGGAAAGACCTGTGTAATTAAGCCATAGCTTGTGGCCATCGTCGCAGCCGCACCGATTCCCTGGATCATTCGGGCCATGAGCAAAATGATTAAAGAACCGGATAATCCACATAAGGCGGAACCAAAGGTGAATAGCCCAATACCGCAAATGAAAATTTTGCTGATTCCTTTTAGATCGCCGAGCCGTCCAAAAATTAAAATAGTTGAAGAAATAACAATGAGATAAATTGTTACCACCCAGGTGATGAGCTGAGTGGTGGTGGACAATGCATCCACCATACGGGGCATCGCAACATTGATAATACTGGTGTCCAAAGTTGACATAAATGTAATTAATACAATATCAAAAAGAATTAGTTTTTTGTTCGCTTCTGAGTGATCACCGATTTGTTGCATTTTTATCTTTCATCTCCTTATATTTCTAGCTAGATTGAACTATGCAAATTATTTTACCCCAATCGATCAAAACTGTCAATTATCATCAATTATCGTCATAATATAAGGAAAATATATAAATTCCGCTTAGTTAAGTAATTAAAGAAGTAGAAAGTTGCTGATGAAAATGGTACAATGTAAAAAGTGATTCCTAGTTTTGTATATGGAGCAACATCGTTATGAAGAAAATTGAGATAAAGACAAGTTTAATTTGATGTAATAGCTAGGATTTAATTATTTTAGGAGGGTTGGGCATAGTGAGTAATCATGACGACAAAATTACAATTGATACAATTATAGCAGATCAGCGAATAAAGCAAGGCGATCAAGCTTTAGAAGAATGTATTATAACATTATCTGAAAAATTGGAGCTTGCAAATAATCTTTTAAAAACAATTCTTGAAACAACTCATGATTTTATTATCTTTTGCTTAGATACAGAGTACCGGTATATAAGCTTTAACAATCGACATAAGGAGATGGCAAAATCTCAATGGGGAAAAGACATAGAGATAGGTACTAATTTGCTTGATCTCATAGATGACAATGAAGAATGGAAAAACATGAAAGGCTTTCTTGATCGCGTTTTATCAGGGGAACAGTTTTGTTCAATTGAAGAACATAAGGATAGCGAGGATAATATAATCCTGGGGAAAAATCATTGGGCCCCGGTAAAAAACAAAAATGGCGAAATTACAGGGATGGTATGTTTTATTCAGGATGTAACAGAAAATAAGAAATTCTTAAAAGCAATGCTTGAAGAGCGAAAAAATCAGGAAAATGTAGAATCGTTGACTTTTTGTGATCAGCTGACAGGAGCATATAATCGAAAGTATTATGATAAGGAATTAGAAAGACTGGATAATAAATCATATTATCCGCTGTCAATAATTTTACTGTCGGTTAGCCGTTTGGACCAGGTTAATGTTAAGTATGGACGTACAGTAGGGGATATTTTGATTAAGAAGGTCGCTCAAATTCTCAAGAATGTCTGCCGAGGTGATGATGTCGTTGCCCGACTGGAAGGTAATCAATTTGTTATTCTGATGCCTAGAACTGCAGGCGCGAATGTAGAACGGGCGATTAAGCGAATTAAAAAAAGTATGGATGAAGCAAAGGTGGAATCCATAAAACTGTCTGTTCCCTTTGGCTACTATACAAAATATGAAGAAACTGAAAATATTAATGCGATTTTTGAAATGGCTGAAAGGCAATTGGAACGACAAAAAGAATTGGAGTAATAAAGCTATTATATAATAACAAGTATCATTTTCACAAACATCTGTGACTCATTTAGAGTTGACAGGTGTTTTTAATTTGGGCTTGTGAGGCTTTATTAATCAGGTCTTAAAAAAAGAATTAAAATTTACTCTTGTAATGATATATTTAAGAATAAAACACTTGACATAAGAACATAAGTGTATTAGAATAATGTAAATTAAATATTTAGCATACTTATCGAAAGGTAAGGACGCAAAGCTTAAGGGTCTAAGTAATTTTTTATATGACAGCCAGTTGCGAATAAGATAGGTGTATTTGATATGCCTTAAGTGCAACGTGTCAGAACGTTGTTTTTTTATTGAAAGAAAAAATTTGAGATTATAATTTAATATTTAGCATACTTATCGAAAGGTAAGGACGCAAAGCTTAAGGGTCTAAGTAAATTTTTATATGACAGCCAGTTGCAGGTAGAAGGGGTATATTTAATATACCTTTAGTGCAACGCGTCAAAACGTTGCTTTTTTATTGCAAAAAAAGAATAAGGGGGTTAAATAATGAACCAAATGACGTTCTTTAATATTGTCGTTTTAGCAGTTGGAGCAATCATCGGCGTATGTATGGAGAAGTCCACAATCTATTTAATTCAAAGAAGAGTTAATACACTCATGCCTTATCGATTTTCAGGAAGCATTAGAAAAACAATGCTTTGGGCTGCCGTAAACACCATAGGCTGGTTTCTTCTTATTTTAATCAATGGGTTGCAATCCAATACGCTGGAATGCATGTTACTCTTTTCTGTTTGCATCATCCTGTCGGCAGTGGATATCAGTATTAAGAAAATACCAAATGAGCTCATCCTCATAACGTTGATCATTGGCGCGGCATTTTTAGTGACAGGTCAACCGATTGGTAACATAGAGGTCAATTTATTCGGTTTAGCATTAGGCTTTATTATATTCTTTTTACCGGCAATGATTGGAAAAGGAGCTGGTTGGGGAGATGTCAAATATGCTGCAGCCGTAGGCTTTTGTCTCGGGTTGTATGGAGTATTAACGGCAATCCTGATTATGACATTTTTCTTGATCATCTATACTGTTTACATTATTATCACAGGCCAGGGGAATTTGAAATCAAAAATAGCATTGGGACCATTTATGGCCTCTGGATTTGTGGCAGTGCTGGTTATAAATATGATAAACAGTCACTATTTATTATTTGATTTGGGACTACTAATCAATGGATAACATTCATGAGCGTGATAAAGTTTTCGGACTTTACATATAAAAAATAAGAAGGAGAAGGAAAATGAAAAACATGTTTGTAGAAATGATCACAGATGAAGAAGGCCAAGGTATGGTTGAATATGGTTTGATTATCGCCGGAGTCGCATTAGCTGCCATCGTTGCAATTTATGCATTGGGTCCAGTGCTAAATACTTTCTTTGTAAATATTAAAACTCAATTAACAACGCCGGCTGCATAAGTACAATCATTGGTATATTGGTTATGTGTATTAAAAACTGTTTTTTAATTTGGGAGTGTTAATCAATCGGCAACATTTATGAGCGTGATAAAGTTTAGGACTTTATATATTAAAAATGAAAAGGAGAAAGAAAATGAAAAACATGTTTGCGGAAATGATCAGTGACGAAGACGGTCAAGGAATGGTTGAATATGGTTTGATTATCGCCGGAATCGCATTAGCTGCAATCGTTGCAATTTATGCATTGGGGCCAGTGCTAAATACTTTCTTTGTAAATATTAAAACTAAATTGACAACACCAGCTGCATAAGTACAATCATTGGCATATTGGTAATGCATGTCAAGATCTGACTTTTGCATTGCTAATATGCTTTTTTTAATTAAATTACAATTAGCATGGATCAGTCCAGCTATTTTCCGATAGAATATTAATAGTTTCTTTATGAGCAGGATGCTATGCGTAAATGAGCATCGGGGAGGAAAAATGTTTGCAGATATAATCAGATGGATACGAAAAGAAGATGGCCAGGCGGTGGTTGAGCTAGCCATCACATTGCCGATTCTGATTATGATTTTGTGCGCGATTATTGATTTTGGCTGGCTGTTTACCAATCAGAATATCGTTGACAATTGTTCCAGAGAAGGCGCGCGTTTTGCCATTGTCCATTCATCAGGCACAACTGCAATTGCTGATCACGTTCGCGCTGTCGCTCCGGATTATATAGCCAATTCATTGGTAATAACGGTAACATTTACAAATCCTACAAATCCAAGTTTAGGTGATGTTAAGGTAGAAGTTAATGGCAATGTAAATGTGCTGACTCCCATTGTCGGTGTATTTGTCCACGGTGACACAATCAACTTAAGTTCATCGTGCACGATGAAAGTGGAATAGAGATGAGAACGGTCGTGAGGAATCTAAAACAAATTGCCATCATTAAACAATTTAAAAATAATGAATCCGGAAATGTTATAATTATTGTTGCTTTGTTAATGGTCGTTATTCTGGGCTTTGCAGCTCTGGTTCTTGATTTGGGGATGGTCTCTTTTACACAAACAAAACTGCAAAATGCTGCTGATGCTGCTGCTCTGGCTGGAGCACAGAAGTTACCAACTGCCAATACTGCTAAAGCCACAGCTAGCTCCTATGCCAGTAAAAATGGGGTATTATCTACAGAAGTTACAGCAACGAGCCCCTATAATGGTAACTCCAACAGGATTGAGGTTGTATGTAAAAAAACAGTAGTGTATTCATTTGCCCGAGTTTTGGGTTTAACACAAACTGAAGTATCAGCTCGAGCGGTTGCAGAAAAGTCAGGGTCTGGTTTAGGTGCTGCATTTGATTACGCAATTTTTTCTGGAAACAAATACCCAGATCCGCTTAGCTTTTCTGTTAAATTACAAAATGTTTTGACTATGTCAGGGTTAACTAATAGTGTGAATGGAAATATCCATGGTAATTTCAATGTAGACGCTAATACAAGCACCATTATCCATAATGGTGAAGGGGTTGGTACAGTAGTGGGCAATAATATTGCAAATAAACTACCTGGGTCGGCTTATATACCCATGCCTGATTATTCATCAGTACTTCCGACAATCAAAGCACAAGCGATTGCCGCTGGCCAGTATTATGCAGGCAATTTTTCCAGTGCAAACGCCAGTTCAATCAATCTTAACCAACCAGTTTACATAGAGGGAAGTGCAGATTTATCTGGAATTTCATTCAGTGGAGAAGGTTCCATCTATGCTAAAGGAAAAATAAAAATCACGGGCACCGGCGGAAGCTATGCTACAGAGAGTAAGTTATGTATATATTCAGGCTATACTTCCACAATAAAATCTGATGCCGCAATTGACTTCAGTGGCTCAGCACATGATTTCAAAGGTATTCTGTATGCACCCAATGGATCAATTTTAGTAACAGGTTCCAATTATACTTTTAATGGCAGTATTGTTGGTAGAGTTGTGGATATCAGCGGTTCAAATAAAACATTTCAATCAGCAGATGTTGCAAGTAGTTTCCCGTATTTTGCGCCAATTTTATTTAAACTAACAGAATAACTAGTTGATAGTCATGAAAGTTCAACTGATAGTGAAATGACATAACATTTATTGCATTTTAAATAGCGTGATATGTTCGAGGATATGAGTAAAATACGCGAAAAATGTCGTATTTAATGGAGAAATCAATGAAAAAACTTATTCTTATCGCCTTGGCGGTTTCAATTATAACAGGATTTGCAGTTTTTCAATTTGCATCCTCTCTGAAAGGCGGATCCAACCAAAAAACCCAGCCGGTTGTTGTTGCAGTAGAAACGATAGCAAAGGGAACAATGATATTGCCGGAAATGATCACGGTTAAACAAGTGCCGGTTGATTTTGTCAATGCTTTATCAGTTAGTAATGGGGAAGATGTTACCGGTCGAATTACCAGAGAAAGCATTGAAGCGGATGAACAGATTCTATCAACAAGATTAAGTGATGTCAATCAGGCGAATAACAGCTTGTCATATGCAGTTGATCAAAACTATCGGGCAATGACAATACAGACGGATGAAATAACCGGCGTGGCCGGTTATATCAGTAAAGGAGACCATGTTGACCTTATTGCAACAATGATTAATAGCGCCGATGAAAGTAAAAGAGTAATGTCACAAACCGTGATTGAAAATGTTGAGGTGCTGGAAGTCGGCTCAAAAGAAACCACTAAAAGTGGTGATGCGGCTACATCTGTTACCGTATTAGTTCCTGTACAGAGCATTTTAAAAGTAAACTATGCATTAACAGAGGGAAAATATCGTTTGATTTTGCGCTCGCCAGTTGATGGAACAATTGCGAATCCAGCTCCCTATGCACCTTGATCGATTAATTAAAAAATCGATCAAGGCAGATTCGATTTTTTAATGAAATGAGGAATAGCTTTGGAAAAGATAAAAGTAATGATTATCGGCAATAATGACAATCGAATATATGAAATAAAAAGTTTGCTTGGAAACGAGAAAATTGCGTTTATCGGCTTTTCAAAACAGGATGAAATGGCCCTTGATAAGGCGATCAGTCTAAAACCTCATGTAATCATTATTCAGTGTGAAAATGATTACCATGATGCGATTGATTCAGCAAAAAAAATCTATATAAAAATACCGGGTTGTGCGGTTATATTCTTATGTGATCGTTTTGATATGACGATGATTGAAGAAGTCATGCTGGCCGGGGTGCGCAAGGTTTTACAGCTTCCCATCGATGCCAAAACTCTGACAGAGAACATTGAAGTCGCTTATAATATTGAGAAATCACGGCTGGAAAATACCGATACCATTGCTACGAATATGCAGTCACGGATTATCACGGTATTCGGTGCAAAGGGCGGAATCGGAAAAACAACCGTTACCGTAAATTTAGCCGTGGCATTAGCGAAAATGAAAAAAAAAGTTGCGATTGTCGATTTGGATTTGCAATTTGGAGATGTGAATGTATACTTCGACATTGATCCCAAGAACACCATCGCAGAATTATCCCAGGGCAAAGATTCAGGGGATATTGATGCCATCAAACGAATCATGACATTACATTTTTCTGGAGTTAGTATCGTATGTGCGCCGAAAAGTCCCGAATATGCGGAGTACGTGACGCCAAATAACGTTGAAACAATGATTAATACCATGAGGCCGTATTATGATTATATTCTCATCGATACGACACCTCAATTCAATGATGTTACCATGACAGCCATTGAAAATGCTAATCTTGTTCTCTTAATTTCGGTACCGGATATATCAACCTTGCGCAATACGAAAATAAGCTTGAATATTCTGGAATCCCTGCAACAACGAGAGAAAACGGAAATTGTCATTAATCGAGTAACTAAGGGATTAATCAGCATAAAAGATATGCAGCGGGTTCTCGGTATACCGGCTAAAAACAATATCGCCCTTGATTTTAAAACAGCGGTCAATTGTCATAATAAAGGGGTGCCGATTGTACTGGATTCACCTAAATCAGAAATCGGAAAGGATCTTTTGAAACTTGCTAAAAATGTTGTCAGCAGGATCGATAATAACATGAGTTAGGAATAAAAAGTAAGGGGTGAAAACGATGGGGCTGCGGGAAAAAATGGAACAACAGCGAATCGGTCAAAACAAGAATAATCAGGAAGAGGGGAAAAAAGAGGAACATCACATTGATATTCATGATGATTTGAAAAATCGGGTCCATCAAGAAGTGATCAATGAAATAAACAACAATAAGATCGAAACGGTCAGCAAAGAGAATAAAGTAGAAATTTTAAAAATTTTAGAAAATATCATGGCAGTTGAAGCGGAAAACATAAACCATTTGGACAGAATAAGAATAACCCAGGAATTACTCAACGAGATTATTGGATATGGGCCACTGGAAGTGCTTTTAAAAGATCCTGACATAACCGAGATTATGGTGAATGGATATAATCGCATTTATATTGAAAAAAATGGAAAGATTCAGTTATCAGACGTTGTTTTTAAAGATAACCAGCATGTCATGAATGTCATCGATCGGATTGTATCATCGGTGGGCAGACATATTGATGAATCAAGCCCCATGGTGGATGCGCGATTGCAGGATGGATCCCGAGTTAATGTAGTCATTCCGCCGTTGTCACTGGTAGGGCCGGTTATTACCATCAGAAAATTCTCAAAAGTACCGATTACGGTAGAACAATTATTGGAGTTTGGCTCTATTTCTAAAAAAATGGTGGCTTTTCTAGAGGCTTGTGTAAAGGGAAAGCTCAATATTATTGTTTCCGGAGGGACCGGCAGCGGCAAGACGACCATGCTTAATGTTTTATCCAGCTTTATTCCTGACAATGAGAGAATTATTACCATTGAAGATTCAGCTGAACTACAATTATTGCAGGATCATGTCATTACCCTAGAAAGCCGACCAGCCAACCTTGAAGGTCGAGGTAAAATTTCAATCCGGGAGCTTGTTGTGAATGCACTCAGGATGAGGCCGGACAGAATTATTGTTGGTGAAGTTCGTTCGGCCGAAACCATTGATATGCTCCAAGCTATGAACACCGGGCATGATGGCTCTTTGACCACCATTCATGCTAATTCAGCCCGAGATTCATTATCGAGAATAGAAACAATGATTTTAATGTCCGGTATGGATTTGCCGCTTCGGGCAATTCGGGATCAGACGACATCGGCAATTGATATTATTATTCAACAATCCCGGTTGCGAGATGGGACAAGAAAAGTGGTCAACATTACCGAAGTCAATGGTTTAGAAGGTGAAGTTGTTGTGATGCAGGATATCTTTAATTATGAAATGACGGGACAGTTAGATAATGACGGTAAGTTCAAAGGCCAGTTTAAAAGCTTGGGCATAAAACCTCGGTGTTTGGGAAAAATTATGCATAATGGCGTCAAGGTTAATGATGACTGGTTTATTGAATAAGTCGGGTACAGAAAGGAATTAAAATCAGGTAATATAAATGAATGTAATTTTAATCACTTTAGTCATTTCACTGGGGGTATTTATTCTTGTTTTGACCACAATGCATACACTTTTAGCGGACAAACGTCTTATTCATGAAAGAATTGACAAGATTACGGCGCTCAATAAAATTGAATTGCTGGCGCAAAGAAGAGAAAAAAAGAAAAAAGAGGGGCGTGACGGCCAAAAGTTAAAGATGCTAAAAAGACTTGAGAATGATTTATCCATGTCGGGAATTTTGATTAAACCTTCTGAATTTCTTGAAATCTGGGCAGCACTGGCATTTGCCCCCTCGATTCTGATAATAATATTAAGCGACAATGTCATTTTAGCAATTGGAGCACTGCTAATTGGGGTGTTCATTCCACCTTTTTATGTTAATAAAAAACGAGCGAAACGAGTTGAATTGTTTGAACAGCAGTTGGTGGATGCCATCAGTATCATGAGCAGCTGTTTAAAAGCCGGGTTGACGTTTCAGCAAGCGCTTGTCAGTATCTCGACAGAAATGCCTGATCCGATATCAGGGGAATTTGGACGCGTTGTTAAGGAGTTAAAGCTGGGAAGTTCAATTGAGACCTCGTTAACAAAACTCTCGGAAAAAATAGACAGTCAAAATTTTATGATGATTGTGTCGGCAATTTTAATTCAACGTCAGACGGGCGGTAATCTATCAGAAATATTAACCAGTATTTCAGGAACTATCAAGGAAAGGTTTAAGATAAAAAGCGAAATTAAGGTATTAACGGCAACCGGGAGAACCTCTGGAATGGTAGTGGGACTGATGCCGGTTTTTATTATATTAATATTTTTATTATTTAACCCAAGTTATGTGACTATTTTTTTTCAATCCAATCTTGGAATAACGATGGTGGTGGTCGCAGCCGCAATGGAAGCCATCGGTTATTTAGTGATTAGAAAAATAGTTAACATAAAATTCTAACTGGTGAATCATAATTTTCACCAATCTGATGAAAAGAGGCCGGCATTATGATGCTTTTAACAATCAGCATATCGTTACTTGTTTTTATTCTCACGATCATCGTATTTTACGGCAAAGGGAAGACAATTGATACGAAAAGCAGAAGACTTGATTCAATAAAGAAAAGAAATCAACATGATTTAGATGACGATTTTGAAAAGCCCTTTTTTCAACGAGTCATTTTGCCCGTGTTCACAGCTGTCATAAAGCGGGTATCGGTTCTTTTCCCCAAAAGCAAAGGCAATAAAACAGAAAAACTTGAAACCAGTTTGAGATTAGCAGGTCTTCATCTTGCCGTAAATGAATACAATGCGTCGAGACTTGTATTTTCTGGGGCATTTATATTGGCAGCCTTTATTCTGACGGCTTTTACAAGATTAAGTCTCGCTATGGAGACCTTAATCATACTCTTGAGTATTTTATTTTCCGTGATCAGTCCGATATTATTGCTGAAAACTAAAATAAGAAAACGGCAGGGAGCGATAGCGAATGAGATGCCGGACGTCATGGATTTATTATGTGTATCCATGGAGGCGGGATTAGGATTTGATTCGGCAATGGTGAAAATTGGCGAACGCCTGAGCGGAGTATTGGTAACGGAACTGAATATTGTTCATTCGGAAATTAATTTTGGCAAACCAAGACGTGAAGCTTTAAAAAGCTTAGCAGATAGAAATTCAGTTGAAGAATTAAAAACATTTGTGGGTTCAATTATACAAGCAGAGCAATTAGGAATTCCCATTAACCAGGTTTTAAAATCTCAAGCTGAAGAATTACGGATTAAAAGAAGACAACGGGCCGAAGAAAAAGCCATGAAGGCGCCTGTGAAAATGATGATCCCTTTAGTCGTTTTTGTCCTTCCTGTTCTTTTTATTGTGTTATTAGGTCCGACAATATTACAGGTAGTCAAGCAATTTGGAGGGATTTAGACATGGATAATTATCTGGCACTAAGAGATAATATTGTTTTATTCAATGAAGTGAAACTGGCAAATGATTTTTGCTCCAGACTGGTAGGGCTTTTAAGGACAAAATCACTGGATGAGCAGCAGGGACTTTTATTGGAAGATTGTAAGCAAGTCCATACATTTGGAATGAAGTTTAATATTGATGTGATTTTTTTGTCTCGCGAAGGCGAAATATTGAATATGGAAAAAGATATGAGACCCGGACGGATCAGTCAGTACGTAAAAAAAGCCTTCTGGGTGCTCGAACTCAAATCCGGTTCATTAAATAGAAATAATTTCGAAATCCATCATCGAATCGTGTTTAAAATTTCTAAAATTGAGTAAGGGGGGGATAGAATGTCGACGAAATCAGATCAATTTACACTAAATGAATTAAGGGATAAGTCCCAAAAAACAAATAGTGAAGTGCCCTTTAAAAAGAAATTCTTAGGAGGGTATAACGCTAAACAAGTATCAGAATATATCGAAACATTATCCGATAATTTGCATAGCGCCGAAGGATCTTTCAAAAACAGGTTGGACGAATATGCTTCCATGACAGCAATGCTGAAACAGGAACGGGATCAATATGGTGAAATGTTTAATGTGTGTAAAAACTCGAAGATGGAGATGCAAGATCAAATTGATCATTTGACTAGAGAAAATGAAAAACTGAATAATGAAATAGTTGAGCTGAATCAGAATAATGACTCAGCAGAAAATGATCAGATGTATGAGAAAATTGCAGCGCAAAATTTGGAAATGCAAATAAAATTAAATGAATACAGAAATTATGAGCAGGAATGTATTCAGTTAAAAGATCAGCTTGACCAACTAAAGTTAATGATTCAGGATCTGAATGATGAGTTGGGAAATTATGCTAAAAATGATGGCCCGGAAGAAAATCTTGAAAAGGTACTGGCAGAAAATGAAATTTTAAAGAAAAAAAGTGACGAAGTAGTTCATGAAAAAAGGTTGCTGCTGGCAGAAAATGAAATTCTGAAGAAGCAATATGAAGAAGTTGTCCATGAAAGAAGTGTATTATTGGCTGAAAAAAATATGCTGGCTGAACTAAATATAAGAGCATCAGACAGTTTGCAGGAAGCCAATGAAAAAAACAAAGAACTTGTGGATATCACCATAAAAACTAAACTAAAAACACGAAAGATGATTGCCGAATTTGAGTCAAGAGCATATGAGTATTCACAAAATCATCAAAAAAATATCGATGAAATTTCTGAAACTATAAAAAAAGCATTAGATATTTTAAAATATGAAAAAGAAGATGTTGATTTACTTATTAAAAAACCGCTTGAAGACAGTGCCTTTTTAGTGGAGGAAGAAGAATTAAGTAAAAGTGAATAGTACTGCGAGTAAGCAAGTCGTTGTATTTCTCTGAGGAATTTTGTTTATTGAAGAAAAATATAATATACACATAATTTATGCTTCTGCTTGATTAGTTGATGATTCTGTATTAATATGGTATAGATGCTAAAAAAAGGAGTAGAAGTAATGAACTTTGAAATTGTAACAGATTCTTCTGCTAATCTGCCAGATGAACTGATCGAAAAATATGATATCCACATTTTGTCTCTTTTATACCATATTGGTGATACTGAATATGTAAGTTATATTAAAGGCAAGAAAACTGATTTAACAGAATTTTATACCAGGATGCGAAATAAAGAAGTTATCACGACCTCTTGTATGAGTTCGGGATCCTGTCGTACGGTATTTGAAAAGATTCTTCAAGAGGGGAAAGATCTGTTGTACATCGGGTTTTCATCCGCTCTTAGTGCAACTTATCAGACCGGCTGCCAGGCCTTGGAAGAATTGAAAAAAGATTATCCAAACAGAAAAATTTTAGCTGTCGACACACTCGGTGCATCACTGGGAGAAGGGCTGATAGTGAGCTACGCGGCAAAATTTCGTGAAGAAGGAAATTCAATCGATTTTGTCTATGAGTGGCTGATGGAAAACAGATTGCATCTGTGTCATTGGTTTACAGTGGACGATTTATTTTATCTGATGCGTGGAGGCAGAGTTTCAACATCAAGTGCGATTGTGGGAACGGTCCTGAGTATCAAGCCAGTTATGCATATGGATGATGGCGGTCATCTCGTACCTGTTTCAAAAGTACGCGGCAGAAAAAATTCGCTGCGGGCTTTGCTTGAAAAAATGGAGGAAACGGCGATCTGTCCGGAGAATCAAATCATCTATATTTCACACGGAGATTGTCTGGACGATGCGAATTATCTTGCCGATAAGATACGGGAAAAATTTGGGATAAAAGACATTCTTATTCGTCTGGTTGAACCTGTGATCGGTGCACATTGCGGCCCTGGTACCGTGGCTTTGTTTTTCATTGGGACCGAAAGATAGATTAAAAAGTCGAATAGTGCCATACGCCAATAAAGGAAAAATGAATAAAGGTCAATTGTTTATCGTTGTACATTGCAATCGGATAAATAATTGGCCTTTTTAAATTTTGTCTAAGAGAAAAAATGAAAGAAATGAAAAGATAATGTTTAGTAGGCAAGTATTCGGGGATATAATAAATACAAATTTTATTGCTCTTAAGATGGAATCAATCTAAATTTTAAAGCTGAAGGAGATTTATTATGTTTAAAAAAATGGCAATGATTTCTGAGATATCAACCGCTTTTCCTGAAATGATAAGATGCATTGGAGGATTAAAAACATTGGGGACGAAAGAATGCCTGCTTGTCCAGTGCTTTAACCCTAAGGAAGTTGATGTGGGTATTTCACAATATTTAAATTTAACATCAATGTTTGAAGAAAACCTAAAAAGACAAAAGGATATATTAAAACAACAAGGGTTTGAAGTGGAAACCCGGGTCGTTTCAGGAAATCAAAAAAATGCAATTAACCGGATCACAGTTGCCGAGAACTGTTCGTTAGTCGTAATAAATATTGAAAAACGGAGCATGCTGGGGTCATTGCTTTTAAATGGGGTTGCAAATAATGTGATCAACAATTCGAGTAAACCGGTACTTCTTATTCGCGATAATCGTGAAGACGAAGATGCTTCAACCAAATGTGATCTCATTAGTCATCTTCTTTTTTCAACAGATTTTTCAGAGAATGCAGACATCGCTTTTGAATACGTAAAAGAAATGGTTAAATGCGGCGTTCCCAAAGTGACGCTCGTTCATGTCCAGGACCAGTCTAAAATAGAACCATATCTTTCAAATCGTCTATTGGAATTTAATGAAATTGATCAGGAAAGATTACAGAAATTAAAGGATCAATTATTAACTTTAGGGAATATTGAAGTGGATATGCAAATCCCGTTTGGAGCACCGATATCAGAAATTATTAGAATCATCAATGAACAAAAGATCTCGCTGGTTGTGATGGGAACTCAAGGCAGAGGGTTTGTTAAAGAAGTGTTTGTGGGCAGCTTAAGCCATAATATTGTTAGAACTTCGCCGACTTCAGTTTTACTGATTCCCGGAAATCGAGAGTAGACAAATTTGCTTCAATTAGAAAAACAGGGATGCTTTTTAAATAAAGCTTGATGTACTCGATTGGGTATATCAAGTTTTATTATGGTTAATTGACAAAAGCATTCATAAAATAGGGGAGTTATGATAACATAATAAAAACGTTTACAGAAAGGAAGGCCACAAATGGATGAGGCGTTCTATTGGCTTTGGTTTTTAGGTTTAGAAAAAATTACGGCTAAACAAAAGAAAATAATGCTGGAAAGATTTGTTTCTCCCCAAAATATTTTTTCAATAAGCAGAGAATCACTGGAAAAAACAAACATTTTTAAAAAAGAGAATCTGGATTATTTAGAGCGGTCTAAATCACTGGAAAAAGCACGTCATTCGATGAACTACATGGAAGAGCAGGGTATTCGTATGATTACCCGAGAAGATCCTTTATTCCCGGAAATGCTCAAGAGTATTTATATGCCACCGGCAGGGTTGTTTGTCAAGGGCGACGTGACATTATTAAATAGTTCCATAAAAATCGGAATCGTCGGATCTCGTAACCCAACGGTATTAGGCAAAAGATACGCCAAAGCATTTGCTCAATCCCTAGCCGCGGTTGGCATCACCATTGTCAGCGGCTTAGCCGCAGGCATCGATGGGCAAAGCCATTGGGGCAGCATTGATGAGCTCGGAAGAACAATTGGCGTTTTAGGAACAGGAATTGATATCTGTTATCCGTTTTCTAACCAAAAGTTGTTTGATCGGATGTCTAAAGAGGCATTGATTATTACTGAATTTAATTTAGGCGAGAAACCGCTTCCTTACCACTTTCCGCAAAGAAACCGAATAATAAGCGGCTTGTCACAAGGTGTGCTTGTCATTGAAGCCCGAAAAAAAAGCGGCTCATTAATAACGGTTAATCATGCTTTAGAGCAGGGCAAAAATGTATATGTTATACCAGGAGATATCAGTGCTTCGCAATGGGCAGGCGGCAATCAGCTATTAAAAGAAGGCGCTAAGTTAGTTACGGATCCAAGAGATATTTTAGAGGACTATGTTATTGTAAATAATCATTCAGAATTAAAAAATGCTAAAAAAACGATGGCGTCAAAAGAAAAAATAATGATTAATATAGCTGAACAAACTTTGTATAATCTGATAAGAAAAGGATATACCACGATTGATGAACTGGTTATTTATTCAGAATTGCCGGTTAATACCATCAATGGTTTATTAACAATGATGGAAATTGAAGAAGTTATTGACATTAAATACGGAAATATCGTCTTACTTTAAGATCCATCAGTTATATTTTATGACATCCATTTGTATTTAGTAACTATTTTTGCTATAATGTGGCTGTTTATGAGGATAAATAACATTTAAATAGAAAAAAGGAGGTATTCAATGAGCAAAACGTTAGTAATTGTTGAATCACCGGCAAAAGCAAAAACAATTAAGAAGTATTTACCAAAAGGCTTTGAAGTTGAAGCAACGATGGGACATGTGATTGATCTTCCCAAAAGTCGAATTGGTATTAATATAGAAGATAATTTCGAACCGGAATATATAAAAATTCGTGGGAAAGCACAATTGTTAAAAAAATTAAAGACGGCCGCGAAAAAAGCTGATCAAGTATATTTAGCAACTGACCCTGACCGCGAGGGTGAGGCGATTTCATGGCACATGGCCAATTTTTTAGAAATCGATTTGGACACAAAATGCCGGATTGAATTTCATGAAATTACAAAGAAGGCAGTAAATGCAGCGATAGACAATAAGCGAAACATCGATATTGACTTAGTAAACGCCCAGCAGGCCCGTCGTATTCTTGACCGATTAGTTGGGTATTCTCTGAGTCCTTTTTTGTGGAAAAAAGTTAAAAAAGGCTTGAGCGGTGGTCGGGTTCAATCGGTGGTAACACGAATCATCGTCGATCGGGAAGAAGAAATCAAGGCTTTTATTCCTGAAGAATATTGGAATCTTGATTTGCTGTTAAAAAAAGAAGATGATGAGAAAGAATTCATTTCAAAGTTTTATTCTGAAAATGGTAAAAAAAAGACAATTGCCACCGTGGAAGAAGCGGTGCGATTAGAAAAAATTGTATCTGAAAGTACAATTATGGTTGCTAATGTAAAAAAACGTATTCGCAAACAAAAACCAGCGCTTCCCTTTACAACCAGTACGTTGCAACAGGAAGCTTATAAAACCCTTGGTTTTACAACACAGCGTACCATGCGCTTAGCACAACAGCTTTATGAAGGTGTTGATATTAAGGGGAGCGGACTAACCGGGTTAATTACCTACCTCAGAACGGATTCTACCCGTATTGCTGAAGAAGCGGTGGAAGAAAGTAAGGAATATATCAAGCAGCATTTTGGAGATGACTATCTGGGGATAGAAAAGAAAGCAACTAAGAAGAAGAATGTTCAGGATGCTCATGAGGCAATCAGACCTTCTTCAATTATGCTAACTCCTGAAGTTGCAAAAGAATCATTGGAAAAAGATCAGCATAAACTCTATAAACTTATTTGGGAAAGACTTCTTTGCAGTCAAATGGCAGATGCTGAGTATTATGTCACGGATGTTGATGTAGCCTGCAGTAATCTGATTTTCAAAACAAAAGGTGAAACTCAAAAATTTGACGGCTTTACAAGAATCGGGAAAAACCATGGCAAAGATGAAGATAGCATTTTGCCGGAATTGGCCATCGGAGATCCCTTAATAAGATTAAAAACAACCAAAGATCAAAAATTCACGAAGCCGCCGGCACGGTATACGGAAGCATCTTTAGTTAAAATCCTGGAAGAAAAAGGAATTGGCCGTCCCAGCACCTATGCACCAACCATTGCCACGATCAAAAATCGCGATTATGTTGAGGTCGAAGAAAAACATTTTAAACCAACCGAACTGGGCGTAACAGTCACGAACTTAATGAAAGAGTATTTCAAAGATGTTGTTAATATTTCCTTTACAGCGGAGATGGAAGATAGCCTTGATCTGGTTGCTGAAGGTAAGAATGACTGGAAAAGTGTCTTAAAGCATTTTTATACTGGATTTGGAAAAGATCTTGTAAATGCCCAGGAAAATGCGGAGTCGGTCATCATCGCTGATCCGGAATCCGACGTTGATTGCGAATTGTGCGGAAGACGAATGGTTATCAAAAAAGGAAAATATGGCAAGTTTCTTGCGTGCCCGGGTTTTCCTGACTGTAAAAACACAAAACCGTATTTTGAAAAGACCGGCGGTATTTGTTCGATTTGTGGCGGGGATATTGTCAAAAGACTCTCAAAAACAGGGAGAACTTTTTATTCCTGCAGTAATTATCCGGATTGCGACTATATGAATTGGGACTTGCCAATGGCTGAAAAGTGCCCGGTGTGTGGCTCAACACTGTTTCAAAAGGGCTTGGGAAAACGAAAAAAAATCTATTGTGATAAAAAAGATTGTGGATATACAGCCCCAGTCGGGGAATAAAAATAAATGTCAAAAAGAGAAAGAGAGAAAAATATGTTTCATGCAACGACAATTGTTGGAATACGTCATAATGGAGAGGTAGCGATAGCTGGAGATGGCCAGGTTACCATGGGTGAAAACATCATTATGAAAAATAAAGCAACAAAGATAAGAAAAATTTACAACGATAAAATTTTAGTCGGATTTGCAGGATCCGTAGCGGACGCATTTACATTATGCGAAAAATTCGAGCAAAAAGTGGAAAAATATAATGGGAATTTGCGACGTTCAGCAATTGAATTGGCTAAGGAGTGGCGTTCGGATAAGGCATTAAGAAAACTTGAAGCACTGCTCATAGTAATGGATCAAACCGAAACACTGATATTATCTGGAAATGGCGAAGTCATCGAGCCGGATGACGATGTTGCGGCAATTGGGTCAGGCGGCTCTTATGCCCTTTCAGCAGCACGGGCCTTAAAGAAATACTCCACCCTCAGTGCCAAAGAAATGGTTTTTGAGTCTTTGAAAATTGCGTCTGAAATTTGTGTTTTCACAAATAGTAATATTTCAGTAGAAGTACTAGAAATGGAAGAGAATTAGTATGAAAGAATTAACGCCTAAAAAAATAGTTGATGAACTGAATCGTTATATTATCGGCCAAGAAAAGGCCAAAAAAGCCGTGGCCGTGGCACTGCGAAATCGATATCGACGTTCGTTGCTGCCGGCTGACTTAATTGATGAATTCACACCTAAAAATATTATTCTAGTAGGACCGACGGGAGTGGGTAAAACGGAAATTGCCCGACGGATGGCAAAGCTTATCAGAGCGCCTTTTATTAAGGTTGAAGCAACTAAATTTACGGAAGTCGGTTATGTTGGCCGGGATGTCGAATCGATGGTGCGGGATTTGGTGAACACATCCATACGTAATGTCCAACAGGAAAAAATGAAAGAGGTTTATTCAGAAGCGGAGAAAAACGTCAACAAAATTATTCTTGACATTTTAGTGCCTTCTAAGAAAATAAAAGAAACCCTGAAAACACCGTTTGATCTCTTTATGAAGCCGAATCAGCCGGTAACCACCACGCCAGTTGATTTAGACAGCGAAAAAGAGCAAAGCAAAAAAGAAAAAAGAGAAGCTCTTTCAAAAGAACTGGAAGCCGGACTTTTAGAGGATAGAATCATTGAGATCGAAGTGGATGATGACGGATCAAAAACTATCGGCGTGATGCAGGGCATGAACAGTGACAGCATGTCATTTAATATGAATGACATATTTGGAGATATACTGCCCCAAAAAAAGAAGAAGAAAAATGTATCCATTGCCGATGCACGTCGAATATTAATTAACCAGGAAGCTCAGAAGCTCATCGATATGGATCAGGTTCAGGAAATAGGTATTCGGGAAGCGGAGCAAAATGGAATTATTTTCATTGACGAGATTGATAAAATAATCGGGAATGGCAATAATCAAGGACCCGATGTGTCAAGAGAAGGCGTGCAACGGGATATTTTACCAATTGTAGAAGGAAGCACGGTCAATACCAAATACGGACCGGTCAAGACCGATTATATTCTTTTTATCGGGGCGGGTGCTTTTCATGTTTCCAAAATAGCTGATATGATTCCAGAACTGCAAGGGCGTTTCCCGATTAGTGTTCAGTTGGAAAGTCTTACCGAAGCGGATTTTAATGAGATTTTGACACAGACCGAAAACTCTGTCATTAAGCAGTATCAAGAGCTTATCCGGACGGAAGAGGTTAACCTGATTTTTGAAGAAGATGCAATTAAGCATATTGCTAAGATTGCATTTTTACAAAATGAGGAAGAAGAGAATATTGGAGCGAGACGTCTTCATACTGTTATGGAAAAATTACTAGAAGAAATTTCTTTTTATGCATCAGATTATGAACAGGAAGAGTTTATAATTAATAAAGATTATGTTGAACGAATTTTTAATATTGCCGAAAAACGAGATAATTATCAAAAGTACTTGCTTTGAAAATAAAAAAAACTTGCATGAGCTAATCGATTGTGCTATTATATCAAGGTATGTATTACACACATTCTCTGAGAGACATTGGGTGCCTGGTTTCAGGTCGATGATCTTAATTGACGAGAATGGAGGAAAAACCAAGGAGGAATAAGATTATGGCATGTGTTTCTATGAAACAACTTTTGGAAGCAGGGGTGCATTTTGGGCATCAGACAAGACGATGGAATCCAAAAATGGCTCCATATATTTTCACAGAAAGAAACGGGATTTACATCATTGATTTACAACAAACTGTGAAGAGAATTGAAAAAGCATATAATTTCGTAAAAGAATTATCAGCAAACGGTGAAGAAATTCTTTTCGTTGGAACTAAAAAACAAGCGCAAACCAGTATTGAAAGAGAAGCAAAACGTAGCGGAAGCTACTGTGTTAATCACCGTTGGTTAGGTGGAACTTTAACAAACTTTGGAACGATCAGCAAACGAATTGATAAATTGAATGAATTAGAACAAATGGAAGAAGATGGAACTTTTGACCTTCTACCTAAAAAAGAAGTTATTAAGTTAAAACGTCTGCGTGAAAAATTACAAAAATTCTTAGGCGGTATCAAAGAGATGAAAGGTGTACCAGGCGCAATTTTTGTTATTGATACAAAAAAAGAAAGAATTGCAATTGCCGAAGCTAAAAAATTAGGTATTCCAATTATCGGAATCGTTGATACCAATTGTGATCCAGACGAAATTGATTATATTATTCCTGGTAACGATGATGCTATTCGGGCGGTAGCCTTAATCTTATCAGTTATCTCCGATGCAATTATCGAAGGACGTCAGGGCGAACAAGTTGAAGAAGAAATTGTAGTGGCGCCTGTAGCAGTCGCAGAACCAGTCGTTGAAGCAGCCCCAATTGCTGAAACGGCACCAATTGCTGAAACGGCAACAGTTGTAGAAGCAGCACCAGTTGCAGAAGCAGCACCAGTTGTAGAAGCAGAATAATTTTTAAAACTTACTAGGAGGATAAACGTGGACGCAAAATTAGTAAAAGAATTAAGAGCCAAAAGCGGCGCAGGCATGATGGACTGTAAAAATGCTTTAGTAGAAACAGATGGAAACATTGAAGAAGCAATGATCGTGTTAAGAGAAAAAGGATTAGCAGCAACAAATAAAAAATCAGGACGTATTGCAGCAGAAGGCATCGTTGAATCCTATATACATATGGGTGGGAAAATTGGTGTTTTGGTTGAAATAAATTGTGAAACGGATTTTGTTGCAAAAACTGATGGATTTAAAACGTTTGTTAAAGATGTCGCAATGCATATAGCAGCTACAAACCCTTTGTATGTCACTAAAGAAGAAGTGCCAGATGAAGAGGTGGAAGAAGAAAAAGAAATTCTTCGTGTTCAAGCCTTAAATGAAGGAAAACCTGAAAAAATTATTGAAAAAATGGTTGAAGGACGGATCAGTAAATTCTATAAAGAAATCTGTCTTCTGGAACAACCTTTTGTAAAAAATCCTGACATAACAATTGGAGATTTGGTAAAAGAACAAATCATGGCGATTGGCGAAAATGTCAAAATCAGACGGTTTGCTCGTTTTCAAATGGGTGAGGGTTTAGAGAAAAAAGAAGAAAACTTTGCTGAGGAAGTTGCCAAACAAATTAAAGCATAAACTCTAAAAAAGGACACATTCGTGTTCTTTTTTTACAGTTGACAGCATTGTAAATTTCAGATAATTACGATATAATGGAAAAAAGGAAGGGGGGGTTTTATGGAACCGAAATATAAACGTGTAATCATTAAATTAAGCGGTGAAGCATTAGCTGGCAGCGCAGGTCATGGAATTGACACACCAACAGTAGAATCCATATGTAAACAGATTAAAGAAGTTTTTGATCTGGGAGTTGAGATTGCCATTGTTGTAGGTGGGGGAAATTTTTGGCGCGGACGCAGTGGTGAAGGCATGGATAAATCAACCGCGGACTATATGGGGATGCTGGCAACTTGCATCAATGCACTTGGACTCCAGGATGTACTTGAAGAAATGGGTGTACCCGTCCGGGTTCAAACCGCCATTGAAATGAAACAGATTGCTGAACCATATATTCGCAGGAAAGCAATTCGCCACCTCGAAAAAAGAAGAATTGTTATTTTCGCTTCCGGTACCGGGAATCCCTTCTTTACAACGGATACCACTGCGGCTTTAAGAGCAGCGGAAATTGATGCGGAAATTATTTTACTGGCAAAAAGCATCGATGCGGTATATGACTCAGATCCATTAGTCAATCCAGATGCGAAAAAATATACAGAATTATCATACATTGATGTGCTGAATAAAGGCTTGAAGGTTATGGATTCCACTGCAACATCACTGTGTATGGATAATCACATTCCCATTCTAGTATTTGGTTTAAATGAACCGAAAAATATTTTGCGTGCCGTTATGGGCGAAAAAATCGGAACAATTATTCAGGAGGTATAGAAGATGGTAAATGAGATTAAGGCAACAACAAATGAGAAAATGGCAAAGGCACTGATAAATCTAAACGAAAGTTTAGGTAGTTTAAGGGCAGGTCGGGCGAATCCCCGGATACTTGACAGGGTTATGGTAGATTATTATGGCTCACCAACCAGCTTAAATCAGCTTGCCAACATCAGTACGCCTGAGCCGAGAATGATTGTCATACAACCCTATGACGCCACTTCAATATCAGCCATAGAAAAAGGCATTCTTAAATCCGATCTTGGTTTTAACCCATCAAATGATGGCAAAATCATCCGTTTACTGATTCCTCAGCTTACCGAAGAACGCCGCAAAGAATTAGTTAAACTGGTTAAAAAGTATGGCGAAGAATGTAAGGTAACAATGCGAAACATACGCAGACATGCCATACAGGATTTGAAAGATGCCCAAAAAGAAGGATTGATCACCGAAGATGATTTAAAACAGGGTGAGAAGGAAATCCAAAAAGTAACGGACGATGAGATTAAAAACATTGAACAGATTCTAAAAGATAAAGAAGTGGAAATTTTAGAAGTTTAGTTGTTTTTATGAGATATGAATTTTTTAATTGTTTATTCAATTAAATAGTATTTCATTAAGAGTGGGGAGACCCACTCTTAACTATTTTACGCATGGGCACAAGCTAAACAAATGCTTGCATTCAGATAATAAAGACTGCCCGGAACCCCAAGCTAAATGCCTATAGGGTGACTCTTTAAAGGCAGGCGGTTAACTATTAATTTAAAGATTGATAAATACACAATTATAACAAAAAGGATTAACTATGAAAAAAATATCTAAAGAAGTTTTTTTAGAAGAACTGATTGCTCCAGTTGTAGAATCACTTGATTATGAATTAGCAGATCTCACCTTTGAAAAAGGTGGAAAAGATTGGTACTTAATTCTCTATATTGATTCGGAAAAAGGTATCACAATGGATGACTGCGAAAAAGTCAGCCGAAAAGTGAGTGAAGTTTTAGATGAAAAAGATCCGATTGAACAAGGCTATTTTTTAGAAGTCTCTTCTCCGGGGATTGATCGGCCGTTGAAAAAAGACCGGCATTTTATGGCGAGTATTAACAAAACAATAACCATTCATCTTTTCGCACCTTTAAATGGGAAGAAAGATTTTCAAGGGGTATTAAAGACATATACACCTGAAGGTCTTTCCCTTGAACTTGAAACAGGTGAACTATTAGAACTGGAAAATAATAAAATTGCAAAAGCAAATCTATTGGATGAGTTGAATTTTAATCCTCATCCAACTGCTGAATAACATGGAAGGCGGAAAAAACAATTATGAATGCGGAGTTTATTAGAGCTCTAGATATAATTCAAGAAGAGAAATCAATTGATAAAGAAGAATTAATTCAAGCCATTGAGGCAGCGATCACCACGGCATATAAAAAAAATTATGGAAATGCACATAATGTGGAAATTAATATTGATCGTGAATCCGGGGATATTCAAGTATATGCGATGAAAGAAATTGTCGAAATACCGGAAAATGATCAAAATCAGATTTCACTCGATAAAGCTAGAGAAATTGATCCGAACTATAATATCGGAGACTTCTTTCGTAAAGAAGTAAGACCCAGAGATTTTGGTAGAATTGCTGCACAAAATGCAAAACAGCTAATTATTCAGCGAATTAAAGAGGCTGAACGAAATATCATTTATAATGATTATCTTGAAAGACAAGATGAAGTTTTAACCGGAATTATCAAACGGGTTGAAAAAGGTGTTGTTTATGTTGAAGTTGGAAAACTTGAAGCAGTGATGTTGCCATCGGAACAAATACCGGGAGAAGCATATGACATTAACCAAAGAATAAAAGTATATTTATTGATGGTTAAGAAAACAACAAAAGGTCCTCAGGTTAATGTATCGAGAACTCATCCAGGATTAGTGAAACGCTTGTTTGAATCAGAAGTACCCGAAATATTTGATGGTATTGTGGACATTATTTCCATATCCCGAGAAGCCGGTTCGAGAACAAAGGTGGCTGTAAAAGCCAATGATCCGAGTATTGATCCAGTTGGAGCTTGTGTAGGACAAAAGGGCGTTCGGGTACAAAATATCATTAATGAATTAAGAGGAGAAAAGATCGATGTTATTAAATGGAGTGAAAATATCGATGAGTATCTTTCAAATGCATTAAGTCCTGCAAAAGTTGTTCAAGTACTGCCGAATAAAGATGAAAAAACCGCTATTGCCATTGTGGACGATTATCAACTTTCACTGGCAATTGGTAAAGAAGGACAGAATGTAAGGTTAGCAGCAAAACTTACCGGTTGGAAAATTGATATTAAAAGCAAACTTGACTATGCCAGCAAATATCAGATTGATAAAAAATCAGATAATGAAAATGAAGATATTCTTTTAGAACTAAAAGAAGAACTTGAGTTGGAAGAACTTGAGGTGGCAGAAGCGCTTGACTTTGCGGAAAACCTTGAATTAGTAGAAGAACCTGAACCTGAACCTGAACTAAAACTTGCAGATGAGCTTGAGCTAGAAAGTTAAAGGTTTAATCAATACTATAGCTTTTTATGCTATAATATTATAAAAGATCGATGTCAGAGAGGTAATATATGAAAAAAATTCCACAGAGAACCTGTGTTATATGCCATTCGAAATTTGATAAACGGGACTTATTAAGGATTGTGTCAGATAAATCTGGAGAAATTTTTTTTGATTCCACGGGAAAAGCGAATGGACGTGGCGCCTATGTGTGTAAATCCGAAGCTTGCGTGGATCAATTTTTGAATAAAAATTACCTGGAACGAGCATTTAAAAGAAAAGTAGATAAGGAAGTTGTCGATGCCGTTCGTCAGCAACTAATGGAAAAAGTAAAAATGAACAAATAAATAAATAAATAAATAAAAATTTGAAGGGAGGAATAATATGTCAAAATTAAGAGTATACGATTTTGCAAAAAAATATAATATCCCCAGCAAAGAATTTGTAGCTATTTTAAACAAACACAATATTCCTGTAAAAAATCATATGAGTGCCCTGACTGATCAACAAGTAGCTGAGTTTGAAGAGAAATTTGATAAAGATAAATATCTGGCGGATTTAGAAGCAGATAATAAAAAAGAAGTTTCACAAGATAATGAGAATCAAAAGTTTCAAAGTGCATCAAAAAAAGAAACTCAAACCGGAAAAGCACCACAAAAGGCACCACAAAAGGCACCACAAAAAAATCAAAGCAATCAAAAAAGTCAAAAAAATACAGGGGGCAATGTGCCTAAGAAAACAGAAGATAAAAAACGACCGGTATCGGCAAACCAGGGACAACAACCTAAGGTGAGAGATCATAGCAAAAAAGAAAAAACAGCACGAAGCGTTTACAAACGAATTAAGGATGAAAAAAAGAAAACGGTTCAATTGAATCAGGTTTTTGAAATTCCTGACATTCTAACCGTCGGGGAACTTGCTGAAATTCTCGAATTAAACGCAACGGATATCATCAAAACATTGATGGCGTCTGGTTCCATGGTTAACATCAATCAAGAAATTGATTATGAAACAGCTGCCATCGTCGCAGCCGAATTTGACCTTGAAGTTGAGGCTATTGAAATTGAAGATGTGGTTTCCAAAATTCTTGAGGAATATGACGAAGAAGAAACTGGAAATGAAGTATTGCGACCTCCTGTCGTCACCGTTATGGGACATGTTGATCATGGGAAAACATCATTGCTTGACCGTATTCGTAAAGCCAATGTAATTGCGGGAGAAGCCGGCGGCATCACTCAGCATATTGGAGCCTACACTGTAAATATCAAAAAACAGGCCATTACCTTTATTGATACACCTGGACATGAAGCTTTTACAGCGATGCGTTCTCGAGGGGCACAAATAACGGATATTGCGGTATTGGTTGTTGCGGCGGATGATGGCGTCATGCCACAGACAATTGAGGCAATTAATCATGCTAAGGCGGCCGGTGTTCCAATTCTGGTTGCCATTAACAAAATTGATAAACCGGGAGCAAATCCAGATCGCGTCAAACAGGAATTAACAGAATATGGCCTTGTCGTTGAAGAATGGGGCGGAGAAACGATCGCCGTTTTGGTTTCAGCAAAAACAGGCGAAGGAATTGACGCACTATTAGAGATGATTATCCTGATGGCTGAAGTAGAAGAATTAAAAGCGGATCCAACACGTGAAGCCAGAGGAACGGTTATTGAAGCACAGGTGAAACGGGGAAAAGGTCCAGTAGCATCTTTACTTGTTCAACAAGGAACCTTACATGTTGGAGACTGCATTCTTACCGGCACAACTTATGGTAAGATTAAAGCCATGATTGACGATAAAGGGAAACGACTTAAAAAAGCCGGACCTTCTACACCCGTTGAAATTTCGGGTTTATCTGATATTCCGATAGCTGGCGATGATTTTATTGTGCTGGAAAATGAAAAAGAAGCTCGACAATTGGCAGAAAAACGAAAAGATATGCAAAAAGGAGAACGACAACGTCGTTCAAATATTTCATTGGATGATCTTTTCAGTCAGATCCAGGATGGTAATATCCAAGATGTTAATATTATCATCAAAGCAGATGTTCAGGGTTCAATCGAAGCGATTAAGCAATCACTGGAAAAACTTGATAATGAGTCGGTACGAATCAATGTGATCCATGGTGCCGTAGGTGCTATTAATGAGACCGATGTTATGCTGGCAGCGACTTCAAATGCCATTGTGATCGGCTTTAATGTAAGACCTGATAAAAATGCCGTTAAACTTGCTGAAACGGAAGATGTTGATATTCGACTTTACCGAGTCATTTATGACGCTGTTGAAGATATCAAGAAAGCCATGGAAGGCATGCTTGCACCTGAATTCCGGGAAAAAGTCATGGGTAATGCCGAGGTCAGAGAAGTATTCAAAATACCTAGCATTGGCACCATCGCCGGAACCTATATAACAGATGGAAAAATTAACCGAAATGATGATGTTCGAATTATCAGGGATGGCATTGTTGTATTTGAGGGGAAAATTGCTTCAATGAGACGTTTTAAGGATGATGTAAAAGAAGTTAATTCCGGCTATGAATGTGGTATTGGAATCGAAAAATACAACGATTTAAAAGTTGGCGATAACATTGAAGCATTTACTATGGAAAAAATCGAAAGATAGACAAATGTCCTATCTTTCATACTGAAGGAGGTCAATGATATGGCATCTCATCGTAACGAAAAAATTAACGGACAAATTCAAAGAGAATTGAGTCTGATCATTATACATAAAATGAAGGATACTCGAATTAGAGACAGCAATGTTAGCATTACCAGGGTTAGGGCAACTCCGGATCTCAAGACAGCGACTGTTTATGTCAGTATCTTTGGAGATGAAGCCCAGAAAAAAGCGGTAGTTGAACTGTTGAACAATGCCAAAAGCTTTTTAAGATCCAGTCTTGGAAAAGTGATTACCGTTCATTCTGTACCAGCATTGATATTTGAAATTGACGATTCGGTGGAATACGGAATGCATATTGAATCAATTTTAAAAAGTTTGAAGGATGATAAAGAAATAAAAGTTGATCAAGAATTGAAGGAAGATAATGAAGAAAATTCCTGATGAAATAATAGAATGTCTGAAGGAAAACCAAAACTTTTTGATTTTACTTCATCAAAAACCCGATGGAGACGCGATCGGATCTGCGATAGCCATGGGAAAAGGTTTGAAACAGTTGAATAAATCCGTTGACTATTATATTGAGTTTCCGATTGAAGATAAATTACTTTTTTTCAATGAGATTAAGTGTTTTAATCAACAGTTGCAAGAAAACTATGATGTTATTTTATTTATGGATTGCTCTACTGGTGAATTTGCATTTTCACCTGAAAAAATGCCGAAAACAAAAGTGAAATTAGTCATTGACCACCATAAAAGCAATGCTCATTACGGAGATCTTAATTGTATTGAAATTACCGGAGCGACGGCCGAAATTGTATTTCGTATCCTGCGGGCGTTGGATGTTACAATTGACGAGGAAATGGCGGATGCGATTTTTACAGCAATTTCAACCGATACAGGAAGTTTTCAATTTTCCAACGTGACGACTGATACACACATCATTGCAAGTGAACTTTATAAAGTCAAACCAAGCTATGCTCATCTTTCAAAAAGGCTTCATAGTCAAAAGAATATGGATCAAATGAAAATGACCGGGGCCGCCATACATTCCTTAGAGATTCTGGACAGTATGCCCATTGCCTTTATGGTTTTAGATTATGATACCATTACGAAGTTTGGCGGGAGTATTAATATCAGCGATGATGTTGCAAATGTCGGTCAAAATACCATCGGGGTAGATATTACCGCACTATTAAAAGAAGTCAGACCAGGAGAATACCGAGTGTCGCTTCGTGCAAAATTCCCATATGATATTCATGAAATTGCCTTAAAATATGGTGGTGGTGGACACGAGCGAGCCGCAGGTTTTAATTTCACTGGTGATATTGAACTTTTAAAGGAAGATCTGATGGAAGTTTATAAAGAGCAAAGTGAACAATATGAAACAGTATAATGGTTATCTCAATGTTTATAAAGAGAAAGGGATGACATCCCACGATGTTGTCTTTAAAACCCGGAAGCTATTGAAAACTAAAAAAATAGGACATACAGGAACTCTTGATCCAGATGCTGAAGGAGTTCTTGTTCTATGTATTGGCAAAGCGACAAAAATGGTCGAGTATATTACGGATCATGAAAAAGTCTATGAAGCCGAAGTGGTGTTGGGGATGGAAACAGACACCTGCGATCTGTCAGGAGTTGTTACTAACGAGAAACAGAATATCGGCATTATTCAAGCAGTCTTTCAAAAAGTATTGGAGCAATTTTCTGGAACAATTTCACAAAAACCACCCATCTACTCAGCGATTCGCGTGAACGGAAAAAAGCTTTACCACTACGCAAGAAATGGTGAGAATGTCGAAATACCAAGCCGACTCGTTCATATATCTAAACTATCTTTATTGGAATTTTCAGAAAAGACGCAGCGAGCTATAATACGGGTAACCTGTTCAAAAGGCACCTATATGCGTTCTTTATGCCGTGATATCGGTACAGCACTGGGAACTTATGGGTGTATGGGAAGTTTGACTCGTCATCAGGTTGGGGATTTTTTAATTGAAGAAGCACTTAAGCTATCAGAAATTGAAGAAAAAGTGACGGAAGATCAATTAGATGCGCATATTTATCCTTTGGCATATTCTCTTGATGGATTCAAACGGATAACTGCTACAGAAGACGGAAAAAAATTTTTAATTAATGGTAACAAGCTTTATCAGTGGAATGTAGTGGAATCGTTTGATGAGTTTAAACCATCAGAAATAATACGGTTATATGATAATGAAAAATTGGTGGGAATGGGCAAGTTCTATTTTAGTGATGATGAAGACGGAAACTACGTAAAACCCAGCAAATTATTGTGAGGAAAATTAATGACAAAGACCTTATATCATGGAGAAGAAATTGTTTTAGCGCTGGGCTTTTTTGACGGTGTACACCGGGGACATCAGGCCCTTTTGAAAAAAACAAAAGAAATTGGCAATCAATTAGGATTGAAGACAGGGGTGATGACCTTTAATGAGCACCCCCTTGAACTTATTTTTCCAAATTATACACCATGGTTGATTACTTCAAACACTGAAAAAGAATCGATCATTCGCGAATTTGGTTTAGACTACGTATTTTTAAATCCCTTTACAGAAAGACTGATGAAACTGACTCCTGAAAAATTTATTACCGAATATCTTTTAAAAAAATACAAGGTGAAAACACTTGTAGTGGGATACAATTATAATTTTGGTTACAAAGGATCAGGAACGACAGAGATATTAACAGAACTTGGAAAAAAATATGGATTTGCCGTGGAGATTCTCCCCCAATTTATTATTGATGAGCACTCAGTCAGTTCAACTTTGATCAGAGAGTTGATTAGTTGCGGACAGGTTGAAGAAGTAAAAGATTTCCTGGGACGTGATTATGCGTTAACCGGTAGAGTTGTTCAGGGGAAAAGACTGGGACGTCAATACGGAATTCCAACGGCAAATATTAAGTTGGATAAAAAAATAGTTTTACCGAACACCGGTGTTTACTATACGCATGTTTATTATAACGGAAGATGCTATAATGGATTAACAAATTTAGGCTGCAATCCAACCTTTGAAAAACATCCTTTTAGCATTGAAACATATATTTATGATTTTGATGAGAATATCTACGATGAAGAAATAACGATTGTCTTTAAGAATAAAATACGAAATGAGATTAAATTTGATACGATTGACGATTTAGTTGTGCGAATAAAAAGTGATATCGAAGACATTCAGAAAAATTACATAAAATAAAATTATTTACATAATTTAGTGCTTATGATACAATTAACAAGTTAATTCCATTCACTTGGTTTTTTGAAACTCCAACAAAATACTCGGTCTATGGATAATTTGAAAAATAAGGAGAAAAAAATGATTAGTAAAGAAGTAAAAGAAACAGTAGTCAATGACTACAAAAGACATGATGGTGACACCGGTTCACCAGAAGTTCAAATTGCATTGCTGACAGCAAGAATAAATGATCTTAACGGACATCTTCAAATTCACAAAAAAGATCATCACTCACGACGTGGCCTGCTAAAACTTGTAGGACAACGAAGACGATTATTAACTTATTTAAAAGGCAAAGATATCAATCGATATCGTGAACTAATCCAAAGATTAGGCTTAAGAAAATAATTTGGGGCGGAGTATTCCGCCCTCTTTTTTTTACGTGAAGGCAATGAGTCAAATGAGTCCTCACACTCACTTGGAGATTGCCTGCGAACGGCGGGAAACTCGCAAACGTGTTTCTTGTGGTTAAAATAAATAGAAAGCGAGAAAATAATGAATATTTTTGAAACTCAAATTGCCGGACGCCCTTTCCGGGTGGAAATTGGCCAGGTAGCACAGCTTGCAAAAGGTGCTGCCATGATTAGATATGGCGAAACAGAAGTTTTAGTAGTAACTGCTGCTTCTAAAAAGCCCCGTGAAGGAATGGATTTCTTTCCATTAAGTTGTGATTATGAAGAAAAACAATACTCGGTTGGGAAAATTCCGGGAGGCTTTATAAAACGAGAAGGTCGACCGACGGAAAGAGCTATTTTAAATTCAAGACTCATGGATCGTCCCCTTCGCCCTTTGTTTCCAAAGGGCTTTAGAAACGATGTATCCGTTACCGCAACCGTTATGTCGGTTGATCAGGACAATGCCCCAGAAATTGCGGCTATGATCGGATCGTCAATTGTATTGTCGATTTCTGACATTCCCTTTAACGGACCAACCGGCGCCGTCGCAGTAGGCTATGTTGACGGAGAGTTGATCATTAATCCAAACGAAGAACAACGCGGAAAAAGTGATCTTAGTTTAGTTGTTTCAGGAACCAAAGAGGCCATTATGATGGTTGAAGCAGGTGCTAACATCGTTTCTGAAAAACTGATGTTGGATGCAATCTTATTAGCTCATGAAGAAATTAAAAAAATTGTGGCTTTTCAGGAAGAAATCATCGCAACAGTCGGAAAAGAAAAAAAGGAATACAAATTATTTTTGCCTTCTGAAGATGTCCAGAATGAAATTGTTTCATTTATCGGTGATCGATTAAAGGATGCTGTTAATACTTCAGACAAACTTGAAAGACTGGAAAATATCGACAGAGTAAACGAGTTGGTAAAAGCACATTGCGAAGAGCTCTTTCCAGAAAAGGGAAATGAAGTTGATGATGTTCTTAAATCTCTTTTGAAAAAAGAGATAAGAAGACTTATTCTTGAAGAACGTATTCGACCGGACAATCGTAAAACGAATGAAATCAGACCAATATCAGCCCAAATTGATTTTCTTGCCAGACCACATGGCTCAGGTTTGTTTACGCGCGGAGAAACCCAAGTATTGTCGGTGACAACTCTGAGTGTTTTAGGCGATGCGCAATCACTTGATGGTTTATCAAATGAAGAATCAAAACGGTATATGCATCATTATAATTTCCCGTCCTACAGTGTCGGTGAAACCCGACCTTCAAGAGGACCGGGTCGCCGTGAAATCGGTCATGGATCGCTAGCCGAGCGTGCGCTGTTACCAGTGCTGCCATCAGAAGAAGATTTTCCATATGCCATTCGTGTGGTATCAGAAGTCTTAAGCTCAAACGGATCAACGTCACAGGGTAGTGTGTGCGGAAGTTCCCTTTCGCTAATGGCTGCCGGGGTACCGATAAAGGCGACAGTTGCCGGGATTGCCATGGGACTTATTAAAGAAGGCGATAAACTTGCTATTCTTTCAGATATTCAGGGAATGGAAGATGCCCTTGGCGATATGGACTTCAAAGTAGCGGGAACAGCAGATGGCATTACTGCTATTCAAATGGATATTAAAGTCGATGGAATCAGTGAAGAAGTATTGACTGAAGCCTTAGAACAAGCTCGTATTGGCAGACTTCATATTATGGGCATTATGAATGAAGAAATATCAGAACCGAGAAAAGAATTATCTCCAAATGCGCCGCAGATTTTCATTATGCAGATTAATCCTGATAAAATCAGAGACGTTATCGGTTCAGGCGGAAAAGTCATTAATAAAATTATTGATGAAACCGGCGTGAAAATTGATATTGAAGATGATGGTCGGGTATTCATTGCCTCGACTGATTCAGAATCTGGAAAACGCGCACGGGAAATAATCGAAAACATTGTACGTGTAGTAGAAGTTGGCGAAGTATTGACCGGTAAGGTTGTCCGGATTATGACTTTCGGTGCTTTTGTATCATTGCCAGGCGGAAAAGATGGTTTGATCCATATTTCGAAATTAGCAAACGAACGCGTCGACAAAGTTGAAGATGTTGTAAACATCGGTGATGAAGTGACCGTTAAAGTTATGGAAATAGATGGACAGGGACGTATTAATTTATCTCGCAAAGCAATGTTGCCAAAAGAATAATGAGGGTTAATAATTGCAAAATCAAGATCTTCAATAAATCTGAGTACCCATTACCGCAGTATCAAACCGAAGGCTCTGCAGGGGTCGATTTAAGAGCGAATATCGAAGGAAAATTGATTGTGATGCCTAAGAAAGTTTATCAGATTCCGACCGGAATATTTATTGAAATGCCGCTAGGAATTGAAGCCCAAATACGGGCGCGCAGCGGATTGGCTCTTAAGCACGGACTTTCATTGGTTAACGGGATCGGAACGATTGACCCAGATTATCGTGGAGAAATTAAGATTATTTTGATAAACTTACTGGATCGACCGTATCAGTTGGAGCCAGGTGAGCGAATTGCGCAAATGGTTTTTGCTGAGTATGTAAAAGCGGATTTTTCAGAAGTCACCAGCATTGAAGAATTAGAAACCAGTGAACGAGGCGATGGTGGTTTTGGTCACTCAGGAAAGTGAAGTTGAGTGTCATATTGCGTTCCAATAGTAATAACAATTAATAAACAAGCACTAGGAGCTGTCGCAAAATTTCATGATTGCTGCACCTTATGATTGTCGAGACTCTAAGGTGTAGGTTTTCCTACACCTTTTATCATGTCTTTTATTTGTGTGAAGGCAGTCGCCAAACGCAGAGAAACTTGCAAAGTGTATTTCTTGGGTTATATTATGAGGAGAAGAATGGCTACAAAAAAAAGAACCACACAAAATCAAAAAAGCAGAAATGCAGCACAAAGTCGAAGAAAAAAGAAAGCAACAAAAAAAATATTTGGCAATAACCTGGTTATTGGGGTGTTGCTTATCATTGTCGGATGTTTTACCGCTTATTCCTATATTGATTTTAATGCCGGGATTGCTGGTGATCTGGTTAGTCAGGGATTTAGCTATTGCTTTGGGTCAGCAACGCTATTAATTTGTTTTTACTTTGTTGCCCTGGGAATTATTCT
This sequence comes from Acetobacterium paludosum, assembly GCF_008086595.1. Classification (GTDB taxonomy): domain Bacteria; phylum Bacillota; class Clostridia; order Eubacteriales; family Eubacteriaceae; genus Acetobacterium; species Acetobacterium paludosum. The sequence continues at coordinate 58,941 of NZ_RXYA01000008.1, read as the reverse complement.
TTGTATCAATAAAATTGATGATTGGGCCCAAAACTTTGTATTGGTTTTTTTACTGCTCGTCAATTTGATGATTATCTTTACGATTAATACGCCTAATTTAATGGGTTATAGTATCCCGGAACTTTTTAGTTTAGCACAGTATGGTCAATACGGTGGAATCATTGGAATATTGCTGGCGGTATTACTGATAAAGTTATTTGCGGTCAAAGGGACGATTTTGCTTGTCGTTATTTCCTCTATTCTGATGATGGCAATTATATTCAAAAATAGTCTCAAAAAATATTGGCAGAACATCAAAGATAAAAATAAAGATGCACCATCCTTAAAAAATCGCGTTAAAGACAAGATTGCGGCGATCAAAGATAAAAGAAAAATTAAAAACGAAGTGAAGGCGACCAAAGATCGCACATCCGAAACAGCAATGATTCCCCCGATTAGTGCGGAGGAAAATGATGCGGCATTATTTGAACCCCTTCATATAAACGGCGACTCAAACAAATCATTATTTAAACCCGTCAATCAATCAGCTGGCAAATCAAAAAAGAAGACCAAGACAGATCCGTTTGGTTTTATTGAAGAAGAAGTCATTGTCAAAGAACCACCCATTAAAATTCATGAAAACTTTCTTAATCCATCGGATTTAAGTGGTTTAAGTCGGGGCAAAATAGACAATGGAATAAATGAAGAAAACAAAATGGCTGATCATTCGGATTTTAGCGGCTTAAGTCGTGGAAAAATTGGAAAAGACAAAGGTGAAGAAGCAGAACATCTTAATCAGGAGAAAATCAACCTGGGTGAAGAAATCGAAGAATACACGTTTCCGTCATTAGATCTGCTCAATCCTCCGGCAGCAAAAAAAAAATCAAAAAAAGATGATGTAATCAAAAAAGCAAAAATCATTGAAGATACCTTGAAAAACTTTGGCGTCCGGGCAAAAATTATTGAAGTGAATGTCGGCCCGAGTATTACCCGTTTCGAGCTCCAACTGGCGCCCGGCGTGAAAGTAAATAAGATTGTGAACTTAGCCAACGATTTGGCATTAAGTCTGGCAACTTCAGATATTCGCATCGAAGCACCGATTCCCGGCAAGGCCGCTGTTGGAATAGAAGTACCCAACGAAGTTTCGGAAATTGTCGGCTTACGGGAAATCATTGATACGCCTGAGTTTAAGGACAGCAAAAGTCCGTTAACTTTTGCCCTGGGAAAAACACTTACCGGAGAAAGTATTATTGGCGACATCGGCAAAATGCCTCATGTGCTGATTGCCGGAGCCACGGGTTCAGGGAAAAGCGTTTGCATCAACAGTATTATCACGAGTCTTATTTTTAAATCCTCTCCCGCTGAAGTACGGTTCATTATGATCGACCCCAAAATGGTCGAACTCAGTCAGTATAACGCGATTCCGCATTTACTGATTCCGGTGGTAACAGATCCTAAAAAGGCCGCCTATGCATTAAATTGGGGATTGAAGGAAATGACAGAGCGCTATATGCTGTTTAAAGATTCAGGAGTCAGGGATATTGAAGGCTACAATGAATTAATTGAAAAATCAGGGGATAAAAAATTACCCCGCATTGTCATTGTTATCGACGAGTTAGCAGATTTGATGATTACTTCGCCAAAAGAAGTCGAAAATGCCATTTGCCGGATCGCTCAGCTCGCGCGAGCATGTGGCATTCATTTAATTATTGCCACCCAACGCCCGTCGGTGGATGTCATTACCGGACTGATTAAAGCGAATATTCCCTCCAGAATAGCTTTTGCGGTGGCTTCAAATACGGATTCACGAACAATCCTGGATACCGGCGGGGCCGAAAAACTTTTGGGGAAAGGGGATATGCTGTATTATCCGGTAGGACAATCAAAGCCGACCAGGGTACAATGCACATATGTGTCCGATCATGAAATCAATGCCGTCATTGATGCAGTAGAAGTTAAGAAAGGCAAACAGTACGATGCTTCCATTGAAGATGAAATTTCAAAGGAACCGGAAGAAAAAAAGCCTAAACGTGATGGCGATGTTCTGTTAGAAGATGCGATAAAAATAGCTTTCGAATATAATCAAATATCAACTTCAATGCTGCAGCGAAAATTACAGGTTGGTTATGCAAGAGCAGGAAGAATTATTGATGACCTTGAAGAACGGGGCATTATATCCGGGCCGAACGGAAGCAAACCACGGGAAATATTGGTAACAGAAGATGAAATTAGAAATCGGGAGTAGGTGAAGAATGAAAAATAAAAATATCCATGTAACAACTTTGGGCTGTGATAAAAATACCATTGATTCACAGCTGATGTTGGGTTTAATACAGGAAAAGCAGTATTGTATCCAGGAAGATCCTCAGGATGCAGACATTATTATCGTGAATACCTGCTGTTTTATCCAGGAAGCAAAAGAACAATCCATCGATTATATTCTTGAATATGTTGAATATAAAAAAAGCGGAAGGTGTAAAGTTCTCATTGTCGCCGGATGCATGGCAGAACGCTACCATAAAGAATTAAGTGACGAGATAGAGGAAATCGATGGCTTCCTAGGAGTGGGTCATTTTGATAATATCATTGATTTAATCAATCGTTTTGAAGAGTCCAGTGAAACACAGCGTCAGGATGAAACATATTTGGGTGATATCGAAAAAGAAGTGACAGCAAAAATCAAACGCTATATCAAAAAAGGCACGGTGTCTACTTTTGTAAGAATCAGCGAGGGCTGCGACCATCACTGCACCTATTGTGCCATACCAAAAATAAGAGGGAAATACCGAAGTCGTCAGAGTCAGAATATTTTTGATGAGCTTTACTATCTCAAAGAAATGGGAATTAAGGAGATCATCCTCATCGGTCAGGACATCGCCCCATACGGAAGAGATCTTGATGAAGGCTATGATTTACCTAAACTGTTGGAAAAGATTGCCCGGGATTTTGGCTTTAAATGGATTCGAATGATGTATCTGTATCCTGAAGGCATCACCCCGGAGTTATTGTCAGTGGTTAAGCAGTATCCTTCCATTTGCCAGTATTTTGACATCCCTCTGCAGCATACTGAAGATGCGGTATTAAAACGAATGGGGAGAAAGATGTCCTTTGAGCAAATTAAAGAACTTGTTCAACTGATTCGCAAGTCTTTGCCGGATGCCGTTTTGAGAACGTCGATTATCACCGGTTTCCCGGGAGAAACCAACGATAATCATTCATCCCTACTAAAAGGCATCAACGTCCTTGAATTCGATCATCTCGGCGTTTTCAAATACTCTCAGGAAGAAGATACCCCGGCAGCCGCCTTTCAAAATCAAATTCCGGAAGAGCTTAAGGAAAAACGTCACAATGAAATAATGATGGCTCAGCAAAATATTTCGCTGAAAAATAAGCAACGGTTTATCGGACGAACGGTAGCGGTGTTGATTGAAGGGATGGAGGAAGAAACCTATACTGGCCGCTTTTATGGAGACGCCCCGGAAATAGACGGAACGGTTTATGTTGACAGCCAAGAAACGCCGTTAACCATTGGCCATTTTTATTCTGTAAAAATACGCAGTGCATTAGAATATGATTTGATAGGAGAGATTGAAAATGAACTTACCTAATAAGATTACCATGGTACGAATTATTATGATTCCATTTTTCATTGCGGCCTTGTTAATTGAATTCCCATTCCATCAACCGCTTGCGGCAGCTTTGTTTGTTATTGCAGCTTTATCAGACAGCCTTGACGGTTATCTTGCCCGCAGTCGCAATCTAGTTACAGATTTCGGAAAATTTATGGATCCTCTGGCAGATAAGCTTCTCGTCTGTTCAGCTCTGATCTGCTTTGTCCAGTTAGGGTCGGTACCGGCATGGATTGTTATTATTATCATCGCCCGGGAATTTGCCATCACCGGGCTTAGAACCTTAGCAGCAGCAGACGGTATCGTTATCGCCGCCAGTAAATGGGGAAAAGCAAAGACCATGTCGCAGATGATTGCGATCGTGATTATTCTCATTGGCAATTGGCCATTCTACTTAATCAACATTCCCGCTGGCACCATTATGATTTATATTGCAACCGTCATGACGATTATTTCAGGAGTGGATTATTTCATCATTAACAAAAAAGTATTTCGCACGATGTAATTGAATAAAAAAACTATTTAGAAACAATTATATGATCATCATCGGTACCTCATGGCCCATATGATGATCAATAATTGTTTCTAATATTATTGAAAGGATCTAAAGAATGAAATGTGAAATTATATGTGTCGGAACTGAACTTTTAGTTGGGGATACCCTTAATACGAATGTTCAGTATTTGTCAAGAGAATTGTCGAACCAGGGTTTAAGCGTGGGTTATCATACTACGGTTGGAGATAATCCCAAACGGCTGGAAGAAGTTGTGAAAATTGCGTTTAATCGCAGCGACCTCATTATCACAACCGGCGGATTGGGACCAACCCAGGATGATCTAACCAAAGAAGTGATTGCCGAATTATTCAACAAAGAATTGGTTCAGGATGAAAAAGTAAAGGAAGAGTTGCTGCAATTTTTTGCAAATCGTGAATTCCCCTTTACTCCCAATAACCTCAAGCAAATCTTTGTGCCGGAACACGCCGAAGTATTGCCAAACCCCTGCGGAACAGCACCAGGTATATTGCTGAGGGAACAGGGAAGAGTCATTATTATGCTGCCCGGACCGCCCCGAGAAATGAAATGTGTCTTTGAAGAAGACGTATTGCCATTGATAAGGAAAAAAAACAGGCAGTTAGTGCTTTCACGATACTATAATTTGTCCGACATCGGCGAGTCAGCGGTAGAAGATCGATTGCTTGACCTCATTGACACCCAAACAAATCCAACCATTGCTACCTACGCTAAGATGGGCGAGGTGCTGGTGCGAATTACTGCCAACGGTGAAAATGAAAAAGAGCTAAATACATTATTGGATCAATATGAAGACATCATGCTGGAACGTTTTAAAGATAATATCTTTACTTGTTCCAAACAGTCTTTAGCAGAAACAGTCGCCAAGCTGTTAATTGAAAAGAATATCACAATTGCCACCGCAGAATCCTGTACGGGCGGATTAATCGCCTCTCAGCTCACAGAAGAGTCGGGAATTTCTAAAGTCTTCGGAACCGGTATTGTATCTTATTCCAACGAAACAAAAATAAACCTGCTGCATGTAAAAGCAGAAACTCTTGAAAAATTCGGAGCAGTCAGCGAAGAAACCGCAAGAGAAATGTGCGAAAATCTTCAAAAGATTTCAAATGCCGATCTCGCTGTATCGGTAACGGGGATTGCCGGCCCTGAAGGTGGAACCGCAGAAAAACCGGTCGGACTGGTGTATATTGGTCTTTGCTATAATGGAATAACCCAGATCACGACGTGTCATTTTAATGGAGAACGTAAAATTATCCAACAAAAAACGGCGAACAAAGTCTTTCATCTGATCGGAAAGACCATAGTTGACAAAGCGAAATAAGTTAGCTATAATAGAATCAGAACGAATGTTCGAATAATGAATAGGATGGGCGAAAATGGCTGAAAAAATAAAAACAAACGATCAAATCTCAGATAAACAGCGAGCCTTGGATGCTGCACTAAAAGGCATTGAAAGAAGTTTTGGCAAAGGTGCGGTTATGCGTTTAGGAGATGATACCGCAAGGCTTAACGTCGACGTAATTTCGACATCTTCAATCGGACTGGACATCGCTTTAGGCATTGGCGGGGTTCCGCGGGGACGAGTTGTGGAAATCTACGGCCCTGAATCCTCTGGAAAAACAACCCTTACTCTTCACATTATTGCTGAAGCACAAAAAACCGGCGGAAATGCGGCGTTTGTTGATGCCGAACATGCCCTTGACCCCACATATGCCAAGGCCTTGGGAGTTGATATTGACAATCTTTTAGTAGCGCAACCGGATACCGGGGAACAGGCATTGGAAATTGTTGAAGCGTTGGTAAGAAGTAATGCCATTGATGTGGTTGTCATTGACTCGGTAGCAGCGTTAGTGCCACGGGCAGAAATAGACGGTGAAATGGGCGATTCCCATATGGGGCTGCAGGCCCGTTTAATGTCCCAGGCATTAAGAAAATTAACCGGCATCATAAATAAATCAAATACGACGGTCATTTTTATCAATCAGCTTAGAGAAAAGATTGGCGTGATGTTCGGAAATCCGGAAACAACTACCGGCGGCAAAGCACTTAAATTTTACGCTTCAGTAAGAATTGACGTGCGCCGCATTGAAACGCTTAAAAAGGGTACTGAAATGATCGGAAACCGTACCCGGGCAAAAGTTGTTAAGAATAAAATGGCACCCCCTTTTAAACAGGCAGAGTTTGATATTATGTATGGCCGGGGAATATCTAAAGAAGGCGATATTTTGGATGTTGGGGTCGATTTTGATATCGTTGATAAATCAGGATCGTGGTTTTCGTATAAAGAACAACGCTTAGGCCAGGGGCGTGATAATTCAAAAGAATTCCTTTTGGCCAATCCGGATATTGCGGACGCGATTGAAAAAGAAATTCGTGAAAAAAATGAATTAAACAAAGCACCGGCCGAACCGGATGCAAAAGAAGAAGACTTACCGGACGAAACTGCTGAAGAAAAATCTTTCGAGTAGAAACTCATCATAAAGACAATAAAAAAATGCTTAAAAAGAACCTTTTAATAGGTTCTTTTTTGATCATGATAAAATAAGGTACAAGGTTTCACCTTTGTTTCTTGACACTATTTTAAAAAAAGTATAAAATGGTTCTCATGATGAGTATAGTAAGAATATAATAAATATTACATAAGGAGGTGAAAATTATAAACATACTAGTAATTATCTTATCCATCGGTATTGTATTAGCTTTTGTAGTTGGTTATTTTGTCCGCAAAAATATTGCGGAAGGTAAAATCAGAAATGCTGAAATGACAGCTGCTGCAATTGTGAACGATGCTGTAAAAGATGGAGAAAATTTAAAGAAGGAAATTCTTTTTGATGCAAAGGAAGAATCCCTGCAGATGAAAGAAGTCAATGAAAGAGATAACCGAGAACGCCGAGCCGAGTTGCAAAAACTTGAAAATCGGTTTATGCAAAAAGAAGAGAATCTAGAAAAAAAATTAGTGAACTTAGAAAGAAATGAAGAAGCTCTCGGTAAAAGAGGCAAGGATTTAGAAAAGAAAAAAGAAAAGCTTGATGGTTTATATGACGAACAGGTTAAAGAACTTGAACGCATATCAGGTTTGACTTATGAGGAAGCAAAAGAAATTTTGCTTGAAGATGTCAGTAAAGATACACGCCGGGAAGCGGCGATTATGATCCGTCAAATTGAAGTTGAATCCAAGGCCGTTGCTGATAAAAAGGCAAAAGAATTGATTGCTCAGTCCATTCAACGGTGTGCCGCAGATCATGTTGCTGAACAAACCATTACCGTGGTTAACTTGCCAAATGATGAAATGAAGGGCCGTATTATTGGTCGGGAAGGTCGAAATATTCGAACCTTGGAAACATTGACGGGTATTGACTTAATCATTGATGATACCCCAGAAGCAGTTATTCTTTCCGGGTTTGATCCCATCCGTCGAGAAGTTGCCAGACTGGCTTTAGAAAAATTAATTATTGATGGACGAATTCATCCAGCAAGAATTGAAGAGATGGTCAAAAAATCCCAAAAAGAAGTTGAAAACCAGATTAAAGAAGTTGGTGAACAGGCTTGTTTTGACACTGGGATACATGGCTTACACCCTGAAATTGTAAAATTACTTGGGCGTCTGAAATACCGAACCAGTTATGGACAAAATGTATTAAAGCATTCCATAGAAGTGTCGCATTTGGCTGGCATTATGGCAGCTGAACTTGATGGTAACATCAAGGTTGCAAAACGAGCAGGATTATTACATGATATTGGGAAAGCTATTGACCATGAGGTTGAAGGACCACATGTTGAAATTGGCGTAAATGTACTTAAAAAATACAAAGAAAATAAGAATATTATTCATGCTGTGGAAGCTCATCATGGTGACGTTGAAGCGCATACAATGGAAGCGGTTCTTGTCCAAGCGGCAGATGCCATTTCGGCAGCCAGACCAGGTGCCAGAAGAGAAACACTGGTTTCCTATGTTCAACGGCTGCAGGAGCTTGAAACCATCGCGTCGTCTTTTGAAGGGGTCGAAAAATCCTATGCTATTCAAGCTGGACGTGAAGTCAGAGTTATGGTTAAACCGAGTGAAGTTAATGACGATGAGATGATTTTATTGTCTCGCGATATTGCCAAGAAGATTGAAGCTGAAATGGAATATCCGGGGAACATTAAAGTTAATATTATCCGTGAAACAAGGGCAAGTGACTATGCCAAATAGTCTTAAAGGGGAGATAATCTCCCCTTTTTTTATAATTAATAACAGAAGGATAGCATATGAATATATTAATACTCGGCGACATTTATGGCCGACCGGGACGAAATATTTTAAAAGAAAAATTACCGCAATTAATCACACAATATGAAATAGATTTTACCATCGTCAACGGCGAGAACGCTTCCGGCGGAAATGGGTTAACGACAAAAAATGCGAAACAACTACTGAGTTTGCCAATTGATGTCATTACCATGGGAAACCATGTATGGCAGCAAAAAGAACTGCTTGAAACGATTGCGGATTTTCCGCAAATTATCCGTCCGCTTAATTATCCAGATCCCTGTCCAGGGAAAGGTTATGATATCTTTGAATATCAACTAAAAACTGAAGAAACAAAAAAAATAGCTGTTGTTAATTTATCGGGTCAAATATTTATGCCTGCTTTAGACAATCCCTTTAATGCAATGCTGCCACTGATGGAGCAATTAAAAAATTCGGCAGATTTGATTATTATCGACTTTCATGCAGAGGCCACTTCAGAAAAAATTGCCTTTGGCTATTACATGGATGGTTTTGCCACGGCAGTCTATGGAACCCATACCCATGTCCAAACAGCTGATGAACGCATTTTAGCCAAGGGGACAGCGTATATTACCGATATTGGGATGACTGGTCCGCTTGATGGGGTCATTGGTGTTGATAAGGAAATTATTCTGGAGACCATGCTGACAAAACGGCCTAAACGTTTTGAAACAGCAACAGGAAGTGTCCAAATTAACGGGATTATTCTAGCAATAGATGACATTGAAAATAAAGTGACTAAAATCACTCGATTATATGAGACATTTGAAGAAACCAAGTAATAAGGAGAGAAAATATCGATAATATCTGAATTGCTTCTTTAAACAGCGAGATCAAGGATTTAACCGAATTTTAAAATTTATCAACCAATATTAATTGAACAAGAAAGGAATTATTATGAAAGAATATTACGAAAACCCTTTAATCGAACGCTACTCTTCAAAAAAAATGCTGCAAATATTTTCAGCGGACAATAAGTTTCAAACCTGGCGAAAACTCTGGGTTGTTTTGGCAGAGGCCGAAAGAGAGTTGGGTCTTAATATAACAGAAGAACAGATTGATGAACTGCGATCCAATATCGAAAACATCGATTATGAGCTTGCCGCAAAAGAAGAGAAAGTGCTTCGCCACGATGTCATGGCTCATGTTCATACCTATGGGGCCCAATGTCCCAAAGCAAAAGGGATTATTCATCTGGGAGCGACAAGTGCATATGTTGGAGATAATACTGATGTCATTGTCTATACTGAAGGACTCCATCATATCCGTAAATTATTAATCAATTTGATTAATCATTTAGCTATTTTTGCAATGGAACATAAAAGCTTGCCGACATTGGGTTTTACCCATTTTCAGCCGGCCCAGCTGACAACGGTGGGAAAACGGGCCTGTCTATGGATTCAGGATTTAATAATGGATTTAGCTGATCTTGACCATGTTATCAGCAACGTCAAACTTTTAGGGGTTAAGGGAACGACCGGTACTCAGGCAAGTTTCATGGATCTCTTTGATAACGATCATGATAAAGTCAAACGATTGGATGATCTGGTGGCTGAAAAAATGGGTTTCAAAAAATCATTTGCAGTAAGCGGACAGACCTATTCAAGAAAATTTGATTCGCAGGTATTGAATGTGCTAAGCGGTATTGCACAGAGTCTGAGCAAATTTGCCACCGATGTACGATTGCTGCAACATTTGAAAGAAGTGGAAGAACCTTTTGAAAAAAGCCAGATTGGTTCATCCGCCATGGCGTACAAACGTAATCCGATGCGATCAGAACGTATTTGTTCGCTAGCCCGTTATATTATTGTGAATTCGCTTAATCCGGCGATTACCGCTTCAACGCAGTGGTTTGAACGAACCCTGGATGATTCGGCAAATAGACGAATCAGCATTCCAGAAGGATTTTTAGCAGCCGATGCGATTTTAATGATCGCCATCAATATTTCAGAAAATCTGGTTGTCTATCCTAAAGTTATTCGTCAGCATATCAATGCTGAACTGCCTTTTATGGTAACGGAAAACATCATCATGGAAGGTGTTAAGCATGGCGGAGACCGTCAGGAACTGCATGAAAAAATCAGAGTATTATCAATGGAAGCCGGAAACACCGTAAAAGTTGAAGGAAAAGCAAATGATTTAATTGAAAGAATTTTGAAAGATGCCTCTTTTAATTTAGTCGAAAAAGATGTTGAAGGCATACTGGACCCGGTCCTTTATGTGGGAAGAGCTCCGGAACAGGTGGATGATTTTATCACCGATGAAGTCAATCCGATTCTTGAGGCTAATTCCGAAATACTTACTCTGAATAAAATTGATTTAAAAGTATAAAAATTGTTCTTTAAAATGGCTAAAAAGATTGACATTTAGCTCTTAAGCGAATATAATATAGAAGTTGCTAAAGTAGGGGTATAGCTCAGTTGGTAGAGCAACGGTCTCCAAAACCGTGTGCCTGAGGTTCGAGCCCTCATACCCCTGCCATTTAACTATATTACTCAAAGTCCTCCGAAACCGCTCAAAAAAAGGGTTTTGGGGGATTTTTTTATTCAAAATAAACAAAAAGTAACAATTTAATGACGATGCCATGCAGGATATACATCGAATGCATTTTTCGTTTGAAAATCTGTGTCTTCCGGTATCTGGCAGTGTTTCCATTTGTCTCGGTATTCTTCTGAAAACCAGTTTTGTGGTAAATACAGCTTCTCATTTAAAAGTCCATAGCCCTGTTCAGAGGCATAGGCAATAAAAACGCCTGCCTGACAATTTTCTGTATCTCTTTACTTTCTGGTTTCCCCCAATTTATTTCAATTGGTGTACAAAGTGTACCCTTCGACATATACATCAACCGCGTATATACTAATAGGTGAAATAAATCACCCAATTGCGACCGATTTTCCGGGTAGTTGTAAAAAAAATAGCGTCAAAACATTTTAGATAGTTTTGCCTGTCTACCACTCACTAATTCACCCACGATCCCATCTTTACAAAAAAATAAGTTTGATAATTTTTTGATTAAATGAATTTGCTATCTGCATAATATAATGATAAAATTATGCAGATAAATATAAGATTAGGCAGAAAGGAAATCAATATGAGAGAATTTAACTATAACCGTATTCCCAAAGAACTTTTAAATACAGAAACCATTAATATGGTGTCTGCTATTCACGAGTACAAAGGTAAACAGGAACTTTTTATCGAAATCAAACCTGACATTTTAAATCATTTACTTGAAATTGCTAAAGTGCAGAGTACCGGCGCTTCTAACAGAATTGAAGGAATTTACACAACAGATGAACGTCTGATTGAAATCGTTCAGAAAAAATCGGAACCACGAAACCGATCTGAAGCTGAAATCGCTGGTTATAGAGAAGTTCTTTCCATAATTCACGAAAGTTTTGAATATATTCCACTGTCTCCTAATATCATTTTACAGCTTCACAAAATGCTCTATAGTTTTCATCCAACAACAGATGGTGGAAATTGGAAGAATAATGATAATGTTATTACCGAGATAGATTTATCAGGTAATAAATCTATCCGCTTCCGTCCACTCAGTGCGTTTGAAACACCGAATTCAATGGAAAAGCTTTGTATTGCTTACCAGGAAGCTTTTGAAAAAAAAGAGATTGACCCATTGATACTTATTCCTATGTTTATTTTAGACTTCTTATGTATTCATCCTTTCAATGACGGTAATGGGCGAATGAGCCGACTTCTCACGCTATTGCTTTTGTACCAGTCTGGTTATATTGTTGGAAAATATATCAGCCTAGAAATGATTGTTGAAAAATCAAAAGAAACCTATTATGAGGCGCTAAAAGACAGCTCTGATGACTGGTTAGCAGGTCAAAACACTTATCTTCCTTTTTTTAGATATTACTTGGGTTGCATTTTAAATTCTTATAAAGAATTTTCAGAACATGTTCACTATCCAAACAAAAAAGGTATCACTAAAGGAGAACGAATCCGTCTTGTTTTTGAAAAACATATTGGAACATTGAACAAGAAAGAAATTTCTGAAAAATTACCAGGTATCAGTCAAGCTATGATTGAAAAAACTTTGAGTGATTTGGTTAAAGAAGGATATATAAAGAAAATTGGTTCTGGTAGAAATACAACATATTCTCGCACATTAAATAAAAGTGGAAGATAACCTTTTGAATCAAAGCTTTTAAAATCAGAAATTGCCGTATTGGACAATAAACTCAATATATATAAGGAAATTAAAAAACAGCCGTTCTTTTTTTACCTTTTTTTTAGAGTGACCCTTTAGAAATAGTTGAAAATGTTAAAATTGGGGTAGATGCTTTTAATGGATGTAATACTTTACCTACGGATCAATCGTTTTTTAGTTCTAGTAATTAGAATTTTTAGTTCATACCATTTAATTCTTGATAGAGATTCTTCGCATAAGAATCGGTCATGCCACAGATGAAATCGGTCACCAGAAGTAAACGCAAATATAAATTATTGACGGGATCATCTGTTTTTGACTTCAGATAATTTTCTTTATAATTTTCTGAAATCAAGTCTGTTAAATTGTGCTCAGCTTTGGTTTGTTTATACATCGGATTGGTTTCGGTATCTTCTTTATAATAGATAATTGCTGGGATGAACTTATCGAGCAAGGAATATAAGATACTTTGAGCTGCCAACTCAAGTTTTGTTATGCTCGGTGTTGAATAGACGAATTCGTGCATAACACTTTTTAAAATACAGATAGTTGCACCATGGAAAGACTCTTCGAAAATATCTTTTTTAAAAGTACCTTCCATAATTTCCGTATAAGAATGGGTAAAACCATAAGCCGCACAATACAGGAGCCAATCTCGGACATGACTGAGCCAGTTTTGAAAAATCATAATTTCTTTACTATGCTCTTTTTTGAATTGTAGCTTTAATTCATCAAAATATTCAATCAGTAAATTTGATTTTTCTATTTGTACCTTAGTAAAAAGACCGGCTTTTTCATATTCGCGAAGTTCATTTTCAAAGAACTCAACAAATGTATCAATTGAAAAGAAACCTTTTTTAAAGGCATCCTCAAGATCAGCGGTTGCATAGGCAATATCATCGGCGGCTTCAAGAATGAAGGTAAGCGGATGACGATAATATATTTGATTGATTTTTGTCTCGGTAATATCAGCGATCTTTGAAAACTCCTCGTTTTCAGACAGATAATAGCCGATCTTATGATTTTTGACATCAGGATCTTTTTCGTCAAAAGTCAAAGAATCAACCGGGTATTTCACAATAGTATTCAACACAGATGCGGTTAAGTTCAATCCAAACTCACTATCGACATGGTGCAGTTTAATAAGCAGGCGAAGGGCTTGAGCGTTGCCTTCAAAATTATATAGATCATTTTTCATGTGTTTCGTAAGACTATCCGTCAACGTTTTATCTTTATAGGAGTAATTGCCCAGATTGTTTTTGAACCAGTCTCGAATAATGACTTCACCGAAATGGCCAAATGGAGGATTGCCAATATCGTGCAGCAGCCCGCTGCACATCGCAATATCGGCAGCTAAGACGGCTTGATCTGAAGTGATTTTATAGGGTGTGTCTTTTTCGTAAATGGTAATATTTTTGGTGATCATTGCCGTCAACTGTTTAGCCAGAGATGATGTTTCGATCGAGTGGGTCAGGCGGGTTCGGACAAAATCACTTTTATCTAAAGGAAACACTTGGGTTTTGTCCTGCAAGCGCCGAAATGAGGCACTGTTAATAATCCGCCAATAGTCTTTTTCAAATTCACTCATATAATATTTTTCAGGATCATAAGGCGGATCTATTTTTTTGCCAATTCGAGTATCTGCTAAAAGTTTTTCCCATTCCATACAAGTTCCCCTTTTAATAATAAAAAATTCATTAAAGCTATTATACCAGAAAATATTTTTTATTCCTAAGGGTTTATCTGTCAATTTTATGAAAGAGACAGTGTATATTTGGTTAATAAATACTTGATTTAAGTTAAAAGATAGAATTCACTGGTATTCTTAACCAGAATAACTTTTGCACTAAATACAATTATCAAATTAACAAAAAGTTAGAAATCTAGAATATCAAGAGGTAAAGTATGAAGAAGAAAATATTAATGAGTATAATGGCCATCGCCTTATCAATGACGATGATGTCACCGGTATGGGCTGATTCAAAAAGTGCCTGTGTGGCCATCGGGGCAGATAACACCGAAGCGCAGCTAAAAACGGTCTATGGATATTTTGGTATCAGCAGAGGAGCTGTTGAGGAAACCGTCGTGACGAATGCCGATGAGCGTCAATATTTAGGTGGACAGGTCTCTTCTGACAAAATTGGAAGCCTTGCACTATCCAGTGTTTATGTGCAGGAAAAAACCAGTGGCGGCATTGAGATAGAAACCAAAAATATTGATTGGGTAACAGAAGATATGTATAAAGCGGCATTGACTACCGCCGGAATCACGAATGCCAAAGTAATTGTTGCGGCCTATACTCCCGTTTCCGGTACGGGAGCCTTAACGGGGATTTATAAAGCTTATGAAGCTGCGACGGGAACCACTTTGGATGAAGCCGCCAAAACAACGGCTGTAGATGAAGTCGTTGTAACTGGCGAACTGCAGGATGCAGTCGGAGACGATGCGGTTAATATTATAAACAGTTTAAAAACTGAAATTGCGCAGACAAAGGGTATGAGTGATGATGAAATTCGTCAGCTTATTAAAGAAACGGCAACAAAGTATGATACGACGCTGACGGATGATCAGATTGAAGAGATATTAGGCTTAGTCAAACAATTTAATGAATTGAATATGGATCCGGATACATTTGTAAAACTGCTTGAGGCAAGCCAGAAATCAGCAGGGTTCTTTGACCAGATACAAAGTTTTTTCCAGAATTTCAGTGATTTTTTCACTAATCTTTCATCCGGAAAATGAGAAACTAAAAATAATGGATAATAGAAAAGTATTATAAAAGTTGAAAGTGGGATAAAAAATGAAGCTCATAAAATTATTTAACATTCAAAACAATGATGTTATTACGATTACCGGAGGAGGGGGAAAAACCTCCTTGATGTTTGCCATTGGCAGAGAATTATTACGGGCGGGAATAAAACACGTGTTAACGACAACAGCAAAGATTTGTATTTCTGATGTGGCGGCGGATCAATGCATCATTAATGAAGATATCACAGCGGTTCTTCATCAGATTGAGCAAGAACCGCAAAAAGAGTGGATTATTGGAAAAGACCTACTGGCCGGTCAGAAAATTTCAGGATTTTCCAATGACGAGCTGCTTTTCTTACAGAAGTCATTGAGTCCGGTTGTTATTCTTAACGAGGGCGATGGCTCTAAAAGAAAGCCGTATAAGTTTTACAATGAATATGAACCAATCATTCCCAGTTTGACAACCAAGATCATTCATGTGATTGGAGCAGAGGTTTTATTTCAAAAAATAGATGATGAATATTTTCACCGGGCCGAATTGTTTGAAGATGAAGAAGAAGTTTTTGATGAATTTGTTTTAAAAAAAGTTTTGGAAGCGTTCATAAAAAATAAATTGGAACCAGAATATGGAAAACTGCCAAAAATACTTTTCATTAATAAAGCCGACCAGGATAATTTGGAAAAGGCCCGGATGATGGGAAAAATCGGAAAATTAATCTTTGATCAGAGCTTCATCGGCTCTTTGAAAGAAGGTTGGGTGGAGGAATGTTAGTTCTTGACAAAGACAGAACAATTTAAACAATAAGGTCTGATTGCGAAGTTTTATCGCAGTCAGGCTTTTTTGATGAAAGCGCTGACTTATGAATTAAGAAAACGCTATCAATAATTATTTAAGCTAATTAATACAATTGATATGATACAATAAACCGATTCAAAAGTGCTGAATTATGGCTGCAGATGTACTTGACACAATAACTAAGAAAGCTGTTTTTGAAAAATAAAAAAAGGAGAAATAGATGGACACAATAATGTATCTCATTAATTTTATTATGCATCTTGACCAATCGTTATACGGAATAATACAAAACTATGGATTTTGGACATATTTAATATTATTCATTATTATATTCTGTGAAACCGGATTGGTTGTTACCCCATTTTTGCCAGGAGACTCTTTAATATTTGCTTCAGGCGCTTTGTCGGCAATGGGGTCACTTAATGTTGTTGCTTTTTTCATCACATTTTTGCTGGCGGCAGTGATTGGTGATACCGTAAATTACTCGATCGGTAAAGCCATCGGAAACAAAATTTTAGAAAACGGAAAAAATAAATTTGTAAAAAAAGAATATATTGTCAAGGCTCATAAGTTTTATGAAAAATATGGTTCACTGACAATCGTCATCGGAAGATTTATTCCGATTATCAGGACTTTCGTTCCATTTGTAGCCGGTATGGGGGAAATGCACTATGTCAAGTTTATCGGCTACAATATATTAGGCGGATTCTTATGGGTAACCTTATTTTTAACCGGCGGTTATTTATTCGGCAATATACCGATTATCAAAGACAATTTTACCTTTGTTTTAATTGCTATTATTGTCATATCAGTACTTCCAGCCTTTGTTGTTTTTCTTAAAGAAAGAAAAAATGCCGATGCACAGGTTTAGTTAACTCCCGGTGTGTTATTAAATCTAAATTTAAAGGCTAATACGTTATCTTGCATACTGCAGGATAATGTATTAGCCTTTAAAAGTTTGATCTTTTTATTTTGCTTCCCAGAATTTTTCAGCTTCTACTTCCATTTTTTCAAGCCGTGTATAATAGTCGGGAAACTCATTTAAATGGGCCAATGCAATTTTTCCGGTAACAAAAGGGTCATCACCGGTTACATTGGTATGAGAATCACAGGTTCCATGTTCCAGTTCGACATCCATTCCCATTCGAAATTGTTCAATATCGAATTTACTCCAATTGATGCCAAGCATTCTGCCAGTTTCTTTTGCCTGTTCGGTTGTAAACACTTTTTTTTCCGACATAAAAATCACCTCTTCTAAAAATTTTAAATATGACGATTCTAATCGTGTCATTTTTTAATTAATCTGATTATATGCATATTGTGCTTTTTTGTCAATCGGTCAAATTAACGACTAGTTTCTTTTTGGCTTGAAAAATTTAAGGTCGGAAAGATTCAATATCTTCTTTCAAAACAGCTTTCTTTTTTAACCTCAAACCGGGAATGAAAGAAATAAGCGATCCGGTAATGATTAAAATAATCCCGACAGTCATGTTGACTGTGATGACATCATGTAAGATGATCAGCGCCAATATGGGGGCAAGGACGGGTTTAATAAAGAATACCAGCGAGGCTGTTGCGGCAGAGGTTTCTTCCATCGCGAGAAAATAAAAGGTATAGCCGAGTCCGGTAACAAATATGCCAACATAGATCAAGCCGGGAAGCGTATGGCCGTTGATTCCCTGAAGAATCGGAACACTGGCAAATGATTTTAAGCCAATCTGGGTAAAAAAAACAGAAACGACATTTATTCGCGTAATGAAAATCAATAAAATCATTTCCATACTGCCAAACAAAAAACTGAAGCAAGTTAGGGCGATACCACCGAATCGTTCGCTGTACTTACGTCCGACGACGTTGTATAAGGCAAAGACGATGGCAGCGAGAATGGTTAAGGTCATGCCGAGCATGCTATTAGCACCAGACATGTGCCACGGGTTAATAATGACGATAATGCCGATCACGCTGATAATCAGAGAAACAATCGTGTATTTGTATATCTTTTCATGTAAGATAAAATAGGCGAACAGGACGACGAAGACGGGGTTACAGCTAAACAGAACCGCCACAATGGATGCGGGTGAATAGACAATTGCCATCTGGTATAGTATCATGCTGACCATAACGCAAAGGAATCCCGTCATGGCAAAAAAATAAAAGTCTTTGGCTTTCAAATGGACATTTCTGTTGCGCAGTCCTTTGATGGCAAATGGCATTAGAATAAATGAACCGATCAGAAAACGCAGAAATGTCAACTGGACCGGATTGAATGCATTAGAAAACATTTTCAGCGCAATTTCCATTGAGCTGAATAGAACCGTTGATAAAACAATGTAAAGATATCCTTTTTTCAAATTTTTTCTCCCTAAATTAAGCAAATGTTTTGCGAAGTGCTTTCTTGATGAATGTTAACTTATATATTATAACCCAATTTAGGGAGGGGAAATATGATTTTTTGTTTTTTTTGCTTTATAGATGGACAAAGGGATTAAAAGTGATAAGACTGACTATCTGCTTTCCAGCAGCGGCAGAGCGGCCGCTAAGTCTTCATCCACCTGGTTTTCGGCTAATTTTGCAAGTATGATTTGGGGATCCATTTCCAGAATGGTGCGATCAGAACCGTCAGTTAAACAAATAATACCGGTAATCGCTGAAGAAACACTCACCGGTTGGATGTCCTTTAAACTGATTTCCAAGACACTGACGAGTTTTTCAACTTGGATGGCAATCATTTCCGTATCCGAAAGCTTAAGCATCAGCAGATGGGTTGCGTTGAGACTTGGCTCATTTTTGTCAAAAAGAGCGAGAGCGTCAACAACGGCGTAATAGCTTTCATTGAATTCCACGGCACCGCGGATGACACTGTTTGTACCGGGGACCGAAATTGCTTTACTTGCTTCCAGTGCCTCGACGACATAAGACTGTTCCAAACCGTAAACCTGTCCGTTGATGACAAAGGTTGCCAGTTTCTTAGATTCAGCACTCATCGAAAAGGCAAAATCGGATTGTTCGATTTCTTTGTATACTGCTTTTTCCGGTGGCATTTCTGAATAATTCGCCATCTTTTCAAAAACAAAAGCGATCACATCGTTTTTGTATCCATCTGAGTTTTTATATTCCCGATAACTGGCAGAGCAGGCACACCCGATTGAATAGTAGCAGTTCTCATAAACCAGAATTTCAGATCGGGTATTGCCATTGGAAACAGTGAAGAGCTCATCCGGCAGATTAAGCATTTCGCCAACTTCATAGGCATCATTGGTGGAGGAGATGATTTTTTTATTTCTGTCTGCAAATACGGCAAAAGTATCATTATCGGTGTTGAGAGATTCCTGTAAGATGGTTTTAAATTGGTCTTCACTGTCGAAGACAATACCGATACCGCCAACGGTTCGGCTGCTGTTATTGAAATCAGTAATGGAGGCACCATAAATATAGGTATGGCGATTATCATATAAATCGGATTTTTCAAATGGCGATACAAAATATTTTTCAGGTTGTGAGTTCATTAGTATCTCACTGATAAAAGGCGTGGTCAGTGTTTTGCCAATATCCTCCGAATGGTTTGGATTGGAAACGGCAACAATGGTCCCGGTTAGATCAAAAACAAATATATTGCTGTAAACAGTATAAAGATCATTGATATAGGATAAAATATCAGTCAATTTATTTTGGCTGGTAGGATCTATTTCATTTTTTGCCAGGATCCGACGAATGGTTGAATCCAATGCCCACCAGCGACAGTCGTTGGCACGTTCGTATAGATTTCGATCCATAATGTCCACACAAAGAGAGGCAAGAAAGCCGGTATCAACAAGACTAGTGGATACAACCGTTGAAAACAGGCTTGAAACCGAACTTTCAAAAAGATTGCTGGTATTGGTTCCGATGCGACCGATTGCTCTTAATATGGGCTTCAAACGAGAATATTCGGCATCAATACTGTCATCCCGGGCTATAATTTGACCATTATAGACAATGCGTTTGAGCGAACCATTGATCGTTTGGGTTTTATTGATAATCTCGTTAAGTTCAGTGGAAAAAGAATCAGCCTGACGCATCAGTCCGGATGAAACGGTTGAATCAATATTATTAAGATTGCGATTATCTCGGAAGGCAAGGCGAAGCGGCAACATGACATGCCCCTTCCAACCCAGACCGAAGTATTTTTGATATCCCTGGGTAGAAATGGTTTTAGAAATGTAGTCGGAACCGCGGTAGTAGACAACGCCATTCTCGCCGGATTCAACCGATTCAACGTTGATACCGATGGGAACATGATTTTCATCACTGCTGGCAATAACGGTATTGGTATCATCAATAATCGTTATGACCGATCCGTCATAATCATTGGTTAGTTTCTCGAAAATCTGCTTCATTTCATTTTCAAAGCGAAAACACAGACAGATGAGACCAATGGTTTCCGAGGTACCTTCTTTACAGATTCGGCTTGAAAATATATGAGAATTCTTCTCCCCATACTGCAATTTAGAGTTCTTAAAATATTCAACAAAGTTCTGTTCGCCACTCATGGTTTTGGTAAGATTCGGGCCTTTGATCCTTTTGCCCAGAATATTGTTCTTTTCATCGAGATTTGCCAGCACCTGATAGTTTCGATCAAGCACGATGATGTCTTCGTAAACGGAATATTTTGCCACGTATTCGCGCATCCGGCTCAGAATAACATTGCGGTCACTATCGGTTCGTTCATCGTTTTCAACAAAGCGCCGAATATCATCGTCGGTGGCTAAAAAACCGATATCAGCGGTTCTTTCAAAAAGGTTTCGAATCAGGATATCGATGGCTACCTGAGTTTTTGAAACGATCTTCTGCTCCATCTTTTTTAATTTTTCAAATACCAGAGTATCAATGAGTTCATGTTGCAAATCACAAAAACCATTTTGTATTTTTGTCATATTGGGAAGGACACTTTTTGACTGGATGGGACAATTGATTTCAGACAAAAGTTTAATATTATCCCATTGATCATTTAAGTCAGAAATACTTTTATTGCATTCCTGGACATCCGGCATGTTGTTAAGAAAGTCACTTTGTTTGTAAATTATCATCAATATTCTCCTGTTTAATAAAAAGATGCTTAGTGGTAAAAATATCCCAGTTTAAGCATCTTTGCTATATTATTTAGTATTAATGTAGCATTTTCTTCATCAGTTTGCAAGGCATTTAGAGAAAATAAAAGGTTTGCATGATCAGTCATTTGTGGGAGCTACGCATTATTTTTCAGTTAAACATCAGATTTTCTAAAAAATCTAAATCATTTTGGCCGGGCAGCACAATACTGGACAATTTGGCGTCAAACACCAGGATATGTTTTTTTTCAGTATCAAACTTTGGCCAGCCGATTAGTCCTTTATAGGCTTGTTTAAAATTGGGATCTCCAAATTTTATAAAGTTCGTCCAGGATTGCTGCATAATCCATGATAGTTTGCTGATTTTAGTGGCACGGCGCTGACCGATTCCATTGCCAAAAACGAATGGCAGTTCCATCCCATGAGCCGTGTTTAAACCGACAATTTTTAGAATCGCCGGATCATAGTCAAAATTATAAAAATATACATCTAAGCCCAGATCGGCATATTTCTTAGCCATCATTACCATGCCAATTAAAAAAGCCGAATGGGTATAGATTTCCAGCATTCGCGCTAAGGGGGAATGGTCGTTGTCGACTTTAAAATAATTCATGACGGCAGGCGCATGCTCCGAACCAAAAATATGATAGCATAGCATTTCATAAATGCCCAAATTGGTATGCCCCTTGATAAATAAGGTCGATTCGTTCGTGTTATAACCAATCAGAACTTTTACTTTGTTGACTTCGCCATTTTTGAGAGCGGCCACCGGGTCTTTGGGAAGCACCACGCCGTCGTAAACCGGCCAAAAGCCGAAGGCATTCGGTACGGTCGACTGATCGGATTTCACCATCGATAGGGCCGCCAGCATTTCGCCAGGCAGAGACCTTAGCTGGTCCAGACCTTCTCGGGTATCTTTGATGCCATACAGTTCACAAAAAAGATGGCCATTCGCCATAGTTTTTTTTAAATCCCCACGATTGAGCATGGCAAAGGCAGGAACGGAAAAAATGGAACCGCTTTCGACCACGGCCTGATGAAAAAGTCCTTTGGCAAGAGGTGAGAGCATCAGCGCAGTGACGCTGTAGGCTCCGGCGGATTGTCCGCCGATGGTCACCTGGCTGGGATCGCCGCCGAAGGCTTCAATGTTTTTTTGAACCCAATGAAGGGCCTGAATTTGATCCAGGATGCCGTAGTTTCCGGTTGTCCCGGATTCTTCCAAAAGACCTTGGGTCGCTAGAAAGCCAAGCGCTCCCAACCGGTAATTGATGGTTACCACCACCACCCCTTCCTGAGCCATTCGAAAGCCGTCATAAACCATGTCGGAACCGGAACCGGTGGCAAAGGCGCCGCCATGGATAAAAACATAAACCGGATATCGTTTTTCAGGTGTGGTTGCCGGGGTCCAGACGTTCAGAAACAGACAATCCTCGCTTTTCCCTTCCATTTGATAAGTGCCGGGGGAATCAATGGTAATGCCGCCCATTTGCAGGGAAGCATTGCCGGGTTTTAAGCACTCTCGGATTTCTACCCAGGGCGGCAGCGGCTCTGGGGCCTTAAACCGGTGATTGCCAATTGGCGGCAGGGCATAGGGAATGCCTTTAAAGCTGGTGATGCCCTTGTGAAATTGTCCCAGCACCGGACCGCAGGGGGGATTGAGTATCGGCCGCTTGGGTATCTTGGGTTTATCGCTGTTTAAAAATGACATTCGTTTCTCCTTATCGGGCTTTGGGTATAGTCGCGATGATAGCAATAATTATTTTCATAAAATAAATTGTGCAAATCCGTGGCCCGGCAATCGTAGTATAGCATTTTTCTTTGATCGGCGTTCAAACAAGATTCGCTTTTTTTAAGATTTGTCAAAATCGGAAGGTCACTGTGGGTTTTGATTTTTTTTAGAATGGCTTGTCCGGTTTTGTTAAAGCCGAGAACGCGCAGGTAGGGAAAAAAAGCGTCGGCTTGAAGGGTCGCTAAGGTTTGCTGATGCAATTCCAAAACCCGATTGCTTAAAATCCGGAGGACCCGGGTTTTGGGAATGCGTTTAGAAATAATGGCATTCACTAATTCATCCAGGGTTTCTGCAGTTTTAACGGCATCCCTAATTTTGTGCTCCAAACCTTCCGAAACATAGGGGGTGCTTTTGAGATGATAAACATCCTGAGAAAGAATCTGGAGGCGCAAGGCGTTCAAAAAGCGTTCATCACCGTCAAGATGATAATTTTGTTTTAAAGGGCAGAATAGTTTTTCAACCGGGTAGGGAAGACTGCGGGATAAAGCACTTAATGTTGTTTTTTCAGATTCGGTTTTAGTCAGCGCATCTTTGAGAATGTTACGGATTCCGCTGGCGCTGAGATAGTCAGAAGTTGCCAAACTATGATAACCGCAGCCCTGACGTGGTACGGTCAGGGGACTGATTAAACTATGAGTCCTGTAAAGAGACTTAAGGTATTCAATCGCTAAAATATTATTAGGGGTTCTCAGCAGTGTGCTGGCTTCGTTTCCCAGCAGCTGGTCAATAGCGATCATGCGGGCTTTGGGAAAGGATACCCCGGCGGACAAAGCTTCCTTAAGAACGGATTTAAATTCAGGCGGTTCCGCAACTAAGAATTTTGCCAGGTTATTCAACGGGTCTAAGGCACCGCCCTCGGAACCAAAAGAAAGCACATCACAGACACGGGTGGCATTTAAAATTTTTATCCCGCCGCTGGCAAAGGCCTCGGCACTTTGGCAGGCATAGGCAACGGGCAATTCACAGACAAGATCCACCCCGGAGGATAATGCCAGTTGCGTCCGTTCCCACTTATTAAGGATAGCAAAGTCGCCGCGTTGCGTAATGCTTCCGCTCATCAGAGCCATCACGGCATCGCATTGACTCCTTTTTTGGGATTCGTTAATTTGCCAGGCATGGCCTTTATGAAACGGATTATATTCGGCAATAACACCAAGAATTTTCACAATAGCCTCCCTTATGTTAAAAAAATAGCAATATTTTTAGAATTTATAGCAATATGACAAAAAAATAATGGAATTATTTTACTTTAACTGTTATTATATAGGACGTACGATATGTAATCAATCAAAAACTAAAGGAGAGTAATTATTAATGAATGTACTTGTTATTAACTGCGGTAGTTCTTCACTTAAATATCAGTTGCTTGATATGTCCAACGAAGAAGTTTTAGCTAAGGGTTTAGCCGAAAGAATCGGTATTGATGGATCTGTTTTGACTCATGAAGCACCAGGTCAGGACAAAGTAAAATTTGAACAACCGATGCCAAGCCATAAGGATGCTTTAAATATTTTAATGGCCGCTTTAGTCGATCCAAATCATGGGGTCATTAAGTCTTTAGATGAGATTTCTGCAGTGGGACACCGAACTGTACATGGCGGAGAAGCTTTCACGGATTCTGTAATTATTGATGCCGATGTTATTAACCAATTGGAAGTTGTTTCTGAATTGGCACCGCTTCACAATCCGGCCAACCTGATTGGTATCCGCGCTTGTCAGGAATTATTGCCAACCGTTCCGATGGTTGCTGTTTTTGATACCGCCTTCCATCAAACGATGCCGGCAAAAGCCTATATGTATCCCCTGCCATATGAATTATATGAAAAATATAAAATTAGAAAATATGGCTTCCACGGGACATCCCATAAATTTGTAAGCCGTGAAGCTGCCGATTTAATGGGCAAAAAAATTGAAGACTTAAAACTTATTTCCTGTCATTTAGGAAACGGAGCCAGCCTTTGTGCTGTTCTTAATGGCAAATCAGTTGACACTTCCATGGGATTAACCCCACTTGCCGGTTTGGAAATGGGAACACGATGCGGTGATATCGATCCAGCGATCATTCCTTTCCTGGCAAACAAAGGCTATGCCATTGACGAAATTGACAACATCATGAATAAAAAATCTGGTGTGCTTGGGGTTTCCGGCGTCAGCTCAGACTTCCGTGATGTCGAAAGTGCCGCAAATAAAGGCAACCAACGCGCAAAATTGGCGCTTGATATTTACCACTACCGCGTCATCACCACTATTGGCGAATATGTAGCCGCTATGAACGGCGTCGACGGAATCATCTTTACGGCCGGTCTGGGCGAAAATTCTTCAACCTCACGTCAGGCCATCTGCAATGGCTTGAAATTCCTGGGAATTAAGCTTGATCCGGTTGCTAACAGCAAACGTGGCGAAGCAACGATCATTTCGGATAAAGATTCCAAAACCACCGTTATGGTCATTCCAACGAATGAAGAATTAATGATTGCCAGAGACACCCTTTCTTTAGTTAAATAATGTAAAGTATTTTACTTGACAAAACGGGCAATCGTCTATATAATGATGATTGCCCGTTTGGAGTGATAATATGAATTTTGAAATCAATAAGCTATTACAGGAAGAAATAATCCCTTTTGAATTTGTTGTAAAAAATACGGATTTTAATGAGATAGAGGGAAAACTGGATGAAAATGGTGGGTTGATTCGTGGAACCATTGAGAAAATATCACGTGGTACTTTTCTTGTGTCTTTCACCATCGAGATGACCATGATCTATCCTTGTGCGCGTTGCCTGGAACCAACCCCAATCGATTGTTGTTATGAATATTCAGATACGGTAACGGTTGAAGATGGTGTGACCACCCTCGATCTTTTGCCCATTGTTGAAGAATGTATTTATATTAATGAGCCTTACCGCGTGTTATGCCGTGAAGATTGTGCGGGTTTGTGTCCAAAATGTGGCAATAATTTAAATCACAAACAATGCGACTGTGAAAAATCCGATGATTTAGATCTTCGATTTGAAGCATTAAAAAAGCTATTGTAAGTGAATGACTTTACTATTAGGAGGTGTAAGTGATGGCTGTACCAAAGAGAAAAACTTCTAAGTCCAGAAGAGACAAAAGAAGAACACATTACAAATTAAATATTCCGGGGATGAGTACTTGTCCAAAATGCGGTGAGATTAAATTACCACATCGAGTTTGCAAGTCTTGTGGAACATACAAAGACGTTAGCGTTCTTAGTTTTGACGAATAAACAGAGTTTAGACTCTGTTTTTTCTCTATCCGGGATTATTTTTTCAGACCGTATTGGTTGAAGTGAGTTTTTTCGGGACAATAGATAAAAAAAAGAGAGGGTTATTTTGAATATATTTTTAGATGCGATGGGCGGAGACAATGCCCCCTATGAAATTGTCAAGGGTGCCGTTGATGCAGTTAAAGAATATGGCGTAACGCTTACCCTTGTGGGGCGAAGGTCAGTCATCGAAGACGAGCTTTCAAAATACGACTACCCTAAAGACAAAATAGAAATTCTACCTGCCGAAACGGTTATTGAAAACAGCGAAGAGCCGGCAATGGCCATTCGCCGTAAACCGGATTCATCCCTGGTGGTAGCTCTGGAAGAAATGAAAACGCGTGAAAATGCCGTGCTTATTTCAGCCGGCAGCACCGGAGCGCTCCTATCGGGGGGGCTTTTAAAACTGGGCCGCATTAAAGGCATCAAACGACCGGCCCTGGCAGCGACAATCCCCAAGAATGATGGTGTGTTTTTACTCATTGATACGGGCGCAAATGCAGACTGCAAACCCGAATATTTGGAACAGTTTGCACAATTGGGGAAAATTTATTCAGAAAATGTTTTGGGAAAAATAAATCCCAGCATTGGCCTGATTAATATCGGTGCGGAAGCAAAAAAAGGAAACACCCTTGTAAAAGCGGCTTACGAGCTGCTGGAGGCTGGAGACTTTAATTTTTTGGGCAATGTTGAAGCGCGCGATATCATGGAAACAAAGGCCGATGTTTTAGTGTGTGATGGATTTACGGGTAATGTTGTCCTAAAGCTAACTGAAGGAACGGCTGATTTTATCATTAAGGGAATCAAGAAATCAATCTTGAGCAGTACCAAAGGAAAAATTGGTGGCATGTTGATTAAAGACAACTTAAAAAACTTTAAAAAACAGTTTGATTATGCAGAGTATGGCGGAGCACCCTTTTTAGGTGTAAAAGGCGGCATCATTAAAGCCCATGGAAGCAGTGATGCTTATGCCATCAAAAATGCTATCCGCCAAAGTATTAAATTTGTTGAAAATGATGTTTTGAAAAAAATATCAGAAAATGCTAAAAAAATGGAGGCGTAAATCATGGATGAACGATTTTTAAAAGTGACTGCAATTATTTCGGAACAGCTCGATGTTGATATTGAAAAAATTACTCTTGAAACCTCACTCATTGATGATCTGGAAGCGGATTCACTAGATATTGTTGAGCTGATCATGGCGTTTGAAGATGAATTTGGAACGAAAGTTGCTGACGATGCACTGGAAGATATTCACACGGTTGAGGATATCCTTAATGCCATTTCATAAAAAAGCTGCAAGAAACACACAATCTGAGTTTCGTTGTGGTTCATGGGCGGTCGCCAAGTGTGTGTAAGATACCCATTTGGCGACTGTCTGCGAGTTAAGGAGAAACTTTAGAGAGGCTGTTTTGAGTTATTGTTAAGGGGGGATACCAGATGACAATAGAAAAAAAAATTGGCTATATTTTTAAAAAAAGAGAACTGCTGAAAATCGCTTTAACACATAGTTCGCATTCAGGGAATACGACAAATAATGAGCGTCTCGAATTCTTGGGGGATGCAGTATTGGAACTGATTATCAGTGAGTATTTATTTATATCTCACAAATTATCTGAGGGTAAAATGACGAAAATCCGTTCCAATATTGTATGTGCCGAGTCTCTTTCAAAGGCTGCTTGCGATCTCGAATTAGGGGAACATATATTTTTGGGAAAAGGTGAAATCGTAACCGGGGGAAGACATCGCAAATCAAATCTTGCCAATGCCTTTGAAGCCCTGATTGGTGCGGTTTTTTTGGATAGCGATTTTGAAACGACAAAGGAAGTAGTCCTGCGGCTGCTGGAAAACAACATTCATCTGGCATTAAGCGGTGCGTTGGTAAAAGATTATAAAACCGAACTTCAGGAATATATTCAAAAAAACAACGATAATGTAATTGAATATACCTTGGACAGATCAGATGGGCCGGAACATAATAAAACCTTTTATATCAATTTGATTTTTAACGGGGAATCTGTCAGTCAGGGAATTGGAAAAAGCAAAAAAGAAGGCGAGCAGAACGCTGCCAAAAACTACCTGCTGGAAGTAAAGACGATTCAAGAAAAATAATTAAGTTGACTTTTACAGACAAGATCGGAAGGAACTGAGGTGATGGCTTGTATTTAAAAAAATTGCGATTGTCGGGGTTTAAATCATTTGCTGACCCGGTCACCTTTGAGTTTTCAAAGGGAATCTCAGCGATTGTGGGCCCTAACGGCAGCGGGAAAAGCAATATCACCGATGCGATTAAATGGGTGCTGGGTGAGCAAAGCATTAAATCTCTGCGGGGAAAAAAAATGGAAGATGTTATCTTCTCAGGTACAGAAAAAAAACAAGCCTCCGGCTATGCCGAGGTTGTTTTGGTTTTGGACAATCAAGACGGCGCTCTGGAAAATTATCCGCAAGAAGTGGCGATTTCAAGAAAATTGTATCGAACCGGGGAAAGTGATTATGCCATTAACAAGAAGAGCTGCAAGCTCAAAGAGGTACAGCGCCTTTTTATGGATACCGGTTTAGGTAAAAATGGCTATTCTCTGATCAGTCAGGGCGGAATTGAAAGCATTATCGCCAGTTCGCCCGCAGAACTTAGAAATATTTTCGAAGAAGCGGTTGGTATTGTCTCCTATAAAACGAAAAAAAACGAAGCCGAAAAGAAACTCGAGCAAACCCAGGGCCACTTAGACCGTTTGCGGGATATTATGATGGAAATAGAAAAACAACTGGGCCCTTTAAAAAATCAGTCCCGCAAAGCAAAGAGTTGGCTGATTCTTCATGAAGAGCTAAAAACCGTGGACTTGGTCGTTTTTCACGCCAAGATGAGTGTCGCGCTCAAGGATCTTGAAAATCTTAAAAACAAACTGACGCTTCAAATAAAACAGTGTGAATCGGCTGAAAAAACAATTGCCGAAAAAGATGCCTGCTATCAGAAGCTAACCATCGAAAATCGGGAATTGGATTTATTAGAGGATAATGAGAAAAAGGGCCTTGCCACGATAAAGGATGACTTTGATGGTGTTCAGCGAGAAGAGATTCGCTGTAAAAGTCAGTTGGAAGCGAATGAGATCACCCAGGAACGCTTGAAAGCAGAATGGAGGACCCTTCTTTCGCGAATAAACGCCACCCAGGAAAGAATAACAGGGGTAGACACCGAAAAAGAAACCCTTGCCCAGAATTTAAAAAAACATCAAGCGCAGCATGAAAAACTGGAGCATTCCTTTAATGAGCTGATTTTAGCAGAACAGCAAGAAAAGGAGCGGGTCAAAGCACAGCAAGCGGCGGTCTTAAATCATCAATCAACCTGTGACAGTCTTGAGGAAAAACGGCTGGAGCTGCGGTCCGGCATTCAGGAAATAAAGACAGAAGCGGTTTTTGTAAAAAATCGTTTAGCGGAATCCAGTGAAAGCCAAGCGCTGTTACAAAAGGACCTTAAAAGTGTAAAAGAAAATATTAATACGCTAATCGAAGAGATTAAACAGCGACAGGAAGCCTATAAAAACCTTCAGATTGATTACAATCAAGAAGTGGAGGGCCAAAAAAATCGTCTAAATCAAGAACACCTTATCGCCAACAACCTAAAGGTTAATGCTTCCAAGGTGGAGTACTTAAAAAACATCCAAAAAAATTATCAGGATTACTTTCCCACCATTCGAAAGTTAATGACCTCAGAAAAAATGTTGGGACCGGTTATCCATGAAGTATATGGTCCGGTAGGGGAACTGATTTCCACGGATTCCCGCTATCTCCAGGCGATTGATATCGCTTTAGGTGCCAAAAGTCAAAACATTGTCGTCGCCAGCGTGAAAGTGGCCAGCAATTGCATTGATCTTCTGAAAAAAGAACGCCTGGGACGGGCGACCTTTTTACCTTTGGACAACCTGCGGTATAGTTCCATTGATGAAAGAACCAGACAGACACTTCAAAACCTGTCCGGTGTTGAAGGGATTGCCAGTGAGCTGGTTAAAACAGCGGTTGTCTATCAAAAAGCCATTGATAGTCTTTTAGGCCGAATCATTGTCGCGAAAGACTTTTCGGCAGGAAAAGATATTCAAAGAAAACTGGCTTCCAAATTTACCATTGTCACCCTGGAAGGGGAAATCTTCTATCCCGGGGGGGCTATTGTCGGGGGACAAAGCAAGGACAATCGTCAATCACCACTTTCAAAAAAAATAGAAATAGCAAACCTGGAAAAAGAAATGGCAGAACAGGAAAAAGCTTTGAATGCCATCAAGAAGCAAACAGAAGACAAGCAACGATCCGTGATAAAAAAGGCGGAAGAATTGAAAACACTTGAAAATCAGTTCAATCTTTGCAAACAGACCCTGTGGGAAAAAAATAAGATGGCTGAAGATTTAACTAAGAAAAATACCGAAACGACTCGATCCATCAGTGAGTTGGAAGAAAAAACACAGCTTTTAGCGCAGCATCTTCAGCAGCAAGATGCTGAATTAGAAAATACAGAAAAAGCCTATAACGACGTCAAAGAGCTTACCAAAGGGCCGGAAGCCGATGAGAATTCGGAGGAAATCCGTTCCCGGCTGGATACCTTTCGTTCAAAGATATCGGCAAGCCAATTAGCGATTACTCAGATAAAAGGTGAAATGGCCGGTTTTGACCAGCAGCTGCACTTGATCCATGAGCAGTTAACCCAACAAACGGATCGAAAAAATTCATTAGCAGAAGAAATGAAAAGTTACGAGCAGGGCACTGCGGAACTTTTGCAAAAACAAAAAAATCTGGCGGAAGAGTCGATCCGACTGAGAAAAGCGATCGAATCGCGTCGGGACAAAAACAAAACCGCGGTGGAGCAGCAAAAAAACAATGCACGGCGATTAGAGACTCTTCAAGAAGAAATTAAAAACGACAACCATCAGCTGATCATCAATAATGATGAAAAAAATACATTAACCACCAAGATTAATGGTCTGCAAATCCAGATCAGCAACTGGGAAGACAACATCTATAAAAGCTATGAGATGAACTATTTAATGGTCGAGGATGCCTATCATCAGTTGGCGGCAAATCAACAGCTGGATGAACTGGATTTATCAGAAGAGCGGCAACGCCTCCTCAAAGGAAAAATTGCCGCCCTGGGAAATGTTAATTTAAATGCCATTGATGAATACGAAGAAATATTAACCCGGCATGATTTCATGAAAAAACAGCTGGATGATTTGACTGCAGCAAAAAGTGAAATTTTAGATATCATTAATACCTTGTATGATGCCATGACCGAACAGTTTAAGAATAACTTTATTAAACTTCAGGAAAATTTCACCCGGATTTTCAGCATTCTGTTTGAAGGGGGACGGGCATACTTAGAGTTCACCGATCCAACCAATATTTTGGAAGGCGGCATCGAATTGGTGGCGCAACCGCCGGGAAAACGGCTGCGGCATATATCGCTGCTCTCAGGCGGCGAAAAATCAATGGTGGCGATATCCCTGCTCTTTTCTTTTTTGGAAATCAATCCCTCGCCGTTTTGTGTGATTGATGAGGTGGATGCGGCTCTCGATGATCGTAACATTTATCGCTACACAAATTATTTAGAGAAAATATCGGAGCACAATCAGTTTATTGTCATTACCCATCGGCGCACAACCTTGGAGGTCTGCGATAATCTTTATGGCGTTTCGATGTCGCGAGATGGAGCGTCGCAATTAGTATCGGTGCGACTCACGGATTATGTCTAAAATCAAAGGTAAATAAAACTAAAACCAAAGGAGGCTAAAATGGAATTAAGTTTATACGAACGGATGCGTAACCGCCTGGTTAAAACAAAGGATAATTTTAAAGAAAAAATAGAAAATGTCATGTATATGGGCAGTTTTGACGATGATTTCTTTGATGAGTTAGAAGAAACACTGATTCTCTCGGATTTAGGGGCTCAAACATCGGTAAAAATCACGGAAGCCCTGCGGAAAAAAATCAAAGAGACCCACTCTAAAAGTAAAGAAGAGGTGATGGGCTTCTTGAAAGAAATTCTGATCGAGATGGTTCAGGTGGAGGCTGTCAAACCCCAGGGTCCAACGATTATGTTGGTGGTAGGGGTCAATGGCGTGGGAAAAACAACCACCATTGCCAAGCTGGCCAGCCGTTACAAAAGCCAGGGAAAAAAAGTGGTTATTGCCGCGGCGGATACCTTTAGAGCAGCGGCCGCTGAACAGTTGGATGAGTGGGCACAGCGGGTTGGCGTGGATATTGTCAAAAGTACCACCGGCGCTGACCCCGGAGCCGTAGTTTTTGATGCCATTGGCGCGGCCAAAGCACGAAATGCGGATATCTTGTTATGTGATACCGCCGGTCGGCTGCACAACAAGGTAAATCTCATGAACGAGCTTCAAAAGATAAGCCGTATCATTATCCGGGAAGGGGAAGGGTTCACCATTCATAATCTGATGATATTGGATGCCACAACCGGACAAAATGCCATCAATCAGGCGAAGGTCTTTCACGACTGCGTCGATATCAGTGGCATCATCCTAACCAAACTGGATGGAACAGCCAAAGGCGGGATTGCCATTTCGATTATCGACGAAATGCAAATTCCGATTGAATATGTCGGAATCGGAGAAAAATCCGAGGATTTAATTGACTTTGATCCGAAAAAATTTGTTGATCTCTTATTTGAATAAATGCTTGACATTTCCCCCGCCAGGACTTACAATAATTAAGTCGTCAAGTAAAATTCCTTTACGATTTAACGAAGGTGCATATGGAAAAGAAAGTCGGAGAACAGTATTTATTTGATTTTTATGGTGAGTTGTTAACGCAAAAGCAGAAGCAGATTTTAGAGTACTATTATGATGATGATTATAGTCTGGCCGAAATTGCCGAGGTCATGTCGGTGACCCGACAAGGAATATTTGATGTTATTAAACGCTCTAAAGCCATGATGCAAGTTTATGAAGAAAAACTTGGACTTATCAATAAATTTTTGAAATCGCAAATTCTTCTGGAGAAAATCCAAAAGGATTTATCGGGTTTGGCAGATCGCGAAAGAGATGATACGCTAAAATCCGAATTGATGGTGGTAGTTGAAAAACTGAAAAAAGTCAGTGAGGAAAACTAAGGGTGACACATGATCTTTGAAGGATTAAACGAAAAATTTCAAAATATATTTTCCCAGCTTAAACGCAAAGGCAAGCTTAATGAAAAAGACATCCAGGAAGTCAGCCGCGAGATTAAACTTGCACTTTTAGAAGCGGATGTCAATTTTAAGGTTGTTAAGCAGTTTACAAAAAATATCAGCGAACGTGCCGTGGGCCAGGAAGTTTTGAACAGCCTGACGCCGGGACAGCAGTTTATTAAGATTGTCAAGGATGAAATGACAACCCTTTTAGGCGGTGAAATTGAACGGATGGATTTTGTCGACGGACGCCGAAATGTCTTTATGATGGTCGGTTTACAAGGTGCCGGAAAGACAACGACAGCGGGTAAGTTAGCTAATTTACTGCGCAAAGAAAAAAAATTCAAACCCTTGCTGGTTGCCTGCGATGTGTATCGTCCCGCGGCAATCAAACAACTTGAAATTTTGGGTGAAGAATTAAATATCGATGTCTATTCAGAACATGATGTCAAAGACCCGGTGGGCATTGCCAAACGGGGGCTTCAAAAGGCCGTGGCTGGACAGTATGACCTGGTGATTATGGATACCGCCGGCCGGTTGCAAATTGACGAAACGTTAATGGCAGAGTTGGTCAATATCAAGGAAGCCATTGAACCGACCGAAATTCTGCTAACCGTAGATGGCATGACCGGTCAGGAATCCGTGAATGTGGCCAATGAGTTTAATCGTCTTTTGGATATTTCCGGAGTCATTTTAACAAAACTCGATGGCGATACCCGAGGGGGGGCCGCCTTATCAATTACCTACACCATTGGTAAAGCCATTAAATATATTGGTACCGGTGAGAAATTGACGGATATCGAGCTTTTTTATCCAGACCGAATGGCTTCACGTATTTTGGGGATGGGGGATGTATTATCCTTTATCGACAAAGCCCAGAACATGATGGATGAAGAAAAAGCTAAAAAATTAGAAGAAAAATTAAAAAACAATATTGATTTTGATCTCAATGATTTCTTGGACCAGATCAAACAGATAGAGGATATGGGCTCCATCAGCAGTTTGCTGGAAATGATGCCCGGCGCTAATAAAAAAGCGCTTAAGAATGTGGATTTGTCAGGGGCGGATACTAAACGCACCGAAGCCATTATTTTGTCCATGACCAACGAAGAACGAAGTAAACCGGGGATCATTAATGCCGGCCGCAGAAAGCGTATCGCTTTAGGCAGCGGTACCAAGGTTGCTGATGTCAATCGCTTATTAAAAGGTTTTGAACAGTCAAAGAAAATGATGAAACAAATGACCAATTCCAATATTTCGAAAAAAGGCCGGATGAAGCTGCCTTTTATGTAAAAATTATGTTATCAAAGACTCTATGTCATTTAGATAAAGATGTTAAGAAAGGGGGAACAAAACATGGCAGTAAAAATTAGATTGAAAAGAATGGGTAAAAAGAAAAAACCTTTTTATAGAATCGTTGTTGCAGATGTACGTGCACCACGTGATGGTAAGTTCATTGAAGAAATTGGATACTATGATCCTTGTGTTGATCCTGCACTTGTAAAAGTTGATGCAGAGAAAGCCAAAGCATGGTTAGCTAATGGCGCAAAACCAACAGATACCGTTAAGTATTTATTAAAGAGAGAAAACGTAATCGAGTAGTATCAGGAGGTAAATGATGAAAGAACTTGTAGAAATTATTGCTAAGTCTCTGGTTGATCACCCCGATGCCGTATTTGTTCAGGAAGTCGAAGGCGAACAATCCATTACATTGGAATTGAAAGTAGCTGATGACGATATGGGCAAGGTCATTGGAAAACAAGGGCGTATCGCAAAGGCAATTCGTACCGTCATAAAAGCCGCTGCCACGAAAGAAGATAAACGTGTCATGTTGGAGATTATTCAATAACAAGGCATTGGGCTGTGTATACAGCTCTTTTTTTATTCGCAAAGCGTGTTTTTGTTTATTTGAATCAGGAGAAAGATATGAAAGATGATAGTTTGATAATTATTGGTCGAATCCTTGGTGCTCACGGCATAAAGGGTGAGTTAAAGGTGCTGCCTTTAACGGATGATCCCGGCCGTTATTATGATTTAGAAACCATTACTTTATTAAATGGCAAAATTCAACAAGACTATGTCATCACCAACTGCCGTTTGCATAAAACAAATGTCCTTTTGTTTGTTGATGGAGTTGCAACCCGGAATGATGCTGAGGCATTGATTGGCAGAGAAGTAGGGATTCCCCGGGATCTGGCCGTGAAATTGCAAGAGGATGAATTCTTTATTGAAGAACTGATCGGTTTGCCAGTTTACAACGAAGGCGCGCTTTTAGGAAAAATAACGGACGTGATGCAAGCCGGTGGGGTCGATGTCTATACCATTACCGGAGGTCCAAAAACCTATTGTGTGCCAGCGCGAAAAATTTATTTCAAAGAGATTAATGTCAATGATCGCCGTATTGATGCGACGATTCCCCAGGAAATTCTGGATCTATGAGATATTATTTTTTAACTTTATTTCCCGAAATATTTCACACCTATTTTCAAACAGGGATGATTGGCAGAGGGGTGAAAGCCGGGATCATTGAATATGAAGTCATTAATATTCGCGATTTTTCCGGTAATAAACATAATAAAGTGGATGATTCCCCTTATGGCGGAGGTGCCGGGATGGTAATGGCCGCGCCGCCAATTGCGGCGGCGCTTAAAAGCATTTCAAACTTCAGCGATTACCCGGTGATCTATTTAACCCCGGGCGGAAAACCATTCGAACAAAAAGACGGCATCAGCTTATCGCAACAAAAAGGGATCGTTTTTATTTGTGGTCATTACGAAGGGATCGATCAGCGAGTGATTGAGCATTATGTCACCAGGGAATATTCGGTGGGAGATTATGTGCTGACGGGTGGGGAATTACCCGCCCTAACCCTGGCTGACGCTATCGCCAGGCACATTCCCGGTTTTTTAGGAAACTGTGATAGCCTTTGTGAAGAATCCTTTGAGTCGAATCTGCTGGAATATCCTCAATATACCAAGCCTCGGGAGTTTGAAGGGCTGGAAGTACCGGAAGTGCTGTTATCAGGACATCATGAAGCGGTGGGAAAATGGCGCCAGGCAAAGTCTGAGGAAAAAACACAAATTAATCGTCCTGATTTATATGAAAAATACAAAAATAGCTTGCAAAACGAATAAATCCAATGTATAATTCATGGGTATGATATTAATAGAGACGGTCCTCTGTACTTGATGCACGAACGTCGAAAATCGAATTTAAGGAGAAAAAATGGACATTATAAAAAAGATTCAATTGGAAAACATGAAAGCAGAACCACCAAAGTTTAACACCGGTGATACTGTAAAAGTTCATGTAAAAATAACTGAAGGAAAAAAAGAAAGAATTCAGATTTTTGAAGGCATCGTGCTTAAAAGACAAAACGGCGGCGTCGGAGAAACCTTTACCGTACGAAAAATATCTTCCGGCTTTGGCGTTGAACGAACCTTTCTGGTACATTCACCTAAAATCGAAAAAGTTGAAATTGTTCGACATGGTAAAGTTCGTCGAGCTAAACTAAACTATCTTCGTGATCGTATTGGTAAAGCAGCAAAAGTCAAAGAAAAAAAGAGCAAAATACGAGCAAAATAAGAGCGTAATTCAGAGGCTGTCAAGCCTCTTTTTTGATTATTCGCCCGGGAACCAGAGAGAAACGGGAATTGTGTTTTTCTTATAATTAGCATCGTGCAAGGGAGTAAAAGTATGAGCGAAGATAAAAAGTCTAAAGGCGGTTTAGAAATTAAAGAGTGGTTGCAATCTGCATTAATTGCCATTATTCTTGCTTTTATTATCAAGATGTTTTTATTCGATTTCGTTATGGTTCAAGGGAGTTCAATGTTCCCGACGCTTGAACAGGGCGATCGATTAATTGTCAATAAAATTGGTTATACGATTGGTGAGCCGGATTACGGCGATATTGTTATTCTCAGTTACAGTCAAAGTGTTGAATATGTCAAACGGGTCATCGGCAAAGGCGGCGATACCATCGAGGTTAAAAATGACGTGGTTTATCGTAACGGGGAACCCCTTACTGAAGACTATATCAACAAAGAAAAATACGATGATTTCGCCAAGGTAACGGTTCCTGAAGGGACCTATTTTGTGATGGGGGATAATCGGGCCAATAGTTCCGACAGCCGTTTTGCCAGCCTCGGTTTTGTGAAAAAAGATGCGATTGACGGAAAAGTAATTTTTAGAATTTGGCCTTTTAATGAAGTCGGGACGGTATAATAATGACTGACGAAAAAATCGAATATATCCAGTGGTATCCAGGCCATATGGCCAAAGCGAACCGTGAAATCAAGGAAAAACTCAAACTGATTAATGTGGTTATCGAAGTGGTAGACGCCCGTTTACCGCTTTCAAGTAAAAATCCGGAGATTAATCAATACACTTGGAATAAACAGCATATCCTGTTGTTAAATAAAGCGGATTTAGCTGACCCGGAGGTGAGCCAGGATTGGATCGATTGGTTTAAAAAAAACACCGATATTCAGCAAATCATGTTGTACGATGCCTTTGACCGGCGTCAGAAAACGGAATTGGTTAAAAATATTCAGACGCTGAATGTTAAAAATAAGGCCCAAATAAAGTGCCTGGTCTGCGGGATTCCTAATGTCGGAAAATCGACAGTAATCAATAGCCTGATTGGAAAAAAGAAAACCCAAGTCGGCAATAAGCCGGGAGTCACCAAAGGTCAGCAGTGGCTCAGCACCCCGGAGAACCTGATGCTTTTGGATACCCCGGGAATTTTGTGGCCAAAGTTTGAAGACCCGGCTGTGGGTTTGCACCTGGCTTGGCTGGGTTCCATCAAAGATACGCTTTACGAAAAAGAAAATATTGCCGCTGATTTGTTAAAATACCTGGTTGCCTATTACCCTGATGAACTCGAAGCCATCTATAAAATCAGCGTTGTCGATAGAAATCTTCCGGAAATTTTTGACGCTATTGCCAAAAGCCGTGGTCTCCTCATAAAAGGGGGAGAGTATGATTATACACGTACCAGCGTACTGATTCTGAATGACTTTAAAAACGGCCGTATCGGGCGAATTACCTTAGAGCGTCCTTAATCATTTCCCAAAAGAGGTAAATATGATTTTATTTCAGAACATGACCGTTAAGGCCGTAAAAGAGCACCTATCAAGTTTAAACATTCAGGCATATCCAGAAATCATTCCTGATTTAAAAGCTGATTCTCGGATTGCTGTCCAAAATATGGGCGTATCTCTGGAAAAAAAAGTGCTGGCGATGGAGTCAGAAGTAACCCGAATCGCAAAAATGAAAGCCCTTGAAGCCACCTATTATGCCGCCGGAATTAAAAAAATTGGCGGCATCGATGAGGTAGGCCGGGGGCCGTTGGCCGGACCGGTGGTCACCTGTGTGATCATCTTAAAGCCGAGTTCTCAGCGATTGTATGTTAATGATTCAAAAAAGCTATCCCGCAAAATGCGTGAAACATTATGCGAACAGCTGCTGGAGGATGCCATCGACTATGCCATCGGTCTGGTGGATAATGAAACCATTGATGAAATTAATATTTTAAATGCCACCAAAAAAGCCATGACCGATTCGTTGACGAAATTGACCGAACAACCGGAGCTGCTGCTGATTGATGCGCTGCAGATCAACACAAAGATTCCGCAAAAATCGATTATTCATGGGGATGCCATCAGTTATGCGATAGCCGCAGCCAGCATTGTTGCCAAAGTTTACCGGGATAATTTAATGCAGATCTATCATGAAGAATACCCGGAATATGGGTTCGATCATCATATGGGTTATGGTACCGCCGCACATATTGAAGCGATCAGAAAATATGGGCCAACGCCGATTCATCGAAAAAGTTTTTTGAGAAATTTGGATTATTGATGAAAACCCATAATGTTAAAAAGGGAAATCAGGGTGAAGAATTGGCCGCCGCCTTTCTCGAAAATGCCAATCATCGCATTCGGGAAAGGAATTATAAAAAGCCTTCGGGCGAAGTCGATCTTATCACTGAAGATGGTGATACCATCGTTTTTGTGGAAGTAAAATATCGCAGAAATTTGCAATACGGTTATCCCCGGGAAGCCGTAAACCGTTCTAAACAAAAACGCATTTTGAAAACAGCGCTCTGGTATTTGAAGGAAAAAAAGATAGCAGACTATAACATCCGGTTTGATGTCATCGAAATTTATTTTGAAGATGACGGCCAACAGATCATCAATCATTTTGAAAATGCTTTTTGCTTCTAAAAACAGGAAATAAAAGATAAAAAAATTAAAAAAAAGGACGGTTGCGATTTTGCAGCCGTCCTTTTTTGCCCTTAATCTTTATTGGCCATCGTCTACTGAAATAAGAAAGACTTTCTCAGAGTATGATCCTTTATTTTCTTTGTTTTGAATTTTTAAATAATCGATATGAAGGGGTTCATACTCAAAGGCTTCAACAATGGTATCTAATAATTCGTAGATATCGGAAAGTTCGTCTTCTGAGGGCTTATTCATAAAAACTTGAGCTTTTTCAAGAAGCTTCTCTTTTAATGCGTCACGAACTTCCGATTTGCCTAAGATTTTGTACTCACAGGCACGTCCGCTGTTTTTAATGATTTCAGGAATCTTATCCCGAACAAGTTTATTGTAATCAACTTTCATAATCCATCACCTCAAGCCTATTATACCCATTGCAGGCCTTTAAAAACAAGAGGGAAAATTATATTTTAAGAAAAGTTCTTGCGGCTGATAAATTATTGCAAAATATTACAACGACGGAATCAATAACCAGTTAAGGGCTGTGTTATTCCCGGCATTTTGGGTATATATTTTATAATTATATTAGAGAGGAGGGTTTAAAATGGCAAATAGAATTTGGCTTGCTTCACCCCACATGAGTGATGAAGGATATGAAAAGAAATTCATCCAAGAAGCCTTTGATAATAACTGGATTGCACCACTTGGCCAGAATGTGAATGAATTTGAGAAGGAATTGGCAGAAAAGGTGGGTTCAAAGTTTGCGGCCGCAATGAACACAGGTACCGCAGCTATCCATTTGGCTTTAAGAGCTGTTGGCATTCGTGAAGGCGACATTGTTTTCTGTTCGGCATTTACTTTTTCTGCGACAGCATATCCAATTATATATGAAAGAGCCGTTCCGGTATTTATTGACAGCGATTATGAAACTTGGAATATGTGTCCCAAAGCACTCGAGTCAGCCTTTGAGAAGTATCCAAATGTGAAAGCTGTTTTAATCGTTCATCTTTATGGTTTACCAGCGAATATGGACAGGATCATGGAAATCTGTAATAAACATGACGTAAAAGTAATAGAAGATGCGGCGGAGTCGTTAGGGACTTTTTATAAGGGCAAACATACCGGTACGTTTGGTGAGTATGGGGCATTTAGTTTCAATGGCAATAAAATTATCACAACTTCAGGTGGCGGAATGCTGGTTTCGGATAATGAAGAGAGAATTAAAAAGGTAAGATTCTGGTCAACACAATCAAGAGACCCCGCACGGCATTACCAACATAGCGAATTAGGCTTTAATTATCGGATGAGCAATGTCTCGGCTGGCATTGGCCGTGGACAATTAAAAGTATTAGATCAGCGAGTCGCAAAAAAAAGGTATATATTCGAGGTTTATAAAAAAGCCCTTGGCGGCCTTGCAGGCCTTGAATTCATGCCAATCAATGAGTGGAGCGAGCCGAATTACTGGTTGACCTGCATGACTTTAAGCGGCAAGGTTAGACCGCTTGATCTGTTTGAAACTTTGGATAAAGAAAATATTGAATCACGCCCAGTGTGGAAACCGATGCAGATGCAGCCGTTTTTTGCGGACTATGATTATATTGGTGGCGATGTATCGGAAAGGTTATATGAAAATGGGGTATGTCTGCCGTCTGATACGAAGATGACAGATGAAGATTTGAAGAGAATATGTGCAATTATAAAGGGATTGTGGGAACAAGATGGAACACAATAGAGGTAGTTATGAAAAATACATTAAAAGACCACAAGATTTAATCCTATCTGGTCTGGCATTCCTGGTGTTAAGTCCGATCATCGGCGTTGTTGCCATACTAGTCAGGAAGAAACTCGGCCGTCCCATTCTTTTTTCTCAGAACAGACCGGGACGAGATGAGAAAATATTTAAACTGTACAAGTTTAGAACGATGACAGATCAAAGAGATGATCAGGGTAAGCTATTGCCAGACAAGATACGATTAACAAAGTTTGGAAAATTCTTAAGATCAACAAGCCTCGATGAGTTGCCGGAACTTATGAATATCATCCGTGGCGATATGTCAATCGTTGGGCCAAGACCGTTACTGGTAAAATACTTGCCGCTTTATAATGAAAAGCAAAAGCGGAGACATGAAGTAAAGCCGGGATTATCGGGCTTAGCTCAAGTGAATGGACGAAATGCCATTAGTTGGGAACAAAAGTTTGATCTTGATGTTGAGTATGTAGATAATGTGACCTTTATTGGTGATTGGAAGATAATATTTAGAACCTGCAAGAAGGTTTTTGTCAGAGCTGGCATAAACAATCAAAATGATGATATTATGGAAGATTTCGGAGGTACAAAGTGAAGAGAGTTTCTAAGAATTTACTGTTTTGCAGCGTTGGCAGAAGAGGAGAATTAATAAAAAATTTCAAAGCTTCTTTAGAGATACAATCACGAATTATCGCAACTGATTGCAGTCAATTTGCCCCGGCACTTTATTTTGCCGATAAACCATATATTGTGCCGAGAATTGATGACCCTTCATATTTGAAGGCACTGCTCAAAATTTGCAAAGCAGAAAGCATTAATGCGATCACAACTTTTATTGATCCGGAAATAGAAATCTTAGCTAAGAACAGAAAAATATTTGAAGAAATTGGCATCGAAGTACTCGCGCCATACACAGAGACCGCAGGAATTTGTTTTGATAAGTACAAGCTGTACCAGCATGCTGTAAAGCACAATATTCCGACGATTTCCACCTATGGTGATATTGAAGAGTTCAAAAACGCTTATACAAATGGGCAGGCTGTTTTACCGGTATTTATTAAACCCAGAACGGGAAGTGGGAGCGTCGGAGTACGAAAAGTGGAAAAGATAAAAGAACTCGAGCAGCTAATGGCTGAGGACCGCAGTCTGATTATTCAAAAACACATGACTGGGTTTGATATTGATGCGGATGTCTATGTTGATACCATTTCAAAGAAAGCGGTTCGAATATTCTCAAAGAAAAAGCTGGAATCAAAAATCGGCGGGGCGACCAAAACGATATCCTTTAAGGATGAAAATCTAGTGCAAACAATTCAAAAAATAATTGCGAGTTTGAATTTTAATGGACCGATTGATGTGGATTTCTTCTATGAAGATGGCGTCTACTATCTGTCCGAAATTAATCCGCGATTCGGAGGCGCTTATCTGCATGCCTATGGGGCCGGTGTGAATTTTGTCAACTGTATTATTAATAACCTTCAAGGAATTGAAAACGATCCTGATTTTTATTCTTACGATAATGGAATTGTCATGATGATGTACGATAGTGTCGTAATAAGAAAGGAGAACGAGCTTGCTAAATAATTATCGCGATTTCGAGACACCTTATTTTATTCTTGACAAAGTGAAACTGGATAATAATATTTACGGTTTGACGTCTTCCTTAGATAAATTTTGGCCAAATTACACGATCGGCTACTCCTTTAAAACCAATACATTACCCTGGTTACTGAAATATTTACAGAAGCATCAATTTTATGCGGAAGTTG
The DNA here is from genome assembly GCF_008086595.1 of Acetobacterium paludosum. GTDB lineage: Bacteria > Bacillota > Clostridia > Eubacteriales > Eubacteriaceae > Acetobacterium > Acetobacterium paludosum. The sequence goes on along the minus strand of NZ_RXYA01000008.1, from coordinate 15,741 downwards.
TTTCGGCTAATGAGTACAATTTAGCAAGAGCAATTGGTTATCCCCAAAATCAGATCATCTATAATGGTCCGGTTAAGAACCAAAAGACATTTAATGATGCATTGCTAAATGAGACTATCGTAAACATGGATTCGCAAGTAGAAATTGAGTGGTTGCTGCAATTGCTTGAAACCACAACCCGAAATTTTAATGTCGGGTTAAGAGTTCATTTTGCAATTGAAGACGCCTGCCCGGATGAAATAGGTTATGAAGAAGATGGAACCCGCTTTGGTTTCAGTGTCGAGACCGGTGAATTGTACCGCGTTATTGATCGTTTACTGACGACTGGCCGGATAAATATTGCTGGTTTACATTTACATAGCACCAGTAAGACGAGAAGCATAAAAGTATACCGGGAACTCGCAAAAATGGCCTGCAGAATTAAAGAGCACACCCATATAACGTTTGAATATATCGATATTGGGGGTGGATTCTTTGGAGGTGTACCCGGCAAACCAGCATTTGATGAATATTTGACGGCGATTAAGCAGGAGCTGCAAAAAGCATATAATGTCACGGAAACAAAATTAATTCTAGAGCCGGGCTCCGCGATTATCGGTTCACCGGTATCATTTGTAAGCAGCGTCATTGATGCAAAAGACACATTAAAAAGCCGGATAGTGACCATCGACGGAAGTAGAATGAACATCGATCCGATAATGAGAAAAAAAATGTATTCATTTGATGTGTGGACGGAAGAGGCCGTCAAGAAAATTATTCCCAAGCAAATCATATGTGGATTTACATGCATGGATTTGGACCGTCTGATGGTTTTAAAAGATCATGCCGCATTAGCTGTTGGCGATAGAATCGTATTCAATAGGGTTGGTTCTTATACAATGAGTTTAAATCCCCTTTTCATAAATCTGTTTCCAGTTGTATATATTAAAGAAAATAATGATATTTATGCAGGACGTGAGGCCATGAAGATTAGTGATTACCTTCAAATTGGCAGCTTGGTGGATTAACAAAATAAAGGTATGATGGATGCTAGTAAAACATGGTAGTTTGATAATGATTTTCTTTTTAATAGATGATTTTCTTAGATTGAAATATCTTTTTAGAAAAAAGTGATGGAAAGAAGGTGAAATCTTTATGGCGAGTATAAAAAAACATCGCAAACAATGGTTTATTGCAAATAACAGCGATTTTCAAATAGATCATTTGAATGATTTTTTATCGATAGCGCTATCAGAGCATGCGGTTCTTTATTATGATTGTGATTTGACATTGACTTATTTTGATTGGCCTGATGGGAGAAGAACGCTAGTTCTGGGTTTGCTTCTGGGAACACCAGAATCTCCAGAAACAATGCATTATCATTGCGGTCGTTTTGTTGCGATTACTTCCGAATGGCTTTCATTGGATGCCACCGGTTCGATGGGGGTATTTTATTCCACCCATTTTTCCAGTGAATCATCAGAAATTATCTGTGGGTCAAGCTGTGCGCTTATTAGTGAAGTATCGCAATTACCCATTTCTGGACGTGATTTAGAGACCACCATGATGAAGTTTGATCCAGCGCCATTATCGCGTCTTCCGAATATGAAAAGGCTTTTCATTGATCAGCAATTCAATCTCAAAGACGGTTCGGTTGTTGTTCATCCACGGTCGATTTTGCCCCAAATAAGTTCAGAAGAAGCATCTTTACTTTTGGGAAAAGCGCTTACAGACGTCGCTTTGGAATTAAAAAAGACAAAAAGACCGATCTATTTAGCATTGACTGCGGGAGCCGATTCGCGTTCGGTTTTTAGTGCCTTGATCAAGGCACAGATCGATTTCAACGCTTTTACTTTTGCCCTTGATGAACCGAGGGTTAAGCTTGACGCGCAAGTTGCAAAAGCTCTTTGTAATAAGTTTGGTATTCAATATGAAAGTGTTCTTTCCGAAGGCAGCAATGAGGCCGATCTTCAAACTTATTTTGAACATAGTGGTAAGTGCGGTGGCGAAAGGGCTGATCGATATGTATCCGGTAATTATTATCGGCACTTGCCCGATAATGCCATTGTTTTGCATGGCGGCGCTTTTGAAATTGGGTCGCGGGGTTATGAGAAAAATTTGAAGAAAGTCAGGTTTTCGAATGTCGAGCAAGCAGTAATTGACATTGAAAAAGGTTTTTACGAGAATTATGATGAAAGTGAGAAAAATGCCTATAAGGAATGGCTCATCTACAGACAAAAGAATCCAATAGGCGGCGTTGATATGATTGACTGCTTTTATATCGATCAGCGAAGAGGTGCCTGGGGTGCTGCTAACAGACAGGCTGAGGACTGTTATGGCTTCGATTGGCTAGTTTTTGCTAATTCCTGGAGCATCATCGATATTTTGCTTTGTGTTTCAGTGGGTGAACGCCGTAATAAAGTAGTTCAAAAGCTTGCGATGGAAGGTTTAGTTCCTGGTATTTTGACAATTGAGCCAATCAACCCCGGAGTGGACTTAACAAACAAAAGCAGGGAATTAATTGATGCCGCAAAGAGAAGGTTAAACAACATCAGGATAAAAAGGCTCTGAAAAGACGCACAGATCTTTTTAAAAGATTACAAATCGAAAGGAGGCAGGTGCAATGGCTAGTATAAAAAAACATCGCAAACAATGGTTTATTGCAAATAACGGAAATTTAAATATGGACCAATTGCAGGATTTTTTATCGATCAAGCTTTCAGACCATGCGGTTCTTTATTATGATAGTGATTTGAGATTAACATATTTTGATTGGCCTGATGGAAGAAAAACACTTGTCTTGGGTTTGCTTCTGGGAACACCTGAATCTTCAGAAACAATGTATTATCATTGCGGCCGTTTTGTTGCGATTACTTCCGGATGGCTTTCGTTGGATGCCACCGGTTCAATGGGGGTATTTTATTCCGAAGATTCTTCCCGCGAACCATCAGGCATTATCTGTGGGTCAAGCTGTGCGCTTATTGGTGAAGTATTCCATTTACCTCTTTCTGGGCGTGATTTAAGGTCAGCTCATATGAAGTTTGATCCAGCGCCATTATCACGGCTTCCGAACATGAAAAGGCTTTTCATTGATCAGAAATTCAATCTCAAAGATGGTTCGGTCGTTGTTCATCCACGGTCAGTTTCGTCCCAAATAAATTTTGAAGAAGCGTCCTTACTTCTGGAAAAAGAACTGACAAACATCGCTTTGGAGTTAAAGAAGACTAAAAGACCGATCTATTTAGCGTTGACTGGTGGATCAGATTCACGTGCGGTTTTTAGTGCCTTGATTAAAGCACAGACAGATTTTGAAGCTTTTACTTTCTTGCTTGATGAACCGAGAAGTAGGATAGACGCCCGGGTGGCAAAATCTCTTTGCAGCAAGTTTGGTATACAACATAAAAGTATTCTTTCGGAAGGCAGCAATGCTGCCGATCTTGAAGTCTATTTTGAACATACCGGCAGGTGTGGCGGGGATCGGGCGGATCGATATGTATCCGGTAACTATTATCGGTATTTACCGGATAATGCCATTGTTTTACATGGGGGAGCTTTTGAAATTGGGCAACGGAGTTTTAGGGAAACATTTAAGTACGTCGAATTTTCGAATGTCGAGAAAGCGCCAATTGATATTGAAAAAAGTTATTTCGATAATTTTGATGAGAAGGAGCTAAATGCCTATAAGGAATGGCTCATCTATAGACAAAAGAATCCAATAGCCGGCGTTGACATGCTTGACAGCTTTTTCCTCGATCAGCGAAGAGCTGCCTGGGGTGCAGCGAATCGACAGGCAGAGGACTGTTATGGTTTCGATTGGCTTGTTTTTGCTAATTCCTGGAGCATCATCGATACTTTGCTTCGGGTTTCAGTTGAAGACCGTTGCAATAACATGGTTGAAGAGCGTACGATGGAACGCTTAGTTCCCGGTATTTTAACAATTGAGCCAATCAACCCTGGCATAGACTTCATTACGAAGAGCAAAAAGCTATTTTATTCAGTAATGAGGAGATTAAACAGGATTATTTCAAGAGGCCGCTAAAAGTGTTTTAGGGAAGGTGTGTTTTGATGAAAGTTATGCATTTAAATTCATATTATGCAACCGGAATATTTTATAAAAACTTATATGATGAGCAAGTTAAAAGGGGAATAGATATTGATGTATTTGTATCGACTTCAACTCCGGCAAATTATGATTTAGGAAAATATACAACGGTCAGCAGGAATCATTATAAGTTTGATCGATATCTTTTTCATTTGAAACATTTTAAAATTTACAAAGATATAAAAAAGCAATATAAAATGAGTGATTATGCCGTTGTTCATGCGCATTCACTGTTCTCGAATGGCTATATTGCAATGAAAATCAAGCGGGATTTTGGAGTGCCTTACATTGTAGCCGTTAGGGATACAGATATCAACCCTTTTTTTAAATATATGATTTACTTGAGAAAACTTGGCATAAATATATTAAAAGAGGCGGCAAAAATAATATTTTTGTCAACATCATACCGGGATGAGGTAATTGAAAAATATATCCCTGACAAACTTAAAAACGATGTTCTTAGAAAATGCGAGATTATCCCTAATGGAGTCGATGCTTTTTGGCTTGAAAATCAAGGTGCGCCAAAGATTCTGCCGAACAATAAACGACTGCACCTTTTATATGTTGGACAGATTAATAAAAGAAAGAACATTATTTCAACAATAAAAGCGATAAAGATTCTTCAGAGCCAAGGCTTTGATGTTGAATTTACAATTGTTGGCAAGATACAAAATGAGAAAGTTTATAATCAATTTAAAGGAGAAGCTTTTCTTAAATATATTTCACAAACTTCCAAAGAAGAGCTGATAAAAATCTATCGCGATCACGATATATTTGTTATGCCATCAATTAGCGAGACTTTTGGTTTGGTTTATCCGGAGGCCATGAGTCAAGGATTACCGGTAATTTATACCAGAAAACAAGGCTTTGATGGACAATTCACAGATGGTGAAGTGGGATTTGCTGTAAATTGTTTCGATTCAAAAGAAATTGCCGAAAAAATCATCAAAATAACAACAATTTACAATGATTTATCAAAGAATTCGCTGCTAAAATTCCCGAAATTCTGTTGGCAGGATATTGAACAAGAATACCTAAAAATATACGATGCGATTCAGTCAAAATAATTTTTTCAAAAGGAGCGTAGGGTATTATGAACATAAAACATATATGCTTTATTACACCAGATTATCCTGCAAAGAATGAGCCCGTTTATACTTTTGTAAAACAGTTAATCTGTTCAATTGCTGAGCTGGGATATAAGTGCTCTGTTATTGCACCGCAAAGTTTGACAGAAAGATTATTAAAGAAAAGGTCCAGCAGACCGATATTTTGGCAAGATCCAGTTAAAAAGGGAATCGTTATCGATATATATCAGCCGAAAGTAATTTCATTTTCAAATTTGCGTTTATTTGGCAGGAATATTTCGACTTATGTTGTTCAAAAGTCGGTTGCCAAAACTTTTGCCGAAATTACGCCGGCGCCAGATGTTTTATATGCCCACTTTTGGCATTCCGGTGTGATAGCGGGAATGATAAGCAAGAAATACTCGGTTCCCTTTTTTGTGGCATCAGGTGAAAGTAAGATTTGGGTAGAAAGTCTTTTTACAAAAAAGACCATAGATAACGCTTTATCAGGTTTATGCGGAGTAATTTGTGTATCAACTAAAAATATGAACGAGAGTATCGAGTTAGCACTTTCGACAAGGGATAAAATGACGGTTATTCCAAATGCGATCGATCCTAATCTGTTTTACAAGATTGACAAGGATGCCGCTAGAAGAAAACTTGGATTTAATAAGACCGATTTCATCATTGCATTTACTGGTTCATTTGATTATCGAAAGGGTATTATGCGATTAGATAAGGCAATTAAGCAAGTAGGAAAAGTTAAAGCTATCTATATTGGAGCGGGAGAACTGACGCCTAAAGGCGATGAAATTCTTTTCGCAGGTAAACTTCCCCATGAACGGATTTGTGATTATTTAAATTGTGCAGATGTTTTTGTGCTGCCAACCATAGCAGAAGGGTGCAGTAATTCTATTTTAGAGGCGATGGCTTGCGGTCTGCCGATAATATCATCTAATCTTGATTTTAATGACGATATATTAACCGCCAACGATGCGATCCGGGTCAATAGTATGAATGTTGAAGAAATAAAAGAAGCAATTAATCGCTTAATAGACGACGATCATTTATGTCGCATGATGGGAGAAAGTGCATTAGTTCATGCTAAAGAATTCGATATTAATAATCGGGCAATAAAAGTTATGTCATTTATAAAAAATATTCTTGACGGTGAAAGTGAGGTTCAAAATGATAATTAAAAAATCAACTAGTTTAACAGGACTTTTAGTATTAGCCGTTATTTTGGTAATATTTGGGCTTTACAATCATATTTTTCTATTAACGGGTATAATTCTGGCTAGTGTTTATATTTTTATTAGTGGGACTGAAGCTATTTATGGATTATTTTTTATCTTGCCGTTTTCCCCGATCCTTAAAATATCCCCAGATGGGAATACATTTTTTAATGTTCTGATAGCGGTATATATTTTAAGAATGATTTTTCTAAATAAGAAATTTAAAGTGTCGATTTATCAATTATTATCGCTGTTAGTATTTTCTATCTTTTGTTTGGTTAATGGCGGTGATCCTAATCTAAATAGTATTAAGATATTAATGGAACTTGTTATATACTTTGTACTGGCAATACTGGTAATGAATGATGAAAAAGAGATTAATATCCGAAAGGTGATCATGTTCTTTGTTATGGGTATCATTTTTGCATCGCTTTTGGGTTACTTTAATAATTATATCCCGGGATTAAGTCAGTATTTGAATGAGAGCAGCATTAAATTGGACAATAATCAGGTAATCAGTAGATTTTCCGGAATTCAAAATAATCCCAATTTCTACACAATGGATTTGACAATAGCGATTTCTTCACTGCTATATATGCTGAGTGTCAAACAAAGTAAGTGGTATGATTATATCCTTATTATGATACTGCTTGGCTTTGGTATATTATCCTTAAGTTTGTCTTTCGTTATTACGATGCTGATTATCTTTTCACTGTATTTAATTTACAAATTAACAAAAACAACATGGAATATCAACGCGATAATTAAAGGTATCATCGGTGTTTCACTGGTAATATTTTTAGTCATTCAGATAAGCAATATTCCTTATCTGGATATCATTATGCAAAGGTTAGGAATCGATAGTGCGACGGGAAAAAATCTATCACAAATCACCACCGGACGATCAGATATTTGGGCCCAGTATTTGAGCTTCTATTTTAGTGATTTGAGAAGAATATTCTTTGGCGTGGGATTATCCATAGAACAATATAATCTGGAACAGTCTCATAATTATTATCTTGAGTTATTTGTTTACTTAGGTATTATCGGATCAATTATCTATCTTAATTTATTAAATTCAGTTTTTAGGCCTTTTAAGAAAACGGTTAAAGGTAACCTGATATGCTTGCTGCCTTTAGTAGCTTTTGTTGTCAGAGGTTTTGGAATAAATTTGATGTTTAGAGAGAGTTTCGTATTTTACCTAATAATCTGTATGATTATTATCGGAAATTCGGCTAAAGCCAATAAAATCGAAAATAAAATAACCGAGACTGATATTTATTAATTGTTCCTTTATTGCCAGGAGGCGAAAAAATGAAAGTACTCATAAAATTGCAACGCTTTGCAGGTGGAGCACCGAGATCATTACTTCAATATGCCAGAGCGTTATCAGATAAAGGAATAAATATTATTGCTGCCGGTGAAGCGGTGCCATCAGATGCAATTGCTGAAAACTATAAAAAAAATGAGATAGCGATTTATTATCTGAATAGGTTTAATAATAGAAAAGTACTTCACAACATTTTATTGCTATTTCAGTTATATAAACTAATAATGAAAGAAAAACCGGATAGTATTATTACGACGGATGGTTTGGATGCCACGTTTTGCTCGATGTTGGGTAAATATTTTAACATGGGCGTTATTATTATTAGAGCAGGAGGACCGGATCCTTTTTCGGATACGCTATTGTCAACCTGGAATGATAATCAACTCGTCGTGTTTAGCGAAGAAAATCGCGAGTATTACATTAAACATCATTATAATCCCAATAAAATAAGACTTATTTCAAACAGAATTGAGGTAAGCAGGGATAAGAACTATGAAAACTTCTATCGGCTGCTTGAGAATAATGAACAAACACTATCATTACTGGTGATTTCCAGATTAGATAAAAGTAAAATGAATTCGATCTTAACGATGTACAAAATCATCGAAAATTTGGCCAACGAGATAAATAATATCCAACTTATTGTAGCGGGAAGCGGAGATTGTTCTGAATTTTTATCAAATGAAGCTAATAAAATAAATCAGAAATTTAATGGGGAACTCATAAAACTAGTTGGTCACGTCGATAATATTCAAGAATTAATATTAAAATCACATTTAGTATTTGGCAAGGGCAGAAGCGTAATTGAACCAATTATGATGAATAGAATCGGTATTGTAGTCGGTGAAGATAATGAATTTTCATTATGTACAGGGAAGAGCTTTGAGAATTTATACAGTTATAATTTTTCAGGGAGAAACATCATTCATCGTTCCGGAGTGGATGAAATTCAGCAAATCATTATGGACTTGCGGGATGGTAACTACGATTACAATAATCTTATTAACGTTGCCGATTTAGTTTGTCTGAATTATGAAAGCATTTATTTAACAGATAAATTATTGCCTTTAATCGAACAAAAGAGTATCGAGAAACGGTGTTATAAATTGATTAAGTTGAGAATAACAGGTAAGATCGTGGCCTTGAATATTAAGTTGGTATTCGATTATATTCGCAGAAGGCTATAATCATTTTAAGATAAATTTAATTCGAGAGAAAGAGAATGACAATGAAACAATTATTTAAGAATCAATACGTCTATTCTTTATTTACAAAAGGTACGATTGCCTTCTTAGGGATAAGTGAAACGGTTTTTCTAAATCGATATCTGGGACCATCATTAAAAGGAGAATTTGCCTTTGTTTTAAATATCATTAATATTATGGTGCTGATACTAAATTTAGGGATTTATCAATCCTATCCTTTTTTTAAACGTAAACTGATTGAGAATGTCAAGAATGAATATTTCAATATTATTATTTTCCAGTTCATCATATATCTATTGATCGGACTCGTGGCAGAAATGTTTTTGAGAGATATGAGTTATCTAATAATAGTCACATTAGGACCGATCATGATTTTAAGCAGCCAGTTGAGCTTTATTGCGCTGGTTGAAGATATTAATCTTAGGAATAAACTCTCAATTGGTAATGAACTCTTTTATGCGGTGTCACTTTTTTTCATTTTTGTTTTTGCACCACAAAGTATTTGGTATATTTTTGCGCTGCTGATTATTAAAGACATCGTTATAATTCTGAGAATTATTTATAAATTTGGATTTAAATTATCGTTGCGTTCGCTTGATTTCAGATTAATGAAAGATACAATCAAATTTGGAATATATCCAATGATTACCATGCTGCTAATTACTTTAAACTATAAAGCAGATATCATTATTCTTGGTTTTTTTGTAGATTACGAGCAGATTGGATATTATACCATTGGGGTAGGACTTGCGAATATGGTGTGGTTAATTCCTGATGCATTTAAAGACGTGTTATTTGCTAAAACTTCAAAAAAAGATTCGATAGATGATATAAAATTTAGTATTAAATTCAATTTTTATGTTAGTCTGGTCATTATTGGGATAATAATTATAGGGGGAAGATTTATAATTAATTTATTATACGGCCCGGATTTTTTGACTGCCTATCCCGTGACAACAGTAATTTTTATTGGCATACTGCCAATGATATTTTATAAAATGATTGTTTCGCTATTTAATGCAAAGGGAAAACAAAAAGTATCTTTCACTATTCTTTTAATTGCGGTTATATTTAATGTTATTGGAAACTTTATATTGATTCCCCAATTTGGAATCATCGGTTCGGCAGTGGCTTCAGTTATTTCTTACTCAATTTGCGGCGTCGTATTTACATATATATTTTTAAAAGATTTTGATGTGAAGGTGCACGAATTATTCATATTTGATACAGATGAAATTCAAAGATTAAAGAAAATAATCGTTAAGAAAAAGTAAGGATTAAAAGGTATTGCAGTTTAATGCCGGAATATTATAAAGGGGGAATCAAAATGGCAGTTAACGAAAAAAAATTAAGGGTTAGAAAAAGTGTTCTGACGGGGAAAATTCATCTGAGTGGAGCGAAAAACAGCGCCTTAAGACTTCAAGCGGCTTCTATTCTTACGGATGAAGAACTAATTCTGAGTAATTTCCCAAATGGATTATCCGATGCAATAATACACAATGATATGCTGAAGATCTTGGGGAAAAAAGTGAAAATTGACAAAGATATTCTAAGGATAAGTGGAAAAATCACCACCAATGAACTGATTTGGGAAGGCCGATCAATTCGTAATACATTATTAATATGGGGAGCAATTCTAGCTAAAAGCGGGTATTCAAAAGTACCGCTTCCCGGCGGGTGCAAAATAGGTGAACGCAAATATGATTTGCATCAAATGGTGCTTGAAAAATTAGGCGCCAAAGTATGGGAAGAAAATGGGTATTTAGTTGCTTCATCGGCCGGAAAACTAAAAGGCGCCGAAATCCATTTGCCGATTCGTTCGACTGGGGCAACTGAAAATGCGATTATCAGTTCTTCCTTAGCTGAGGGCGAGACGACTATTTGGAATCCGCATATACGACCTGAAATACTTGATTTGATCGGGCTGCTAAATAAAATGGGAGCGAAAATCGCGGTTAGGGGGAATGAAAGCATTGTTGTGAATGGCGTAAATTATCTTCATGGCGCAACGCATTCGGTTATCCCAGATAATATGGAAGCACTGACATTTTTGGTGGCGGCGGCTATTACGGGCGGAGAAATTGAAATTGATGGTTTCCCAATGGAACATCTGGAAATACCGATGATATTTTTGAAATCAAGCGGGATGAATATTTTTACCGGGACTAAGTCGATTATCAGCAAAGAAAATGTTTGTTATCCCTTAGAGATTAGTACCGGTCCTTATCCCGGTATTAATTCGGATATGCAACCACTGCTGGCGGTATATGCTTCGTGTGCAAAGGGCATGTCAAAAATTGTTGATCTTCGTTTTCCCGACCGATTCGGTTATGCTGAGCAGCTGAAAAAAATGGGCGTTGACGCAGAAGTGGTTAATAATTTACTGGTTATCAAGGGTGGAAACCAGTTAGTTGGAACCGAAGTATATGCGGATGATTTACGTGCCGGGGCGGCTTTATTGTTAGCGGGTTTAGTCGCAGAAGGGGAAACGATCATTGTCAATGCAAAGCAGATAGAGCGAGGATATGAGAATTTCATTGAAAAATTTCAAAGTATTGGTGCAGATGTAAGCTGGATAGAATAGCCGAATACTAGTAGGGAGGGAAGATTTTGGATACGACAATCATTAAAAATGTACCATTGACGCAATATAATACATTGCGATTGGAATCATTGGCATCGCTGATGGCATTTCCTCATAATGAAGAAGGATTATATGAATTGGTAAATCGTTATGAAAAAAGCAAAAAAATTATTATTATTGGCAAAGGTGCTAATCTGTTACTTTCGAAAACGAAGTATGATGAAGAGTCCTTGTTTGTCAACTTAAGGTTAATGAATAATATTTATAACGAAGACGGATTTATCCAAATTGAGTCAGGCGCAACTTTATCAGAAATGGCTTGGTTTGCCATCGAAAATGGGATTAAGAATTATGAGTTTTTAGAGGATATCCCAGGAACGCTTGGCGGAGCAATCTTAATGAATGCCGGCACCTATAAAAACTATCTGGGCGATCTGGTTGAATCGGTAAGATATTATAGCTTTGATAAGAATGAAATTATCGATAGAGACAGTGGCAAAGATGATTTTTCCAGAAGAAATTCATATTGGAAGGAAAAACAGACGATTGTTATTCGGTGCAAAATTAAGGCTGAAAAAGGTGACTATATCGATTCGCTTAACAAAGTATTGGAAATTAAAAAGCAGCGTTTTTTAAAACAACCGAGAAATTTTCCCAGTGCCGGCAGTGTTTTTGTAAGACCGGAAAAAGACCTGAAAGATTTAGTCGTATGGGAGCTGCTAGATCAGGTTGGCTTGCGAGGCTATGCTAAGAATGGCGCGGCTTTTTCGGATAAACACCCGGGTTTTATAGTAAACATTGGTCATGCAAAATACGAAGACATCATCTATCTGGTGGAACTTGCCAGGGAAAGGGTCTTCGATAAATTTGACGTTGAACTCAAACTGGAGTGGGTAGTAATATAACACTTTAGTTTAGGTAAAGGACCTGAACAGTTTGCATGGAGAGGGATAAATATGGAATTATTGAGTACAACTTTATTTTACTTAAGTGCATTCGTCATCGTTTGGGCAATGGTCGGGTATCCCGTATCAATCAAATTAATCGGGAAACGATATAAATCACGGAAAATTGAAAAAGATTATCATCATCAACCAACGGTTACGGTTATGGTCGTCGCTCATAATGAAGAAAAAGTAATACAGGAAAAACTAAATAATATCCTTGAACTTGAATATCCCAAGGAAAAAATAGAGTTCTTAATTTCGTCGGATAATAGTACCGATCAAACCAACAATATGGTGAGAGATTTTATTACAAAACATTTAGAATATAAAATTAGACTATATGAAGTTAAAATTCGCAAGGGAAAAACAAATGCCCAGAATGAAGCTCAAAAGACAGTGACGACAGAATTCCTTGTTATGACGGATGCCAATTCCCTGATTGATAAAAATGCTGTCAAAGAGTTGATGGCTGCTTTTATTTCAGATGAAATTGCATACGTCACAGGACGGCTTTCAATTAGTAATCAGGGAGCGAGTGAGGTCAGTCATGCTGAATCAAACTACTGGGATATCGATTTAGAGACGCGTGAGATTGAGGGAAAAATTCAGACGATTACGGCCGGAAACGGAGCTTTGTATGCATGCAGAACAAAGGACTATTATGATTTCAATCCCATTCAATGTCACGATAGCGCAATGCCGGTATTTTATGCCTTGAAAGGTAGAAGAGCGATTGCAAATCATGATGCAATCGCATATGAAAAGGCCGGAGAAGTGATAGAGGATGAGTTTGGACGAAAAGTTAGAATGAACAGAGATATCGTTAGAGATATTCTACCGGATATCAGAATATTGAATGTATTCAAATATAAATGGTTTTCGTACTTTTATTTTGGACACAGAACATGCAGATACTTACTTTGGATCGCGCACTTGATGCTATTGATTTCTAACATCCTGATTATCCAGGATGGATGGTTCTATATCTTGACTTTCTGTGGACAAGTACTCTTTTATTTATTGGCTTTAATCCAAGCCATTATAAAGTCAAAAAGTAAGTATCTTTCATATATTTACTACTATACTGTTACGATTACAGCGCAGTGGGTTGGTCTCTTTAGAATACTGACGGGAAAGGCCAAACCATTCTGGGAGAAGGCCGAAAGTTCAAGATAAAAATGATGATTAAATAATCGTAAAAAGTATTGACGGCTATATAAAAATATGCTATATTATTTTTAATTAGCAAATTAGAATATATTGATGCGCATCGAGAATTAACTTTTCGGCGATAAAGGCAAACTTGTTGAAAGACAGGGACGCAAAACTAGAGGGCCTGTAAAATGGCAGCCAGTTTCCGAAGGAAGAGTTTTTTGTTTGTTAATTATCCAACGATAACGGCAAACCAATTGAAAAGTTGGGACGCAAAGCTAAGGACCTTAATCTGCAAAGAAAGGCAGCCAGCTACCGAAAGGAATAACGATTATGAAAAAGATGTGTATTTTATTACTTGCAGTATGCTTATTATTTGGCACGATGCCTGTTAATGCGGCACCTAATTCTAAAAACACCAACAAATCAAGTAAAACAGTAACTGAACCGGTAACTGCTCCGACAACTACACCGACAACAGTAACGGCGCCGACGACTGCGCCAACAACAGTAACAGCGCCTACAGCTGAGCCGACAACAGTAACGGCACCTGCTGCTACGGAAGCCAGTCAAGTTGTAAACGTTAAAGACTATGGCGCAAAAGGTGATGGCGTTACCGATGATACCATAGCCATTCAAAAAGCCATTGATTATGCCAGTGCGAATAATGTTACCATGTTAATTCCTGAATCAGCAAATAATTATTTGATAACAAAACAAATATCAATTAAGGATAATACCCATATCAGTGGCTACGGTGCCGTATTATTCATGGCACCCCAAGCAGACCAAATTAGAAATATGCTGTTTTCAGATGTCGATAATTATATTTCAAATGTATTAATTGAAGGCTTAACATTAAAGTCGCAAAATACGATCGTGGGTACTGATTACTATGCCAACAGCATGGTAAGTAATGTGCAGGGAATGTTTCTGCAAGGGATCAGCAATCTGACCATTAAAGATGTTTCCATGGATAATATGTACGTGGGATTAAAAATGGGTTCGCAATCCAACGAGCTCAGAAATAAAGGAGTTCAGATCAGTAATTTAAAGATTGACAACTCCGGAATGCCAATCCAAATAGCCGGTACGAATGATTTTACCATGATTGACAGTGTATTAAATTCAAGCGATGGCGGCACCAAGTGGCTGCATTCGGCCTATATCCGAGGGAATAACAGTAATTTCACATTTAAAAATGACGCGTTTAACAATGCTTCAGGCGGCGGAATAACAGTCGGCGGTGATCCCCGATATGAAACGGCACCGGAAAATATGACGTTTGAAAATTGTACAGCTAAGAATAATACGATTGGGGTCATAATTAATGAGGGCGCAAAAGATATTTCCATTTCAGGGCTGGCGATAGCAGGCAGCAGTCTGGCTTTTAAAATCAACGATGTTTATAATGTCAGTGTTGATAATGTTGACATCAGCGGTTCAAAACCGACGACCCGAGATCAAGGTGCTTTTGTTATGGGTGGTATTAACCAATCAACCCTATCAAATATTTCGATTGATGCCAGCGGCATGACCGGTTATCTGTTCTCTTTTGCAGGAAATATAACGGATTTGGGAATTTCTCATGTCGATGTTGTCAATCTTGGAAATATCCCATTGATCAGTGCTTGCAGTACAACAGTAACTAAAAATCTAATTGTTGAAGAATCAAGTTTTGTCTATACTAATATAGCATCAACCGGTATTAGTTTTAGAGGAGTAGGATCAGACGCAATTATTAGAAATAATACGTTTGCAAATACCGGTAGCTCCTATTCATTTTTAATGAATAATGTTCAAGGTACGAATATTCAAGCAACTGACAATCATTATTCAGGGTTTACCAGATTGAATAATAGTAAAGACTACTCAATCGTTGCCAATAATTTAAATCTCATTACGAATAAAATTGCGTAATAGGATGTAATCACAGCATTACACAAAGTAAATTTATATTATTTTGAAATGCATGCTAAATTCTGAACACATCAGACAAGTTCAATGTAAAATAAATCAGCACCACCCGTCTAACGGGTGGTTTGCTCTGAGGCTATAAGCCTCTTTTACCGGCCGGCGTCTCAAGACGCTGGCCCTCACTTTGTTCAGGCTCTATGGCCTTTGCCTCTTTTGCTCGCCC
>NZ_RXYA01000007.1 GCF_008086595.1 Acetobacterium paludosum | reverse complement strand
AGAGCCTGAACATCTCTATCTTATCTGGAAAGGTGATTTTTGGGTATAACCTTTTACCCACCACCCGCATAGCAGGTGGTTTATTGTTTCATTCGCTATGCGAATGAAACAGACTAAAGTCTAATAAACTAAAAAAGGCCAGGTTTCCCTGACCTTTGTCTTCAGTCTGAAGGCCAACCTGATAAAGGTTGGCCTTATCTTATATAGTTTGTCTTTTTAAATTAAAAAGGACAATAGAGATTAAATAAAAAGAAAAATGCAATTAATAATCATTGAGAAATTGAGAATACAAGTTTCAACTAAAATGAAAGAATAAAAAGCAATCTTTCAAAAATAAAATATAAACTATGAAATACAACTGTTTACAGCTGAAATAAGTGGATTTCAAAAATAATACTTTCAAATAAAACATTAAATAATAATATTTTAGCTTTATCTATATAAGATTATAGGGTATAATTAGAATAAATTAAGTATAGAAGAGGAGATTGATGATGAATCGTATTTTTTCGGAAATTACCCCTGAGATTATTAAATACAGTGAGTTATGTACAAAAAATAGTTATATTCAGCCAGAACTATATACAAAATATCGGGTCAATAGAGGCCTTCGGGACTTAGAAGGAAATGGTGTATTAACAGGTTTAACTGATATTTCTGAAATTATAGCCTATTTTTTTGATGAGAATGGTAAAAAAATTGGTCAAAAGGGTGAGCTGTTTTATCGCGGCATCAATATTGAAGAACTTGTTGATGGTTTTGTAAAAGAAAAGAGATTTGGATTTGAAGAGGTAACCTACCTTTTATTATTTGGAGATCTTCCTAAAAAGAATGAACTTCAAAACTTTTCAAAGCTTCTTGGAAATTATCGTAATTTACCAACTAACTTTGTACGTGATATTATCATGAAAGCACCAAGTCAGGATATGATGAATACTTTAGCCAGAAGTGTATTAACTTTGTTTGCTTATGATGATAATGCCAACGATGTAACCATTCCCAATGTCTTAAGACAATGTCTGGAACTGATTGCGCTATTTCCTTTGTTGGCTGTTTATGGTTATCAAACCTACAGTCATTATCATGATGGGCAAAGTTTCTTTATTCACCAACCCCAGCCTGAGCTTTCAACTGCGGAAAACATTTTATATATTTTGAGACCCGATTGTAAATATACTGAACTAGAAGCTCGGATTCTTGACATTGCTTTAGTACTTCATGCTGAGCATGGCGGAGGTAATAACTCTACCTTTACAACTCATGTTGTGTCATCATCTGGAACAGATACCTATTCTGTTATTGCAGCTTCATTAGGTTCGTTAAAGGGGCCAAAGCATGGGGGCGCAAATATTAAAGTTGTTGAAATGTTTAATGATATGAAGGAAAATATTGACGATTGGACCGATGAAAACAAAGTTCGGAGTTATCTTGCAGATCTGCTTCATAAAAAAGTTTTTGATAAAGCCGGACTTATTTATGGAATGGGGCATGCAATCTACTCCGTTTCTGATCCGCGAGCCGCTGTACTCAGAGGTTTTGTTAAAAGTCTCTCTGAAGAAAAAGGAATGCATGATGAATTTGATCTTTATTCGTTGGTAGAGCGTTTAGCTCCAGAGGTCATCAGGGATGAAAGAAAAATGTATAAAGGCGTTAGTGCCAACGTTGATTTTTATAGTGGTTTTGTTTATAGTATGTTAGGATTACCGCTGGAACTCTTCACACCGATATTTGCGATTGCCCGAATTTCCGGTTGGAGTGCTCACCGATTGGAAGAACTGATTAATGCCGGCAAAATTATTCGACCTGCATACATGAATGTTTGTGATCGACGAGACTACGAACCTTTAGCAGAGAGAAAATAAATAGAGTTGAAAATATAATTGCAATTCACAAAGTAAACTCATGTGAATTGTTAATAAAATTGTATTAAAGTCATGGTCTTCTCGATCTATTCTGTGCTAGAATAGACTGTGAAGACCATTTTTTAATATGATAGGATCATTATTTTTGAAAAGTAATTTAACAACTCAAAAAATTGTTTCTTTATTAAACGATTGAATTAGTGTATAATGATTCATACGAAAATGTGAGGGCAATAAAATGATCGATAACTTTAGCGATATTACTAATTCTGTAAAACTTGGTTCAAAACCTACATTAGTTGTTGCACTAGCTGCTGAAGCTGAGCTTCTTAAAGCACTTTCAACAGCAAAGGGAAGATATTTAATCAAGATAATCTTAGTTGGTAGTCAGGAAGAAATTCTAAAGATTAGTGCCGATAAAAAAATTGATCTAAGTGATATGCAAATCATTGATATTGTTGATTTAGTTACTGCCTGTGATAAAGCAGTGTCATTAGTACATCAAGGTGAAGCGGATTTTATTATGAAAGGTCTGGTCGACACCTCTATTTTTTTGAAAGCAGTAATCAATAAAACAAATGGTTTAACGATAGGACGACTTTTAAGTAGTATCATGATCATGAAACTAAAAACATATCATAAATTCTTGATGATATCTGATGGTGGCATAATTATTGACCCAGATTTAGAAAAAAAGAAGGGGATTATCGAAAATGTCGTTGTTTTAGCCAAATTGTTGGGAATTCAACCGGTGAAAATCGGATGTTTGGCTGCTAAGGAAAAAGTCAATCCTAAAATGCCAGCTACTGTAGATGCAGCTGCACTTAAAGAATTATCTGAGAAACATTATTTTGGTGAAAATGTTATTGTTGAGGGTCCTATAGCCATGGATTTGATGGTATCAAAAAAAGCAGCTCAAATAAAAGGGTATGTTTCAGAAGTTGCCGGAGATGTTGATGTGATTTTAGCCCCAAACATTGAAACGGGAAATGCAATACTGAAGGTCATGACCCATCTGGGTAATGCTGAATCAGCCGGAGTAGTAATGGGGGCTTGTGTGCCAATCATTTTAACTTCTCGGTCTGATTCTTATGAAAACAAATTAAATTCTATCACTCTGGGTATATATTTAACTCAACATATGGGTGATTGTCATGAAACACGAGAGGAGCAGAAAAAAAGAAATGAAAAAATTATTAACAGGAAATGAAGCCATCGCAAGAGGGGCCTGGGAAGCTGGAGTGAAATATGCCACAGCTTACCCAGGAACGCCTAGTACAGAAATATTGGAAAATGTGGCTACTTATGATGAAATAGTCTCAGAGTGGGCACCTAATGAAAAGGTAGCCCTAGAAGCTGCTGCAGGCGCTTGCATCGGTGGAGTGAGAAGCCTTTGCTCCATGAAGCATGTTGGGCTTAATGTAGCTGCTGATCCTCTTTTTACATTTGCCTGTCTAGGTGTTAATGCCGGTGCGGTAGTGGTTACTGCTGATGAACCAGGAATGTTTTCATCCCAAAATGAACAGGACAATCGTAATTATGCACGTCATGCTAAAGTCTGCATGTTCGAGCCTTCTGACAGCCAGGAAGCAAAAGATATGATCAAAGAAGCTTATACTGTCAGTGAAGAATATGATATGCCGGTTCTTTTTAGAATGACCACGCGAGTTTGTCACTCTAAATCTATCGTTGAATGTCAGGATAGAAAAGAAGTTGCGGATAAACCCTATGAAAAAGATATTAAAAAGTATTGTCCTTTACCTGCCTTTGCAAAAGGAATGCAGGTAAAACTTGCAAATAATTTTAAACAACTAGAAACTTATTCAAATACGACACCATTTAATTATATCGAAGATAATAAATCTGAAATCGGTATTATTGGTTCAGGAGTAGCCTTCCGTTATGCAAAAGAAGTTTACGGTGATAAAGCTTCTTATCTGAAAATTGGTTTTACTTACCCTCTTCCGATGGTAAAAATTGCAGAGTTTGCTAAAAACAAGAAAACTATTTATGTGTTTGAAGAAAATGATCCAATTATGGAAAAAGAAATTAAAGCAGCTGGTATCGCTTGTATTGGAAAAGAAAAGCTACCTACTATGGGTGAGTTAACTCCAGATCGAATACGTAAAGCATTATTAAATGAAGAAGTTTCAACCATTCAGCCGAATCCGGAAATGATTTTACCCAGACCACCAGCGTTCTGTGCAGGATGTCCTCATCGTGGTGCCTTCTATGAATTGGGACGTCGAAAAGATCTGATGATCTTTAGCGATATTGGTTGTTATTCCCTTGGGCTAATGCCACCATATAATGCAACAGATGCCATGATTTGCATGGGCGCAAGTATTAGTGGTGGGCATGGCGTTCAAAAGGCTTTTGACATAAAAGGAGATTATTCAAAAAAAGTTGTTTCTATTTTAGGAGATTCAACATTCTTCCACTCCGGTATTACCAGTCTGATGAATGTCGTCTATAATAAAAGCAATACCCTGACCATTATTTTAGACAATCGTATAACCGGAATGACAGGACATCAGCAAAACCCTGGTACTGGTTTTGACTTAAAGGGTGAAGAAGCTCCAATTATTGATATTGAGGCAATGGTTAAAGCTTGTGGGGTAAAAGAGCTAATTTCTATCGACCCTAATAATCTTGAGATGATGAACGATGCTATCGAATGGGGTCTCAATGTTGAAGGACCAGCGGTTATCATCACACGTTGGCCATGTGTGCTAAAAAAACTTTCTAATTTAGATAAAGATGAATTTCCAAGTGCATTTAAAAATTTCTGTACAGTAGATGTCGAAAAATGCGTCGGATGCAAAAAATGCTTAAAGTCTGGCTGCCCAGCTTTGGCCTTTGATACCGTTAATAAGAAATCTGGAATTCTAAAAGAGACTTGTGTTGGTTGCGGAGTTTGTGCTCAAATCTGTCCTAAACAAGCTATTGAAGTGGAGGCAAGATAGATGGAAACAAAGAATATTGTACTAGTTGGTGTTGGTGGTCAGGGAACTATTACCGCTGCCAAGCTGTTGACTACTGGCTTGATGGAAGCTGGTTTTGATGTTAAGATGAGTGAAATTCATGGTATGAGCCAACGTGGAGGTTCAGTTTCTTCATTGGTACGCTATGGTGATAATGTTCAGTCTCCTGTTATCGAAATTGGCAGTGCGGATATTATTGTTGCCTTTGAAAAATTAGAAGGACTCCGATCAATGGAATATCTGAAACCAAAAGGAAAAATGGTTGTTAATGATACTGAGATTTCGCCACTTTCTGTTGTTATTGGAACGAATGCTTATCCTGAAGGTATTTTGGAAGAAATAAAGAGTAAGATCGATTGTAGAGTGATGTCAGCATCTAAAATGGCTGAAGCGCTAGGAAATAATAAAGTGACGAACGTCATTCTTTTAGGATCTGTTATCAAATTAATGGGTTTGACAGAAATAGATTGGGAATCAATCATTTCCAAAAATGTTAAAGAAAAATTCATTGATATTAATATAAAAGCTCTTCATGCGGGAATGGATGCTGCTTAAAATGGATACAACCAAGAAAAACTTCAAGTTTTTTCAACATACTTCGTGTGAATATTTCCCGTGTCATAAAGCTGATGATATCAGTAAATTTAATTGCCTGTTTTGTTATTGTCCTTTATATGCGTTGGGAAAGGATTGCAGAGGCAACTTTGTTTTTACAGATAAAGGTATAAAAAACTGCAGCAATTGTAATTATCCCCATCAAAAAGAAAACTACGACGGTGTTCTGGAAAAACTATCAACACTTATTGAACGAGTCAAAATAGATTAAATTTAATGTGTTAAAGGGGTAGGGAAATGTCAATTATTATTGGTCTTGTTTTTATTATCGCAGCCTATTTGTTAGGAAACCTGAATTTTGCTTATATTCTGGTGAAATTTTTCAAAAATGAAGATGTGCGTGATTATGGGAGTGGCAATGCGGGCACAACAAATGTGCTTCGTGTAATGGGAAAAAAATTTGCAATACCGGTTTTTCTTCTTGATGCATTCAAGGGCTGTTTGGTAATTATTGTTGGAAGATACCTCTTGGGTCTTGGTGATGTTTATAATGGCATTTTTCTTGTTATCGGAGGAATTGCAGTTGTAGCTGGACATAACTGGCCAGCATTTCTTCAATTTCGTGGCGGCAAAGGAACGGCGACTTCATTAGGTGTATTTCTGACTTTAGATTGGGAAGTGGCTATTATTGCCATTATGATTGGTCTCATTGTATTAGCAATATGGAAAATGGTTTCTTTGGCTTCGATGGTAGGGATGACCATGCTGCCTATCTTTGCTCTTCTTTCGGGGCGAACTGTCACTGAAGTTGTTTTTGCTTTTGTATTATGTCTGTTTAGTTTATTCCAGCATCGAAAAAATATCGGGCGAATTATTCAGGGAAGAGAAAGCAAACTTGGGCAAAAAGTAAAAATAAAGAAAAAAGAATAATAATGCACTTTTAATAAAATGAGTCAATGAAACATTGACAAGGACGCACAAAGAAAAGGCTCTGTAAAGGGCCTTTTCTTTGTGGCCTCGAAAATACATAATAAATACATTGATAAACACTATATGTACAGTTATAATGATAAAGTTACACTACATCATGTATTTTATTCTAGGAGGAATGATAAATTGATAGAACTTAATCAGCTTTTTAAGCGTGTATTTACTAAAGAATTAGAAAACTCTGACACAACCGTGTATGATCTATTTCAATGGCAGACAGTGGATGTTATACTAAAGAATTACAAAAACGGCGAAACAATTTATGAAATGAAAGATCTGGAGTTTCCAGAAAATTACTCTCAAAATGCTTGTAATATTATTGCCACCAAGTATTTTAGAAGAAAAGGTATTCCTAATCACTTAGGATATGAACATAGTATGCGGGAAGTTGCTGACCGAATGGTAGGCTTTTGGACCGATGCACTACAAGAAGAAGGAATTATTGAAACCGATGAGGAGTGGCAAATTTGCTATGACGAGCTTGTTTATGGTCTTTTAATGCAAATGTGGGCTCCAAACTCACCGCAGTGGTTTAATACTGGTCTTATGAGAAACTATCAAATTTGCGGATCGAAAGATGATCTTTATTACTACGATGAGAAAACCGGACAGGTAGTGGAATCTGAAGATCGTTATACACGGACTCAATCAAGTGCTTGTTTTATTTTGTCAATACAGGACCGATTGCTTGGAGAACACTCGATTTCTGATCACTATGTGAGCGAAACAAAATTATTTAAAGGTGGTTCTGGTGTTGGAACAAACTTTTCCAATCTCCGCGCTGCTAATGAGGGACTTACAAGCGGTGGACAATCATCAGGAATGATGAGTTTTCTTCAGGGATTAGACCGCAACGCAGGGGCAATCAAATCAGGGGGAACAACAAGGCGGGCAGCTAAAATGGTCATCGTTGACATTGATCATCCCGAAATTGACAATTTTATTAACTGGAAAGTTAAAGAGGAACACAAAGCAAGAGCACTGGGTAAAATGGGATATGATCTATCAATGGATGGCGAAGCCTATCAAACAGTCAGTGGTCAAAACAGCAACAACTCAGTTCGATTAAATGCAGAATTTATGAAGGCTGTTTTAAATTTAAAAAACGAGCCAGATCATAGGATTAAGTTAAAAGGCCGAATTGATAGCAGTGTTGATCGAGAAGTACCGGTGCAAGAATTATGGAATAAACTTAATCAAGCTACTTGGGAATGTGCCGACCCTGGAATTCAATTTGACGATCGTTTTAATGATTGGCATACATGCCCAGGTGGTGAAGATGGGATGTTTGGTGAAAAAGCCAACCGTATTAATGCAACAAATCCCTGTTCTGAATACGCATTTTTGGATGATACAGCCTGTAATCTGGCATCCATTAATATTTTCCGTTTCTATAATCCAGAAGATAGTAGTTTTGCAACCGAGAGCTATAATCATTTAGTCGGATTAATCCAATGTGCTCTTGAAGCTTCTATTTTTAAGGGGCAATTTCCAACAAAGGATGTTGCCAGAAGAAGTTATTTATTTAGAACAACCGGTTTAGGTATTGCCAATGCGGCGTCTTTACTTCTTGCTTTAGGTTATCCTTATGATTCTCCAGAAGGCCGTACTTTAATTGCAAGTATCACCGGATTAATGACGGGTGTTTCATATTACGTTTCTGGGTTAATGGCGGGAAAGATTGGTGCTTTCCCGAAATATAAAATCAATGAAAAATATATGAAACGCGTTATCCGAAACCATAGCCGGGTTGCCGGGGCCCGAACAGATGGCTATGAGGAACTTCATTACGAGCCTATAAAAATCAATCATCAAATTTTACAAAAGATCGGGTTTAAGGATATCGGAACACAGTTGAAGCATGTATGGAAACTAGCTGATGAAGCGGGTGAAGCCTATGGATATCGTAATGCGCAGGTATCAGCTATCGCACCAACGGGGACGATTTCTTTTGCTATGGATTGTGGCGCAACCTCTGTGGAACCTTTTTACAATCATGTTGTTTTCAAAAAACTCATCGGTGGGGGATCCATGGAGATAGTGAACCCGGTAATGGAAATGGCGCTTTATAATTTAGGATATAATGACCAGGAAATTAGAAATATTTTAACCTATTTACTGGAAAAAGATGATAGAGGATATTTCCTACATGAGGGAGTAAGCGGTGCGCCTCATATAAAACCTGAGCACTTACCTGTTTTTGATACAGCCAATACAATTTCTCCAATGGGACATGTTTTGATGGTCTCTGCAATAACACCAATGATAAGTGGATCAGTCTCAAAAACGGTTAATCTTCCTCATGATGCAACGATAAAAGATGTAGAAGACATCCATTTGCTAGCATACCGTACTGGCACAAAGGCAATTGCTGTTTATCGTGACGCGTGCAAAGCTTCACAGCCACTAAGTTCTGGTATGGATGACTATCAGGAAAAGGCCCTTGAAGATTATAACTATGATGAATTATTAGCGCTTGTAAAAGAGGGGTCAACAAAAGCATTAAATCGCGTCCGCCCGGATGGCATGCGTTTAAGTCGAACACATGCCGCAAAAATAGGTGATATTGAGCTGTATATCACGATCGGGTTTTACGAAGATGGTGGTATCGCAGAAATCTTTGTATCCACAGATAAAGAAGGTACAGTTGTAAAAGGATTGCTTGCATCCCTTTCTAAATCCATATCAAATATGCTTCAATACCATATCCCACCCGATCAGATATCAAAAATGCTTCGGGGCCAAAAATATGAACCATCAGGTTTTGTATCTCGGCATCCCTATATTAAATTTGCTTCATCAATTTCTGACCTCATCAGTAAAGTTATTGACATAGAACATGGCGATTTTTCAAATTGTCAGGTTAAACCTAAAAATTTCACCGTTATGAGCAAAACAAATCTTGTTCATAGTATTCCCGGTGAAGAAAGTCCAGATTTAGAGTATAATAAAGGATCAAACGGAGAGGTTTTATATGGAGAAACCTGTAGCAGCTGCGGAAGCGATCGTATGATGCGTAATGGAACTTGTAAAATCTGTTTGGATTGCGGAACCACCACAGGATGTAGTTGAGAACAAAAAAGATTTGCTGTTTGATATTTGTTTGGTATAATAATTAACTAAGATGTATTACTTAGGAGATTTTAATGCGAGAAAAAATTAAAGAAGCAACAACGATCGTTGTTAAAATGGGAACAACTTCAATAACCCATTCAAATGGAACCCTTGATTTTAAGAAGCTCGACAGCCTTGCGCGAGTATTGACCGATCTCGAAAACAGTGGAAAGAAAATAGTTCTGGTATCATCAGGTGCTATTGGAGCAGGAATGAATCGGATGGGTATGAAGGAACGTCCCAGGACACTTAAAGATAAACAGGCAGCTGCATCCGTTGGACAAGGATTACTCATGCAGATTTATCATAAATTCTTTGATCAATACCATCAAAATGTGGGACAAATTTTATTAACAAAAGATGTATTTAAACATTCAATT
This sequence comes from Acetobacterium paludosum, assembly GCF_008086595.1. Classification (GTDB taxonomy): domain Bacteria; phylum Bacillota; class Clostridia; order Eubacteriales; family Eubacteriaceae; genus Acetobacterium; species Acetobacterium paludosum. The sequence goes on along the minus strand of NZ_RXYA01000007.1, from coordinate 169,743 downwards.
AAACGAAATAATGCCATGAATACTTTTAGTGCTCTTATTGAACGCGGCATTATTCCAATAGTTAATGAAAATGATTGTATTGCTACTGATGAGATTCAAGAGGAATGTTTTGGGGATAATGACATTTTATCAGCAATGACCGCTGATATAGTGGGATCTGATCTTTTAGTCATTTTATCTGATGTTGACGGTTTATATGATGATAATCCATCGGTGAATAAAGAAGCCAGTCTTATTAAAACGGTTTTGAAGATTGACAATAATATTATGAAAAGTGCTGGAAATTCTGGATCAGATTTGGGGACGGGCGGAATGATCACGAAGCTTGGTGCAGCAAAATATGCTACCGACTGTGGAATTGATGTGGTCATTGCATCGGGAGATGTTTGCAGTATATTATACGATATTCTTGATGGAAAAGAAGTTGGAACCATTTTTTTGAGTGATGTAAAAGATAATTTAGTGAATTAAGATTTAGAATGGAGGGCGACTATGTTTAAAAAAATATTTGTTGGAATTTCTGTTGTTATGGCCGGTATGTTAATGGTTTTTAGTGGATTTTATTTTGGTGAAAGAAGAAGAGAAAAAGCCATTGGCGGTAGATTGAAACGGGTTAACTACAAATTTACGAAAGAATTTGAAGACTAGGTTGAATATGGCAAAGGTGTTTATTTTCACAGCATCCACGGGCGCCGGTCACAATTTGGCAGCTCAGTCTTTAAAAGAATCCCTTGATGAGGTCGGTTATCAGACAGAAGTTTATGATGCTTTTAAGGAAATAAATGTAGCTCTTGATCGACTGATAACCAAAGGCTATCAGCAGATGGTGGTGAATATACCAAAGCTTTATGAGCAAATGTACAATCAGTTTAACAATATGAATCGCTTTCAGCAGGGGATATTCCAAGTTCTCACAAAGATCATGAACCCAGATATTGTTCCTTTAATTAAATCCGGCAAGCCGGATCTGATCATAACAACCCATCCGTTTGTAACTAATGTTTTGGGCACACTCAAAGAACATGGTGCTTTTGATGTACCCGTGCTGTCGATTGTTACCGATTATAAGATTCATACCATTTATTTAAAGAAAATGATTGACGCCTATGTGGTGGGCAGTGATTATACAAAGCAAACCATGGTGGAAAAAGGGGTAGATGAAAAAATAATTTTTCCTTACGGAATTCCTGTTCGACAAACATTTTTGGAAAATAATCATCTTAATAAAAAGGAAGCCGCAGATGTTGTCGGGACCATTTTATTGATGGCTGGCAGCTTAGGCAGTAAACAAATGGAAAAAGCCTTTTCTGCTTTGCTGAAGGTCAAAGAGAAAATCCGCATTATTGTTGTTTGTGGAAATAATGCCAAAATTGAAAAAGAAATTCGAAGTCTCACTAGCCGAGAGACCGACCAAAATAAAATTGTAGAAGTTCACGGTTTCGTCAATAACGTATCAGAACTTATGGATCAATCTGATGCCATCATTTCAAAACCCGGTGGACTGACGACAACTGAGGCCATTGTAAAGAATATTCCCATGATTATTCCTTTTTACTATCCAGGACAAGAAGAAGAAAATGCGGATTACCTGGTTGATGGCGGTATGGCGATTAAGGTTGATAAGATTAAGGATTTAACCTCAATGGTTGACTTTTTATTTGAAAATAAATATATTATTAAGCGCATGTCGGAGAATATGTCAGAAGAAGCACAAAAACGCTCCATGAGTAAAACCATTGAGCTATGTCAAAGTTTAATTGCACAATAAAGACCATAAAAGATCAGCAGGTGAAAAAATGAAGAAAGAAATGTCAAAAACATATAATCCCAAAGAAGTTGAAGATAAAACTTATGCATACTGGCAGGAAAAAGGATATTTTAAGCCAGAGGTGAATCCGGACGGAGAACCATTTACAATTGTTATGCCGCCTCCAAATATTACCGGACAACTCCATATGGGTCATGCATTTGATGGAACCCTTCAGGATGTTCTAGTCCGATATAAACGTATGGATGGTTATTCCGCATTGTGGTTGCCGGGAACAGATCATGCTAGCATTGCTACAGAAGTTAAAGTGGTGGATAAACTTCGTGAAGAAGAAGGCAAAACTAAACAGGATATTGGCAGAGAAGCCTATTTAGAACGTGCCTGGGATTGGGCAATGACCTACAAAACCCGGATCACGGATCAGTTGAAAAAACTGGGAGCCTCCTGTGATTGGAGCCGTGAACGGTTTACAATGGATGAAGGATGCAGTCATGCAGTCAATGAAGCTTTTGTCAATCTTTATGAAAAAGGTTTGATTTATAAAGGCAGCCGGATCATCAACTGGTGCCCAACCTGTAAGACGGCCTTATCTGAAGCAGAAGTCGAGTACGCTGAACAACAAGGTCATCTCTGGCACATACAGTACCCATTGGCCGATGGAGAAGGATATTTGGTCGTTGCCACTACCCGTCCTGAAACAATGTTGGGAGATAGTGGCGTCGCTGTTAATCCTGAGGATGAACGTTATAGTCACCTGGTTGGAAAAAACGTCATCTTACCGCTGTTAAATAAAGAAATTCCCATTGTGGCAGACGATTACGTGGATATGAATTTCGGTACTGGTGCGGTTAAGATGACCCCAGCCCACGATCCAAATGACTATGAAGTAGGCCTTCGACATAATTTAGAGCAAATTCGTGTAATCAATGATGATGGAACGATGAATGAACTTGCCGGAAAATATCAGGACATGGATCGTTACGACTGCCGCGTAGCAGTCGTAAAAGATCTGGAAGACCTCGGGCTTCTAGAAAAGATTGAAGATCATCAGCACAATGTCGGAGAATGCTATCGCTGTGGTACCACGGTAGAAACTCTGACTTCAGAGCAGTGGTTTGTGAAAATGGAACCTCTTGCACAGCCAGCACTGGATGCTGTCAGAAACAGGGAAACCGAATTTATTCCTGATCGTTTCAGTAAAATATATTACAATTGGTTGGAAAACATCCGAGACTGGTGCATTTCGCGTCAATTGTGGTGGGGGCATCGCATTCCAGCCTATTATTGCGGTGATTGTGGCGAGACGATTGTTGCTAAAGAAGCGCCCACAATCTGCCCAAAATGCGGAATGTCTCATATTACTCAGGATGAAGATGTTTTGGATACATGGTTTAGTTCCGGGCTTTGGCCATTCTCGACTTTAGGCTGGCCGGAAAATACAGCTGACTTAAAAAAATTCTATCCAACTTCAGTGCTTGTTACCGGCTATGATATTATTTTCTTCTGGGTAGCGCGTATGATTTTTATGGGTATTCTTGAAATGGGGGAAGTACCTTTTAAAGATGTCTATATTCATGGGTTGGTGAGAGATTCTCAGGGGAGAAAAATGAGCAAATCTCTTGGAAATGGGATTGATCCTCTCGAACTCATTGAAACCTACAGTGCTGACGCGCTTCGCTTCACCATCATTACTGGGAACTCTTCAGGAAATGATATCAGATGGCAAGATGAAAAGGTTGAAGCAAGTCGTAATTTTCTGAATAAAATTTGGAATGCGGCACGATTTGTTCTAATGAATCTGGATGAAGACATTATGGATAAGAGCGAAATAGCCCTGGCACATCTTGAAAATACGGATAAATGGATTCTGAGCCGAATGAATACCATTGTTCAAGAAGTAAACCATAATATGGATAAATATGAATTGGGAATTGCTGCTTCAAAAATATATGATTTTGCATGGAATGAATATTGTGATTGGTACATTGAATTAGTGAAACCAAGACTATATGGTGATGAAGACAAAACAAAAATTTCAGCACAGTACACATTACGCGTGGTTTTGGATACGATCCTTCGATTGTTACATCCATTCATACCTTTTATCACTGAAGAAATAAACAGTTATTTGCCAGGAACGACTGGTGATATCATGGTTGCAAAATGGCCTCATTTTAATGAAGCCTATGTTTTCGCAAAAGATGAAAAAGAAGTGGTGTTCTTAATGGAAGCCATCCGGAGCATCCGAAATATTCGGGCTGAAATGGATGTGCCAAATTCTAAAAAGACCCAGTTGTTCATGATCTCAGCAAATAAAGAACGATTGGCGTTAATGAAATTATCCCTTCATTATTTCCAGAAACTGGCATCGGTATCATCGGTTCTTGCAATCACTCAAGAAGATGTTCAAGACAATTACGTGTCTGCTGCGGTGGAAGATTTAGAACTCTATATTAATTTGGATGAGCTTGTGGACAAGGAAAAAGAAATTACACGTCTCGAGACTGAGAAAAAGAAGCTTGAACAAGAAATCGAAAGAGTCAATAAAAAATTATCCAACAAAGGGTTTACCGATAAAGCTCCAGAAAAAGTAATCGCAGGTGAACGGGAAAAACAGCGTAAATACCAGGAGACCATCCAGAAAGTTTTAGATCGATTGGATTATTTTAACAAATAAAAACTTTTACTGATTAAGTAAATATGCTAAAATGCTAGGATATGAATGAATTTCCTAAAGGGAAATAACTCACCGAAAGGATTTATCCAGCCGTCAATCCGGGATTCCCCCAGTTGGATAACAGGCTAGCTTGGAGTAAGACCTTTATTTCAAATGATTTTGTAGACTTACAAATATTTTGAAATAAAGGTCTTTTTATATAATATGAATAGAAAGGAGGAATTTTATTGAAAATAAAAGCAAGCTTTTTATATAAACAATCAGAACTTGAAAATATTTTCGAAGTTGATCCTCTGGTAGGGTTAAGTACTGAAGAAGTTTCAGAACGTATTGGAGTTTATGGAAAAAACAAACTAATTAAAGCAAAGAAGACTTCGTTCGCGGCGATGTTCCTTTTACAATTTAAAAATATTTTAATTCTCGTTCTTTTAGCTGCAGCCATTATTTCAGGCGTGATGGGTGAAATCAGTGATGCAATCCTGATTATTATTATTGTGATTATGAACGCTTTTATCGGTGCGAGCCAAGAAAATAAGGCACAAACTTCAATGGAAGCTTTGAAAAAATTGACCAATCCGGAAGCCAAGGTGTTAAGAAATGGAAAGCGCGAAATCATTAAATCTGAAGAATTAGTGCCTGGAGATGTGGTATATTTGGATGTTGGCGATTTTGTCCCTGCTGACGGACGCTTACTTGAAGTAGCTTCATTAAAAATTGAAGAATCCTCTTTAACCGGAGAATCGGTACCCGTTAATAAAGCGGTGATTGACCTTATTGATCCTGAAACTCCTCTGGGAGATCGCAGAAATTTAGTATTCATGAGCAGTCTTGTTAACTATGGACGAGGCAAATATATGGTAACCTCCACTGGAATGAAGTCGGAAATAGGAAAAATAGCTGGAATGATTCAGGGAACAGAAACTATTCTGACTCCGCTTCAAAAACGTTTAGATGAACTTGGAAAGATACTTGCAATTGGTACGATTGTCGCCTGCGCAGCCGTATTTGTGATTGGATTAATCCGTGGCGGAGATCCTTTGTTGTTATTTATGACTGCCGTCAGTCTTGCCGTTGCAGCCATCCCTGAAGGTTTGCCAGCAATTGTTACGGTTGTTTTAGCTATTGGAGTTCAAAAGCTGGTATCAAGAAATGTGATCATTAGAAAATTGGATGCGGTGGAAACCTTAGGGTGCGCCTCTGTTATCTGTTCAGATAAGACGGGAACTTTGACCCAGAATAAAATCACGATTGAAAAATTAGTTGCTAATGGTGAAATCAGTAATGTCTCTGATTTAAAAGAAAAGATCATGAACGGTCCTGAGAAAATGATTGTAGAAATCGGAATGCTCTGCAATGATGCTTCTATTATTACTGGTAAAGACGGCGTTCAGGAAATTGGTGATCCTACCGAAGTTGCAATGATCGCATTAGCTGCAAATCTAGATTTTGACAAATCTGCCAAAATAGAAAAGTTCCCTAGAGTTGGGGAACTGCCTTTTGACTCTGAACGGAAGATGATGACGACTGTTCATCGAGTCGGAGATACTTGGTACAGTTTTACAAAAGGTGCACCAGAACATATGTTGAATTGTGCGAAATATTACTTTTCAAAGAATCAAATTGTTTTAATGAGTGAAGAAAATATAAATGATATCAATAAAAAAAACAATATCCTTTCTGACGATGCTTATCGTATCATTGCCTATGGGTATAAGCACTTTGATGCCATGCCAGAAGTATCCGTTGAAAATTTAGAACAGGATCTTATTTTCTGCGGCGTGACTGGAATGATTGATCCACCAAGAGCTGAAGTAAAAGAATCGATTAAAATCTGTAAAATAGCTGGTATAAAAACAGTAATGATCACCGGCGATCATAAGAATACGGCGGTTGCCATTGCAAAACAACTCGACATTTTCGAAAAAAAGAGTTTAGCTTATACTGGTGAAGAACTCTCAAAAATGAGTGATAAAGAATTGCATGATCAAATTGATAATATTGCAGTCTTTGCTCGGGTTGCGCCGGAACATAAGGTGCGTATTGTGGATGCATGGCAAAAAAAAGGACGTGTCGTTGCAATGACCGGAGATGGAGTCAATGATGCTCCTGCCCTGAAAAAGGCAAACATTGGCTGTGCCATGGGGATCATAGGAACTGACGTTTCAAAAGAGGCGGCAGATATAATTTTGACGGATGACAATTTTTCGACAATTGTATCGGCAGTCGAAGAAGGCCGTGGCATCTACTCCAATATAAAAAAGGCGGTTCATTTCCTGCTATCCTGCAATATTGCCGAGATTTTAATTCTGCTTATTGCCACGATAATTGGATGGTTACAGCCTTTACTCCCCCTTCATATTTTATGGATTAACCTCATAACGGATAGTTTACCGGCTCTCGCTCTGGGAGTGGAAAAAAACAGCGCTGAGCTAATGAAAGAAAGACCGCGGAGTCCCAAGGAAAGCATTTTTGCCCATGGTTTGGGCGGACGCATTATTTTTCAGGGAATTGTACTTGCAGCGATCACTTTGACAGTATATCAGATTGGGTTTGTTAATTTTGGTGTTGAAGTGGCTAGAACCATGTGTTTTGCTGTGCTGGGATTTTCTCAATTAGCACATGCTCTTAATGTGCGTTCTCAAAAAAAATCTTTGTTTTCAGCAAGATTATTTACGAATCAATATTTATGGGGTGCCTTGGGAATATCCTGTGCCTTGGAATTAACCATATTGTTAATTCCAACTTTTCAACTTATTTTTGACGTTGTTAGTATGAGTGCAACACAGTGGTTCATTGTTTTTATCGGTACACTTTCACCAATTATTGTGGTTGAATTCACAAAGTTAATTGGACGAATCATTCGAAAGAAATTCTTCTAAAAACAGACAAATTAAGAACCCTTTCTATTGACCAAATGATAACAAAAAGGGTTCTTTAGTTACAGACAGTAAATGATGATCAGGTTAGAGCTTTTAGTACGGATGTATAAAGTTCTTGAGTGTTTTCTTTCCAACGATTACAAATATCTAAAGCCAGCTTCAGAGTAGGTGCATTAAGAGAGATTTCCATTAAAACAATATTATTTTCGTGAAGCTTTAGTTCAACGATAAAATCAGAATCTCCCTTTTTTTGATAATTTGCGGTGACCTTTACTTCTTTAAAAATCTTTTCTCTGTTTTCTCTAAGGTAAAGATCGATCATATCCGTGATGTATATTGGAATTTTATCATGAAAAACATTAAGGGTTTCTTTGCCCATGGGTGTAAGGCTAAGCACAGACTTTCCATCATATTCCAATGTCGAAAGAAATTCATCTTTTATCAAATCATCAATATATAATTGAATATCAAAATAGCTAATTTGCAAGTTCTCAATTACGATGAGAGCAACTTGTTCACGGGTCAAGGATGTTTTTATTTTTTTTAGTGCATACAGTATTATAAGTTTATCCTCAGCCTGTTGTTCAGAATTAAAGAGCATCCACACCACCACCTTTGCTTTTGATATTATCATTGTAACATATTAAGAGGGATATTTGGCTATTACTATTTAAAAAAGAGCGGAAAACGAGAAAGAAAATATTTTATTTTCATGAAGGTGACTATGAAAGAATTAATAAAGGACGATAATAACTTTAACGATTCGATTACAACGCTTGGTAAATCTTTAGGGGCTACCCAACTTGGCTTTTCAGATATTACAATTCTGCCAGAGAATAAACGGATGGGATTTATTTATGGTATTACGATTATTGTAAGACTCTCAGAGGGTATTTTGAACCAAATTGAGGATGAGCCCACACAGACTTATTTTAGTCATTATCGAAGTGTTAATCGACTCATTGATCAGATTAGTTTGCGGATCTCGTTATTTTTAGAAGAACAGGGATATCCAAGTATTGCTATTCCGGCTTCTCAATCAGTAAGTGATCCAGACGATGCATTTACGGGTGCTTTCCAGCATAAAACCGGGGCGGTCTTATCAGGGCTCGGGTGGATTGGCCGGAGTGCCTTGTTTATTCATGAAAACTATGGTCCTCGTGTGCGGATGGGGACGGTGTTAACCAATGCGCCTTTTCAGGTCGGCATTCCGGTAACTCAGAGCTCCTGCGGTTCCTGCCGCTCCTGTGTGACAGTCTGTCCGGCTATGGCCATTGAAGGACGGCTTTGGAAACTGGGAACTCCCAGAAATGAACTTTATGATGCATTTAGATGCAGTCAGTATATGAAAGATGTATTTCAACACATCGGCAGGGGAGCGGTGTGTGGGCTTTGCATGGTGGCGTGCCCAGTTGGGAAAAAATAGCAGCATCGAAAGATTGAAGCTGCGAATCTAAAAGACCAGGGTTATATATAATATCCACATTACTTGCTAAATTCGGGAAGGCGGCATTTTTTGCTTAATATTATATCGCAATTAGTTTAAATAAATTGAAAATTATGCATTTATGGGCTGAAATATTCTTAAATAGGTATTTTTTTTTCAGAAAATAATATATAATAGATAAGAAGAACTGCCGACTAGTTTTGCTGGCAGTTTTTAAATTGTAAAGAAATAAGTGAGATGGATTGAAAAAGTTTATAATTGAGGGCGTACAGAATAATAGTATATTGAAAGAAATGGAAGTAGAAGCCGGAGATCTTCTGCTTTCAATAAATGGCATGCCTGTGACGGATGTGCTGGATTATCGCTATTTAATAGCGGATGAAACACTGGTTGTGGAAATCGAAAAGCCAGATGGTGAGATCTGGGAGCTGGATATTGAAAAAGATTTTGAAGCGGATTTAGGCATTGAATTTCCCGAGGAAATGCTTGAAACCAAAACATGCAAAAACAACTGTATCTTTTGCTTCATTGATCAATTACCAACAGGTATGCGTGAAAGTCTTTATGTGAAAGATGATGACGAGCGATTGTCTTTTTTGACAGGAAATTATATCACTATGACAAATCTTACTACGGATGAACTTAATCGCATCATCCGATACCGAATTATGCCAATGAATTTATCCATACACACCACAAATTCTGAGCTTCGCTGCAAGATGCTCAATAATCGGTTTGCCGGGGATGTGATGTTTTATCTTGAAAAATTTCGGGCCAATCATATTCAAATGAATGGGCAAATTGTTTTGGTTCCTGGTTATAATGATGGTAAGGAACTTAAAAATACTCTGGAGGATTTGAAGTCATTTTATCCTGTCCTACAATCTGTCTCTGTTGTGCCAGTAGGGCTTTCCAGGCATCGACAAGGTTTGGCTGAATTATGTGTCTTTAATCAGGAACAGGCGTTAAAAACACTGGATATTATCAATAAAGTCCATCTGGAGATGAAAGAAAGACATGGCGATGGTTTTGTTTATCCCAGTGATGAATTTTTTCTTTTAGCAGATCTCCCCGTACCAGAAGCTTCATACTACAATGGGTTCCCCCAAATTGAAAATGGGGTAGGGATGATGGCTGATTTTAAGGAGAGCCTTGAAAGCGCAGCAGAAAATTATGAAAATGACTATAGCAACGATTCCATTATATTAGCACCTTTATCAGATACTGTGCATCATAAAATTGGCATTATTACCGGCCGCCTTGCTAATACTTTTATGACTAATCTGATGAATGACCTAAAAAAAGTGATGCCCAAACTTGATGTGATTGTTTATCCTATAAATAATAATTTTTTTGGCGATGCCATTACCGTTTCTGGTTTAATAACAGGCAAAGATATTGTTGAACAAATCAAACCTAAACTATCTGAAAATGAAAGAGATTTACTGCTAATTCCGGAAAATGCACTTCGACAGGGCACTCAAGTCCTACTGGATGATTGGACACTAAAAGAACTTACTGAAACTCTTGGTGTTAAAGTTGCAGGAGTGCCTGTTGATGGAGAAAGCCTGATTAAAATATTAAATAGATAATTAAATATAAAAAATGATAATGCAAATAAACTAGTAAAGTACATGTAAGAATTGTTAACAATTATAATAGCTGATACTAGTATAAATTAAGTGAGGAAATATAATTATGTCAAAACCTATCGTAGCAGTGGTTGGACGTCCAAATGTTGGAAAATCGACCCTGTTTAATAAATTAGTTGGAGAAAGAATAGCCATTGTGGAGGATACTCCCGGTGTTACCAGAGATCGTATCATTGCCGATGCTGAATGGCAAAATCATCATTTTACACTCATTGATACTGGTGGTATAGAGCCCCATACCAAGGATGATATTTTTCTGCAAATGAGACTTCAAGCTGAAATTGCCATTGATATGGCAGATCTGATCATTTTAATGGTTGATGGCCGTGAAGGAATGACTGCATCAGATTTAGAAGTTGCAACGATGATCAGAAAACACGAGAAAAATGTATTACTTGCAGTTAATAAAATTGATAGCCTTAATCTCGAAAACAACGCTTTTGAATTCTATAATCTTGGAATTGGAGAGCCCATCGCTATTTCTGCCGAACAGGGACTTGGATTAGGAGATTTCTTAGATGAAATAATCAACCGAATCAGTCGTTATTATAATGATGAAGAAGAAATCGATGATCGGTTAAGGATCGCTGTAGTAGGAAAACCAAATGTAGGGAAGTCGACTCTGATTAATAAAGTTTTAGGGCAGGATCGATTGATTGTCAGTGATATTCCCGGAACTACAAGGGATGCAGTTGACACAAGTGTACGTTATGACGGCCAGGATTATGTTTTGATTGATACCGCGGGTTTGAGACGCAAGAAAAAAATATATGAAGATATCGAACGTTACAGCATTGTTCGCGCTATTGCTGCAGTGGAAAGAAGTCAAGTGGTTCTTATGCTCATTGATGCTTCCCAAGGTGTGACCGAACAGGATGCCAAAATTGCAGGTATTGCTCATAATCGAGGGATTCCATCCGTTGTTATCGTTAATAAATGGGATACCGTAGAAAAAGATAATAAAACTATGAAAAAAATGGAAGGGGATATTCGTGATGCACTTTCATTTATGGATTACGCCCCCATTATTTTTATTTCTGCGAAAACAGGTCAGCGATTAGGTAAAATATTTGAAACCATAGAATTTGTAAAAGCACAAAGCGCAAAACGTATTACTACCGGAAAAATCAATGAGGCGATGGCCGAATTCACATTAATGAAACAGCCGCCATCAAAACATGGCCGAAGATTAAAACTATTCTATGCATCACAGGTAGCCATCAACCCTCCAACCTTTATTGTTTTCGTTAATGACCCAACATTAATGCATTTTTCTTATCAACGCTATTTAGAAAATAAATTAAGAGAAACCTTTGATTTCTTTGGTACACCGATTCGTTTCTATGTGCGAGAGAGAACAGAATAAAAGAAATGCAAAGCTCACAAGAATTTTAGCACAATTGTTAAAGTTCTTGTGAGCTTATTTTTTGGTAAAAAGGTTGAAATATTATGTCGCGAAATGTAAGTTTCGTGACAAAAAGGACAAAATGTGATATACTATCCATGCGTTAAGCTTTTGGTATTGGTATCTGGCTTATTTAACCAGATATCATCACTCACTCAGTAAATCAATTTTAGGAGGAAATATTATGGCAAATCAAGATTTTCACACAGAAAATAAAGTAACTCCCAGTAGTAAAATTATCGAAGAATTTTTGAATTATCTGCTAACTATTAAAGGTTATTCCGAAAAATCGGCCCAATCCTATCGCTATGATTTAATTATATTCTTCCGGTTTATTAAGCGTTATTTTGCTATGGTTCCTCAATCTCTGGATTTTGACGCCATACCCATTGATGATGTTTCAATCGATGATTTAAAAGCGATTGATTTAGGAATCCTCTATGCCTTCCTTTCTTTTACCAGCAAAGAACGTCATAATTCAGATTACGCCAGAAGTCGAAAAGTTTCGTCCTTGCGTTCGTTTTTCAACTACCTATGTAATAAACAAAAATATTTTAGTCCAAATCCCGTGACCGATCTTGAAATGCCAAAGCTCCCAGCCCGCAATGCCCGGTATTTAGAATGGGATGAAGCGGTAGATCTTCTAAAAGGAATTAACGGCCGTCATAAAGAACGAGATTTTGCAATTATTACACTGTTTTTGAATTGTGGTATGCGTCTTTCTGAACTGACTCAAATTAAAATTAGTGACATCAAAAATGACACCATCCGGATCATTGGAAAAGGTAATAAAGAACGAACAATTTTTTTAAATCATGCCTGTTTAAAAGCAATTAATCGTTATCTGCTTGTCCGTCAGGAATCAGATTCTCCCTATTTGTTTTTGAGCCAACAAAACCTACCCATTAGTAATCGAGCGGTTCAGCATTTAGTAAAAAAACACCTAGCTAATTGTGGCCTAAATACAGATGAGATTAGCGTGCATAAACTAAGACATACTGCAGCGACACTGATGTTTCGTTATGGAAATGCTGATTTAAGATCAGTCCAGGAAATTTTAGGTCACGAAAACGTTTCGACTACGCAAATTTACACCCATGTCAATGAAGAGACACTTCGGGATACATTGAATCAGAATCCTTTAGCTCAGTTTGAAAGAGAAGATTAGTAAATTTTTATCATTGAAAAGAACTTATGTTTGTTTTCGCCAAAAATGTATGCTATAATTAATTAGTTATAAAAAATTGGAGGAATTCTAATGTACGAGGATTTAAATAATAAGCAGTATGAAATACTAAGATTTATTGAAAACCAACTGCGAGAAAAAAGCTATCCCCCTTCGGTACGTGAAATGTGTGCAGGGGTTAATTTGAAATCAACCTCCACAGCTCATGCTTATTTAAAAAAATTGGAAGAATTAGGTTATATCAAACGTGATTCCACAAAAACTCGTGCAATTGAAGTATTACGGCATGATCCGAATGAATCATTTTCCAATTGCTTTGAACAGAAAACCATCATATCCCTACCCATTTTAGGTTGTGTGACAGCCGGTGAACCTATTTTGGCATTAGAGAATGTTAGTGATGTCTTTCCCCTCCCATTAGATTTTATTGGAAATGATGAATCATTTATTCTTGAAGTTAAAGGTACTAGTATGATTGACGCTGGAATTTTAAATGGGGATAAAATTATTGTTAGAAAGCAGGAAAATGCAAAAAACGGTGATATTGTGGTTGTACTGATTATTGAGAATAATGAAGCAACGGTCAAAAGAATTTTCTACGAAAAAAATCATATTCGTCTTCAACCTGAAAATTCAACCATGGATCCGTTTGTTTATGAGGAACATGATATAAAATTAATGGGAAAAGTGACTGGATTAATTCGAAAAATCCAGCAATAGATTAATAACATCGTAAAATGCAGATACAATCAAAACTAAAGGCCAACAGTACTGTTGGCCTTTAGTTTTGATTGTATCTATTTCTGTTTAATCAACCTTAATTTTGTCTTCAATGCTCTTAAATATATCTTTTTCGATATGGTTCTTATTAGCTTTCACCAATTCAATTTGGCTTTCAAAAAGTTGGTTTTGTAAGTCTAAAATTGTTTTTCGACTCGTTTCACTTTCTACTTTGCTTTGTCTTAAATGTTCTCGATATTGAGCGAGCAAATCATCTTTTTCGTCCATTTCTTTTTGTAACAGTTCTTTTTCCTCAAGTAAAGCTACATATTTATTTTTTTCTTCTGTCAAAGTGTTTTTTGTTGTTTCTAATTCTTCTCGAATGAGATTAATTTCGCCAATTTCATTTATTTTTGCTTCTTCACTATTTTTGACAGCTTCTTCAGCATTTAATAGCTTTTCTGTAATATTCATACAACCAAGAATGGCAATGCGAATATGATTGGTAAAAGGATTAGCTGTTTTGACTCGCTCAAGTTCACTATTGACATAATCGGATATATGCCTAATATGTTCTTCATTTCCAGTTGCCTTTAAATTGAAATCTGTATCTAATATTCGTAACTCTATTATAGTATGTTCAGGCATTTTTTTCCTCCTGTAATAAATTAAATTAACGTATACGTCATCTATCGTATACTATTATATGTAATATGTTGAAAAATTACAAATGATTTATTAATAATTTGTAATTAAGTTGTGCAGCTTTTCTTTTTCATAAATTTCAAATAGTATTTTCTTTTGGTTTAATTTATGAAAAGCATCTTTTGATTCATCAAAAATGGCGGGTATAGAAAAAATCTTTTTATTATATTGTTTTGCAAAATTCAGGGTGTGAATGGTGCCGCTTCCACATGAAAAACTTGATACAATGACAAACATGCTGCTGGCACTTTGGAGTCGATCTCTTTCAATAAATTTGTAAGGCTGGGGATTTTCAAAAGGAGCGTACTCTGATAAAATACAACCGTCATTTGCCAGAATTTTCTCAGCAAGAGGTTTGTTCTCGATAGGATAAATATTTATCAATCCAGCTGGTAGAAAAGCAATTGTTTTTCCACCAGCACCCAGACATCCCAGATGTCCATAATAATCACATCCGGTTGCTAACCCACTAATGACAACAAAATTTTCCGTTGCTAAAAACTTGCCGGACTCAAAAGAAAATTCAGCTCCCGCTGGTGTTGGATGTCTGCTACCAATGACTGCAGCGCGTTTATTATGATTTAATAATTCTAAATTACCCTGGTAGTATAGCATCACTGGAGAATCTTTGAAATCCATTGATGCTGGATAATTTTCATCGAAGGATGATACCAATTTTATTTGATACTTGACACTGGTTTCAATAACTTTATTTGCATATGCAATTGAATTGTTTTGCACTTTAAGATCAATATCTGACGATAGTAAGTGAAACATTTGACCAATCTCGACGAGTTCTTTAAAGGATAAGCATTGAGGGTCGTTAATCATTTGCATCAGCATTTTAATTTTCTGACGCCCTACTCCTTTAAGTTGTAAAAGAGCAATAATATTTCGATAGAAATCACTCTTATTCACAATGTATCATCTTATTCCCGAATTTGAGCATCTAATGAACTATTCAACTCCTCAAGAATCTTCTCAATCACAGGGTTAATGTCGTCATCGTTAAGGGTTCTCTCATGGTGTCTGAAATTTAGTGCGTAAGCAAGACTTTTGAAATTTTCAGGAATTTGTTCACCGGTATAAACATCGAATAATTCAATGCTTTCAAGAATATCACCACTGTTTTTTCGAATAATTGTTTCAACCGATGATGCTGGAATGTCTGCCTTTAACTGAATAGCTAAATCCCGATTTGATGCCGGGAATTTTGGCAGGTCAATGAATTTTATATCCGTGACACAAGATTCATACAAAGCCTTGAAAGACAATTCGCAAACATAACATCTTTTGGGAAGATCGTAATTTTTAACAACTGATGGGTGAATTTCACCGATTTCTCCCAGTCTTACATCATCAACATAAACTACTGATTTTCGTCCAGGATGTAAGAAATCAGATCCCCCAGCACTGAATGTTGGATGATTGATACCTGAATGGGTTAATAACAGTTCGACCATGCCTTTTAATTCAAAATAATCATCACTGCCATAGGTACTGATAACCAACATTTTCTCTTCTCTGGGGAGTTCATCAGGTGCCTCCGACTTATGATAAGTATTCGCAAGTTCAAAGAAACGGCCAGAAGGATTTTTTCGGTTATAGTTTAACGAAATGACCTCCAATTGATGCCCGATTAATGTATGACGCATAATACTATTCTCTTCGCCCAGAGGATTGACTAACCGAACAAGTGTATCTTTAAAATATGAATTTAAAGCGATTAAGCGCTTCTCACTGGTAAATGAAGTGGTGAGGGTTTCATAATACCCTTGACCCACTAAGATGTTTTTGATTGCGTCTTCATACTTTTGAATCGGTGTCTTGCCACCAATCATCGTTTCCCCACCCATAATCGTGCTGGGAATATTATCATAACCAAACATTCTTGCAACTTCCTCAGCTAAATCTTGTTTTCCTTCAATATCTTGTCTAAAACTTGGAACTTCAATTTCTAATTTACCGCTCGCGCAACTTTTAACAGTGAAAAATAATCGCTTGAGCATATTAGCAACGGCATCTTCAGATACGGATATTCCAATAAAGGCGTTGACCCAATCAATATCCAGAGATAGTTTCTTAGGCGATACAGGCTGAGGATAAACATCAATAATACCTTCTATGACTTCACAAGCACCAATTTCTTCTAGCAGATAAGTAGCTCTGAGTGCTGCAATGTTTGCTAACTCAGGATCCACACCTTTTTCAAAACGTGATGAAGCTTCTGTTCGAAGACCCAATTGTTTAGATGTTAAGCGGACACTATTTTTATAAAAGCAAGCCGATTCCAAAACAATTACACTGGTATTATCAGTGATTTCAGAGTTTTCGCCGCCCATAACTCCCGCAATAGCAACTGGAATGCTGCCATTGGTAATCATCAACATGGAATCATTAATATTGCGTTCTTTATTATCAAGTGTGATTATTTTTTTGTCATTAGTAGTCTTAACCACGATTTCCTTTGACTTTAAACTCTCATAATCAAAAGCGTGTAGAGGCTGTCCCAACTCAAGCATCACATAATTGGTCACATCTACAATATTATTGATGGGACGAACCCCGCTGTTCATGAGTTTAACCTGTATCCACAAGGGAGAAGGCTCAACTTTTTTCACTTTAAGTAATTTAGCGACATACCGAGAGCATGCTTCGTTTTCTACTTTTACAGCTAGATAGTTTGAAATATCATTTCTTTTTTCATCTTTAGTATAGATTTTAAAGTCTCGTATCGGCAGATCAAGGGCCGCGGCCGATTCTTTTGCAATACCAACGATGGATTGGCAGTCTGAACGGTTGGCAGTAAGTTCGACATCAATAATAACATCATCAAGCCAAAGTAGTTTTCTGACATCCATTCCCAAGGGTGTGTTTGCAGGCAAGATATAAATACCTTCCATAATTTCTTTTGAAAATAAATCAGCATTCATACCAAGTTCTTCAATGGAGCAAAACATGCCATAGGATAATACGCCTCTGAAGTCACTGGTCCCGATTTCTGTACCATTGGCAGTAACTGCACCATCTACAGCCACCGGTACAACAGCGCCTTCAAAAACATTTTTTGCAGCGGTGACAATAATTCGTTCATCAGTGCCTATGTCAACGGTACAAACCACCAGTTTGTCTGCATTTGGGTGCTGTTCTATTTTTAAAATCTTCCCTGTTAAAATATTGGAAACATTTTCTGAAACCACTGTTAAGGTTTCAACTTTTGTTCCTGACATGGTAAGCACTTCACCGAAGTCATAGGGAGCGATATTTATATCAACGTATTCTTTTAACCAATTAAGTGAAACTAACATTTAAGGATCCTCCTCTTATTTAAATTGTGATAAAAAACGTAAGTCGTTTTCGAATAACAGCCGCAAATCAGTGATCCCATATTTTGTTATGGCGATACGATCAAGGCCCAATCCAAAAGCAAAACCGCTGTATACATCAGGATCAATCCCGCATGCTTTCAGAACATTAGGGTGAACCATTCCACATCCCAGTACTTCGATCCAACCGGTATTGCTGCAAACCTTACAGCCTACGCCACCACATTTAAAACATGTGACATCCATTTCGGCACTTGGTTCTGTAAAATAGAATTGATGTGGTCTGAATTTTGTTTTTGTCTGTTCACCAAATAATTTTTTTGCAAACAAATCCAAGGTTCCTTTGAGATCGCCCATGGTGATCCCTTTGTCAATGACAAGGCCTTCCATTTGGTGAAAAACAGGTGAATGTGTAGCATCTACTTCGTCAGTACGATAAACCCGACCGGGAGAAATCATGCGCAGTGGTGGTTTTCTTTCCTGCATAACCCGAACCTGAACCGGGGATGTTTGGGTGCGAAGTACAATATCATCTTTATAGTAGAAAGTATCCTGTAAATCACGTGCTGAATGTTCTTTGGGTACGTTCAGATAATCGAAATTATATTTTGTCCACTCAATTTCCGGACCTTCCTCAATTGTAAATCCCATACCTAAGAATATTTCTTTCAATTCGTTAACGGTTGTTGTTAAAGGATGAAGGTTTCCTGACAGATGTTTTTTTCCTGGCAGGGAAACATCGATCACTTCTTCCCGTATTTGAGCTTCCATTTCTTTTTGTTCAAGCGCTTGTTTTTGTTGAGTGATATTTTGTTCGATTTCTTCTCTAATTTCATTGGCTAATTTACCAATGATGGGTCGTTCCTCACTGGAAAGTTTTCCCATTCCCTTTAATGCAATCGTTAATGTGCCCTTTTTCCCTAAATATTTAATTCTTACGTTATCAAGGGCTTTTAATTCTTCAACTTCATTGAGATCTGCTAAACAATGATCTCTTATTAGCTTAATTTCTAATTCCATTTATATCTCCTTTTGTTAATATCCAAAATAAAAAAACGCCCTTATGAAAAAGGACGAAATAATTCCGCGGTACCACCTTAAATTAATACTGATTTGTATTCACTCACAATTTTAACGCAATCAACGTTAGAAATTAAACATCATTAAAGGTCTGCTTTAATCGATTTTCACTTCTAAAACTCCAGAGGGAACTTCAATAAATTCAAACATAAAATCTTTCAGCCAAGGATTTATTTCTCTGCAATGTTCGATATTTACTTACTTGCTCTTTCATCATTTTTAATCTTATTGAATTGGATAACTATATTATATCTTCTTTTAACATCATTGTCTTTAAAAAAGAAGAATTATTCATTTATTTATTATAAATTTCATTCAAATCTTTTGAAATATCGTACATGATAATCCCTGCAGCAGTCGCAACATTGAGAGATTCAGCTTTACCGAGAATTGGGATTTTCAATAGAATATCACAAAGATTCATTAACTCTGATGACATTCCCCGGGATTCATTCCCCATCACAAGCGCAAAAGGCATAATTATAGGATCTCGATGCCATAATGAAGTACCATTAAGTGAGGTACCGATAAGTTGAACCTTTTCGTTTTTAAGAGCTATTGCATATTCTGTTAATGATTCAACCTGATAAATTGGCAAATGAAAGACCGAACCCATGGATCCACGAAGTACCTTTTCGTTATAGATATCAGCGGTTTTCAGGGAGGTGATGACGCAGTTTATTCCTGCAGCATCGGCTGTTCTGATAATTGTACCGACATTATAAGGATCCTGAATATCCTCAAGCAGGATATAGCTTCCATGATCAGCTTTTGGATAAGACATTTTATTAAGGGTACAGATGATGCCTTCAGGCTGTTTCATGGTTGAAATTGAATTAAAAATAGTTTCTTTAACCATAAAAACAGGAATTTCCTGTTTTGTTAGTAAGGCCAATGCATCTTTTATAAGAGCATCCTGCGTTTCTAGCCATTGTTGTGTTATAAACAGTTGACGAAAATTCAAATGACTAGCAAATGCTTCTAAAAAAAGCTTCGTTCCTTCAATAAAGAAAGTATTTTCACGATCTCTAAATGATTTATTTCCAAGTTTACGCAGATATTTAAGCTGTTCGTTGTTTTTAGAATTAATCTCAATGTGCATTTTTTACTTGTCTTTTCGAGACAGCTTATTGATTTCATTGATTGAATGGTTCTCACTCATGACAATAAGTTTATCGCCAGTATTAATAATATCAGTTGCGAGCGGAGCAGCATTTAGTACATCAAGCGAGCGAATTGCAATGACATTCATACCATACTGTGTTCTTAAATCAAGCTGTTCCAAGGTCTTACCTTCCCATGCATGCAAAATATCAATTTCGACAATGGAATGATTGGTGTCAAGTTCCAAAATATCAACAGAATCTCCAGAAAATAAATTATGCGCAACACGTTCACCCATATCACGTTCAGGAGAAAAAACTTTTTTTACTCCGAGTTTCAACAGGACTTTTTCATGCTGAGCGGTATTTGCCTTCCCATATATTTCTTTTATGCCAAGTTCTTGAGCATTTACAATTCCCATAATACTGCTGTTAATATCTGATGTGATAGAAACAACAATTGCGTCAACATTTTTTATACCGATGGATTTTAAAGCATTAATATCAGTGACATCCGCCTGGACTGCATAAGTTACCAAGTTTGCAATATTTTGAATTTTTTCTTCATCTTTATCGACAACAACAACATTACAGCCTAACTCACTAAGAGTGATGGCCAGTGCTTCACCAAAACGTCCCAAACCCAGGACCGCAAACTGTTTTTCTTTCAATATAATACTCCTTCTCTAGCCAATCATAATGTTACCTTCAGGTAATTTAATATTTCCAACATTTTCACGCGAACGTTTTTCACTTCGCGAGATTGCATAGGCGATCGTTAGTGGCCCTAAGCGGCCAATAAACATGGTAAGACTAATGGCGATCTTCCCGGCAACCGATAAGTGCGGGGTCAATCCCATTGTTAAACCAACGGTACCAAAAGCGGACATCACCTCAAAAACAACTGCATCAAAAGGAGCTCCGGGTTCTGTGCATAACAATACAAAAATCATAAAAAAAACAAGCCCTACTGCGATGACAAGAACAGAAAGAGAACGGCGAATAACAGGGCCAAGGATTGTTCTTTTAAATGCGACAACATCTTTCTTCCCTTTAAGAACTGAACCAACCGTCATTAAAAGAACTGCAACTGTAGTTGTTTTGACACCACCACCCGTAGAACCAGGAGATGCTCCAATAAACATGAGCAATATCGTTAAAAAAATGGATGGCTCGGTCAATCCGGCGATATCAATGGTATTAGAGCCAGCGGTTCTCGGCGTAACCGATTGGAAAAGAGAAGCTAAAAATTTCCCATGTAGGGATAGATCTCCCATAGTTTTCGGATTATTGAATTCAAATATAAAAAAGAAAATAAAACCAAAGACCAATAAAAATCCAGTGGAAACGAGAACAACCTTTGAATGCATGCTCATTTTTTTAAATTTACGAACATAAATCAAATCACTGGTAACGGCAAAACCAAGTCCCCCTAAAACAATTAAAGAGCAAATGACAATATTGAGTAAATAATTATCAGCATAACCAGTAAAGCTTTTGAAATCACCCATTAAATCAAAACCGGCGTTACAGAAAGAAGTAACCGAATGAAAAACGCTGTAGCCAATCCCTGTTGCAAGACCAAAATCCGGAACAAAAACTAGAGCTAAAAGCAAGGCTCCAACGGTTTGAATAATAATGGATGAAAAGAAAATATATTTGACGAATTTCACAATACCTGAAAGTGAATCCATATTTACTGATGATTGGATTAGAATCCGATCTTTAATTGTGATTCGCTTTCCGGCTAGGACAAAAAACATTGTAGCGAATGACATAAAGCCCAAACCACCGATTTCTACTAAAACACACATCACTGTTTGGCCAAAAACACTCCAATAGGTACCAGTATCCACAACGACTAATCCAGTCACACATACTGAAGATGTTGCAGTGAAGAGCGCATTGATAAAAGCGGTTCCTTCACCCGATCGTGAAGAAATTGGAAGCATCAATAAGCATGCTCCACATAAAATTAAAAGGGCAAATCCACAAATTAATATTTCGGTCGGTGAACGATGACCCAAAAAATACTTAAAACTCCGACGTTTCTTTTCTACCATTGTATTATCTCCAACATATATGGTCGCCAATGTACATGTTTCAAAATCACAAATTTCATGCGACCATACATAATTTTAACACTATAATTTAAAAAAGCAAGAATAATCTACAATAAAAAAACTTCCCAAGTATGGAACTACATTGAGAAGTTTTATTTAGTTTTATTGGTTCAAGTTTTTCTTAGAGATATCCACTAAGTCTTTAAAAGCATCTGCATCATTCATTGCCAAATCTGCTAAGATTTTACGATCAATTTCAACACCTGCCTGCTTCAAGCCAAACATGAATTTACTATAGCTTAAGTCATACATTCTTGTTCCAGCATTGATTCTAGTAATCCAAAGTCTTCTGAAATTTCGTTTCTTTTCTTTACGACCAACATATGAAGATCTGAGTGCTCGCATAACGGCTTCATTTGCTGATCGGTACAACTTACTTTTTGCGCCATAATAGCCTTTTGCAAGTTTAAGTATTTTTTTATGTTTTCTTTTGGCGTTAACGCCCTTTTTTATTCGCATTATTAATTCCTCCTATCTTCAAAATTATCTTTTAATCATTTTCTTTACAACCTTAGCATCACCAGGTGCTAAACCTGTTGCTTTTCTAAGATTTCTTTTTCTCTTACGGCTCTTCTTATTAAGAATATGGCTTTTTCCAGCCTTAAACCGTTTAATAACACCTGATTTTTTTATTTTAAAACGCTTTGCAGCTCCACGGTGTGTTTTCATTTTTGGCATAACTATTTCCTCCTCCCTGTACAAGGTATCTTTTATAATAAACTATATCCGAGAAATCCAAGTCTATGTAATCCAAGTCATTACAACAGATATACTCAATTAACAACTACAACTTACTTATCTTTTTTAGGGGCTAAATACATAACCATGTTTCGACCCTCAATCTTAGGTTGCTTTTCAACCACTGCGATATCGGCAACACGTACAGCAAAATCAAGCAATACGCCTTTTCCCTGCTCTGTATAAGCCATTTCGCGACCTCGGAAACGAATAGCTACTTTAACTCGGTTACCTTGTTCTAAAAATTTGATGCAATTTTTAAGTTTGACATTAATATCATGTTCTTCGACTCTAACCGACATACGAATTTCTTTAATAACCACAGCTTTTTGATTTTTTTTAGCTTCCTTTAATCGTTGAATTTCTTCATATCGAAATTTTCCGTAGTCAAGAATCTTACAAACCGGCGGTTTGGCATTTGGCGAAACTTTTACTAGATCCAAATTTTTTTCTTCGGCTAATTGTAGGGCATCTTTTGTATTCAAAACTCCTAACATTTCACCTGCTTCATCAATTACACGGATTTCGCGATCACGGATCTCGTTATTAATTTCGTGTTGAACATCTTTGCTAATAGTAATATACCTCCATATATAAAAATTGCAGGTAGATACACTCCACCTGCAAAAATACTTACGAACATTGTTCATACATATTTACCTATTTCCATAAGAAATGAGGTGAGAAGTGTAATTCCTCTACTTTGTTACTTGAATATTATACGTTCGTTTTATTCTTTTGTCAATCTTTTTTTTATCTTTAGTAATTCAACTAAATTTATTATGAAAGCAAAGCGCGATCATTTGCGAATTCTTCTCCGCTGGCTTGGCCAAAACGTTTTAGAAGATTTTCCACCGTCAGATCTTTTTTTTCTTTACCCTTGATATCTAAAATAACTTTTCCTTCATGCATCATGATCAAACGGTTTCCATGTTCAATGGCATGACGCATATTGTGAGTAACCATCATGGTTGTTAAATTGCCTTCTTTGACAAATTGGTCACTCAACTTTAAAACCTTTTCGGCAGTTTTAGGATCAAGCGCAGCAGTATGTTCATCTAAAAGTAACAGTCTGGGTTTTTTCAATGTTGCCATTAAAAGGGTTAATGCTTGTCTTTGACCACCTGATAAAAGACCAACCTTATCACTTAAACGATCTTCCAGTCCTAAATCCAAATGACTTAAGTAATTTTTGTAGATTTGTCGTTCTTTGTTACTGATACCCCACCCTAAACCGCGAATCTTTCCACGGCGGTAGGCGAGAGCTAAATTTTCTTCGATGCCCATATCGGCAGCAGTACCCTTCATCGGATCTTGAAACACCCGACCAATGACATCTGCCCGTTTATATTCAGGTAGTTTAGTGACATCTTTTTCACCAATCAGGATAGAACCCTGATTGACTCCGTATACGCCAGCTACACAATTAAGCAAGGTGGACTTTCCTGCACCATTTCCTCCAATTACAGTCACAAAATCTCCTTCTTCTAGAGTAAGACTGAAATTAGATAAAGCAATGTTTTCGTTAACGGTTCCTTCGTTGAATATTTTTGTGATTCCCTTTATTGTTAACATTTTATAGATCTCCTCCTTTTATGGACCTTTTAATGGGACGGAGATATGATTTAAACACTGGCAAAGACAACGCAATGGCAACAGTTATAGCAGTAAATAGTTTTAAATCATTGGCAGGCATACCCATCTTTAATACTAAAGCAATGATGATTCGATAGGTTATAGCACCAAGAACGAGAGAAATCAGGCAATTGAGAAAGTTTCGTTTACCAAAAATAACTTCTCCAATAATGACTGATGCCAAACCGATGACAATGGATCCGATTCCCATTTGAACATCTGCAAAACTTTGGCTTTGGGCGATCAATGCTCCACAAAGCGCAACTAAACCATTGCTGATGACCAAACCAAGTGTAATCATATTATTGGTATTAATTCCCTGGGCACGAGCCATTTGAGAGTTGTTTCCGGTAGCTCTGATAGCACAACCAAGTTCTGTGCCAAAGAACCAATAAATGATGCCGCTGATAATCAATACGCTAAGAAAAGCAAACAGCATCACTGCATTGGTTGAGCTTAATCCTAAATTTTCTAGGGGAGTGTAAACAGTATTCATGCGTAGAAGCGACAGGTTCGCTTTTCCCATAATAAGCAGATTGATAGAATACAAGGAAATCATCGTTAAAATACCAGCCAGCAATGCTGGTATTTTAAGTTTCGTATGAAGAAATCCGGTTACAAAACCTGCCGCCATCCCCCCCAACAAAGCCAAGAATGTAGCCATATAGGGGCTCATGCCGTTACTTATCGACGTTGCTGCAATGGCCGCTCCCATAGCGATACTTCCCTCAACCGTCATATCGGCAATATCAAGAATTCTAAATGTAATATAAACGCCGATTGTCAGTATTGCCCATATAAGACCTAGTGAAATGGCGCCGAGTAAAATTTGTAACATTGTCTTTCCTCTTTCTGTTGTAAATTATAATGAATAATTCTTATTTAGTTACATACTGTTGGAGATCCGCTGGTATGGTAATGCCTAGCTGTTCTGCTACAGCGCCATTGATCGTAAAATCAAATTTTGTTGCGGTTTCAATTGGCATAATAGCGGGTTTAGCTTCACCTTTAAGAACTTTAACAGCCATCAAGCCCGTTTGATATCCTAAATCGTAGTAATTGATACCTAATGTTGCTAATCCTCCAGATTCAACCATTGAAGATTCACCACAGATTACCGGTGTTTTAGATACAGAAGTTACGCTTTGTACCTGAGGCATAGCTGAAGCCAATACATTATCGGTTGGAATATAAATAGCATCACACTGGCCAACGATGGTTTGAGTTGCCTGCTGAACGTCGTTTGAATTGGAAATAGTTACTTCAACATATTTAAGGCCTAACGCTTCGATAGCTTTTTTTGCAATACTTGCTTGTAAGACTGAATTTACTTCGCTTGAAGTATAGATCACCCCGACAGTTTTAGCTGTTGGTACTAATTTAACCAACAAATCAATTTGTTCTTTAATTGGATTCATGTCTGATGTACCACTAACATTTCCTCCCGGAGCATCATTGGAATTAACTAATCGAGCGGATTCATAATCGGTAACAGCAGTTGCCAAAATTGGGATCTCCGTGGTTTTTCCAGCGATTGCTTGGGTAGCAGGGGTTGCAATGGCCAAAATTAAATCTTCTTTGTTGCTGACAAAACGATCACAGATCGTTGCAAGGTTACTTTGGTCTCCTTGAGCATTCTGCAAATCAATGGTAATATTATTACCATCTTTATAGCCATTATCTGCCAAAGCGGCAACAAATCCTTCTCGAGAAGAATCCAGCGCAACGTGATCCATGTACTGAATAATTCCAATCTTGATATCTGCT
Source organism: Acetobacterium paludosum (assembly GCF_008086595.1). Lineage (GTDB taxonomy): Bacteria > Bacillota > Clostridia > Eubacteriales > Eubacteriaceae > Acetobacterium > Acetobacterium paludosum. The sequence continues at coordinate 143,532 of NZ_RXYA01000007.1, read as the reverse complement.
GAACTTGAGTTTTTTTCATTGCTTGCACAACCTGCTCCTAATGCAACCATTGACATAGCGAGAAGCACAATTATTATTCCTTTTCCATACGTTTTCATTTCTTTCCTCCATTTTATTTAATATATATTCAATCAAACCTTAATCGGTTGAATTGTTTTATTTACAAAAAAAACGTCCCTGTATAACAGGGACGAATGTAATTCGCGGTACCACCTAGTTTTCAATGTTTGCACATTTATCTCAGCAAGCGACTAGCATCGCTTCTCCACAGTAACGGTTGGAATCCGACATAGCCTACAGGGCAATTGCCATTCGGTATGCAGCTCTCAAGATGTATTCACAGTATATATCCTACTTCCTCGCACCTACCGAAAGCTCTCTATAAGAATCATCATACGGCTACTTGTTCCTGATCATAACTTTATAATATTTTTTATTATATTTATCATCACTGCTTTTGTCAACTGTTATTATAAGAAAAAACATTTATTTGATCTGCTTTGCCTGAATTATTAATCCAATGTTAATGATTTAGTTATAATCAACTCGGGTCTTTGACAGTTGAATAAAGGAAAAATATCCAGAAGCCTGATATAGGCTTATTTTTTTGTCAAATTTATCATTTAAGTGTTGCGTACTTTGTCGCACTGTGATATAATATATGAGTTAGGAGGCGATATTAACAAATGAGACTTAAAGTGACAAAATCTAAAAATGCAGCTTCACTCTATGTAATAAAATCCGTTTACAACAGTAAAACTCAATCAAACTCCTCTAAGATCGTTGAAAAGCTCGGAACTGAAATTGAACTCCGTGAAAAACTTAATGGAGCAGATCCATATCAATGGGCTAAAGAATATATTAAAACGCTTAATGAAAAAGAAAAGGAACAAACACGGGAAATACTTGTACCGTTTAAACCGTCAAAGCTTATTGATAAAGGTGAAACACGCTCTTTTAACGGTGGGTACCTATTCCTTCAAAAAATATATCATGAACTCAAGCTGGATAAGATTTGCAAGGATATTTCCCAAAAGTATAAGTTTGATTTTAACCTGAACGCCATTCTATCACGATTGATTTATGGTCGCGTGATCTTCCCTTCCTCAAAACTTGCTACATACACGCTTTCTAAAAAATTTATTGAACAACCAAATTTTGATTTGCATCAAATATACAGAGCACTTGAAGTTCTCGCTAAGGAAACAGATTTTATCCAGTCGTCCTTGTACGAAAACAGCCTGAAGATTTCCAAAAGAAATACGGGCGTTCTTTTCTATGATTGCACCAATTACTTTTTTGAAATCGAACAAGGTGATGGGAAAAAGCAATATGGACCGTCAAAAGAACACCGACCGAACCCCATTATTCAAATGGGATTATTTATGGATGGAGACGGCATTCCTCTGGCTTTTAGTATTAATCGGGGGAATATGAATGAGCAGCTGACTTTAAAGCCTTTAGAAAAGAAAATTATTTCTGATTTTGAGCTTTCTAAATTCATCGTCTGCACCGATGCAGGGCTGGCTTCAGAAGCGAATCGAAAGTTTAACGACAAAGATGGTCGCGCATTTATTACAACACAGTCCATAAAAAAATTAAAAGCACACCTAAAAAAATGGGCGCTTGATGCTCAAGGCTGGAAACTTTCAGGTAGTAATAAAACTTATGACATTTCTAAGCTTGATGAACTGATGGACAAAGCGACACCCGAAGAAAAAGCAAGAATCATATCAAAAGTATTTTACAAGGAGCGTTGGATTAAAGAAAACGACTTTGAACAACGGCTTATTGTCACCTACTCGATAAAATACAGGGATTATCAGCGTAAAATCCGCAACTCTCAAATAGAACGCGCTCAAAAAATAATTGAAAACACCCCGACAAAAATCAAGAAATGTAATGCTAACGATTATAAACGATTTATTCATAAAACAAGCTATACTCCTGATGGTGAAATTGCAGAGAAAGAACGATACCGCATTGATCAAGCGATTATCCAAAAAGAAGAAACCTTTGACGGTTTTTATGGTGTTTGCACGAACCTTGAGGATGCGGTATCTGAAATTATTAAGGTAAATCACAGGAGATGGGAAATTGAAGAATGTTTCAGAATTATGAAAAGCGAATTCAAAGCAAGACCGGTGTACCTTAGCAACGATGACAGGATTGAAGCACATTTCACGACTTGCTTTATCTCGCTCATTATTTATCGGCTGCTTGAAAAACGACTCAACGAGGAATTCACCTGTTGTGAGATTATCTCAGGTCTAAGGGATATGGATTTCTTTGAAATTAAAGGCGAGGGCTATGTTCCAACCTACACGAGAACTAATTTTACCGATGCATTACACGAAGCTTTGGGATTCCGAACTGATTATCAGATCGTTTCAACGCAAAATATGAAAAAAATTTTTAAAGATACAAAAAAATAAAAAAAAGTACGCACTTTTTACATCAATAAAAAATCCTGCAAAGTCAGCTGTATCAAGGCTTTACAGGATTTTATTTTCGTTCAAGTGTCAAATTCGGGATTATATTTATCATCACTGCTTTTGTCAACTGTTATTATAAGAAAAAACATTTATTTGATCTGATTTGCCTGAATTATTAATCCAATGTTAATGATTTAGTTATAATCTTCTCAGTTAATTTTTTCTTCAAATCTTCCAGACTGATGAGGCTGACATCTCCACTATCACGAACCCGCAGTGCTAAATCACCGCCTGCAGCTTCCTTATCGCCTACAACCAGCATATAAGGTGTTTTTTGCATTTGTGCATCACGTATTCTGTAACCTAATTTTTCATCACGCGTATCAACTGATGTTCGAATACCAATGGCAGAAAGTTCCGCAGCGATATCTTTAGCAAAATCATGATGTGCATCAGCAACTGGAATAATCATTACCTGAACAGGGGCTAACCAAACAGGGAATTTTCCTGCAAAGTGTTCAATGATAATACCAAAGAATCGTTCAATACTGCCGAATATTGTGCGATGAATAATAACAGGACGATGTTTTTCACCATCAGGTCCAATATAATTAAGATCAAAGAGTTCAGGCATTTGAAAATCTAGTTGGATGGTTCCACATTGCCAAGTACGTCCCAAACTATCTTCCAAATGAAAGTCAATTTTAGGACCATAAAAAGCACCATCGCCAGGATTAATGCGATAATCAATTCCTTTTTTCTCTAATGCTTTTCTTAATGCTTCAGTTGCAGTTTCCCATACTTCGTCAGATCCAATGGAATTTTCAGGTTTCGTAGATAACTCAACTTTGTAGCTAAATCCGAATATTTTATAAATATCATCAGCCAAATCAATGACCTTAATAACTTCTTCCTCAATTTGATCCGGGGTCATAAAGATATGTGCATCATCCTGGGTGAAAGCACGAACCCGCATCAGTCCATGAAGAGCACCATGAAGTTCATGTCGGTGAACCAGACCCAGTTCTCCCATTTTTAAAGGCAAATCACGATAAGAATGACCTTTTGTTTTATAAACCAACATTCCGCCGGGACAGTTCATGGGTTTAATCGCATATTCACTCTCATCAATTTCAGTGAAATACATATTTTCCTTGTAGTGATCCCAATGTCCGGAGCGTTTCCAAAGATCGGAATTAAGAATCGTTGGGGTTTTTATTTCCTGATAGCCCCTGCGCTGATGTTCTTGTCGCCAGAAATTTTCCAATTCATTCCGCACAATCACACCTTTAGGATGGAAGAACGGAAAGCCGGGACCTTCTTCATGCAGTGAAAAGAGATCAAGTTCTTTTCCCAATTTACGGTGATCGCGCTTTTTAGCTTCCTCTAATAAGGTTAAATACTCTTCCAATTGGCTTTTCTTAGGAAAAGTAATCCCGTAGATTCGTTGAAGCATTTTATTTTTTTCATCTCCATGCCAATATGCACCGGCAAGGCTCAAAAGTTTAATAGCTTTGATCGGACTTAAATTTTGAATATGAGGTCCGGCACAAAGATCAGAAAATTCTCCTTGAGAATAAAAACTGATAATGGCATCTTCAGGAAGGTTTTCAATCAATTCAGCTTTGTATATCTCGCCTTCTTTATTTACCTTGGCAAGCGCTTCATCACGGCTGAGCTCATAGCGATTGAGTGCCAAACCTTCTTTGACAATTTTCCCCATTTCCTTTTCAATTTTTTCCATTATTTCAGGTGTGATGATGACATCAATATCGATATCATAATAGAAGCCGTTGTCGATAGCCGGCCCAATGGCAAGCTTTACCTGAGGATAAAGACGCTTAATGGCCTGGGCCAGTAAATGGGAGCCAGTATGCCAAAATGCATGCTTACCGCCTTCATCTTCAAATTTCAACAAATTTAAAGTGGAATCTTCGGTGATCGATTGGCGAACATCCACTAATTTCCCATTGAGTTCTCCTGCAAGGGTATTTTTTGCAAGACCTGTGCTAATGTCATTGGCAACTTCAAGTACGGTAATTCCGGGTTCATAAGTCTTTATGGATCCATCTTTTAATGTAATAGTAATCATTTCTATCTCCTTTTTGATTCTGTTCTTAAATAAAAAAAGACCCTTTGTAAAAACAAAGGGACGCATGTACGTGGTTCCACCCAATTTGATCCATAGCTATGAATCCACTTAAGTTCTGGATAACGGTCAGCTCCGAAAAACCCTACTATTTTCAGGTCTCAACTCCAAGGTGGTTTTCAATCATCTTTTGTCTAAGCAATCACAGCCAAGTTGCCTACTCTCTGAAACAATAATATAATTTACTCGTCCTTATCAACATCTTTTATTATTTAATATTTTTAATTATATCCTTTCTGAAAAAAAGAATCAATACTTTTAAGAAAATTATTCCAGTAACTGATAGGTTTTTTCTTTAAAAATAATCAGACGATCCGAATTATTTTCCGAAATGGCAATTCCGGTTAACTGATGAATAAACTCACTAGAAAAACGTTGGAATTTCACTTTAGTAAAGATTTTTTTTGCAGGTAAATTGATATATTCCGGTAAATCGCGGGCAATGTTAGCCGGGCTTTTTAAAAAATCAAAAATCCATTCTCTTTCGGGTGCGCTATCCTTCATATATTCCGGAAGTTTCATTGTTCCCAAGTTAAGAAAATCAAACTTAACCCATTCAGCTAATTGTTCCCCCAAGTCACAGGTCTTAAAATATTCCAAAAGTATTTCAAAAAGCTGGTCTCTGGATTTTCCAACGTCATAATAACCCTGCTTTGTCCAAAAATATGAAAAGCTTTCAAAGAAATCAAAGCTTGACTTGAAAAGTTTCTTCTTTAAAATATAGCTCATAGTTCTTTTAAAAGAACCGCTGTTGAAATAACGATCAACTAACATTTCAATATCTCGGAGACGATAAAGTTCGTCGCAGCTGATGTACTTATTGGAAATAATTTCATAAGGTGGAAATTTAGTATACTTATATTCATGAATTTCTTCCTCAAGACGGATTCGGGTCCCTTTTAAACACTTGAGAAATCCAAGCTGAAGCATGTCCGGTTCTAGTGCAATAATGCGATTAAAGGAAGTTTTGAAAACATCATAGGTTTCAAAGGGTAAACCAGCAATAAGATCCAAATGAATATGAATATTTTTATTCGCCAATAGTTTTTGAACATTTTCTTCTGTTTTTGTTAAACTAATTTTTCGGCCAATGGCTTCTAAGGTTGTAGGGTCAGTACTCTGAATGCCAATTTCGAATTGTATTAACCCGGGAGGTGCTTCTTTTAGAATTCGAACCATTTCATCATCAATAAGATCTCCCGTCATTTCAAAATGAAAATTCGTCTTTCCGCCACGAAAAATCAAATGCCTGAAAATTGCTTTTGCCCGTTTCATATCACAATTAAAGGTGCGATCCACAAGTTTAACCTGTTTCACACCTGCGTTAATAAAAAAATCAATTTCTTTGATAACCCGTTCTAAAGAAAGCATCTCCACACCATGAATGGTTGATGACAGACAATAAGAACAGGAAAATGGACAGCCACGCATCGTTTCATAATAGATGATTTTGTTTTCAAGTTTAGGCAAATCCTCCTGAGTATAGGGAAAGGATAAACGGTCTAATAAAATCGGCTTTTCGTCTAGATTTGTATTAATTCCCCCAAACTGGTTTCTAAAACAAAGTCCGGGAATTTGATGAAATTTATTTTCAGTGTCTCCCGCTTCAAGAAGCTTTCCAAGTTTGGTTTCTCCTTCTCCCTGAATAATCAAATCAACAAAACAATAATCGCTTAAAAGGGATTGTGAGCCAAAGCTAACCTCGGGCCCTCCCAATAATATTTTCGAATGTGGTCGCGCTTTTTTTACGATCTCTGCCAGTTTAAGAATCAATTCCATATTCCAGATATAGCATGAAAACCCGTAGATTTTGGACTCTGTAGCTAATAAATGCTGAACAATACGATGCAAAGAATCGTTAATGGAAAGCTCAATAATTTCCACATCGAATTGAGTAAGCTGAGCTTTTAAAGAGCGCACGGCCAGGTTTGTATGAATATATTTTGCATTTATAGCAACAAGGACAAGATCTTTCACGGTAACCTCCATGGCTAGTTTGTTTAAACGTTGAATCTAAAGAAGGTGACATCTCCATCTTTCATAATATAATCTTTTCCTTCAATTCGGGTGACGCCTGTTTCTTTGGCTTTTACATCAGAACCTGCCGCTATCAATTGATCATAGCTGGTGATTTCTGCCCGGATAAAACCGCGTTCAATATCACTGTGAATTTTTCCAGCTGCCTGGGGGGCCTTGGTTCCTTCGGTGACTGTCCAGGCTCGACACTCATCAGGACCGGCGGTTAAAAAGGTAATTAGACCCAAAAGCTTATAGCCTGCCTGAATGACCTGATCAAGGCCAGAGGACTCTAAACCAAGTTCGGCCAAAAATTCAGCTTTTTCTTCATCATCAAACTGAGCAATTTCCTCCTCGATTTTAGCTGAAATCTTAATAATTTCCTTATGCTCACCGGAATAATTTTCCGATATCGTTGCTTTTAGTCGTTTGACCATTTCATTATCTTCAAGCAAATCATCTTCAGAAACATTGGCAATGTAGAGAACCGGTTTGGTTGAAATAAGTTGAAGGGTCTGAATAAACTCCCACTCGTCTGGAGCAAAATTACTTTCATTGGGCATTTTACCCCCTTCAAGAATTTCTCTCAGACGTAGTGCGATTTCTACATTTTCTTTTTCCTGCGCATTTGTTTTCGCGAGCTTTTTATTTTTATCAATACGTCGGTCCAGAATTTCAATATCTGCAAATATCAGTTCAAGATTAATGGTTTCAAGATCATCAATAGGATCAATTTTACCTTCAACATGAACCACATTATCATCCTCAAAACAACGGACAACATGGGCAATTGCATCGACTTCACGAATATGGGATAAGAATTTATTACCTAGTCCTTCCCCTTTACTGGCTCCTTTTACAAGACCTGCAATATCCACAAATTCAATGGTGGTTGGAACGACTTTTCTTGAGTCGTACATTTTTTCTAATACAGCTAATCGCGGATCAGGAACAGTAACAACTCCGATATTGGGATCGATGGTGCAAAACGGATAATTAGCTGATTCAGCACCTGCCTTTGTTAAGGCATTAAAAATGGTGCTCTTTCCAACGTTGGGTAAACCAACAATTCCTATTTTCATAAATTATCTCCTTAAAAATAAAGTTATTATTTAATACTGGTGTTTGATAAGCTTGCCATTGAGTTTGCAGCCACCAAAGAAGTTCCTAGAGTAAATCCTGCTGACAGGATCTCCATTCCGATAACCGGAATGGCCGTTTTCTTATATGATAGGCCATAAACCACACTCAGGCCAATAATGGTGATAAAGATCTGCCAAATATTAAAGATACTAAAAATACTGCCTAAAAAAGCGACCCAGTCGAATTTATACGTAGTGGTTAAATTGATTGGATGCTGAAAGATCAGATTTAAAATGCTTTGAAAAATTTTTGGGAAATATGCTAAAGAAACTACATAGACAGCCGTTTTGAATTTTCCTGCCCCCCCCATTTTATTTAGTATAAAATTAAATATTCCTGCTTTGATGACCACTGTAAGTACTAAACCAATGATACCAGAAAAAATACCGGTTCCAATGGTAATTCCTTTGATCATGGACATTTGATCTTCGGCGATACCCATATTGATAGTCGAAACCGCATTACCTGCAATTAATCCTGACAGAATTCCAATCAAAATAAGAATAAAAGCAGGGATAAGTAATGAGATTTTTTCTTTAGTGATTAATTGTTTGAAAAATTGAACAGGGTGTATAATTAAATTAAAATAGTTCATATTAACTCCATTTCTATTATTCACTTCTGATGGCATCCAACGAGCTTAGGTTTGCAGCTTTTATGGCTGGACGAACACCGGATAAAAGACCGACGATGGCTGAAAACACCAATGCAAAAATGACTAATCCCGGAGTTATATACGAGATGGTCATACTTCCTTTAGCAATAAACAAACCAGCAACTAAATTAATCAGAATTGACAGAAGGAAACTTATGATGACACCCACGATTCCGCCAATGAGACCAATCATGGTGGACTCCGCTATAAACATATTTCGGATATCTGATATGGAGGCGCCAATAACCTTCATAATTCCGATTTCCTTGGTACGTTCATAAATAGACATCGTCATGGTGTTGACAATACCAATGCAAGCGACAAGGAGTGCAACTCCACCAATTCCACCTAAAAGGATTTGAAGCATCTGAAAAACACTTCCCATTGAATCCAAAATCTGTTGCATGGAAAATACGGTAAAATTCAAATCTTCAATTTCGGCTGTTACTGTATTGACTACAGATGAATCTTCAACCGTAACCAATGCTTCAGAATAGCCTTTCTTTTTAACATTGGCTTTTACTCCTGTTTGCCACTCATTTAGTTCAGTTACCAAGTTATAATCAGCGATAATAGAACGGTCTTCTGATCCACCGGTTGCTTCTAAAACACCGGTAACCTTTACTTTTTCGGTGCGGGTTTCATCCTCCCCGTCAGCATTCGTTTTCGTAATCACCAGGCTGATATTTTTACCAATAAGATCTTCCGGGGTAACTAAACTTTTTTGTGCTTGGGCACCAGCAGAACTTATCGTATAGCTGGATAAAACATCTTTTCCTAAAATAACGGAATTTCGATCATTGGCACCGGGCTTTTTCCCACTGGTTGTATTATAACGCATATCATTCATGACATCATAATCGACCCCCATTAGCGATACCCCATATTGATCCCGATTAAATTCGATTGTAGCGCTGCTTAGATTGACAACCGGTGTTACTGCAACAACCCCGTCAATTTTTTTCAATTCTTTTAGCGCATCATTATTAAGAATGGGTTTATCATCGGTTTTTCCGCCCGCCAACATGGTCATTCCTGTGGAGGCAATATTCTGATAAACTTGGATGGTAGTCACCGATCCGATGCCTGACAACTCGTCGGTGATGCTTTTTTGAGCTCCATTGCCAATGGAGACCATCACAATAATGGAGGCAGTTCCGATGACAACACCAATTATTGTCAAAATGGTTCGAAACTTCATGCGCCAAAGATTCTCCCAGGATAATCGGAGAAGTTCTCGCTTATTCATCACATCACCCCGCTATGCGCCGATTCCAAATACTATGCGTAAAAATTTCTGAAAAATGTTTTCATCAGCATTATCGGATGTTCGTTTCGTGTTATCTGGTGAAATAATCGTAATATCTTTTTCCAAGGTACGCTCGTTGTTAAAGCTATCTATGTATTTAAGGGTTATTTTTGCAGGAAAGTCTCCTTGTTGATCTGCTGTGACTTCTGTAGAGAAATCATCACTATCGTCTTTTTCAAAGGTACCGTAATATTTAGAATTGCTTGAAAAATTCAGACCAACACCAGAAATGTTCAATTGAACTCCTCTGACTGGATTTGAGCCATAGTTTGCAATTTCAGCGTTAAGCTGGTAAACACCTTTATCATTGGCAACAAGGGTATATTGATCTGGGGCAATAATGGACATAGACGCACTTTCATTTATGAAAATTCCAACGGTTTCAGTGAAATTATATTCGTCTCCGTCACTGTCTTCACAATTTATCAGAAGATTTATATTGTAATTTTTCGCTTCGGCAGTAGGGGACGAGACCATCGGAATTTCAATGGTTGCGCTTTCACCAGAAGGAATTTTTTCAATGTAAAAATGACTGCCGCTGCCGACCATTGAAAAAACGCCTAAATCCTGAGTACCTGCAAGCGATTGAACATCAAGGGTCACATTTTGTGCATCGTAATCACCATGGTTGGTAAGGGTGATAGTCATTTTAAATTCTTTACCGGGAGAAACCGTTTCTGGTGAAAAGGTTACCGAGCTAATTTGAAGAAGCGGTTGTTCTGGAGCGGCTAATACACATGGTGTGAAACAAAAAAATAAAAAAAAGGACAAAACAAGGACGGGATAAATAACTTTCGTTTTCATTTGTAACTCCATTTCTAATATTAGTTTATCGTTGATCTTCCCAACTCTCTATAAGACCATCGCACATATGGATTACTTTTGTACAATACTTAGAGACTTCTGGATCATGCGTGACTATAACAAAAGTTTGGTTATCTTCACGATTAAGTTTGGTGATCATTTCCATGATATCAGCACTCGTTTTTGAATCCAAATTTCCTGTTGGCTCATCGGCAAGAATAATTTCAGGATGATTAACCAGCGCCCGAGCGATACTCACTCGCTGTTGCTGTCCTCCTGATAATTCATTGGGTTTATGTTCCATACGGTCTAAAAGGCCGACAATCTCCAGTGCTTCTTTTGCTTTTTTTAGACGAATATCTTTTTTTACACCGGCAAAGGTAAGTGCTAAAGCAACATTTTCAATAGCAGTCATGGTTGAAATTAAATTATAAGACTGAAAGATAAAACCAAGGTGTTCTCTTCTAAATAGGCAGAGTTCATTTTCGGTCATATCACTGATGCGAAAGTCTCTAATTAATATTTCACCGGAGGTTGGGGGAACAAGTCCTCCTAGAACGTTTAAAAAGGTGGATTTTCCCGATCCAGAAGGACCAAGAAGCGCCACCATTTCGCCTTGTTCAATGCTTAGGTTAATTCCTTTGAGTATACTTATACTATTTTTACCGAGTTTAAAATCCTTATGTAAGTCTTTGACTGTAATAAAAATTGAGCTCTACCCCTTTCAAATTATAAAAACTAATTATCTGGTGATGGCACTGTTTTCCCAGAGTTTTTCTAAATTATAAAACCCACGTTCATCAGCATGGAAAATATGAACGATAACATCATAGTAATCTAAAAGAATCCAACGGCCTTCGCGCTGTCCTTCAATGCCTTTAGGAAATATTTCCATTTTTTTTGTTTCATATTCAATATTGTCAGCTATGGCTTTTACTTGTCGTTCAGAGTTTCCGCTGGCAATCACAAAATAATTTGCAATCGACGACATTTCCGTGATATTGATGATTTCAATATCAAAACCATTTTTATCCTCAATCCAACCTTTAATTTTTTCAACAAATTCTTCTGGAATAATAATAATCACTCACTTTCATTTTTATTTTTTTTAATTTCTTTAATAATTAAATCATTTCGTGCACAAATGGTGCTTTTATGAATAAGTGAACCCATTTGCGCTACATGACAGATGCTGTTTGTCATAGCTTGCATAGTCGCTTTATCTAAATTAAGAAGTGCCGTCTTTCGGATCGCTTCAACACCAGGGTAGGTTCGACCTTTTTCGATAAAATCCGCCAGATAGATAATTTTATCGAGCGTTGTCATGTCTTTGCGACCAGTCGTATGGTAACAAATAGCATCTTGAATCTCTTTGTCTACAATACCGTAAAGATCCTTTGCAACGACAGCACCGACAGGGCCGTGGAGTAATTGGGGATCATTATGGCTTACCGTATCTATTTTAATATGATGATTTTCTGCATAATACAATAATTCATCATTTGAAAAATATTTAGCGCAATCATGCAGTAACGCTGCAAGAGAAGCTTTCTCCACATCGCCTCCATATTTTAAAGCTAGATGTTTTGCGGCTTCAACCACATTTTTAGTATGTAGAAATCGCTTTTTAGTTAGCTTGTTTTTTAAATCTGATTCAATTTCATTCCAGTTCATTTTTTACTCTCAGTTCGTGATTTTGTTGCGTATAACTGATGCATGTAGATATACTTTTCTACAGTCTCAGGTAATAAATATCGAATGGAGTACCCATTTCTGATTCGGGAACGGATGTCTGAAGATGCGATGGCCATTTCGGTGGTGCATAATTTAAAAATTGATGCTCCATAAATTTCTCGAAGTTCTTTGATTCGGATATCGAGATTCTCATGACTGTAACCGGGTCGAAATGTCGTAATAAAGCTTACAGCCTTCAAGAGTTCGGAAGCTCCCTTCCAAAGTGTGATTTCAAACATCAAATCAGCTCCTGCGATAAAATAAAGGTCACTGTCAGGATAAATTTCTTTTATTTTATTTACGGTATCAATCGTGTAGGTAAGCCCATTTTGATCAATTTCATAGGTCATTATTTCAAAATAAGGATTGCTTGCAATAGCCAGTTCAACCATTTTAAGACGATCTTCCTTGGAAATTTCATCTTGAGACAGTTTAAAAGGATTATTCCCTGTCGGAATAAACAAAACCTTATTCAATTTATATTGATCTCTAGCCGATTCTGCAAGGAGCAGATGTCCAGTATGTATGGGATTAAAAGTTCCTCCCAGAAGTCCGATTTTTTCCTTCATCTCAAACCTTTACTTTTTAATCATTAAACTTTTTTGGAGTCCCCATTGTTTTTTTCTTAAAACGTTTTATTTTTTTCTGGTTTTTCGAGGGAACTTCAATTTTCGTTTTTAGCAAGTTCTTTTTATACAAAATGAACTTATTGCCTATTGTACATACAATGTCCGATTTCGTAGCTATTGCCAATTCTTTGGCAACATTGTCGACTTCTTCAAGTGAATTGTTTTGTACTTTTCCCTTGACCAGTTCCCGGGCAACGATAGCGTCTCGGGTTTGAATGATCACTTGAGGGGTTATCCCATCCTTGCCAATAAAAATAATATCTGGAATATCAATGGCAAGTTTTTTTAAATAACTTCTTTGTTTACTCGTTAACATTTTTTCTCTACTTTCTACGATGTTATTATAACATAAAATAAGTGGTGAAATCTATTTATAATACTCAAATTCAATCTCGTCTATTCGGACAGTATCATCATCTTTAATGTTCATCTTTTCTAACTCTTCAAAGACTCCCTTATCCTTTAAAACGCGTTGGAAAAAGCCAATGGAATCCAAATCTTCAAAATTAACAGAATTAATCAGACGTTCAAAAAATTCACCTTCAACAACAAATGAATTGTCAACCTTTTTGACGGTAAATTGTTTTTCTTTAAACTCTGGTGTGTAAATTGTTTCTTCTTCGGGTTCAAAATCAAAGATCGGCTCGACCTCACCAATTTCATCAAGCAGTTGAATGGTTCGGCTTAGAAGTTCATTAAGGCCCTGACCGGTAACAGCTGAAATGATAAAAACCTCATAGCCAAGGGTTTCAAGTTCACCTTTTAATGTATACAGTTCTGATTGATCAGAGATCAGGTCAACCTTGTTTAAGGCAACAATTTGTACCCGTTGAGCTAACTTTGCATTATATTTTTCCAACTCATAGTTGATCTTTTTAAAATCATCCAATGGCTCCCGACCTTCACTTCCAGATGCATCCAAAAGGTGAATTAGAAGCTTTGTTCGCTCCACATGTCTGAGAAATTGATCGCCAAGACCAGTTCCTTCATGAGCGCCTTCAATCAAACCAGGAATATCCGCAATGACGAAAGGATCAAAATTACGCCATTCTACTACACCTAAATTAGGGATAATAGTAGTAAAATGATAATTCGCAATCTTTGGTTTTGCTTTTGTAATGACGGATAATAAAGTAGATTTCCCAACATTTGGGAATCCAATGAGTCCCACATCCGCCAGAAGTTTTAGTTCAAGAATAATCGTGCGTTCTTGACCTCTTACGCCACCCTGTGCAAAGCGAGGTGTTTGTCGTGTAGCCGTTGCGAAGTTCATGTTTCCACGTCCCCCTCGGCCTCCATCAACGATTTGATACTTCTGCCCATTTTCAGACAAATCGCAAATTACTCGTCCAGTTTCTTTATCTTTCACAAGCGTTCCTACAGGTACTTTAATGATTAAATCTTCACCGCTTTTTCCAGATGATTGGCCGCTGGTTCCATTTTCCCCATTTTCTGCTTTGTGTTTTCTTTTATATTTGAATTCTACTAAGGTCCGAAGGCCATTATCTGCCATTAAGATAATACTGCCTCCGTGACCGCCGTGGCCACCATCAGGTCCGCCCATGGGAACATATTTTTCTCTTCGGAAACTTACGCCTCCATGTCCCCCACTGCCAGCTACTAGAATTATTTCTGCTTTATCAACAAACATTGCTACCTCGCTTTTATTTTGGTACTTACCCAAACAACAAAAAATAAAACCTCTTATCTGTCAAAAACGAGCATAAGAGGTTTTATAGATGTATTATTTTGTCACTGGAAAACTAGATTGCTTCCCGAGGATAAATACTTACTTGTTTTTTATCTCTGCCTTTTCTTTCAAAACGCACAATACCATCTTCTAATGCGAATAATGTATCGTCTCCGCCTTTTCCAACATTGGTACCTGGGTGAATTTTTGTTCCTCTTTGACGAACAAGAATATTACCTGCAAGAACGAATTGACCGTCTCCTCTTTTTACTCCAAGACGCTTGGCTTCACTGTCACGACCATTTCTTGAACTACCAACCCCTTTTTTATGGGCAAATAGTTGAAGGTTCATTTTAATCATTATGTTCACCTCCTATTTATATACTTCTTCAAACTGAATATAATCTCCATAAGCTTCCTTTATCCCCCGGATTCCCAAGAGTAAAGTTGAGATCAGTGTCTCTGTTTTCATTTTCGTTTTTTCATCTGTTATTTTCGGAATGGTAAAACGAACATATCCTTCTTCCACCATTTCTGAAAGATCTTTTCGACCAACGATTTCTGTGAGCCCATTAAGGATGCTGATGGTCAAAACCGAAACAGCAGCACAAACAATATCTTCACCTTGATCTGCAAAGCCCGAATGCCCAGATACAATTACTTCATCTACTTCATTATTTTTACCATTAATATTTACTGAAATCATAAAATATCCTAAGCTTGAATGCTCGTGATTTTAACTCTCATGAATGGCTGACGATGACCTTGTTTTTTACGATAATCTTTTTTAGATTTATACTTGTAAATAATAATTTTTGGCCCTTTAGCAACCTCGAGAATTTCAGCTTTAACAAGGGCATTTTCGACCATTGGAGTTCCAACGACCATTTTCCCATCTTTGTTTACAGCTAAAACTTCAGTAAAAGAAATCTCTTTTACATTTTCTTCTTTGAAATTGATTTTTTCAATTTCGATAACATCATTTTCTTGAACGCGGTATTGTTTACCACCTGTTTTAATGATTGCATACATAATTTTCACACCTCCTCATACCAGACTCGCCACAAAAGGTGCTTTCGACTTAAACCTTGTGTGTGCGGCTACATAACTTTATAAATATTAACACGGGAAGCCAATAAAGTCAACTAGAATTATTTTTTTAATATTTCTGAGTATCGACTAAAACCTCTGGCAGAGTATGATATTTATTTATATTATTGATTGGAAAAAGAAATGAAATCGTTTATAATATGAATAAAAAGATATTACTGGAGGTAATAATGATCGCGCAAAACAGTAACCATAAAATGAAAGTTATCGTCGGTACAATGCTCATTATTGTTGCATTATGTTGCATTAGTTATTTTCTCTACCCTATTATTACACAAAATCTGGAAAAAAACAAAATTATTGCAGTAGCTCAAGCCAGCGAAACGAATCAGAATGATCGCATTGATTTTAATGGGCTGTTGGCTATTAATTCCCAAACTATTGGTTGGATTCAAGTTGATGGAACGCCATTGGAGTACCCCGTAGTTCAAACGGATAATAACGATTACTATCTCCATCATAATTTTTCTAATGAAGACTCCATTGAAGGAACAATTTTTCTTGATTGCGTCTGCAACACTGAATTCACTCGGAATAATGTGCTTTATGGTCATTATATGACAAATGAATCCATGTTTGGCAGCTTGTGGCGCTATCAGGAACAGTCATATTTTACAGAACATCCGATTGTTAAGTTTGATCGTCCTGGAGACCCGGGTGATTGGGAAATATTCTCAGCATATATTACCGATGCTGATTATGATTATCGACAGCCAGAGTTCAATAATGATACTGAGTTTTTAAATTACATGAATCGATTAAAATCACTTTCACTTTATGATACGGGAGTGGTTGTTAATCCTACCGATGAGGTTCTCACACTATCAACCTGTATATATACATTTGATAATGCCCGCTTTGTGGTGAATGCCAGAAAAATTAAATAATATATTTTAATGTAAAAATGTCCTAATTACTGCTTTAATTGTATAAGCAGTAATTGGGACATTTTTTGTATTGGTTATCCTAACAGGAATAGGTCTTATATGTTTTAACATTAAACCAAAGTTTTAATTCAGTCAAAAAAGATTGCGGTGAATCGCTGCAGTGAATGAGATTTTCACAGCATCTGTTTTCACGATTAGCGGCTTCCATTGAATCAATACCATAATCTCCACGGATAGTTCCCTTTGGTGATAAAGAAGGGTCGGTTGCACCAGTCAGAGCTCTTGCATTGTCAATGGCTTTTTCCCCATCTTGACTAAGAATTATTGGCATCATATTTTTGCCAACAAAATCGGCTATTACCATTTGTCTAAACGATTCTCCTAATTTGTCAACAACATGAGCATAATGTGTAAGAATTAATTCCTGATCAACTTGTTTAAAACCAACCATTTCAATTTGAAAATTTTCGTCAACAAAACGTTGCATAATTGTTTCAATTATCTCTGATTCTAAGGCGTCAGGTTTCATAATTATTAAAGCATAAGATTTCATAAATTATATCCTTTCATTGGTAAGAAGAAACAAGCAAAACAGCACGCATTACTTACTTATTTCGTACAAATTAGAAAACATTAGTATTCAAAAGCCTTCTATCGTTACAATTTCAATCCAATCTTTTAAGAGCGTCAACTAACACAAAAAATGCTGAAGCTGATCCCACATTTTACTGCAGAATCAGCTTCAGTGTTCAATCTCAGATGTCATTTCTTTCGGACTCACCCCTTTCGATTTATCAAAAACCTTCTTTTCACTTTTCCAATGCAAATATCACTCTTAACTCCTCGGGTCTTCCTACTTTTTGTGAATCAGAGAATTTACACCTATTCGAACATTTTTCAAGATAATCCAGAAAGCCATTCTTTTGATTCGCAGAAACTGTTTTTCCAAACCCAGGTATTGGTTTTCTTCTAAACTTGGGAACTTATTCCGTTGATTCTGAAAATGGATTCTTTCGAATAAAAGAAGTTGTTTTTCTAAATCCAGTCATTTGCCTTCATTAGAAACTGATTTCTCTAATTCTAGGAAGTTATTCTTTTGAATTTCTAAAACTGTTTTTCTATATTCAGGTATTGTTTTTCTTCAAAATATAGGAACTTGTTTCTTTAATTCCAAGAACTCACTTCACCGATTCCAAGAACTTATTCTTCTAGATTCAAGAACTTGCTCTCATGATTCAGAGAAACTGATCTTGTGACCGTATTCTTTGAATCGCTCTCTCCTTTATTCATTTAAATCAGGTATTTCTAAAGTTTTACGAATTTCAGAAAAGATCTGTTCTTTGTTCAAATCTTTTCCCCGCTGGTTAGATAATCATCCGCTTGTCAGGAGGACTATCATCTAGTTAAGAGGCTATTTACTTTTCAATGATCGAGATCATTCAATTCAGAAAATGATAGAGCTGATCTTTGATTTAAAATAATTATAACATCATTTTAATAGAAGTAAATAGATAATGTGTAAACGGTTGTAACACTTTTGTAAAAGCTAAAAATCAGCTTTAAGAAGCAATTTATGGCGATGACATTCGATGGTTGGATCAATGATAAATATTGCTCCGTTTAGGTTATTGACGCTCTCTAAAACGAGTTCTGGTTTAACACATTGTTGTTCAATATAAACTAAGGTCATCTTCACATTGATTGGATCATTTTTATCATCTTCCTGATTAACTGAAATGGATTCAATAAAAGGACGAATATCTTTTTCCACCATCTTTCCTTTTTTATTTCTTTTTTGTATATTAATTACAGGAAGCTCAAGATAAGACTTAATGATTTGATTTGTGCGTTCAAAATTTATTTCGGGAACAAGTTTGACTTTTAAACTATAATAACTTTTTTCAAGCAATGAAGAAAGCGATGGCGTTCCTTCATCGCAAACTTTTGCACTAATAATTTCCAGACCATTTGGTAAAACCGCATTCATCCGTGTCATAAAGTCATTGCAGTCCAATTCACCGGTCACAATGACTTCTCCGTATTCCCAGTCACTGGTTAATCCTACCGACATGGCCAATGCAAATGACATTCTAGGATGAGGGTTGAAACCATGAGAATATTCGATATTTATATTTGCCCGGCGAAAAGCTCGCTGAAATAAGCGTTGTTGATCCAAATGTGATAAAAAACGCAAAGCTGTGGATCGTTTGAATCGATATTGTATTTTAGACATGACATTGCCATCCTTCTTTAAATTCCATAATTCCGCAATTCGAACATTTTTCCGGACAATACGGAGTGGTTAAAGCTTCCTGTGCTTTGATTGCTTCCGCTTTTAGAAATGATTTTTTTACTCCTGTATCGATAAAATCCCAAGGGAGTATCTCATCGTAACCGCGATTCCTAAGAGCATAAAAATCAGGGTCGATGCCAGTCTCGGCAAAAGCTTCAGTCCATTTTTCTATATCAAAATATTCTCCCCAACCATCAAATCTGCAGCCTTTTTCATGTGCCCTTTTCAGAACCTTTCCTAACCGTCGGTCGCCTCGAGCAAAAACAGCTTCTAAAAAACTAACGCCGCTGTCATGCCAGCTATATGAAATCTTTCGATCTTTAATCGAAGCTTTGAGATGACGTTGTTTGTTCTTAAATTCTTCCCGAGTGTTTTGTCCCATCCATTGAAAAGGAGTAAAAGCTTTGGGTACAAAAGAGGAAGCACTTAAAACTACTTTAAGACTTTTATTTCGTAGTTCTTTATCAATTTTCATATACTCATCAACAGTTTTTTGGCCTAAATCCGCAATTCCTTCAATATCTTCATAGGTTTCACCAGGTAAACCGATCATAAAATAGAGTTTCACATGTCCCCATCCTTTTTCAAAAGCTGTTCGCACTGTATCGAGAAGATTTTCTTCGGTAACTCCTTTATTGATGACGTCTCGCATACGTTGAGTTCCCGCCTCTGGAGCCAAGGTAAGTCCTGCTTTTCTTACTTTTTGTATTTCCTCCAGCATATCGATGCTCAGGGAATCAATGCGAAGGGATGGCAGGGAAATACTGACTTTCTGATCTTCATATTCTTCAACCAGATTTTTAATCAGGGTTTCTATTTCGCTGTAGTCACCAGTACTTAATGATGAAAGAGAGACTTCATCATATCCGGTGGCTTCAATTAAGGCTCTTATTTTACTTTGAATGGTTGGAACCGTTTTTTCCCGTGTTGGTCGGTAAATCATACCCGCTTGACAAAAACGACATCCTCGGCCACAGCCTCTAAATATCTCAAAGCTGACTCGATCATGAACCGTTTCAATATACGATACGACGATTTTTTCGGGGAAATAGGAAGAGTCCAAATCATCGATGAATTGTTTGTGAATTGTTTTTGGCGCTTCATCAACAATCGGCAAAAATGATACGATAACGCCAGTCGCTTCATCATAGCTGACTTTATATAAGGATGGGACATAAACGCCTTCAATTCCTGCCACTGTTTTTAAGAAGTCCGTCCGTTTTCCACTTGCTTTTTTCCATTGACGGTAAGCTTCCATGATTTTTAAAATAACTTCCTCCCCTTCGCCAATGACAAACAAATCAATAAAATCAGCCAATGGTTCCGGGTTATAGGCACAGGGACCTCCTGCAATGACAAAGGGATCCCCTTCTTTTCTGTCTGCTGCCGCAAGGGCGATATGACTCAGCTTTAGCATATTCAAAATATTGCTGAAGCTCATTTCATACTGGAGGGTAAATCCAACGAAATCATATTCATTCAAAGGCATCATCGATTCCAGACCATATAATGTCAAATCATTGTTTATTAACTGTTCTTCCATATCTACCCAGGGGGCGAAGACTCGTTCACACCAAATGTCTTTTTCCTCATTAAGGAGTCCGTATAGAATTTTCATCCCTAAATGGGACATTCCCACCTCGTAGGTATCAGGAAAAGCAAAAGCAAAACGAATCATATCTTTATTTGGAGTTTTATGAACTGAATTAACCTCATTTCCAAGATAAGTGATAGGTTTTGTAACAAGGGGCAAGATATTTTTTTCAATATAATTATTCATTCAATTCCTCATATATTATTTATTTTTAAATTAGACTTTCCAAATGAGGTCAGTCTTAGTATTTATGATACTTTTTTTGTATTCTCGTCATCAGTTTTAAAGCTCCCTGTATG
This sequence comes from Acetobacterium paludosum, assembly GCF_008086595.1. Lineage (GTDB taxonomy): Bacteria > Bacillota > Clostridia > Eubacteriales > Eubacteriaceae > Acetobacterium > Acetobacterium paludosum. Next base: position 122,785 of record NZ_RXYA01000007.1, on the reverse strand, counting down.
CGCCTGACGTTTTTTTATTGTGAGATAATAATCGATTATTTTTATTGATTGATAAAAAACAGCCCCGCCATGCAGAGAATAATTCCTATCAATTGACTCATTGTGAGCACTTCTTTATAAAATAAAATTCCAATGGGAACAAGCAGGACCGCCAATGCAATGTTGGCAACAACAGAACAGATACTGACATTCCAGCCAACACGGTAGGCCGTGATATATCCGAATTCCAGAGCGACCACAGAAATACCGAGGATAACACTGGACCAATTTATTTTTTTGATTGCATCAGTGAAGTTTTCATCCAGTCCAGTGACGAACAATAAAATAAGTGTCACCAGAGCCGAGACAAGATAGGTTACTAATAATGATAAAAACGGATTCACCGTTTCAGGTATTGATTTTGCACAGATATTATAAAAAACGTTGGCGGCAACAATCAGAAAAACCGGTAAGTAAAATGTCAATTCTTTCAATGCTCAAAATCCCCTTAATTTATAATTTGCTGCTCATAGTTTTAATCAAGGCTAAATCTATCTACAAAATCTCGTTTTAGATCTTGTAGATTATCATAAGGTTGCTCGATGTGTAACAGGCGTTTAAAGATAATCTTTTCCTGGCTGTCTAAATTCAGATCATCGATGTAGAAGTCATGATGACTAAAAGTCATTTCCTGTGAGGATAAGGCCAAACGCATAAAAACATCCCCCATTCCCCAGAAATCTGGGTTGAAACGGCAGGATAAGCTTGACAGATCTCTGGCGGATCCAAAATCGATTAAAGAAAGTTTGCTATGGTCCCATAAAATATTTGAAGCCTTAATATCGCGATGACTTATTTTTAAAGAATACAAATATTCCATCACGTCCATGAGCTGTTTTATGATTGCGTATATTTCTTTTTTAGTAAAAAGGTAACCCCACTTTAATAAGTCTTCTAAACTATCACCCGGCATTCTTTCCATTATCAGACCATAGATACCATCGGTATCTATCACTCGAATCAGTTTTGGAATAGCCGTATGGTTGATGGATTTGAGGTATTTCCCTTCAAGCGCTAGTTTGTACTTGAAGCGTTTTACATCGTTTGAATTAAATATTTTAAAAACAAAAACTTTGTCGTTTTGCGAGATTAAATAACAGCTGCCGAATCGTCCCGATCCTAGAGTATCAGATAATCGATAATCAAAGAGAGAAAGCGCCCCCTTTATAGTGGCGGACACCTCTACCATTCAATTTCATCCACAGACATCGGATTTTCATTTAAATAGCTTTCTAGTACTTTGCCATTTTTCATAATGATTACCTTATCAGCCATGGGCGTAATGGCTTGGTTGTGTGTAATTAAGATCACTGTCATTTTTTCTTTCCGGCAGGTTTCCTGGAGCAGCTTTAAGATATTTTTACCTGTGTTATAATCCAGGGCGCCCGTTGGCTCATCGCAAAGAAGTAATTTTGGACGTTTGGCTAATGCTCTTGCGATAGCGACACGCTGCTGCTCGCCGCCGGAAAGCTGAGACGGAAAATTGCCTAACCGATCTTCAAGCCCGACACTTTTTAGAACTGTTTCTGCATCCATCGGATCATGGCAGATTTGAGTTGCCAGTTCAACATTCTCAACAGCTGTTAAATTTTGTACTAAATTATAAAATTGAAAAACAAATCCCGTGTCATAGCGCCGATAGGTGGCCAGTTCCCGACGCGTAAGGGTAGCAACATCTTTATCCCCCACCCAAACTTGACCTTCATCACAGCCATCCATTCCACCTAGAATATTAAGCACTGTTGTTTTCCCGGCCCCGCTGGGTCCAACTACAACAGCAAATTGTCCTTCTTCAATTGAGAAAGAGATGCCGTTAGCAGCATTAATAGTTACTTCTCCCATATGATAACGCTTATACACGTCTTTAAATTCAATAAAATGTTTCATAATATTAGTTTTACCTTATTCCTTTTAGTTCTTGCTTTGTGCATTTAATATAGTCTGTTATTGTAGAAAATTATAAATATTTGTCAATCGTTCTATAATATACATTTTATAATAACTCTATTTAGTATAGCTTTATAAAATTCATCCGTCAAGGCAAACCCTTGCTTCCGTTTGCGTTTAAAATAGCGTATTAAAAAAGAAAGGGAAACCTTTCTTTTTTAATACGCCAACTATCAATTGTAAATTTAAGCCAAATAAATTTTCATTATTATATTTTAGCAATCAACTGGTACTATTGCCTGCTTCATTTTTTCACTTTTTATTTTCAAAATATGATTGAGAATCAAGGCGATTCCTGCAAAAATCATAATTGCAACGAAATTCGTGCTGTAATTTCCACCAGATTTTTCCAAAAGGGTACTTGAAATCAATGGACCAAGCATCGCTGCCGGTATCAGTGAAAAATTTGTAATACTAAAATTAAGAGGGTAATTTTTCGAGCCAAAATTTGAATTAATCACCGCTGATGCCAGTGCTGGTGCTCCACCATAACAAACGCCAACAGATAAAAGACCAATAAAGATAAAGATAACATTTTGGAAGGTTGATCCAATTAATAAAGAAAGACCGGCAATCATTAAAAGGATATTATTGATCAACATGGATTTGTTGCGACCCATCTTATCAAATATAGTTCCAAATAACACACGACCTCCGCCATTAAACACAGAAACCAACAATCCCAGTTGAGCAGGTGCACCAAAGGCTAGGGCAATAGTTGCTGCACTTCCGATAATCAGTAAACCTGAGGCATTGACCATAATGACCCAAAAGAAAAACGACCAGAACACACCAGTTTTCAGCATATCCATAGCAGAATATTCTTTAGTCTGACTTTTTTCATCCCTGACTACTATTGTCTTCTTAGTAATAGCTACCGGTTTTTTCACGAAAAAAGAACCTATTGCCAGCACAACTGGCACCATCACAGCCAAATAGAAGAATGTATCCAGTACCCCAAAGCTGCCAATCATGCTATTGATCAGCGTTCCGAGAATCATGCCACCCAGACCAAATCCCATCAATAAAATACCTGATGCCATACCTGCTTTTTCTGAAAACCATGGTACTACTGCACTGATAATGGCATTATATCCCATACCAACACCCGTTCCACACAGTATCCCATAAAAAACATACAACATCATTAAACCCTGATCGGGTTGTGATACATCAATTTTTGAAACGCCAAAGAATCCAGCAAAAAGTAAACCTGCTGCAATTAATAGAATGTATTGGTTTTTAAGAATTTTGTTTAATTGTCCACTGGCAAATCCACCCAGACAAAAACAGATCATTGAAATGGTGAAATTAAGAGATAAGTCCGTTGCCGTCCATGATTCAAACACTTTATTTAACGGTGCCTTGAAAATTGACCATGCATATAATAATCCCAAAAACATTAACATAATCGTTCCTACGATTAAATATATCCATCTTTTTCTATTCTCGCTTTTCATCAGTATTTCCATCGTTTTAATAGCTGCCCCCCATATTTTTTTTACTAATTGTATCAGCTTGACGTATAATACACAAACATTATTTTACTTATAAAATGAATTTTTATGCAAAATGCAAAATTTTTCTAGGACTGGACAGTATCTTTCAAAAAGCTTACAATTAACAAGATGCTATCAATTAAGCAAGTAGCCAAGCGAATGTAAAAACTTGTTTCGCAACTTCCACCCTATAAATCATTGATCATTAAATATTACATTAGGAGGAATACTATGAATTTAAGTTTTCTTATTGGCCCGATTGTTGGTGCTATTATAGGACTTATTACTAACGGAATAGCTATTAGGATGCTATTTCGCCCATTAAAACCCGTTAATTTATTTGGAAAAACACTGCCTTTTACCCCGGGGATCATTCCTAAAGAAAAACCCAGGATTGCAAAATCTTTAGGAACCGTCGTTGCCAATGAACTGCTAAGTGAAGATGTGATTAGAACGGGCTTATTATCACCAGAAATGGATCAAAAAATCACAATCGCTTTAAACAGCGCTATTGAGAAAAAAAGCACCTGTGATCAAACGTTAAGAGAGGTGTTCTGCTCTTTTGTGGGAGAGGAGCAAGGGTTAAGTATAATGGATGAAGTCTCCCATAAAATTGTGGAAATTTCCTACGAAAGAATGAAAAAGCTTGAGTTGGGCACTTTGTTATCTGAGATTGCGGCAACAGAGATTGTCAATAATCTTCAAGGATCGATGTTTTCCATGCTTATAAATGAAGGCCTGATTAATTCAGCAAAACTAAAAATGTCAGAGATCATTGAGAAATTAATCATGGAAAAAGGGGAAGAAATATTAGACAACATTGTTCAAAAAGAAGGCAATAACCTGATGGATAAAACGGTTTCTGACCTATATATCCAATACGAAGACCGCATCTCTGAGTTTGTAGACTGGGTTATTAATACTTATCATCAATTGATTGAAAAAAATATTGGTGTATTGCTTCATGCTTTGGATTTATCCCAATTGGTTGAAAATCAGATCAACAGTTATGACGTAGTAACTTTTGAAAAGATGATTTTAGATATTATGTCAAAAGAATTAAAAGCCATTGTTTGGTTAGGGGGACTTTTGGGATTCGTGATGGGATTGCTTATGCTTTTAACATAAAATAAAAATAATAATTAAAGAGGAGTTTGAAATGAAAAAAAAAGTAGAAATTGATTGGAAAAATTTGGGATTCGATTATATGAAGACAGACCAGCGTTACTTGTCCTATTGGAAAGACGGAAACTGGGATGAAGGTGTATTGACTGAAGATAATGTGCTCCATCTTGGAGAAGCCTCCCCCTGTCTTCATTACGGGCAACAATGTTTCGAAGGTCTAAAGGCTTACCGAACTAAGAACGGTGACATTCAACTCTTTAGAGTCGATCAAAATGCTAAACGTCTGCAAGACTCCTGCAGACGACTTTTAATGCCTGAAATACCAGATGAAACTTTTATTAAAGCCTGCTTGGATGTGGTGAAAGCCAATGAAGCCTACCTACCACCTTATGGAAGCGGTGGTTCACTATACATTCGACCAATGGTGATCGGTGTTGGAAACAGTATTGCCGTTAAACCTGCAAGTGAATTTTTATTTACTGTTTTCTGCATGCCGGTTGGAGCTTATTTTAAGGGTGGCTTGACGCCGGTCAACTTTATGGTTTCCGCTTATGATCGTGCCGCATGCTATGGAACAGGACAGCAAAAAGTCGGCGGAAATTATGCAGCCTCTTTAATTGCCCATGAAATCGCAGTTGAAAAAGGATTTGCCGATTGTATTTACTTGGATCCGACGACTCATACAAAAATCGAAGAGGTTGGCGCCGCTAATTTTTTCGGCATTACAAAGAACAATTGCTTTGTAACACCTAAGTCCTTGTCTATACTCCCAAGTATTACAAAATATTCACTATTATATTTGGCCGAAAATGTATTAGGGCTAAAGACTTCGGAAAAAGATGTTTATATTGATGAATTGGATGAATTCTCAGAAGCCGGTGCCTGTGGTACTGCGGCGGTGATTACCCCTATTGGCGGGATTGAATATAAAAACAAGCTTCATGTGTTTTTCAGCGAGACCGAGGTTGGACCGATAACCACGAAGTTATATGACACATTGACTGCTATTCAACTTGGCGATATCGAAGGACCGGAGGGTTGGATAACCAAGCTTTAAACCATTGGGTTAAGCTCCACTAGTCGATTAACTTATGAGATAACAGATTTGAATAATTATTTGATGTAAAAAAACAGTTGTATTATTTTCGGTTACCGTCACAGATGATACACTCTTAAAAAATAAAATGACAACCGTTACGAACACCAAAACAAATACTGGATTTTTCATTTATTACCTCTTTTTTTCTTCTTTTTTCTGACTGTATAACCAAAAGTTCCATATTTCGTTCCCAGACCAAAGTACTCTCCATGAACGTATGCAAGAAGCTCTGCTTTATCCAAATGTAATTTGCCATTGGTGTCAATCAAAGTTTCTTGCACATGTACCGCTAAAATTTCAGATATAAACAAATCGTGGGTTCCAAGAGAAATGATTTCTTTAACTCTGCATTCCATACTCAACGGGCTATCAGCCAACATAGGCGATTTTACTGAATCACCGGGGTTTAGTTCCAGTCCCATGAGCTCTATTTTATTCACATCACGACCGGATCGCACTCCACAGAAATCAACGGCTTTCACTAAATCAACGGTGGATAGGTTAATGGTAAATTCTCTTGTTTCTGAAATGATTTCATGGGATAAGCGGCTTGGTCTCAAAGAAATATACGTCATAGGCGGTTTTGTGTTAAGAACCCCTACCCACCCGACGGTTAAAACATTAATTGTTTCATCTTCACCACAGGTTACTAATACAGGTGGTACCGGAGCCAACAAAGCACTACCAGGCCATTTTATTTTACTCATTGATCAAATTTCTCCCTTTTTTAAGACTATAACGTATATTATATCAGCTTGCACTATAAAAAAGAAGAAATTCAATTAATACGCAGTTTTGTCTTGCAATTTCTAATGAACATAGCTAATATATATATAGCATAACAGTATGAACAGGAGAAATATGAAAACAGAATTATTATTTTTAGTAAAGCGTCTATGTGATCTTGAAGAAGAATTTATAGACCTTACTGAAGAAGAAAAAGAAATCGTTGTTACAACAGCGGAAGGCATGACAGGGAATCTTTTGTATTTGTTTGAAGCCCTTGAAGATTATTGTATTTACGGCTTTGACGATGAAGATTAACATATTATAAAAAAGCTCTAATTAATGCGTTTATCGGAGCAACAAATTAATGAGGCAGCAAAATAGAAACAACCGTTTTTATTTTCAGTGTGGTAGCATTTGAGATGAACATCTTTAGCTTAGTATTATTACCGTTTCAAAAATAATATGATAAAGAATACTCCGTATAGAAAGGAGCTCCTTCAAATAAGTTGCTCTTTTTTTAAGAGGATTATATGCAATTTTTAATTGCTATAAGCGCTGGTTTAATGTTTCTAAATGCCGGTCTTGCGAGAGTCAAAATGGTATTGATTTACAATTAAACTGACCGCCTTGCTTTGTCATTGAAACGCTTTTGAAATCGTAGAGCGGAATATTATCCAAAAAAAACATTAATACCTGATTATCCAGAGTCTTTCTTCCCTCATTGCTGAGAAATTCAATAGCTTCGATAGGTTTAGCCCCTTTTTTATAAACTCGGTCAGTTGTCATTGCGTCATAAACATCTGCTACAGCAATTATTTTAGGCAGAACCCCGACATAATCTGATGCCGCATTAAGGGGATATCCGCTAGCATCGATTCTTTCATGATGAAACAAAACAGCTCGTTTAACTTCTAGATTAACTTCACTGAATTCATTTAGTAAAAAATAACCATAAAGAGGATGCTTTTGTATCACCTCATATTCCTCAATGGTTAAACGACCTTTCTTATTTAAAATTTCAGCCGGTATGTATATTTTCCCAATATCATGTAATAGTCCAGCTTGCGTTGCATTAATAATTTCATGATCAGACAGCCCCATCCAGATTGCAATAAACATAGAATAAAAGGCAGTATTGATGCTGTGTGTGAAAGTATATTCGTCCATTTTTTTTATTTTGTCAAGAGCATTTATGATTATTTGATTTTCATCAATACTTTCATACATATGAGCAAGATATTCTGTAACACGGGAATATGTGTAATCCTTTTGAAATATAATATTACTTAAATTTTTTTTTAATTCCAGCAGCATTTCCCTTGAAAGCTCATCTGTTACTATTTCACTTAGATCACATATAGGTTCAGTCACTATGCGACGATCATCAATAATACCACCTATTATTCTTGTTTTTTCAAGCATGACATTTGCACCTCTAATTAATCATTTTTCGTTATACCTAATTTGCTCATAACTTCAATTAATTTATCTGTATCAATAGGTTTTGCTGCATATGCTTCACAACCCAGTTCAAATGCCTGGTGCACATAATCAGTATCGGCCAAAGCGGTTATGATTATGATTCTAGCCCTGTTTTCCGGTAATATATTGCGCTGCTTTTCAAAATCCCTGATCGCTTTTAATACCTTCACACCATCAATTTTTGGCATCATAATATCAAGACAAATTAAATCGTAGGACTCTTTTTCCTTTTCAGCTATCAAATAGGCATCTAATGCTTCCATACCATCGACAACAACGTCACATTCTCCGTATTTTGATAAGAATTTTGATAAGAATTTTCTGCTTATCATATCATCTTCAACAATCAATATTTTCATTTCACTACAATTCCTTTCAAATAAAACGACTTATCAATTTTTGATAAGTTCTCATTCCTTAATCTATTTTCAATTCTAAAGCTGTCTTTTTAAACACTTCAAAAATCGGCCAGATTTTTGAAGCTTTTTTAACTGCTTCCTCAAAATCACCCCGTCTTGCATCCAATTCAATCTTGAAGGCTATTGTCTTCAAATCTTCAACATCCAGTTCATTTGCCAGACACTTAATTTTATTAGCCTGTTTTTCAAAGAATGCAAATTCACCATTGGCAACATTAACGTTTAGCATATCAATTGCATCGGACAACGCCATAATTTTTACTGATTCATAAGTTACCTCTTGTTTTATTTCCTTTTCTGAAAATACAATTTCTCCATTTGCATTAATCGAAACACCTATATTATTAATATTATTTTCTTTTTTCTTCAGAGCCTTTTCAATTGCACAGACTAATTCTTCTATTTTTATTGGTTTAGCAATATATTCATCCATACCTTGTTTTATAAATCTCTCCCGGTCTCCGTGAAGAGCATAGGCTGTTACAGCAAGAATAGGCGTTTTTTGATCTGTTTCTCTGATTCTCTTCGTTGCTTCAATTCCATCCATTTCCGGCATTTGAATATCCATTAAAATAACATCATATGCATTTTTTCCTGCCATTTCAACCGCTTCAAATCCGTTGTTTGCAATATCTACTGAATATCCGCATTCTTTCAGCATACGAGCGGTGACGATTTGGTTGACTTTATCATCTTCAGTTAGCAGGATTCGGTAATCTTTGTCAATTTGATAGACCTCGCGATTTTTTTCAGATTCTTCTTGCGGTGGTTTACCAACATCAAATGACAAGGCAATGCTGAACTTGCTGCCAACACCCTCTTTGCTGTCTACCCATATTTCGCCATTCATAATCTCAACAAGTTGTTTGGTAATAGCCAGACCTAACCCAGTTCCGCCAAACTTTCTGGTAAAGGAGCCATCAACTTGTTTGAAGCTCTCAAAGATTTTTTTTAAGTCACAATCGGATATCCCGATCCCAGTATCTTCAACTTCAAAGAGCACTTTAACATGATTGCCTTCGGTTGATATTTTTTTTGTTTTAATCCAAATTTCGCCGTGTTCAGTAAATTTAATTGCATTGCTGATGAGATTGTTGAGTATCTGCTGAATTCTATGAGAATCCCCAATAAGGTATTGGGGAACAGTCGCCGAAAATGCATAATTTAATTCGATACCCTTTCCAAATGCATGAGGCAATTGAGCTTTGATTGTATGCTCAATCAGGGCTTTTATATCAAAATCAGTTTTTTGTATCACCATTTTTCCGGCTTCCATTTTTGAAAAATCTAAAATATCATTAATAACATTAAGCAAGGCATTTACACAGGTTTTAACAATGATAATATTTTCCTGATGATCCGGGGTCAAATTTGAGAGTCGCATTAAATCAACCATTCCGACAATGCCATTTAATGGCGTTCTGATTTCATGACTCATGTTTGCCAAAAACTCACTCTTAGATTTGTTGGCAATTTCCGCGTCTACTTTTGCTTGTTTTAAATCTTTCTCAAATTTAACGTTATCAGAAATATCCCGTACAATCGTAATAATCGTCTTTTTTCCATTAATATCACATAGCGTACAGAAAACTTCCACTGGCAATAATATTCCTACTTTTGTTGAAGCCGATGCTCTAAATGATACATGACCTTCTTCATTCAACTTATGAAAATAACTCTCCATGCTAAGCTCCAAATCAACATAATTGATTATCGATTTTTCTGATGATAAATATTCATCGTAGTGATAACCAAACATTTCAGTAGCTGTTTCATTGGCTTCAATTATTTTGCTGTTGATACCCTGGTCAGTGAATTTCTGTACAAATTTAGCATCCACAGAATTATTGAATATTTTACGAAACTTTTCCTCATTGTCTTGCAGTGCTTTTTCAGAATTTTTCCGTTCGGACATGTCTCTTACAATACTTAGAACGACTCTTTTTCCGTTAATTAAGGTGCCTGTAAAGGTGACTTCAACCGGTATCAATGTTCCATCTTTTTTTTTGTTTAATGCTTCGAAAATAATTGCCTTATGATTGCTATTTTCCATTTGTTCAATGACTAATTCTTTTTCCCCGGCTCTTAAATCAAAAACGGTCAATTTCTCCAGTTCTTTTTTGCTGTAACCATATAGTCTCGTGGCTGATTTGTTCGCTCCGATGATTTTACCGCTGCTTTTCTCAATAAACAATATAACTTCATCAACTTTTTCTGAAAGCATTTTATAACGGGTCAAATTTTCTTCAGTAATTTTTCGGTCGGTAATATCAATGCCAAGGCCGGTATAACAGACATTAATTCCATCTATTTCATATTTGGGACTGTAAATAGCATGTATCCACCGATATTGCCCGCTTTTATGAAGTATTCTGTATTCAATTTCAAAAGCGCTTCTATTAACTAATGCAACATCCAGTAATCTTAAATAGTGATTTCTATCTTCAGGATGAATCAGATCAAGCCATTGATTACTATTGCATTCTTGAACATCTTTTCCGGTAAACAGGAACCAGCTGCGGTTGGAATAAATAATATTTCCCTTTATATCCATTTTCCAGATCATGGAAGGAAAATCTTCAAACATCTGAAAATAATAATCTCTGGATTCTTCTATTGAGATTTCCTTGTTTTTTTGATCAGTTATATCTTCAAAAGTAATCACCACATTTTTAGAATTATCCTGAGCCATAAGTGAAATATTTATTTTAAACCAATAATCGTTTTGAATGTAACCGGAAAGAAGACTCTTATTGAATTCAAGCTTAACTGATTTTTCTTCTAAATCGAACACCTTTTTTATTTCACTTATTAGTTTACACTGATCACATTCTGCACTAAAACCGCATTTTTTTTTATTCAAAACACAAATTTTGCACTGAAAGGCATCTCCAAATCGTTTTCCAAGAATATCTATCCTTGATGCCTTGAGAAAATCCAATAATGCGTTGTTCACCTTGGTAATCATTTGGTTTTCATCCAGAACAAGAACTCCAACGGAAATGGCATTAAACTCTTGTGTAAAACATTCCTCATTATCCACCGGCATCTTCTTTAACATTGAAAACCTCCTATACCTTAATTAATGTTCACTGACAGTTTTAATTCTTAGATAATAATATTTTGATGCCAAATATTGATTTCCCCAGTAGCAACATCCAGTTCAACTGTTCTGCTGACATTCCCGCCCGTTTCAGAAAAATGAATTTTTAAGTTTAATTCATTTAAAATTTTATTTGTCATTTCGATGTTCCTTCTTCCAACATAAAATGCATCACTCTTCATGATGGAGTTAGCGCCGCCAAATATATTTATGATTAACTCGCCTTTACTGCATCCGTATTCTTGACACATTCTTTTTATGAAAAACGGAATTCCGGTTGAAGCATAGAAGCAGCGTCTGGCATCAATCTCTTCAATGCTTGAAGGGTTTGGTAAAGCTATATGGATCAGGCCTCCCACTCTTCGCACGGCAGAGTATGCGGTAATACCCACGCAGGAAGCTAAGGCGAATGTTTTGATGGTATCGTTAATATCATTTGAAATAGTCATTTCTCCAATGCCAATAATTCTATTCATTTTATCACCTTTTTATTTGCGGTTGCAATGATTAATATTGTTCTCATATGCTAAGGTTTTCTGTATATGGCCGGTAAAATATATTCGAACTTTGTCTGTTCACGATTTAAAGATTCAGCATGTCCAATAAATAAAGTTCCTCCCGGCTCCATATATTCGTAAAATTTATTGACCAATTCCATTTTAGTTTTATTATCAAAATAGATCATAACATTTCTGCAGAATATGACATGGAACTTTTTCTTAAAAGGGAAGCTGCTGTTCATGAGATTCAATTTTCTGAAAATAATTTCATCCTTCAATCGTTCAATAATCGCATCATTTTTGCTGTCAAATTTTTTAAAATAATTCATTCTAAAGTCAATTGGTAAAGAAACCACCTGTTCTTTGGAATACTGTCCTTTTTTTGCTTTTATAAGAATATCTTCTGAAATGTCTGTTGCCAATACTTTTGTATTCCAAGTCGCTCTTTCCAGATTAAAATACTTATCAATGATCATTGCCAACGTATAGGGTTCTTCCCCAGAAGAACAACCGGCACTCCATATTCGTAAATCATGATCACTTACCGTATTTTTAAGATATGGTAAAACCTTATCTTGAAAATATTTGAAATGATCAGACTCTCTCATGAAGTAAGTATAATTGGTCGTTATTTTATTAACCAGTGTGTTCACTATTCTTCCTGATTTGTCGGTTTTCAATAAATCGAAGAACTCTGAGAAATTTCCGCAATTATTTTCAAAAAGAACATTGTGAAGCCGTCCTGTCACCAAGTTTTTCTTTTCATCATTTAAATGAATACCATAGTTACTTTTTATATATCCGGCTAATTCCTTAAATTCATTTTCTGTAATTGAAACCATATCATATTCCTCAAAACCTGATTTAAGTCTATTCAACTATATAGATGAATATAAAATAAATATGATTTTAGTACTTTCCAAATTCGTTGTCGTTTAAAAAAATATGCGTTGGATTGTTGATCGTTTCATCTGTCTGAAAACTCGGCTGAATTAAACGGTTATTCCTATTAGAGTTGTTGTTTTCATTTAAATCTCTGAGCATTTGTTCAAGTTCCAACTTTGACTTATCGGTACTACTATAAGAATAATTTGTTGCTTTTTTGAGCTTAAACCGTTCTGCCTGTTCACGTAATAATTCAGCCTGACTTGATAATTCTTCACTGGCTGCAGCGCTTTCTTCTGAAGTAGCCGAATTCATTTGAACCACTTCTGAGACTTGCATAATTCCTTGATTAATTTGGGAAATTCCAATCGCCTGTTCATTAGAAGCCGTTGCAATATTTCCGACAATATCCGATACTTTGGTTATATCGTCCACAATCTTATTTAGTGATGTCGCTGTTTTTGTTGCAATTTTTGTCCCCACATCTACTTTTTTAATGGATCCTTCAATCATTGCGGTTGTTTCTTTAGCTGCATCTGCTGAACGGGCTGCCAAGTTTCTAACTTCTTCAGCAACGACGGCAAAGCCTTTTCCATGCTGTCGTGCTCTGGCTGCTTCAACTGCTGCATTTAGCGCAAGTATATTCGTTTGGAAAGCAATTTCCTCAATTACTTTAATAATTTTGGAAATATTTGTTGAAGATTCATTTATTTCTTCCATTGATTTTAGCATCGCATTCATTTCAATATTTCCTTGAACCGCTTCTTCCTTCGTACGTTCCGCAAGTTCATTGGCTTCAACAGCATTATCCGCATTAAGTTTTGTATGAGATGAAATTTCTTCAATTGAGGCCGTCAATTGTTCAATGGAACTCGCTTGTTCGGTTGCTCCCTGAGAGAGACCCATACTCGAATCCGCAATCTGTTTTGATCCTGCAGCCACCTGTATCGCAGCAGAATCGATGCTTGTCATAATATCGTTAATGTGATCGGTCATTTTTTGAAATGCTCTTTCTAACGCGCCAATCTCATCATTTGAAGTGATATGGATATCAACATCCAAATCGCCGTCAGCAATTTTTTCGGCGGATGCAACGAGTAAATTTAATGGTTGACTAATTGTCTTGGCTACCATTGAACCAATAATTAGTGCTAATGCTATGCCTAGAATCATGATGACAATCATAATAATGAAGTAAAAATTAAAATTCACTGTATTGTCAGCTGATACCATATTTCCGACTCGGGCATTAATTGTATACATGCTATAAATGCCAAATAGACCAACCACTCCGGTCATTGCTGCAAAAAGCAGGAAGCATGCAAACAGTTTCTCTTTTAACTTTAAATTTTTAAAATATCTCATTTTTAATTTCCTCCAATAAATTTTTATTTGGTCCATATAAAATCATATTTACATGTCAATCCTTTGTTGTTCCAAGTCTTGAATTTCATCATTATTTAGTAATTTATTGCAGTCCAGAAGCAACTTGACTTCATTTGAAATGACACCAATTCCTCTGATATATTTTCTACCGTATCCTTCATTTATATCTGGAGGCGGTACAATTTCCTCAGTCTGGATGGTAACAACCTCTAAAACGGCATCAACAATGATACCGACTGAAATATCTTGAATTTCTACAACAATAATACATGTTTTTTCATCATATTCTCTAAATGGTTTTTTGAATTTCAATCTTATATCAATAACGGGTATAATTTGCCCCCGAAGACTGACAATTCCTCTAACATATTCTGGCAATTCTGGAACTTCCGTTATTTTTTGGATGCCGAGTATCTCAGTGACATAAATAATTTCCAAACCATAAGATTCATCACCCACTGTAAATGTTAAAAACTTTCCTTCGTCGATATCTTCATCATCTTCAAATTCGTCTTCAAATTCTTCAATCACATTTGACATTTCACTGTCTCCTTATATCAAATTTACATTTAGTTGATCATTCTGCTTTTTGAGCTTAATCCGTTGACATCAAGAATTAAGCTGATATTGCCATCTCCCAATAGTGTGCATCCTGCCAGTCCGTTAATCTTTTTCATACTGCTGATGTATTTAGGCAAGTTCTTTACAACAACCTCCTGTTCTCCCATAAGTTCGTCTGCAAAGATACAGAATGTCTGACTCTCGCCTTCCAGCATGATGAGAATGCCTTCTTCAATATTGTTTGCACCGGTTTTAATTTTAAAACATTCATGCAATCGCAGGATCGGATAGCACTGACCTCGAATCATGATCATTTCGTGGTTGTTTGGATCTTTAAAGATTTCATTTGCTTTTGGTATAAAGGTTTCCTTAATTGCCATTATGGGAAGGGTGTAACAGGATTGACCCACCCGGATATTCATACCCTCAATAATAGCCAGAGTCAGTGGTATCTTAAGTGTAATGGTTGTGCCTTTTCCTTCAATGCTTTCAACCAGGATATTACCTCCGATACTCTCAATATTCTTAGCGACCACATCCATCCCGACGCCTCTGCCGGAGAACTCAGTTACCAATTCTTTGGTGGAAAATCCCGGAAGAAAAATCAGATTAAATATATCCTGGTCACTCATCGCTTCCAGTTCTTCACCAACCAATCCATTTTCCATTGCTTTTTTCATGATTCCTTCTTTATTTAAGCCTTTCCCATCATCTTTGATAATGATTAAAACTTCACCCCCAGCATTTTTCGCCTCCAAAGTAATGGTTCCTGTTTTTTGTTTTCCCTGTAAAAAGCGTATCTCCGGGGCTTCAATTCCATGATCAGCGGAATTTCGCACAAGATGCATGAGTGGATCGCTTATTTGTTCAATGATATTTTTATCAACTTCAGTATCTTCACCCTGAATATTCAGAGCAATATCTTTATTCAGTTTTTTACTGATATCCCTAACGATTCTGTTCATTTTAATGAAAGTAGGCCCCAGCGGAACCATTCTGATAGACATTACCATATCCTGGAGTTCATCGGTGATTTTTTTTAACTGTCTTGCAGATTTATTAAAATTATTCAGAACCAGGCCTTTAAGATCAGGATTCTGTGTAACCATAGATTCAGAAATAACCATTTCACCAACCAAATTCATTAGCCGGTCCAGCTTTTCAACACTGACTGATATCATACTTTGACTCTGATGACTATTGGTAGACTGAATTTCATTTTCCGATACCGATTTAGCTTCTTTTATTTGGGGAATTTTTATTTCATTTTCATCTAATAAAATCTTATTCCCGGCGTTCTCATTTTCTGCAACATTATCGAATTCTTGAAGATCCACATTTTCTATAAACGCCATCGTTTTGAAGAAAGTTTGAAGTTTTTCCTCAGACTCATCCGTTTTAATAAAGATAATAAAACCGTCTTTTTTTATAATCTCGACACTATCGACATCATTGATGACATCCTCGGGAATGCTCTTGATTTCATCAGTTATATCTTTCAAGTTGTGAATAACCGTAAAAGCACGAATGTTTTCCATTCCGCAATCCTCATCAAAAGTTACTATGACTTTATAGGTCTTCTTGTCAATCGATTTTGATAATCGGTTTGAAGTGATATAATACTGTTCTTTCACTGGTTCATCGTTTGTTTTTGCTGAATCGGTTAAATTGTTCACTTCTTTCAAAATCGATAAATGTTCTTTAATTTTTCCAATTATGATTTGGGGATCACCATCAGCTTTATCCCCATTTTTTATTTTTCCCATTTCCAGTTTCATGAAATCTATGCTTTCAAGAACAAGATCAGAAAGCATGATCATATCAATGTTCTGTGGCTTATCTTCCCTGATAAAATAAAATAGATCTTCTGTGGTATGCGATAATATTGAAATATTGTTAAAAAGCATCATCGCAGCTGAGCTTTTGATGGTATGCATAATTCTAAATATTTCATTGATCGTATCTGTTGGATAAGTTTCCAATGTTTCTGTTTCAAGAACAGATTGTTCCACTTGTTCCAGTTGCTGAGAAGTTTCGAATATAAATACTTCCAGCATTGGATCATTTACATATTGTGATGCCAAAGTAATCACCTCCTCAAGTCGTTTTTTCTATAAATGCATTTAATATCACATCAATCATTTCTAAAGATTTGTTTTTAATTGAAAAATTAAATTTAGTCATTCGCCATTTCAAACAAAGCTCACTACTAGCGCCTGATAGAATATCTCCGAGCAACTGAGCATCGACGCTTGACCGAATGGTTCCATTTTTTTGAGCTTCTTTTAATGTCTCAAAAATAAAGCTGGATCGTTTATTGATAATACCACTTACTTTTTCATATAATTCTATATCACACATTAAGCTATCATAGGATTGTATGATTACCGTTATTTCAGGGTAGTTTTCATAATATTCAGCGTAAGCGTTAAAAAAATATTTGATTGTTTCCAAAGAAGAAAGCTTATTTCTCTTGCATGTTTCCATTATGGCGTCATCAAATTGACTAAATTGATCAATAACTGCTAATATAAGTTCGGTTTTGTTTTTAAAATGTCTAAAGAGCGTCCCTTCCGATACGCCTTCACGTTTTGCTATCAATTTTGTTGACAAATTTTGGAGGCCGACTTCATTTAATGTTTCGATTGTAGATACAATAATACTTTCTCTTCTTTTTATCAATGATTTTTCCATAGCTTTCTCCTACCGGAGTGAATACTTACTCCTATTGAAACAATTATACTCTGATGTGCTTAATTGTCAACTTTTTTATTGGTATATTATAAATTCCATAAGAAAATTCAAGTTTATTAAAACAGCTCAAACCAGCAAAACATACCGGGGTGGAAAACCATTTGCGAAATGTTTGCGCTTCTACAATTTATTCTGTATCTTTTTTATCAATTTATTAAAAACAATTGCAAATTTATGATATCATTAATATAAATAATTTAACCTGAGGTGACTTATGAGATTAGCATACTTAAATACATTTGTTAAAGTAATACAACTTCAAAGTATTTCAAATGCTGCGGAAGAATTATATCTGACTCAACCAGCTGTTACGAAACAGATAAAAACCTTAGAAGAGTATTATGGTGTGGTATTAACACAAAGACAAGATAATAAAACAATACCGACTCGAGAAGGTAAAAAGCTATATTGCTGTGCGTTAAATATATTAACCGAAAACCATGAGCTACTGCGTGAATTTAAAAATGAAATCAACAACTCTTCTGGTCATATAGACTTGATTTCCAGCAATTATCCTGCTCATTATATTTTACCGGAACTACTTAATGAACATTCAAGCTTTTGTGAACATATTACTTACAGTATAAAATCTACTCATAGTCAGGATGTTTATTATAATGTAAAGAATGGTATCTATAATTTTGGCTTTGTAGGAATCAAGAAAGACATTCCAAATATCGAAAGTTTGGAAATCGCCACTTCCAATATGGTATTGGTAGGCGTTAAGAAAAAATATAGTTTTCTGATTAATCACCCGGAAAAAATCAAAGATCAAAACTTTGTGTTAAGAACTAAAGGATCCGCTACATTACAAGAGGTAAAGAAACACCTGAACCTATTAAAAATGGAGCGTATTAATACTTTTATGGAATGTGATAGTAATGAGATGGTAAAAGAACTCATTCTTTCAGGAACAGGCATTGGTTATTTTTTTGAAAATGTATTAAAGGATCACCTTGAAAATAATACTTTGATTATCCTTGATGACAAGAAAATAATACGGCATTTTTATTTTATTTACAACACTCAACGGTACAAGTCTATTCCTGAAACGTCTTTTTACGACTATGTAGTCAATAAATATTCCTGATACAGTAGTAAATTAAGCTCCGTTTTTAGCCGAGGATGTCTTCTCTGCTTTTTTCTTATTCTTTTTCGTCACTTCACCGCAACTATTTGTCATCTTACTTCATCAGGTATTGAAAAGAAAAAACAAGCTGATATAATAGAACCATTAAAAGGAGAGGTGATATGAAAAATATTATTATTGTTAAAGATTTAAAGAAGCGGTTTGGAGAACTCCAAGCAGTCAAAGGAATTGATTTTTATGTTGAGAAAGGAAAGCTCTTTGCATTTTTAGGCCCAAATGGAGCAGGCAAATCGACAACCATTGATATATTATGTACTTTATTAAAACCAGATTGCGGTGAAATTATGATTGATGGCCATGTCCTTGGAAAAGAAGATGCTGCCATACGGAATAGTATCGGGGTTGTTTTTCAGGAAAGTGTCCTTGATCCGCTTTTAACCGTTCAGGAAAACCTGATTACTCGGGCTCGATTTTATAAAATGTCGAAATCCCAAATTATAGAAACGGTGGAAAAAGTTGGCGTCATTGCAAATGTTACGGAATTTATAAATCGACCTTATGGAAAATTATCAGGAGGACAACGGCGAAGAGCCGATATTGCACGAGCCTTGGTTAATACGCCGAAAATTCTATTTCTAGATGAGCCAACAACTGGACTTGATCCAAAAACAAAAGAAAGCGTCTGGAAAACAATTTATGACCTTCAAAAGAAAACAGGAATGACAATTTTTCTCACCACCCATTATATGGAGGAGGCAGCCACTGCAGATTTTATTATCATCATCAACCATGGTGAGATCGTCGCCAAAGGAACACCTTACAACTTACAGGAAAAGCACAGTTCGGATACCATGCGAATGAAACCTAAAGATGTTGATAAGATTAAAGATTTGTTGAATGAAGCCCAATTTCATTATCAAGAAAAAAATGGGCTAATCATTGCTGATATTTCTGAAACTATGGATTCTATTCCAATTTTAAATAAAGCCAAACCATTTTTGGAAAGTTTTGAAGTAATACATGGATCCATGGAGGATGTATTTTTGAACATTACAGGAGGTGAGTATGATGCTTAATCTTGCGCAACGTAATCTAAAAATCTTTTTTCGACAGAAAAGTTCGGTTTTCTTTTCCCTTTTAGGGGTATTTGTCATCATTGGTTTATATGTTGTTTTTTTAGGCGATGTTTGGACACAAAATTATGTCGATTTGCCTGAGATCAAAACGCTTATGAACAGTTGGATCATGGCGGGTATTATTTCTATTACAGCAATTACTACCACCATGGGAGCTTTTGGTACAATGGTAGATGATAGAGTGCGAAAAAATAGCAAGGATTTTTATGCTTCGCCGATTAAACGAAGTACAATTATGGGTGGATATATTTTGAGTGCTTATTTAGTTGGTCTACTGATGAGCCTTCTTGCTTTTGGTCTTGGAGAAGCCTATATTGTTTTTTCTGGAGGTGAACTTCTTTCATTTTTTGAAACTATAAAGGTGTTTGGTGCTATTTTGCTTTCTGTCATGATGTCAAGTTCATTGGTGTTTTTTATTGTCAGCTTTTTTACCAGCAACAGTGCATTTGCAACTGCCAGCACGATTATTGGGACTCTTATCGGGTTCCTTACTGGGATCTATCTTCCCATCGGAACTTTACCAGACGGTGTTCAATGGGCAGTTAAGCTCTTCCCGGTTTCTCATGCCGGAGCATTGATTCGACAAGTGATGATGGAAGGCCCCATGGCAACTAGCTTTGCAGGAATTCCCGAAACTTATAGCACCAAATTTAGTAATTTGATGGGGATCACTTATACCTATGGAGACTTCACTGCAACTGCCACCACACATATTCTCGTTCTTGCTGGATCCACTATTATATTTTTAGTATTAGCATTGTTAAATGTATCAAGAAAGAGCCAAATTTAAACTAATATTTGCACTTCTCAGTAATTATCACTATGTATTTGTGATCAGATATCTGTTGGATATTTAGCAATAAGTTCAGACCATTTTATAAAATATTTCATAATGCTTGCAATAGTTCTCGGTTTACTGATAAAATTGTATTGCTTTCTGTGAAAGGAGTATGAATTTGAAGTTATTGATTGAGCAATCCTTAATTTATAGTGAAACCGAAATTAAAATAACCTGTAGCTTGATGGATGATCGTTTAAAACGGTTGATTGAACAAATCAGACTGTTTTCATTTTCGGTCACAGCAAAAAAAGATGGTGTAGCGATAGCCATTCCATTGGAAGAGATATATTATTTTGATACTGCAGATAACAAAACGTTTATCTATATGGAGGATGCAGTCTACCCTTGTGATAAAAAATTATATGAATATGTGCCTAACCATCGCAATATTTATGGTTATTTCAAAAAATATTGAAGAACATTTTGATGTTTCTTCTGTTTTCTTGGAGGTTATAATACGTGTGCTTATTTGTTATATTGTTGTATTTTTTCAAGGCTGTTTTTTCAATATGTTTACTTTTTCATGGACTTCACTTCTTTATATGAGTCCAGTTTTAATACCTGGGTTCATTGTTGCTTATGTCCTTAGCTATTTGGTTTCCAGGGAATATTCCAGTGTTATTAATGATAGTATTAAACGCAAAAGAAGAGAATAGCCACTTTGAAAATCTGATTATTTTAGAATAAATTCTCCACCATTTCCCCATCTCCATTTGCCAATGTTGTCTGAGCCGATTTCAAAATTAAGTTTAGCTATACCTAAATCAATCATTTCGCAACCCAGCTTTAATATAACGAAACCGTTGAGTTTACCATTTTTTAATAAATTGGTCTGGTTGCTGATTAATTGCTGAAGGTGTCCGCTGCATTGCCTTCATCCCATCCAATAGCCACTCAGATTTTTCACTGTCTGACTTTAACATGTCATCTATTTTTTTAGTCTTTATGTGCATAAAAGATGAAATATTCTTTATTATAGTACCTATTTCAATCATTCTATTAAGGAGGATTCTATGAACCCAATCATTTGCCCAAAATGTGGTAGTGAAAACACCATTGTAAACTTTGATTCAAAAGCTTTATATACTGATGTTTCTCGGAAAATAAGAAATCAAGACGATACCTCGCTATTAACAAATCCATTCTATCATTGCAACCACTGTAAAAAAAACTTTGGCAGGGACTATCGCCATTTAGAAAAGTCCACCATTCGAATTGATGTAAACACCTATAAAACAGGGACAGTCAGCCAAACAATAACTTTTTATAAAACCACATCTGGGGCTACTTTTGAAGGCCCTTTTCAATGTTATTATCCTGATCTTCCTGAGCTTTACTTCAACCAGGAAGATTGTTCCCGCTTTTTGAAAGATTTTTACAAACTCAATATTATTGACTGGGAATTAGACTATGGCGAAGTAGGTTCTTCCCATGCTTTTGGCTGGGATCTTACCATTAAATTTGAAGATCTCCAAACCTTTCAATCCAAGGGAAACGATTTTTATCCTCCTTATTGGAACGGCCTTATGGATCTTTTTATAAGTTTTGGCCTTCCTAATATAATGAATGAACTGGGACAGAATTTTTTATAATTATTTAGACTAGTTTTCCCTTTGAAACGACACTTTATATTCAGATGTTTGTTATTTATAAAGTCCTTTCTTACCTCAAATTTTAAACTGAATCATTAATATAAATCCTAGATTCTATAATATTCTCGTATAGTATAAGCATAGACAGATTTCTTGTTTATGCTTATACGGATTGAGCTTATGGAACTGGCATTTGCAGTGCGCAAACGAGATGTAAAATCTTAAAAATACGTTATATTTAAAACAAAGGCACATAAAAAAAAACGCCAACTTCTGATGGGTTTATCAGAGACATGGAGATCTTTTTTTTATAACTTAAAATAATATTACCTTATTGATAAATTTTTAGAATAATTTGAATAATATTTTTTATTACGGGTAATTAATAATCAATGTAGCATTGAAATTAAAATACAGTTGTTTTACACAATGCTATGATTTCAAAGAAAGGAGGTCTAAATTCCAGTCAGAATAGAGTTGGTTCAAAAAAATGCAAACGATTCAGAAAGGGAGGAATAGTAAAGTGATAAAAATGTCCAAGAGAAAAATGTCCAAATTGATGTCGTTGTTGATGGTTATGGCCATGATGTTTATGCTTGTTCCCGTCTCTGCCTTGGCCGCAAGTGGTGAAGAAACTACAACGGTTGCAAATAACAGTAACGTGGCTGCATTGGAGGTAGTAACAACCGGAACAGTGGCGGCGGCTACTGCAACTACTACAGATACAACAGTTTCTACGACAAAAAAAGCTGATGTAACAGCTACCACTACGACAACTGATGTAGCAGCCGATAAAACAGCTACTACAGAACCTGTTGTTACAGCCGATAAAATTGTTGAAACACCCGTTGTTGCAGAACAACCGGCAGTCACTACAGTCCAAGCTCCCGTTGTTGCAGAACAACCGGTAGTTGCCGTAGTTCAAGCACCCATTGTTACAGAACAAAACATTCAAGTAACTGCGATTCCTTTTATGGCTTTGTACAAAACTGACGGATCAGAGATTAATATCCTTGCCACCAACTCGGGTGAAGGATACGCCTATAATACGGTAACCAATGCATTGACACTAAACAATTTTACCGGAAAATCGCTATTGGCCCAATTGATGGGCGATAATTTTGCGATCGTACTTCTTGGCACAAACACACTGAAAACAGATAATGGTTTTGCCGTTAGTGTTGATGGTGATTTAAACTTAAGCGGCACCGGTAAACTGATAGCTGAAGGACAGCCAACAGCTACCACATTAGGCGGCGGCATTAATGTTACCGGTGATCTGGTTATCGACAGTGGTAAATATGATGTTACCGCAGTCGGAAATGCTGGCGATTTAACAGCTGTTGGTATTATGTCGAATGATTTAACCGTCAACGGCGGAAATATTGACGTTTCAGCAATCAATACCGGAACTCAAGGCGCTTATGGTATGTATGCTTACGGTGATCTAGTCGTCAACGGCGGAAAAACTGATGTTCTTACAAGCTCCACATCTGGGACAAGCACAGGTATCGGAGCCTCAGATGATATCGTGTTTAACGGCGGAAAAACTACCGTTCGTTCCAACACAATTACTGGTGTAGCCACAGCTGTATCTGCAGCTAGCTGGCTTGTAATTAACCATGGTATTCTTGACCTAGCTGCAACAGGCGGGACTAATCCTCTAGCCATTTATGGCGGAGAAGGTATCTATATCAATCCTTGTTATGGGTATGTAGATACCTCAGCATCCAGTCTATTCCTTGATTGCTGCCATCATCAAGGTTTCCAGCATTTCAATCATCATAAAACCGCTTCTTCTAATCCAAAAACAGGTGTCGATACTTCAGCAACTGATGCAATGGTAGCTGGTTTAGCACTTCTGTCTCTTATGGGCTTGGCAGTTTTACTGAACAAACGAGACACTAAAGCTTAATACTCACATTAATTAAAACAACAAAATAAACACTGCTATTCAATTCACCAAGTAATTGAATTCTGACTCATTACTTTGGCGAATAGAAAAAAAAGAGCTCCAATTCCTGATGAATATAAGCGAATCATCTGTGAAAATGGAGTTCTTTTTATAACTGAATTGATAGAAACTATTAAAATCAATTCTCTAAATTTAGGGACATTTCATTATTTTTAGCATTGTAAATAATTTTGTGTTTTCTTTCTTCAAAATACGCTGCTCAATTATTCTAGAAGATCATTGGCTATTTCCATTTCATCGCTTTTTAACAAACTCGCACAATCAAGAAGTAATTGAACCTTTCCTCCAGATTTCCCTATTCCTTTAATAAAACGATTTTCAAAACCGGATTTACTTGATGGCGGAGCTGAGATTTCTTCATCTTCAATGGTTATTACTTCATCGACACTATCTACAATTAATCCTACCGATACTGCGTCGATATCGATGACAATAATACAGGTTCGATCATTATAATCCACTGGTTCTTTCCCAAATTGCAGACGAACATCAATGACAGGAATTATTTTCCCTCTTAAATTTATGATTCCTTTTATATGCGGTGGCACCTCTGGAACCTTCGTAATTGACTGCATTCCAATGATTTCAGTCACATATTTTATCTCAATACCGAATACTTCTTCCTCTAAAGCAAAAGTTAAAAATCTGCCATGTTGGGTATCTTCTTCCAAATAGTCTTTTTCTACGACGTTTTCGGTCATATTGATTCTCCTTCTATTTAAATTCTTATCCTCTTCTTAGTTGGAATCGACCAATCATTTCTTTTAGCATTTCTGCCTGGCTGGACAGTTCTTCGCTTGCAGCTGCACTTTCTTCCGCTGTTGCCGAGTTTTGTTGAACAACCTGTGCAACCTGTTCAATTCCTGTGTCAATCTGTGCAATTCCGGTTGCCTGTTCATTTGAAGCTTCTGCAATGTTGCCAACCAAATTGGTTACTTTTTCGATGCCGTCTACTATTTCAGATAGTGCTACCGCTGTTTCGTCTGCTATTTTTGTACCCGCCTGAGCTTTGGCAATTGAACCTTCAATTAACAAAGTTGTTTCCTTAGCGGCTTCTGCGCTTCGCGCTGCCAGTGTTCGAACTTCTTCTGCTACCACTGCAAAACCCTTGCCATGCTGACCTGCCCTCGCAGCTTCAACCGCCGCATTTAATGCCAGAATATTTGTCTGGAATGCAATATCATCAATGACTTTTATTATTTTCGAGATATCTTTTGATGACGTATTAATGTCCACCATTGAATTTTGCATTTCTATCATTTGTGTATTGCCTATTTCAGCATTATCATGGACAACGGTCGCCAATTCTTTGGCCTGATTTGCATTTACTGCATTGTTTTTGGTCTCATCTGCAATTTCTGTAATAGATGCTGTCAATTCCTGTATTGAACTTGCCTGTTCTGTTGAACCCTGGGCTAAAGCCTGGCTGCCATCCGACACTTGATTTGAGCCGGCAGTTACCTGTTCAGCAGCATCATTTATATCACCAAGTAAAGAATTTAGCGACTCAATGATTGCATTCAATGCATTGGATATACCGATATAGTCGCCCTTATATACCCTAACATTTTCAATATTGAGATTTCCATTCCCAATTTCACCCGTTACCGTCGCTATTTCGGTAACAATCATATTTAAATGACTGACAGTAAAATTAACTGCCTGTTTTAGTTCATCGAATTTACCTTCATAGGCGCCATTAACGTTAACCTGTAAATTGCCATTGGACATTTCATTCATTACATCTGAAACTTCCTGAAGCGGTTTTTCAATTTCTACCAGAATATTATTCATATCACCGATGAGTGTTTTCCAGGATCCTTTGAATTTTGTATCATCAGCTTTTGAGTCCAGTTGTCCATTTTTAACAGCATTGGTAATAAAGGTGGCATCTTCAATTAAGTTCCCAATTGATTTTTTTACTTCAGATAGGTCTCTTCCAATCCCTTTGAATTGTTCACTTCTATCCGAAGTATATTCGTCTGCTTCTCCAATATTAAGATCAAAGTTTAAATCACCTTCTGCCAAGCATGTTAAATTATTTTCTAATCGGTCTAATTCTGTATTTGTATAGTTTGCCAAGCTTATTATGGCTGTCATATCGGTTACGATTTCAACAAATCCGATTTTCTCTCCATTTTTATTTTTAAGATAGGCGGTATCCTGTTTGAAGTTTTTGCCTACCCATTCAAAATGACTCTCGGTCAAGCCATGCTCAACCAATCGTTTGATTCCACAGCCATCGGTATTGCAGATTGTGGCATTCGCACTGCAACAGGCTTTACCGCAAGCGTCATCCCGATCCTTGATGACACCATTGGCAATCATTAAATCTGCAAATGGTTTATTCAGAAAAATCCAGTTCATATTATTGTCGATAACGTGAACCGGGAATGGAATCGCGTCAAGAATTTCTTCATACCACATCATCTTATCAACAATGGTATTCATGGTTTGGTTGACATTATTGATTGCCATTTTGTAATCGCCCAAAAGCCCAGTGCCATCATCTTTCTTGTCAAAAATGCCCTGTTTTGCAAACTCAAAAAGCTTTGAGGTATCTGTTTCAAGGCGTTTAACTGAATTTCTGATTCCTACCAAACTTACTCCAAGCAAATCTTTCTCTGAAATCGGTTGTATTTCAATCGACAGATTCCCAGCTGCTATCTCTTTTGCTGCAATGGCATAGGAATTGATATTCTCAGAGATGGTTGCAATCGCCAAAGTAAGTCCCCCCAATTCGTCATGAGAAACTTTGGTCGGCATGTTAAATTCTTTCTCAACATCGCCGTCTGCAATCCGATTAGCCTCTTCGACAAGTTTAGATATTTTGTTTGTAAATCCCTTAACTGCTAAAAAGATTGCGAAGATCATGGCAACCAATCCCAATACAGAGGTTAATATCATTTGATCCTGATTAATGCTGCTAAATGATATACCTATTACAATAATAAATATAAGCACAGCGGGAACCCCAATAGTCAAAAGCATTTTTGTTAACAATCCCTTACAATCTCTCATTTTTCTTCTCCTTGACATATAAATTCTATTCCAAATACCAACATTTTACATTTCATCATGTCGAATAACTACTACCTTTTTCTGCTTTTTTTTATCCCTTTCATTGTTTTATTTCTACATTTTGTTTTTCCATACTTCATTTTCTATTTCATATTATATTATCGTCATATTCAAGAAATACTTTATGCTATTTTAGCAAATATCGTCATTTTTTTAAGTTACACTTTATTTATATATATCCGTCGTTACTTTCTATACTATTCTTATATTTTCAAAAATCAGATTGCTATACAAAAAATCTAAAGCCAACTCCACAATTATTTCTGCAAAATCGGCATAAATTGAGTTGTACTTGGAATAATTAATCCACAACATCTTCATGAATTGCCAATACAGGACATGGCGCCTCTGAAATTACTCTTTGGGTAACAGAACCTATAAAAAAACGTTTTATTTTCGAGAACCCTCTATTTCCCATTACAATCAAATCAAATTTTTCATTTTTAGCGGTTTCTAAAATTTTTAAAGATGGCTCACCAACTAAGACAGCTTTTTCCACACTAATACCGGCTAAATCAAATTCTGAAACAATATCTTCCAATAATTCAGTGGCATTATCTTTCATTTTTGTTACTGCTTCATTCTCCTTTGGCATTTTTGCATCCTGAGTAATAATGGACCCATCCACTTGACGCCAGAATTTATCATTTCTACTATAATTTGGTAGATTATTGATATCAACAACAGAAATTAGTTTTATTGAAAAATTATAGCTCTTTGCTATTTCAATCGCTTTTTTTAATGCGTTAATCGATGCAATCGAACCATCAATTGGAATTAGTATTTTCATAGATATTGACCTCCCGCTTTTATTTTATTGGTTAATTTGTTTTAGTATATCCTTGTTTTATTGTTCCAATTCCTCTACCATACGATAACCAACACCAACCTGGGTAACAATATATTTGGGTTCAGCTGGGTTTTCTTCAAGTTTTCTACGGATGTTTGCCATATTAACACGCAGCGTCTGTATTTCATTTGTATAAGGTCCCCAAACTTCTTTAATAATAAAATCATGGGTCAGTACTTTTCCAATATGTTTGGACAATAATACGATGATTTTATATTCAATTGGAGTAAGATGAATAGCTTTTTGGGAAATAGACACCAGTCTTTTATTATAATCAATTTCAAGCTCACCAACAGAAGTTTTACTGATATCTCCTGAATTTTCATTGGGATACTTTTTGCTATGACGAATTCCCGTCCTTATCCTGGCAAGGAGCTCTGACGTTCCAAATGGTTTTGTAATATAATCATCTGCACCTAAATCAAGTGCTTCAACCTTTTCACGTTCATATCCCCGTGCCGATACGACAACAATCGGTATAGTTGACCACTCTCTAATCGTTTTTAGTACGTCCACCCCATCCATATCCGGTAACCCTAAATCCAATAAAATTAAATCTGGCGAGTAGGATGCTGTCATAGAAATGGCTTCTTTGCCTTTAGCTGTCTTTATTACTTTATAATCATTTGCTTTCAATATAGCTGATATAAAGTTTGCAATGCCTTCTTCATCTTCAACTATTAATATTACTGATTTATTATCCATTATCTTCACTTTCTTCTAATGGCAGTGTAAATCGAAACACTGCCCCACCGTTTTTTTTGTTTTCGGCATCTATTTTTCCATTATGCGCTTTGATGATGGATTTGCAAATTGATAAGCCTATTCCCATTCCTCGGGATGAATCTGCGCTTCGTTTTTTTTGATGGACATATTCCTCAAATAAATTGGGGAACTCCTCATCACTTATACCTGACCCGTTGTCACTCACTTCAAATACTGCATTATTCCCTAATTTCTTTGCTTCTACTTTAATAATTGAGTCTTCTGGCGAATGTTTTATTGCATTTTCGAGAAGATTAATGATGACTTGTTCAATTAAGGTTCCTTCCATGGGTACCATCAAAAGATCGTCCGGGACTTTTACCGATATTTTTCGAATGGGAAACCATTTATGAATATGACTGCAAGCTTCTGCAAGGATTTCTTCAGCGGCCTCTGGTGTTTTTGTGACATTCATTGGCTCTTGATTAATCCGTGTTACAGATAAAAGATTTTCTACCATCCGTATGAGCCACTGTGACTCTTCCTTAATATTTAAAATCAACGCTTTATTGGTTTCATCATCCAAATTTATTCCATTTTCTAAAATCGTTGAGCTCGCCCCTAATATTCCGGTAAGCGGCGTCCGCAAATCATGAGAGATCGCACGAAGAAGATTACTTCTCATTTTTTCTTTTTCAGATTCAATGGTCATCCGTCGTTGTTCATTAGAAAGAACATGCCGTTCTAAAGCAATCTCCACCTGTGAAGCAATCACACGCAAAAACAAACGGTTATTTTGATTTAACTTTCCGTTTGCACACGATAAACCAATGACTCCCAATACTTTACTTGAAGAAACGATCGGCATATAAAAAGCTCCAGCACCCATAAGTGTATCAGAACCTGCTCCAGCACTTTTTTTATTCATAAATACCCAATGCGCCACAGCTCGCTCGTCTTTTGATAATAAAAATGAGGCATCGGGGTCTGACGGTGACTGCAAAAAGTTCTCAGTTAAACTGTTTACAGGGTCTTGTGTATAAAGAATTGACGATCTTCCGAAAACTTTCACCATATATTCATTAACCAACATCACAGTTCCGTCAAGATCATTTGATGCCAACAACTTTTTATTGATCTCATAAAGAATTTCGGTACGATGTTCTTTTTCAACAGCAAGTCGTACATGAGTTTTAATGCGAACCGTTAGAGCACTGGTTATTAAAGCAACAAGCAACATAATAAAAAAGGTAATAGGATAGCCTTTTTGTATTGAATGAAATGTAAAATAAGGTACTGTAAAAAAGAAATTAAATGTTAAAACACTTAATACCGATGCCGCAATACCATAAACATAACCCATGGTTATTCTTGAAATGACTTGTACTGATAAGATGTAGACCATAATAATATTTTGATTGCCAATATTTAAAGTATTGATTCCCCATGAAAAAAGGGTTGCAATCATTAATAATCCCACCGTTTTAAATGCATCCTGCCAGGATAAATATAAATTTTTTCCAATTCGCATTCTACGTCGTTTGTATTGTGATGTACTATGTCTGGGCATATTGCCCGGAATAATATGGATTTCGATACTTGCCAACATTTCGATAAGCTGATCCTCAAGACTTGATTTAAATAAATTACCAATTGTTTTTTTATTTCTGCTTTTTCCGATGACAATATTTGTAATTCCTGAAAGTCTTGCATATTCTGCAATCACAGTCGCAATATCATAACCGTTAAGCGTAACAATTTCTGCTCCTAATCGCTCTGCTAAAGCTAAATTATCACGGATGCTTTGCTTTTCCAAATCAGTAAAATAATCACTTTCCATGGTTTCAACATAAACAGCTGTCCATGGAGCATGAAAAGCTTCGGCCGTTCTTTCTGTCCAACGGATACATTTGGTTGAGGATGGCGAAGCACTGATACAAACCAATAGTTTGATATTCGCCATTTTGGGAGACAAATGCGGTTCATTCTGATTCGCATAACTAATTCTGTTTGCAACTTTCCGCATAGCGATCTCACGCAAAAGACGCAAGTTTTCTTTCGTGAAAAAGTTTTCAAGTGCTTTTTCAGTACGTTCCTGACGGTAAATTTTTCCACTCTCAAATCGATTCAGAAGTTCTTCAGGTTCAATATCAATCAGTTTGATTTTATCGGCATTATTAAAAATATAATCTGGTATGGTTTCCTGTACACTAATACGGGTAATGTTTTCTACAATATCATTTAAACTCTCTAGATGCTGGACATTAACGGTTGTAAAAACATCAATTCCGGCATTAAGAAGTTCTTCGACATCTTGATATCGTTTTTTATTCCGCACGCCGGGAGCATTTGTATGAGCCAACTCATCCACCAGAATTAATTTTGGCTTTCTTTTAAGGGCTGCATCCAAGTCAAACTCTTTTAGTTGAATATTTCGATACTCTATAATCTTTGGTGGCAAAACAGGTAATCCACTCAATAGTTGAATCGTTTCTGGACGGGTATGTTGTTCTATATAACCAACCAGGACATCAACGCCGCTCTTCATTTGTTCTTGGGCATCATCAAGCATAGCATAGGTTTTCCCGACCCCTGCTGCATATCCAAAAAAGATTTCAAGACGGCCTTTTCCATTTTCTAAATTCGAAGATAAATCTTCTAAAATATCATCAGGGTTTGGTCGTTTATCACTGAAATCAACCATTTACTCACCACCTTAAGTCACTTTATTTATATAAAATTAATTCATTAAGTGCAAAATTACTTATATCACATTCACAAAAAACGTTAGCCAAATTCCCTGCAATTTATTTTTGTGTCCCCTCTTGTAATCTTATAGTCATAATACTACCATTTGCCTCTTTTGGAAATAGATTATAATTAATATTTGTTGTGATTGCCAGAAAGATACATCCATGATCACATTTTTTATAACAAAACACGATACTACGGTTATAGAGTCTTCAATATCGTTGCTCTTTTAATCACACTAAACTACATATGTTAGGAACATGTCAAGCAGTTAAATTATAAAAAGGAGGCCATAAGCCCCCAATCATAAAGATATTATTTTTATCATGTACCCATGCAAAATGTCTCAAAGTAAGATTTATTTTGCATGGGCTAAATTTTATTTTTGTAATTTAAATAGTGAACATTCAAGCCTTTTAGTCCTCATCAATATCTGTCTTTTTTTCAACAATTGTATCAAGCGAATAGTGATAAGGTATCAGAATGGTCGTTACATTTTTGAAATGGCTGAGATTCTGTTCCAGAAAGTAAGTTGTCTGATTGTGTAAAACGACATCATACCAATGGTTGGCAATATATTTGATCATAATAACCGTCAGATTTTCACCATGACCAAGATTCTTTGCTCTTTTGTAAACATAACATTTCAGCGTATTGGAAGTATCTCGGTATGGATTTTCTATTATTTCGAGTTTCAGTGGGATTTGCAGTTCGGCCCATTGCGCACGTAATTGGATAGCATGCTCTGGATAGCGGCAGATATGGAGCACCGTAATGTCGTCAGAAATGGTATTAGCATAGTTGAGGGCTTTTAAAGTTGCCTTATTGATGGACTGAAGCAATACAATACAGGGTGTTCCCTTTCCCCCGGATGGTCGTGGGTAATAGGGAGCAAATTCTTTTAGTTCCACCTGCTTTTGGACTTCGGCATAGTGATTTCGGATATAAATCATGACCAGAATAATAATCGGCATGGCAATGGCCAATAACCAGGCACCTTGGAGAAATTTCGAATAAAAGATGACAATCGATCCAATCCCTGTTACAATCGCTCCAAATATGTTGATGAGGGATTTGTATTGCCACCCTTTTTCTTTTTCACGAAGCCATTTTCGAAACATGCCATATTGCGACAATGTAAATGAAATAAAAACACCGACAGAATAGAGCGGGATTAAGTTGTGTGGATTGCTACCAAAGACAATAACCAGGAAAATAGCGATGACCATTATAAATACAATCCCGTTGGAAAAGCTCAGTTTGGCCCCGCGTTGGGAAAACTGCTTTGGTACATAACGGTCTTGCGCCAATAGATAGAGTAAAGTCGGCAGGCCATTGTAGGCAGTATTGGCGGCAAGAATCAAGATCAATGATGTTGTTATTTGGATTATATAGTAAAAAAAGTTCCGTCCAAAAATCGTCTGGGCTATCTGGGCAACTACGGTTGTCCCGGATAGTGGAACAACATGCAGGCTCACGGCAAGAACGGTGGTGCCGCCGAAGATCAACACGATAATACCAGCCAACAGATACAGGACATGGCGGGCATTATACTGTGACGGATCTCGGAAGGATGGTACCGCATTGCTTACCGCCTCGACACCGGTTAATGCCGAACAGCCGGATGAAAATGCATGCAAAGCGACGACAACCAGAAGGCCCTGGAATGCTTCAGTCGGTAAAACACTGGCCAACTGGTCGGCTGAGTAGGTGATCGGTGCAAGCGTTCCGGAAAACAAACGGAAAAGACCAATGGCAATCATAATACCCATCGAAAAAATAAAAGCATAGGTGGGAATGCCGAAGATTTTGGATGATTCCCGCATCCCTCTGAGATTGACAATCGTGACCAGGACAATACAGGCGACTGAAATGAGGACCGCATGATGAGCAAGACTTGGTACCGCTGCCACAATCGCCATGGTTGATGCTGAAATACTAACAGCAACTGTCAGAATATAGTCCACAATCAAGGCGGCGGCCGAAATCAAAGCCGGCATCTCTCCGAGATTTTCTTTTGAAACAATATAGGCCCCACCGCCACTGGGGTAATGGGAAATAATTTGCGAATAAGAAAAACACAGAATCAGCAGTAAAAGAATGATGGCGGCAACAACCCCGGGAACATAGCCAAAAGCGGCAAAACCAAGTAATGGAACCAGAACGAGTAATATTTCTTCAACGGCATAGGCGACAGATGAAACAGCATCGCTGGCCAGAATTGGCAAGCCCCAGAGTTGTGACAGCCGTTCTTGTTTGATTTCATCTGTACGTAATGACTTTCCTAGCAGTGCTTTTTTAACTTTAAACAAAATGAATCACCTGTTTCTTTATAAAATAGTAAAAATATTTTTTTTTTTACAACTCGTATAAAATATCATAATTGATATAAAGTTTGTATAAAGAAAACACGACTTCGCATAAATTTAGTGTTAAATTCATAAAGAACGCAAGATACCAACTAACATAGTATTCGCACAATCGACATTTAGACCATGTCTGTTCCTGATGATCTCATGACATCGCAAAGGAATTGAGATGCGATTCCAAAAAAAAGAGAAAATGCAATATATAATGTTCTAATGTTTTTGTAGTTGTAATGATATTAAATTAAGGGTATAATTATATAAACATTTTATGAATTTAAAACTATTTGGAGAAGTATCGAAGTGGTCATAACGAGCCGCACTCGAAATGCGGTTGCCTGCAAAGGCACGTGGGTTCGAATCCCACCTTCTCCGCCACAAAATATCATACATCAAATTCGAATTTTAATAAACACTGCTGCTTTAGTAGCGGTGTTTTTATATAGTTGGATAAAATAATTAAATAATGCTTTCGCGTTTCAGAATAAACTATCTGTTAAACAGGTCGCATAGATTATATATTGTATTCCTGCCAAAGGAGGATAAATGACGACTAGTAAACTACAAAATAAAGGCGTTGTGTTTGCATTAGCAACATTCTGCTGCCTCTTGTGGGGAAGTGCCTATCCCGGAGTAAAAATAGGATACAGTCTTTTTAACATACAGACCACTGGTGCTCAGGTTCTGTTTGCCGGATATCGTTTTACACTAGCAGGAATCCTGACCTTGATTATAACCAGTGTTTTCTACAGAAAATGGATCATACCAAGAAAAAACGAGTTAAAGGGAATGATAACCCTAGGACTTGTGCAAACAACCCTTCAGTATATATTTTTCTATGTTGGTTTGGCCAACACATCCGGTGTTAAAGGCGCAATCATCAATGCATCTTCCACATTTTTTGCTATTCTGTTTGCTCACATTCTCTTAAAGAACGAAAAGATGACACAAGCAAAAGTACTTGGATGCGTTCTGGGAATGATCGGAGTACTCATCATACAGGTCAGTGGTCCAAAAGTTGACAGCAGTTTTTCTTTGATGGGTGATGGTTTTCTTTTTTTAGCCTGTATAGCCTCTGCATTGGGTATAGTGCTGACTCGAATCTTTACCAAAAAATGTGATTCTATGATATTAACCGCATATCAGCTGATTATCGGCGGCTTAGTACTTGTCATCGGCGGCTTGACAATGGGAGGCGAAATAACCCAGATAACAATTCAGGGAATCTTATTGCTTCTTTATTTGGCATTTCTGTCAGCAGTAGCCTTTACAATCTGGGCGGTACTCTTGAAGCACAATCCTATCGGGATCATAGCCATTTATTCCTTTATGATCCCTGTATTTGGCGTTGTTTTATCTGGCATTTTTCTTGAAGAGCAGTTCCTAACCCTGCATATATTGTTGGCTCTTGTCAGTGTAAGTATTGGTATATGGATCGTTAATAAAAAATAGAACTTTATTGACAACGATTGATAATTGTCGGTAAATGAGTTTTTTCAACATATTGAAATAAACAGATCCTTATCAAAAAGGTTGAAATAATTTACTAAATAGGTTACAATTAAGATATATTATTTTTGAAAAACATATTACTAGATGGAGGGATAAATATGGAAAACGCGTCAATTTATGAAGTGTTGCAACTGGCTATTAATTTAGAAGATGAAGGCATTAAATTTTATGAAAAATGGGCTGCTACTACAAAAGGAAATGTAAAAGAAGTACTAGAAAATTTAGCAAAAGACGAAATGAAACATGCATCCTATTACAGAGGTTTATATAATGACTTAAAAGAAAAACCAGATGTTGATTATCTTTTTGAAGAAGAAGTAACCGCATATTTTAAAACTTATGCGAATTCAGCTGCATTTAATAGAAAACAGGTGAAAATAACCTCTATTAAGGATGCTATTGAAGAAGGTATAGTAACAGAGAAAAATTCTATTGAGTATTATCAGTTTTTATTAAAACATTCAAAAGAGAAAACAAAAGAAATGCTTGCAACCATAATTAAGGAAGAAGAAGGACATTTGGTTATTCTTAAGAAATTGTTAGCAGAAGCATAATTATAAGTGTGCCTTGCTAATAGCTTTTTTAAGTTATAAATCGATGTCTTATTTCTCTTTATCGAAAAGGAAACCGAAGCTTCTCAATATTTTACTGGGAAATCTTCAGTTTCCTTTTTTAATATTCTTTCCATTACTATCAAATCTAAATTTGATCAATCGTTAATAAGTGTAAAATTGTTCCGATGAATGAATTCCCTAATCACACCCAAATAAAAGCATTGAAAAACCACAAAATTATAGTGAAGGAGTTTTACTTATGCAAGAATATCGATTTACTGATAATAATGTAGAGTTTGTGCTTGAAAATTTACAATTAGATCAATATAACCACCTTGTTTGCAAACTTAAAATGGATAACAAATGTTTTAATTCTGAACTTTCAGAACATTCTAAAACAATGTCTCTTGGAGAATTTAACTTGGGAGGAAAGACTCAGATTAAGCTACCCGATAATATTTTCAACGAATTGAATGCTCTTAAATCCAAGTTAATAACTGAGAAATCCGACTTGATAAAAAAAACGGCAAGAGCGATTGCTGCTGGCGAAATACTAATTGATATTACTGTTGCTAACGTGCCTCTACACTATCATCCATGGCTAAGTGAATTAAGTAGTAAATTCAACAACAAAAGCCCTATTTACTTAGATGAGCAGCTCGTTTTGGATGAGGCAGTCCTATCTTACACGAAACGTGGCACTCTTCGTCTTTCAGGTGAGAATGTTTTAGAGAACGCTTTAAATGGTAATGTAAAACAACTAAAAAAAGATATTGGCAAACATGGAATAGATCTGGTATTTGATGAGAATAATATTATGACCAGCTTCAGAATTAAATTGGAAGATATTACTGTAATTGATATCATGAAGATATTATAGATAATTTGTGTCGAAAAATATTTCCGACTGGCAAACACATAAAAAAAGAACATAAATCAGTTGTTTTCAACTTAACCTTTCGTATGATATAATTTTATTGAAATTATTTTGATTTATATTATGAGGTGATAGATATAATGATTAAAACTGTAGATCCGCGGCAAACAGAGTTAAGGGCTGACTGCGAAAAATGTTTCGGATTCTGTTGTGTAGCCCTGTATTTTTCGGCTTCGGAAGGCTTCCCCACTGATAAAGATGCTAATACTCCCTGTATAAACTTGAAAGAAGACTTTACCTGCAAAGTGCATAAAGATCTGATTAGGAATGGACTTAAGGGTTGCACCGCCTATGACTGTCTAGGCGCCGGACAAAAGGTCGCCCAGCATACCTTCCATGGGCTTGACTGGCGGCAGTTACCAGAATCCGCTATAAAAATGTTTAAATCCTTTCTAATTATGCGGCAGCTTCATGAAATCCTGTGGTATCTCGCCGAAGCCTTTGCTCTCCAGGAGGAACCCATTATCAAGGAAAAAATCGGTCTATTGCTGGAGAAAACAGAAAATTTAACTCTTCTTGAAGTAGATGCCCTACTTAAAGTGGATGTGGATGAGCATCGAAACGAGGTGAAGAGATTCCTGCAGAATATGAGTGATCGTGCAAGAAAACAAGCTCGGATCGGAAAGCACAAATATTCAAAAAATATCAAAAGCCATCAATGTGATTATTTTGGCGTTAATCTTAAAGATTTCGACCTGATAGGTGCAGATCTCAAAGGAGCCTGCCTCATTGCAGCAAATCTTAAAGATCAAGATTTGAATGGCGCCAATTTTATTGGTGCCGATTTGCGGGATGCCGATATAAGTGGAGCCAATCTGAAAAACAGTCTCTTTCTTACTCAGGGACAGATCAACTCAGCAAAAGGTGATTCCAATACAAAGCTCCCCAAGATGCTTCGAACTCCGGATCATTGGCGGAAGTGACCTGCACCCTGATAAAATACTGTTTATTATTGATTAAGCCATGCCATATATCAATCGGTTATTATAGACTTCAGTTTCAAACATGTTTTCTCAAGATCTTGTGTTAGATTTGAAATGTCCTCGATTTTATCCTGTGGAAATGTTTCATCGATAACAAGATTTTCATTATGTAGAAGAGCATCTAAATCATCATGCATATCTTCAAGATTATCCTTTATTTTTATTAACTGAGATTTTGTATCAACACGATTTCTGACATCATCAATGCAGACCTTTTCTTCGTCATCAAAGTCGTATTCCGATACCTCTTCCACAACCGTGCAGTTATACCCGAGTATGTTTTTCACTGTGTTTGCAAAAGACTTCTTTGCTCCTTCATCCCCATGTACAAGGAATATTTTTTTCGGCGGATCCTGGAATCCGGAAAGCCATTCCAAAAGATAGTCCTTGTCAGCATGCGCCGAGAAACCTTCTAATGAATAAATTTCTGCATGAACGCTTACTCTTTCACGTAACAGTCGCACAAATTTATCACCTCTTATAATGGATCTTCCAAGTGTTCCTTCCGCTTGGTATCCAACAAAAACAATGCTGTTTTTTGATTTCCAGAGGTTATGCTTCAGATGATGCTGAACTCTCCCGGCATCAGCCATTCCGCTGGAAGAAATAATAATTTTCGGCGATAAATTATGATTCAGCTGCTTGGACTGGTCAATACTTCTCGTGAATTTTAAGTTCCTAAAATTCAGAAATTCATCACCTCTTGAGATACAATCTCTCGTTTTTTCATTAAAATACTGCGAATTTGTCCTAAAAATTTCTGTGGCATCTGTCGCAAGAGGGCTATCGATATAAACCATGACTTTATCAAGTGATTTTCGATGTTTCTCATGACTCTCGTAAAATAGCTCCAAATCACGGATCAGTTCCTGGGTTCGGCCCAACGCAAAGGACGGAACGACAATGGTACCCCCACGATTAATTGTTTTGAAAATAATATCCATAAACCGCCTTGAGCTTTGTGCATGTGTTTCATGAGCACGATCGCCATAGGTTGTTTCCATAATCAGATAGTCCGCTTCTTTTATTAATGTGGGTTCGTTAAGCATTAGCTGATTCTTATCCCCGATATCCCCTGAATAGACAATCTTCGTCACTTTTTCGCCTTCATTGATCCAAAGTTCTATAATTGCGGCTCCCAATATATGGCCTGCATCATTTAATTTGACGGTAACACCGGGACTTATCTCGATCAACTCGCCATAGCTGATCGAGTTGAAATAGCGTGCGCAAGCGGCTGCTTCTACCTGGGTATAAAGCGGTTTAACCTGCGGCCGGCCGGATCTACGAGATCTTTTATTCTTCCAGATTGCATCCATTTCATGGATATTACCGCTGTCCTGAAGCATAATGTCCGCAATTTCAGCGGTTGCACCGGTACAGTATATTTTGCCTTTAAATCCTTGCTTAATCAATAAAGGTATTCGTCCGCAGTGATCAACATGTGCATGACTTAAAATCATGAAGTCAATCTCAGATGGTTTGAAGCCTAAATCCTGATAGTTTAATTCCTCTAAAGCCTCATTTCCTTGAAACAGACCGCAATCCAGCAAGAATTTAACCTTGTCTGTGGTAATCAGATGGCAGGATCCGGTAACGGATATGGCGGCGCCTAAAAATTTGACTTTCATCTTCAATACACTCCTTTCGGAAATAGTTTTGACATATTACTGTTTTCGATATAATTTCAGCATTTCGAGTGGAAGTACCTTCTTACAGATATAAATACCCTGATAAAGAAAATAAAAACAAATATCATTAGGATTAGGACTTATTGCCCACAAAAAAAACAATTATGTATCAATTATAGACATTAAGCCAAACAAGAAATGTCGGTCAAAAAATGATGTCTACAACGATATATAATTGTCTCTCAGTAGAAAATTATATGGCGTAAAGGTATTCTCCGCTTATAGAATCTACTTTGTAAAAGTCAGCATAACTTAAATCAAAAACGTCTTTGTCAATGCCAGAAACATCGATTTTGTTTTTAATAAGATATTGCCAGAATCCCGTACTGTTTATATTCCCCTGCATAATGACACCGAGAATTATACCGTTTTTCATGACAACCTTTTGATAATTGTTTCGATCTTCTCTTATTAAAACATCGAAGCTTTCTTTAAGTTTTGGATTAATATTGCCCAATGAAAGTGTGGCGAGTCCATAAAAATTAGTTGTGTTTTTAAGAGCATATCGATCTTCGTATCGGAGTTTTTCTCCAAGCATATTGATTGCTGCAATTTTTCCCTGCTTCATGGCATTTGGCCAAATTCCAGAAATTCCTATTACATCGCCGGCGGCATAGATGCCTTTTATATTTGTCTGTAAATCATCACCGACCAGAATCGCATTTTTAGTCGCAATACCTGATTTTTCTACAAAATCAAATGAAGGACGAACCCCAGCGGCAATAACAATAACGTCCGCACAAACTGATTTCCCGCTGGCAAGATGAATCGTTCTGCCCTTCCCCGCTTCATCGATATCAACAGACGTGACCTTATCCGACAACAGGAATTCAGCCCCATGTTCTTCAAAAAGCTGTTGGTAAGCTTCGGCTGATTTTTCATCAAGCTGTAAACCCATAATGCCATTCATCATTTCAATAACAGACACTTTTAAACCGCGCTCCAATAGGGCTACGGCAGCATCCATTCCAACCAGTCCGGCACCGATAACCACAGCGTTTTTTGCAGTTTTGCATTCCGAATCAAGCAGTTGAGCATCTTTTAAATCTCTGAAACCATAGACGTTTTTGGCCTCTCTCAATCCTGGAATCGGCGGAATAAAATAAGAAGCTCCGGTGGCAATAAGCAGTTTATCAAAATATATCGCTTGGTTGTCATTCGTTCTTACAAACTTTTTATCGGTATCCAAATCAACAACTGTGGTATTTTTCAGCCAAGTGATATTGTTTTCCGCAAAGAAATTCTCATGTACAAAGCTAATTCCCTTGGCATCCCGTTCATGCCCCAAATATTTATGGAGCATACAACGGGAATGGATACTGTCTTCTTTTGAAATGACAACTATTTGAGTATCTGGTTCTGCAACCTTTATTGTTTTGGCGGCACTTATTCCGGCAGCGCTGGCTCCAATAATCACAATTTTCATCTACTTACCTCCTTCACTTCAATGGCTTGCTTTGGACATGCTTTAACACAACTTGGCCCATCTTGTTTTTCTTCACAGAAGTCACATTTTATAACTTTGGTGCGGGTCTTATTATCCGGCTTTAAGACCCCAAAAGGACAGTTCATGACACACATGTAGCAGGCAGCGCATTTACTTTCGTCATACTTTACATGCCCGGTTACCGGATCTTTTTCCATAGCACCACTCATGCAAGACAAAACACATTCCGGTTCGTCACAATGGCGGCAGAAGATAGGGGTGTAACCGGTTTTTGCATCAAATTTTATAAAGTTACGAGTTTCAGAATCCACACTTCCAAGATTAACGGTGTAAAAATTACTGCCTTCTTCATGGGCACTAATACAAGCGACATTACAGTTTAAACAACCATCGCATTTTTCACGATCAATGATGATTCGTTTCATGATTACACCTCCTTAGATGTTTAATTCTTTTCTTTTCTTTTCGATGATTTCATTGAGGGTATTTGCTGCAGATTGAGCATTGTCATCTATGATCAATTGTCCTCCGGTAAGATTTAACATATCCTGAGTGAATACCTGCACGGCTACAGGGCTTCCGGTAACAAATGGCGGTAATCCTAAGTGGAGCGGTAACCCAAGTGCTAAACCAAAAGCTCCATCGGCTAAGGCCTGTTCTTCCAACCATTGTGGAGCTGATAAGACAAGAGGCAATTGCGGTAAATCAATGCCAATTGCTTCTGCTAATTCAGTTGCAACTAATTCTAAACGACCAATAGCTAAACAAGGACCAAAATTGAGAACCGGTGGAATACCAAGACTTTCACAAACAGCCCGAAGTTTTGGACCAGCAAGAGAAGCAGCTGAAGGTGACATCAAGCCAACGTTTTCCAATCCGCCTGATGAACAGCCTGCTGACAATACAAGAATATCTTTAGCAATTAGTTCCTTAACCAGACCAACAGTGAGAACATCATGTCCCCCAGCAGTTAGACTTGAGCATCCCACAATCCCTGCGATTCCTTTAATTTCACCACTGACAATTAAATCAATGAGCGGCTTCCATGTTCCCCCTAGAAAAGACTTTAAAGAACCTTCGCTGACACCGGTTAAAGTATCGTCATTGCCATGATCTGGCAGCATATTTAATGTAATTTCACCCCGACGAGTTTGGTATGATTCAATAATTGAATCAATAATTTCATTACTTTGATTTTCTTTTTCTTCGAATACAAAAGGTTTCATTTCCGCATTGGCTTTTTTGGAGACATCATCCAAACAGATTTGCTTGATTTTTAACTCATCACAAATAGGCTCAATCCCTGGCAAAGTACAGTTGAATTCAGATAAAACAGCATCAATGGCACCAGTGGCAAGGATGGCTTCACTAGTGAAGTTGTTGCCCGCATGTCCGTTGAAAATTTTCTGATAATGTTCACCACGTAATTGAAGATCCTGACCCACACAGGTGCAACCAACTAATTTGAAACCCTTTGCTCCAACTGCCTTTGCTTTGGCAATGACATCATCTTCAATCAGGCGATCCTGTAAATATGCAAACATGGCATGCTGATGGCCGGTGATCATAATATTGATATAGTCAGTATCTATTACCCGCAAACCAACTGATGCCAAACGAATGGAAGGTTCTCCCAGCATGATGTCATTTAAGAGATTGGTCAAAGTTAAGCCATAAAGCCCAGTTGAAATGCCTAATTTCAGGCAGTTTAGGTACATATCAACTGGATCTGAGTTTAGATTTGTTGATGTTTTGACAACTCCGGTAAATACTTCTGATTTTGCCCCACCGGGTAATATTCCTAATTCTTTCCAACGATCAAATCTTGGTTTGTAAGCCATTTTTTCAACAAGTTCCATTTTTACATAATCTGGTTTATATAGATCGGCTAAAACCAGATCCGCAATTTTACCCGCGCAGATGTGCTCATCGCTTTCATCGATTTCAAATAATGATGCAAGCTTGGCTAGTGCCTGTTTTCCTTTAAGGACACCATTGCTTTCGGCCGTCTTTTTTAATAATCGAGCAGTGTTTTCGACGATGTGGATATAACAACCAGAACCAGCAGAAACTGCTCTTAAAAAATTTCGCGCAACAATTGTATCTGCTGTGGCACCGCAAACACCCTTTTGAGCATTAGGCGTGATTCGACAGGGACCGTTTGAACAGAGACGACAACAAATTCCTTGTAATCCAAAACCGCATTTTACACTTTGTCCCTCCATTCGGTGATGGGACGTTTCCTGACTTAAATTAGAGATAAAGGTTTCCAGCTTTTGATCCGCACTTGCACAGGTTTTACAGTTAAAATTTGAATTCATTTGATACCCTCCATAAATTTTAAAATTTTAATTCCTAATAATTGTGATTTTTTACATAAGAAATAGCTCAAGGCAATTGTAATTTTCAGAATACAAATTTAGCATTGTCAATTCAATAATGAGAATTGTTTGTATTGCATGAGTTGATCAGATAAATTTGGCATATCTAACCTGAGACATAAAATAATCAATTCATAAAATTAGAATGTTGGTTATTTTATAACTTAATTTAAAATAGTATAACTTGGTTGAAAGAATCACATTCATTAAAAATATATTATAATCATTATAATTAAGTGTTAAGTATATGTCAAGAATGATTCCTGATATAATTTAGCTTTATTCTTTAAATTTAATAAAAGATTCATTTTTATCCTTCAAGTTATAGACTTGAATTAATTTACTATCCTGAAAAGCATTTAGAATTTTATATAAATTGAAAGCTATCATTATGAAAAATATGAACATATATTTTCAATGATAACTATACGAGAGTTTTTGAAGTGTGTTTTTCGGAATTATTAAAAAATGTTGAAGGTAAGTTCAATTAGTAAAACTTGTGATGGATTTGAACATACTATAGAATATTTTTCTGTTTGAATGACGAAAATGATTGAATAAATACTCATTAAACAGTAAAATAACGATATAATTGTTCTGGAAAATTAAATTAGCATAATCAATATAAAGCATTGACGTAAAAGATTAACTATTTTTTGAAGAATACGCAATTGTAAATGACATTTAATGAAAATTAGTTTTAATACTAGTTAA
Source organism: Acetobacterium paludosum (assembly GCF_008086595.1). GTDB lineage: Bacteria > Bacillota > Clostridia > Eubacteriales > Eubacteriaceae > Acetobacterium > Acetobacterium paludosum. Next base: position 78,651 of record NZ_RXYA01000007.1, on the reverse strand, counting down.
GTGAATTTTTATTCAAATGATAATTATTCAAATCGTTGCAACTACTCATATAGATGTTTTAGTTTTAGTTTTAGTTTTAGTTCAAGTTGAATTTTAAATATAAAAATGTTGGGAATTTGGAGAGAAGAATTGAGAATAACAGAAAGAGAAAATTCAGCAATAGAGAAAGAACTTAATATTAGTGAAATCATTCAGCAAAAAAGCCTGTTGGCTTACTTTCAACCCATCATGTCTGTAACTGGAAATAAAATAATTGGCCTTGAAGGCTTAATCCGCGGGATTATACCCGGAACAACACAAATCATATCACCACTACTTTTGTTTGAAGCCGGCAATAAAGAAGGATTGTCAAAAGATCTTGATCGGGCCTGCAGAGATAAGGTTTTAGCAGCCTTTAAACCTTTCTATCAATCAGACCAGGATCTTTTATTATTTTTAAATTTGGATACTTCGATTATCGATGAAGTTGGATGTTCCAACTATCTGAATGATCAGGTTAATCAGAATGGGATTAATGTCAAGAACATTGTCATTGAAATTAATGAATCCAAAGCAAAAAATACGTTGGCACTTATGCAATTCGTAGATACTTATAAAAATTATGGTTTTCTAATTGCTCTGGATGACGTTGGAGCCGGCTTCTCAAATATGGATCGAATTGCAGATCTAAAACCAGATATCATTAAAATTGATCGTGCTATTGTTCATAAAATGGATTATATTTATCATAAACAGGAAGTTTTTAAATCGCTTGTCAATTTGTCAAATAAAATTGGTGCCTTAATCATTGCAGAAGGCGTTGAAACAAAACAAGAGGCCATACAAGTGTTAAACCTTGGCGGACAACTTATACAGGGCTTTTACTTTTCAAAGCCAGTCGAAGAGTTTGTTTTCAGCGAAGCGCTTCTAGAAAAAAATATTGATATAGTTGAGGAGTACAAAGCTTTTTTGTTCAGGGAGCTAGAGGATTATAATCGGAAATGTCTCAAGTATTCTCAAACAGTGAATCGGATGATAAAATCCATCTCAACTTATGATGTGTCTGAATTTAATTTTCAATTATTAAAATGCATCCAAGATTCCGTATTGATAGACTGCGCCTATGTTCTGGATGAATCTGGAATTCAATGCAGTGAAACAGTCGGAGCAAAACACTCCAGTATTTGTGAGAAACTTGTTTTTCATTCTGCAAAGATCGGTGTGGATCATTCAATTAAAAAATATTATTACAATTTAATTAGAAGAAAACAAAATACTTACGTGACTGAACCTTATGTATCAATGGCAACTGGCAGTCTATGCATCACCTATTCAAAAATTTTTAAGCATACAAATAAAAAATATATATTATGTGTGGATTTTCTGGAAAAAAAGGAGCCAATATCTCTTAGTAATGAAGAATCCGACTTTAAAATAACAAATAACATGTAAATATAAAAGACTGCCAATTTTCATTGACAGCCTTCAAATTATATCCAAATGAAATCAGTAATTTTAAAAACATATAAACTTAAATCAGAAGATTCATATAGAAATTAAAGACTTCCAGACTATATCGTTCGAAATTTGCTCTGGCAAAATCTGGTGTTAAGGGATAATTATTTTTGAATTCATCCCAGTTGAACAAGTATTGCGATTGTGGCAGGGCAACTCGGTTTGCATCGAATTTAAATCCTTCACTATTTAGCGGCGTACCGAAAGACTCACCGGCATTGTCATATTTTGAATAATCTCGTACAAATTCCATCAATGCTGCCAGTGTATCCATTCTCACTTCATTAAGTGTCAGTGGTCCCTTGTCCAGTCCGAAAATATAACCGCCGCCGGGAAGCATGATATCCAGGAATTTCTTCGCCCGGTCGACAATCTGCTCCGGCGTATCCGTCTTAAGCGAACTGCTTGGGAATAAACCACTGATCAAGAATTTCTTGCCGAGTTTGTCTTTGATGGTTTGTGGATCCCCGTATTCGAACATCAGCTGGGAACCGGCAGGTATTTCAGACAACAAAACATCGAGGAACCGCATCCAGTTGTCTTCGCAGAACATTTGAGGTCTTACACCAATAGCGGCATATTGTTCCAGCATCGCTTTGTAGGATGGTATATACAATTCAAGAAAGTCCTTCTCCCGCATGAAAGTTGGCATATGAAGCGGGATGAATACCCCACCTTCTGGTTGCGGATTTGCTGGCAGCCCCCATTGGAATGTCAACGGCATGACGGCATCAGCAGCTTCCTTTATTTCTGATCGATGTCTTCTGATATCCATACTCATACCGGAGAAGCTTCGGAGCTGATCTGCAATAAAATCGAAAGGAGCTTCTGTAAAAGAGAAGGAACCCATAGGGCTTCCGGTATAGTAACCATGAGTTTGAATTAATTCCAGAAAGGTTGGAAGAAGTGACATCATATCATCATTCAGAGCAGATTTTCCCATTTGAATTGCAACTGCCATTTTTATGGGATTGGTTGGATCAAGATTTTTATGCTGTCTTGGGATGACTGTTTCCACAAGAAAGTCGAAAGTTTTTTCAATCAATTGGGGATATTCATTATCAATCATGCCGATAACTTCAGGATGCTGAACAAAACCGCCCTTTCCCATAACAAAAGACTGAGAGCCGTACAACTGATACATTGAAGGCGTTCTCGACAGAAGAAAATCAGCCGGAAGTATCGGACAACTGTCAGAGTAAATATTTTTACATAATTCTTTGGCCGGTTCAGCAAGTCTTGAATAGTCAAATTGAAAATCGAATAAATTCTGTCCGCCGTATTCAGCAATCAGATGCTGTGGCAATGTAATACTGGCCGGCATTCTTTCTGGTATTTTATTTGAATAGAAATCAGAATATATTTTTCCTCGTTCCTGCTGTAATGCTACTGTATCTTTCATCATTATTACCTCCAGTAATCTGAAATTGAATTGACAATTTTCTTTTTTCTCAATCGTTTTGCCTAATGCTAAAAAAGCTATTGCCAAATCGACATATTATTATACTATGTCGATTTGGCATGTTCAATAAACCTGTTTGGATTAAAACTGCAGTTGGATATATAACGTTTGCATTAATGAGACTATCCTAACACAAAGTAAAGCACTTTTCTGTATCTTAAAATACATTCAGAAGTAAAGCTGAAAAATCATTTGAAAAATAATATTGTAAATCCATTTAATCTCCTAAACTCCCGATGATAGAAGAATACAATTAAAAAAGTAATGAAAAAATCATTTCATCAATAATCATTTCAAGTGATTCCTCATCCATTTCATTTTTATGTTTGTTTTTTAAGTCTTCAAATAACATTTCAACACTCTTTATTTCTTCCATAATACACTCCTAATATTTAGCGTAATCATAAACGAATTCATGAACAGCTCTGATATTTTCAAAACAACCATCATCCAAAGAAAGGAGTATCTTATCGGTGGAGAAAATGTATCCTCCACCAGGAGCACATTCATCGATGATTCTTTTTGCCATATCAATGCATTCTTTTTTAGTGCCGTATGATAACTGACTAATGGGCATTCCCCCAATGATGCAGATTTTATGGCCAACTTTTTTTTTGATTTTTGAAAGATCTCCATATTCAAAAATTCCAAGGATTTTTCCGTCAGGAAATGAATCAAAATATTCCAAGTAAGGTGTCCAGTCATTTTCAAAAAACAAACATACCGTGTAATTGTTTTTAGTATACATCTCCAATAACTGATTAAGAAATGGCAGATAGTATTTTTCAAAATCTTTTGGCTTTAAGTAGCTTCCAAGATGAAGCGGCAGTAAAATGAAATGCCCATCTTCAGGGGTATTGTAAATACGCATTTTAATATTGGTAATAAACAAATTGAGCGCCGATGAAGCTTTTAAAAAAAGTTGGGGAATCCGGTTAATATCAGTGATAATTCCTTCAAATCCCCTGAAATAATCCAGAAGCATATCAGGTCCGGAAAAAGCTAAGGTTCTTGCAAAAATCGGGATACCTAAAACGTTTTCAGTCTTATCGATAAGTTCTAAATTGGCTTGTCGATAATTAACAAAAGCATTATACGCATGTTCAAGTGCCTGAGCAGATATTGTGTCACCAGATTCAAGCACTTTGAATTTTTTTGGGAAAAACTCATTTAGAATATAGTGGCCAGGATTTTTTATCAAGGAATTATAATCATCAACATCCATATAACAACTAATTTTATCTTCATAGTTGACGATACCATCCGTCAATTTGTAACTTCCTGAGTTATTGAGGGCATCAAAGATGGGTTTAATCCATAAATTTCCCAGTCCGTATAACCCATCGATGTAAATTTCAGAAAACGTTTTTTCAAAAGCCTTGTAAAACAGAAGCGGATTTTTTAAAACTTTTTCGGCTGATAAACCACAATGATGAACAGGCCACATTTCGGACATAAACAAAATGGGAACTCGATCAGGTGTATCTCTTTTAAAGGCAAGATTGAAACGATCAATTTTTTCTGTATAAATTGTTTGTATTGATGAATCCATATTGAACCCCTTAAAGTTATTTAACAGGTCAATTATAACATATTGGATAAAAAAAGGTATAAAAATCGCTCCATTCCATTTAAAACAGATAGAATTAAAAAGAACAGAACGATAATTATACTATAATTATTAAATTGATTTGATTTTAGAACATTTTTTTTGTCATATTATCAATTTCTACGTCAATTGCTTCATAAACACCTGGGAATGAACTGATGTTTAAGCCTTGGCTTGCGCCAGGAATAAAATACAATTTTCCACATTCTCTGCAGGCATGTTCTACATTTTGTGCAATGACTTCCTGTGACCAGTCCGGGGTATCAATTTTCCCGCTATCGATATCACCCCAGAAAGTAATTTGTTTGCCGTATTTTTTAATTAATTCAGGAACGTTATTGGTTGACATTACGCCCTGCCATATATCGATTCCCATTTCAATCATAAAAGGAACAAGATTTGCTGCGTAGCTGTCGCTGTGATGAATAATCAACTCTACTCCATTTGCTTTGTAGAAGCCGTAGATTTTTTTATAGGCAGGTAATAAAAACTCCTCAAAAGTTGCAGGTGAAATAAATGAGGAAATCTGGCTACCCCAATCATCATGATGGAAAAGTGCATCTGGATGAAGGTGATCAATGACCTGTTTTGCATATCTTATTTCCCAGTCGGTGATGTAGTCAATCAGTTCATGCATCGCTTCTGGTTCTTCATAAAAAGCCATTAATCCCTCTTCCATACTCATCAGGTAATGTGTCAGTTCAAAAACGCCGGGTGCCACTAAAGTTGTTACATATTTTTCGTTGCGATCAACTGAATTGACATGTTCAATCGCTGCCGTCCATCTTTCTTCAGGATAGTCAACTGAAGGGGCTTTAACATATTTTCGCCATTCAGTGATATCTTTCAGAACGATGTGTTCAGCATCATGTACTGGAAAAGAACCGATTTGACCTTTAGGCCATCTAACAGTAACTCCCCAAGAATTCACTATTTCTGTGCCTGGTCCAGGACATAGAGCCAGTTCCATTGGTGTTTCCATGATAATATCAAGAAATTCATACTGCTTTACAAATCGATCCGGATTTCCGCCTTGTATTGTTTCTAATAAATTTTGTTTTATCGATAACATATTATTTCCTCCTTGGAATTGTAGTTGTTAATTTTTGAATAATCATAATGGTTATATTAAGCGACTAATTCTTTTGCTTTCACAGCAGCACTGCCGGCATCAGGCGCATAACCATCGGCACCAATTTCGGCTGCGTATTCCGGGGTGACCGGTGCTCCGCCAACAATAACTTTCATGTCTGGGAAGGCGGCTTTTACGGTTTGTACCGCTTCTTTTAATGCCGGCATGGTGGTGGTCAGCAAACCTGAACAGGCTACCAGGACGACATTGTCATTATCTTTGACTGCCTGTACAAATTTTTCAGCCGCTACGTCGACGCCTAAATCAACCATATCAAAACCAGCGCTTTCCAGCATCATCACAACCAGATTTTTACCGATATCGTGCAGATCTCCGGCGACGGTGCCCATAATGCAGGTTCCCAATGAGTTTGAGGTATCACCGGCCATCACGGGTTTCAGTACTTCAACCCCTTTGGACATCGATTTGGCAGCAATCAGCATTTCCGGGACGAAGATTTCTCCGGCTGAGAACTTATCGCCAACAACACTCATCGATGCAACCATGGCATCCAGGATATCCTGCGCTTTATCTCCGGCATCCAGGGCTTCCTGTACCGCTGCAGCAATCTTCTTTGATTTACCGGCTTCCACCAGGGCTTTTACTTCTTCAATTTTCGACATTTTGTTTTCTCCTTTTTTCTTTTAAATGATTATTTCTTAACGATGTGTGTCGTTAATTATTAAAATTATTTTTTCTGACCAAAAATACCTTCGCGATAGGCGCCGATATATTCCATGCAGTAATCATCTTCACCCAACAAGGCTTCGGTAGCAAACAGCATCCCCATCAGATCCTGATTCAGCGGATCCAGGATAAAGCTGTCCATTCCGGCGTTCATCGCCAGTACGGCAAAAGCCTGGTTGACGATTTTTCGGGCGGGCAGATTGAAGGAAATATTGCTGACAGCACCAGTGACATGAATGGTTGGATACTGTTCTTTAATGCCTCTGATGACTTCGGTTACCATGCTGATGCCTTCTTCTGAAGTGCAGAGCATTTCGATCAACGGATCGATGTGCATTCTTGATGGATCGATCTGGTATTCCTTCACTTTCGCCATTAAATCGGTAAAAACATCGCTACGGTCTTTGGCTGTTTTCGGAATGCCCTTGTCGCTGTTTAACAAAGCAACACATTCCCATTTCGTGTCAGCGATTGCAGGAAATGCAAAATCAATTTTATCACCTTCCAATGATACCGAGTTAAACAATCCCGGTTTGTTGCAATACTTCATCGACTCGACGCAGGTGTGTACGTTGGGGCTGTCCACTGCAATCGGCACATCCGTGGCGTCCTGGACGATATCAATCAGCCATTTCATGGTTTCCAGTTCGATGGCATCATCCACCGAAGCACAGACATCAATAAAATCGGCACCGGCTTCTGCCTGTTTGATGGCTAAACTTTTAATATACTCTGAATCCTTGGCGGCAATGGCCTTCGCGGTGGAAGGAATGGCACCGTTAATTTTTTCTCCAATAATTATCAATACTCTGTTACCTCCATATTTACAGAATTCTTTTTTTAATACTCCAACTCAGATTTTGTGGAGCAATAAGGTATAAACGCAGTTCTTAGAATGTTGAATACTACATGTATACACCAATATCTTAAAATGATAATAGCACTCTTTTTATTAATTGTCAACGGTATTAAATATATTTTAAGAAACATTTCTCGTTGAAAGTAAAATCTATAACATGATGTTATTTTTGTCTGAAACTCCCGAGAGTACAATGTATTCTTTTCTGTAATAAATCGTTCTTTTCCCAAATAGTTTTTCATATCGATCATAAAAAGATTCTTCAACAACAAACAGCGGTATTTGTGATGGTAATTCTAGAAGTTTCTCAATAATCATAGGCGAATCCTTGCCATAAATTGTTATTTTTCGATTGTGAGTAAATATTTTTAACAGCTCCCCTATTTGGTTATGATCTGGAATCTGTGTGAGTGTACTTTTATTTTTTAAGAAAAGTGCCTTACGATAAAAAAATTTAGTAAGAGATAAAGCCACAGCAACATTACCCACCGAATAAAGTTCAGGCAGACATAAGATTTTAGCTTTCTTCGGATCAGAATCATCTCTAAAATCATAAGTATCAGTTTCTGATATTTGTTCAAGTTTAATTTGATCGAGTTTTTCTCCTTGATAGAATAATTCCATGGGATCAAAAGAAAGAATATAGTTGTTGTATTTTGGAATATTCACATAATAACCAACACGCTGAATGGCATAAAGGTACCCGTTATTTACGAGTCGGTTCAGCGCTTTTTTTACGGAAGACTTGCTGGTATCATAAATCTCGCAAAACTCTGATTCGGTTGGTAATTTATCTCCCGGTCTAAGGGTATTGTTTCTTATTTTTTTTATTATATCTTCTTGAATGACTTGATAAATCTGCTGCTTCATTTATTCACCTATTACAGAAATTCCTTCAATGCGACATTTTTTATAATGACAATACAATTGTCCAAATCCAATGGGTAAACCTTCTTGATCCAATATATGCTGTTGAATGATAATTACCGGATCGTAAAGCGAAAGATTCAATAAATTGATGATTTCATCAGGGGGGATTTCCATGCTAATTGCGATTTTTCGATGAACATCAAATATCGATGTTCGGCTGGCAATAATTTCCGGAAATGTAATGTAATTTATTTCTTTTTCCACAATGGGTATTCCTGTAAAATATGGGATGTATTTTATGTCATAAGCGACAATTTCGCCATCACTGTAAAGGAGATGTTTGATCACGACAATCCGTTTATCAGGCGAAACTCTCAGATGATAAATCAATTCAGCAGTGGGTTTGATAATTTCAACTTCCATCAGTTGACTTTCTTTATTTGAACCGATCAGAATATCCAGTTCATCGAATAAAAAGAGATATTTATCACGATTAATTTTTTTTGTAAAATAACCTTTTCCCGGCACAGAGTAAAGCAGATTTTCATCTACGAGAATAGATAGTGATTTTCTCACTGTCATTCGACTGACACTGTATTTAGAACAAAGTTCTTTTTCTGAAGAAAGAGGATCATTGGCACTGAGAAGTCCGTAAGTAATCTGCTTTCGGATATCGTCAGCAATTTTCAAATAAACCGGTTCAGCCATATTATTCTCCCTTTATTTTTGTTCTTGAGTCCAGCTTTTTATAATATTAATTCCCTCGGTGGCATCACGGCTGAATGCATCAGCTCCGATAAAATGAAATGTTTCCTGAGTAAGGGGATTTCCACCAACAATAATTTTTATTTGATTTCTTAATCCGTTCTCTTCAATAAGATCTACTGTGTTTTTCATACTTTTAATAGCGGTATGCAACACCCCGCTTAATGCAAGAATTTCGGGCTTGAGTTTTATAATCTGATCAACAAAGGTCTGCGGAGAAACATCGACACCAAGATCAATAACGTTATAACCGCATGATAGTGCCAAACCGGAAAAAAGACCTTTTCCAATATCATGAAGATCACCCTTTACAGTTCCGATCAGAATAGTGCCATTATAATTCTGATTTTTCTTTGATGTGCTGGGCTGCATACGTTCTTGAGAAAGAATTTCTTTGAAAATAATACCAGACATCATTAAATCAGCGATAAAATAGTTCCCGGTTTCGTATTCTTTACCAACGCAGTCCATTCCCTTTTTTAGCAATTCGATAATTTGATCCGGTTTATAACCGGTCGCGAATGCCTGGTCAACCAACATTAGAATATCCTTTTCATTGACATCTTTCACCGCTTGAATAAGTAGCTCTTCCATTATAAACCCTCATTTTTTTAATTTAATTTTAGTATAGCATAAATATTTATTATAATGAATAGCATTTAATCAAAAAAGAGCTAAAACGGATTCTACAATTTTTCTTGTAAAACTGCCTTGGCTCAAATATCCACAGATTTTCAGACTATGCAACAATTAGAAATGCAATTTAGAGCAGAAAGTTTAGCATGAAATTCTGTCTCCCGGAACGAAAATTAAATCTTTATCAAAATCTGATCCAGTCTACCAATAAGTATTGGTTTTCTTTTGGTTTTTCTCCATCCAGCCATTTAGGATACCAACAGTTAATCATTAAATACATTCCTTCTTTCGGAAAACCATCTGACCAGCTTTGGATAAAAATATTATCAATGTAAAACGCGACATGATCCTTCTGATATTCTATTCGATAGTCATGAAAATCTTTTGTTGGATCAAAGTCCAAGTTACCACTATAAACATTCTTTTTTTCGCCATCTGAGTAAGTCGTAAGCATTAGGTTTCCATCTGACTGATTATAGACTTCAATGTCAATTTCATAAAAATAGTCCGGAGCCTTGTATAGAAAAAAGCCTGTGATTGAAGACGGTGCATCAGGTAGTTTCATCCTCGTTTCAAAAGCCCCGTAATCTTTAAGTTCTTTGGAATATATCTCTCCACCATTAAGAGTATTTTGGGGCATTTCAATGCTTAACAAACCATTATTTAATGTTACATTCTCACTTTTCAATTCACTTCTGCCAAGATTACCTTCTGACACTAACCAAACATTCCCATCCAGTTCATTAAAATCATCTTGGCTCTTAAAGATTAAAAAGCCTTTTTGATCTACACTTTGAGCAATTTCTTTAGCGTCGGAATTTTCTGGAGATTTGTCCCAAACAATAATTTCAGTTTTATAACTGCCACTCTTAAAATCAACTGGAATGGTCCAATCAAGAGCGACATGCGTTTCTTTTTCCGAAGAAATTGTCTCTTTCTGTATAGATGAATCGATCTGATTGTCAGAATTATCTTTGATTTCAAACTCAACCCAAACTTCTTTTTCATTTTTCATTGGATTAAGAATATTTATTTCAGAACTGACTTTTTCTTGACAAAAATATACGCCATTCGGGTGATGAAAACTTTTAATCACGAGGTTTTCATTATTTAAATGACAACCTGTAAGGCCAAGTACAGTTATACTGATAATAAACAGTAGTACCCTTCTCATCATAGCTCCTAATCTTTTTTGGCACAAATTCAGATGTCTGTTTTCTTATTTAAGTTCATAAAGTCGATCTAAAATAAACAACATATGTTTTCTTTCTTCTTTAGTAATATTTTTAAACATTTTATATTTATTCGACTCTTTTTCATATACACTTAATTGCGCTGAATAGATATCTATGGAATTCTTTTCTACTTGCAAAGCAAATTGAAAAAATTCTTTCTCTGAATGGATATCAAGTTTTCCTCCATTAATTTTTATATGATCGATTTGTTGGTTTAAAATCAATTCAATTTCTTTATTTACCATTTCATCTTTTATGTGTTCGTCTCTAGATAGATCTAACATTAATCGCTGATGCTTTGCTTCTTCCTGGGAAAAGGCAAGAACAACCGGTTTTAATTTTTCGCTGCATGATTCGGAAAATTCTTCATATAAATCTTCTCCGAGTTTCTCAACATGAGAAAGCTCTAAAAAATATTCTTGTAAATTCATTTATTCCTCCTTGTTTGAAAAGGTATTTCTTTTTATTGTACCCCAATCCTTACTTCCTTTTTTGAAATTAAAAAAAGATCGGACTCGCCACCATACCGTAAGTTGGCGATAAAAAAATTGCTCTAAAAAGCTGTAAAGTATAAGTTTAGAAATTTCTTTAAACCCACTATAGCGTTTGTAAGAAAATTCTTCAAATAATATCCCTGAAAGTGAAAACAATATACCAAATAGAAAAGCCATTAAAAAAACAAAGATGAAGAATTTTGAAACACTTCCAGTAATGATTGCAATAATAAACATGAAATAACCAAAAGTCTCAATGACAGGACCGATCATTTCCACTAAAAAGAAATATGGCATGGCTAAAATTCCCACTGTCCCATATTTAGGGTTAAATATCATTTTCTTATGCTTCAGAAGGGAATCACTCAAACCGCGTTGCCATCTAATTCGTTGAGACTTAAGATCTTTTAGCGTGTCTGGTGCCTGTGTCCAGCAGACAGCATCTGACGCAAAATCAATTTTATATTTCAGTTTGTTTTTTCTAAAATATTCATGCATTTTTAAAGTGAGTTCCATATCTTCCCCAATAGTTGTACTGTATCCTCCCACAGCAACCACCGCTGATTTTTTAAAGACCCCGAAAGCTCCAGAAATAATTAGCAGTGCATTGATTCTTTCCCACCCAATTCGACTCGTTAAAAAGGCTCTGAAATATTCAATAATTTGAAATCTGACAATGGCTTGCTTGGGTAATTTTGCTTCCAATAATTTGCCTTCTTTGATGGTACATCCATTTGCTATTCTGATAATACCACCAACTGCAATAGTATCTTCATGAATGAGAAATGGCTTTACAATTCTTAATAAGGCATTTTTTTCGATGATACAATCTGCATCAATTCCACAAAAAAGGGGATACCGGGATAAATTGATTCCTGCGTTTAAAGCATCTGCTTTTCCGCCATTCAATTTATCTACAATAACAAGATTTGGAATAACAAAGGATCCATAGACCCCTCTAATTTCTTTACAATCAACTTGCATATTTATTTCTACGTCAATTCTTCTCAAATTGAAATAGTCGATTGTTTTCTCCAGAGTATTGTCTGAGGAACCGTCATTTATCACAATTATTTCAAATTCGGGATAATTTAGATCTAAAAGTGAAATAATATTATCGATAATTGTTGCCTCTTCATTGAAAGCTGGGATAATGACGGAAATGGGTTTTGTATAATTACTGATAATGGTAACATCATTATTAATGCGCTTAACAAATTCCTTGAGCTCTCCCGAGGATATGAGTATTAATAAGACATATAACAAGCTGACGACAAAAAAATACACGAATATTATTTGGCTGTAAATTGCGATGCTGTTTACGATTATATCCATTTATTACACCTCAATATTCTTTACTGTATTGTAAACATCGTGATTAGCATTTAAAAAATAATAGGCTAAATCAGAAATCTTTTCATCACTTGATTCAAGTGACAAATCGATAAGACTGAACAAACCATCTTCACCCATTGCCACTATTGATTTAATCGCATTATAGCGTACCCACCACTCGCTGTCTTTTGTCATTTTCAGCAAAACATCTTTGACACTTTCAAATTTAAAACTGCTGAGACCTTTTGCAACAGCCACTCTGACTTGCCAATTTTCTTCATTTTCATATATTCTTCTCAGCACATCAATATATTTTGCATTCCGGCTGTTGCCTAATGCTTCAATTGCCGCAATTTTCACTTCTCTCTGATCATTCAAGAATTTTTCCAAATGATCGGAATAGTCTTCTCTTAGAATATCATCTTTTATCATAATTACTTTTATAAAAATAATTTTTCCTTTGACTGATTCCTCTTTTTCCAGCAGCTCGAGCCATTCTTCAAAAGCCAGATCAAACTGTCTCAAAATCTCAATAATTCGATCCCTGAAAATATCGGAGCGAACCAACTGCTGGATGGCTGCTATTTTTTTATCTTTTTGAGCATTGATACGCGCTAGTCCAAAATAGCTCATATAGCTGATGTCCAAATCTTCAGACTGGGCAAAATCCATTAGGATATCATATGCCTGTTCAGATCCCATTAAAGCCAGCTTTTTCAGATAAATGATGTTCAGTTTCTTTCTTAATTTTTTAATGACTAAGTCTACCAAATTAAGACTAACAAATTGTGTGCTGAGATTTACATGATTTGCTTCTGCATATTCTACCATTATGTCTATGGCTATCATTTTCAAATAATTGTTCTTTAATTCCCGTTTGACCTGCACCTCATGGTTTTCGTCATTTAGAAAGGCAATAATCATTGGTTTTAAATAAATGGATTTTTTTTCATAGCGCTTTTTTTTAATCTTGTCTTTTATGATTTGATAATAAACAGATATTAGCAAGATGACATTGACGATGATTAGTATATATATGTTTAAGATAATAAATGACTGCATATTATTTGAAAACATTTTTTTTCACCATCCTAATTTATTGAGCTGATAATTTTTTCAATCAAAGGATAATAGACATTCCAATAAAAGTAATTTTGATTGGAGTCTTCATCAAAAGTTGTAATCCGATTTAAAAACGGAATTCCTGGCATATTATAAATACTCGGTGTTGACTTACTGTCTGCAAAATCACCGGCAAAGTAATAACTGGTGTAAGGCCCTGTTTTCCTCACAATCGCTGGAAACACTGTGGGGATTTCATATTCATCCAATATTTTTTGTCCGGCTTCAGTTACGTCCAGTTTATAGTTAGCAAGAACCTCAGTATCTTTATCTGCACTTGCTATTTCAAACCAATAATAATAGTTTGTATTATTTCTTATTGGAAATTCATTTTTTACATTTTCTGAAAAATTTATGGAATTCAAGTCTTTTCCCAATTCAACATTATTTCTTAAAACAATAATGGTATCATCAGCACCAACTAAAACAATACCGGCTCCGGTAAAGTCCCACTTTATTCCATATTGCATGGCATAATTTTCTTTCATCCAGGCGGGGATTTCAAGGTTTTCTTTTGAAAGGTCGGAAAAATACCGACCCATCCAGTTATTCCATTTAATTCCAAAAATATTTTCCAGGTCTGCTCTTGCCTGACTTTCGGTAGGGCTGGCTAAAATATTAAATTCTCCAATAATCACATTATGATCGAGGGCATTCTTGATACTGGTTACTTCTTTTTCCTGGGTCCCACCATAAATGATTCCTGAGCGATTACCCTGATCACTTTTATTGTAGAAATCCTCTTTGTAAACACCATAAGTGTCGGTTAAATAGATTAAATCAGGCTTCCCCAGATTATCAGGAATCTCTTTGATGGTGTATTGTTCGTTATTCAAAGGAAAGAAGCCATAATAATCCTCTTCATATTTAAATGGTTTGTTTAATTCCCCGTTATTTACCTTTAAATTATTGAGTATCCACATGAGGCCCTTGTGTTCCCGATAGGTAGTGTCGGGAACCGTTTTGTCAATGATGACGACATCAAGAGTTTTTGAAGGTTGGACAAACCAGACTCCAAAAGGTGCCCCAACGATAATGACCAGAATAAAAACCATTATTTCAACTATTTTACGATTTTTTCGTCTCTTCATTGCATGCCTCTCTATTGATATAAATTAAATGCATCTTTTAAAATGTAGTAAGATGGTTTCAGTCGTTCATGGTAAACTGGGATATCCCAATCTTCCCAACCATAAAAATTCATCGCAATGTTTGCATCGGTCATATTATTTAAAATCCCCACACCAGCATTAATACCATCGATTTGCAGGGGTTGTATTCCATTAATATGCAAGTCATTCATAACTATTTTAGAAGAAGGATCCATAAAATTTAGGAGCTGCCAGGGTATTCTGATTTCAAGAATATTATCCTTCATACAAAAATCCGTCAGGGAATTAAAATCGCTGTTATTGGGATTCCCATCTCCGTAAGCAAGTTTACCTGTTTCATATTGACTTAAGGGAACCGTAATTTTATCCTCCGGCAAATACAAATCCTTACTTAAGTATAGATTCATGGGATCAAATGCGCCACTATTATTAATACTGAATTCTGATTTCTTTGGAATTATGTTGCTATTTTCACCATAAAGATACTGAAAACTATCATAATAAGCGTCGACCATGATTCTCGAATTATCTTTTCCATTAATTGAAATCAAGAAATCAGCTGCTTTATCAAAACTCACATCATTATTGCTGGTATTCCCTTGATTTTGTATGGTGTCCACCGGAATAATCAGAGTATCTTGATCAAAATTGTAATTTGATGTCTTTACCATGAAATAGACATAGGCGTCATCGGATTTTACAAACAACTCATTTTCGTTGTTTGTACTAATCGGCGTGCTACCTTCCCACTCTTTTGCATTCCCATCGACATAGCAGGGGCATTCTTTTTCGCCGGAATCAAAGGCGAGTAAACCAAAGTGCTGCTCATTGGTTTGCTGGTTGTTCCAATATGCGCGTCGTTGTGGCAAATCTAAATCCATGGTGTTCCAGGTTCTCTTAAACCATTCATCCTGAAATGCAAACACCAAACCACCGGCATATCCCTCATTATATATGTCTTTTAACATTGATGCTTCCATTTCACCTTGTTGTGTCTCGGTTACATTCCCCTGATTAAACCCCATGTAAATATTATCATGAGCCTTACCACGACCAGCGGGTATTCCAAACTCTGCCACAAGAATAGGCATGGTATGCTGCTTTTTCAGATCCGCTAAATAACCTCCATAGGTATCCACATTTCCATTCTCATCTTTATTATTAATGTACTGCTTCTGATAATTCATAAAATTAGGATAATAAGGATAGATATGATAGGAAGCAAACAGGCCGGGTTTAAATGTATCTTTCTTTTTAATATGTTCCATATTGACTGACACACTGTCTTCGTTTTCAAGAGGTTCATTGGGATGACTCAGCATATCGGTTGTGGGCCAATTTACAAAGCTCACCGTTTTTTGCATTTTATAATGATCCGTTTCGTAGGCAATGCAATCATTCCCTGATTCACATAAAAAATTCTCAAAGGGAGAAGCATTCACACTGTAAAGATATTGGCCATCATAATTTGTCTTTTCCGAGTTGTTATTATTCGTCGTCATCACAAAACCCGGATCCCATTCGATTCCCATAATATACCCAATTACATATTGAGATACATCGGCTTCATAGACCCCATAGGCATGTCCTGTCTGTTTTTGCACGATTTTATTTCCGTGCAAAACGTCAATGGTTGCTTCTATTTCACTTTTAAACTTATCCTTGATCTCTGGATTATAGGCATCCATGTAGGTGGCAATATCTTCTTCATTAATCCAGACACCTTGGATCAATAATAGCGGCGTTTTCGCGCTTTGATTATATTCTAGCAGGGCATTATAAAAATCAGGTTTTAAAATGGTATAAACCCTAATGGTATTTGCATTCATATCGCTAATATATTTAAACCATCGTAGATAGTCATCTTTAGTGGTTCCAAATTCTCCCGGAAAGTTACCGGGCATACCCGCACCAATGTTAACACCTTTAATAAATTCCTTTTGCCATTGGTTATTCCGATAGACATAAAAATATTCTGAATCAACCTTGGCCAGATATTGAATATCATTCGTATCTGTGTACATGGATATTTTATTGTTCATCATTCTCGAAAATATTTGATAACTGATAACACCAATTACAGCTAGACTAATTAAGATAACAACTATGATAATCTTTTTCTTCATTATTGCGATTCACCTTCACTATAAAAATCAGAACTACTTTAGCAAAACGTTTGATATGAAAACTCATCCATATTCAAAATTTTCAAAATTCCTTATGCCAGTTCGTTTATATTTTCACATCTAACAATTTTTTCCTATCCCGCTGAATAACAAGCTCGAGCATCATCCTCATCTTGCAATTCTACTGTTGTATATTTTGAATAATCTGTATATTTTTCTATTCAACAACATGTACACTTTTTCCAATATATAGTGGAAAATAACTTTTTAATATTATTACCCAAATATAATGCAAATTATAGTTTTTAATTATTTTATTTCAGAAAAACATGATAATAGCTCTTCAAGCTTTCCAATTTCTCAAATTAAAGAGAAATTTCCCCTAATAATCATCGTATTCTTTAAAAAAATAAACCTTTTCTGTGCCGGAAATATTCTCAGAAAAATAATTAGAACAGGAGCGGTAGCTATGGTACGACAACAGAAATAATTAGTAGCGTTTAATTCATTCACACGATATAATGAATTATATCAAAATAACGGAGGTTACACTATGACTAAGGTACTGATTTTAACATCTAAGAAACGGGTGGAAAAGTTTTCCGATTTAACAAATATTCCAAAAGATTGGGATCTCATTTTCGGTGAAGACCTTACTACCGATGACGCCATTCTTTATGCCGGAGGCGATGCCGATTTTATTTTTGCCGATGCCGTTCGAGAGGTCAGTAAAAACTTAATTGATAACATGTCCAATCTAAAACTCATTCATTCTGAAGGGGTGGGCTATAATAAAATTGATCTTGATGCCGCAAAAGAAAAAGGTGTCTATGTTTGTAATAATACTGCCGCTAACTCCGGGGCGGTGGCAGAACATACTATTCTGCTGATGCTGGGGCTTCAGCGAAGGCTTCTGGAGGGGGATCAGATGGTTCGCAGCGGCCAACAGATTCAGGCAAAGGGGTCATTTATTCTAGAAGGAATTTCCGAACTAGGGGCCTGTCATATAGGTCTAGTGGGAATGGGTTCTATTGCTTTTGAAACGGCAAAGCGATTGAAACCTTTTGGCTCAAAGCTAAGTTATTTTAATCGCACCAGAAAAATCCAGACCGAAAAGGAATTGGGACTGTCCTATTTACCACTGGAAGAACTCTGTAAAACATGTGATATCATCAGCCTCCATCTGCCTGTAACACCAGAAACGACAGGACTGATCAATCAGGAGCTGTTGACACTGATGAAACCAACAGCCTTGCTTATTAATACTGCCAGAGGCGAACTGGTTGTCCAGGAAAGTTTGGTCACAGCTCTAGTCAATGGACAGATTGCAGGAGCAGGATTGGACACATTGAATCCTGAGCCTGTTACCCTGGATAATCCTCTTCTTAATCTGCCGGAGGATTACCAATATAAACTGTTGTTCACCCCCCATATTGCCGGAACTACCAAACAGGCTTTTGAAAAAATGCACAAAACCGTATGGGCAAATATTTTAGCGGTATCACAGGGGGAACAACCAATCAATTGCGTTAATGGGTTATAATCCAGTTTGAGCTGTTGATTTGCCATATTCAATATCACCGGATATACAGTTCATCGGACATTTATCAACACATTCATAACATTGGCGACATTTATCATAATCAATTTTCGCACAATTATTTTCCACTTTTATGGCATCAAAATTACACGCTTTTTCACAGGCTCCGCAACCGATACAAGCAGTTGTACAGGATAATCGGGCAATCTTCCCTTTGTCCAAGTTATGACATTTAACGATGATTTCTTGTGTTATCGGCACCAAATTCATGACTGATTTTGGACAGGCATCCACACATTTACCACAGGATGTACATTTATCAGGATCGACCTTCGGCAGTCCGTCCTCACCCATGCTGATCGCATTGAATGGGCAAACGGACTTACAGGTTCCATACCCCATACAGCCATAACGACATCCTTTAGCACCACCCGAAGCAATCATTGCTTCACGGCAGTCCATTTCACCATAATAGTCAGCACGGTTAGGTGCCGTTTCACAGGTTCCCTGACAAATAACGGTTGCAATTTTTTTAACCGCGCTGCCAGCTTCTTTGCCCATAATTTTGGCAATCACAGCGGCCGTATCACCTCCGCCAACCGGGCAGACATCAACAGCTGCTGAACCTTCCACAATTGAACCGGCCAATGCATCACATCCTGGGAAGCCACATCCGCCACAATTTGCGCCCGGCAAAGCCGCTCTGACTAATGAAACCCGAGGGTCTTCCTGCACTTCAAAAACCTTGGCAGCAATAGCCAGACCAATTCCAAAAATCAAACCAAACGCGCTAATGATACCGACTGGAACTAAAATTGCATTTAACATTTCCATATCCTCCTAACCCAGTTTCATTCCGGAAAAACCTAAAAATGCTATCGCCATTAATCCTGCGCTTAATAAGGCAATGGGAAATCCTTCAAGAGCCATTGGTATTTCTGATGATTCAAGACGTTCCCTAACACCTGCAAAAAGCACAATCGCCAGTGTGAAACCCAGTGCTGCTCCAATCCCATTAACAACCGTTTCAATAAAATTGTATTCATACTGAATATTTAAAAATGCCACTCCCAACACAGCACAGTTTGTTGTAATCAATGGCAAAAACACACCAAGAGCCTGATACAAGGACGGAGTCATTTTTTTTATAACCATTTCGACAAACTGAACCAATGCCGCAACAACTAAAATAAAGGCGATTGTCTGTAAATAACCAAGGTTTAGGGGTTCCAGAATCGTATACTGCACAACATAGGTAATCGCTGAAGCCAAAGCCATAACAAAAGTTACAGCAGCACCCATACCGAGAGCTGTTTCGACTTTTTTAGAAACGCCTAGAAACGGACAGATACCTAAAAAACGGGATAATACAAAGTTATTAACGAATATACTACTAATCAGAATAAAAATCAAACTCATTTATCTCTTCCCCCTATACCTTTTTCTTTTTCCAATTAATAAGCCCCATTAAAAGACCGAGCGTTAAAAAAGCGCCTGGTGGAAGAATCATCAATATGACAGGTTCATACGAAGCACCAAATAATGAAAGGCCAAAAATACTGCCTGCTCCTAAAATCTCGCGCACAGAGCCAAGAACCGTTAATGACAATGTAAATCCAAGACCCATTCCAAGGCCATCAGCAAAAGAATCCGCAATTCCATTTGAAAAAGCAAAGGCTTCCGCACGGCCTAAAATAACACAGTTAACAACAATCAAGGGAATAAACAGTCCCAATGCGGCATCTAAGGTTGGTACATAAGCCTTCATTAACATGCCAATAATTGTTACAAAAGATGCAATAATCACGACAAAAGCCGGGATTCTAATACTATTGGGAATTACTTTACGCAATGCTGATATAGCCACATTGGAACCGACAAGCACTGCGGTGGTCGCTAAACCCATTCCCATACCATTAATCGCCGATGTTGTAACCGCAAGAGTTGGACACATCCCCAACACAAGTACGAATGTTGGATTTTCTTTTATGATTCCTCTGGTCAGGTTTTTTATAAAATTCATCTATATTCTCCCCTCTTATTTCGACAAAATCTGATAAACTTCATTTGAGATGTTTACCCCAAGTGTTACCGCACTGGACGTGATCGTTGCTCCAGTAATGGCCTGAATTGAATTACTTCCCGATTCAGGGTTGCTTTTAACAACCGTGATTTTCTCTGAAGCAGTCAAACCTTTATACTGATCTTTAAATTTCTGTAGCGTCGCCAGCGCACCCAACCCCGGCGTTTCATTATGCTCAAGAATGATTACGCCCTGAACAACACCATCCGTTGAAATACCGGTCAATACTTGTACTTCTCCACTGTAGCCACTTTGTGGCGCCGTTTTAACGGTATACCCAACCACTTCATTACCATTTTCCCCAATATAGGCTTCAACAAGTTCATCGGGATTGTCCAGACCTATTTCAGTTCCGATCTTTGTCAGATCTTCAGCGGGTATCTCTTCAAAATCTACCGCTTCGGAAAGCACTTCCTGACGAGCCGTTTGATTTGTTGCTAAATTCATTTTCTCAATTGTACCCGCTGTCACATAGTTTGTTAATGCCAAACAGCAAGCAGCGACAGCTGAAATCGCAAAGAGAATAAAGCCCAATTTAAAAACATTTTTCCAATCAATTTGAACTTTATTTTCCATTATGCCTGCACCTCCTTTTTCTTTTTGGCAACACCATAAATTTTTTTCTTTGTGAAGCGATCGATTAAAGGGGTTGCAATATTCATAAGAAGAATCGAATAAGAACAACCTTCCGGGTATCCGCCATATAAGCGAATAATCATTGTGATTAAACCACATCCGAGGGCAAATATTATCTGACCTTTTGGGGTAACCGGTGAAGAGGCATAATCGGTTGCCATGAAGAAAGCACCCAACATGACACCACCTGATACAATGTGCACAAGAGGATCCTGTCCAACTAAAACTGCAAAAACTGCAACGGTTAAAAGATAAACCGTTGGTATCCGCCAACTAATAATGCCTTTAAAAATAAGATATAACCCACCAACTAACAAAGCCAAAGCCGAGATTTCGCCGATACAACCGTAAACCCCGTTTAAGCCTGTAAATAAATCCAGTGTTGATGGCATGTTTGTTAAATCGCCTGATTTAAGAAGAGCAAGCGGTGTTGCGGTTGTCACCGTATCATAAGCTGGAATATAGGCGGTACTGGTCATACGGGTTGGCCATGAAGCAAGCAAAAAAGCTCTTGCCGCCAAAGCAGGATTCATAAAGTTCTGACCCAATCCGCCAAAACATTGTTTTACAATTGCAATTGCAAAAACAGATCCAATGACTGCCAGCCACCAAGGTGCATTAATTGGTAAATTAAAGCCCAGCAACACTCCGGTTACAACCGCACTCCAGTCATTGATGGTGACTGCTTTTTTACATAATTTTTGAATAATTGCTTCTGTAGTCACTGCAGAAACAACACAAATTGCCACTAATGCCAATGCCCATACTCCAAAAACATATCCTGCAACCGCCAACGCTGGCAGCAACGCAATCAAAACATTTTGCATAATACTTGCCGTTGAATGCTTTGCATGGATATGAGGAGATGAGGATATGGTAAGATTTAAGTTATTCATCATAATTCCTCCTAATTTCCTTTTCTTCTCTGTGCAACAATCTCACGTTTAGCCACACGAATTGAAGAAACCAAGGTTCTTTTTGCAGGACAGATATAGGAGCAGCTTCCGCATTCAATACAATCCATGATATGGTTTTCTTCACATTGTTTCCATTTGTTTTTCTGAGAATACGCTGCCAGATTAAGTGGTTCCAAATGAATGGGGCAGACACTTAAACATTTTCCGCAGCGAATACAATTTGATGGGATGGATACGTCGGCAAATTCTTTAGTTAAACATAAAATTCCTGAAGTCCCTTTGATTACCGGTACTTCGGTTTCGAATTGAGAAACCCCCATCATGGGTCCGCCTGAAATAACTTTTCCGGGTTCGGAAATAAATCCACCACACTGATCAATGACGGACTGAAAGGATACACCAATTCGGATTTCAAGGGTCTGCGGATTTTTAATCGCATCTCCGGTACAGGTTAAAAGCCGTTTGTACAATGGCATTCCGGTTGTCATAGACTCGGCTATCTGAGCAGCTGTTCCAACATTCATAACTACAACCCCGGCATCGGCTGGAAGTCCACCTGAAGGGACTTCGCGTCCGGTTATTGCAGTAATCAGCTGTTTTTCAGCTCCTTGAGGATATTTTGTATGTAGAGAATATATTTCCAAATTTAAATCGTTTCCAATCGCCTTAGTCAACGCTTCAATAGCTTCACCTTTATTATCTTCAATTCCAATAAAGCCTTTTTCGACATCAACAGCTTTCATTGCAACTTTTAACCCTAGTACAATCTTTTCAGCTTGTGTCTGCATCAAATGATGATCTGCGGTTAAATACGGTTCACACTCCGCACCATTTAAAATAATAGAATCCACCTTTTTATCTGGTGGAACAGTTAATTTTACATGGGTTGGAAAGGTTGCCCCGCCCAGTCCGACAATGCCAGCATTCAAGATCATATTTTTGATGGACTCAGCATCCATTTTCTCTAATGAACCATACGGTTTGATGCTGGGTTCAAGTATATCCAGTCCATCTGATTCAATAACCACAGACATGACCCGATCCCCAGATGGATGCGGTCTGACCTCGACTGCAACAACCTTTCCAGAAACACTCGCATGTATTGGTACCGAAACAAAACCGTTTGGTTCCCCAATTTTTTGTCCAAGATAAACGTATTCACCTTTTTTCACACTTGGCGTACACGGTGCCCCAATGTGCATCGACATGGGTATGGTCACCATTTTTGGTTTTTCACCAAATTCCAAGGGAACTGCAGCTGTACTTTCCTTTCCATAAGGCGGATGGATCCCCCCCCTAAAAGTTCCATGTTTTACATTCATTTTAATTTTAACACCTCTCAATCATGATTTTATAAGAACCATCTAGATATTTGTATATACAAATGCACTTTAAATATTAAAGCTAGTATTAATCAATGAACGCATTTTGATATATTATATATAAATGATTAGTTATTAAGTAATTTTGATTTATTAAACAGCCATCTTATTAGAATAAAAGAAGGGTGGGAAACTCTATAAAAGAGCTTCCCACCCAGGAAACATATTTTTCTTGAAAACAGATTTTCACCTGTCCAACCGTATGTCAAATATTAAATTTGTACTCATTATACCTAACTTTGATAGTATTTGCAATCTTAAAATTTACAGACCATCTTGCCAACATCCGAATCGGGATTGAACCTCATCGTTTGTTTTTGTTTTTTACCTGTCTTTTGGCTTGTTTCATTTCACCTTTGCTGCCAAACATTTTTTTTATTTTCTCCTCTTCCAATTGTCGCGAGTTCAGGCCCACGTATTCCATTTCTTTTTGCAGTTTACAATAATTTGCAAATCGTTTTTCTGACAATATCCCCGTTTCGATGGCATTTTGCACTGCACAACCAGGTTCTCCGGTGTGGGTACAGTCTCGAAAGCGGCAATTCTCAGCCAAACTCTCTATATCCTCAAAAGATTTAGCTAAATTTGCGCTATCTAAATGCAGTTCCCGCATCCCAGGGGTATCGATGACAATCCCGCCATTTGGCAACAACAGCAGTTGACGATGGGTTGTGGCGTGACGCCCACGATCATCATTGCGAATGTTTTTGGTTTGCAGAACTTCTTCCCCCATGAGCCGATTGATGATGGTAGATTTGCCCACACCTGATGATCCAATAAAGGCAATTGTTTTTCCTAGTGTTAGGTAGTCAGCAATCTCATCATAGCCCCGATTATCCTTACTGGAACAGACCACCACATCCGTTCCCACCCGGACACTGGAAATTTCATTCAGACGACGATTCAGGTCATCACATAAATCCGCCTTTGTCAGCACAATCACCGGTGTAGCCATGCTGTTCCAGGCAATGGATAGATAGCGTTCCAGCCGACGTAAATTGAAATCAGCATTCAGAGACATGCAAATAAAAACAAGGTCAAAATTTGATGCAACAATTTGCACCCCTTTACTGGTCCCGGCGGCCTTTCGCTCGAAGAGGCTCTTGCGTGTCAAAACCTGGTGAATCACCGCATTGCCCGAAGTGTCATCCAGCCGATCAATCATTACCCAATCACCCACAACGGGAAAACTAGTGTTATCTTCTGCATTGAATAAAAATTTTCCCGAAACTTCAGCCAGTAATTCTCCGTTTTCACTGATGACCTTATATAAATCACGATGTTGCTCCGAAACCCTGGCAATAAACAAATTGCTGTATAAGGCTGCTTCCTGCTTAAACCGTGGTGTTAATCCATATTTTTCTAAATTCAGTCTATTCATTTTTTCCTCCAATTTTGTATTAATCCTATTGGAAGGTTAAAAGTTTATTGTATTACTTTACCCTCCGGTATTAATACAATATCTACTTTATTATTTTTTTTCATAAATTCTCCTTTTCTTTTATATTGATCTTATTGTAAATGATTCTTTTTAATTAAGTCAAGACAAATATATGACATCTCTATGATTAATACTCCAAAACTTAATTTTGTTTGATTGAATTTTTATTGTTTTCTGTAAATATGGAATACATTAATCTATACCGGTGCGAACTGACTATTATAAAGCCGTTCATAATAGCTTCCGTTTTTTAATAACTGAAGATGTGTTCCGCGTTCTACAATATTGCCATGATCAAGTACCAGGATCAAATCGGCGTCGCGTATTGTTGAAAGCCTGTGGGCGATCACAAAACTTGTCCGGCCTTTAATCATTTTCTCAAATGCCTTTTGGATATGGTTTTCTGTTCGGGTATCGATATTGCTTGTAGCTTCATCTAAAATAAGCATTGGCGGATCGACAAGCATGACTCTGGCAATGGTAAGAAGTTGTTTTTGTCCTTGCGATAAATTTTCACCTTCGTCAAAAATCAAGGTGTCGTAACCATTCGGCAAACATTTTATAAAGTCATGAGCTTCAGCCGCTTTAGCTGCAGCAATGATTTCTGCTTCCGTTGCATCCGGTTTACCATAGGAAATATTGTTGCGAATACTGCCTGCAAACAACCAGGTATCCTGTAGGACCATACCAAAATTACGCCGTAAACTGTCACGCTTGATGGCGTTGATATTTGTGCCATCAACCGATATAAAACCGCTGTCAACATCATAAAATCGCATTAGTAAGTTGACGAGGGTCGTCTTACCTGCACCGGTTTGACCAACGATGGCAATTCTGCTTCCTGGCTTTACATCAAGATTGAAATCAATAATCAGCGACTGATCCGGGTTATATGAAAAGCTTACATGATTAAAACTGATCTCACCCTGACTGTGTTTAAGTATGATGGCGTCTTTTGCCTCCGGTTTTTCTGACGGCATGTCAAGAATATTAAAGATACGTTGTGCTGATGCAACCCCCGATTGTACTTGTGTAAAGACTCCAGATAAATCGTTAAACGGTTTTGCAAAAAGGCTTGCATAAATCAGAAAACTTGATAGCTCACCCACTGTGAGTTGGCCTGAAATTGCTAGTATGCTGCCGATGACACCGATAGCAGAAAAGGTAATATTATTGACAAGACGGGTTGTTGGTCCGGATAGCGAGCCATAGAACTGCGATTTTACACCGGAACGATATAATGCGGTGTTAATCTTCGCAAATTCTTCGAAAGAATGCGCTTCATAATTAAAAGCCTTAACGATTTTTTGTCCGCCAATCATTTCTTCAACATAACCGTTTAATTCACCCAAGCTTTTTGCCTGACCTTTAAACATTTGCTGTGAACGTGTGCTAATAAACCGGGCCACTAGAAAAGAAGCCGGAGCCGATAAAACAACAACCAGCGTCATCTCTGGTTTGATATACAACATGAATCCGATCGCTCCAATGATGGTAACAATCCCTGTCAGCAGCGTTGCCCCTCCTTGGAGCATTCCATCTGAAATAGCGTCCATGTCATTGATAAAGCGGCTGATGGTATCGCCATGAGAATGGGTGTCAAAGAATTTCAGCGGTAGCGTATTTATTTTGGCAATCAGTTGATGACGCATATCATTAACCGTTTGATAAGCTAAGCAATTTGTTAAATAAGTTAACAGCCAGACAAATATGTTACCAACAATATAGATCAGCGCCAGCGCTATTAAAATATATTTTATACCGGCGAAGTCCACCGTACCAATCCCGATCATATGATCGATGGACTTACCGATCAGCAGCGGTCCGATCAATGTCGAAACAACGCTTAAAATAGCAGCCATAAAGGATCCGATTGCGTGGCTTTTATATTTTCCGATGTATTTTAAAATTCGGGTTAACGTTGCTTTGTTCATAATAAAGCCTCCTCACTTGAAAGCTGGGACAGACAGATCTCTTTATAAACTTCACAACTATCCATCAGCTCTTTATGTGACCCAAAGCCGACAATATGCCGATCATCAAAAACAATAATTTTATCCGCCTGTTTGATCGTACTGGCTCGTTGAGAAACAATCAGAACCGTCATGTTTTGACTGCTTTTTTTAATAGCCAGTCTTAGGGCAGCATCTGTGGCAAAGTCCAGTGCGCTTGAAGAATCATCCAATATCAAAATATCAGGCGTTGAAACCATCGCCCGTGCAATCGTTAATCGCTGTTTTTGCCCCCCTGAAAAATTCAATCCGCCACGCGAAACATGGGTATTGTAACCTTCAGGCAGTTTTGAAATAAATTCCTCGGCCTGGGCAATTTTTGCGGCTGTTATCACTTCTTCATCCGTGGCATCTTGTTTTCCCCAACGAATATTTTCTGCAATGCTTCCAGTAAACAGCATCATGTTCTGTGGAACGATCCCGATTTTCTTGCGAAGCTCATGCAGTGGATAATTTTTAACATTGATACCATCAACAAACACCGCACCCTTTACCACATCGTAAAATCTGGGAATAAGGTTAACAAAAGTAGATTTTCCGGATCCAGTACTGCCGATCACACCAATGGTCTCGCCTTTTTTAATGGTGACTGAAATATCCTCAAGTGCCATATTATCGGTCTGATTGTAAGTAAAGGACACATTGCAGAATTGAATGGATGGGCTACTGTTACTCATCACTTGTGAAATCTGACTGGGATTGTCGGGAATGGATGTATTAGCCGCCAACACTTCATTGATACGCCCAGCCGATGTCACGGCCTTAGTGAAGATAATCACCAAGTTCGACACGACGATCAGCGCAAGCAGTATCTGAGTAATATAATTGACAAAGGCAATGATTTCCCCCTGCGAAAGAGTTCCTGAATTGATATGAAACCCGGCTGTCCATAATATCGCGATGATGGCAGCGTTCATCACAAAGGATGTCAGTGGATTAAGTAATGCTGAGATTTTACCGACATGAATGGCGATACCAGTTAGATCATCATTGGCATCATAAAATCGTTCCTTCTCTTTTTCAGTTCGGGCAAAGGCTCGGATTACTCTGACGCCAGAAAGATTTTCGCGTAAGATCAATGCCATTTTGTCAAGTTTCTGTTGGTATTTACGGTAAAGTGGTGATGATTTGCTGATAACAAGGTACAAGATCACAGCAAAAACAGGTGTAGCAGCTAAAAAAATCAGTGATAAACGAAAATCCATAATCATGGACATGATTATGGCACCGATACAAATAAAGGGTGCGCGTATAACGAGACGTATCAGCATGGCAACCGCAAGTTGAAGTTGATTGACATCATTTGTAATGCGATTGATCAATGAAGACGTGCCAAATCGATCGATTTCCACATAAGAAAGGGATGAAATATGTTTGAAAAGGGTATTTCTTAAAGTTGTACCGAATCCTTGGGAAGTTCGCGCCGCATAATATTGGCAGATCATCGAGCAGCAAAATCCTAATACTGCCATCAGAAGCATCACTCCTCCCATTTCAAGAACATAATCTTGATTATGCTGACCAACCCCATTGTTAATGATAAGTGCCATAAGAGTAGGCAGCAGCAACTCAAATATTGCCTCCAGCAGCTTAAATGCAGGGCCAATGATACACTCTTTTTTATATGGTTTTAAAAAGACAGCAAGTTTGAACAAATATATCAACCTCCATTTTCGAAAATATTATAAATCTATTGCCTAATTTTAGTTTCCCGATTAAAATTATAACATGTAAACTCACATATGAAAAATATCTATTTTGTATGGGTGATATACGAAAATCATATGGTATATATTTATTGGAGGTTCCTATGGATATCAAGCAATTGAAATACTTTCTTGCCATTGCTGAAGAAGGCCAAATAACTGCTGCAGCTAAAAAGCTTAATATGGCTCAACCGCCATTAAGTCATCAGCTTAAGCTATTGGAAGAAGAACTAGGAGTGAAACTTTTCGAGCGAGGTCCTCGGCATGTACAGCTTACTGATTCAGGAAAAATACTGATGAACCGAGCCCACCAAATTTTAGAGCTAACCAACTCAGTTGTAAAAGAAGTGAAGGATTTGAGCAATGGATTACAGGGAACTTTATCCATCGGTACAGTTTCTTCCTCGGGAGCAACTCTTTTAAACGAAAGAATGTCGGAATTTCACAAGCAATATGACAATATTAAATTTGAAATATTCGAAGGGAATACCTTTACTCTGATTGATTTGTTAAATAAAGGGATTATTGAAGTGGGCATTGTCAGGACACCCTTCAATGCTTTGAATTTCGAGTGTAAATATGCAAAAACAGAACCGATGATTGTAGCCATACCAAAAGAAATGAATTGGAAATCAAATAACATGACGCTATCCATCCGCGAACTCAAAAATAAGCCGTTGATCATTTACCGTAGATTTGAACAGCTCATTTGCGATACTTGTATGGAGCACGGCTTTGCTCCTGAAATATTCTGTAAATGTGATGATGCAAGAACAGCGCTTTTATGGGCAAATGCAGGGACTGGAATAGCGATTATTCCCAAATCCGCATTTGAACTTGCAGCCAATAGTAATCTGGTTATCAAAGAGATCAAAAGTGAAAAGCTAAAAACAAAAATAGCTGCAATATGGGTAAAAGATAGATATATCTCGCCTCTTGCAGCGAACTTTATCAAGAGCTTTGGAATTGTGTAATCTGTACCTAAAAAGCGGCTAAATAATAGCATTTAGCCGCTTTTTAGGTTTTTTATTTGTTCCTGAGTTTCATTAGTTGTGGCATCGATTTTCCTTTTATTATATTAATCCATCCAGTGCTAAATTCACTTTTAATACATTAACTCCAGATTCGCCCCAAAATCCAAGGAAACTTCCAGAAGTATATTTACTTATGACTGTTCTAACGGCATCCTCATTGATTCCTCTTGCACTGGCAATACGTGCCACTTGATATTCAGCTGCTTCAGGAGAAATATTAGGATCAACTCCGCTTGCAGATGCTGTTACCAGGTCCATGGGAATGTCTCCAGTATTATTCTGATCGAGGACATGCCACCCTGCTACACGTTCCTGCACCAGAGTATTTTGTTCTTCACTGGTTGGTGATAAATTAGATGCACCCATCGGTCTGCCAATTAAATATTCCGGATTGGTAAATTCCTGCCCAAGTAATGCAGACCCAACATCTATTTTTGTGCCATTTTCTTGTGTTATCGTAATAATGCTACCATTTGACTGATTTGGAAATACAATTTGTGCAATACCTGTCACAAAAATCGGATAAATAACACCACAAAGTAAAGTCATAACCATAAAACACACCAACACTGGTCGTAAATCTTTTCCAATTCTTTTCATCATATCATTTCACCTCATACCAAACCGCTTACGGTCAGCAATACATCAATCAGTTTAATTGCCACAAAAGGTGCTACAATCCCACCTAAACCATAAATTAGCATATTTCTTTTTAATAGTTTGCCAGCTGGCATTTCATGATATTTCACACCCTTCAGAGCCAAAGGAATCAACGCAATGATTATTAAGGCATTGTAGATAATGGCTGATAAAATAGCACTTTTTGTACTGGTTAGTCCCATAAAGTTAAGTGCCATTAATTGTGGATAAATACCAAAAAACAGAACTGGAATAATGGCAAAATATTTTGCCACATCATTTGCTACACTAAATGTTGTTAGTGCGCCTCTTGTCATCAATAACTGCTTTCCTATTCTTACAATATCAATGAGTTTAGTTGGGCTTGAATCCAGGTCAACCATATTTCCTGCTTCCTTGGCTGCCTGCGTCCCAGTGTTCATTGCCACTGCCACATCTGCCTGGGCAAGGGCCGGCGCATCATTGGTTCCATCGCCAGTCATCGCGACAAGATGTCCTTTGGATTGGTAATCACGAATTAGTATCAGCTTAGCTTCTGGCGTTGCTTCTGCCAAAAAGTCATCTACTCCTGCTTCGGCTGCGATGGCAGCCGCTGTCATAGGATTGTCACCAGTGATCATAATGGTCTTGATGCCCATTTTTCGCAAGTCTTCAAAGCGTTCTTTAACACCGTTCTTAACAATATCTTTGAGATAAATCACGCCTAATATGATGTTGTTTTTTACAACGACAAGAGGTGTTCCGCCATCACTTGCCACTTGCTTTACAATTTGGTTGCATTCCTCCGGATAATCCCCACCTTTGTCTAGAACGAAGTTTTTCACTGCTTCTGCCGCACCTTTTCGAATCTCGTTCCCTTGGTAATCAATCCCGCTCATTCTCGTTTTTGCCGTAAATTCGACAAATGTTGCACCTAGCTTGGTAAGATCACGTCCTCTTATTCCAAAGCGTTCTTTAGCAAGAACGACAATACTTCTGCCTTCAGCTGTTTCATCAGCAAGTGAAGAAAGCTGAGCAGCATCGGCAAGATCCTTTTCCGTCACCCCATTAACTGGAATAAAAACACTAGCTTGTCGGTTTCCAAGGGTAATGGTTCCTGTTTTATCTAATAAAAGGACATCCACATCACCTGCGGCTTCAATCGCTCTGCCACTCATTGCCAATACATTGGCTTGATTAAGCCGACTCATCCCAGCAATCCCAATTGATGAAAGAAGTGCTCCTATTGTTGTGGGAGCCAAACATACTAATAATGCGATCACATTGGTGATAGAAATTGCCGACCCTTGACCGACCTGACTGCTTACGAAATTTGAAAACGGCAACAAGGTTGCTGTAACCACCAGAAAAATAATGGTAAGTGTTACCAGAAGTATTTGAAGCGCTATTTCGTTTGGTGTTTTTTTTCGAGAAGCGCCTTCTACCATTGCAATCATCTTATCGAGAAAGCTTTCTCCCGCTTCCGCTGTTACCTGAACGACAAGCCAGTCGGACAAAAGGGTAGTTCCTCCTGTAACAGCACTTCTATCCCCGCCTGATTCTCGAATTACCGGTGCGGATTCCCCTGTTATGGCACTTTCATCGACTGATGCAGCTCCATCAATCACATCCCCATCCATGGGTATCTGTTCTCCAGATTTAACATAAACAATGTCGCCCTTTTTCAAGAGATTTGACAGTACTTCGGTATAGTCTTCAAAATCGGATGCTGATTTCAGTTTTTTGGCTTTTACATCTTTTCTGGCACTGCGTAAACTGTCTGCCTGTGCCCGGCCTCGGCCCTCTGCGATGGCCTCAGCGAAATTTGCAAAAAGAACCGTAAACCAAAGAATAAGAGCAATTGCCAAAGTATAACCTGAATTCTCATCCTTTATTCCTGCGAAACTTATAAAAAATAGAATGGTTGTAAAAATCGCTCCAATATAAACGACTAACATAACCGGATTTTTAATCTGAATTCGCGGTGTCAATTTTGCAAAAGACTGCCTTATTGCATCTTTGAAAATATTCTTATTTAAATCTTTATCTTTCACTAATATCACCTCACTTGATCGTTGTAAAGAAATCTGCAATTGGCCCTAATGCTAAAGCAGGCAAAAAGCTGAGTGCTCCGATTAATAGCACGATAACAATAAGCAGTCCTACAAATAACCCATTGCTTGTTGAAAGGGTTCCATCGCTTGCAGCAACAATTTTCTTATTTGATAAATTCCCAGCGAGAAACACAACTGCAACTAACGGGATAAAACGTACAAACAGCATCATTATCCCGCCAATCACATTTGTGAATATCGTATTTGCCGTAAAACCGCCAAAGGCACTTCCGTTATTAGCTCCCATTGATGTAAATGCATAGAGTAATTCTGAAAACCCATGTGCTCCCGAGTTTGTTAACCATGTGCTCGCCTGGGGCATGAGAACCGCAGTTGCTGTTCCAAACAAGGTTAAAAGCGGGGGAACAAGAACAATTAGACATACCATTTTCATATCAAACGCTTCAATTTTTTTCCCTAAATACTCAGGCGTTCTTCCTACCATCAGCCCGGCGATAAACACAGTTAGGATCACAAACGCAATCATCCCGTATAATCCACTACCAACACCACCAAAAACAACTTCGCCAAGCTGCATTAAGAACATGAGCATCATCCCACCTAATGGCGTGAAACTATCAAGCATCGCATTTACCGAACCGTTAGAAGCTGCTGTTGTTGCTGCTCCCCATAGAGCTGATGTTCCAACACCATGAATGATTTCTTTACCTTCCATATTACCTGAGGCCATGACGCCTTGAAAAACAGGTGCTAGATATTGCTCACTATATGTTAAAACTGCAAGTGCCACCACAAACAGAATGAGCATAGCTGCATAAATTGATCTTCCTTGTTTACTGTCCTTTACTGCTTTTCCAAAAGAAATGCAAAGGGCTGCCGGAATCAATAGAATTGATAAAAGCTGCAGAAAATTAGACAATGCTGTCGGATTTTCGAGAGGAAACGCTGAGTTAAGTCCAAAAAATCCGCCGCCATTTGTACCAAGCTGTTTAATTGCAATCTGGCTTGCTGCCGGTCCTAAAGGTACTGTCTGAGCTGATCCACCTTGAAGTGTTACAATTTCTTTATAAGGTGCAAGTGTTTGGACAACACCTTGTGAAACAAGAATAATCGCAAGTATCAGTGACAATGGAATGAGCACATACAACGTTGTTCTTATTAAATCTTTCCAAAAGCTTCCAATTGTTGTTTTTTTTGTTGCTATGAAACCTCTTGTTAATGCAAACAAAACGGCAATCCCTGTTGCTGCTGTTAAAAAGTTCTGAACGCCTAGCCCCACTGCCTGAGTAAAATATGATAGACTAAGCTCTCCTGAATAAGCCTGCCAGTTTGTATTTGTAACAAAACTTGCCGCTGTATTAAACGCCAAATCCCAACTAGGTGCTTGAAAATTCTCTGGATTAAAGGGCAAACTACTTTGAAACATTTGAATTCCAAAAACGAAGATGAGTCCGATAACACTAAATATTAATACCGAAAAAGCATATTTTCGCGGACTCATTTCATCTTCATCATTCATTCCCATTAACTTATAAATACTTCTTTCAACAGGAACAATGACACGAGATAGAAATACCGTTTGACCAGTCATTACCTTATAAATGTAATGACCAAGAGGAAATGAAAGAGCCACTAATACTATTAAAAATAAACCATCCTCAATTACAATAGAGCTCATAATTTTTCACCATTAAATAACACATAAACAAGATATACCAACAAAGCCAGTGCTACAAATCCTGAAATGATTAAAACAACTCCCATTTATTGTCACTTCCCTTCCTTTTTTTGCAAATGACCAACGTGATTCTTGTCATATTCGACAACATATAAATCATCGTCTTCTTTCTCTGGTTCATCCCCAAAATCAATAGGTTTATTCGTGGGTCGACCTTCAAAAGACGATATTCTTTCCAAATTTCTGTATGCGGGTTTATATGTTGGATCCAAAACATTGGCAACCCGATAATGTTTGTGGGCCAAATTATCCTCCTTTAACAGTTCCTCTAAAATACCGTATAGGTTATGAACACATGGAGAATGCGGATTTTCATACATCGCATTCTTAATTCTTTCTTCCGCCAGCACAAAATTCCCCAATTTTAAGGCGTTTTTTGCTAAATCAATATATTCTTCAAAAGCATTTTGATAATTAGACATTTTTTTCTCCCTAATAAAAGTTATTTCTTTGTACCTTTATTATAGTTATTTCTCAATAAATTTGTTATATCAAAAACATGCTGAAAGATAAAGATTCTATTAAGAATTCAATCTTTCCTTCCATCCCCGGGACTTTTGCCAGATATCCTGGAACACAAAAAAAACAGCTAAATTGAAATATTTAGCCGTTTTCTGTGTTGTATTTATCTTGATTGTTTTTTATTATTGTTTTAAATCATATAATTGTTCTGAATTACCGCCCAGCATCCCTTTATCAGCATTTTGAGATGTTGCTGTTGATACCGTTGAAGTTGACGAAGCTGTTTCGGACCACTCGCTTTCAGAAATGGTCTTGCCGTTTGCCTTGATCCATGCAGTGATTTCATTGTTGCTACCGGTTGCCTCAGTGCCACTAAATTCATTGGTACCAACGGTTTCTCCATCGCCACTAATTTCATTAATGCCGCCGGCTCCTCCGCCGCCATTAATCATTGCATAGCGAATTTCGCCATCAGCAACCATTTGCTTAAATTCATTTAGAGTCAAGATGTTGTCTGATCCTGAAAATCCACCAAAAGACATAACAGGTTCACCATATTTTATGATGATGTCCGAAGCATACCCATTCGCAGATGAAACTGCCAGTAGATATTTTTCATTGGTCGTATGCGCTTTTAAATAGCTCACCAACTTATCCGTGTTTTCCGTGCTGGACATTCCGCCATTATTTCCACCCTTATCGTTTGAACTCGCAAGCTCCAGCCCAGCCGAAGGCATTGAGCTTGATTCCGTATAGAAAAGAGTTGTACCGGCCCAAACGGTCGGTGCTATAACTAACCCAAGCAATCCCACGCCTGCGAAAATTAGCTTGAGTTTTTTCTTTCTTTCCGATGGATTTTCTTTGTCTTTTATGACGTTTAGAATGCCCAGCATCAGAGCTGCCACAAAACACAAGGCACCTGTTGCAATCATCAAATACAGGGTAAGACCTGAAGTCGTGTAGTAATAGGCTAAAACCAGTAATTCTACTGCTGCATCCACAATCAGCGCTGCCGGTAAAATCCAGCCTTTCCAGCCTCCGTTTTGATACAATTCCCACATCGATACCATGCCGATACCAGTAAGCGCCGCAATCGGCGGGGCTAACATAATCAGATAGTATGGATGGAACAGTCCCGTTGTAAAGCTGAAATACAGAAACACTGGTACCAGCCACATTCCCCATAACAGCAGCCCCTGTTTTTTCTTCACATCGAATGATGAAGCTTTTTTCTTTTCATTCAGGAAGGCTGCAATTAATCCGATCACAGCAAAGGGGAATAGCCAAATGATTTGGTCGGTTAAGCCGTTGTTTAAGAATAATCTTATAATACTGGCAGGTTCCGATCCGCCAAACATACTTCCACTATGGGTATTGCCATTTTGGCCGTTTTCCATCCCACCAGGAGCATCGCTCATATCATCATATCCAACAGTGCTCGTTGGATCCTGACCAGTTTCGGATGAATCTTGCACAGCCTGAGATGTTGACGCCTGATTCGTATCTTTACCTGATGCATTTTCTCGCGATTGGCCGTCAGCCGCTGTTCCCATTCCGCCACCACGGGTACCCATTCCACTGCCACTGGTACTGGTTAAACGTTCGACACCGTTATGACCAAAGATCAGTTCCAACTCACTGTTATTGGTGCTGCTGCCGACAAATGGACGATCTACGGCTGGAACCAAATCAACAATGGTAGCCCATGAAAGTGAGACCACTACCAATATCAACGTTCCGGCAACCAACTGTAGGATTCTTTTTTTTATGGGAATCGTTGAAACAAAAAAATAAGTGATGTAGATCGCCGGCAGGATCATATAAGCCTCCGCCATTTTTACATTAAAACCAATTCCTACAATCACCAAACTTAAGACTAAATATCTGAATTTTCCAGTTTCAGTCGCTCTGGATAATGCCAGACAGGCAAGCAGCAGCGTGAGAACCAAAATACCGTCAATCGTATTATTTTTGCTGACCGCAACAAAAATTGGAGTTGTGGCCATACAAAATGCTGAAATCAAAGCAGCGGTACTACCGTAAGATTTCTTGACCAATCGATACAGAATATAGACGGATATCACGCCGGCCAATGCCTCCGGCAACAGAATACTTACCCCGCTGTAGCCGAAAATCTTAGCGGAAAGTGCCTGGATCCAAAATCCCAGTGGCGGCTTATCGATTGTTACGAATCCGGACGGATCAAAGGCGACGAAGAAGAAATTGCTCCAACTCATTGTCATGCTCTTCACACCGGCTGCATAATAGGCGTTTCCATAGCCCTGGATACTTAAATTTCCAAAATTCAAGACTGCAGACATCATCATAATCAGTAAAAGTATTATCTTTTCTTTAGTAAGTTTTATTTTTTTCATTGTAATCCCCTAACAAATATTTTATAACATACTTCTAAACACATTAAAATGAACGGCTATTTATCTTTGCTATTTTTTTTATTATAGTGAATGACATCGCTGATGATGTAATTCGGTCTATTTTTGCTTTCATCTAAAATCCGGTAAATATATTGCCCCATAATGCCAATGGCAATGAATGTGATACCGAACATCATCATCATGATGATTAAAAACAGAGAAAGACTCATGACGCCTAAATTACCGAGTTCATCCCTCATTAGATCTACCACAAAAGAAATAAATCCGATTAAAAACAGTGCGCCTCCGAAATAACCAAAAAAGGTCATTGGCTTGTATGAAAATGAAGTGATGCCATCCAAAGCCAGTTTGATCATCTTTTTTAATGGATATTTTGTCTTGCCGGCAAATCGCTCCTGTCGAACAAATTCTACAGAAGTCTGTTTAAAACCCAGCCAACTGATTAATCCCCGGACATAACGGTTCTTTTCCGGCAAGGTATTGAGCTTATCACATACTTTTCTGTCAATCAATCGAAAATCGCCGGTATCACAGGGAATGTCAATATTAGTCAGTTTGTTGAACGTGCGATAAAAAACTTTGGATGTCAATTTCTTAAAGAAAGTTTCGCCCTCTCTTTTCGTTCTTTTGCCATAAACAACATCAAATCCTTCCCGCCATTTTTTGATCATTGCCGGAATTATTTCCGGAGGATCCTGTAAATCGGCATCAATCACCACCACGGCCTCCCCGCATGCTTCGACCATCCCCGCCGTAATCGCGGGTTGATGACCAAAGTTTCGAGAAAAATTGACCAGCTTGATATTTTCATCCCGATCACAAATTTCACGCACAATCGATTCCGTTTTATCTTTGCAGCCATCATTGACAAAGACTATTTCGTAATTTTCATTGGTACTGTCCATGATAGCCTTTAACCGATTGTAGCTTTCCGTTATTACCAGTTCCTCATTAAATAAAGGAACTACAATTGAGTAAATCACTTGATTTTTTACATCATCATTATCAATCTGATCATTCCGATCATCTGCTACTACATAGATCATATTATTTTTCATATCATCACCTCGTTCTTGATGAATTGTATTTTTTAATTTTTTTATAAATAGTAGGCATAAATTAATTGTTTTGCAGTGAATTCTCTCGAATTTTCGGTATTATTCAAGACTGTAAACTGTACCTCTCAGCGCATTATCCCAAGCAACTTTTACCAGATACGCAAATAGCAATAGATTGAAAAGTGCTGTAATACCAGCAATCAGAGAACTATTATTGGTAACGGATCCCATGCCTCCTTGTAGACCATATAATAAAACACAGTATGTATTTACAAAACAAGAAATACTAAATCCACCTGCCAGCAAAAGAAATCTTCTATCCTTTAAATAGATAAACGCGAAAAGTGCGATCGCCATGACCGGGAATAAATAACGTTCATGCATTCCCACTGAAAAAATAAAGACACCTACAATTTGTATTAGTCCCGCGGAAAAAGCATAGGAACTATTTTTTTCTTTTCCGTATAAAAACCACGATAAGGCTGAAACAAGGATAATAAAGATCATCCCCCAGGTATGTTAACTGAACAGCAGTAACGTATTATTGTAATTGGTCATATTCCCGCCGATTAAGCTGAAAAAATTAAAAGCATTCATCGAGGCATACGGATATTTTGCTATTGTCCCTGAATATAACTCGAAAATCCATAAGAAGCCATGTTGATAAGAAAAAGGTAGAATTACCACAAAAACGGAAACCAAGCCGGCTAATGCTGCTTTTATGAAATTTTTAGGGCTTATTTCACGTACAAGTTCATATAATAAAACAGGAGCAAAAATAATTCCCTGTGGCTTCATCAAAATGCTTAAAGCAAAAAAAATTGCTGAAATAGTTATTTTCTTCTCTGAAAGGAAATAAAAAGACAGCACAACCAAGAGGGTGAATAATGAATCAACTTGTCCCCAAAGCGCTGAATTTAGAAAAGTGGCTGGATTAAAGGCATAAAATGCCGCCAGTAAAAGACTAATTTGTATGGAAAATCGTTTTTTACTTAAATTATACAAAATCAGTGAGGTTGCAACATCAGCCAAAATGGAAGGAAGCTTAAGCATCAGAATATAGTATTTACTGAATATTCCAATGTTTGCCAGTTTGCCAATAATAGCTAAAATATAAATATATAATGGAGGGTAATCAATATTGTTTGAACTTGCATATAAATTTGAAAAATCTTTTGCTGCCGCTGTCGCCCAACTTTTAAAGAGACTGATATCTCCAGAATAACCCTGAATAACCGTTGCCAAAGAAATTCTCATTAAAAGGGCAACAATCAGCACCGTTACGATTATTAGTTTATCATTCTTACCGTCACCAGATAGGGTCTTTATTCTTCCCCTCACAAAATAGACCCAGCTAAACAAGCTTAAAAAGATTAGTGCATAAATGGCCAGCAAGGGCGCATACTGAATGTTCGCGTTTTGCGTACTGGTATGAGTATTTTGATTTTGCGATTGAACCGTTGACTGATTTCCCGAAGTTAAATCCTTACGCTGTGTTTGTGTCTGGAGATTATTCTTTGCAGATTGCTGCGCTGTCGAATCACTCGAATTGGAACGCTGGGTGTTAATTTGCTGAGTGTTCTCCATCATCTCAGTGGTGGTGCCACTATAAACGACAACGGAATAGATACAAACTGCACCTGCTAAAAACATCATAAAAATCAAACATATCTTCAGTAAATTATTTTTGACTAGCTTCATCTCATTCTATTTCCTCACTTTTTCTTATTAAAAGATATGAATAAATTCAGTCACATCATCCAATTATTATGTAAATCTTATCTCAAAGAAATGAAAGGTGGGACCATCAAACTTTTGCAACTTAAATATTCATTTTCAACATATTTTCATTACATCATCTCCAATTCACACTGTTGTAATCTTACTCTTTATTTGTAGTAAATAGGTGAACGCAATGTGAATTTTTTGTGAATGGGTAGGATTTAAATTGCTCAAAAACCAGGCTAACAAAATGAACTCTGTAAAATTGAGGCAGTATAATTCAGTTAGCTCTGACAAATATTTCAATCCCGATAATTAATGATAGTTTTAAAGGATTCATAATAATCATAGCAGGCAAATCCAACATATTCAATTTTTCCAGGGGTATTTCGAAAGACAATACGCCATAAAACCTTCGCTTTTCTGTTTTTTATAACGATCGCATGTTTCGACTATAACATTGACGTGAATGTTAAGGCATGGTAAAATCCTTTCCAGAGGTATACAGATGAACATAAATTATTACCAAATCGATGAAGTTGCCAAATCAACAGGAATCACCAAAAGAACCATCCGATACTATGAGGAAATGGAACTGTTAAAACCGATGCGAACGGAGGCCGGTTACCGTTTATATACACAGTCGGATATTGAAATTATTAAAGAAATAAAAGAATTACGAATCAAACTAGGCATGAATTTTGAACAGATTCAACATTTTTTGGGACTGAAAAATAGCATCTTAGAAATTCTGGATGGCGATACAAAAGATATTAGACAGATCGAAGAAACTGAAGATAAAATTAAAGAATTAATGATTTTGGTGGATGAAAAAGATGCGGTGCTTAAACGCATCAAAAATAACTGTAATAAATATTTAAATGAACTAGAAAAAAGAACTAAACAACCGGAGGAATGTCAGTTATGAAAAACGAAAATTATAAATGGATTGCACTTTCCTGCACTACAATGGGTGCATTGCTTTCCGTTCTAAGTGGTAGTACTCTTATTGTCGCTTTGCCTGATATCATGAAGGAGTTGAACGCTGGAATGGGTATTCTGACGTGGATCCTGATGGGCTATATGCTTGTCCTGACGATACTGGTGCCATCAATCGGAAGAGTCGCCGATATGTTTGGAAGAAAAAAGCTTTATGTGGGTGGATTTGCCTTATTCACCATCGCGTCGTTGTTTTGCGCTTGGTCGAACAACGGCATCCAACTGCTGATTTTCAGATTGATTCAGGGAATCGGTGGAGCACTCTTAGTGGCAAACAGCACAGCCATTATTGCTGATGCCTTTCCTAAGAACGAGCTTGGAAAAGCACTGGGAATTAACCTGATGTTTATCAGTGTAGGAAGCGTTATCGGAACAATTTTAGGAGGATTTCTTGTCAGTATTGGATGGCGGAGTATTTTCTACATGAATCTTCCTGTAGGGATCATTGGAACCCTATGGGCGGCCTTTCAGTTGCGTGAAGTCTATTCTTACACCGAAAAACAAAAGTTTGACTGGTTCGGTACTCTGACGTTTACACTCGGGATGTTTTCATTCCTCATGGCTCTGACAATCGGTAGTTTTTCGGGATGGTTCAGCATTGAAGTAATTGCTATGTTTGTCATTGCCGTTGTGGCCATGATTGTTTTTGTCTTAATCGAAAATAGCACAATTCAGCCGATGCTGGATTTGCAGCTTTTTAAAGCCCGGGTATTAGCCTTTGCATTCGCAAGCAATTTATTCAATGGAATCGCTAGAGGCGCGATTACCTTTCTTATGATATTTTATTTTCAGGGAATAAAAGGTGATGATCCCATGACTGCAGGAATATTGCTGACACCGATGGCCTTGTCGATGTTCCTCATTTCACCCATCAGTGGTATCTTGTCTGATAAATATGACTCGCGTTTTTT
The DNA here is from genome assembly GCF_008086595.1 of Acetobacterium paludosum. Lineage (GTDB taxonomy): Bacteria > Bacillota > Clostridia > Eubacteriales > Eubacteriaceae > Acetobacterium > Acetobacterium paludosum. The sequence continues at coordinate 36,983 of NZ_RXYA01000007.1, read as the reverse complement.
AAGTTCCCTGGGACTGATGATTTCGGCAATTGGACTCTTCGGACTTATGTGGATATCAGATGATACGCCCACGATTTTGCTGCTCATCTGGATGTTTATTATGGGCCTAGGATCGGGACTGTTCTTTTCACCCAATTCCAATTCAATCATGGGAGCTGTTCCACCGAATAAAAGAGGAATCGCCTCTGGCGTTCGAACCATGTTCAACAATGCCGGGAATGTTTTAAGCATCGCAATTTCAATGGCAATCGTCACTTCAAGCGTCTCCCCTGAAGCCATGCAGGGGCTATTCTTCGGAACGCAGGTTGGATCTCAGGGAATTGTTGTTGATAGTTTTATCGGCGGACTGCGGCTGGCTTTTGGCATTTCATTTGGCTTCAGCATTTTGGCTTCCATCCTGTCTTATATGAGGGGACCCGCGCCGAAATGGAAAAACACCCCCTATGAAAAGCCCGCTTAATAGAGTAGTTGAGTAATTTTTTCTTGTCTTATGCTACCAACACCATTTGACACCGAGCCCTATTTCAACAATAAAAATAGCCTCCTATGATTACTTACTTTATCATAGAAGGCTTTTTTTAAGCTATTTTTTCGCAATCTTTATGCTTACCACCAATTTTGAGAAACCTGTAAATGTTACAAAGAAGATTTTCGCCATTAGGGCTAAAGCATACTCTTTGATATTGTGATCTGCACACTAATCAATAAACTTTACAGGTTTTCTTCCTGAACGACTTCTGAGATTTTATCATCTAACACATCTTCTATGATCGTATCATCTAATCTCGTTTCAGTGATCACTAATACGATTTTATCAGCTTCAATTTCTGGTTCAATTCCTTTTGGAAATTTAATATCACCGACACATATTTTGTCATTCAAATTAAGATCCGTTACATCGATTTCAAGGAAATCAGGTATATCCTGTGGTAATCCTGTCACAAGTATTTTGTCCATTTGCTCCACAAAATGAAGATTTTTTAATTCTATTGCTTCCTTGCCAACTATTTTAATATTAAGATTGAATTTAATTTTTTCAGTAACAGACACCTGCTGAAAAACAACATTTAAAATTTCTCTTTTTATTGGCGAATGTTGTATCTCTTTTATCATTGCCGAATATGATTCTTGTCCCCCAAGATCGAGAGTGAATAAATAGTTCTTCCCATATTTAAATATGTTTTTTATCAATTCATCTTTTTTTATTTTTACTGAAACTGATTCCAGACCTTTTCTATTGATAGCGCCAGGGATATAACCTATAGCTCTTAGTTTTTTACCGGCACTGCCATTTCCATTTTCTCTTTTTTCAATTGCCATTGTTACTTTTTCGTTCATATTATTTTCTCCTCTTTTGATAAACGCTCACATAATATTATTCGTATTGTTTTTATTTGGTATATTTCAATTAAAACCTTGCCGAATTATTCTTTTTTATGTTTATCTATTATATTTTATATTATACCAAGCAAATGAATTAATATCAAGTTTTTAAAAAAAAATGCAACAGTACACTTACCTTGATCTGCTTATAAGGCTTCCAAAAGATACATCGATAAGCTCAATGCGATTAAACAATAAAAAAAATTATAACGGGCAAAATTATGAGCGAAAGATTTCTTTGAAATATAAAAGCTCTAAATTCCGCTTAAATAGGTCATTACAGAGCTTTTTAATATGTTCGATGGAGGCGGTCCGTATCGCTTCAAGATGACAATTTGTATTACATTGCAACACATAATTTTGAAAAACACCTTTAATTTAGCTTAAAGTAAGCTCCCAACTTGGTGTCTTTCATTTCTTTCTCAATTCGAACAATTTCATAGCTCAAACCGTTTCCAGATTTGAAACAGTAATTTTCAGTTCTAAAGGTATTCCGTTTTCTCTGATTTCTTGTCTGCGAAGAATTTTATTTTTTATACCAGTTTGGGATACACCTTGTAAAATTTTCATAATGTCCAAATGATTTCTTGCATATTTCAACCATATTATCAATATCTTTTTGTCCGAATTTTTCAGCCCATTTTATTGAATAGAGTGAGGCATGAGCCACATATATCGCGAGAATTCTCCAAAAATCTTCCGGTACATTATCACTAAAATAAGCATCAATCTGACCTCTACAATAAGGAATGCTTACTCCTGTCCCAAAACTTTCAAGCTTATAAAATTCTTCATAGGGATCACCAATTTCCCAACGATTAAAATCTATTACTCCAATTTCCCCATCAGGTGTCAATATTAAATTTCCCGGATGAAAATCTCCATGTTGATATACAGGTGGCTTCAACCATATCTTGTCAAGATTGTCATCAATAAATTTTAGTGCAACTTCATCTCCAGAAATTCTCACATCCGAATCAATATACTTTTGAATTTGCTTTTTTTTCTTAGGTATTTTTGTATGTATTGGTATTTCCTCCACAGATACTTTTAAACTATGGATTTTTCTTAAAATCATCCCGGCTTCCCTACCTAATATGTATTGTTTATTCCAGTCAAGTTTAGGTAATGCAAATTCTAAATCTTCTCCTTCAACCCAGGTCAATAATATATAGACATTTTGATTTTTATTACAAAGACCGAAACTAACCGGTTCTGACATTTTAAATCCCAGACTTGAATATTTACAAATAATCTCATATTCTCTTTTTTTTAGCTTATAATTATCTATGTTGGAAGTTCTCAATACTAATTTTTGATTATCTACCGTTTCAATATAGTATTTAGTATCGTCAGACCAACCTTTATTGATTTTCTCAATTTTACACCATGTGTCATTATTTATAATCTCTTCAAACATCGCAACCCTCTTTTTAAAATCCAACTTTAGATTTGGAAATTATTTTCAGCCAGCAAAAAATCGAACTGTTCCAGCAGTTCCTTGACAGAAGTTAAAACCTCAATGCTAATCTGACTCTCATTGGCGAATTTATATAAAATGCAACTAATAGCTTCTCCATTATTTTTTTCTCCCATTCATCATGTTTGCGGATTGTTCCACAGACTATGGCTGATGAACGAAGAAGACGGGAACGGCAGCTGGGGCAGTAAATAGGCATGGTCCGAAATTAATTCGCCTTTCGGAACGATTGCGAATCACTTGGACTCAATCACATCGATATTTTTTGATTTTCTATCAAGTTAATATCGATTTTGAATCAAGTCATATCATCCCGCAGTGCGTCGATGATATTTTCTTTTTTTATCTTGCTAATGGCATACAGCATGGTAATGAACACGACAAAGAGCACGCTAAATATACTAATTGCCATACTGCCCCAGGGAAACACAAAATCGATATTATCGGTCCCGCCGAGGACCATCCCTTTGTAAATCAGCCAGGAAGCGATTGCCGCAATAGGAAGCCCGAACAAGAGCGCCCTCAGGCCATAAAAGGCACACTCGAAATTCATCATCTTCTGGAAATCGCGGTCGGACATCCCCACCGAGCGAAGCATGGCCAGCTCCCGCCGACGCAGCTTAATATTCGTGGAAATCGTGTTGAACACATTGGCCACCGCAATCAGCGAAATCATAATGATAAAGGTATAAGCAAACACATTGGCAATGAAGATATAATTACGGCTCTCATCAAACATTTTATACATATTGTACAGGTTGTAATCGGCAGTAATTCCCGCACCCTGAATCATCGTTTCCATTTCAGCCGCCGACTGGGTGGGGTTCGTTGAGCGAAAGGTTATGCCCTTAACAGCCACCTGGGTATCAGCGGTTTCAAATTGCTCTTTGAGCGAATAAGGGGCCATCACTCTAAAAAAGAACGGATTATCCGACCCGGAGTTGCCCGGTACCGGCAGTGTATCTGGTGGTACGGTCTCGACAAAAGTCATGCTGATGTTTTGCCCCGGTTCCGTCGTTGGTGCGCCATTTGTTTCGGGAGCAATGGTAAAATTCAGGGAAGAACTTACGAATAGATCACTAAGCTGATCAACCTCCGCCTTCTGATTGGATTGGTCTGGCATTTTGGCAACGGCGATCAGTTTCGCATTTGGCCCGGTATAGTCCTCAGCCGACAAGCCCAAGTCGCTTAGCATATTCAAATAGGTATTGTCATCAAGAAACTGGATGTCCATGGGCAGATTGACCGTTTCGTCCGACGCATGTGAACCCACGCTTTCCCAGTAATCGCCGGAAAGATCGCTGGCTTTGGCAGCACATGAATACTTCATCAACGCTTGATACGAGCTTTCGTAAACGCCATCAGCGGTTTTCAGTTTGTCGTAAAGGGGCAACATTTCGCTATCGTCCATATTCTGCGTAGCAAAGCCGATGTCATAGGTCGTAACCTCTACTGAACGCTCCGCCGCCTGTTTCATATCCGTTACAAAAGTACTGGCCGAGATAAACAGCACGACGCTTAAAACAAGTGAGAGTACAATGCTGCGGTAACCTTTCTTGTTTCTTTTAAAATTCTTTAGTGCCAGGGTTCCCTCCAAACCGTAAAGTCGCTGGGCCATTTTTGATGTTTTCACGGCTCTGGATTCAACTTTAACCTCGTTGGTTTGGCGAATACTCTCCATTACGGGCGTGTTTGCGGCCTTTCGGGCCGGAATATAGGCCGAAATCAGAATCGTAACCATACTAACCGCCGCCGCAACGACAATAACGGGAATGGACACCGTCAAGGTTAACGGAACATTACTGTACATAACGTTTTCGAAATTCCTGGCGACAACCAAAATCACCAGTCTGATACTGACGATACCGACCATAACGCCAATCGGGATGCCGACCACACCGATACAAAGCCCCTCAAACAACACCGAATTTCGCAGTTGCTTTGCCGTGGCGCCCACCGATGAAAGAATTCCGAACTGTCTAGTACGTTCGTTCAGCGAGATGTTGAAAGCGTTATAAATCAGAAAAATTGAACCGATCATGATGATGGCGACCAAAATACCGCCGACCGCGTACAAAAATTGGTTGAACACATTATCGTCCGAAAGGCCCATGAAGCTCAACACCTTATCGTTTAAGACATAAGCCCCTACGTCGGCAGTACTGCTGGCGTAAGCGTGAACCCCACGCGGGTTTTTAAGCGTAACAAAGAGACTGAAGCTATCCACCTGATCTTGAGCATCTGCTTTCGTTATTAAGGTATATCCCGGTGCGGTCGATTCCTCAAAACCGGGCCTTTGGTAGATGCCGACAACCGTGTAAGTTCGTTCGTCCTGCGGCACCAGCGTTTCGCCCTCGTAAGTGTAAGGGTTGTGCTGACTCAGCATCTTGTTACTACTGATGCGGCTGCCGACAGTAAGTGAAAGCGTGTCACCCACCGCAAATTTAACGCCACCATTGGCGGCGACGCTCCCCGAAACAAGAATCTCCCCGCTGTTTTCAGGCAGCCTCCCGGAAATCAGGCTGATGGGCAGAGTATTAAAAGCTTCATCACTGAAACCGGCAATAAAAAGATACGGTTTGTCCGGGTTTTTACCACCGTCAAGCGTTGCATAGCCGATATTTTCAATTGCCGTGGTATTGGCAACGCCCTCGTCGTGGGTTCGTTCCTGAACAAAAGAAGCAGGAACATCTAAAAACTCGACATGCCAATCACCGTATTTCTGGGCCGCGCCGTTGGCCAAATAGTTCAGCAGAGAAACGCCAAAAGTGGCGACGGCCGTAATCATAGCAGCAGACAAAACAACGCCGATAATCGTGACAATCGTTCTGGTACGACTTTTTTTCATACTTTGCAGGGTGACTTTGTTGAAAATATTCATCGCCTCACCATCCGCTCATCCCGTACTATTTTACCGTCTGATATGCCGATAATGCGGTCTGCCTGCAGAGCAATATTTTCATCATGCGTGACGAGAAGCAGTGTCTGCCGATATTTTTGATTGCTTTCTTTCAGCAGTTTAATAATTTCATGTCCATTTCGGCTGTCTAAACTGCCCGTGGGTTCGTCGGCAAGCATGACCGCCGGAGCGTTTATCAAAGCGCGTCCGATGGAAACACGCTGTTGCTGACCGCCCGAAAGCTGATTGGGCAAATGCGTTTCTCGGTCTTTTAACCCCAGCAGTTCCAACAAGTCATTCAGCCGTTCCTCGTTGACCTCCCGCTTGTCCATCAGGATCGGTAAGGTAATATTTTCCACTACATTCAGAGTGGGAATGAGGTTATGAAACTGATAAATCAGTCCAACCTGTCGCCGCCGGAAAATGGCGAGTTTTTCATTGCTTTGGGCATAGACATCCTGTCCGTCCAAATACACCTTTCCGCTTGTCGGCACGTCCACCCCACCGATGATGTGAAGCAATGTAGATTTGCCCGAACCGGAAGAGCCGATGATTGCGGTGAAATCCCCCTTTTCAATTGTGAGCGAAATATGGTCAAGCGCGGTAACTTGGTTTTCACCCTTGCCGTAGACTTTGCATAGATTTTCAATTTTTAAAAACTCCATTATGTGAGTCCCCTTTCTCATGGTTTACCCATATAATAGCAGCATCAACTTACATCTCGGTGACTTTCAGGTGAGAGATTCGTCACTTTGGGAAGCGAATAACAAAAATCGCACCGCCCTGCGGGTGATTTTTGGCAGTAATCGTCCCTCCCTGCCGAGTTATAATCATCTTGCAGAGAGCCAATCCAATCCCGTATCCGGCAGCATTTGAGTTTTTTCCACGATAAAATCGGTCAAACAGGCGAGGTAAATCTTCTTTTTCAAAGCCCGCACCGTTGTCGTGGATGACAAGCTCCGTAAACAGCGGGTTGTCAGTGCAGATAATCTCAATCTTTTCGTTTTCACTAGTGCTCTCCATACAATTTTTGAGGATGTTTTGAATGGCTTCCGAAAGCCACCCCGAATCGCCCTGAATCGTCATCCCTTTCGGCACATCAATTTGCAAATCAATATCATGCAGCTCCATTGGGATCAAAAACGGGCGAAGTGCAGCGCTTATCAAGCTGTTTACATCGATCTGCTCGCTTTGGAACACCACAATGCCCGCATCTAAACGAGATAATTTCAACAGGGAAGTAAGTAGCCAATCCATCTGTATCAGCAATTCCTCGGTTTCCCGCAGCAATGTTTTTCGGTCATTTTCAGCAGGGTTATTCGCTAACAAAGACAGAATAAGGTTTACAGATGTCAGAGGAGTGCGGAGTTGGTGGGCAATGTCAGCCAGCGAATCGGCAAGATGTTCTTTTTCTTTTTTCAGCGCATCGTTTTGCTCCCGAATACGCAGCGTCATTTTTGTTATCTCGCTTTGCAAAATAGAAAGTTCGCCCTCGTTCGATTCCCCAATATACAGATGGTCAGCGTTATGAAGCACACAATCAATTTGATTTGAAATTCGCTCAATACTCTTGTATCGGGCTTTGGTAAATGTGAAAAACGCGGTGCCATAGGCGGCGGTAGAGACGATGGTAAAGATTCCCGCCATCGTATTGATTGTAAATCCTAACAGCACTGCGACAGTGGCCATTAAGGCGAACAAAATGGCAAACCGCCGAAGCTCTCTATTTCGAAACATCCGCATCCCCCAATCGATACCCTGTCCCGCGCACAGTCAGAATTATTTGCGGGCTTGCTGGATCGCTCTCGATCTTCTCCCGCAAGCGTTTGATGTACACGGTCAAGGTGTTATCATTAACAAATTCACCCGCCGCATCCCACAATTCGTCAAGCAGCTGGCCCCTCGTGATAATGCTTTTTGGATTGCTAATAAACACCAGCAACAAGCGGTATTCTAATGCTGAAAGAAAAACCTCATTGCCGTTTTTTTTCACAACTCCGCTGGCCGTATCGACATAAAGCCCGCGGATTTCAAAAGCCGACCCGAAATGCCCCCTTTTTCGCAACGCGGTTCCTATTCGCGCAATCAATTCACGCGGACGGAAAGGTTTGGTGATATAATCGTCCGCGCCCATGTTCAGCCCGGTCACAACACTCGCCTCATCACCGTAAGCCGTCAGAAAGATAACGGGAATATCTTGCGTTTCTTTGATTTCCGTGCAAACCATAAAGCCATTTCCATCCGGCAAAGAAATATCAATCAACGCCAAGTCAAATTTATTTCCGGCAAACACGGTAAGGGCTTCACCCCGTGTCGCGGCGTGGGTGACTGTAAATCCTTCCGAACGTAGCAAAAGGATAAGGTTTTTTGCAATTTCCTTATCGTCCTCAACCAAAAATATCCGTTTCATTTATTTTACCCACCTTTGCTTTACTGCTTTTATATTATATTTCTTTCAACGAAAATATACAAGCTGAGGTATCGAGAAAAGAATAGAGGCACGTGCAAAGTCATTCACACTCTTTAATATGACGCGGAGACATTTCGTTAGAAAAACTAAAACAACGTAAAAAAAGCCCTTTACGTTAAATTTTCGCAAAGGGCTTTTTCACGGCTGTAATTATTTGGGACTTTTTTTAACTAATATTTAGCCGGATTCTTATTTATATCCATAAATAATTGATTAATAAAAACAATGATGAAAGCGGCAATTAAAGAATTAAGAAAACCACCCATACTGATATTGGTTACAAAATGATCGGCAATCATGATCGTCCAGGCATTCACAATGAAACTGAATAATCCTAGAGTAAGAAGGCTGAGCGGTAGTGTAACCAATAGCAGAATCGGCTTTAATAATAAATTGACTCCCAACAGAACCAATCCCATGATCAGCAATGCCGAGATGCTGTCAATCTGAATCGTATGAAAAACGAGTGACAAAAAATAGATCGTCACGATGATTGATAAATATTTCATAAACAGTTTTGTCATTTTTACCTCTCAAACAGGTTATCTGATTTTAATCAAAACCTTGACTTTATCAGTGCTGACATCAATAAGATCATAGGGCTCATTGCTATTTAAAGATTGCAGCAGTTTGATAACATCATAAGTGAGTTCTTTCACTAAATGGACTGAAATACGGGATGTTGTATTCGAAGCAAGTACTTTTGGTGTAAAAAAACATGCAATAATCAGAATGTCCAGAAAACAGTCCAGCAACTCTTCAAAGATATACAACGGGATTGGAAAGGGTATCTTTATGAATCGTCGGTCCTCAATCTGAAGCCGGATCCACAATGCACGGAATCCATTAATCGACATATACCCGTACCTTAATCATTGATTTATTACTTTCATCCCAGGCTTCCACCTCAATGATATTCGGTTCATCCAGTGTCCCATTGATTACCTCTTCAATGATTTTTGCAAAATCGATGTTGGCAATATCGATTCCTTTGGATTCCATATCTTTTCTGGCATCGGGAGGAATCATCGTGGTCATCTTGTCGGCAATTTCACCGATAGAGGTCAAAAGGCCGATCGGAATATTGACATTCACATTAACAGAATTGTTATCCGATGTAACCTTTATCCTGAAAAATTTATAATTATGTTTTGGGGCAGTTTGAACGACGGGAATCGCAGCTACTTCCTTTGTCATATTCAGCGCTTCCAGAAGCTCCATCGCTTCGGCAGCAGTAATTTGTCCTTTTTCAATCATTTCCAAAATCTTTTGTTGTTCATTCATCACTTAAACCTCCGTTTATAAATTTTTTATTCGTTCCATTGCTTCTTTCGAGGTGATCTCACCGCTCGATAACTGATCTAAGATTTCATTTCTGACCACTGATTTATCTTCTTTTTCTTTAAGCTGTTCTTTTGATGGGACTTCATAGCCCAAACCTCTGATGACCGTATCCAATTTACCGCGAACTGTTGGATAAGAGATCCCCAGTTCTTTTTCAACATCCTTGATATTTCCCCGGCACTTGATGAATACTTTGATAAATTCAAGATCTTCATCCGGTAGACGGCAGAATTCGCATGGTTGAAAGTTGCCTTCAATGGTGGTTGCACACTTAGGACAATTGAGTTTAGTTATGGAAAGTTTTTCATCACAGACAGGGCATTTACCCGGAGCTTTGTATTTCATATTCTCACAATCCTTATCGATTATTTTATTATAAAATAGCACAAAAAAGTAAATATGTCAATCCATTAATCAATATAATTAATATAAGCATCAATTATATTGATTAATAGATTGATTATTTTAATTATTATCAATGCGTATTGAGAAGCTGAATCGGCTATATTTAATTTATGATTGATTTATCAGTCAATATATTCCATAATGAATTTATCGAATTTAGAAAAGAGGAAATATGGCACCGCGTAATGTTAAAGCCAACGACCAAATAAAAGATGAACGTCGAAATCAAATTCTTCTAGCAGCTCTTAAGCGATTTGCCAGAAACGGTTTCTCTGCAACGAAAATGAGTGATATTACAAATGATGCTGAAATAAGCGATGGCCTTGTATATCACTTCTTCAAGTCGAAAGATGAAATTTTCACAGAGCTCATTGAATATGCAATCGATTCGCTTGGAAATGTGATTACGGAGATAAAGGCAATTGCGGATGAACCAATCGAGCAGCTTCTCCAGATTGCCTCTCGTATATTTGAAAGCATCGACAACAGAGAAGCTCCCGGCTATTATTATGTACTAATGATGAATGCAATCTCATGTGAGGCAACCCCCATCTCGGCATCCGATATCATTCAGAAGTCAATGAATCGTTTAACGCTGCTCAGAGATATAGTAGTCAGAGGTCAGAAACTTGGTCAAATAAGAGAAGGTAATCCGGAAGGATCTTGCCGTAACTTGTTTTTCGACAGTTCTTGGCCTTGCCTCTTTAAAAGTTTAGGGGACAATTTCCAAAATACCAGATTATAAAATTCTCATGCGGTTGTTTTAAATTAATATTTAAGAGCTCTCATTATGGGTATTCTTAACTGTCATCATATCAGTTACCATTGGGCTTTTGATGGGAATCATAGGGGGTGGTGGCGGTGGAATTTATGTCGTTATCTTGCTTTTTTTTTCATCAGGATGCGAAAACAGCCGCCATTACAGCGCTTGTTCTTTCAACGCTCACGTTGAGCGGTGCATCATGGCAATACTGGAAAAAGCGATAGTTTCGAACGGATTATTTTATCATTCTTTCAATCTTGGATATCATCGGAACTCTGCTTGGCAATATGTTACTGAACCATATCAATGAGAATGTTCTGAAAGTCATTATTTTTTTTGTGATGATCTTATCAAGTCTGACTTCCCTACTGAAAGTAAAATCCTCAAGGCATAGCAGAAGTAAGATATCAAAAGCCATAAAAAGGCGGCCAATCATTGCGCCGGTCGGGCTTGTATCAGGCCTTACCACTGGAACAACAGGTCTCAGCGCCAGCACAATGAGTTCCTCATACCTGATTGGACTGCTTGACTTCTCCCCTAGCTTGGCCGTGGCTTGGCCGTTGGCTTAACGACTCTTGTTAGCTTTGTTGGAAATGTCCTAAGTATTTCGATAATATACATAAGCAGTTACGCCTTTCATATTTCAAAAATATATATAGACCCTCAAATACTTCTGATCTTTGGTATCGGCTCTGCCGTGGGCGCTTTATTGGGGGCAAAACTTACACCTAAAATTAATCGAAAAGTTCTCACCATCGTTCTAGCGGCTATGGCAATTATTGCCGGTATATATCTACTAACTCAACTTTTCTAGCCCAAACTTTGTGATTTTCATAAACAACTTCGTGAAAAAATTAATCAATTAGGTCATTCTGGAAACTTGAAAGATGCTCATACGGAAGAATAAGTCTTCCGCGGTAGAGTCCGCAACCATCGTTAATAAGGGAATTATTCACTGCTGAAAACATATTTACATCCAATTTTGATAATTCAAGCTGCTGCAATATGATCCCTCGTTCATTTGCATCATCAAAATAAATATTTTCTCCTTTTGGTATTGCATCTCGTCTGGCTCTTTCACTTTCCTGTCGTTTTTCGTAACCAAAATGATTAGCAGGACCAATTTCAGCAAAATCGTCCATTTCTTTTGTGCGAAGCTGTACTTCTACATAACAACGGGCAATGTTATCATAAAATGTTATATGCAGTGAACGATAGCCATTAGATTCTGAATTTGCAATGTAATCCCGATAATACGGGCTTACGCTCTCTTCTAACAAGAGCGATATTTTCTGATCTGTTAAAGAAGACATTTCTGCCGTAAACCCGCGTTCCTCTAGGAAACCAGGCAACTGGTTGGCAACATCATATAGATATTTTATTTCTTCATCCGCGTAAGTCTCCCCTTCTTGCAAGTGACATTTTGGAAGAGAAATCACAATTCTGTATGCGATCAAGTCGCGAAAACAATTTAAAGAGTTTTTCAGTTCAGGAAGAGAAGGGTAATTGCCGTGTTGAGTATAATAATCGTAAATATATTCCACAATGTATCCATTAAATTTTGCTTCCGCGCGGATCAGAGATTTAATTCGGCCCTTAAAAGTAAATGCCAGAAAAGGATATTCATTTGCCATGAGTTTATAGAATTCCCGAATCCGTTGAGATTGCGAAGTCAGGAATTCGTTGTGCTCCAAAAGTTCTGCAATTTGAAGCAGAAAATTACTATGCAAAAGATCAATCTGATTATTAGTTTCCTTCGCCGCCTGTTTCAGATCCTCAGAATATCTCTGTAAAATCTTAAGAACGGTATCCCCCGAATATAAGTAGTCATTTAATTTTTTCACAGATGCACTTTCCTTCCTAAAGTGTTTGAACATCAGTTATCAAATGATAATCAGAATGCCCAACTCATTTTATCGCTCACACAAAATCAAATATAACAGATATATTCAATCATGCACAGTTCTTTTTGTGCTTTTATGCTTATAGTGTGTTCCTTTTCTCGTTGCCTTACCATTGATAATTCCAATATTGCTCCTGTGTTTTATTTCTGCTTGAACTTGTTCAATAATTTTAGATTCAGAGAAAGGTTACAATTAATTGTACAATAAAATTGTGGGCAAGTAAAATAAGAGTAATAATTAATAAAAAATGGAGATCTACTCAAGAACTTATCTCATCCATGAAGTAGATATACTAATGAATTCAAGAACCAGATGAAGATTGATTGTTAGGCATCTCATATGTTCTATGTCCCCGTTCTGTTTATGACAAAGGTGGATCAGTTTTCATTGTTAGACGGCAAAGTTTGCATGAGGGCAAAGAAATGTTCAGGCTCACCGGAACTAAAATATTCATACCAAGATTCCAGTGTGTTTGATTGAAAAACATCTAAATGCTCAATAATTTGTTTCGCCCATAACAAAGCTCCGGTGGAACTTGCAGTAATCAGGTTGTTATCCGCTACAGATGGCTTGTCTATATAAAAACTTTGCCCTTTATAACCAGGCGAAACCATTTCAAGAAATCCCGGTCCATTACTGGTATGCGGACGCTTGTCCAATAGCCCAAAGTTGGCAAGCGCAGCGGTAGCCCCACAAATTGCACACACCGTAGCACCTAAAGAGAGAAATTCGCTTGCTTTTTCGATGATAGCGCTATGCTTTGGGTCGTTCCATGTATCTGCGCCCGGTAATAGCAACATGCTTGTTTCACTCACAACAATATCATCAATTAAGCAATTGGGCAAAATTGTCATACCACCCATTGTATTGATTGGCGCTTGAGAATAACTAACCGTTTTGAGCGATACCCGTTGCGCGCCATTTTTAAAAAACCGACCAGAATTCAGCTCCGAAGTAACATACCCCAGTTCCCAGTCGGCTAAAGTATCAAGAACATAAACATAGATTTTAAACATAAATTTCCTCCTAATTGGTAGATTGATTTGTTTACTTTTTTATTATACCGTGTAATTGTTGACAACAGTATGGCAACAATCTATAATGATAACAAGAAATTTTGGAAGGCGGTTATCCGATGAAGGTTGACAGGCTTGTTAGCATTATTATGATACTCCTTGATAAAAAGCGTATCGGCGCACAGGAGTTAGCAGATATGTTTGAAGTTTCACCCCGGACAATCTACCGCGACATCGACACAATCAACATGGCGGGTATTCCTGTGCGGTCAACATCGGGAGTGGGCGGCGGCTTTGAAATCATGCAGGAATATAAGATTGACAGAAAGGTTTTTTCAACTGCCGACCTTTCCGCTATCTTGATGGGGCTTTCCAGTCTTTCCAACATGATCCGAGGTGATGAACTGGTAAATGCCCTTGCGAAAGTCAAAAGTTTTATCCCCGCCGACAGAGCGAAAGACATTGAATTAAAAGCAAATCAAATATATATCGATTTAAGTCCGTGGATGGGCAACAGGAACGTACAACCCTATTTAGAAATTATCAAAACAGCTTTACAGGAAAGCAAGCTACTTTCATTTGAATATGCAGACCGTTACGGAAATAAAACTGCACGAACAGCCGAACCGTATCAGCTTGTATTGAAAAGCAGTCATTGGTATTGGCAAGGGTATTGCCATAAGAGAAATGATTTTCGCTTATTTAAACTATCCCGGACATCAAACCTACAAATACAGGAAGAATTTTTTACGCCACGGGATTATCAAAAACCGCAGTTAGATTTTACTGATATTTTGGCAACGATGCAAACAAAAATCAAAATTCGTATTCATAAATCGGTCATGGACAGGGTACTTGATTATTGCACTTATGAACACTTTTCGCCAGATGGTGATGAGCATTACATAGTTAGTTTTCCTTTCATAGAGAACGAATACTACTACAATATTCTTTTCAGTTTTGGGGATAAATGCGAGTGTTTAGAGCCATTACATATCCGCACAGAAATGAAGCGTAGAATACAGGATATAGCTGGCTTATACGAAAACTAAAACAAGGAGTCTATTCTCATATTCACAATACCAAGCTTTTTCACTGTCCGCGATACGAATTTACCATGCTCAAGATAATAGTCAACGGCATGCCAGTTATTTAACCGTACCAGATTAAGTTATATAAGTCGGGCACTGGTTTATCCACTTATCTTTTTCAGCGACTTTTTTTAATTTCATAAAGCTTTTTATCCGCTTCAATAATAACTTTTTCAAGAGTGTCTTCATCGTACATCTGGTATAATCCAAAACTGACACTAGCATGAATAACACTGTCGTTATAGCTTATTTTTATATGATTAATAATATTCTTCATTCGTTTAATCAAAAGGTTGGCTTCAGCGTAATTTGTGTTTGACATAAGTAGTATAAACTCATCGCCACCAAAGCGACCGAAAATATCAAACTCACGGATACTTTCATTGATCGTTTTTGCTATTTCCATTAAAACAAGATCTCCTCCATGGTGACCGTAAGTGTCATTAATATTTTTAAATGAGTCAACATCAATCATAGCAATTGAAAGATTGGTCTGAAACCGTTTTGTTTTTAAAAATTCAACATTTGCCAGTTGCTCAAAGTATTGTCGATTATTGATACGAGTCAGGCCGTCTATTTGTGCAAGTTCTCTCATGTTTTGTCCTTCTACTTTATCAGTCACATCGATACAGCTTCCAATGTATCCTGAAAACTCGTGATTGTTAATATAGTAGGGCACTCCTCTGTCATTAATCCATCTCCAGACACCATCTTTGCGTTTCAAACGGTATTCCATTTCAAAAGATTCCTCCTTTTCGAAGGCATCTAAATATATTTTGAGGCAGGTCTCATAATCTTCAGGATGGACACCTTCCGCCCATCTAACTCCCATTTCCTGTTCCAGAGGTCTACCGGTAAAGTTCAGCCAGGTTGTATTAAAATAATTACATAAAGTATCTTTCCCGGATCGCCAAATCATATTTGGCGAAGATTCTACAATTATACGATACTGATCATTATCTAAATTCATTCAATTTCCTCTCAAGTATATTCACTTTTTCTATTTATCAGGAATAAATAACGCTGAATGATACCTGATACTGCACTCGAATTTTTTATATCAGTTTGGTATACGCTTTGTAAATTTTCATAATGGCCAATGATTTTTTGCATATTTCAATCATATTGTCCAAATTCATCAGCCCATTTTATTAAATAGAATGAGTCATGAGCTACATATATTACAAGTATTTCCCAAAAATCTTCCGGTACATTATCCCCAAATCAGGTATCAATCTGTTCTCAATAATAAGGGCTACTTACTTCTGTCCTAAAACTTTCTAGCTTATAAAATTCTTCATACGGATCACCAATTTCCCAATGATTAAAATCTATTACAACAAATTTTCCATCAGGTGTCAATATCAAATTTTCAGAAAGGAAATCCCCATGTTGGTATACCTGAGGTTTCAACCATATCTTATCAAGATTATCATTGATAAACTTAAGTGCAACCTCATCTCCAGAAATTTTCAATACTAATTTTTGATTATCTAATGCCTACTGAATCATCACCAATTTTCGGAAATAACTGTCCCCATTCAATCCCAACATGAAAAACTGAAAATGGGCACAAAGAACCTTTCGAAGATTCAGATTCAGAACAACAATCGACAGTGCAATGGTACAAAGGCCGGTATCTAGCAAACGTAACCGGATCAGACCCAGACCACATTTGAATTTGGCCAGACTGAATTTTCGTTCAACTTCAATACGTTCACAAATATCCACGTAGTCCTGTTTTTTATCAATCACATCATTTTGGGGTGGGCGACCTCGTGCCGGACCTGATAATCGAATCCCTTTTACTTTGCACAACTTGAGGTTTTCCCGGTTTCGGTAAACCTTGTGCCAGAATCCGTGACGAATAAACTCCGATTTGATCTTTGTATCGCTCAATCACTTCGATCAGATAGTTTGCTTCGTTATATGCGTCAAAGGATACTTTTTCAAGACGGTTGATTGACTTTGGCATACACTTTTACTCACCATATTATATGTAAAATTGATCGATATTACTTTTGACCCCCTAACCAAAATTTGATTTAAAAATATAAAAAGAACGAAATCTTTAAAGACTCTGCTACAGTAATGTAAAAAGCCACTTATAGATTGAGTAAATTATTTAAACTTTTTAACGAAAGAACGCCATAAAAGGGTATGCACTCAAGTAGGATAAGTGTGATAGAAAATTCTGCAATGACTTCAAGAGATTACACATCACGATCGGCTCCGATTATCCTATTTGCTTGACTTGTGTTGATTTTGACAACTTCATTGTATATTTTGTCTATAGCGAGAATGTAGTAACAACAGATAAAAGCATGACTTCATAATACCAAGATTGTCCACGCCGTTTTATTATTTTATAATCTGTTTTCGGATAAAACCATGTCGATCATTAATTTGTTAAATTTTTCAGATTCTTCAAAACAGGGAGAGTGCGCTGACTTTTCAAACCAAACAAGTTTTTTCTTGGGCGCTTTTAAGTAATGAAAGTATTTTTCAGCGACAATGGAAGAAACTTGAAAATCATTCTTGCCAAGGAAAAAGCAAACTGGTACATCCAGGCTTTTCACTGTTTCAAAAAGATCAATTTTTAAAAATTCATTTTGTGACATGCTATTCCTTGATGGTGCATTCATTGCTTTGAAGAATCGGATAATATCGGTAATATTATATTCTTTGACTGTAAATATTTTCATAATAAACGCACTCAAGTTTTTAGAACCGTAAATTGCTCCACCAAAATAAGCGAGCCATTTTCTTTGTGTTCTTGTTCCGGTTACCCCGCATTTATAGATGCCGTTCCGGGATTTACCTATTTCTTTAAGTTCACGAATAGCTTTTCGGTTATGTTGTTCGACGGCGACGTTTAATGTAAATTGATAAGATTTCAACTCACTTGCCGGCATGCTGGAAACCTGCCCTGTTCCGATATATGCACAAAAAAGTTCTGGATGTTGCAATACTGCCAAAGTCCCAATTAACGTTCCCCAGGAATGACCCAATAAGAAAATTTTATTCTTGCTAAAGCGCGCTTTTAAATACTGTGTTAACTCGCAAATATCCGCAACAAACATACTTACCGATAATGGCTCGGTTGCAGTCCTTTTTGTATATGATTTTCCACAGGCTCGCTGGTCCCAATACACAACTACAAATTTTTTTTCCAATGGAGAGTTGTAATATCTGAAAAGACTAGTTTCAGATGAACCAGGTCCGCCATGCAAAAGCAATAGCACGGGATTGTTTCTGTTTTCTCCACGAATTATGATCGACTCTTTTGTATTTCCGATTATAACCATGCTCATCTCTGTAATACTATTTTTTAATTCTCTCCCTTTCATATCCTTAAAGGATGGTGTATAAGCCCTGAATAGTGACATAAGAATGCCTCCAATTTTTAATTGAATTGTCATGCCTGAATGTTTATATCTTTCACGACAAACATCGTCAAATTATTTCAAATACTAAAAAGCGCTCTACTAGCGCTTTTTTATGATATATCATATCAAGTATTTAATCTATTAAAATCTGCTTAGCATCCCATTTTAATTCATTACTTATTATTTTCAGAATAAATTTTTAGAGATTCTCCAATAAATTTAGCTTCGTCATTCGTAAATTTCTTATCTACAACATTCAGATTTTTATTGGCATTTGATAAATAAATATCAGCCATGTTGGATAAAAAAGCCTTACAGTTTATTCCCATATCTATATGATAATGTTCATAATTGCTTTTAGTTGTATCTGCTATTTCTTCAACAATTTGTTGAATCTCTTTTGAAGTAGAATCTTTACTTAAGTCAGCTACAAGCTTTTCATATAATCTATCTAGTTTAGGCTGTTTATCTCTCAAATAAATTTTAAAAACTTCTTTAATAAACTTAGCTGCACCTTTTCCATATTTATTATCTACGGCTTCTCTCCACTTACGATCTGTCATGGTCATCATAATGTACCAATGATTATCACCTCTATCCATTTTAAAAATTTCATAGTCTTTTTTAACAGTATCTGTTATTTCTTTAGCAATTTGCTGAATTTCATTTGAAGTAGGATCTTTATTTAAATCAATTGTAAGATTTTTATATAATTCCTTTAATACAGGATGATTATAGTGAAGAAAATCCTTTTCAAACTCATCATATTTTTCTCCCATAATTATTAACCCGTCATTATTTAAATCTTTCCTCGTAGATTCAGTAAAATTTTCTATACTTCCATACAGTTTTATAGCGTTTTTAGCAAGTTTAGTTTCATTATGTTTCATTTGTTCAATCATTTTATCAAATTCACCTATACTTCCCCAAGTCTTGATTACTCTATCTTTATTTTCTTTCTTAAATTCTATCCATACATTATAATATTTTGTCATATCAAATTCTTTAAAGCTCATGGTATTATCTCCTTTTAAGGTTTTATTTATAAGCCCTATCAAACCATTCAATCTATCTCGTTTTAAAATCAGAATCTTTTTTTGATTTTCCAGAGCTTGCATTTTATCAAAATATGGACTAACCATGATTTCTTTAACTTCTTTTAGTGGAATATCAAGTTCTTTAAAAAATAAAATCTGCTGCAAGGTCTCAAGAGCTTTATCGTCATAAAGCCTGTAACCTGCCTCTGTAACTGCACTTGGCTTTAACAATCTTATTTCATCATAGTAATGCAGCATGCGCACACTTACCCCAGTCAGATCCGAAACTTGTTTTATTGTTCTCATGACTATTCCCTCCAAACATGATTTAGAACTGTCAATAATGCCTAATACTCTGCCGGCTATGAGTTTTAGTTTATATCTTCAAACTCTAATTTTATATTACACTATGACATGATGTGAGTGTCAACATTTTTTAAAACTGTTATTGGTTTTAGTACGCATAGTTCATTTATTCTTCATAAACAAGATTAGAATTTATTATAGTCTTTAGTCTGTTGAGCGCGCTAAACAATAAACCACCTGCTATGCGCAACATCATAAGCTTAAGAGTTTCCGTTTTATACATGTTTAGATTTATCAAGAATATCCACATTTATCCTTAATTAACACTTGAAAAAGCGCATAAAAATCACATCTTATAAAATTGATCTTTATGCGCTTTTCAAAAACTATTCTTCTGATTATTTTTATATTTATTTAAAAACGTACATAGAATAATGTCTTCAAGTGGCTTCTTGCGTTTCCTTGAAAAACTATTTGGGTTTTCAAGATGAACATGTGGCTTGATTTGTTCTGAATTAATCGATTCATACATTTTTCTGAATTTTCTGGCATGATTACCATTCATGCCACCCCTGCTTATATTCTAATACATAAACAAAAATAAGGAAATCCAATTAATATTTCTGGATCTCCTTATTTTTATGATGTTAGGCTCAGCCGGGGAACCTAATTAACAATTTTAATTCTTTCAATCCGGGTTCATTTTTATCGCTCTTTCTAAGTTATTTGAAAAGTTCCCTGGACTTCGCCATCAGCTTGCACCAAACAACTAAATGAATCTCAATCCAACCTTCTGTACGGTTGCAGGTCGCCGACAAATACAGCTTGATTTCTTTTATCAAAATTCAAAGTCAGCAAATAAGAATCAACAAATCAGTTTTAAAAAATTCTCAGCGGATATCGTGTTATTACAAATTTTCATAAGCAGTTTTTTATCCATTTAGGCAATACTACATATTATTTCCAAATGCATCTGACCATCCTTCATATTGTATTTTTCATAAGTATTGTGGATGATGGCTTTGCTTTTTTCTGCATAATCAAATAAAGACTTGTAGCCATTTTCTCTTTGTCCGACTTTATTACATGCAACTTTTATACACATTTCTTTTTCTTGAATTCGAACACTCTCATCTTTTTCATCCTCATCAGTATAGGCAAATATTTCACAAATGTCCTTTGCATCATCTGCTAAACTCATTTTTAAAATATGTCCGCTGCGAAGCATTTTACCCTTTACATTTTCATAAAACTCACTCATGAAACGATTTAACTGATCCATTTCGCAATGTATATTTCGATAATATACATTGCCCTGTTCAATAAAATACCCCTTGTCAACAATGCAGTCATTTTCATCATCATTTTCTCCGGTTGTACGCCTTTGTTCATTGATAATTAATTCTTTTTGTTTAGCCAGTAATTTCAAATAAGCGTTCCTGATATATAGTCTCTAAACTTGCACCATTCATTTTAATCGTAATTATTTTGATCTGTTCAAGTGAAATGCCAATATTTTTAAGTCTAATTATTTCTTTGATCTCATCAATCTGAGACTCTTCATAATATCTGTACTGATTTGTTTCATCTACATATGCGGGTTTAAATAAATCAATTTCATCATAAAAGCGCAACGTTTTTTTGTTAAGATTTAACATAATCGAAAATTTCCCGATGCTATACAAGTCACTCAACTCCTTTCACATGCAACGATGGGATACCATACAATTTATGATGTGCAAATTGTTGAAAGTTTTGTCTTTTTATAAAGCACGATGTACAATATCTGATTTTTTCAATTACTGCCATATTCAGCGTTTTCCCTAACATCGCTGACGCCTCCTTGGGATAACCAAGATGTCCGTATCCTGAAGTTTTTGTCATCACCACTTCAGGATTGAGCATATCTTTGTCATTTACAATTATATCCGGCTGTTTCATAAAGTCGTGTTTAACTAAATCCTTTCGAATCTCTAACATGTTTGATGTTTCAATCCAACCTGCGTGAAAATCATTTGGATATGCCTTCAATTTTTGTTTCATATCTTGATCTTGATTTCCAGCCTTGATTGGAACTTTCCCAGAAAATATCGCCCCCATAGGAGCAAATGCAACTATTCCATTTTCATTATTCACTTTTTCACACGCCTGTTCAATTGCAATGGTATGCTTGGGGTCTGCATGCCCTGAAATAATAACAATATGTTCTATTCCCCATTCAACAATATTGTTTACTGTGGCTAGCACCAGTTCATATAATAACTGTTGCGAAAGATGAATATTTCCCGGGATTCCCTTCATATTGGCATGTCCGAAGGTGATAACAGGCATTGTAAGAAATGTGTAATCTCCAAATTCGACCTCCAGTTTGCTCAAACTGTTTTCCATCCAGTATTGTGTTTCATAAACGTCAACACCTAAAGGAAGATGTCTTCCATGCTCTTCGATGGGTGCCAAGCCAATGAACGCAATGGTTTTTTCTTTGTTACACTGCTCAACTTCCGGCCAATTAATTTCCAAAATATTTAAACGCATCAATTACCTCCTGTGATCGGTTATATATCAAGTATAAACATTCTATTTACCGGAAGGTCAAGCATAAAATGGGATTTCGAAACATATTTTTTATCTTTTTTATCTAGGTTTTGTCATTTTCCTTATTATTTGACAATTTAAAGGTTTTATCGGTAATTTTATTACAGATAAAAAACTGATAAAGCGTCTAGACTGTATTGATTTCACTGGTTATCAGACTTATTCTTTAATGCATTCTACATATAGAAAATTGCAACTATACTTCCAATTAGCTGTGCAAATTTAATTTTTAGAAAACTCGCCTTATTGGGGATATAGTAATTACAGTCTCTTTGAAGCCATTCATTCCTTTGCCAATATTTATAATCAACTGTATCTTGACATTGTGTTGACTTCTGCCAACATTTTTGTTGAACCCTGAATGTGATCAACGAATAAAATGAGGGTCTTTGATTAGATTTATTTTTAACTGCCTTGAATAACGCTTCGGCTACCTTTTTAATCTCTTTACTATATCTTGATTCTATCTCAACAGAATCCATCTGTTTGCCTGTCCGAAACTTGCTGCTCCCTGCCAAATTCATACCCCAAGTGGTAAATGCGTTTTTCATAGTATTTATTGTATGATTTGATGAGCCGCCTCCCGAAGTAGTTACTATAAATACATTCTTTCCTGCAAACGCAGGCCTGTGGCAGTTAAATGCCATTCGGTCGATCCAGTTTTTCATTATCCCATTGACATCCTCCACATATACAGGACTTGCTGCAAGTATCCCATCTGCTTGATATATCTTTTCCCAGATAAAAAGCAGCTCATCCTTCAAAGGGCATTTTTCTTCTCCTTTATCAAAACAAGCTCTGCAACCACAACAGGTCTTAATATCAAAGTGACTCAACAGTATTTTTTCAATCTCCAGAGTAATCTTCTCCTTATTAGCAATTGATAAAAGTTGTTGTTCAATCAGTGAAACAGTCTTGTTTGTGTTGCCATTTGTTCTATAGCTGCTGACCAATGATATTATCCTCAATATAATCTCCACCTTAAAAAATAATTATTTATCAATTTATCATTCCATCATTAAAATTTAGCCAATCCTAATAACGATATCAGAACCTATGTCAGTTTAGAAATTGCCCTATGATCTTCCAATAATTCTTTAGTTATCTCTTATCCGCTTTTTATCTTATTTTTAATGCTAATCTCCCAGTTTCCTGAGAAACAAATTAAAGAAAGATTCCGGCTTTTAAAACCTGATTTTCTACTGTTCGCTTCACGCTACTCTTTTATAAACTGATACTCTGCCAAACTTATGACATTGCTCGGTTTCTTGCGATATTCGTCAAAGAATAAATGAATTCTATTTTTATTTTCAATATCTTTAAAGTAAACTGTTCCTTTTGCATAACTTCCAATTTAGGCAGATCACCTTTTTATATTCACGAGTTAAACCGTTTTTAACGAGGAAATAGATTTCTGTTATTCATGAAAAAGTTCTTCGATTTGACTTTCAAATTCATTCTTATATTTTTTATTTTTGTCATAAGTGCGATTCTCACTTATAAAATTTATTTATGAATTCTTTTACCTCCAAAAGCTGAAATTGTTCTCGTTCCAGCAACGTACCTTCCACCTTGTAAAGTTCCTTTCGGAACAAATATCTCATCACCTGGATTTAGTATAATTTCTTTTTCATTAATAATTGCTGTATACTGACCCGAAACGACAACTGTATATTCATCAAATTCATGCTTATGTTCTTTTGAAACCCTATCTGAATAGCATGTCCAAAAAGCCATTTGGCTACCACTTTCACCTTCAAAATAATATCCATCAATATCTTCAGTATTTTGTTGATTGCTACTAATATGATTCTTTTCATTTTTCATAAATTTGGGAAAATCTTTCATGTTTAGCACCTCCTTGTTCTGTTCGAACAAAAGTATTTGTAAATTTAAGAGTAAATCGGTATGGCTTATTTTATCATTTACAGGTCAATAATAAAAATAAAATAAAGAAGAAATTTTCAAATGAAAAGCAAATAAAAGAGCCGTTCCGAACCTCCTTCACAAATTTAAGCAATTTAGCTCTATTTTATTACCAATATTTTACTTTTATAATTCGTTTTAAATAAAAAGCTACCAAATATTTCTATTTAGCAGCTTTTATGTTACATAGTATTCATTTTAGGTGGAGGCGGACCGTACCGGTTCAAGGTGACAATAAATATTTCTAATTATCGTCATATTTAATCTCAAACTAACTCGGAAAAACTCCCTAAACGTTATAACATAAGCCCTATACCATTATCCATCTTCTCATAAACCACTGCACAACTTCATTGTACCAAACACTTATTACCATTAAGACCATTATTACTGATAAGTAACCGGTATTGGACCAATTTGAGATGCTGGAGCATTTGTACCTATTATGTTCCAGCCCTCCAATGCTGTTATTTTTTCATCAGATCCATAAAATAATAAACTATCTGCTGAAGATAGCGAAATTATCAAACAATTTGAGCTTGTAGTAGAATCAAAACCATAATAATATTTTCCCTCAATACTCAAATCGGCAACACTATTAACTTTTGTATATGTATAAGAACGCAAGTTAATACCTTGTGTATAATTATTATTGATTAATTTTATTTTACTTATATCGAAAGAGGAATTAACATTTACATTTGTTATTCCTGTAAGTTTAAATAAATCTGGCGAAACATAGGTACTGCCATCAACAACAACACCATTAAAGCTAGATCGGACAATCCATCATCAAACAAAGTATCTCAGGACTAATTAAAGTAAAAAGCTGATCTTCTTCAGATTGAGTTAAATATCCATTACTGATAATTCCAATTTCATTAAGATCCTCTTTTTTAAAATACTCACTAACTTTTGAAATATCCTTAATGAATGCATCTTTTTGTTTTATAGTTTTTTTAAAAGTAATTCTTGCTTCTCCTTTAACGATAGAAAAATTATTATATTTTCTTAATCTAAGAATCGCACTTTTTATTTCTAAATACTCTTTAAAGTTCTTTAGTTTAATAACTTCAATGATGAAGCGCGTAATATCAAAATAATAAGCTGGATCAAACCCGCTCATATAGTATTGATTTTCCCATTGTATTGGTCTCTTATTTTCTATTTTTTCTGCCAAAATATTTAACTTTCGATAATTAAGTGATTCAAAAATTTCTTTGCTTTTTAAACTTATTTTCGTGTTTAATTCATACTCTAAGCTAATTTGTTTTGTCAGTAGAGTACCTAAATACTCATATTTATTTTGAGCTTCTGGCAAATAAAATTCATAATCAAATACCTTATCAAAATACTGATGTGTATCATATTCATTTCCATAATAACCATTAAGTAAGTTTGCAAATTCTAGTTTATTTATAGATATTAAGAAATTAACGTCTTTTCCCTTTTTCATTATTTCTTTATTCAAATATATTATTTTTTTAATTAGCTCAATTGAAAACCTGGGCTCGCATCTGTCAAGTTCATCAATAATTAATAGGTATTTATTATTAATTTGTTCTTCGGAAAAAAGCAAGTCAATCATAATTTCATAGAATTTTTTTTCATCAATGATCTCGTTCAAAATAGTATTAGAAAGCATTTTATACACTGCCATATTATTGAACTCATCAATTGGTTTTATCATTTGTTTGCTAACATCCTTAGTCAGCGGCAACAGAGCTTCACCTACACTTTTTATTAAGTCTTTAAAATACTTGAGCCCATATTCTTGCATGAACTCATAAAAAGACTTCCCATCTTTTAAAGGTTTTATCAAGTCATTATAAACAAACTCCAAAAAAATACCATTAATATTCGTACTTGCTTGATTCTCCCAAGCATCAAATTTCATAATTTTAAAACTTTGTTTTGTCATTGGTTCCGATTCTTCTTCACTAGTCTTAAGAATATCTTCTTGTTCAACTCGTTCGATAAATTTATCAATAAAAAAGCTTTTTCCACTTCCCCATTCTCCAACCAATGAGCATATTCTATTTTTTTCGATGTTATTAAACTTAATCAGCTCACCTATTAATTGCTCTCTTTGCACAAATAAATCATTCTTTTTTTCTATCTCCATTAAGTCATTCTCCATTCATCAATTTAAACTTTCTTTGATTATAACACCCCTTCCCTTCATTGTCTAAAAACAAAAATATAAAAACAGCCACCCGAAGGTGGCCAAAATCAATAAATAAAATCGCCGGTTTCCTGGTTGTACACTCCACCAAGATCCGGCAACTCTAAATGAGCAAATTTCTGTGATAAGTATACCCTAACCGCAATTCCAAATACATGCCATGCTATCCGCGCAAATTCGATGATGCCCAGTCCTAGGCAATAACAGTCTATGGCTTTACCTAGCATGTAGAGTAAATCTCAGACGCCGCCCCTTCTGGTAAAGTAAAAACCGGTGCCGTTACTGCAACCGGATCATTTGCGCTTGCTAACAACGATATAAGAAAGTTATAATGGGCAAAATTATGGGCAAAATATTTTTTCGGCAAATAAAAAAGCTCTGAATGCCGCATATATAGGTCATTCCAGAGCTTTGTTTATAAAATTGGTGGAGGCGGTGGGAGTCGAACCCACGTCCGAAAGTCCATTCACAGGAGCTTCTCCGAGTGCAGTCATTGATTATTTTCTCATTCCTCTTCTTCTCCAATGACAAAGGAAAAAAGAAACCAGTCTCTTATGCGTTAAAGGCCCGAGACACAACCTAAAACGGTTCCCTGCTTCGATGAACGCCGAAACCCTGAACCACAGGTTGAACCGGGAGGCGTGCGGCAATAATTTTGCCGCGAAGTCTTAAAACAACTTTAGTGCGTTATTATGCAGCTAAAGCCATTCCGTAACTTTTTTCTGTTTTTGCGTTTATATTTATGCGCCGCTTTTTACGATGATCAGCAACATCGACTCGCTACTCAAGCTTCAAAACCCCCGTCGAAACCAGTGCGCCCCCAAATAATTAGCTAATCCTCATGTCTCATACTTTTTTGAATTCTTCGTTGAGAATCTCGGTCAGCAATGGCATGACGCTTATCATAAAGCTTCTTACCTTTTGCCAAAGCCAGTTCCATCTTAACATGATTATCTTTAAAATAGAGTGTGAGTGGTACCAGAGTGTATCCTTCTCGTTGCTTTAATCCGATTAATTTTCGGATCTGTTGTTTATGCATTAAGAGTTTTCGAGTACGCAACGGATCTTTATTATAGATGTTTCCCTGTTCATAAGGATCGATGTGCATTTGATACACATAAACTTCACCATTATAGATATCCGCAAAACTTTCCTTTAAGCTGACTTTTCCCTGTCGAATTGATTTAACTTCTGTACCGGAAAGAACCATGCCCACCTCATAAGTATCTTCAATGAGAAAATCATGACGTGCTTTTCTGTTTTTGGCAATAATCTTTATGCTTTCGCCCATGCGTAACTCCTCTGTTTCTTAGCTAGTATATTATTATAGCACAATGATATTAATTAATCAACTATTTCAAAATCAATTTGTTTTAAATTAATATCAGCTTTTGCAACCATCACTTTGATATCCTGTCCCAAGCGATAGATTTTCCTCGTACGTTCTCCAATGTGATGGTGCATTTCAGGATCGTAATTATAATAGTCATCCTTCATATCCTGGAGTTTTACCAAACCTTCGATGGTATTTGGAAGTTCTACAAACATACCAAAAGAAGTCACTCCGCTGATCCGACCTTCAAATATTTCGCCGATGTGCCTGGTCATGTATTCCGTCATCTTAAGCTTGGTTATTTCTCTTTCAATGGTTTCTGCACGTCGTTCGGTTTCTGAGGCATGTCCGGCAATATTTTCGATGTTTTTTTCTATATAGTCCACTGATTTTTGGTTTATTTTTCCAAGCAAAAATTTTGCCAGGTATCGATGAACAAAAAGATCCGGATAACGTCTGATCGGTGAAGTAAAATGGGTGTAAAACTCTGCACCTAAGGCATAATGTCCGAGATTGTGACCTTCATAAACGGCCTGCTGCATCGTACGAAGCATTAACAACGTGATGACATGCTCTTCATTTTTACCTTTTATATCTTCCACCAGCTTTTGAAAATCTTTTCCGGTCGGCATTTCTTCATCATTTACACCAAGTTTAAAACCATACCGGTTGACAAATGTTCTAAAAGCAGTTATTTTCTCAGGTACGGGATTGGGATGATTTCTAAAAATAAAGGGAACATCAATTTTCGAAACATGCTCGGCAATGGTTTCGTTGCAAACCAGCATGAATTCTTCAATGATTCGATGAGATACCAGCCGTTCATCGATTGAAATTTTTTCCGGGAAGCCATTTTTATCCAAAGTGATCTTCGCTTCAGGAAAATCAAAATTAATGGCACCTCGACTGATACGACGTTTTACCCGCAGAATCTCGTGTAACTCATTCATCATGACAAGCTCATCTCTAAAAGGTTCCTGCACGTTTGGCTCTTCATTCTCTTCATCCAAAAGAGCCGCCACCTGACGGTAGGTCATCCGGGATTTTGAGCATATGACTGATTTAAAGATATCGTAATCCAAAACCTGTCCATTTTCATCAATTTCCATTTTGCAACTGAAGGTCAGTCGATCTTTTTTTGGAACAAGGCTGCAAACATCATTTGAAAGTTTAAACGGCAACATGGGAACGACTCGATCCACTACATACACGCTGGTACCGCGCTCCATAGCCGATGCATCAATCGCATCCCCGAATCGAACGTAATGACTGACATCGGCTATATGCACGCCTAATATGAAATGCCCATTTTCATTTTTACTAATGGACACCGCGTCATCAAAATCTTTGGCATCATCGCCATCAATAGTGAAGATGACTTCTTTTCTGAGATCTTTGCGCTTAGCAAGTTCAGTGTCATTAATTTCGTCAGACAACAGATTGGATTGTCTTTCAACTTCGTGGGGAAAGTCCATGGGAATATCGTATTCCATTAATACTGAAAGGATATCAATCCCGGGTTCGTCTTTATTTCCCAGAATTTCTACAATTTCACCTTCCGGGCTTTTGCCATTGTCAGACCAGATGAGAATTTCGGTTACCACCTTATCTCCGGTTCTCGCCTTTTTCCCCCGTCTTTCGGGAATGAAGATATCTTTGCAGATACGATCATTATCGGGGATGACAAAACCAAAGCCTTTTCCTTTTTCGTAGCGGCCGATAATTTTTTTATGACCCCTCTCGATGATCTCAACGACTTTTCCTTCTGGTCTTTTTTCTCCGGGTTCAGAGATAATTTTCACGCAGACCTTATCCATATCCAGCGCGCCAAAAAGATTTTTTTCATGGATATAAATATCTTCTGAAAAAATGCTGTAATCTGGAATGACAAAACCGAAACCCCGCTGATTGCCTCTTAGAATACCAACAACTTTTTGGGAATCGTCGTCTTCATTTTCGTCGCTCCTGCCACGGCCTTTTTTATCGCTCCAACCTTTGTCTTTTGCAACTTCTTTTTTATCGCCAAAGCTTTTTTCTTTTCCAAACCAGTTTCGGTCCTGTTCATTCTTGCTTTTGACTCCCGTCTCTTTTAAGACGTGAGTCAGCATTTGGCGTTCTTTCTTTTTATTGAGACCAATCACCGTTGACAATTCATCAAATGTCATTTGCTGATATTTTTTATCCTGCATCAATCGTTTCACGATTCGTTTTAATTCTTTGGTTTTCATTTTTTTTCCTATCACCTTATATTTTTTCCCGCAATTGATAAATCACATTCATAACTTCGATGGGACTCATTTCATCCATTTTCAAATCTCTAAGGGTGCTTAATGCTGCTTCTTCCTCATCAGTCATGCTTTTAGCCACATCGAAAAAATTCAGCTGGCTGCCCTTTCCGCCGCTTAACATGGGTGGCTCTGTCACCAACAGTTCCTGTCGATAGGTATTTTCGCCTGATTCAAGATGTCCCAGAATTTCCTGGGCCCGTTGCGTCACTCTTGTAGGAAAACCTGCTAGTTTAGCAACTTCGATCCCATAACTCTGATCGGCCGGGCCGGATATGATTTTTCTTAGAAAGATAACCCCATCCGGCGTTTCTTTAAGACGAATACTGAAATTTTTGATTCCCGGTTTTAAGGATTCCAGTTCAGTTAATTCGTGATAATGAGTTGCGAATAACGTCTTGGCGCCGATATTGTCTTCGTTGTGTAAATATTCAACCACTGCCCAGGCAATGCTGATGCCATCAAACGTTGACGTTCCGCGACCAATTTCATCTAAAATCACCAGACTTTTATCCGTCGCATTTTTTAATATGTTGGCCACTTCAGTCATTTCCACCATAAAGGTGCTTTGCCCGCTGGCCAGATCATCACTGGCGCCCACCCGGGTGAAGATACGGTCAACTACTCCGATGGTTGCGGCGTCTGCCGGAACAAAAGACCCAATTTGTGCCATTAAGGTAATGATCGCCACCTGACGAATAAAGGTGGATTTTCCCGCCATATTCGGTCCGGTGATAATGAGCATGCGCTGGTCATCGTTATTGAGGGTGCAGTCATTTCCAATGAAATGATCCGATCCAATCATTTCCTCTACCACTGGATGCCGACCGTTTTCAATGAAAATCGTCTTTTCATCGACGATTTTAGGGCAAACATAATGATTCTGCTGGGCTACGGTTGCTAAGGAATAGATTGCATCCAATTCAGCCACTTCCCGGGCTTTTTTCTGAATCCGAGGAATTTCCTTTAGCAACTGCTCTCTTATTTTTTGAAAAATCTCGGTCTCGCATCTGAGCAATCCTTCTTGAGCACCAAGAATTTTATTTTCCATATCCTTCAGTTCTGGGGTAAAATAACGTTCAGCATTTGAAAGCGTCTGTTTCCTGATATATCCCTCTGGGACTTGTGACAGATTGCTTTTGGTTATTTCAATAAAATACCCAAAAATCCGATTATATTTCACTTTTAGGTTTTTTATTCCGGTATTTTCTCTTTCACGGCATTCCAGATCTCTGATCCAGTCCTGACCTTTATCAGTGGCTTCCCGAAATTCGTCGATCTCCTGATGAAAGCCAGTTTTAATTACGTGTCCGTCTTTTAATACCATCGGCGCATCATCATCAATGGCCTTTTCAATATAGTCCCATATATCTTCTAAAATGTCGTCGTTATCAAAAAGCTGTTGCAGCTTTTCTGAATCAATGGTATCAATAAAGTCTTTAATTAGAGGCAAAGCACCCAGAGACTGTTTCAGTGCCAACAAATCTTTGGGATTGATACTTCCGAAAGAAAGCTTTCCGCAAAGACGCTCCAGATCATAGACTTTAGTCAGGATGGTTTTAAATTCCGGCAAACGGGGAGCATTATTGTAAAAAGCATCAACACAGCCCTGTCTTTCAAAAATGCTCTCGGTTTTAAGAAGGGGCGCTTCCACCCAGCGTCGCAAAGTTCGTCCGCCCATGGCTGTAACGGTTTTATCCAAAACCCCCAGCAGGCTTCCACGTTTTTCAAGCGTCCGCAGGGTTTGCGTCAACTCGAGATTTCGCCGCGTCGACAAATCAAGGACCATGTAATCTTTGCTGTTGTAATAGCGAATCGTTTTAATATGTGTCAATGCGCGTTTTTGGGTTGCGTCAAGATAACCAAGTAGCGCTCCGGCGGCTGCAACGGCATGATCTCGCCTTTCAAGATCTAAAGCACCTAACGCAAACACATCAAACTGTTCAATAATCCGCTTGCCGCCATTTCTGACGTTAAAGTATTTCTCCGGATAAAGACTGGCAAGAATACCAAAATTATTTTCGATCAGTCCCAAAGCCTGGGAATCTTTAAACAGCTCCGGGTTTAAAATTACTTCTGCTGGCAGGAGTCGACCAAGTTCGTCGGATAATTGCGCCATCCACTGCTCTTTGTTTTTCCCCTTCATTTCTGTCACAAAAAAATCACCGGTAGACACATCCAGACTGGCAATTCCCAAACAATTGTTTTCTAAATAAAGGGTCATGAGATAATTATTCTTTTTGGATTCCAGGAGCTTTCCTTCCGAAATCGTCCCCGGCGAAATCACGCGTATGATTTCCCGTTTAACGATTCCTTTTGCCTCTTTCGGATCTTCCATCTGTTCGCAAATAGCTACTTTATAGCCTTTTTCGACCAACCGGGTAATGTAGGTTTGTGCGGCGTGATAAGGGACTCCACACATTGGCGCGCGTTCATCCAAGCCACAATCCCGGCCGGTTAATGCAATTTCCAATTCTCGGGAAGCCTTCAGCGCATCGTCAAAGAACATTTCATAGAAATCTCCGAGTCGAAAGAAAAGGAGTGCATCGGGGACCTCTTCATGAATTTTCAGGTACTGGATCATCATAGGGGTTAATTCTGCCATCGGTCTCCTCCTGTTCTATTTTTTTGCCATCCAGACTAAAGGTTTTTGCATCCGTAATCTTTATCATGACTTGCTTTCCAATGTCCGATAAATCACCTTCGAAAATAACCAGTTTGCCGGTCCTGGTTCGTCCGGTCATACGATCCGGATTATTCCTACTGGTCTCTTCGACCAATACTTCCACTACCCGATCCTGATAGTTCTGATTGATATCATGGCCGATCTGATGCAGCACTTCCAGGCAGCGATTAATGCGGTCATGCTTGATTTCTTCAGGGATCTGGTTTTCCATGGTTGCTGCCGGCGTACCGGTACGAATGGAATACAAAAAGGTAAAGGCCGAATCAAATTTGCAGGCCTTAATGACCTTTAAAGTTTCCATAAAATCTTCTTCCGTCTCGCCGGGAAAGCCCACAATAATATCGGTTGTAATGGCCACATCGGGAATCCGGTCTTTCATTTTCTGGACCCGATTGATAATATCTTCCTGGGTATATTTTCGGTTCATCGCCTTTAATATCCGCGTGCTCCCGGACTGAATCGGCAGATGAATATAATTACATACTTTATCACAGTCGGCGATGGCTTCAATTACCGCATCCGTCAGATCTTTGGGATGGGAGGTCATAAACCTTATGCGTTTGAGATTTTCGATGGTATTCAGTTTTCTCAACAGATTAGCAAAGTTGACATCCTTTTCCAGGTCATTTCCATAGGAATTGACATTCTGACCTAAAAGCGTCACTTCCACACAGCCATCAGCGACTAAGGCCTGAACCTCATTAAATATTTTACCCGGCTGCCGGCTGACCTCTCGCCCTCTTGTGTAAGGAACAATACAATAGGTGCAGAAATTATTGCATCCGTTCATAATGGTTACAAATGCTTTGAACGGATAGCGTCGATCCGTTGGAAGATCTTCGACAATGGCATCTGAATCTTCCCAGACCTCGATCATCCGTTGACCATTAACCAAAAAATTGTTGAGCAGTTCCGGAAACTGGTGAATATTGTGAGTGCCAAAAACCAGATCGACCTGAGGATAGGTTCGGACTATTTTTTTTACAATTTCAGGCTGCTGCATCATACAGCCACACACTGCCAGGATTAAATCAGGATTCGTTTTTTTGACGGTTTTGATTGCACCAATATTTCCAAATACCCGATCATCCGCATTTTCTCGGATACTGCAGGTATTGAAAATGACCAATCCCACTTTATTTATGTCGTTTTCTTCAACATACCCTAGAGCTTTTAACATCCCTGACAGCTTTTCTGAGTCATTCTCATTCATCGCACATCCGAAAGTTTTTATAAAGAACGTTAGCTTTTTGTTAAAATGTTTCATCTATATTATTGCTCCTAATTATCTATTTTAAAATATCTATCTATTATATACTAAAAACAATAAAAATGAATGTTAATATTGAACGTATGTTAAATTTAAGGCTCAGGTATTAATTTGGGCCTTTTTTAGTTAAGCAAAGCAGCATATTGAAAAAAGCCGTCGATTATGACGGCTTTTTCTGGTTTTACAGGTCACTTAGTTCCTGGTAATATATAAAACTCATTATATTGGGAATATCGGTGATATTTTGAAGGTTAGTAATTACATCACACTTTTTTTCCAAAAAATCAATTCAGTAATGATGTATCCCGAGCATATGCCCATGGAACAGGATAATCAGTTTTATAGTAATCTTTGCCAGCTGGAACTTCTCCGCTCGAAATAGTATTTCTTGTGATTACCCCATTGACGTAGTTAATTTCATCAACTTGTTGGTATCCCATGTGAGCCATGAGTAAAATTAATTCTCCGCTTGAGTTATTTGACTGCCCATACAAGCCGCTATGTCCGCCGTTTGTCGTCCCTATAAATTTTGCTTGTCCGTTTTCATATGTATAAATCGAATATTCATAATTGGCTTCGCAGTCGCCCTTTTTAACAAATAGTTCTGGTATCCCGTTGCTGTCCATATCAAACAAGCTGTAAGGACAAGCATATTGAGAGTAGCCATATTTAGCGCCATTATCCTTAAACAGCTGATATACAACCTGCTTATAAGCATCTTTGTATTGCACGACAGAAGCATCCTTGAATGGGGCGCCTGAGTTTAGTGGCGGATCGGTACCTTTGGGAACAACTTGAATTCTAATAGCTTCTAAACGATAACTGTATCCGGCGGTTCCGGCTGATTCTCCATTTTTAGCCCAGCCCATCCAACCAATGTTTTGAGCATGGACCTGATAATAGATATCAAACTTATCAGCATCAGCACCTGTGAGTTTGATTTGGATAGCTTCGAGGCGTTTGGATTCTCCTTGTGTTCCACTCATCACTCCGTTGCTTTTCCAACCTCGGCCTGCATTTGCTTCCCATCCAATATCTTGAATATGCGTCTGATACGATACACCGAGATCGTAGCCCTGCGAGTCAAGATTGATCTTAATACCTTCAAGTCTTAATGATCGGCCAGATGTGCCACTTGTATCGCCATTACTTTTAATCCCAATGCCAGCATCAGCTTCCCATCCGATGTTTTCAATGTGGGTTTGATACGAAACCCCCGGAGTACTCGCAGCAGATACACTCGCCGGAATTAATCCAACAATTAACAGCAGGGATAATAGTAATACAAAACTTTTTTGAATACTTTTCTTCACAAATTCATCCTCCCTCTTACTTTTTTCTCTATGGTAACGATTGTAACATTGATGGGGAGATAAATTCAACAGTAAAATAATTTAAAAATAAATGAAATAAGGGGTTGACACTGTACCACTATGGTGGTACACTTATATCAATGAAAGAGATAAAGGAGATTACGAAGATGAAACTTACGAAAGAACTTATAGAAAAATACGATGATGACAGCCAAATGTTCTACCGCTTCCAAAACCCTGAATGGGAAGTTGGCGATGTAAGTTTCGGAATGATCTACTCTACCGAAGAAGAAGCTAGACAAGATTTTGAAGATATGGGTTTAGACCCAGAAGAAGCAGTTTTACCGGGAAAAAGTTGTATGGATACATTTGCTGGAATTATGAGCATGAGATTTGTAAATGAATTCGATAAAGATTTTAACCTTATCGTTTTTAACGGATATGACACTGGTGTTAGCGGGCATGACGATGAATGTGTAGCAGAATATTACGAAACTGTCGAAACGTTTGATTTCGATGAAGCCTGCCAATACGCTGAATTAACAATCTGGAATAACTAGGGAGGCTTTCTCCCTTTTAAAATTTAATAAGGAGAACTATAATGAGCAAATTACAGGAAATGCGAAAAAAGAGAATGTTGAGCCAAAACGATCTAGTAAAAGCGTCTGGCGTTTCGCGAACGATAATTTTAAAATACGAGTCCGGTGAAAGAGAGATAAACAAGGCTGCTGCCATTACCTTACTTAAATTATCGACGGCTCTTTCCTGCAAGATTGAAGATCTGTTGGAAAATACCAATGAAGAAAAGCAACCCGTCTTATTTAATATGTATAAAATTTGGCGAGAAGATTTAATTAAAAACGGTGAAGACGTCGGTCTTCCTTATACATGGGATTCCGGAGAAGCTTCTGCAAGAGAAGACTTTGCTAATTATTGGATAATGAGCGCCGAAATATCTTTTGTAGAAATGCTTGAACTAGAAAAATTGTACGACGCCAATGAAAAATAAAGATACAAAGTTTAAGGCCAAAGATATCTCTAATTTCAAATTCGGGAGGCTTACAGCGCTCTACCCAACCGATAAGCGAGATAAAGATAACGGCTCAGTAATTTGGCGTTGTGAATGTAAATGTGGAAATTTTAAGGACGTTGCAGAATATTTACTTGTGCGAAAAGATATTAGAAGCTGCGGTTGCTTAGAAAAAGAAAGCAGACAGAACAACGGAAAAAAGGTCGGGGCATCGCACGTATCCAAAAATATTGTCGACGGTACAAATATACAGGCTTTAAAAATCCCACTTCTTTCTACAAATACCAGCGGCATAAAAGGTGTCACGTGGGATAAATCGAGAAAAAAATGGGTAGCACAAATTAATTTTATGAGAAAGCATATTTTTTTAGGCCGTTTTGGTGAAATTGAAGATGCCGCAAAAGCCCGAAAAGAAGCCGAAGAAAAGTATTTTAAACCAATTTTAGAAAAGTATCGAGGTGAAAAATAAATAGCATTAATAAGTTTAGTGGAATACGCAGTAAAACATGGGAAATCACCCGACAGTGTTCGGCAAAAAGTTTTACGCGGTGGATTTCAAACCGCCCGGAAGATCGGGAGAAATTGGGTGATCGAAGAAGACGAGCCATATTTAGATAAACGAGAAACAACCGGGGAATATAAAAATTGGAGAAAAAAAGATTAGCCCCTTAACCGGGGCTTCAGAGCGAAGACAAACCCGATTACAAGCAAACAAAGCTGTAGTCGGGTTTTTATATTGCTGCCCCAAAATGAAAAAACAGAATAAAACGTGAAGGCAACCCAAAACGCATTCGTTTTCGGTACAGCAGATTTGCCAGTTTTTTCATATTCAGGCATGCCAAAGTCAGCCCGATCTGCATGGCAACCCGGGCC
>NZ_RXYA01000006.1 GCF_008086595.1 Acetobacterium paludosum | reverse complement strand
TGCATGTGTTAAGCATACCGCCAGCGTTCGTCCTGAGCCAGGATCAAACTCTCAATAAAAGTTTGTATTCGAGCCTTTCGGCTTTCATATCTGTCTCATGAATAACTCAATTTTATCCTCTTGCGAGTTGATGTTTTATAGAGTGCATCTCTCTGTTTCTATTTTAGCCGCTTGCATTCTTACGAATGTTTTGGCTGTTTTACAGGTTTTATGGTACTATTCTCTTTTCTATGACCGCCGCTCCGTTCTTACGAAGCTTGTACATTATATCGTCGCTGCCTTAAGTTGTCAAGCTTTTTTTTAAGTTGTTTTTAAATCGTTTCTTTTGCTGTGCTGTCCCTGTTCGAGACAACTTCTTCAGTATACTCCGATTATTACACTCTGTCAATCTTTTTTCGATTTTAATTTTTTCTTTTGTTTCACTGTTGCTTAAACTCCGTTTCAAGCGTTTTATTCCAATATAGAAGGGCCCTGAATCAAATTGATTCAGGGTCCTTCTATATTAATTCATGCTTTAAGCCTTACTTATCTGCTAGTTTCACTTCTTTTATTTCCATTCCCAATACTTTGCCAACAGATTTATACACCATAAAAGTAACAACCGAATTCACACCGGTTTTAATGAGATTAAACGGAACAATCATCGGAAGAATCATCGGTATTACTGCATCAATGGGTATACCCATAAATATTGGTGTAAAAACAAGATTCCAGATGACCATCGTAATCGTCATTGTCACCGCCCCAAGAGCTAAACCAATAACAGCTCCTTTTCGGGTGCGATTTTTTTTGTATATCATGCCTGCTACCAGAACAAAGGAACCCGTTGCAAAGAAATGCATTAAGACCCCTATAATACCGCTTGAAGAGCTGACTGTTATTCCCTGTAAGGCACAAACAACACCCGTTAGGATCAAACCGCCTAATGGTCCAAACATAAAGGTCCCAATCAAAATTGGTATATCTGCCGGATCATATTCCAGGAATGGTGCTGCCGGAATAATCGGAAGATGAATCAAATAAACCAATAGAATTGACATTGCTGCCAATACCGCCATTTGTGTCAGTTGTTTTGTCTTGATTTTCATAAAACCCTCCTTGTTGTCTGTTCAGAAAATAAATAAGCCCCTGGATTTTATTCCAGGGGCTCTACGTGCAAAATTTGTACGTCATTTCTTTCATCCGGACTATACCGTCGGTTCTGGATTCTAACCAGATCAGCCTTTCGGCTCGCGGACTTATTGCCGAAGCAAAATACCACCGGTGAGGACTTGCACCTCGCCCTGAAACAGACTGTTTATTTATTTAATTCATTATACATCCATATGAATTTCTTTGTCAATAATATTTTTAGACAACTCTAACTAAACATCTTCTTTTTAAATAAAACAAATGCAGCCACACCCGTAAAAGCGAAAGCAATTAAAACCACTCCCCAAAAACTTGATATCGGAATTCCGATAACGTTCATTCCGAAAAAGCTTGAAAGCATTGTTGGGATTGCCATAAGAATCGTAATAGACGTCAATACTTTCATAACAATATTTAGATTGTTAGAAATAATTGATGCAAAAGCATCCATCATACCACTTAGAATATTACTGTATATGTTGGACATTTCAATTGCTTGTTGAACCTCAATCAGAACATCTTCTAAAAGCTCTTTATCTTCCTCATAAAGTTTGATAACACGGCCGCGTTGAAGTTTTTCCAAAACCGATTGATTGGCCTTCAGCGATGTTGAAAAGAAAACTAAACTCTTTTCCAAATCAAGTAGCTGAAAGAGTTCTTTGTTTTTCATGGAAATATGCAGTTCTTTCTCGACATCATTGCTCATTCGATTGATGTGTCTCAGATAAACAAGGAAACGACTGGCAACACGATAGAGTATCTGAAAGATGAATCGTGTTCTTAAATTTGTGAATACATTTTTAACCCGCCCCTTGGCAAAATCGTCAATAAGAGTATTTTCACGAAGACAAACTGTAATAATGTTATCTTCCAGTTCAACAATACCAACTGGGATAGTCGTATAAAGTACCATTTTTGCATCTTTTTCAACAATCGGTACATCAATGGTGATAAGTGCCTGGTTATTATCTTCAAGTTCCACACGGGAAATTTCTTCTTCATCCAATGCCGCTCTAAGGAAATCAGGTTCTACCTCTAATTTTTCAGTGATAAAACGGAGTTCTTCTTCCGTTGGGTTAACCATATTAATCCAACTATTTTTTTCGATGGATTCAATTTCTTCCATTTTTCCATCAATGGTTTTGTAGATTTTAATCATTATTTTCCTCCTTAATTAAGAGCAACCAATGATCATTAAGATATTCTGGTCGCTCTTGCTATTCCATTGTTCAATGCGCTTATCTCCAGGATCTGCGTCCATCCTATCTCATCTCCTTTTTTTATTATTCAAACTAGAAGAAGTGCTCTTTACAAGCTACCTCTATATTTTGCTAACATTCTTTTGGATCATTACCGGCCCGCAAATAAAAAAGCTCCACTGTTTGTGGAGGTTTTTGCGCAGCAAAATAATGATTCCTCCATTCGTTGAGCTTCGGCACTATACAGCATAGGGCAATGCCCAGCTGCATTAAGTAAAACCTTAATTCGATAGTACCTGTTGACCCATTGGCATCTTTCGATGTTTCCGGGCAGCA
This sequence comes from Acetobacterium paludosum, assembly GCF_008086595.1. Lineage (GTDB taxonomy): Bacteria > Bacillota > Clostridia > Eubacteriales > Eubacteriaceae > Acetobacterium > Acetobacterium paludosum. The sequence continues at coordinate 226,656 of NZ_RXYA01000006.1, read as the reverse complement.
ACCATATCTGTATAGGAGCCTCACCTAACAAAAGAAACACTTTGTTTTTTGATTGTTTTATTCATTAACTATATCTTTTTCTATCATTATTGTCAATCTTTTTAAGTTAAACCCTTGTAACTATTAACCGATTAGTATGGCGTATGTTTTATTTATCCGCTTATTTTTGGGATGCAAAAGTTCTGCCAGCAGTGTTTGTGTGTTAAAATAGAATTTAATTACTAGTTATTTCAATTTATCTCTAAACTCAAAAATTAATACTATTACAGGAGGCAAATATGTTACATTCAAGGCCCGAAGAAGATCAATTAAATTGCGTTTACACGCTGCCAATTTTTGGCGATAATTCTACCGACTTTTTACCTAAATATCAATTGGGTCAAAAATCAATTAATCCAGAACTTGCTTATCAATTAATTAAAGATGATTTATTAGACGAGGGCAGTGCCAGACTTAACTTAGCCACTTTCTGTCAAACTTACATGGAACCCGCTGCTGTTCGGATCATGTCCGAAACGCTAGAAAAAAATGCCATCGACAAATCTGAATATCCTCAAACAACGGATCTTGAAAATCGCTGTGTTAATATCATTGCCGATCTATGGAATGCACCCCAAGATATGGCTTTTATCGGCACATCTACCGTGGGTTCTTCCGAAGCCTGTATGCTTGGCGGATTAGCAATGAAATTCTCCTGGCGAAAGAACGCTGAGAAATTCGGATTAAATATTAATGAAAAAAAGCCAAATTTGGTCATTTCCTCTGGCTTTCAAGTTTGCTGGGAAAAGTTCTGTGTTTATTGGGATATTGAAATGCGTCTTGTCCCAATAGACGAAAATCACATGAGTCTTAATATGGATACAGTAATGGATTATGTTGACGACTATACCATTGGCATCGTTGCAATCATGGGTATTACCTATACCGGCAAATACGATGATGTCAAAAAATTAGATAAACTTGTCGAGACTTATAATCAAACAACGGATTTTAAAATATCCATTCATGTGGATGCCGCTTCCGGTGGACTGTTCGCTCCTTTTATTCACCCTGATCTGGAATGGGATTTTAGATTGAAAAATGTTATTTCCATTAATACTTCCGGTCACAAATATGGTCTTGTTTACCCTGGAGTTGGTTGGATAATCTGGAAAGACAAATGCTTTCTTCCTTCCGAACTTATTTTTAAGGTAAGTTACCTTGGCGGCGATATACCCACTATGGCTATCAATTTTTCACGCTCTTCCAGTCATATAATAGGACAGTACTTTAATTTTTTATCTTATGGGTATGATGGTTATCGAGAAATTCATCAAAGAACACGCAATGTTGCGAAATACATTTCTGAAGAGGTAGCTAAAACCGGACTTTTTGAAATCTATAATGATGGCGATAATATCCCCATTGTATGCTGGAAAATGAAAGAAAACGCAGATAAAAAATGGACTCTTTATGATTTAGCGGATCGCCTTAGAATCAATGGTTGGCAGGTCCCAGCATATCCTCTTCCCAATGATATGTCCAACATCGTTATTCAGCGGGTTGTCATTCGGCAGGATTTAAGTCTGCAACTAGCTGGATTGTTTGTTGAGAATCTAAAGGAAAGCATTCACACCTTAGATCATGCTCATATTATTATTTATGGTAATACGGATGAAAAAAAAGGTGCTTTCGGATTCACTCATTAATTGATAAAAAGGATCTATTTAATTTATATTTATTAAATTGATCCTTTTATTTTTTGTTGTAACATTCACATCATTGTCAATCGATTTTTTTTGAATCAGTTTTATGTTTTTTTCTATAAATAATGAAACCAACTATTCCTAAAATAATCACAACTGCCATAATCACTCCAACAATTTTCAAAGTTCCCCATTGTGAATTGGATTTGGCAATTACTATCCGTGTAGTTGCTATAGTGCTCTTATAATTATCATTTCCCTTATATTTTACAACAACTTGCTGATCTCCAATCTCGGCTTTATAGGTAAGTTCAATGTCTTTCTTTTCAAATTTTATTGCATTATTATCATCATCAACAAGAGCAATGCAAAGATTCTCATATACAGCAGCATCAAGATTATTCTTGTTTTCATCGTATGTGACTGTCGGTGGATTTGCTGTTAGCACCAATGAGCACGGTAACTGTTCTTTGATTTTTACCGTCTGATCTGCCTGACTGCTGTTGTATTTATCGGTTCCCTTGTATTTTACTGTCACCGGCTGATCCCCTGCTGTCCGATTATAACTTATCTCTATGTCACTGGACGAAAAATTGATTTTATTATTTTTGCTGTCTACGACCTGAATGCCAAGGGCTGCGGTGACATCCGCGTCCATTTTTACAGAATTCGAATTGTAAATAACTCCAGGCGGAGATTTTGTCAAAGAAACCGAGGTATTCTCTTTAGCTGGAATCGGAGGATCCGTCTTACCTGTAATCGTCACGTTCCCTGTTGCTTTACTCCCGGTGTACTGATCATTCCCTTTATATTTTACCGTAACATCCTGTTTTCCGACTTCCCGATTATAGCTTATTTCAATATCATTGGCTGTAAAATTGATTTTATTATTACCGGCATCAACAACCGCGATGTTAAGCGCCTGATAGACAGCTAAATCCAGTTTTGCCGCATCCGTTGTAAATGCTACAGATGGTGGACTGGCAGCTAAAGAAATTTTCGTATCCATCTTGCCTGTTATTTCAACTTTTGCACTTGCTGCAGAATTATTATATTTTTCATTTCCTTTATATGTTACCGCAACTGTTTGTATTCCTATGACTCGATTATAATTTAAAGTAATATCGTTCTGAGAGAAAGGGATTTTATTAGAATCACTATCAACCACAACAATGCAAAGATCATCATATACGGCTTTGTCTAAAACGGCTTGATCGCTGGAAAAACCCACTGCCGGCGGATTAGCTTTTAACACAAGTCTTGTATCCTTTTTTGAAGCGTCGGTAATCGTAATATACCCAGTTGCCGCACTTGCTTCATATTTGTCATTCCCCTTAAATGTTACCGTTACCTTCTGTGTTCCAATCTGTTTAGTATAAGCAAGACTAATATCATCATATGAAAAATCAATCTTATTGGAATCTCCATCAACTACTACCACACAAAGGGCATTATAAACAGCTTTGTCCAGCTCATCACTCGAACTACTAAAAACAACCGATACTGGATTATCGGCGATGGATACCGAAGTAGCCAACTTTCCATCTTCCGCAAATAAACTGGTGGACGTCCCCAATAAAACTAGCATCGATACGAAAACGGTTGCAGCTATATGCATAAAAAAAATTTTCTTATTCATTCTCTCTCCTTCATTCTACTGACCTAAAAGTAACATAACTATACACTTTTAAAAAATTATCTGGTCTCTACCTTTGCTTTGCAGGATCCATTTTATAAACTAAAAGGATCCATTTAATTTTCCATTAAAACCAATCCTTCACTATTTAATTTACATTTTAGTCAATCGATTCTTTCCGAAAAAGATACCGCCCACTATAAGAAGCAATAAAGCTAATGCAATTCCAAAATACGCAACAGGTGGTTCTTTTTCATCTTCTCCTGTTCCCGTTGATGGGTTGTAATAATCACCAGAATAAACAGCAGCAGCAGCTTCATCCTTTTTGAGGATTTCAAACTTATCTTCTCCTTGCACAAAAGAAATGTAATAATTTGAATTGCTTAAACTGCCAAGGTAAACATCATATTTTCCAACCGCTTCTCCTGCTTCGCGTTCCAAAGACCCATAAAGCGTATCTCCTCCAAAGAGTCCCTCTGCCAACGTATCTCCTGAGTGATCACGCCAGACTGTATAGGTCAAAAATGGGTCCTGATCTCCCTCAACTTTTGATCGATAGGAAGGTACCACGGTTATTGGCGCCGGTGTAATGCAATACTTTTCTTTTGATGAGATGGGATCATTTTTTATTGTGTAATTATTTCCGTTTGTACCATTAATTCCATAAAAATAATAACCACCTGATGCCCAGACGTAATACTCGCCAACATCTTTCTGCTGGCTATTTTCTTCTCCATACCAAGGGCTGAAATCATCGGTAGTAAATATCTCAATTTCTTCCCCGGCAATGACATCCTCGCTATTAATGTTGAATTCACACTCATTTAAATTTGCAGTGCCATCATAAACTTTATCTTGTCCTGTTAAAAAAACTTCAACCGGCTTTGGTGTTATGCTGGCAGACAATACTACATCACTAATATTGAGTTTAGCATCTTTGGCAACTTTTTTCTCCTGATCAGTTTCTTTGTTTTCGTTGGTGTTTTCAACAATAATATAGTTTTGTCCCTTACTTCCGGTAATCGTCACGTTTTTCACCGTTACAGTATTGGGCTCAGCAGGCATCACATCTTTTGAAAGAAAACTTGCCGACTTGAAATTAAAAATGACGTTATTCTCATCATCTTTTATCACCTTTCTATTTTTTAGCCCGACAATTGCGTTTTCCGGAACATCAAGCGTTCCGTCATATATCTTGGTGATCGGTTTTTCTGTGAAAAAATCCATCAAATTAAGTTCAATGCATTTTATTTTTATTTCTTTTGTTTCTGAATCGCTTCTATAATTATCATCTCCTGCATATTTTGCTGTCACTGAATAAGTTCCTGCATCGGTAGGCGGAATGATCGACTCTAAATAGTCTTCCCCATTAACCTTCGTTCCGGTATATGTGATTTCGACAAGCGCCGGATCCACTTCTGGTCCATCAACAGTTGGTTTAATTGCCGCCAAGTTCTGGGGACTTCCATTATAGAACACGTCCTCTGAAAAAGTTATCATTGGAGTTAAGGTTCCTTGAACAATCATACTGTCGTCGATTGTTGCAACTGTTGTCTCTGAATCATTCGAAGTAAACCAGAAATCGTTTCCGCTTAGCCCTTCAGCAAAAATCCCCATGGGAAAACATGTTGCAATTAGAATGACCGCTAAAACAAGGCTTAGAAATCGCCAACAAATTTTTGTCTTTTTCATTGCTACATCCTTCCTTTTAGTATTTCACAAGTGCACACATAGCGTTTATTTAAAGGCAGTTAATCCTCGACTTGTTATTTGGTTATCCAGTTTTCTAGTCAGTAATATAAACCTTTATCATTCATTATACTGGTTAAAATCTCACTATTCAATGAAACTAGGCCAATGTTCGTTTATAATTTGCTTTCAACCTATTTTGTATACAATTAATACAAAAAAAAAACAAAAAAATCGTTTTTAAAGATTTTTTTGTTTTTTTAAATCACTGACAAACCGATAAAACATCATTCCGACTATCCGAATTAATTCAGATATTAATCTTCAATCGCTTCCATAACTTCTTTATTTTTTGGTTTTTTAAGAATTGCCAACAGTATCATTGCAACAATTGAACCCACAAGGAGTGCAATCACATAGCCAATTGGATTTCCAACAACTGGGAACACAAATATACCACCATGCGGAGCCATTAGGGTACAGCCGAAAAACATCGACAAACCGCCGGCTGTTGCTGATCCGATTATACAAGAGGGAATGACCCGAATAGGATCTTCCGAAGCAAAAGGAATGGCTCCCTCCGTAATGAAAGAAAGTCCCATAATATAGTTTGCTCCTCCAGCTTCTCTTTCTTTTTTAGTAAAACGGTTTTTGAAAAATGTTGTACATAATGCGATGCCAAGTGGTGGAACCATCCCGCCAACCATTACTGCCGCCATAATATCAAACTGTCCGGATGCCAGTGATGCGGTTCCAAATACATAAGCCGCTTTATTAACCGGTCCACCCATATCCACAGCCATCATGCCTCCAAGTACAATCCCCAAGACAACCTTGCTGGAAGATCCCATACTGTTTAACATAAACGTCATCCAGTTATTTAGCGCCGCCACCGGCGGATTAATCACAAAGATAATTAGTGCTCCAATAAGTAAGATACCAAAGAACGGATATAGCAAGACCGGTTTAATCCCTTCCAGACTGTTTGGCAATTTTGAAAATACCTTTTTTAAACCTAAAACCAAATAACCTGCTGCAAAACCAGCCAATAGGGCTCCTAAAAATCCCGATCCTCCGGTATTGGCGAGCATCCCACCGACGAATCCAACTGCCAATGCCGGGCGATCGCCAATACTCATTGCTATGTATCCGGCTAATACCGGTAGCATAAATGCAAAAGCCGTGCCGCCAACCGTCTTTAAGAAAGCCGCAAATGGCGTATTCATTCCAAAATTAGCCGGATTTATACTGTAGTCATCAAAAAGAAATGCTAACGCGATTAGAATCCCGCCTCCGATAACAAAGGGAAGCATATGGGAAACGCCATTCATCAGATCCTTATAAATTTTCCGACCGACACCTTCCTTTTCTCCTGACTGTTGTTTTACTTCTCCAGCTACACTTGCACTATGAAAAATTGGAACATTTCCTGATAATGCTTCCTCAATCAACTCTTTGGGGTTATGAATTCCTTTGGCAACCTTCGTTTGTATCACCGGTTTTCCGTTGAATCGATCCGTTTCAACATTTGTATCGGCAGCAATGATAATACCATCGGCATTTTTTATTTCTTCTGCCGTCAATTGATTTTTCACACCTCCGGACCCATTGGTTTCAACTTTTATCGTGATACCCATTTCCTTGGCCTTGTTTTCCAGGCTTTCTGCTGCCATATAGGTATGAGCAATTCCTGTCGGACATGCCGTTACCGCCAATAATTGATATTTTCTCTTTTGCTTATCATCAGCTGCCGCCTGAGCACTCCCAAATTTTTCTTGTTCTTTTTCATCAATCAGTTTCAAAAATGTTTCAACATCTGAAGCTTGAATCAACTTCGCTCGAAACTTCTCATCCATTAAAATCGTTGAAAGCTTGCTCAGCACTTCTAAATGGAGATCATTGGCAACCTCTGGTACAGCAATGAGAAAAAACAGAAACGCGGGTTCCCCATCTAACGAATCAAAATCCGCACCTTCTCTAACAACCATGGCAGCAAGTCCGGCATTTTTGACTACTTTTGATCTTCCATGCGGGATGGCTACGCCTTCCCCAATGCCTGTTGTTCCTTCGTCCTCACGATTCATAACAGCCAGCCGAAATATCTCTTTGTCGCTGATATTTCCTGTTTCATCCATGAGATTCACCAGATGCTTAATTGTTTCTTCTTTTGATGCCGGCTTCCCGAAAAGGTCAACTCCTTTTTTACTCAATAACTCACTAATACGCATTTCTCTTCCTCCTTATTTTTCTTTCTTCGGTAATATGCTAAGCAACTCTAACACTTCCGTTTGAGTTGCTAAGTTTTCTGAAAATGCTGAGGCGCTTCCTGTCGCAACTCCCATTCGAAATGCTTCTTCAAAATCGTTGTTTAGTAAATATCCGGCAATAAAACCTGCCACCATTGAATCTCCTGCCCCAACAGAATTTTTAACCAAACCCGTTGGTGCCTTCATTTCATGGATATTATCGTTTTCATCGATAAGAATAGCGCCTTCGCCAGCCATTGAAACCAAGACGTTTTTCGCACCTATTTCCTGAAGTCGTTTGGCATATAAAATGACATCTTCACGATTTTTTACCGTCACTCCAAAAATTTCACTCAATTCCTGTTTATTGGGTTTAATTAAAAATGGTTTGTACTTAACTACCTTTAGCAGCAGTTCTCCGGTCGCATCGACCACAATTTTAATTTTTCTGTCTTCCAGGTGCTTCATAATATTTTCATATGTATTTTCTGGCAGAGTCCCTGGAATACTGCCTGCCAGCACCAGGATATCCTGACTTTTTATCAGATCTAATTTTTCAAAAAGCTCCTTAATTTCTTTTTTTGTAATACTCGGGCCTTGTCCGTTAATTTCGCTTTCTTTGTCCGATTTTATTTTTACATTAATTCTTGAAATTCCTGATTTTATTTTTACAAAATCGGTGTAGCATCCAAAATCATTGACCATCCGCTGAATTTCTTTTCCGGTAAACCCACCCAAGAATCCCAGTGCAACATTTCTGACCCCCAAGTTTTTAAGTACCATGGAAACATTAATACCTTTTCCTCCCGGAAAAATATGTTCCCACTGACTCCGGTTAACCGCACCCTCTTGAAATGTATCCAACCCAATAATATAATCTAAGGATGGGTTGAATGTTACTGTAAAAATCACGTATTATCCACCTCCCATATTTTTGTGTATTTTTTATAGATCGCACTCGTGAGCTTTGTCGTAACGATTTCCCCGTCCTGCAAATTTCCAAAGCTAACCGGTGCAGTAATATTAAACTTTGTCGAATCAGCTAAAACATAGGCTACTTTACATCGGTTAAAAGCTTCACGTTTTACCTGAGCCTCCGTTGGATCCGGCGTACTAAACCCAGCAACAATATCCACTCCGTTAGTTCCAAAGAAACCTTTTGAAAAGTGATATTTCGTCAGACATTTCAACACTTCACCGCCAACTACAGCTTCTGTAATTGGTTTGATTTCACCGCCAAGGATAATTGTTCGGCAACCTTTTTTCACAAGTTTCTTTGCAATGACCATTCCGTTAGTGACATAAACAGCCCCTAATTCTTTTATGTAATCAACCATCGCCTCAGTTGTGGTGCCCGCATCAATGTATACAAAGTCGTTATTTTCAATAAGACCTGCACTAAACTTCCCAATCTGTTGTTTTTCCTCTTTATAATGATCTCCTCTAAATTGAATGTCAAAATCTATTGATGTAAAGCTCCCATTGATGCGCGTGGCACCCCCATGAACTTTATTTAATTTTTTACTCTTATTTAGCGTTGTTAAATCCCTTCGAATGGTCGACTCGGATATTGCCAGTGTTTTCGATAACTCCGAAACGGTCACGGCTCCTTTTTTTTCAATCAATTCTAATATTTTAGTAAAACGTTCTTCAATAAGCATCTACTCACCTCTTTTAATTGAATGATATCAGCATATTATTCCATTGTCAATCATTATTATTCATATTATTCCATTTATGGTCACATTGTATATCTTTACACTTTTTTTTGATTTATATCATTTTATTTACTTATTACCCCAATTTTTTTTAGTTAGCAAATAATTTTTAATTAATTTATGCACCTTTTATTTAATTAGCTTCCTGATCTCCTTATAAGCGTTATCTCATCAAGATATTTTGCGCAAATAAAAAAAGATAGCAAACTAATGTTCACTATCTTTCTTCTAAAATTTTAATAGTATCAAATCAAAAATTTAATATCTACTGGCTTGTTTTTGTTGGAAAAATCCAAACCCTGTTGGATCGTATTCTCTATCATTTCTCCATCAAGATTCATTAATCTAAATAAATTTCTCACAAAGAAATAGACCATTGCCCTGCTTGTAAACTTAATTTCCTTTTCATAGAAATCAATGAACAGTTCTTTTCTTGCCCCATATTCTGATCGTGCAATAATTTCTAAATCTGCTTCAATGTAGTTTTTGTTTAAAAAATCCAGGCAAGATCGATTCATGGTTTTGGTGATGTTTGTCCTTCCATTCGGATTGACATTTTTAACCAGCACTTCATAATAAAGAGTTTTATTATGTTCATCATTTAGAATTGCTTCGTAATACAATATCAGGGAATAGCAATACTTGGTATAAAGATTGAGATTGCCGGAAACAGAAGAAACATATTCGTATAATGCCAGAAAGAAAACATTGTAGATGTCTGAGATCATTTCATCCTTCTTTTTATAATAGTAAGTGATGGTTCCCAGTTTAACGGTGGCACGATCTGCAATATCTTGTATCCCTGTTTTATTATATCCATTCTCGTAAAATAGAATTTTTGCGGTATTGATAATATTTTGTTTAGTTTGTGTTCCTTTTTTTGACTTTGCCATAATTTACCTTTCTTAAAACAATTAATTCTTATATTATATGCATTTAATTTTAATTCATATCTTTCATAATACGAAAAGTTACGGCAAATGTCAATATATAGTTTTAGAATGTTTTAGCTTTAAGCTTCCATATTTTTTTATTTCATTAATAATGTTTCGGCGTCTAACAAATTGACAGTTGAAATCTTCTCAAGGGTTTCAATGGCTTTTTGCTGAACCTCATCGTCAACGCGCATGATAATAATCGCATTATCTGTTTTTTTTGGCAGAAAAGAATAGGCATACACAATGTTTATTTTTGCCTGAGTTAGCGCATCCACCAGGTTACTTAATCCGCCTGGCTGATCAGGAACTTCAGCGGCTAAAACAGAGGTCAATGTACATCGGATATTATTCTTTTTCAGCACTTCAATTCCTTTTTCTGTCTCCTGCAAAATTAAACGAATGATCCCATAATCCATCGTTTCCGCAATATTCAGGGAACGAATATTAATGTCATTTTCCGCCAGAATTTTAAGCATCTTATTCAAACGACCTTCATGATTTTCCATAAAAATTGAAACTTGTCGTATCATTTTTTCTCCTCCTAAATTTTTCTTAAATCCAGAACCCGTTGGCTTTTTCCGCCCTCAGCCCTGGGAAGGCTTCCCGGCTCAACAAGGGCAATTTTTGCATTAATACCAATCGTTGAATGAATTCGCAGGGCAATCCGTTTTTCAAGTTTTTCAAGATTGCTGATTTTATCCGAAAACATTTCTTCACTGAGTTCAACCTTGATTTCGAGCGTATCCAAAGATCCTTCTCTTCTGACGATCAGCTGATAATGGGGTTCGACTTCTCCAAGTTCTAAAAGAACACTTTCAATTTGGGTTGGGAATACATTTACCCCTCGAATGATTAACATATCATCCGTTCTTCCCTGCAATCGATTAATTCTTAAATGAGTTCGTCCACATCCACATGGTTCTGGATTAATCGAAGTAATATCATGGGTTTGGTAACGTAAAAGTGGAATTCCTTCTTTTGTAATGGTTGTGATTACCAGTTCTCCCTGCTCACCGTAAGGAAGCACTTTTAAAGTGACCGGATCAATGATCTCCGGAATAAAATGATCTTCCCAAATATGCAGCCCATCCTGGGCTTCACATTCAATGGCAACACTTGGTCCCATAATTTCTGATAATCCATAGATATCGTGAGCTTTAATTTTTAATTTCTTTTCGATCTCTTTTCTCATACTGTCTGACCAGGGTTCTGCCCCAAAAACACCAACTTTAAGTTTTAAAGATTCTGGATCGATTCCCTTTTTTTTGAGAGCATCTCCCAAATAGATGGCATAGGATGGTGTACATGTCAATACGGTTGTCCCGAAATCCTTCATAATCATAATTTGTTTGTCCGTATTCCCACCGGAAATCGGAATAATTGAAGCGCCCAACATTTCAGCGCCATAATGAACTCCCAGTCCTCCGGTAAATAATCCGTATCCATAAGCATTTTGCACCACTGAGTGAGAATCTGCTCCGGCTGCCACCAACGAGCGTGCCATTATCTCAGCCCAGATGGTAATATCTTTTCGGGTGTAACCAACAACCGTTGGTTTGCCGGTTGTTCCGGAAGATGCATGGATTCTCACAATTTTTTCCAATGGCACGGCAAACAATCCATATGGATAATTATCTCTCAAATCCACCTTAGTTGTAAAGGGCAACTTTTGCAAATCCGAAAGCTCTTGAACATCTTCTGGAACTAAGCCGGCTTCCTGAAATTTGTTTCGATAAAATGGAACATCATGATAGATTCGATTGACCATTTCTTTTAACCGCTCTAATTGCAGTTCCTGCAATTTTTCTCTTGGCATACATTCACAGCTCTTATTCCAATACATTGTTTTCCTCCTGAATTTTCTTAATTATATCATTTACTAATGGTGTCTTCTTTAAAACCATAGACGCTATGTAATCCCTCGTTCATGATGGTCCAGGATTAGTCGCCAGGGAAGTGCTTTCCCATATACTATAAAAGACCCGTCCTTTATATAAAGGACGAGTCTTACTCGCGGTACCACCTAATTTGATTACATAATAATCCACTTACTTAAGAACACTCCCACAACAGCAGTTTATGTTCTTCCTTTTGATAACGATAAGGATCTACCGATTCTACCTAATAACGATTATCTGCTTCAATCCTATTCAGTAAAACAACTCCTGAGGGAACTTCATCATCCTTATCGCCATCGGTTCTCACCATTACCGACTCTCTGCAGGCTCTAACGAAGATTACTTTCCTCACTCACAGTTTTTTTATATATGATCCATTATATTCCTAATCTCAAAATATTGTCAAGATATTTTTGATCCTTAAACAACACCCAAACCGACATCGCTATAAGTTGCCATTTCACGATTCATATATAAAGCAGCTTCAACAATATTAAAAGCGATAGCCGCTCCGCTTCCTTCACCCAAGCGCATGCCCATATTCAAGAAAGGTTTAGCTCCAATAAATTCCGAACCGAAAGCTGCTCCTCTTTCTGCTGACGCATGAGAACAAATGAGATAACCTTTTACTTCTGGTTTCAGCGCAATCGCTATGGCCGCAGCAGCTGTTGAAATAAAGCCATCAATAAGAACCGGGACCTTATATGAAGCACCCGCAAGCATCGCTCCTGCCATAGCGCCAATCTCAAATCCGCCGACTTTTGCCAATACATCAATCGCATCATTTTTATCCGGTTTATTCAGGGTAATTGCATCTCTTATTACCTGGGCTTTGTTAACCATTTTTTCTTCAGATAAGTTTGCGCCAGCGCCAACAAGTTCGCCTGGATCAACACCACTAAAAGCGGAAAAAATTGCTGCACTTGGAGTGGTATTAGAAATCCCTACTTCGCCAGTTCCCAGGATATTATATCCATTTTTAATCGCTCTTCCAGCCACATCAATTCCAGCCTCAAGAGATGCTATTGCTTCATCACGAGTCATTGCCGGACCCTTTCGCATATTCGATGTTCCTTTTCTTATTTTTTTATCCAAAATTTTTGATTTTGGATCAATTTCAGAAATCATCCCGACATCACAGACAAAAACATCGGCTCCGGCTTGTTTGCAAAGTACTGCAACTCCGCTCTTCCCGGCAACGACCATTTGGGCCATTAAATCAGTAACTTCTTGTGGTGCCGCCGCAACCCCTTCTTCAAAAACACCATGATCGCCGCAGAAAACGAGCATTGCTTTTTTGCTGACATCAGGGAACATTTCATCTGAAATTCCTGATAATTGTACTGCAATTTCTTCCAGCACACCTAAACTGCCTACTGGTTTTAACAGATCATCAACCCGAACTTTTGATTTTTTCATAATTTCTTCGTTTAGGGGCTGAATTTTTTCTAATGTTTCATTTAACAAACTCATTTTTATCTCCTCTGTCAATATTAATATTTATGAACTATATTATAACACAATCATTATCGTGTGGAATCGATAATTTTCTGAATATTGCAGTGACCATATTGTTTTAAATCACACCTGATTTGCTCGTTTATCCACTGCAACCTTAACCGCTATATTCCACTCAACAAGTGCAGGTCTCCGGTCCGTTTCAATTTTGTCTAAAAATATAAATATTTAAAAAATATTTATAACAGCTTTTATATGATAGAATACAAAGTTCAATTGATAACGATCTGAAAAATCAGCAAGATATTTTAGATCTTATCAACTAAATGAACAGTTCAAGTAATTTATACGATTTTTGTTTATTTCACAAAGAAAAACATATATAAATGACCTAAATAACTCCAAACCAGTGAAAGGTTCTGAATTGATGAAAAAAAAATATTTAATAAGTCTACTCCTGATAGTCTTTGTCGCTGTTGGACTTATTTTTGCTAAGAATTTTATGAATTCCCCTGATTTCAAAAGAATCTCTGCCAGCATCAATGGCATTACCTCAAGTGATTACGTTCGGGTGGTGAAAATCCGTAGCGGGGAAGATATGCTTGAACCTGAAATAATAGCTCCGATTTCCAAATATTTTGAAACGACCTACGCTGCAACCGCAGATTTAAAAACTACTGACATTACCACCCTTTTTCTTGATCCATCCAGTGAAAATGCCTGGATCAACCAAAATACCCTCGACTATCTCATTAATTTAAGACTTGCTCAAACCGATGATTTGCGCATGACTAATTATGAATGCGGCTTAAAGATATCTGAAATCAACGATACCGGAGATGAGCTTGAAGTGGTCGTAATGGAAGATCGAACTGTGAATTTTGCTTTTATTCCCAATATCGACTCATCAAGCAGCGGGATAAAACATACCTTTTATTTAAAAAAAGATGACAATGGTTACGTAATTGTTGAACATCATCAAGAAGAAGACTACTTTTCAATGATTGAGAAAACAATTACCGATAATTCCGGCAATTTAAAGGAAGCCCCCGCAGCTCTTCTAAATCAAGCCACATCTGTTGTGAAAGACTTATCCTTAGATAAAAAAGCATATAATGTCAGCGAACAGAAAACTCGAGAATCCAATTCTAAAAATCCCTATGACGCCAAATCAGCCGTTAGCTATGCCATGACCTGGGTTAATTCCCAAGGGGTTATCCGCAATACTGATGAATACGGTATATACGACCAATACGACGGAAATTGCAACAACTATATTTCCCAGTGTCTCCACGCTGGAGGAATCCCCATGGATTATTTTGGAGATGCGTACACTCAATGGAAATGGTATGATGATTCCATTAATTTAGAAGAAACGGATTCGGGCAGAAGTCCCGCATGGGCAGGTGTTGATGAATTTTACACCTATGCCAACGAAAACACAGGATATGGACTTGCAGCCATTGTTGATGATAATGTTTTTAGTGGATCGATCGGCGATATTCTACAATATGGTTATAATCAGGAATGGCATCATTCGGTTATTATTACTGATGTCATTACCGATGAGAATGGTAATATGTTAGATTATCTCATTAATTCAAATACTACCGACCGAATAAACTATCCCGCCAGTGCCTACGGCTATCCAGAAATACGATTGATTAAAATCATGGGCTGGAACGACAATCCAACTGATCCCAACGCTGGCAGCGAAAATGACCCAAATACCCTTCAGAACCCCTAAAGCGAAAACGCAAACCTTCAGATTGTTACCTCCTTGTACCGTACCAGTTATAAATCATAATATAAATTTAAAGCCAGCTATTCGTTCTGTCTGTGTTTTTCCAAACACAGCGACAAATAACTGGCCTTAATTATCATATTCCTTTATTGATTTTTACTAGAAAATAGGTACAACTGCACCTTTATAGGTATCTTCTATGTAAGCTTTAACTTTGTCACTTTTAAGTGCCTTGATCAATGCCACGGTTTTAGCACTATTCTCATCACCAGCTCGAACAGCCACGATGTTTGCATAGGTTTGGGCCGCCAGGGAGTCTTTTTCTTCTTTCGCAATCGCATCTGTACTGACATTCAATCCGGCTTCAATCGCGTAATTTCCGTTAATAACCGCTAAATCCACATCCTGAAGTGATCGTCCCAGTTGTGCCGCTTCCAATTCTGCAAATTGAATATTTTTCGGATTTTCAATGACATCCTTAGGTGTTGCCTCGAGTCCAGCACTAGGATTAACTTTAATTAAACCAATTGTTTGAAGCAGTAACAAAGCACGCGCTTCATTGGTGGTATCATTTGGAATCGCTATGGTTGAACCATCCGCAATTGCATCAAGTGTTTTTGTTTTTCCCGGATACAAACCCAATGGTTCATAATGAATGGCACCTGCACTTACAAGCTTTGTATTGTTTTTAGTATTAAAATCTTCTAAATATGGAAGATGTTGGAAATAGTTAGCATCCAACTCTCCACTTTGCAGTGTTAAGTTAGGTTGAACATAATCCGTAAATTCTTTAATTTGCAAAGTATATCCTTCATCTGCCAATACCTCTCCGGCAACTTTTAGAATCTCTGCATGAGGCGTAGGACTAGCGCCAACAACAATTGTTTTATCATCAGTTCCCGTTCCTTTTGCTGCACAACCTGTCAGCAATGCCAACCCAACAATACTGATCAATAATAGTGAACCAAACTTTTTCATTTTTCTCTCCTCTTCTTTCTATATGGGATCTCTCAAATTCCATATAATTCCTACATGTTTGATATGTAATATAACATAGCAAATTTCAGTTGTCAATCCTCTTTTTTTAAAAAACAAGCTACTATTTTCTATGATCCTGCTTTTGCGCAATTTTCATCCCAAATTCTTGAAAAATCTGAACGATTAAAACTAACAGCATGACCGTAACAACCATTACCCCAGTTTCATAACGATAGTACCCAAAACGAATGGCAATATCTCCCAGTCCACCGCCGCCAACGATTCCAGCCATGGCTGAATAACCCAAAATGGTCGTTGTTGCAATGGCCGCTCCGATAATCAAGGATGGCTTTGCTTCTGGAATCATGACCTTTGTCACGACTTGAAGCGGACTAGCCCCCATAGACAAAGAAGCCTCGATAATTCCATAGTCCACTTCTTTAATAGAAGACTCCACCAAACGAGCGATGAAAGGCGCCGCCGCAAGAACGAGTGGAACAATGGTTGCCGTAGAGCCAATGCTCGTTCCGACAACAAATCGGGTAAACGGGATCACTGCTATTAAGAGAATTAAAAAGGGAATTGACCGGGTAATATTTACAATAATATCCAATACCTTGTTAAGCAGTCTCATCGGTACAATTCCTTCTGAATCACTGGTCACCAATAACACCCCCACCGGCAATCCGATAATGTAGGCAATAAGAGTTGAAACCAAGGTCATGTAAAGTGTTTCAAAAGTTCCTTGAATAATTAATGTCGTCATTGAGCTATCCATCGATTTCCACCTCCTCAACGCCAATCTGGCGAGAACGAAGGTAGTAGATTGCCCGAGATGCGGTTAACTCGTCCTCCGGTAACTGGATAACCATTTGTCCAAAACTAACACCGTCAATATCTTTCATATCGGCATGAACAATCTTTACCAGACACTTTGTTTCCAGTACCATTTTTGCCATAACTGAATCACTGGATGAATTCTCATCAAATACAAGTCGATAACAATTCTTACCCATGACAACCGATCCCTGATCACCTTCAGAAAAGATCATTTTTTTTGCTATTTCGGTTTTTGGATTTCTAAAAATTTCTTCCACCGGTCCATATTCAGCGATCTTGCTTTCGTCAATGATTGCCACGTGATTACAGATTTGTTCAACAACACTCATTTCATGGGTAATGATGACAATGGTAATCCCCATTTTTTGATTGATTTCTTTTAGTAGACTCAGAATTGATTTCGTTGTTGATGGATCAAGTGCTGAAGTTGCTTCATCGCACAGCAGAATTTTGGGATTATTTGCCAGTGCTCTGGCAATCGCAATTCTCTGTTTTTGTCCGCCCGATAATTGTGATGGATAGGCCTTTGCTTTATCCGGCAACCCTACCAGTTCCAAAAGCTCCGCAGTTCTTTTCTTTGCCGTCTCCTTATCAACTCCTGCAATTTCCAGGGGAAAAAGGATGTTTCTTTCCGCAGTTCTCTGCATCAATAAATTGAATTGTTGAAAAATCATTCCCACCGAATAGCGTACGGTTCTCAGTTCTTTTTCAGTCAGTTTTGAAATGTCTTGTCCATCAATGAAAACACTGCCGTCAGTCGGCTTTTCCAGAAGATTGATACAACGAACCAAGGTGCTTTTTCCTGCCCCGCTCATACCAATAATTCCAAAAATATCTCCCTGGTTCACTGTTAGGTTAATCCCCTCCAATGCCTTTACCTCACCACTTTTGGGATGAAAGGTTTTTCCCAGGTTTTTAATTTCAATGATGGGTTGTTGGGACGTCTTATTACTTTTGATGTTCCTCACCCTCCTAATCATAAAGATTGAAACACTATCTCAATTTCAAGTATGTTATTAAATTGTATTTCTCATAACGGATTGGTAAACCTCTCCAATCCTGGCGTCGAATGATAAATAACGGTACTTGAAAAAGAGCTTGATTAGATAAAGTATCTAACAGATAAATATAAATCTATTATCACTTTTCTACAAGCTCCGTTATGTTTCATACTAACTTGTTGCTTTATTATAGTCTTGATTTTATTTTATTGTCAAGCATATTATACCTATCAGTTATCTAGTATCGATGATTTCTGCACCAAACGGAAGTAATGCCAACTTAGCAAATTTAAACCATTGCAATCCAAAGGGAATGCCAATAATCGTAATACAATAAACTAAGCCCAAAATAGCGGAGCCCAAAGCTAGTCCCCATCCAAATATAAGCAGCCAGAGAATATTCAAAAGAACCGACCCGGTCCCCATTTTTGAATAATCAACTGTTTTTCCAAAAGGCCAAAATACCAGCTGTGCCATTTTAAATGCCTGAATCCCCAAAGGGATGCCAATAATCGTAATACAGCAAATCACGCCTGCCAAAATCCAGCCCAAAGCCATGATCAATCCACCAAGTATTACCCAGAGAATATTACCAAGTACTTTCATTGTTTTTCCTCTTTTTTCTTCAAAATAAATGAATCTGTGGCCAAAGTAATTTCTTATTATTTTCTTATCTCAGCCATTTCCTTTTCTACTATCCTTTCACAAGTGATGGACTGCTGATCTGCTGCTGAAATTGTCGATACCCCATCACCTTTTTGTTCCCCATAATTTCCGAAATTCCCGTGATTTCCACCGATTATTTCATAAAAAGTGGTATCAGCAGGCATTTTTGTTTTTGCCGCTTCAAAAGCCGTTCGATTTAAAATGTGATCTTCACTTCCATATAGGCTTAAAACCGTTATCTTGGTTTGCGATAAATCTTTATTGGGATAAGCTCCCAGGAGTACCAATCCGGAAACCTTCTCTTCATTCTCAGCTGCATAATCCGATGCTATGGCACCGCCCAGCGAATGTCCGCCAATAATCCATTTTGACACTTCCGGCAGCGCTTCCATCGCCGCATCTGCACCATTGATATTAAATACCGCGAGATTAAAAGGCATTTTTACAATTACTGTTGTCATCCCTTTTTCCGCCAGCAAGTGCATGAGAGGAGCATATGCACTCACCTCGACTTTCCCACCAGGGTAAAAAACAAACCCAATATCCGTTTGTCCCTGTGTTGGCGTAAAAATGATGAGATTTCCTTTTTCCTCAACCGTCACTTGTGAATCTGAGATGAGCGCATCATGAGCTGTTTTATCAGCATGATAATAGTCTCCCAGATAAGTCAGCATTCCAATGATAACGGCAACCAGAATTATTCCGATTACTCCAATTAGTTTCTGTATTCTTCCCTTTTTTATCATAGTATCTCCTTGGCATCATTGAAGCCATTGCAAAACAAACACTTTCGTTTGTTTATTACCCCTTTCATCATTAAAAAACACCCATTAGCAACACTATACTACATAATCCACATTCTATCAAAAAATAAAAAAACCGCAATCTCTGCGGTTATGTTTTCTTAATGGTGACCCATGGGCGACTTGAACGCCCGACACCCTGATTAAAAGTCAGATGCTCTACCAACTGAGCTAATGGGTCATAAAAATATTAAATTATTGCATGTCTTTAAACGATTGTGTGATCCAACTGTTTGCCTAACTAAGTGATTCACACCAAATCAAAGATTTGGGTTCTCTACTTATACCAACTGAGCTAATGGGTCAGATAGAATATTTAGTTATTGTTTATCTTTAGAAGCCTTGGGTTCTCTACTTGTCAAAAGTAAAAATGGCAGGGGTAGCAGGACTCGAACCTACGCATGCAAGAATCAAAATCTTGTGCCTTACCGACTTGGCTATACCCCTAAGCAAATCATGATATAAAATGGGGTGGATAGTGGGACTCGAACCCACGATTTCCAGAATCACAATCTGGCGCTCTAACCGACTGAACTATACCCACCACAATATAAACACTTTGATAAAATGGTGCGCCTGAGGGGATTCGAACCCTTGGCACACGGCTTAGAAGGCCGTTGCTCTATCCTACTGAGCTACAGGCGCTCAATCCTAAAAAAAAAATGGAGCGGGTGAAGGGAATCGGACCCTCGCGACTGGCTTGGAAGGCCAGGGCTCTACCACTGAGCTACACCCGCATTGTCTCTCTTAAAGACAAGTGTTAGTATACTTTAAATGACAATTATTGTCAAGATGTTTTTTATTTTAATCTTGATTTTTATAAATACTGACCGCTTTAACAATCAACTGGCCGCCTTTTTGATTAAGTGAACGATCGGCCTTATCCCAAAAAGTCTACTAAATGGCTCGCATCTAGTTTTCTTCATAATTTATCTGTTCAGCGGTTATAACTCCAAACAGGCAGTATTCTGGCATCAATTTCTCCATTTTCTATCGTTATAATACCATAGCTTTCCGGATCTCCCATTCTGGCTGCGCCTACCGATCCGGGATTCATAATCACTGTTTGACCGTCATCTTCTATAAAAGCTTGGTGGGTATGACCAAAAAGAATAACCTGGGCATTTCTTTCCATACCTGCGTGATATAGGCGGTTTAAATCTCCTTTAACACCATATTTATGTCCATGACAAGCAAAGAATCTAAAACCACCTAGGATCGTCTCTAAATCCATGCTGCCTTCCTTTGCATAGAAGTCTAAATTTCCTTTGAGAATATGAATAGGTATATTTGTCAGGGTTCGTAAATGCAAGGCATCCTCAACGTAATCTCCCAGATGGATGATTACATCCACTTGACCCATCTCGTTTAATGCCTTTTCTAAAGCTTCAAAGTTTCCATGGCTGTCACTCATCACTCCAACTTTCATTTTTTCTCCCCTTCTAATTATTCAATAATAATTCCTTTGCTTTTGCAACGGCAACTGCTCGATGGCTGATTTTGTTTTTCTCTTCATTTGTCATTTCTCCGAAACAACGGCCTGTCTCTTCGTGGATAAATAGCGGATCATAACCAAATCCCTCTTCTCCGCAATAATCCAAGGCGATCATACCTCGAACCAGCCCTTGACAAGTCAATTCCCGGCCATCAGGAAGAATCATGGCAATGGCTGTTATAAATGCTGCGCCACGTTTTTCTTTCGGAACTTCTGCCATCACTTTTAGCAATTTTTTATTGTTATCTGCATACGTCACATTTTCCCCGGCATAACGCGCGGAATAAATTCCCGGCTCTCCATTTAAAATATCCACCGATAATCCCGAGTCATCACCCATTATGATCATGTCTTTTCCCTGTACATAAGGTTTTAGCGCCCGAACCTTGATGAGTGCATTTTCTTTATAACTCAGACCATCCTCAATAATCTCGATGTCGATTCCAAGATCCTTCATGGTAACAACCTCAAAGGCGCCACCAAGCATCGCTTTTATCTCTTTGGCCTTATTTTGATTTCCTGTCGCTAATAGTATTGTTCTCATCTCTATTTACCCACTATCCCAATAATGTTTCTTTCTGGAAGTCAATGATTTTTTTAATGCTTTCTTCGCCAAGCGCCAACATTTTTTCAAGTTCTTGTTTACTAAATGGTCGTTCTTCGCCGGTCCCCTGTATTTCAATGATTTCGCCTTTTTCGGTCATAACCATATTCATATCCACTTCGGCATTTGAATCTTCTTCGTAACACAAATCCACAAGCGGTTCGCCCTGATGAATCCCCACGCTGGTGGCCGCAACAAAATTGGTAATCGGCATTTCTTTAACCATGCCTTTATTAACCATGTTTGACAAGGCATCATGCAGTGCTACAAA
This sequence comes from Acetobacterium paludosum, assembly GCF_008086595.1. Lineage (GTDB taxonomy): Bacteria > Bacillota > Clostridia > Eubacteriales > Eubacteriaceae > Acetobacterium > Acetobacterium paludosum. Next base: position 204,986 of record NZ_RXYA01000006.1, on the reverse strand, counting down.
AGAACCGGTAATGGCAGCAGTTCGTGTTCCTCCATCGGCCTGAATAACATCGCAATCAATCCAAAGGGTGCGCTCTCCAAGTTTACTCAGATCGATCACCGACCTCAGACTTCTCCCAATCAATCGCTGTATTTCCATGGTTCGTCCGTCTATTTTTCCCCGATTCCGATCTCTGCTTTTTCGGGTATTGGTTGATCCTGGAAGCATTTCATATTCGGCGGTAACCCAACCCTGTTTATGACCTTTTAAAAACGGCGGTACTTTTTCTTCAATCATTGCTGTACAAATGACCTTGGTATCCCCCACTTCAATAAGTACGGATCCCTGGGCATGCTTAATATAATTCCGGGTAACCGCCATAGGTCTTAATTCATTCTTTTTTCGTCCATCTATTCGCAAATCATTATTGTCTATTTCATCTATATTTTCCATGTTTTTCCTTTTCTTTTTGGGTCGATTTAAATTTAAAAGCAAAATGCCTTTATGTCCGGTTTCCTGTTTATCCATTGGTATACTTGAAGCTAAAGTCCACGCTCCGGCGTAGCCATGATAACAGGAAGATCGGACATGATAGTGGTTATCCTAAGTGTTTAGCGACCACTTCTCGAATGATTTTATTGGCAACTTGCGGATTTGCTTTGCCTTTTGTTTCTTTCATAACCTTTCCAGTTAAGAATCCATAGGCTTTCTCATTTCCAGTTCCGATATCTTCGACCGATTTCGGATTATCGGCAACAATTTTTTCGATAATTGCTTCCAGTTCTGCCGTATCACTCATTTGAGCAAGACCCTTTTCTTTTACAATCTCACCCGGATTTTTACCGGTATTAAACATTTCTTTTAATACTTCTTTTCCGCTGGTTCCATTGATAACATTCTCTTTAACCAATTTTAAAAGTTCTGCCAATTGAACCGGAGCAATTGGAATGTTTTCCATGGTTATTTCTTTTTCTTTTAATAATGGTGGGATTTCTACCATTATCCAGTTTGAAATTTGTTTTGGTTCGTCATACAATAGCACTGCTTCTTCAAAGAACCGAGCTGTTACACCGGTGGCTGTCAACACGCCAGCATCGTACTCCGGCAGTTTATATTCATCGATATAGCGTTGTTTTTTTGCTTCCGGCAGTTCCGGCAACTCACGTTTTATTTTTTCGATATATTCTTTTTCAATGACAATGGGGACCAAATCCGGTTCTGGAAAATATCGATAATCCTGGGCTTCTTCCTTGCTTCGCAGGGAAGAAGAGACCCCTTTGGTATCGTCCCATTTTCTGGTTTCCTGAACAATTTCATGTCCCTTTTTCAGCTCAATAATCTGTCGTTTGCTTTCATATTGCACCGCCCGAATTAAGGCCCGGAAGGAGTTCAGATTTTTCATTTCGGTACGGGTACCCAAAACGGTCACGCCCTTTTCTCTCATCGAAATATTGACATCAAAACGCATCGACCCTTCCTGCATCTTACAATCGGATACCCCAGTATACTCCATAATATTTCTTACTTTTTCAGCAAAAGTTCTTGCTTCTTCGGCGCTGCGCAAATCCGGTTCTGTAACAATTTCAACGAGCGGTACGCCACATCGGTTCACGTCAACCAATGTTCCATCGGCCGATTCATGAAGCAATTTTCCGGCATCCTCTTCAATATGTATCCGGGTAATCCCGATATCTTTTTTTACCCCGTCCACTTCAATTTCCACGACCCCACCGGTACAGATCGGTAAATCAAATTGCGAGGTTTGATAGGCCTTTGGCAAGTCTGGATAAAAATAGTTTTTTCGATCCATCTTGCTAAAATGGGCAATTTCACAATTTAAAGCCAATCCGGCTCTCGTCGCATATTCGACTACCTTTTCATTTAATACCGGCAAAACCCCGGGCATTCCTAAACAGACTGGACAGGTATGGGTGTTTTCTTCCTGACCAAACTTGGTTGGACAGGAACAAAATATTTTCGTTTTTGTGCCTAATTCGACATGGATTTCCATCCCAATGACCATTTCATATTCCATGGTTTAGACCTCCGTTTCCAATGGTGCTTTTAGATTTTTCAAGCCTTTTTCATTTTCAAAGGCCCAAGCCACTTTTAATAAATTTTCTTCACTCAGTATCGGGCCCAACAATTGCATACCGATAGGCATACCGCTATTATCCAAACCGGATGGAATGGATATACCTGGAATTCCGGCAATATTCACCGGCACCGTATAAATATCGGTAAGATACATTTCCAATGGATTACTGGTTTTTTCACCTATTCCAAACGCCGTGGTAGGTGCCGTCGGTGTTAAAAGAACATCGCATCCGCCAAACACCTGTTCAAAATCTTCTTTAATTAAGGTTCGCACCTGCATGGCTTTTTTGTAGTATGCATCATAATATCCTGAGCTTAATGCATAAGTTCCCAGCATAATCCGACGTTTAACTTCATCTCCAAAGCCCTGGCTGCGTGTTTTTTTATACAGATCCACTAAGCCATCGTATTCTTCTGCCCGGTAACCATAGCGGATTCCATCATAACGGGCGAGATTGGAACTAGCTTCAGCCGACGAAATCATATAATAAGCCGAAAGAGCATAATCTAAATGTTGGAAAGATACATCGACAATTTCAGCGCCTAAAGCTTTATAAACTTCAATGGCTTCTTCGAGACTCTTTCTGACTTCTGGTTGGAGACCTTCGCCAAAGAAGGCTTGAGCAACCCCAATTTTCAGTCCCTTAACGCCTTGTTTAAGATTTTGCGTATAGTCTTTTTTTTCTAATTTAAGTGAAGTGGAATCTTTGGCGTCGTGTCCGATAATGGCATTTAAAACCAAAGCACAGTCTTCCACATCTTTGGTAAGCGGCCCAATCTGATCCAGAGAGGATGCAAAGGCCACCAAACCATAACGGGAAACAAGACCATAGGTTGGTTTCATCCCGACCACACCGCAAAAGGATGCTGGTTGCCGGATGGAACCCCCGGTATCCGAACCAAGCGTATAAAATGCGGTATCTGCCGCCACGGCGACAGCCGATCCACCGCTGGAACCGCCAGGCACTTTATTTAAATCCCAGGGATTATGGGTGATTTTATACGCTGAGTTTTCAGTGGATGACCCCATGGCAAATTCATCCATATTTGTTTTTCCCAATAAGATCCCGCCTTCATCAATCAAGCGATCATAGACGTGGGCATTATATGGCGGATTGAAATTATAAAGCATTTTTGATGCGCAGGTGGTTAAAATCCCCTGGGTACACATGTTGTCTTTAAGACCGTATGGGATCCCTTCCAACGGGGTTCTTCGCTTTCGTTCTCGAAGTTTTTCATCCACCGCCCGGGCTGCAATCAACGCTTCTTCAGTCTGCAGACTTAGGTATGCCGCAGTTGAATTTTCCACCGCATCGATACGATTAACCACCGACTGAGTGACCTCGGTGACAGTCACTTCCTTTTTATCAAGGAGGTCATTTATTTCATGTATTGTTTTTTTACTTAATTCCATCATTGCCTCCTACTCCATAACCCGGGGAACCTTAAAGCACCCGGCTTCGCTTTCCGGCGCATTGGCCAAAGCTTGTTCATTGGATAAACATGGTTTTGGCACGTCCTCCCTAAATACATTTTGCACCGCCAGCACATGTTCTGTCGCCTTAACTGTTGATGTATCTAATTCGCTGAGGGTTTCGGCATAATCAAGGACTGCGCCCATTTTATCGATCAGGGCTGTCACTTCATCCGGTGTAAATTCTAAACGGGCAAGATTCGCCACATAGGTCACATCTTCTCGTGTTAAACTCATATTATTTTCCTTTCTCAATTATATTCAATTTTAATGCATCTGACTGTTGATATTTTTCAATAACAGCCTGATGTTTCCTGTTTTAAAAATCATCCTTCATTATAAATCAAAGTCACCATTGGTGACAAGGGTTAAAAACTGGTTTTCATCAATAATTCTAATTCCTAATTCCTGAGCTTTGGTTTGTTTTGATCCGGATTTTTCTCCAGCCAGCACGAAATCGGTTTTTTTACTCACACTTGTGGATACTTTTCCACCATTCGCTTCAATGAGTTCCCTGGCTTCCCGTCGATCCAATGATGGCAACGTTCCTGTCAGCACAAAAGTTTTTCCTTGAAGTGTTTGGGATACCGCCTTGGTTTCCTGAACCATATTGAGTCCCGCTGATTTCAACCCCCTGATAATCTCAATATTCTTTGTGGTTTTGAAAAAATCCACAATTTCAATTGCCATCTTTTCACCAATATCAAAAATTTCCTTCAGCTCTTCCTCTTCTTCCACCATCAGTTTTTCCATGGATTGAAAATGTTCGGCTAAAACCTTAGCTCCTCTGGATCCCACCAAAGGAATTCCCAGCCCAAAAATCAGCCGGGATAATTCCCTTTTCTTTGACGCTTCAATGCCCGTCAAAAGATTGTCCACCGATTTTTCTCCCATTTTTTCCAGGCTAACCAACACATCTCTTTTTTCATGAAGATGATAGATATCCACCGGATTTGTCACTAGTTTCTCATTCATCATCAGCCGCAACACACCGGGTCCCAATCCTTCAATATTCATGGCATCCCGGGACGTAAAATGAACCAGCTTCCGGAACACTTGAGCCGGGCACGCCATATTCAGGCATTTTGTGACCGCCTCACCCTCAATTCGAAAGGTCGGTTCATGGCAAACTGGACAGGTTTTCGGCATCTCAAAAACCACTTCATTTCCTGACCGTTTTTCAATCACGACATGATCCACTTCCGGAATCACATCACCGGCTTTTTGAATGACAACATGATCACCAATACGAATATCTTTTTCTTTTATGTTATCTTCATTATGAAGTGTTGCTCGGCTGATCACTGAACCTGCCAGAGTCACCGGATTAAGCTCCGCCACTGGTGTAAGGGCTCCGGTTCGCCCAACCTGTACCGTAATCGCATCAACGGTTGTTACCGCTTGATCAGGAGGAAATTTATACGCGATGGCCCAACGTGGATTTTTGGTTGTGTTACCTAGTATTTCTCGGTCAGAAAGTTCATCCACTTTAATGACTAATCCATCAATTTCAAAAGCCAGCTTTTGTCTTTCATCTTTCATTAGGCTGCAATAATTAATAATTTCTTCAATATCACTGCAAGTCTTAACCTCACTAGTTTTAAATCCTAAAGATTTTAGGTAATTCAGGCTTTCTGTATGCGTTCTTAGGTTGCTATCCTCCAGCAGCTCAAGATTAAAGACAAAAATATCAAGCGGCCGTGAAGCTGTCAATTTAGGATCAAGTTGCCTTAGCGAACCGGCAGCGGCATTTCGCGGATTTGCAAAGGGGCTTTCATCATCCAGCGAGCGTCGCTGATTCAACTTTTCAAAATCCGATTTTCCCATAAACACTTCGCCACGCACCTCTAGGGTTACGGGTTTTGTCAGTCGCAGTGGAATGGTCCGAACCGTCTTGAGATTGGTGGTAACATTTTCACCAACTTCTCCATCGCCCCGGGTGGCCCCTTGTACTAACAAGCCATCCTGATAATTTAAAACTACGGTCAGCCCATCAAACTTATATTCAACGACATAGGTTGCATCGGGACAGGTCTGGCGAACCCGGCGGTCAAAATCTCTGAGATCTCCGGCATCGAAGGCATTGCTTAAGCTTAGTTTTGGTTGCGTATACTTGACTTTTTTAAAACCGTCAGAAGGAGTTCCACCCACCCGTTGTGTTGGCGAATCCGGAGTAATCAGTTCCGGATGTAACGCTTCTATGTCAATAAGTTGCTGCATGAGTTTATCATAATCATAATCGGAAATCACTGGTGCATCATCGAGGTAATATGCTTTGTTATGATCTTCAATTTTTTTTCTTAGTTGTTCAATCTCAGAGCTATTCATTTCTTAATTCCATTCTGCAAATTTTCATTCTTAAAAAAATTTTTGTTTAAGCTTTTTCAACAAAATCCGGATCCATTTTCTTTATTCCAATTCCCGGAAATGCAACGGAAATCATATTGTTTTTAACTTCCACCACCGTGCCAATGCCAAACTTTTTATGTTTTACCTTGTCGGTCAGCCCAAAAGTATTTTCCGTCTTATTCATCGTTGTACTCATCGCTTTGGACTTATTCCTGCGAATAGCGACCTTTGATTGGGTAACGCGTTCGGAAAATGTTGTATTCTTTTTCGTATCCACATCAATTTCCGGCTTTCGTTCATATCGTTGTTTATTTTCTACGCATACCTCACTCGGCATTTCTTTTAAAAATCGTGACGGTGATTGCAGTTGTCGCCGTCCATAAAGGGTTCTTTCTGCCGCCCATGAAATATAAAGACGTTTCATAGCCCGGGTAATCCCCACATAACAGATGCGGCGCTCCTCTTCGATTTCTTCGGGTGAATCCATAGATCGTCCATGAGGAAAAATTCCTTCTTCCAGTCCTGGCAAAAACACAATCGGGAACTCCAGCCCCTTGGCGTTATGCAAAGTCATCAATAATACTTTTCCATCATCTCCCTCATAATTATCCGTTTGTGACGACAATGCCACTGTTTCAAGATAGGCGCTCAGGCTCTGATCATCACTGTTTTTTTCGAAATCAGTTGCTGATGATACCAATTCCCTGAGATTTTCCAAACGGCTTTCGCCCTTGTCCATTTTTCCCAGCTCCAGCATTTCCATATATCCTGTTTTTTCTATCACCGCAGTGATTACCTCACTGAGACTTGCATTCTCTCTTGTTTCCGATAATTCGATCATCAGATCACTAAAAGCACGTACTTTATTTCTCACACTGGAACTCAGTTCCGGAATTTCTTCCACATGATAAAAGGCTTCCATTAAGCTATAGCTTTTGAAATTCGCATACTCGCCAATTTTTTCAATCGTTGCCGAACCGATACCTCGTTTTGGCACATTAACAATACGCAAAAAACCCATGTTGTCTTTTGGGTTGCTTAAGACATTTAAATAGGCAATCACGTCTTTAATTTCAGTCCGTGAATAAAAACCAGTTCCGCCGATTAACTGAAACGGTAAATCCGCACGCATCAGTGCCTCTTCAAATAATCTTGATTGCGCATTGGTTCGATAAAGAATGGCAAAATCTCCATAAACGCCATTTCCCTGTTTAATATTATCTTTTATCTCGTCAATAACAAAACGGGCTTCATCGTAACCCTGGTTAAATGAAGAAATCATAATTTTTTCATCTCCAAGATTATTCGTCCATAAAGCCTTTTCCTTACGACCGGTATTCCTTGAAATAACACCATTTGCACAATCCAGAATGACCTGGGTTGAGCGATAGTTTTCTTCCAGCTTAACAACTTTTGCGTCGGGATAATCCTTTTCGAAATCCAGGATGTTGCTAATATCGGCACCACGCCAGCCATAAATGCTCTGATCATCATCTCCACAGACGCAAAGATTTTTGTATTTTGCAGCCAGTAGGTTAACCAACTCATACTGACTATGGTTGGTATCCTGGTATTCATCCACCATGATATATTTGAAGCGATTTTGGTATTGTTCCAATATTTCAGGAAACCCCTTAAACAACACCAACGCATTGTAGATAAGATCATCAAAATCCATGGCATTATTTGCTTTCAAGCTTTCCTGATAGCGCTTATAGTAAATTCCAACCTTTTCTTTTCTGAAATCTCCGGCATTTTTTTTAATATAGCTATCCGGACTTATAAAATTGTTCTTTGCGGTGGAAACTTCTCCACCTAAATATTGATGAGAATAATATTTATCGTTCAATTCCAGTTCCTTGACCAGACTTTTGTACAACCTTTTTTGATCATCCATATCATAAATAACAAAATTTTCATCATATCCCAACCACTGGCTGTGGGTTCTCATAATCCGCGCGCACATTGCGTGAAAAGTGGACATCCAGATGCGTTTGCTATCCTGAATATTCATTTTCGCGATACGTTCCCGCATTTCACCGGCTGCTTTATTTGTAAAAGTTATCGCCAAAATTTGCGATGGCCATGCCTGTTCTGTTTCAATAATATGCGCAATACGGTGGATAATGGTCCGTGTTTTTCCCGATCCAGCTCCTGCCAGTATAAGTAATGGCCCCTGAATCGTTTCTGCGGCTTCTCTTTGCCTACTGTTTAATCCATCTAATAAACTCATGAATCCTCCTACTTGCTAATTTAAAGTTGTTTTATCAACTTGTTGCTAAAACAACTTTTCTCCGTAATAAATACTTTTTAAAACCTTATCCATTTCATTTGCATCCATTTTAACAGGATTTTTTTGGGTCGATCCTTTTAATGCATTTTCTAAAAGACTATCATAATTTTCTGAAAAATCGCTTTCTTTAATTCCTGCCAGTTTGAAAGAAACTGGCACTCCAAAAGTTTTGTTCAGATCTTTTATTTCTGCGATAATATCTTTTCCAATAAGCCTGGATAACTCTCCTAAATCTTCGGCTACCGCTGGGTCCCTTTGGTTGTATTCCAAAACATAGGGCAGCGCAATGGCATTTAATAGCCCGTGGCTTGTGCCAAATCGTCCTCCGAAAGCATGAGCAATCCCATGATCCATCCCCAAGCCGGCATTTTGAAAGGAAAATCCGGCCAGCGATTGAAAATTGTGAACATGTTGTCGACTTTCAATATCGCCCTCTTCAAAAGAATCCCGGAGATGCTTGATCAGTCCTTCAAAGGCTCCCTTTGCCATTGTTTTCGTAAAATCATCGGCATTTTTGTTGGTATATGCTTCTACTGCATGAGTCACCGCATCCATCCCTGATTCAACCATCACATTCCGAGGCATAGAAAGGGTCAGCTCCCCATCCAAAATAGCGATGTCCGGAATAAAAGCCTTTGTTTTGAGTCCAATTTTTAGATTTTCTTCAGGAAATGTAATAACCGCTGCCCGGGTAACTTCAGCCGCCGTTCCTGAAGTTGACGGGACGGCAACGAGTTTAATTTTTTCTCTTTTCTGAGGAACAATTCCATTTCTGATCGCTTCGATGGATAAACCTTCATACTCGCACATTAACGTCATCACCTTGGCGGCATCAATAACCGACCCTCCGCCGATGGCAAGAACCACGTCAGGATTAAAAGCCCTCATTTTCGGCAGTCCAGTCTCAACATCAAAAACCGTGGGATTGGCTCCAATCCCGCTGTAAATCTCGTAAGCCTTATTTTTTCCAATTAAAAATGACTCTGCCCTTTTAATTGCACCGTTTTTAAACATGGCCGACTTTCCGGTAATGATAAAGAATCGTTGCCCCTCAATGTTCTCAATGGCTTTCAGTGTCCCTGGACCAGTAATCATCTGATCACCGTAGAATTTCAGATCACTCATTTTTTCTTTTCTCCTTCATCAAAATTCAATATGATTTTTGTCCCTTTATTTTCTTCACTTTCAATAATCATTCCTGCATGATGTCCTTCGACAATCCAATTGGCAATGGACAATCCCAGGCCGGTCCCGCCCTCTGTTCGAGAACGAGCCTTATCAACTCGATAAAACCGCTGGGTCACTTTATCAATTTCATCCTTGGGAATGCCAATTCCCCGGTCGATCACTTCTACCGATATACCCTGATAGTTTTTTTTTGCCATCACTTGAATGGCTGTTTTCTCCCCACTGTATTTTATGGCATTATCCAGAAGAATAATCAGCAATTGAATAATTTGCTTTTCATCGCCATTAATAATCAAATCTTCGTCAAGGTTGTTAATTAATGTGATCCCCTTTTTCCCTGCTAAAGGAGCCATTTTTTCAGTGACAACTCTAATTAAATAGTTTAAATCGATAGATTCTCGCTGAACAACCATCGCACCTGAATCCGCCCTTGCCAGAAACATGAGATCTTCGACAATCTGATGCATTCGCTGGACTTCATCATAAGCATTATCGATCCATATTATTTGACTATCGACTGTCTCATCACCACTGGATTTTACGACCTCCAGATTTGTTTGAATCACCGCAATAGGGGTTCTCAACTCATGTGATGCATCTGCTAAAAATTCCTGCTGGCGCTCAACACTTTTTTTTATGGGTATCAGCGAACGCCCTGATAAAAAATATCCTCCCAGAAAAGAAAGAGTTGCGCCAATCAATACGGCTATCATAATCATTCGCAGTGCATTTCCTAAAAGCAACCGTTCAGGTGCCATGTTTTGCATCGCTTGTATGATTTTTAATTCACCATTATTGTTAATGACCATATAGGTGCAAATTTTATAATCTTTTTCGTCTTGTTCATAATTGCTGATCAGATATTTTTCGCGGTTTTCGCTGAAATAATGATTGGCGATTTCAATAAGTTGTGTTTTTTCTAACGGCAGATAAGATGATTGATCCAATACCTTAAACTCCTGATTCAAGATGACATAGGAAATATTATTTTGAATCAGACTTCGAGTATACTCAGAATATCCCTGTTTTTCTTCTTCGGTGGTATCTTGCCCGCTTTGTGCTCTTTCCAAATAATCAATTTCATTTGCCAGCTGGGAACAGTAAATTTTAAGATTGTTATTCACATTTGTTTCCACATCCATACTGAGGACTACATAAAGAAAGATTGATATAAATAACAGGAGTCCTATTAGGACTCCTGTATTCATGAGTGTGAGATTCATTCGCAGCTTGTTAAGGCTCAACATTCTCCTTCTCCTTTAGAACATAACCCAATCCACGAATGGTTTTAATATAGGCTTGTGATTTATCCAGCTTTTTTCTTAAATAATGAACGTATATTTCGACACTATTTTCCATTGCCATACTTTCGATACCCCAAATCCGGTCTAAAATCTGTTCTTTCGAAATAGTCATTCCCGGATTTCTGATAAACATTTCTAATAGTTGGGCCTCTTTGGCCGTCAGTTTATTTAAAACCGCATCTACAAAAAGCTCGCCGGTGTTAATGTTTAAGGAAATGTTTGCATAATGAATCACATTATCTTGATAAACCTCCCACGGACGTCTTCCCAGCGCTCTGACTCGAGCAATCAATTCCTCTGTAACAAAAGGTTTTACAAGATAATCATCCGCGCCCATGTTAAGACCATTCACTTTATCTTTAGTATCATCTTTGGCCGTTAACAGTAAAATTGGCACATTCTTTCCAGCTTCTCTGATCGAGCGAAGAATTTCCAATCCGCTCATTCCCGGGAGCATAATATCTAAAATAATGACATCATACACATCATTTTCACTGAACAGTTTGCCTTCGATGCCGTCATTTACTACATCTACCAATATCTTGTTTTTTTCAAAGATTTTTCCCAAAGCCGCCGCTAATGGTTTTTCGTCTTCAACTAAAAGAACACGCATCGTTTTTCAGTTCTCCTTTTAATGATCTTTTTTATTTTTTTTCTGGAAATGCTTCCTCTAACAACTCATCCATTGGAAGAACCTTCCCTTCAAACTTCGGCTCTTCAATAACCCGTCGGCATTCCAGAAAAATGCGCACCGCACCTTCATAATTTTCCAAAAAATTATCTGATTGCAATATTCCGCGATCCATCAAATGATAGATAAATAACCCCATATAATAAACCTTATCCGGTTCAATATTCTTCAGATTAACATATTTGAAGAAGGCTGAAAGGGCATTGTCTCCCTCATCAAGGATTTCTCCCGCGATCCGAACCCATTCTTTCGACAGGGTTTCCGTCACTGCTTCTTTAAAACTAACCCATATAATTGCCCTTGCAACCGAGTCTTCCAGAATATTCAGCGATTTTTGGCACTCCTCGGCGCCGCGATTAATTGCCTCAATGATTTTAGGGGCATAGACGATCTGACCAAGCGTATAATTTTCTCTCAAATTTCCATCAGTATCAATTAATTTGTTTAATAAAAGATCGCTTTCTTTCAGTTTTTTTTGGATCACATACCATTCGTCATAAATACAATAGGGCAAATAGCCAAAATCAGCAAAAATATGATTGATAATCCGTTGGACCTCCAAATATTTTTCCCGTTTTCTTTGAATCTCCTTTTGTTTTTTTAGAAAGGTTTCCATTTGATAATAGAGGTTATGACGTTCAAAAAAACGTTCCATTTGAGAAATTGTTTCCGGTTCATCACTATAAAAAATCAATTCATCTAAATCTCTCAGTTCTTCTCCTGCGTTTCGGCCATTATTCATAACCAGTTGCAAATACTGCTTGTTTTCATAAGTTACCGTATTGCAGGGATGATAGATCGCATTGGGAAAAGTTTCGGTGTAAATAAAAAACACCTGTCGACTTCGTCTGAAATAAATAATATAACCCTTTGTTGTGAAAAATCCCCAACCTTTATCACTGGGTTTATTTCCATGCTTGATATTAAAGCCTTCTGTATAAAGACAATTTTTCAAAAGATAGGTCACTATCTTTTCACTATTATCAATCCCCATATTTCGCAGATTCTGACGATAATAAGCCCAAAGCAGCTCGATAGTGGTTCCTTTCGGATCAAATAACGCCTCCATGGAAAACATCTTCTGTCCTTTTAAATTTTTCACGATGCATAAAAGCAGACAATCTAAATGAATTGCCTCAATGAATTCCCCCGGTTTAATTTTTTTTAAATCTTCCACAACCCGATCATTAAAATATTCCAAGCTGTCTTTTTTAAGCTTATCCAATAGCTTAGTCGTCTTTTGATTAAAGCGGTCAATCGCATTGCCAACAGCAAACATAATACTTTCCGACATAAGTGTCAAAACAACATTTTTTTTATCATCCCAGGGATAACACACATTCTTTAAGGTCATTTCATTGATAATTTCTGAATTCTCAACTTGATAATCCACCAATGTGTCACTGGGAATTGAAATATGGATGAGCTTAGGATTCTCAATGGTATCAATAATTAGTCCTCTTCTACTCAAAAAAACATTGGCTTTGATCAGTTCATCTTCGGCGCCGCAGTTAACCTCAACCTCTTGAAGGAATTGTTCGTTTTGAATCATATAAGCGACAAAATTTCGAGTCGTATCCAAACCCTGATCTTTTAGATTTGGTTCGAAACCATATTGGAGTAATTTATGAACAATCCGCACAATATCTTTTTGTTTGTCAATACCCCTACTCTCTTTTGCCCGAATAATGGTCTGATTGAGTGGTGAATCTAACCGAAAATAGTTCGGTGCAACTGAAAAAAGAGCTTCAACCGCTAAAAGAATAAGGAGATCAACCTCAACTGTAACCAGCCCATTTTTCTGGACATCCTTATTTTTTTTAAGGTTATTCGCCATCCATTGATACATATCATCAATTTCACTGATACCCTTTTTCACGATCCCATGACATTCTCCACAAAGAACATCATATTTTATATTTAATTTTTCATTTTCTATTTTAAAACTCCGTTCAAAAAAGCCGATGGCTTTTCCGCATTTGTTACATGGCGTTTTCATTTTTTTCCAATCCTTCCCTGTCGTCTGGCTTAATAAATTCTATTTTAGCAATCTTTTGCTTAACTTCTTCACAGTATCCACCAATTATATTAATGGAACTGTTTATAGTTTACCATAAAACTGTACTTTTTTCTCAAAAAAAACACAAAAGAGCAAGCTATTTAAGTTTGCTCTTTTGTGCCTTTATATGGAATTACTAAATCATTTCAATGTAATCGATAATCCCACCGCCAAGACAAATGTTCCCTTGATAAAGCACAACAACCTGTCCCGGTGTAACCGCTTTTTGAGGCTCATCAAAATCAATAAAAAGACGATCCGGAGCGACGCGAACTGAAACTCCCTGATCGGGCTGACGATATCTAAATTTAGCTGTACATTTAAACTCTTTAGCTGGAGCATGTCCGGCAATCCAATTCATTTCCGAAGCCTCTAGTGACTTGGAATAAAGCGCGGGATGCGAATCTCCCTGGACAACCACCAATTCATTTTTATTCATGTCTTTACTGACAACAAACCAAGGTTCTCCCGTTCCTTCTCCGCCCCCGATGCCCAGGCCCTTTCTTTGTCCCAGGGTATAATACATCAAGCCCTGGTGAATTCCTTTTACATTACCCGCCAGATCCACAATTTCCCCGGGTTTCGCCGGTAAGTATTGGCTTAAAAATTGAGTAAAGGGCCGCTCCCCAATAAAACAGATTCCGGTAGAATCTTTTTTTCTGGCAGTCGATAAATTATTTTTTACCGCCATGCGCCGAACCTCAGACTTGGAAAGGTGTCCAATTGGAAACATCACGTCCGCCAATTCTTTTTGACCTAATTGGCATAAAAAATAGGTTTGATCCTTATTGTGGTCAAATGCTCGTTTTAAACGGTATTGCTCATTGACAAAATCGATTTGCGCATAATGGCCGGTTGCTAAATAATCTCCCCCTACCACCTTTAGTGCATAATCTAAAAAACGTTTGAATTTTATTTCGCGGTTGCATAATACATCCGGATTTGGAGTTCTCCCTTTTTTATATTCGTCAAGAAAATAAGTAAAAACAGAGTCGTAATATTCTTTAGCAAAATTCACTGTATAATAGGGAATATCAATCGTGTCGCACACCCGTCTCACATCATCATAATCCTCTGTCGCAGTACACAAACCTGAATCATCCTTTTCTTCCCAATTTTTCATGAAGACTCCAATGACTTCATAGCCGCGTTCCTTCAACAACAATGCTGCAACCGATGAATCGACCCCACCTGACATGCCTACAACGATTTTCATTTTTTGGTTTTCCTCCTCTGTTTTATCTCCCAATTCCTTCTTACTTAATTGCTTCGGCCATTTTCTTTGCTAGTGTATTAAGTGCTAGCACATCCTGTTCATCAGGTGTGCCTTTTATCATCAATATCTCATCAATCACATCAACTTTTGCGCACTCAATAAAAGCACTGAAATTTTTATCTGCGCCACCGCTCCAACTATAATCAGCAAAGAAACCAACCTTATGATTATCCACTTTAATTTCGCTTAATTTATAAAGCAAATTTGCCATTTTAGGAAAAATCTGTCCGTAATAAGAAGGGGCTCCCAGAAACAGGCCCTTATATTTCCATATGTCAGAAATGATAAATGAAATATCTGTTTTTGCCACATTATACAATTTCACTTCACCAACGCCTTCATTTTTTAAGGCAATGGCCAAAGTTTCTGCGGCCTTTTGAGTACAGCCATACATGGAACCGTAAGCGATCACAACGCCTGGGTCCGTTTCCTTGGCACTCATTTTGACATACATATCAAGAATATACTTCGGATTATCTCTCCAAATGAGTCCATGGGATGGACAAATGGTTCCGATCTCAATTCCGCCCAACTTATTCAAAGCTTTTAAAGCCTGTCCGGCAACCTTTCCTACAATACAGGCATAATATCGCCGAGTAGGTTCTTCAAAAGCTGCCAAATCATTTTCATCATCAAAAATACTTCCCACTGGTGCTTTAAAGCTCCCAAATACGTCCATTGAAAACAGCACCTTGTCGATGGTATCGTAGGTGACCATCGATTCCGGCCAATGAACCATTGGAGTCATGAAAAACTGAAGCGTATGCTTTCCAAGGCAAAGAGTGTCACCTTCACAAACTTCATGAAGATTTTCAGTAATTTGATAGAAATTATTCATGATCGGAAATGTTTTTTTATTTCCCACAATTTTTATATCTGGATATTCTGCTAATAGTTCAATAATTCCACTGGAATGATCTGGTTCCATATGATTGACAATCAGATAATCAACCTTTTTGTTTCCGATAATCGATTTTATTTTTTCTATATATTCATCAGCTTTGATGGATTTAACCGTATCGATAATGGCTACTTTTTCATCATTGATCACATAGGCGTTATAGGAAACACCTTCTTGCTCAATTGGCCACATTCCCTCAAAAAGTGTTGTTTGATAATCATTAACGCCGACCCAAAATATGTCTTCTTTTATTTTTACTGCATTCATATTATTCTCCCACTTTGACTATATTTGTTTAGGTTTAAATATAACCTTAAATCACAATTTTTTCAAGAGGAAAATACTATCCCCTTCAATTATAGGTCCAATATTGGGCATCAATTAAGGCAAATAAAATTCCGGACAAAAAAAAGGTGCATCAGCACCTTTTTTTTAAGAAAATTAAGAAAGGAAATTAAAACGTTTTCACACCATGTTTTTATTATATACGATTACATTTTAAAAATCCAGTGTTTTTTTGTTTTTTATGAATTTTTTTAATTTTTTATCCATTTAGTGCCTTAAAGCTTAATGAAATTTCGCTGTTCTTATTACTTTTTAATGTGTTTACGATTTTAAAAAAGCTGTGTTATAATAAGCTCGAATAAATTTTATCCGATACTGAAAGGAGCTGGCGAAATGAGTGAAAAAAAAGACCCCGATTTTTCTGTTGCTGATTCACAATGTAGTGAAAAAGAAATAAAAGAGGAATTACGACGATTATTTTTAGGTGGGGATGACTGGAGCAAAGAAGCTTGCATGGGTTATTTTCTTAAAACTTGTCAAAGTGCAAAGCTCGATATAAATACAACTCAGAATTTGGCCATTATACTCTATCATCTTTTTGATGAGTTATCTGTTGGTGATGCAAAAAAATTTTATTACAATGAATGCCACACCATTTTGACCGGACGCAATCATATTTAGTTTTTCAATTTATTAAAGGACTTTCTCAATAATTTCGAGAAAGTCCTTTTTATTTTTTTAAGGATGTCCGACTTTTACCATGTTGGGATAAATCTTATCCATAAAATTGTCTGGATAGGTCTGATCTAAAAATTCCTCAAAACCACTGTTTTCCGAAATTCCTTCTTCTCTCTGTGTCCAGCGATTGACTGCCAGGGCAGATATGGTCATATTTAGAATCATAAATACCACCAGGATCCATGTCATTATGATTCCAAAATGATTTGGAATTTTTTCAATCAGTCTGGACATATGGGGGTAAATTTCTTTTACCCATAAAAGCCCTAGAATTCCCCAATATAAAGAAAATTTTAAACTGGTTCGTCCGCCCAGGTTAAATGGCATCTCCTGGTACTGCCAGGAGATGGTGCCAGTTGTAAATTGCTGAACATAACTACTTATAAACTCAAAGCCGCCCCCCAGAATCATACTTAATATAAAAATAACATACCATCTTTTATGTTCAATAGGATGGAGCACCAGGGTCATAAGTACTGCCCCAAAACCGTAAACCGGATTGAAGGGGCCATATATCAAGCCTTGTCGACTTTCAATATAACCGTTCGACACTAAGCAAAACAAAATTTCAACGACTACCCCCAAAAAACACCCAATCATAAACACCCAAAACAGCTTATAAAAATCAATTTCTGAAGCAAAACTTTTTTTCGACGCTCTAACCATCTTTCATCTCCTACTAAAATACAATCTTTAATCAAATGCATTGTTCACATACTGGAATATGCCGAATAGATATCAAAAACCGGCAACATAATAGCTGCTAAAATAAAGAGCACCACGCCCCCCAATACGATCAGTATTAGCGGCTCCAAGGCTGTGCTCACCAATTCGATACGAGCTTGTATCTCATCTTTATAGATTTCATGCATTGTTTCCAATACCACCGGTAAAGAACCGGAAGCTTCACCAATGCCGACAAGTTGACGAAAAAGGCTTGGAAAAGCCACGCTTTCTTTCATTCCCTGAACCAGGCTTGTCCCACTGGATACTTTTTTCGCTAATATTTTGACTTCGTTTTTTATAAAACGATTGTCAGTAACTCCCGCCAAACGGTTTAATGCCGACAGGAGATCAATGCCACTGTTTAATAACATTGCCATCGTTTTCGCCATCATTGATAAACATCGTTTTTGATTAAGGCTTCCAATTAACGGTAATTTAATTTTTAGATAATCTCTGGCAAAGATAACCTGCGGGAATTCCAACATCATTGCAAACAATAAAACACCTCCGATGATAATCAAAAGGATGATTGGCCAACGGGTCATTAGTATTTGGCTAATGCCAAGAAGTAATCGGGTTGGTTTTGGAAGCGGTGCATCCATGGCCTCAAACATACCGACAAAAGTTGGCAGAACATAGGTCAGTAAAAAAATCAGCACTAGTGCTGCCACAAAGACCAGAATAACCGGATAAAAAAGGACCTGCTGAAGCTGGCGGCTGTTTTTTTGCTCAGTCTCATAATATTCAGCCATTCCCAGCAGAATTTCCGTAAGATTTCCACTCATTTCACCAGCCTCAACCATAAAAACAAACAGCGATGGAAATGATTTAGGATAGGATTTCATGGCCTGGGAAAGACTCTCCCCCGATTGTATCCGACTGCATATTCCAGAAATATCCCTGGAAAAGCCCTTATTCTTTGTTTCTTCGCCAATTAATTCCAGACATTTTAATATGGAAATTCCCGCCTTTAACATGACATAGAATTTTCTGCTGAACTGGCTGAATTCAGTTGTCGATACATGTTTGAATTGAAAATCAAATTCTCGATATAAAAATCCATCAGCCTTCGTTTTTTCTGTTATCTCCAGAACAATTAGACTTTGCACATGAAGCATCACGGCAGCATCCTGCAATGTTTTTGCGGTGAGCGTTCCGGCGACATTCTCCCCTTGAGCATTTTTGGCTTTGTAACTAAATTTTTTATTCATAACGGTTTCCTAATGATGCCAGATTTTTTCAAACGCCAGGATCTCAAAACCCTCCGCAAAAGAGGTGCTGCCATTTAAAATATACTGTTTTAAAGATTCTTCAATGGGGATCAGCCCTTCTTCCATGGCAATTTGGCGAATACTGTCATAATCTTTTCCCTGGCCGATAGACTCGCGAATATTTCGAGTTATTTTCAAAACTTCCTGCACCGCCAATCGGCCCCGATACCCAGTACCGTGACACAAAGGGCAGCCTTCAGGATAATATAGTTTGATCTTTTCATCTGGCAACCCAAGAAGATCCTTTTCTGCTTGAGTTGCCCAGCCTTCCTGCTTGCAATTTGGACAAAGTCTTTTAATCAACTTTTGAGAAATAATTCCTCTAAGGGCTGATGACAATAAATAAAGCGGAACCTTCATATCCATCAAGCGTGTAATCGATGCAATGGCATTGTTGGTATGAATAGTGGATAACACCAAATGACCGGTAATCGCCGCCCGAGTTGCCATCGCTGCGGTTTCTTCATCTCGGATTTCGCCAACCATAATCACATTAGGATCTTGTCGTAAAATCGAACGCAGTCCCATGGCAAAATTAAGTCCTGTTTTCTCATTAACCTGAATCTGATTCACATCCTCCATCTGAAATTCAACAGGATCCTCAATGGTAATAATGTTTTGGGTCTCAGAATTGATCCCATTGAGCAAACTGTAAATAGTCGTCGATTTTCCGCTACCGGTTGGTCCGGATGCCAATATCATGCCATGGGGTGAATCCATTATGTCTTTAATCAGAATTTTCTGGTCACTTGAAAATCCCAGTTCTTCAATTTTCATTAAAAACTTGCGCTGATCCAATAATCGCAAGACTATTTTTTCACCATGAATGGTTGGTATAATGGATACCCGAATATCAATCTGTCGCCCCTCAAAACGGGTCGTAAAAGCACCATCCTGAGGAAACCGATGCTCCGCAATGTCGCATCCTCCAAGTATTTTCAAACGCGAGATCAAACCCTGCCAGGTCTTTTCTTCCAACACTTTCATCAGCTGCAGCAACCCGTCAATGCGCAGTCGAATTTGAAATTTCTTCGGGAATGCTTCGATATGAATATCACTGGCACCCTGGGAAACACCTTCTTCGATTATTTCGTTCACAAGGTTGATGATTGACGGTTCTTCATTTCCGCTGCCATCATGGTTTGTTTTTTTTGAAATATCTTCATCATAAAGAACACTTCCATTATAGTATCTTCGAATCAGACTCTGAATACATTCTTTTTCTGCCGCTAATATTTTTAGACGTTTCTTTGTTATCTGTTGCAAAACTCGAATGGTTTCTTCATCAGTTGGATCAGCCATTAGGATGATTAAATGTTCTTCATCCGGCTGGTTTAATGGAAAAACAAGATATTCCAAGGCTTGTTCTTTTGTGAACAAAAAAAGAGCTTTTGAATCCATTAGATCTTTTTGAGGATCATATACATTAAAACCCCACTCTTTATGAAAAATCAATAGCAATTTTTCCGGAGAAATAACCCGGTCTTCTAATAATAAGTCCAATAACGAGCGGTCTGACTGTTTGGCTTCTTGAATTCTGTCGGTAATATCCTGGCGTGTTATTTCTTTGTTTTTTAAAAGCCTTTCCAAAATAAACTTATTTTCCTTCATTTCGCCTCCTATGAGTAAAACTAATGCCAGTATATCCGATTTGCAACAAAATATCCACAAAAACGCAATTGTATTCAATAAATTTCAAATCAAGCTTCTTAATCATTCCATGACATCTAACTCATCTGATTTCATTATAAAAACGTTTGCGTCATAGTCAAAAAAGTATATAATTATATAAAAGATATGAAAATCAAAGAAAAGAAAGGAAAACAAATCATGAAAAAATTCACCACTTGGAAAATTTCTGCCAGTGCGCTGTCGATCATTATGATTCTTTCAATGTTTTTTTCAACCGGAGTTTTTGCCGCTGCTGGACAAACAGAGACAGCAACAACCGGAAATAATTCGATTGAAACCAGTTCCTCTGCAGAAATCGGGGTTCAATATCGCGGTCATATTGAAAACTATGGGGATACCCCCAGCTCAATTGGACCAAATCTGAACTATCTTACTGGTCCTGATGAATTGGGAACCCGAGGTCAAAGTCTGCGGCTGGAAGGTGTCGCCATTAAATTAACCGGTGATGTTCCGGCCGGTGCAAGCATCACCTATCAGGTTCATGTTCAAGATAAGGGTTGGATGGATCCTGTTAAGGATGGTGTTTTTACCGGGACAACAGGTCAAAGTCTGCGAATAGAAGCTATTAAAATCAATCTTGAAGGTCTTTCCGGCTATGATGTTTATTACCGGGGCCATGTGCAGGATAAGGGTGACGTACCCAGCACCAACGGCGACTGGACCTGGGTTAAAAACGGAGCAGAACTGGGAACCACCGGGGAAAGCCTGCGTTTGGAAGCACTCGAAATAAAAATTGTTAAAACCAATAATTATGTAGCCCTTGGAGATTCCATCACTTACGGTATGAGTGCTGCACCGGGCTCGGACTATGTTGACCTTTTCTATAATAACTTAAGCTCAATCAGCGGTAATGAAGATATTTCCCTAGTAAATCAGGGGATACCAGGAGAAAAGTCCAGTGATCTCTTATACCAATTACAGAATGATCCTACAACTATTAAAGCTTTGGGGAAAGCCAGCACGGTCTCGATCAGTATTGGGAGCAACAATCTTCTATCCCCTGTGATTACGACTCTGGCCACTGCATTCAATCTCGATCCGACTTCAGAGAATTTTGCCACCGAGCTGGCAGCTGCTTTAGCCGATCCTAACAATCAGACAACCATCGCTGCTGCAATGCCTGAAATTCAGACCAATCTGACCGCCGGTGCCCAGCAGTTTGCAACTGACTGGCCCCAAATAGTTGCAACCATCAGGACGTTGGCACCTCAAGCTGATATCTATGTATCAACATTGTATGATCCCCTCAATTCTCAAGATCCCCTTTATCAGGTATTTGATCCGGTAATCCAGGGAATCAACGGCGTCATCATGACACCAGGCACCGGTTATAAAGTAGCGGATGTGTATACCGCCTTCAAAAATTACCAGGGAGTAAGTCCTTTAGTTAATTGGTACACCAGTAATTTGGATCCACATCCAACAACTTTAGGGCATTCCGTTATTTACCAATGTCTTCTTAACGCTCAGACTTATTAATAGCCAGACAATCAGTTCACCAAACCCAGAATAAACCATCTCCATAAAAGTATGAGCACCGAAAAAAAGATGAAATCACCTCTTGTAGATGGTTTTCATCTTTTTTTTACTAATTTAACCACCTTGGTTTGATCGATATGCATCTTAATTAATACCATGCTAAATTTGTCAATGTTATATAATTTCGCCATTATTAAACATTGACTTCCGCATATATTTACTGTATGCTATATTAGTATATAATATACTAGTTGGGAAGTGAGTAAATGTCAACTGTCGATTTGATGTTATTGGGTGTTTTGATACAAAAACCGATGAACGCCTATGAGATGAAAAAAGAGATGGAACACCGCAATATTAATAAATGGATCAAAATCAGTTCACCGTCTGTTTACAAAAATCTTGTGAAGCTGTATAAATCAGAATACATTGATGGCGAAACGATCCGTGAAGGTGAAATGCCCGAGAAAACCATTTATACAATCAACGAGAAAGGCAGAAATTATTTTATGCAGCTGATGCACCAGTACTCTGAAAATCCAGGGACAATTTATGTGGATTTCTGTGCCTTTATTTCCAATCTTTATTGTGTGGATCATGAGACCGGCTTGAAAATGATTGAGATGTTGCAGGATCGTCTTGCGTTCAAGCTTAACACTGTTGAAAACCAACTTGAACGCATGGACGGTGTGTCATTTTATGGTACGTCCGTCATCACTCTCTATTCTCAGATGTATACTGTTTTTTGTAACTGGATAGAGGATTTTAAAAAAGGGTATAATGATCCTAGTAAAAATAGCTGAACCAACTGCTATTTTTTTTGCCCACTTAGTATAAAGTATACTACTATATTATAAACCATTTAGGAGGAATTTTTTATGACGGAAAAACAAATGAGTAAATCAAGGACGGCATTAATTCTTGCCGGTATTATGGCAAGTCTGCTGCTATCCGCACTGGATTCGACGGTCGTTAGTACCGCAATGAAAAATATTGTCGACAATCTAGGTGGCATGCAGCTCTATTCATGGCCATTCACCACCTACATGCTGTGTTCCACTATCGCCATACTGATTTGCGGGGGGCTTGCAGATATCTACGGGCACAAATTGATGTTTATGATCGGTATTGTAACTTTTCTCGCTGGTTCCATGCTGTGCGGATTATCCCAGAGTATGATACAGCTGATTGCCTTCAGAGGATTACAGGGAATTGGCGGAGGGATCATTGTTTCAAGCGTATTCACGGTGGTTGCTGATATGTTCGAACCGGCAGATCGCGGTAAGTATACTGGTATTGTAACATCCATGTATGGTCTGGCCAGCATTATCGGACCTTTGGCCGGCGGTTTTATCACCGACGCTCTCGGCTGGCGATGGATTTTTTTCATCAACCTTCCTCTGGGTATCCTGGCAATCGTTATCGTCGCAATCGCAATGCCTTCCTTCAAAAACGTTGAACTAAAAAAGCCGGTGGATTACAAAGGGATCGCCGCACTTGTTTTAACCCTAGTGCCCATGCTGCTGGCTTTTAGTATGGCCGGGAACAATTTCGCATGGATTTCTGTTCCTTGTATTGGCATGTTTCTTTTTTCAGCCATCATGATGGCACTGTTTGTTTTTCTTGAAAAACGATCATCCAACCCCATGATCCCACTTGCTTTTTTCAAAGATCGTGCAATCTGCGTATCATTTCTGATTGCATTCTTTTCCCAGGCTTTGATGTTTTCAACCGTTATCTATCTACCATACTTTGTTCAGGGTGTGATTGGTTCGTCAGCGACAACATCCGGCGCCGTCATCACACCGATGATGCTCGGGTTGCTCCTGTCAAGCAATATCACCGGTCAGTTGGTTTCAAGAATCGGCAAAGCCAGAATATTATCGGCATCAGCTTTTGTTATTATGGGTGTGGGGGCATTGCTCCTTTCCACCATGAGAGTCGGGACTTCCTACTCCAGTGCCATCCTTTTTATGGTGATTTTAGGGTTTGGTGTCGGTATGAGTATGCCCATTACCAATGTTAACGCGCAAAACGCCGCTCCTAGAGACCAGATTGGTTCAGTCACATCAACCGTGATGTTTTTTCGCAACATCGGCAGCACCATCAGTTCAGCTGTCTATGGTGTGATCATGACCAATTCGCTAAGTAATGGATTCTCTGGGTTAAATATGCAGTATTTACCGCAGGAAATACAAGGAATGCTTAAAAATACCCAAATCATTACGAATGTCCAAACGGTGGCAACCATCCGATCCCAGGTGCCGGAGTTATACTTGAGTTATTTTGATGATTTGTATTTGCAGGCGAAAGCCGTACTTGCCAACTCAATTCATGATGTCTTTCTGTTTTGCGTCGTCATCGCTGCTATCGGATTTTTTTGCTCTCTGTTTCTCCGTGAGGCTCCGATGATAAGAAGTAAAAAAATAGTTAAAAGTGAACCTGTAAAAGTTGTTGAAATGATGGATGATTTAGCAAATAGGTAGCGCTTACCGTGGTTCCCAGAACAAGCATTTTTTCTCAATAGCATCAGTACATGAGTTCATATTATTTATAACGTATTTTCGCCACTTTTAAATCACCCCATATTTAAGCATATCAAAAAAAGTTTAAAGTGACTGTTTACGTCACTTTAAACTTTTTTACTTTTTCAGGCCGGAGCGGGTACTGCGCCCCCCGGTACTGATATTTTTATTTTTTCAGCTGTTACTTATTTAACTCATCGATGATGGCCGGAATCACTTTGTAAAGATCGCCGACAATGCCATAATCGGCCACTTCGAAAATAGGGGCATTTTCATTTTTGTTAATCGCAATGATCAAGTCAGATTCCTGCATCCCAGCAATATGTTGGATGGCGCCGGAAATCCCACAGGCAAAATAAATCTGCGGTTTAACAGTGGTTCCAGTCTGACCGACCTGAATATTATGATCTGCCCATCCGGCATCGACACAGGCTCGTGATGCGGCTACAGTACCGCCCAATTTATCGGCCAGCTGTTGCAGCAGTTCCATCCCTTCAGGCTTGCCCAGACCCATCCCGCCGGCGACAATGAAATCAGCGTCAGAAATGGAAATGATATCAGCGGTTGTTTTAACAATCTCCAGCACTTTAGTGCGGATATCGCCTTCGGCAAAGACAGCGTTCAGTTTAATGACTTCGCCTTTTTTAGTTGGATCATAGACGGCTTTGTCCATCACGCCAGGTCGGACGGTCGACATCTGCGGACGGCTACCCGGGCAGACAATGGTGGCCATCAGGTTTCCGCCAAAGGCTGGTCGGGTCTGTCTGATTTTCTTATCGTCAGGATCAATTTCCAGTTTGGTACAGTCAGCAGTCAAACCGGTGTTGACTTTAACTGCCAGACAAGGAGCCAGATCCCGGCCGATATGGGTGGCACCATATAAAACAATTTCCGGTTTATACACTCCGATGGCTTCGTTGATCACTTTGGAATAACCATCAGTCGTGTATTTTTCCAGTTCTGGAGCATCGGCCAAATAAACCTTGTCAGCGCCATAGGCAATCAGTTCGTCGGTTAATCCGGCAACATTGCTGCCACACAGAATCGCACACAGTTCGGTGCCGATTTCATTGGCCAGTTTTTTACCTTCGCCCAGCAGTTCGAAAACAACCGGCATGATTTTTCCTTCGCGTTGTTCAGCAAAAACCCAGACGCCTTTATACATACTCAGGTCCCGGATGATCTTTTCGGTGCCTTCCTGGAGAATGGCATCGGTGGGACAAACGTCAATACAGGTTCCGCAATTGGTACACGCATCGCCGATAACCGCTATTTTATTTTCAATCGTGATTGCATCAAAAGGACAGCTTTTCTGACATTTTGAACATCCGATACATTTTTCATCTATTACTTTTATCGCCATTTTTATTTGTCCTTTCTATATTATGTGCTTTTCTTTAAGCTTCGAAACCAGGGTGCCGGCAATTTCGTTCACGGTGTTCCCGGTGATCATTTCACCGACGCCCTTAGCTGGCGGTGAGAACGATCGGAATACCTGAGTTGGGGAGGCATTCAGACCACAGGCTTCTGGTGACAGCCCAATATCTTCATGATTCCAGGTAGTGATTGTTTGTTCGTATGCATCCATAATTCCTCCGATACTCATATATCGGGGTTCATTCAGTTCTTTCACGCAGGTCAAAAGACAGGGCATCTGAACTTCGATGACTTCGTAACCGTCTTCCATTTGACGATGAACAATGGCCTTTTTGTCTTCGATTTTGATATCCTCGACGTAGGTGACCACTGGCATTTTCAACCGTTGGGCAATCTGTGAGCCAACCTGAGCGGTATCGCCATCGATGGCTTGTCTGCCGGCCAGAATCAGGTCAATTTTTTTGACATTTTTGATCCCGGCTGCCAGGGTTGCTGATGTTGCCCAGGTGTCGGCGCCTCCGAAAGCGCGATCACTTAATAAATAGGCTTCATCGGCACCCATTGCCAGGCATTCTCTGAGCATTTCAGAAGCCTGAGGTGGTCCCATCGTTATGACAATGACTTCAGTTCCCGGGTTTTCATCCTTAATTACCAGCGCCGCTTCTAAAGCATTAGCATCATCGGGATTTAAAATACTTGGTACGCCTTCACGGATCATTGTTCCTGTTTTCGGATCGATTTTTACCTCATTCGTATCCGGTACTTGTTTTGCACAAACTAGAATTCTCATCTATATTTAGTTCCTTTCTTAGTCTCTATTTCTTTAACAGCATGCCGGAAATAACCATCTGCTGAACCTGAGAGGTTCCTTCGTAGATAGTAAATACGCGACAGTCACGATACATCCGTTCAACTTTATAGTCTTTAATAAATCCATATCCGCCGTGAATCTGAACGGCTTTGCCACAGATTTCGTTACAGATCTCGGCGGCGTAGAACTTAGCCATCGATGCTTCTTTTGAGGCATTCTGCTTATTGTCCATTAAGCTGGCGGCATTGTAAACCAATAGTTTGGCTGCTTCCAGTTTAGTGGCCATATCGGCAATCATAAAGGCGATGGCCTGGAAATCGGCAATTCGTCTGCCGAATTGTTTTCTTTCTTTGGCATATTTAATGGCTTCGTCTAAAGCGCCCTGAGCCACACCGATGGATTGTGATGCCACGCCAAGTCGACCTACGTCCAGCGTTTTCATGGCATTACTAAAGCCTTTGTTGACTTCTCCCAAACGATTTTCCTTGGGTACTTTCACATCTTCCATGATAATATCTGATGTAGCACAACCAATCAGACCCATCTTGTGCTCGTTTTTCCCCAACGAAACCCCTTCGGATTTTAAGTCGACAATAAATGCTGAAATGCCGCGGGTGCCTTTTGACATATCTGTTTTGGCATAGATAACGGCATCATCGCATAAGGGTGCCATGGTAATAAAGGTTTTACGTCCGTTTAAAAGGTAATAATCGCCCATATCCACAGCGGAGGTTGACATCCCCCCGGCATCTGAACCAGCTCCCGGTTCAGTTAAGGCAAAGGCCAGTTTTTTCTTGCCGGTGATAATGGGTTTCAGGTATTTTTCGATTTGTTCATCGGTTCCGGAAAGCAGTAATGGACCACCGGCCAGTGAGTTAGGTGCTGACAAATAAACGCTGGCAACCCCGCTAACCCGGGCAAATTCTTCCATACAAATGACATAGGACATGTGATCCCCGCCGGCTCCGCCTAATGACTTGGGAATCTTAATTCCAAAGAAACCAAATTTCGCCATTTTATCAAGAATCTCCTGGGGAAATTCACCTGATTCTTCCACTTGATCCAATATTTCGGTTGTTAATTCTTTTAGCGCAAAATCTCTTGCCAACTTTCGAATCATTTTGTTTTGTTCACTGAAATACATTTTTTCCTCCTTAGCTTAGCTAATTTTTGTTAAATAATAGTGTATCGTGAGCTTAGCGATCAGTTTCGCACGAAACAATTTCTCCACTGCACGTCGTACAGGCTACACGTTACGAAATCGTTTGTGGAAACCGAACGCTAAGCAATTGAAGCTTATTTTTAAATTCTATTTTTTATTTTTATCGATAATCATCTTGATCTGATTTTTCAGTTCAATCAGAACTATTTTTCCACTGGCATTTAAGGGAAACTTCTTTAAGAAGATAAAATATTTGGGGATCTTATAGGCCGCCAGGTGCTGACTTAAAAATTCCCGCATTTCCGTCTCACTTATTTTTTTTCGGCCATCGGTGACAATACAGGCGGCAATTTCTTCCTGGAGTACTTCGGCTTCGATCCCGATGACTTTGACATCGGCAACGTAGGGAAAATTTTTGATGTGGTTTTCAATCTCATAGGGGGAGATATTTTCGCCGCCGCGGACGATCATTTCTTTTAATCTTCCGGTGATACAGAGATTTCCATCCGCATCCAGGTATCCCAGGTCGCCGGTATGAAGCCAGCCCTCAGCGTCGATGGCCTGTTGCGTTTCTGCTGCCAGTTTATAATAGCCCAGCATGGTGTTGTACCCTTTAATGCAGATTTCATTTTGATTATCGGCCAGTATTTTTAGCTCAACATGAGGAATCACTTTGCCCACCGATCTGCTTTTATCAAGAATCGTGTCTTCATAATCCGAAAAGGTGATACTCGGCGAAGCCTCGGTCTGACCGTAGGACATCTGCAGTTTTCTCATTCCCAATTTCTCACAAATGGTCAGATAGTCATTGGCATTCACATAAGACCCGGCAATAATGCCGCTGTTTAGTGAATCGAGCTTGTAGGTTACGAATCGGGGATGTTTAATCATTGCCATGAACATGGTTGGGACCCCATTTAAAATTGTGCATTGGTTCTGCTCCACACATTTTAAAACCCGAATGGTTTTATAACTCTCCAGTAAGTGGATCTCGATGCCGGCATAAATACCGGCCATAAAACCCGACGAAAGCCCAAAGCAGTGAAATAATGGAATTCCCAGACAACTTTTGTCGGTTTCGTTCCAATGCAGTTGGGTTGCCGTTTCGATGGCAATGTTAATGGTGGCAAAATGACTAAGCATGACGCCTTTGGCAGCGGATGTTGTTCCGGACGTGAATAAGATCCCCAGCACATCTTCTGGCATGACCTTTTTCTTGGCGTTGCCGAGCCGTTCCAGATCAGCGTTGTCATCCATCTTCATTTGATATTGCTCGGGAATGTCCTTTTTATTCTTTCCCATGGCAATTGTTCGCTTCAGCAAAGCGAGTCTTTTGCGGTCAAGCTGTTCAATCAATGCTGAGAATTTAAGGGTATTTGTATCTTCGCCATAACATAAGGCTGCCACATCGGCATAGACTAAAAGATCTTCCAGTTCTGACTGATGACACCGGGTATTGATCAAAACCATAACCGCCCCGATTTTCGCCAGTGCCAGAGTATAAAGCATAAACAGCGGACTGTTCAGACTCCAGATTCCGACATGGGTCCCTTTTTCCACCCCGGATTTAAGCAGTGACAGGGCAATGCCATCCGAAAGCTGATCCAGCTCCATCCAGGTGTAAGCATCATCCTCAAAGACAATGGCAATTTTTTCTGGTGTTTTTTTAACTCTTTCCTTTAAAAAAGAATTGATTGTATGCCTTATTAGTTCCACATCCATCACTCCCTAAATCCAGGCCCCGATTACTTGCCCATTATTGTGTCAAGTCCATCCCATTTTTCAGAAAATAGACCCGGATCCATTTCTTTCAAGTCTGCAGAAATCGCTGGTTTGAAATCCATCTGATTGAGGATATCTTTTTCCAGGTCAATCCCAGGTGCCACTTCAATGATGGTCATTTTTCCGTCAATCAGTTTAAACACACAACGTTCTGTCACATAAAGGATTTCCTGTCCGTTTTCGGCTGCGTATTTTCCACTGAAAGTGATTTGTTCAACTGCTTTCAGGAATTTTTTTCCTTTACCTTCTTTTTTAATAACCAGTTTCCCATCGCTTACTTCCACTTCACATTTTGCGTTGAAAGATCCTGCAAAGACAACCTTGTGGGTGCTTTGAGTGATATTGATAAAACCACCAGGGCCCGTTAATCGGTCGCCCACGCCAGGGATTGTAAATTTGCTGACATTGATATTTCCCGCTTCATCGGCTTGAGCCAAACCAAGAATTGCAATATTGATGCCACCGCCGTCATATAAATCAAACATGGATCCATGATCAATATTGGCTTCGGCATTGTATGAACTCCCAAAATTCGGAAGACTTGCCGGGATTCCACCAAAACCACCGATTTCTGTTGTCATCGTAATTTCTTCGATATAACCGCCTTCTGAGACAATACTGGCAACATCGGAAGGAATACCAACCCCAAGGTTAACCAAATCCCCTTTCGCCAGTTCCATCGCAGCGCGTCTGGCCATGACTTTTCTTTCAGTCAGTGGCAGGATTGGAATAGCACTCAGTGGTTTTCTCAGATTACCGGCAAAAGCAGGTTCATAGTAAACACCTTCGGTCTGCCAGCAGGCATTCTTATCCGTTGCAACAACGACATAGTCAACCAGTGCTCCCGGTATTTTTACATCTTTCGGTTTTAAGGTGTTTTTCACTGCCTGATATTCCACTTGAACGATGACAATCCCGCCGCTGTTCTTAGCCGCCTGGGCAACTGCCAGACCTTCATTGATAGGGCCTTCATTTTCAAAGGTAATGTTGCCGTTTTCATCTGCGGTGGTTCCACGTAACATCGCAACGTCCAACTTGAAGGATTTATAGAACAGGTATTCTTCACCCTTGAACTCGACGAGTTCAACCAGATCCTCAGTGGTGACCTTATTCATTTTTCCGCCTTCTAAACGCGGATCCACGAAAGTACCCAATCCCACTTTTGTGATCAAACCAGGTCTTTTAGCGGCAATTTCCCGCCAAAGATTAACGATTACACCTTGTGGTAAACAATGGCAAGCCATTTTATTGGCCCGTACCAGATCATTCATTGCAAAAGCCGAACCAATATGTGCAGCCGACCATTTTGTAACCAGTCCTTCAAGTCCCAGTCTGGTCATCCCTCTTTCTCGCCAGTCACCCATTGCACTTCCCTGTTTCATTGTGAGTTTACAGGGATGGCCGGTTTCTTTAAAGTTATCAGCAATCGCAACTGCTACTTCTTCTGGCCAGCCTGAAAGTCCCATTCCAGCCACACCTACTGTTGCTCCGTCTGGAATTAACTTAGCTGCTTCTGCCGCCGAAATAAATTTAGCCATAAAATTGTCCTCCTTGATAAAATATTACCTAGTTCATTGAAAGTTTTTAGTAAATTGCTTGCGTTTTCATGTTATTAATTTATCACAATTTATTAAACATGTCAATAGTTACATGTTATATTAAACATTTTAAGAAATACATATTTTTATTGATTGTGTCATCGATTTCAAGTATAATATTTTTTTAGCAGTAAAGATTCACGCGTGATCACCGTAAAGATTATTCTTAAACTATAAAGTAATTTACCCTAAAGGAGTCATAAAACTCTATCTATCCTGATTTACTTATGCTAAAATATCTAATTGTGCAATCTGCTAACAAAATGATTTTGAAAGGGGAATATCTATGAGAACATTAAAATACGCATTGCTCGGCTTAATTGATCGAGGACCCATAACAGGATATGATATTTCCAAAGAATTTGAAAAGCGAATCATGGCAAATTTCTGGCATGCTAAGCACAGCCAGGTTTACCCGGAATTAAAACGCTTATTTGATGAAAATCTCATCACCGTTGAACTCATTATTCAAGGTGAGAAAATGGAGAAAAAATTATATACCATTACAACTGAGGGACATGCTGAATTTGTTGAGTGGCTATTACGTGACGAACCTTTAGGCGTAACCCCTAAAGATGTATTTAGATTGCGGACTTTCTTCAGCGATTTTATATCAGCATCTGATTATGAGCAACATTTACACAGTCAACTGGGTAAACATAATTTTAAAAAAGGCTATCTGGAAAGCTCCATGACAAAATCTTATGATAGCATCCCCCAATACGGGTCAAAAGAATTTGGGGATTATGCCGTCTTATTGGGTGCTATTATGCGGGAAGATTCTTATATAGCCTGGTTAAAAGTATGCCTTGATGCCGTTAGTCATCAGAATTAACAAACTGATCAAATAAAAAAAACTGACTTGCAAAAAAACTTGCAAAGCAGTTTTTTTTATTAGCAGAGCGCCATTTTTTCTATGTTTTTACAAAATTCTGCTTCATTGTTGATTCCAAATAACTATGCTATAATCAACAGGTATAATCAACCAATGGATAAGGAAAGTGAACATCATGCGTACTTTAAAATATGCAATTTTAGGATTGCTCAACAAAAAACCGATGACTGGTTATGACATCGGAAAAGAATTTAACAATAAAGATTTAGCTGAATTTTGGACTGCTAAACACAGTCAAATCTATCCGGAATTAAAAAAGCTCCTTGACGAAGAACTGATTGTTTACCAAATCGAAATCAGTGGCGAAATATTAGAAAAAAAACGATACTCGATTACAGAAAAGGGAAAAGAAGCCTTTCTAAACTGGTTAAAAAAAGACGAACCAATGGAACCAACCCCCAAAGATATCTTTCGCTTGAGGATGTATTTTTCAAATAATCTGGATGGTGCCACCCGATTATACCTTCTTGATCGTCAATTGATTCAACATCGGGACAGACTTGCCCACCTGAACAAAAATAAAGAACGTTATGATGATATTCCGCCTCTTGAAAGCGAAGAATTTGGTGATTATCTTGTTTTATCTGGTGCAATTTCACGTGAAGAAGCAACCATCCAATGGTTGGAAAATTTTATAGCTTACTGTAAAAATCAAGATCGCAATTTATCCTCTCTATAGTCCAATTAAGATAACTGCGATTGATCTTTCCTGCCATCTCCTCTTTTAATTTATCTGCCTTGTCAATGATTTTATATATCCTGGAGAGCCTGGCAATATGAACACCTGGCGCCATAAATTATTATTCATCGCTGTTTCACAAAAAACAATAACGGTTAAAAGCAAAAAATCCCTCAAGCCTTTGATTACAATGGCTTGAGGGATTTTATTGCTGCCTATCGAATGCTTTAGTAATTCCTATCTGCGTAGCCGACCCAGCCGCCTTCTTTAACCAGCGTTTGATCAAACGCTCCGACTTCGAAGTTAATGGTTTCAGATTTGCCATCCGCATTGATGATTATCTTATTGCCATCCACATCGATTTCCATGGATACCTCTTTCCCGGCATATTTTTCAAAAAGAGACGCGATGGTTTCTTTGGGCAGCTCAATGGCAAACATGCCGCAGTTGTACATATTCTGTCTGAAAATC
Organism: Acetobacterium paludosum; assembly: GCF_008086595.1. GTDB lineage: Bacteria > Bacillota > Clostridia > Eubacteriales > Eubacteriaceae > Acetobacterium > Acetobacterium paludosum. The sequence continues at coordinate 171,884 of NZ_RXYA01000006.1, read as the reverse complement.
CGGGCGAAACTTTCGGCAATGACGACATTGATGCCATTGACTTCCAGTGCCCAGGGGGCATGTTCTCTTGATGAACCGCAACCAAAGTTTTCCCGGGTAACAATGACTGCTTTATCCTGGATATCTTCCTTATTGAAACCGGTCAGAACCAGATCCTCGAGCAAATTAGGTTTTAATGCCGCTTTGGTAATTTCCGTCAGATATTTTGCCGGAATGATTTCATCAGTATTGATATCGCTTCTGTCTAAAAATAATACTTTTCCACTAAATGTTTTCATTTTTACGCCGCCTCCTATGCTTGATATAAATCGGAATTTGTGATGGTTCCGGCAATGGCCGTCGCCGCAGCCGTTGCCGGACTCATCAGATGAACCATGCCGCCTTTACCCATGCGGCCGTTGAAATTACGGTTGGTGGTAGATGCGCACACTTCCCCTTTTGCAAGGACACCGTTGCTCATGCCCAGACAGGCACCGCAGGTCGGATTGGTCACACAGAAACCGGCATCCTGAAAAATTTCAATCAAACCTTCCTTCAAGGCCATGGAATAAATAGCCGGTGTTGCCGGACTCACAATGGCGCGAACCGCGTCACTGATGGTCTTGCCCTTTAAGATACTGGCAGCGATTCGCAAATCTTCAATCCGTCCGTTGGTGCAGCTGCCGATATAAATCTGGTCAACCTTTGTCCCTGCCATTTCGCTAACGGTCTTAACCTGATCGGGTTTGTAACCAACCGTCACCATCGGTTCCAATTTTGAAACATCGTATTCACAAATCCGTTCATAGTCGGCATCGTCATCGGATACCCATTTCGAATACTCTTTCAGGGCATCCTCTTTGGTGGCAAACTCATCCTTGATGAATTTCCACAGGTAGTCTACTGTTGTCATATCCGGGTAGCAGATGCCAGAGGTTCCGCCAGCTTCAATGGCCATGTTGCAAAGGGTCATTCGGGATTCCATGGACATGGCATCCACCACTGGTCCGGTAAACTCAATGACCATATTGGTGGCGCCGTTGACCGTCAACTCCTTAATGATAAACAAAATTAGATCTTTGGCGTACACCCCGGGTTTTAATTCACCGGTTAGAACAATCTTGATGGTTTTAGGAAAATGGAAAGCACAGACGCCTTTGAGAATCCCCACTTCCAGGTCCGTCGTTCCAATCCCGGCCGCAAAGGCACCGAAGGCACCATGGGTACAGGTATGGGAGTCTCCCATGATGATGGTGAATCCCGGTCTGACAAATCCTTTTTCTGGAAAGATGGCATGACAGACACCGTTTTTACCAATATCAAAAAAGTCTTTGATGTCGTGTCGTCTTGCCCAGTCCCTGAGGATTTTTCCCTGCTCAGCGGTTTTTGAGTCCTTAGCCGGTGTCACATGATCGATCACGGCCTTGATTTTGGTGGGGTCGAAAACCCGGTCCAGTCCCCGTGCCATCAGATCTGTGATGGCGATTGGGGTGGTGATTTCATGACAGAATACCCGGTCCAGTTTTAACACATGTGTATCAGGAAATGGCTCGTCTACGCGATGCGCATCAAATATTTTTTCAGCAATTGTTTTTCCCATTTTTTTCTCCTCTTCTTAATTATCTAAATTGACAATTTCTTCATTTTTTCTGGCTTTAAATTGTATTGTCATTCATTTTCAATATGAATCATCCATACTATTATGACATAAAACGAGTATATATATCAATTAATGTCCTAAATTATTTATTGTATTTAAAAAGAACAACCATTGCGGTTGTCCTTTGCGCTTAATGAGGATCTGCCTTCGGTCTGCACATCATCCCCGTAGGCATTTAGAGCTGCGAGCTTTTCCTGATTGGGAAACATCTTGAACGAGCAGTCAAATCTGAAAGCTAGAGAACACATGGCTTTTGCCAATACCCTTTCTGGCGGTGAAATTTTGATCGAAAACAAGAACAGTTAAAACTTGTTTTTTAATCACTAAAAGAAGGTAGGTACTAATCTAATTAGCTCCTACCCGCTCTAAAAGTTTCCTTTCAATAAAATTTCATGATTCTTTCTGTTAATGGATAATATAAGCTATATTTCCAGACTCTGCCCAGGCCGCAGCAAATTGATCAAGCCGATACTTCACTCTGACTCCGGCATTACTCGAAGCCGCCGGATCATTGATTATGATATAGTCCGTTCCATTTTCGTTTGTAAAACCACATACAACAATCAAATGACCGTATGTTGATGTGATTGGGGCACCGTCTATAACAGGCAAATCGCCATCAGCATAATCGCTATTTTTATAGGCCACGGCAACTGCAACCGGATGTCCTGCAGCAATTTCTCTCTTTAAACCGTCTATCGTTGAATAATCAACATAAGCTTGATAGCCAAAACTTGAAGCATAGGCGGTATTGAATGGCCAGTTGCCAAAGTCTTCATAACTATAATCATACGCCCCCCAGGCGACTTCTTCAGGTTGTACTTGTGTTCCATAATAATTCAATATCATGGCAACACTAGTTGGACTGCAGATGGAATCAGCGATTGAAGGATCCCTGACCATCTGAGACAATTGCGGTACATCAAGGACCTTGAGATTTGATAAATCCGGATTATCTGTAAACACCTTATTAATCCCCTGCCCAGGGATTGTATTTCTTAGTGCTCCTGATATTAAATGAACGATCGGTGTTACGCCAGATGTATTCGAATTTAATATAACACGATATTGAATTTCACTGGCCGTTTCTCCACCACTTACAACTAAGGTATCAACATCAACTTTAGCCACCGAATCATCTGTGATACCAGTACCAGACGCCCTTCGTATTGTTGTTCCCCAAGTTCCCCAAGTCAGCCAATTCGACCAATTTTCTGTTAATTGTCCATTTGAATCCCATGAATTTTTAGATACCCTTGCTTCAACCTGAATTGCGGTTCCCTCGGGGGTATCACTACTCCAGGAAAGAACTAATTTAGTAAATGGATTGGTCTTAAATGGATTTGACGTATAAACACCACTTTGGGTACCGGATTTAAGTACGATTCCTCCATCTCCACTATTATTGGAAATTTCAACATCTTCTAGGGAAAAAGCATTTTCATTAAAATCATTTGAAGATGAGTTAATTAATAAATTTCCATCAATTAACTTTTTTTCATGGAAAGGAATGGCAGTTGTTTCCGTTGGAGCACCTTGACCTTTTGGTACAATTTGAATTCTAATGGCTTCCAGACGATAACTGTACCCAGCCGTTCCGGCACTTTCACCGTCTTTTGCCCAGCCCAGCCAACCCATATTCTGGGCGTGAACTTGATAATAGATATCGAATTTGTCAGCATCGGATCCGGTTAATTTAATCTGGATGGCTTCCAGACGTAAAGCTTGACCATATGTGCCACTCATATCGCCGTTGCTTTTCCAGCCTCTTTCGGTATCAGCTTCCCAGCCAATATTCTGGATATGCGTCTGATAAGATACCCCAAGATCATAGCCCTGGTTATCCAGATTGATCTTAATACCTTCTAAGCGCAGACTTCTACCGGACGTTCCACTCGTTTCTCCATTGCTTTTTAACCCAATACCCGCATCGACTTCCCAACCGATGTTTTCAATGTGTGTCTGATAGGATACGCTGGGACTTGTTGCCGCCGAAACACTGTTCGGAACTAATCCAACGATCATTAATAAAGCAAACAGTAATCCCGATCCTCGTTTTAAGTAACTTTTCATTTTTTCTTCTCTCCAAGTTTAGTTTTCCCTTAAGGTTATTATAGCTCTATCTATATTTTGGCTCAAGTAATTATAATGCTTGCAATTTTCATGCGTGAAACCAGAAACAAAAAAAGCCTTGGAACCATTTGATATCAACGGTTTCAAGGCTTTTAAAAAGCTACATGTCAAACTTTTTATGAATATGCACCATGGCTTCTTTCCCGCGTTCTTTATCAATCAAGCACGAGATCTTAATCTCAGAGGTGCTGATGGTTTGAATATTGATGCCCAATTCAAACAGCGCCTCAAAGAATTTAGAGGCAATTTCAGCATTGGCAACAATTCCCGTACCGATGACGGAAAGTTTTGCCACCCCCTGATCATACTCTACCTTTTGAGCATTAACTTCAAACGCAAACTTTTGGGCCACTGATACCGCTTCCTGAAGCTCATCGACATCAATGGTAAATGAGATATCATTAACGGCTGTTCGGTTAACATTTTGGACAATCATATCCACATGAATATTGGATTTTGCCAATGCACTAAATAATCGAAATGCAATCCCCGGTTGATCCGGCACTTCAAAAATTGATATTTTTGCAATATTTTCATCCAGGGATATCCCTCGAACTAATACTTTTTCCATTTTAACTTCCTCCTTAATAATCGTTCCTTCGTTGTAATTATAACTTGATCGCACCACCAGCGGCACCTTGAACTTTTCAGCCATTTCTACTGATCGGGGATGTAAGACTTTGGCCCCGGTACTTGCCATTTCTAAAACCTCTTGATAAGAAATTTCATCTATTTTTGATGCTTCTTCAACGACTCGGGGATCCGCTGTGTAAACCCCGTCAACATCTGTATATATTTCGCATAACTCTGCTTTTAACGATGCTGCTAAAGCCACTGCCGATGTATCCGAGCCGCCTCGACCAAGCGTCGTGATGTCTCTGTTTTCATCAACCCCTTGAAACCCTGCGACAATAACAATTTTTCCCGCTGCCAACTCTTTTTCAATCCGATAGGTCTGAATATCATTGATCCGGGCCTTTTTATGAACGCTTGAGGTAATAATACCACACTGTGCCCCGGTTAAACTCACCACATCATGTCCTTTAGCTTGTATCGCGATCGCTAATAATGAAATTGATACCTGTTCCCCGGTTGCAAGAAGCATATCCATTTCCCGACTGGGTGGATTTGCATTGAGTTTCATTGCCAAATCAATGAGCTCATCCGTTGTATCACCCATGGCTGAAACAACAACCACAACCTTTTTCCCTTTTTCCTTGGTCTCAATAATTCGACCGGCAACTCTTTTTATTCTCTCTACATTGGCGACGCTCGAGCCGCCATATTTTTGTACAATTAAATCTTGCATTTACCTCAGTCACTCTTTTCCTATTCGTAGATACGAGCATAAAAAATTTCCGGAACTGTTTCCTTCAATTTTTCTGCCATCATATTAAAATCATTCGCCGCGATGACACTTGTCACCACATACGCCCGATTATCATTCACAATAACCGTTTTACGCTCAGCAATGGTTTCCACTGCTCCCAATACCTGATTCAGCATTTCTTTATCATTAAGATTAGCTCTTAAATAGTATTTTCCTTTAAAGATAGCGGTTCCTACTTTGTTTAGCTTTCGATTAAGCCGTAAGGGTTTTGGTAAATTCTGATCTCCCACGATGTTAAGAATATAAAGCGCATCTCCGACCACCGCATTGGCCGTTGCATCCTTTCCTGCTCCCTTACCGTAAAACTGCAATTCTCCAATGATATCTCCGGTAATGGATATAATGTTAAATTCACTGTTGACATTACTCATAATGGAAGCTTCTTTAAACAACACCGGTTCTACCGTTGAATAAACATTGTTTTTCTCTTCAAGAATGGAATGTCCCAGGTATTTGACCACATAACCCATGCTGGTGAGCATCTCAATATCCACGGCTCGGATATCCGTAATACCGCGCTTGTAAATATCTTCATCTTTGATAATTCCCTCATAAGCCATCGATGAAAGAATAGAAAGCTTTCGGGATACATCATAACCTTCAACATCCGCCGTCGGATCCGCCTCGGCAAAACCGATGGATTGAGCCATGGCTAAGGTTTCTCCAAAATCTGCGCCTTCTTCAGTCATTTTAGATAAAATGAAATTCGTTGTGCCATTAAGGATTCCCTTAATCTCGGTAACACGGTTGATTTTCATTTCTTCTTTTAAGCTGCCGATGATGGGAATCCCGCCGCCAACAGATGCCTCATAGCGAAGAACCACGCCATTTTCTTCCGCCAGAGTCAATAACTCTTGAAAATACTCTGAAATAACCGCCTTGTTTGCGGTTACGACATGCTTACCGGCCTTAAGACAATCCTTGATCATTTTATATTCAAAGTCCATCCCACCCATTAAAGCAATGACAAGACCGATGCTATCATCTTCTAATATCTCCCTGGGATCGGTAACAATCCTGCCCACGTCATCCCCCAGATCTTTAGTCGTATCACGCTCCAAAACTTTGGTAATCACAGGGCTTGATTTTCTTGCCTCCAAGTCTGTAAAATTGCTCGCAAACTTTCCTTTATTTAAATTGATCAGTTCGTAGACCCCCGAACCGATGGTTCCAAAGCCTAAAAGTGCAATATTCAAAAAATTTCACCTCATTTATGTATTTATTTTAAAAACACTTGTTTTTTCCTGAAAAACATTTTATCATATACTTAAGGGATATTCAATACCCTGATGGGAAGATTTTTTCCCATTATACCATAAATATTTGGAGGAAATTCATGAAAAACGGTTACAACAGCACACGATCCAAAGACATCAACGTTACTGCATCCCAGGGAATCCTGCAGGGATTAGCCCCAGATGGGGGCCTATTTGTTCCCAATTTTATTCATAACATCCAACTGGATAAAAAAAATTTGATTGGAAAAAGCTATGGGGAAATGGCCCAGGTCATATTCGCCGCTTTCCTGGATGATTTTAGTGAAAAGCAAATTGCTGATTCAATTCAAGGCGCCTATTATTCCGGAAAATTTGAAGATGAAGAGCCCGTCGCCTTAAAAAAAATAAAAGACCGGTATTTTCTGGAACTCTTCCATGGTCCGACCTGTGCCTTTAAAGATATGGCTTTGACTATTTTACCATATTTTATGGTGGAAGCCATGAAAAATGTGAACAGCAGCAACAAAATTTTAATCCTTACCGCCACTTCGGGAGATACCGGCAAAGCCGCATTAGAAGGCTTTGCCAATGTTCCGAATATTAGCATCATCGTCTTTTATCCTAAAGACGGGGTCAGCACGATCCAGGAAAAACAAATGCTTACTCAGCTTGGTGATAATACCTGTGTGGTTGGTGTCGATGGGAATTTTGACGACACCCAAAACGGCGTCAAAAAAATTCTTAATGATTCCCAATTAGCCAAAAAACTTGAAAAAGCCAATGTTCTTTTCTCATCCGCCAATTCCATTAACATTGGTCGGCTGCTTCCCCAAGTCGTCTATTATTTTTACAGCTATTACGAGCTCTTAAAACGCGGCGAAATTACTGCCGGAGAAAAAATTAATTTTGTGGTACCCACCGGAAATTTCGGAAATATTCTTGCTGGTTATTATGCCTCGCTGTTAGGTTTACCAGTCAATAAACTGATTTGCGCATCCAATGCCAATAAAGTCCTCACCGACTTTTTCAAGACTGGTACCTACGATCGGAATCGGGAGTTTTATAAAACCTCTTCCCCCTCCATGGATATTTTAATTTCCAGCAATCTGGAACGGTTGCTCTATGATGTTTCCGGTTCTGATCCGGAAAAAGTCAGCGAACTCATGGAAGAACTTAAAAGCCAGGGTAGTTATCAGGCCTCAAAAGCACTGATGGAAAAAGCGGATCTTTTCTATGCCGGAACTGCCGATGAAGCTCAAACGGCCCAATCCATAAAAAGCATCTTTGACGACACCCACTATCTGATGGATCCGCACACCGCCGTTGCCAACAAAGTTTATGAGGATTATCTCCGTGAAACCGGTGATCCAACCAAGACGGTGATCGTATCCACAGCCAGCCCTTATAAATTTGGCCGCTCGGTTTATGAAAGTATTTTTGGTGCTTCCGAACTTGATGATTATGCCCTCCTGGATCTTTTGGCCCAACAAACCGACACCGCCATCCCCCAGCCGCTGAAAGACCTCGACCAAAAGGAAAATCAACACCATGCCCAGTGTAAAAAATCTGAAATGTCCCGAGCTATCATAAGCTTTTTAAACGAAAGGGTGGAAAACCATGATTAAAGTTCAAGTTCCCGGGACAAGTGCCAATGTTGGTCCCGGTTTTGATGCTTTTGGCCTGGCCCTTACGATTTACAACACCTTTAGTTTTGAAGAAAAAACGGATGGCAAGCTCACCATCCGCGGAGTTGAAAAGAAATATCAGGGAACCACCAATCTCGTTTATCGTTCAATGCTGAAAGTCTTTAAAAAAGCCGATCATCATCCTAACGGGCTCTATATTCACAGTGACGTCGGCGTTCCCATAAGCCGTGGCCTCGGCAGCTCGGCCACCTGTATCGTCGGCGGACTTTTCGGGGCCAACGCGCTCATTGGCTCGCCGCTCACGACTGAAGAACTTTTTGATATCGCAGTTGAAATGGAGGGACATCCGGATAATGTTGCCCCGGCTATTTTCGGCGGATTAGTGGTTTCTCTGAACGATCAGGGAAAAAACTTCTATATCAAAAGCGAAGTCCATCCCTGTTTTGAATTTTATGCTTTAGTTCCTGATTTTCCTTTATCCACCTCAGACGCCCGCCAAATTTTACCAAAAAAAATAAATTTCAGCGATGCCACTCACAATCTTTCCCGGGCAACGATGACCTATCTTGCCCTGGCAAATGGGAACGAGGATATCTTGAAGGCTTCCATGAAGGATCGTCTTCATCAACCCTACCGCAAAAAGCTCATCGCTCATTATGATGTGATTACCAGAAAAGCTCGGGATATGGGGTGTCTCAACACCTGTATCAGTGGTGCCGGGCCGACCATTCTGGCTGTTAATTCAGTGAACAACCACCGCTTTCAGCCTGAAATGGCCGCGTATTTAATGGCAAAAATGCCAGGCTGGCAGCTCATTGCATTGTTTCCCGATAATGCCGGCGTTCAAATTTTGAGAGGTTAAGCCAGTGATTAAAGATTATCTTATCGTCAATAAAAAAATATTGCCGGACTATTATTCCAAAGTAGTGGAAGCCCGCATTTTAATGGAATCCTCGCAATGCAAATCAGTCAGTGATGCCGTCAAAAAAGTGGGCATCAGCCGCAGCACCTATTACAAGTATAAGGACTATATTTTCACGCCTTCCGAAAATTACGGGAGAAAGTTCACACTCTCTTTCAAACTGGCAGATCATCAGGGAATTCTATCCAATATTTTAAATCTCCTCAGAGATCATGAAACCAGTATTATTACAATTCATCAGGATATTCCCATCAATCAAGCAGCGATTGTCATCGTAACCCTGGACGGCCAAAACTTGACCATCACGATTGATGATCTCATTGTTATGCTGGAAGCACTTGATGGTGTCTACAGCGTCCACTTGATCGCGATGGAGTAACTACAACACCCCCCATTCTGATTAATATGGAATGGGGGGTAACAGTTCTTTCTAATAAAGTTCAATTGTATTTGACAGACTGTCATCGCTTGAAAACCAATAATAAGAACCAAGCGTCTTATCCATCAGATCTTCCGCCACACCGATGGTACTAGAATCCATGATTGCATAATGAAAATACTTTTCCCCTTGATTGATGGCCGTTTCGATGTCTTTTACAAATCGATTCTGCTCTTCAGTCTGATTAAGATCATAGCGTTTATTTTCCCGGACAAAATAATTTGCCGCCGTTGCTGTTAATTCCGGATATTGTACCAGGGTCTGATCAATTTGGTGTGATTTTTCTAATTCTGCCGTTGTTACACAAAAGAAATCATAAAAAATACTTTTTTCAGGTTCAACATTATCTTCAACACTAAATTCACCCCAGGTAGCATCCAGATAATAGTATTCGCCATCCACCCGAACGATATTCCAGGCATGAGCACCTTGACCGATGGCTTCACCGGCAACATATGAGCACTCAATTCCCGTATCTTTTAAAAGATACTGAATCGCTTTTGAATATCCGGCACAAACGGACGCTTTTTTTCCAAAGACGCTGTAAATATTTTGATCATCCTGAGGGTCTTCCCGATAAACAGTGTTCCTAATCACATATTCATAGGTATATTTAACCTTTTCATACTCATCCATATCTGCTGTCATTCCAGTCCGGTAATCCGCGACAGCCGCATCAATTTCTGCCTGTCTTTGATTTTTCACATCTTCATTATAGGGATAGGTTACCATTACTTTACTGACACTGTGATCTGTTTCATCAAAGTAATAGGACATTTCGCCGATCCAAAATATTTCCGGATGATCATAGTCGATGGCACTGAGGACTCGTTCCACTTCATCCGTCGTTACGCCATTGACTTTAACCTCGGTATCATAATTTGAAAGCATATCAACCACTTTCGCATAAGCCTGTTTTTCATTTGTATTTAAAAAAGAATAAGCGTCATATTTCTGTGCTTGAATTTCTGATCGATCCTGATCGCCATTACCTTCAACGGTGTTAAGCAAAGACGCAATATCAATCATGCCGGTTAAATCACCGATGGCCAGAAATATTCCACCTGAAAGCAGTAAAATAATCAGCATCGAGATAATAATAATTGCTGCTGCATTTCCACTTTTATGATTGCCCATGGTAAATCTCCTCGCTATTTTAGAATAACTTTTTGATGATTGACATCATAAATTTTCTAAATAAATCCTCAATAATTTTATCACAGTTTCCTATAGACAAGTCTAATTTTTATTATTATACTTGAAAACAATAAGAAAACGTTTAAAAAGAGGAGCTATTTATGCCGCAGTATCACAGCATCACATGCACCAGTGCATTAAATCAATTGAAACGAAAAATTCCTTATGGCTGGGATTTGAATATTTATCGCGGCTGCAGCCATGGATGCCAATATTGCTATGCGTTGAGTTCTCATGATTATCTGAGCGCCTCTGATTTTTCCAATGAAATTTACGTGAAAACGAATATTGTTGAAGTGTTGGAAAAACAATTACGCGCTCCTCAATGGAAAAGAGAAATTATCAATATCGGTGGTGTTACCGACAGCTATCAGCCAGCTGAAGCCAGGTATCGGGTCATGCCTGAAATTCTGAAACTGCTCATAAAATACAAGACTCCGGCGATCATCTCCACAAAATCCGATTTGGTCCTGAGAGATTATGATCTCATTGACGCCCTGTCCCGGATTACTTATATCAATATTGCCGCTACGGTCACTACGATGGATGAATCCATTCGCCGAAAAACAGAACCCAGAGCAGTAAAGAGCCAGTCCCGTTTTGATATGCTTAAGGCTTTCCGTAAAACAAACGCTTCTGTAGGACATCATCTCATGCCGATTATCCCCTATCTCACGGATGATTCCGATACACTTTCTGCTCTGTTTGAAGCCGGGAAAGAGGCTGATGTGCATTATGTTCTTCCGGGAGCCCTTTATCTCCGCGGGAAAACACGTCCCTCATTCTTTGACTTTATAAAAACAGAGTATCCCGAAAAACATGAGCCGCTTCAGTCCCTGTATAAAAAAGGCGGGGCTTCAAAAGAGTATAAAGACGAACTCTACGGACGTTTGAATCCTCTTCGAAAATCATTTGGCCTCTCCAACAGTTACAGTAAGCCGATGAAGGAAAAGCTGAAGGTCTATGGGCCTTCAGAAGAACAGGTTTCATTTTTAACCCCTTAAAACACTTGCAGGTATTGAATTATCTTTGAAAAAATGTTAGACTGTAACTAAAATAACAAAAAGGAGTAAAGAGGATGCGTAATTTATCTTGCTAATCAACAACTGGAACGCTCATTCAAACCCAGAGGTTAAGCCTCTTGTTTTGGCGCGCTCAAGCAAGAAAATTACGAAAAAGTCACTGCCTCTTTAGCACCACAAACTTCTTAGAATATGGATTTTTTGTGCTGTATATGATTGAGCCGCAGGAAAATTTTCTTGCGGTTTTTTACTTGTCAAAGTCTGTGTATTGCTAAAGGCTTTGCAAGAGAGGTACAATCATGTCACAAATCACCATATCACATTTAACATTTAACTATGAAGACAGCTATGAAAATATTTTCGAAAATGTTTCGTTTACCATTGATACCAACTGGAAACTTGGGCTTTAACCGGGATCAATTTGAACAGGATCTGGCGACCTTTAGCGAAGGCCAGAAAAAGAAGGTCTGCCTGGCCAAAAGCCTCTGTCAGTCTGCCCACCTATATTTGTGGGACGAACCCCTAAACAATATCGATGTGCTCTCTCGGGTACAGATTGAAGATCTATTGCTTCAAACCCCGCCAACCATGATCTTTGTGGAACACGACCGTTCCTTTATTGATCATGTGGCTACAAAAATAATTGAGCTTTAATCAAACCGGCAATTGCGAAAGCTTATGACGCTTTCGCAATTGCCTAACAATCAATAATAAAGGAGCATCACCATGCATATACGACCTAAACCATGGGCACGTCCAGAATTGGAAGCCTCCGGATTTTTCCAGGCCAATCCACCAGAGCATCGGGGCCAATGGCAAAATATTTTCAAAAAAAAGCAACCCCTCCATATCGAATTGGGCTGCGGTAAGGGGACCTTTGTGGCAGACTTAGGAAGTCAAAATCCGCAGATCAATTACCTTGCCATTGATTTAATTGACGCAGTTTTAGGAGTCGCTAAACGTAATATCGAATCCGTCTATAACCGGTTTGAACAGCCCCTTGACAATATTCAGCTGATGTCCTGGGATGTCGAACGTATTGATAACATTCTCTCCCCGGAAGACGATGTTGAACGGATTTATATTAATTTTTGCAATCCCTGTCCCAAAAGGCGCAATCATAAAAAACGTCTCACCCATTCCAAACAACTTAAAAAATATGCGGAATTGTTAGCCTCGAATGGCGAAATTTATTTTAAAACCGATAATGATGGGCTGTTTCAGGACTCCATCAGATATTTCGAAGCCTCTGATTTTAAGATCAAAACTCTGATCTGGGATCTCCACGCTTCGGATTATCCTGGAAATATCGAAACCGAGCACGAAAAGATGTATGCCTCTCAGGGCATCAAAATCAAGTTTTTAATCGCCGAGCTATAAGCTGCCATATTCTGGCTAATTATTAATTGTTAAAAAGTTTCAACTTCAAAAAACAAAAGTGCCGGCATGAAATATTATTTTCCTGCCGGCACTTTTTAAAATATCATCTGAACCAATACCATATAGATAACCGTTCCGCCGCCGATACTCAGAAGGTTGTTACGCTTCCAGATATGAAGGATTGCGACAATTCCGATTGCGATAAACTCGGGCAAACCATGGGGGGCCGTCATGATACTGACGTTTCTCAGACAGTACACGACTAAGATCGCCATGACTGCCGGCGGCAAAAGTTCTCCCAAAGCCTGTATGATCGCAGGAACTTTCTTTCCTCCCCCGAAAAGGGCAAACGGTAAGAAGCGAGTTAAAAAGGTAAGACCCGCCACCAGTAAGGTAATGAGAAATGGGGTAAATAAACTTGAACTCATTCACAGGCCTCCTGACAATCATCCTGTTTGACAATAGTATTTTTCAATAATAACAGCAGGCATACCGAAGCAATCAGAGCCGGCAAAATAAAAGCATTGGCGCCAAAAATAATCAGTGCTGCCGTTCCACAGCAAATTCCGATAATGGCCGGAATATGGGATGGAAAACTGTACCACTGCTCGATAAAAATAACAACAAACAGAGCTGTCATAGCAAAATCAATTCCGGTTGTGTCAAATCCAATAAAACTTCCGAGGATGCCGCCAATGGTACAGCCTAAAACCCAATAGCTTTGGTCCAAAACTGCCACTGCGAAAAACACTTTTTTCTTATTCAATTCTTCAGGAATCTTCATTCCGCAAAGTAGGGAATACGTTTCATCGGTTAATGAAAACACCATATACCATCCCCGTTTACCCATCGCTTTAAACTTTTCGATAAAAGATAAGCCATAAAAAATATGACGGCATTGAACCGATAAGGTTAAAATAATCATTGAGATGATTCCCATGCCCCCGCCCAATAATCCGATTAACACAAATTGCATGGAACCAGAGTACACTGTCAAGCTGATAAAAAGCGCCCAAACAAAATTATATCCCGCTTCTTCCAGAAGAATCCCGAATGCAATTCCCATGAAAACATAGCCAAACAGAACCGGCAGTGTTTGGATAAATGCGTATTTTAGTATTTCCTTTTTCGTTGTCATTCCCGTGACTCTGCTCCTTTTCTTAATTTCCCTTAATTCATTTGGTTATTATAGCATATTTTTTTTTAGAAAACCGTTTCATCTTATATTTTTATTGCATTTCCCCTTATTTAAGCTATAATATTTTATGCTTAAGTAGATTAACTATTAATGATTTTAACTATTTATTTCAGAAAGGAGATTTTTTTGATCAATTACGGACAACAACTTTTTAAATCTTTTCATCGAGTAAAGAAATCCAGCATGAATAGACTTAACCATAAGCGCTTTGACGGTCTCAAACCCCATGAGTTTTTTATGCTCGTCACCATCCTGAACCGTTATGCAGCTTTAAAAACCGAGCATGAAGCCAACGGTCTTCCCATTCCCCCGGGGCTCAAAATTTCCGAACTCAGCCGCTGTTCAGAAATTTCCATGCCCGGCGTTTCCCAAGTCATAACCAACCTAGTCAAACAGGGTTATGTCAAGCGAATCACCACCGATATGGATCGTCGCTTAGTTTATGTCAATCTTACCGAAAAAGGCGAAGCGCTGGAAAAAGAATATTCTCAATCCTGCTTTCAAATTTATGAAGATGCCGCCGCCATTCTGGGTACGCAAGAGACAACGTCGCTTATCTCATTATTGGACAAGTTATCGGCGGCATTAGATACCCTTGAAGGAAAACAAAATAATGAAAAACAAAATGAAAATACCGAAAGGAAAACACCATGATAAAACTCGCACGCTATTTAAAGCCTTATCTTGTTATGCTGCTCATCGCTTTGGCGCTGCTTTTCGTCCAAGCCATATCAGAACTTAATCTTCCCAATTTCATGTCTGATATTGTCAACGTTGGGATTCAGCAAAACGGTATTGAGCATGCAACTCCTGAAGCCATCAGCCAAGATGGTTATGCTCTCATGACGACTTTCATGACCGCAGCTAATAAATCAGAGGTTGACAAGAACTACACCCTCATGACTCCGAACGATACATCAAAATCCAATTATGATTCCACCCTTAAAAAATATCCGCTTCTGCAAACAGAAAGTATTTACGTATTGAATCAGTCGGATTCTCAAACATATGAAGTTCTTGACCCCATTTTTGGTCAGTCAACCTGGACCTTCATTTATTACATGCGTTCGCTAAGCACCAATACTGCTGATTCGACCGCAACTGAAAGCATGTCTAATGTGGATTTCTCGCAAGTTTATAAAGCCTTGCCGATGCTTACCCGCTTACCTTCATCAACCTTTGATGATGCACGGGCGCAGGCTTCCCAAACCCCTGAATCCATCCAGCTTCAAACTGCGATACAATTTACAAATCAATTTTACACCCAGCTTGGTATTGATTTAGGCTCGGTCCAAAACCTGTATATTTTAAAAATTGGCGGCCTGATGCTGCTGCTCTCTTTACTCAGTATTTCAGCTGCTATTGCGGTTGGCTTTTTTTCAGCAAGAATCGCTGCCGGGGTTGCTCAAACCCTGCGACGAGATATCTTTAGAAAGGTACAATGTTTTTCTAATGCCGAGTTTGATAAATTTTCTACCGCTTCTTTAATCACAAGAAGCACAAATGATATCACCCAGATCCAAACAATCCTGATTATGGGCATCCGGATTCTCTGCTATTCACCCATTCTTGCCGTCGGCGGTATCATCATGGCCTTGAGACGGACGACCTCCATGGGTTGGATCATCCTTGTGGCTGTCCTTACCATTGTCCTCATCATCGGAATTGTCTTTACCATTGCGATGCCCCGCTTTAAAATAATTCAAAATTTGGTTGATAAACTGAATCTGGTCACCAGAGAAAACCTGACCGGCCTCATGGTGGTTCGCGCTTTTGGCAATCAGAAGTTCGAGGAAAATCGCTTTGATGCAGTCAATAAAGACAGCACCCGAAACAACCTTTTTGTTAATCGTATTATGGTATTTATGATGCCAACGATGATGTTTATCATGAATATTGTCAGTGTTATGGTTGTCTGGGTTGGTGCTCACCAAATTGCCCAATCAACCATGCAAGTCGGTGATATGATGGCTTTCATGCAATATGCTATGCAGATTATTATGTCCTTCCTGATGATGTCGATGATGTTTATTATGATCCCCCGGGCCGCCGTTTCCGGAGATCGTATCCAGGAAGTACTTGCCATAGAACCAAGCATTATCGATCCCGCTACACCCAAGAAACTGCCAACAAATGACCGAACCACGCTCGCTTTCGACCACGTTTCTTTTCGCTATGAAGGGGCGGACGAAGATGTTCTCCACGATATCAGCTTTATTGCCAACCCTGGTGAAACAACCGCTTTTATTGGTTCAACCGGTTCTGGGAAGTCTACGCTGGTTAATCTGATTCCGCGATTCTTTGATGTTACTTCCGGTGCCATTCGCATTGATAACATCGATGTTCGGGAAGTCACACAACACGATCTTCGTGAAAAAATCGGATATATCCCCCAAAAAGGCACCTTGTTTTCAGGAACCGTCGCTTCGAATCTTCTTTATGGCGATAATAAAGCCACTGAGGAGGATTTAGCCATTGCCGCCCGGGTTGCCCAGGCCACCAGCTTTATTGAATCCAGTGAAGAAGGCGTTGAACGAGAGATTGCTCAAGGCGGAGGCAACGTCTCCGGCGGACAAAAGCAGCGACTTTCCATTGCCAGAGCGCTGGTTCGAAAACCGGATATCTATATTTTTGATGACAGTTTTTCAGCCCTGGATTACAAAACCGACGTCACTTTAAGACGGGCACTCAAAGAATACACCGGCAACAGTACCGTGCTGATCGTCGCTCAACGGATCAATACCATTATGCAGGCCGAGCAAATCATTGTTCTGGAACACGGCCGCGTGGTCGGAAAAGGGACTCACACGGAATTATTGAACAGCTGTGAGACTTACCGGGAAATTGCATCCTCACAACTTACCGAGGAGGAACTGACAATATGAAAAACGAACAACAACAGCCAAAACCAAAACGTGGTGGCATGGGTCATGGCCCGGCGGGAAACATGATGCCGGGAGAAAAACCGAAAGATTTCAAAGGAAGTCTTAAAAAACTCATGCATTATTTAGCGGCCTACAAGATAGGATTGATTTTTGTCTTTATCTTTGCCGTCGCATCCACCATCTTTAATATTGTGGGCCCAAAAATTCTGGGAAATGCAACCACTGCAATTTTTGAAGGCATTATGAACATCATTGCCGATAATGGCAAAGGGATTGATTTTAACTATATTGGGCAGATCATCCTTATCCTGCTTGGACTCTATGGCATTTCCGTCATTTTTTCCTGCATTCAGGGATTCATTATGACCGGAATTTCCATGAAGGTAACCTATAACCTGAGACAAAATATTTTTTCAAAAATTAATCGACTGCCTTTCAAATATTTTGATAAAACCAGTTATGGCGAGGTACTTTCATTCCTTACCAATGACATTGAAACAGTAAACCAGACCCTAAATCAAAGTGTTACCCAAATCATCACTTCAATTGCAACGATCATCGGAATCCTTGTCATGATGTTTTCGATCAGTTGGCAGATGACCCTGGTTGCCATCTGCATTGTGCCGCTTTCCTTTGTTTTAGTCATTCTCGTTGTAAAAAAATCCCAGAAATATTTTAGCGAGCAGCAAACTTATCTGGGCCATATCAACGGCCATGTTGAGGAAATGTACAGCGGACACAATGTGGTAAAAGCCTTTAATGGCGAAGAATCCTCTTTTGAAACCTTTGATCATTATAATGACACGCTTTTCAGTTCGGCCTGGAAATCTCAATTTTTATCGGGGCTGATGATGCCCATGATGAACTTCATCGGAAATTTAGGCTATGTCGCTGTCTGTATTCTTGGTGGTTATTTAGCCGCAAACGGAAGACTGACTGTCGGTGATATACAAGCGTTTATCCAATATGTCAGACAATTTAACCAACCTATCATGCAAATTGCCAACATATCAAACATTTTACAGCAAACCACTGCCGCCGCGGAACGGGTTTTTACCTTCCTTGACGAACCAGAAGAAGTTGAAGAAAACAAGACCGATTTTGATCTTGAAAAAATCCATGGCAATGTTGACTTTGATCATGTGCATTTTGGGTATGATCCGGAAAAAATCGTTATTAACGACTTCTCTGCTCATATCACCGAGGGCCAAAAAATCGCCATTGTCGGACCTACCGGCGCCGGCAAGACCACCATGGTCAAGCTCCTCATGCGTTTTTACGATGTGAATACCGGAGCAATTTTAGTAGATGGACATAATATTCAGAATTTCAGCCGAAGTGATCTCCGTGATCTTTTTGGCATGGTCCTCCAGGATACCTGGCTCTACAATGCCAGCATCCGTGAAAACATCCGGTATGGACGTTTAGATGCCACCGATTCCGAAGTTGAAGCCGCCGCTGTCGCCGCTCAAGTTGATTATTTTGTCCATACGCTGCCGGATGGCTACGACATGTTTTTAAATGAAGAAGCCAGCAATGTTTCCCAGGGACAGAAACAACTCCTGACTATTGCCCGTGCCATTCTAGCCGATCCAAAAGTCTTAATTCTGGATGAAGCCACCAGTTCAGTTGATACCCGTACTGAGGTACTGATCCAAAAAGCCATGGACAACCTGATGGAAGGCCGAACCAGTTTTATCATTGCCCATCGATTGTCTACCATTAAAAATGCTGATTTGATCCTGGTCATGAAAGATGGCGATATCGTCGAACAAGGAACCCATGATATTCTTCTGAGTAAAGGCGGTTTCTACGCCGATCTTTATAATTCTCAATTTGAGAATGCCGGAGCAGATGAAGAAGATTAATATAATTTAGCTTGTTAACTTATATATTAAAGGCCAACCTTATCAATGTGTGCAGTATACACTCAGATAAACGTTGGCCTTTATTTTTATAGTTTATCAATTTACTTCGCTCCTGTCTCAAAAAAAGCGCTCTGTTCCTTAATTTTATTATAATTTGATTATTCTTCCTAATACCGGGTATCACTTAAATGACAAACTAAAAACAAGGGGGGGAAGAAAAAATGCTATCAGAAGAAGAAAAAAGAATTGATGATGAATCCTTAAAGCCGATTGATCAGGTTAATACAGAATCTGAATCATCGAGAATTCCATTTTATTATACCAAAGTATGGCTTGCTGTTTGGAGTCTTCTAATTTGGCCAATTGGTATTTTCATGTTATGGCGCTATTTGGATGATACCCAAAAGAGCAAACTGCCACGAACCCAACTCATAAAAAAGAGACCGGAAGATCTATAACCGACACAAAAATAATTATTCCAAAAAAGTCCAGGAATGCAAGCATTCCTGGACTTTTTCTTTTAACTGTCAGATGGATTCAGTTATCTAGGCAGCTTGATAATAAAGGTACTGCCTTCCTCAACCACGCTTTCCACGGTAATACTACCACCGTGAAGATTAACAATTCGTTGTGATATCGTCAGACCAAGTCCTGTTCCCGGTGTACTTCGAGATTGATCCACCTTGTAAAAACGATCAAATATTTTTTCCTGTTCTTCTCTGGAAATACCCGCTCCGGAATTCTTTATTTTAATGACAATTTCTTCAGTATTGCCATGAAGCTCAATATTAATCGTTCCATCCGCCGGGCTATGGTTGATGGCATTTGTAAAAATATTGATGATAACCTGAGCCATCATCTCCTCATCACCCCGATAAACTATTTCATCCATCTGAATATCCAGATTAATATTTTTCGTTTCCCACTTTTCCTGAAGCAGCAGAACGACTCTACGAATTTCTTCATCCAAAGAAAACAGCTCTTTTTTGAGTCCAAGAATCCCATTTTCAAGTTCGGAAAGCTTTAAGACATTAGCGGAAAGTTTCCACAGTCGGTCGCTTTCATCCACAATAATATCCACGTATTCCTGTCGTTGTTTCTCCGAAATATGGGGATCTTTTAATAAATTTCCAAATCCTTTAATGGAAGCAATGGGCGTTTTGAATTCATGGGAAACATTGCTGACAAAATCGCGATGAATGTAGTCATTCTTGGAAAGCGCTTCCGTCATGATATTAAAATTTCTGGCTAAAACAGCTAATTCGTCATTTCCTTTCACCTTCAGTCTCAGATCAAAGTCACCTTCAGCCACTTTTTTTGTCGCTTCCGAAACAGCTTTAATGGGTTTCACAATCATAGCAACCATAATAAGCGTCAGAACAGTACCAAGCAATAGTGTTAAAAACAGTGTCGCTTTCTGACGATCAAAAAAACCGGATATTTGCTGAGTTTCCATATTAACCGAAGTAACAGCATATCCGTTTTGAATTTTTCCAATCGCCCCGGGAAGGTGATTTTTATCATGTTGATTGGTTAAAATAATGCCGCCATTTTCAATTGTTTGTCGGTCTTCTTCGGACAAATCAAATCCGGTTTCATTAAGGGTTAATACTGTCCAGGAAACCATAACGCCTTTATTAAACAAAGTGACAATCTCCTCATTTGATAAACCTTTCTGGCTCAAGGTTTGAACGGCCTCGGTCTGGTTTACCAGTTCTGACCTGGCCTCATCAAAAAAATTCCCAAATTGTGTATAATTAACAACGCTGAAGGTAACCGTTG
This sequence comes from Acetobacterium paludosum, assembly GCF_008086595.1. Taxonomy (GTDB): domain Bacteria; phylum Bacillota; class Clostridia; order Eubacteriales; family Eubacteriaceae; genus Acetobacterium; species Acetobacterium paludosum. The sequence continues at coordinate 151,166 of NZ_RXYA01000006.1, read as the reverse complement.
CCGAGAAAAAAAGAATGCTTAAAAAAATCAGTATGAATTTAAAATAGATTGAATTAAAAAATCTTTTTCGCATGAAGCTCCTCTTTTGACATTATTTTATTGTGGCTTTGTATCCCAATCCTTTTACCGTAACAATTTTAAAATCTGTATTTGATTCTGTTTTTTCGCGTAATCTATTGATATGAACATCCACCGTACGATGATCACTTTCACTTTCATACCCCCAGATTTCGTCCATTATTTGGGCTCGGGTAAAAATCCGATTGGGCGAGGACAGCAGTTTGAACAGCAATAGAAACTCTTTTTTAGGCAGTGTAATGGTTTCATCACCAATATTTAATGTCAGCGCTCCATAATCCATAACGGTTTTTCCCACCGCCAACCGCTGTTCATTGACAATTTTGGAACGACGCAACAGGGCAAAAACCCGCAGCAGCATTTCATCCATGTCGACGGGTTTTACCATATAATCATCGGTTCCGGCTTTAAAGCCGTTTTTTTTATCATCAATACTTTCTCTTGCCGTAATCATGAGGATGGGGAGTTCAAATCCCCCATCCCTTAGTGCCTGAGTCAGGGCATGACCATCCAAATGAGGCATCATCACATCAGTGATCAGCAAGTCAATGTGATGTTTTTTGAGCACCTCCAAAGCCATCATGCCGTCGGCTGCTTCAAAAATTGAATAGCCTTCTTTTTCCAGGGTATCCCGAAACAGACGCCGAATGTGATTGTCATCCTCGCAAATCAAAATACTTAACATCTTATTCTCCTGTTTTTTCTTCTAAATACTCCTAAGGGCATCAATGGGGTTGAGTCGGGATGCCTTTCGGGCTGGCATAAATCCAAAAATAATGCCAATGATTGCCGAGAAACCAATTCCCAAAATAACGGTGGAAGCTGTCAGAGCAAATCCGATTCCGATGATGTTGGCCACAATCCATGCCAGGCTGACCCCCACAATAAACCCAATGATTCCACCGACGAGGCAGAGCACCACCGATTCAATCAGAAACTGGAGCTGAATTTGCTTTGGCTCTGCTCCCAGGGCTTTGCGAAGACCAATTTCACTAGTTCGTTCCGAGACTGAAACCAGCATCATGTTCATAATGCCGATACCGCCTACTACCAGCGAAATCGATGCAATTCCTCCTAGCATCATGGAGAGAATGCTGGTCATGCTTTTGATGGTATCGAGAATACTTTGCATGTTGACGATGGAATAACCATCATCATCTCCATTAAATGCTTTTGTTAAAACCGCTTCAATTTCCCGGGTTGTCGTATCGGCCATCGTTTCGTCGGCAATATAAATGGTCATGCTGTTGATATATTTTGCACCAACAGCCCCCATGGCAGTAGTATAGGGTATGATCACTGATTTATTTGTATCAGCGGATGCAAAGCTGCTTGATTCCTGTAAAATACCAATCACAGTATAGGTAATGCCGCCTATTTTTATTGGCTGTCCAATGGGATTCTTCCCAACATATAATTCACTCGCAATATCATTTCCGATTAGAGCAACTCTACTTTTATTTTCAGTATCAATGGTGTTGATGATTCGTCCCGTGGAAATAACGTCTTCGGTGTTTTTGAAATACACATCATTCTTACCCTGAAGGGTAATGTCATCCATCGTATTGCCATCAAAAGCCACGGTTGTTGTTCCTGAAATCGTCGGGGCAATGCCTGAGATATTCGAAAGTTCTGATATTTTATCCACATCACCTTGAGTTAATCCCTGTTTTAGCGGTGTCCCCATTACCTGAACCGTCACCGTATTTGCTCCCATGGACGCCACCTGATCAGTAACAGTACTGGTTGCTCCAGAGACAATGGTAATGAGCGCAATCACCGACCCAACCCCAATGATAATCCCCAGCATGGTGAGAAAGGATCGCATTTTATTGCTGACAATATTTTCTAGTGCCATTTTAATACTTTCTTTAAGCATTGTATACCCCCTCACTGAGATTTCCATCCACAATCCGCACAATCCGGCTGCCATTTTTAGCAACCCCCGGATCATGGGTGATCATGACAATGGTTTTACCTTCGGCATGAAGTTCTTTAAACAGATCCATAATCTGATGACCGGTTTGTTGATCCAATGCTCCGGTGGGTTCATCGGCCAGTAAGATGGTAGGTTCCGTCACAAGAGCTCTGGCAATTGCCACCCGCTGTTGCTGACCGCCAGACAACTGATTGGGTCGGTTTTTCATTTTTTCTGCCAATCCCACCCGCTCCAGAATATAAGCGCTTCGCTCATGTCTTTTTCTCTCTGAAACACCTGCATAAATGAGAGGCAACTCCACATTTTTCTGAGCGGATAACCGCGGCAACAATTGAAACTGCTGAAACACAAATCCGATTTCACGGTTTCGGATATGGGAAAGACTCACTTCCGATAAATCACGAATCAATTGGCCGGATAGATAATAAGTTCCACTGGTGGGAACATCCAAACAACCGATGATATTCATCAGGGTGGATTTCCCCGAACCCGAAGGTCCCAATACTGAAAGAAAATCGCCCCGATTTATTTCAAGATTGATTCCTTTTAAAACGACTTGCTTTTCATCTCCCATAATATAGGTTTTTACCAGATCTTTCATTTCTAAAATTTTTTCTGACATTAATTACCACCACTTGTAGCCGACTGTTTTAAGCTGGTTGTCTTTGACGTCGTGATTTTTGGAATCATAACCGTATCATTTTCATTGAGACCTTGAGTTATTTGAATTTTCACACCATCGGTAATGCCCGTCGTTACGTTTTGATTCTCAATGGTATCCGAATTATTTTTCACCATAACATAAGTTTGATTGTTTTCCCCAAATTGAATCGCAGCAACCGGAACCGCTAATGCATTTTCCGCACTTTCTTTCACAATAATGACTTCCGCATTCATTCCAATTCGGATTGCTGAATCACCCTGAAAATCCACAATTGCTGTAAAATAAGCAACCCCATTCTCGTTTTTGGCTTCCCGACTGATTTCACTGACTGTTCCCTGAACACTTCGACCAATACTATCGATATTAATCGTTACTGGTGAACCCTCTGCAATACTGGATAATTGATACTCATCTACTTTTATACTAACCTGCAAATTGGTATAATCCACAATATCCATAACTTCTCCCCCAGCGGGTACCGTATCATCTTCTTCATAATATATTTTCGATACCTCACCGCTTTTTGTGGCGCTAATCACTTCTCCTGTTGAGGTTTCATAAAGATCCGTATCTTTCTCGACTTCATCGCCCTCACTGACATAAAACTCACTTATCTTTTGAGAACTTGTCGCCATAATATTTTCCCTGGACTGGCTTTCGATGACTCCTGTAAACCGATTATCATTGACAATGTTCTCTACGGTAACTTTGGACTCGTCATATTGATTAGTTGTCTTATTCCCCAAAACCTGATAACCCACAATCGCGCCCAGTACAATTAATACCCCAACAATACCCCCAATTATAATCTTCTTTTTCGTTTTCACTTTTATCCTCCAACTATTGAATTTATTTTATAGTTGTATACTAAACATTCAATATAAACTAAAAATGAACTCTTTAGTTCTTTAAGTTATGTTATCTATCAGGATTTTCGGGGTATTAATTGAACAAAGCACATTACAAGAGAACAAGGAACCGGAAGCTTTATAAAAGACACAAAACGGATACAAGCCTTTAGATTACCTTAAGATTTCTTGTTATAAGTGTCGTTCCATGTTAGAATATATAAAGTTAATCACATTTCACAATTTAATATGAAGGAGAAATAAATAAAAATGGTTTCACAAATCTTTACCCTATTATTTATTTTAGGTATCCCGTTTTTTATTTATGGTATCTATTTTTTTATCGTTGGTTTATTTGGCTATTCAAAAAATAATAAATATACCTCCGCACCTCCCCGAAATCGCATGGCTGCAGTTATTGCCGCTCGAAATGAGGCTGGTGTTATCGGCAATCTTATTGAAAGCCTGCACCAACAGGATTATCCGGAAGAATTAATGGATATTTATGTTATCCCCAACAATTGTACAGACAACACCAAAGCAGTTGCTATCGCTCATGGCGCGAAAATCATGACCTGCACCGGTGAAGTTAAGTCGAAAGGTACTGCCCTTTCCCAGTTTTTTGATTATATCTTTAGTGAAAATGATGTTTATGATGCTTTCTGTATATTTGATGCTGATAATGTCGTTGATAAACATTTTTTTACATCAATGAATAATGTCATCGAATCTGGCGAAAAAATTGCCCAGGGCTATCGGGACAGCAAAAATCCAAATGATTCCTGGATTTCAGGCTGTCAATCAGTTTTCTACTGGACGCTGAATCGTTTCTTGAATTTAGCACGTAACAAGTTGGGTTTATCCGCTGCATTAAACGGAACCGGTTTTATGATGCATGCCGATGTGATTAAAAAAGAAGGGTTTAAGACTTTCAGTCTGACCGAGGATATTGAATTCACCACTCAATGTGTCATCAAAGGATACCGCGTCGCTTGGGCGCCAGATGCCATTACCTTTGACGAACATCCACTCACCTTTGAACAGTCCTGGTCCCAGCGCAAGCGATGGTCAACCGGCACCATCCAATGTTTTGAGCATTATTCACCACAATTGCGGGATCGTGTGATTAAAGATAAAAATCGTTGTTCTTTTGACATGATCATGTACTTGATTGCACCCTTTATGCAGGTTCTGACCTGTATTTACACTATCTGTTCCTTTATCATTTTAGGAATGCTATTTATCACCACCGGTATCTGGTCTAATGCCCTAACCCTTGCTATCTTGATTGCCGTTGGCGGAGTCGCATTCAGTGTTATCTTTACTGTCATGGTCTTATGGCTGGAAGGTAAAAAGATTAGTGAAGTAAACAATATTTCTATTTTTTCCTTTTGGTTTTACCTTATGTCCTGGATTCCCATTAACATTTTATGTTTCCTTAAACCGATTGAAATCTGGGAACCCATTGAACACACCCAAAATATTAAGATCTCTCAATTAGTTAAATAGCCACATCAAAAAAGGATGACCGTCATGGCCATCCTTTTTTTTTGCAAATAAATTTTAAACTGTTAAATTTTCTTCTTCAACGAGTTGATCTTTTTCGGGTGACGCTTTGCCTTCAATCATTTCGATCGCTTTTTCTTCTGTTTCAGTTGTTACTTCTGCTGTTGCTTGTTTATCGTCACTCTGTTTTTTATTTTGCCGGCCGACAAGGATGCATAATATAAAACTCCCTAACAGTCCCAATAAAATAACCCAATATCCCGCATTCAATTGAATGGAAAAAGACATTTTTAAAAAGTTAGCCTGTTCCCCAATAAAGTTTGCCAGAAATGTTCCAATATCACCAAAGGTTCCGGTTAATACCGAGCGAATCAACTCCATAGCACTATTGTTAACTTGTCCAACCAATTCGGCTATTTGAAGATTAATCTGATTATTTGCAATGGACGTCCCAATCCCAACCGCTGCAAAAAAGAACAGCATAATCCCGGATAGAACGATGGATAGCTTAATATTTGCCCTTTTATATAGAATCAAAGCCATTAAACCAATCATTAGGACAAAAAGTACAAACACAAAACCATTTGCTGTGGATTTATACCCATCAATCATCGCCATAGTCTCGTTAACCTGATTCATGGATTGGCGAGCTTGAATGGAGATATCATTGACTGCACCGACAATTTTTTTAGCATCTTGAATCGCATTCCAGGTATTCACAAGGATAACATTGAGTTCGTCGCCCCTTGCCAGCCTTGTTGCAATGATTTCCTGAACCTTTGGGTCAACAAGATAATCTAATGCCGAACTGGATAAGGCTTCGTTAACATTACCAATTACACCTTTATCCGGGATTGGATTTCTGAGCATTCCCAATACCGACTGATCAAATAGTTTAATATCTCCCAGTTTTGTATTATAAACAGTAATTTCATCAATGGGCTTCTGGAGCACGAAATCGCCCAGACTAACAGAAAGCATGTTATTTTCGGGACTTATTATTTCCAATGAATTATTCATGATCCCGGTTACTGAAACCCCCGCCTTGGCGCTCATAAATGGCATAAAAAAGCCGATGAGCACGAGCAGGATGCAAAACACTGCTCCAGTTCTTTGTTTGTTTTCCATAATTTTTGTTTTTACAAACTCAATACCATTACCCAACCGCTGTTTAATCATCATTTTATTTCCCCCCTAAAACCCTGTCCGAAATTTTTTACCCTTTTTTTGAAAACCTTAACATCCGCTATAAAATAAAAACCATCTCTGGATAAGGAGATGGTTGCAGCTATTTTTATAAAACCATATTCAAAAAATTAATGGTTCGTTCATTTTTCGGCGCACCGAACAGCTCCTGAGGTGGGCCTTGTTCGACAATAAAGCCATCATCAATAAAGATAACGCGGTCTGCAACTTCTCTTGCAAAGCCCATTTCATGGGTGACCACAATCATGGTCATTCCTTCTTTTGCGAGTTTTTTCATGACGTTCAGCACTTCACCAACCATTTCCGGATCCAATGCGGAAGTCGGTTCATCAAAAAGCATCACATCCGGATCCATCGCCAAGGCCCGGGCAATAGCAACACGCTGTTGCTGTCCTCCGGAAAGCTGTTCCGGATAAACATTTGCTTTTTCTTCAAGATCAACACGTCTTAAAAGCTTAAGGGCTTTCTCATTCGCTTCCTGCTTACTTTTTAGCTTAAGTGTCACCGGAGCAAATGAAATATTCTCCAAAACGGTCATATGGGGGAAAAGGTTGAATTGTTGGAACACCATACCAATATTTTGCCGATACTTATTAATGTCTTTATCAGCAGCACCGGTAATATCATTCCCATCAACCTCCACCGTTCCGCTGGTGGCCACCTCAAGGGCATTGATACAACGCAAAAGGGTACTTTTACCAGAACCGGAAGGACCGATGATACAAATAACTTCTCTTTCACAAACTTCCAGGTTAATGTCCTTTAGGACTTCTAATTCACCAAAACTCTTTTTCAGGTTTTTAATTTTCACTTTTCCCATAAGACATTTTCCTTTCAATACGTTTTGATATTTTTGTTAAAATCATAATAATGATGAAATACATCACCGCAACGATTGTCCACATTTCAAATGCCTGATAATTATTGGCAATAATGAGTCTTCCTGTTTGGGTTAATTCCTGAATACCAATGATTGAAAGGATCGATGTATCTTTTAAGGTAATAATACATTGGTTAATCAACGCCGGCGTCATGGTGCGGACTGCCTGGGGTAAAATAACTTTAGTCATTGCCAGGCTATAAGGTAATCCCAAACTACGGGCTGCCTCCATCTGGCCTTTATTAATGGATTCAATTCCGCCTCTGAATATTTCAGCCAAATAGCCTCCAGCATTGAGACTCAAGGTAATGATCCCGGCAGTATTGGCATCTAATCGGATACCAAGTGCGGCCGGAATACCAAAATAAATAAAAAATGCCTGGACCAATAATGGCGTTCCGCGAACAATATCTACATAAACAAGTGCGATTGCACGTAAACTCTTTTTCTTTGAAACTGACAAAAGACCAAATAACAACCCTAACATTCCTGCAATAATAAGAGAAATAATGGTTAGTTCAACGGTCATGGCGAGTCCCGCTAACAGACGAGACCAATTCTGTACAACTAATTCTGGTATACTCACGTCAACCTCCTTCAATGGGTCCAGTTGTCCAATAGTCTTTACTCACACCGCGAGTAAACACTTTTAGATAACTTAGAGAAATCATCTGTCAGTAGCATATTTCACTGACAGATGATTTCTTAGTAAATAACGACTAAATTATTTTTGATAAATTATTTTTTGATGTAGGTATCTAAGATTTTTTGATATTCACCGTTAGCTTTAACATCTGCTAAACCAGCATTAAACATCTTAAGCAAATCAGCATTTTGTCCTTTTTTAACAGCAAATCCGTAAGAATTCCCGGCTTCCATATTTCCCATCATTTTTAGTGGCACACCGCTGGCAATGGCATCACCAATTACTGGATAGTCTTCAAACAAAGCAGCTGAATTTCCCGCTTTAACATCTTCATACATGTTTGCTGAATCTGGGAAAGAAACGGTTTCAAAACCATATTGTGCTTTGATTGATTCTGCAAAAGTAGCGCCTTCGGTACCATTTTTAACAGCAACTTTTTGTCCGCTCAGATCTGCATAAGTCTTAACAGTAGTGTTTGAAGCTGAAACGGCCATGACAACGCCTGAATCAAAGTATGGATCAGAAAAATCAAAAGTAGCTTTTCTTGCATCAGTAATACTCATGCCGGCAATCATACCATCCGACTGACCTGATGTTACCTCTCCTAAAGCGGCATCAAAACCGACTGCTTTAAGTTCATAATCAAATCCCTGGTCTTTAGCAATCGCTGCTAACAGGTCAATATCGATACCAACACGTTCACCTTTGTCATTTTCATACTCAAATGGTTTGAATGTTGTGTCTGTCGCAATAACATATTTCTTTGCAGTACTTGTTGTGGTTTTTCCACTGGAACAGGCAGCAAGAGAAAAAATCATGGCAACAGCCATCATCAAAATACCGAGCTTTGTGATCTTTTTCATTTCTTTTCCTCCTAATAATAATAAGTTTTGATGCATCTTTAATCAATGCTCCAACTTTTTATACAGGTAGCAGTATACCATTTTTCTTAAACATTCGCAATAAAAAAATAATTATTCATTGGCAGAAGCATCCCCTTTTTTCATTGTTTTGGCGACTCTTTCTTAAGTGAATTTTTTAATCCCCATAATAGTTACAATCACTTCCTGAAAAAATCAAAAAAAGCGGAAATTAATATTCATAATAAAAAAAACATCCCTTACAATTGAGAGGATGTTTTTTACTGCTCATTTTTCAGGGTTCTGAATCAAATACTTGCGCACTGTTTCATAATCATCTCCGGCAACTATAAACTCTGAATCGAGATTTTCCAGGACAACTTCCTCTGGCATTATTTCTAGCTCTGTATCCATTTCACCGCGACCATGCCCTTCTACAAAAAGAACATCTTTTTGATCCAAAGCTATTTTTCGTTGATTAAGACCCGCCTCAATGACATCCAAATCATTAATCCGATTATTAATCAGTTTAGATAAACGAATGAGATCATCCAACACTTCGTCGACAACAAATTGTTTATCAATAATCATCTTCAGCTTCTCTCGAATCAAATTGCCGGTGGCAATAATTTTTTCATCACCAGTAATTGGGGTGTAGGTTTCCACTTCTTTTTGAAAAGCCCCCACAGCGCTCTGAAGATACTGTGTTTCCTTCATTGATTTTTCAATTTCATTAAAGAGATAACTCAATCTTCTTTCGATGGAAAGAAAATCTTCTTCTCTTTCTACAGTAGGTTCACCTATTCCCAACGCATTATCAGAGCGGTCTTCACTTTTGACGGGAACCGTATTTTCTTTCCTTTGAACATTAGGAAAAGGAACAAATAATTCATTAGTATCTTTAGTAGATAACGAATTTGTTGGACTTAAAGCCGGCTTTTCAGTCGTTTTCTGAAAAGGTTCTGCGATTTCATTATTTTTATTGATTGGTAAATGATCATTTATTTCATCTTTTTTTTTACCTGGCAGTTCAGGTTCTATTTTTTTTTCAACGAACCCTGGCTTTTGAGACGGGCTTTGAAAAACGGATGGTGCTCTGACTCCCGATCTTTCCTCTGGCAGCTGATGATCCTTTTTTAAATTTTGTTTAATTTCATCTAAAAAATCGCTGGTTTGATATCGTTTTTCTTCTTCAAATACATTTCTATTTTCTGGTTCTGGATATCTTTTCTGTCCTTTTTTTTCATTTTCCAATAGACTGGTAAAAATACTATCGTACTCTGATTCTTCATCGTCAGTGGGGGCTAGCCATGTTTTTTTTTCTTTAGCTCCTTTTTTTTTCTTGACCACTTCTTCCTTCATCTTGGCCGCTTCTTCTTTTTTTTTGACAACTTTTTCTTTAACCTTACCGTTTTCCTTACCGATTTCTTCATCTTTTCCGATCAGTACCCACCATAAAAGATGACATAGCGTAACCATCAAAAAATCAATAATTGCCAATCCAATAAAAAAGGTTGCCGGAACTTCAGGAATAAGGAACCAGCACAAGCCAAAAATAATCCCGTTCCCAAGAACAGAAATTAGAGCACCTAAAAACGGAATGTTTTTATGTAACATATTCCGGTTCAAATCGTATAACGACAATACCACAACTTTAATTCCAACAAAAAATCCCATTAATATTATAAAAGCATTTGCATTTGATAGGGTTGTTATAATCTGATAAACCAATAAAAAAGCATAACCGGAAATGGCTAAACCAATCATATCAAAAATCAACAAACCCCAACATTTTCCAAGACTTAATTTCATCGAATCACTCCTTGCTGTCTTTATTTACGGGAGTTCTTTTTTCATCTTTAGAACTTCCTTTGCCAATAGGGAACTGTCCAAAAGATGATCCTAAAGAATCGCTCCCCTGGGTATTTCTATATAACTCTTCAATTTTTAATAGCTTTTGATATTCAGAATTAAGGGTTTCTTCCTTACGGTTAACCTCTTCATGACGCTGTTTTAGGATTGACAGCGCTGATCCAAGAGAGTCCAACATTTCCTGAACTATTTTCTCTCTTTTCTCGATGTTGAAAAGTTGTTCATTCAGTTCCTCAGCCTTGTATTGAGGCAACTCCCCTTCATTTTTTAAAAAGCGTGCTTCCTCTTCCTTTATATCTTGAAACACCCGATCAAAATTTCCTTTTCCTTTTATCGTTACCGTCTCTTCACTCGGATTACTTCTCCATTGACCCGCCCCATTTTGGGCAGTTTTAAGAATTAAAGATTTTAACTCATCATCTTTTTGTAAAATTAGTTTCTCTAAATTTTCAATGCGTGATTCAACATATTCAAAGTACTCATTTTTCCCCTTGAGTTCCTGTTTATTTGCCATATTAACCCCACTCCTATATTCAATATGAATCTATAATCAATATTATAACAAAGTTTTAGTGAAATGTATAACAAGATTTACGGTTCCCTGATAATTTCTATTAATATATTTTTTTTTACATATTTTTACAAATATGATATAATATTGAACTAGAAGTTAAAATTCAGACGCATTTTAAAATTCAAGTGTACCTTTTACCCTTAGAAACCCTAAAAATGCACATCTTTGCACTAATTTGCAAATACTGTTTTTGCAAATGAACGATTTCCAAATGAGGTATTAGTATTGAGCGCACGAAAAAAAAACGTAATCGAAAATAGACGTACTCCTTCATCAAAACAAAAAAGCAATGCAAGCTTAAGACAATCAACAAGTCAACCGGACCAAAAACGACAAAATAATTCAAAGCAGGAAAAATCGAGGCCGCAATCAACTGCCCTACCCACGCCCAAGAAAAAGAAAAAAGGTAAAAGTAGGTTTAAAAAATTTTTGAAAACGATTTTTCTGCTTATCCTTTTTCTTTTGATCGCTGCCTTTGCCATTTATGCATTTTTCTTACAAAATGTAACCAGCGATCTGCAAGGAAATTTAAGCAGTTATGGCATCAGTAATGAAGCTGCCGCTTTTGCCAAGCAGCATAAAATTGTCAATATCGCCGTTTTTGGTGTTGACGGCCGAGATGACGTTGACGGTAACCGTACCGATACCATCATGGTCGCCACAGCCGACTATGAACACAGCAAACTGAAGGTAGCATCCATTATGCGCGATGATTATGCGTATATTAACCAAAAGTATGGTTATGATAAACTCAATGCCGCCTATGCTTATGGCGGACCAAATTTAGCCGTTCAAACCATTAATGAAAACTTTGATACACCGATTACCGATTATGTCACGATTAACTTCGATGCGATGGTCTCGATGGTCAATGCGGTCGGCGGAGTTACCATTGATATTAAAAGCCAAGATGAATTAGACTGGGTAAATGAGTATCTGATGGATATTAATGATAAAGTTAATACCAGCTCACCGGATCTCAAAAAAATCGGTTCTCAAGTTGTTGACGGTTCTCAAGCTTTAGCTTACTGTCGGGTGCGTTATGTCGGCGATGGTGACTTTGATCGAACCCAGCGGCAGCGAGATGTTTTTGAACAAGTGTTATCTAAGGCAATGGATCTTACTCCGATTGATCAATTTAAACTCGTTCAGTCAACCTTGCCTTATGTACAAACATCCTTGAGTACCCTGGAACTTATCAAATACGGTATCAACCTTGCCCTTATGCCTTCAAAAGATATTGAACAGAGTCGCTTCCCAACAGATGACTATGTTTCTCTGGATACACTTGATGGAGTCGCTTATGTTGTCCCAAATACTTTAGTTGATAATATTAAAGCTTTATATCAATTTATTTACGAGGACTCCTACAGCCCCTCCAGTGCCGCAACAAAAATCAGCAAAGAGATTGTCAGCAAAACGAAGTAAAGCGATGTGAGGAAAGGCTCCGAATGGCGATTTGAATCGCCATTCGGAGCCTTTTTCTAACTTACTATTATTTTCCAACTTCATCTTTTTTTAACACAATTTACAAAGCGACTCCAAATAACCGCAAATTGCCAAAAGCGCCAAACCCCAGATAACTCTTTTTTGATTTTTAGGAGACAAGCTTGAATTAAATTCCTGATATATCAAAAGTCCCAAAATAGCCATGGCAATGTATTGAAATAAGAATGTCCGTGCCCCAGACTTATATACGGTTGGAGAGAATCCCATCGCAACCCGCGACATGATCCCTGCGCCCATTACCAGAACTGCAATCCATAGTTTCTGAGAATCTTTGAACAAAGTAATCGTCATCGCCATTAATGAAATCACGAATATTGTCATTGCCGCAAGTACCAGGTAATGGTAAACTCCCAAAGTTCCGCTGGTAATACCTTGAAAAGAAATCCAGTCAGTAATATTATTTCCCGTTAATAACTTGTAACCACAGGCAAATTTGGGGCTCAAAACGACAACCCGAGCCATATCAATCAGTGCGCAAATAACAAACGGCAATATCCCCATTATTCTTGGAACCCCAGTCTGATACTTTTTCCAGGAATAAAGCCAAGCTAACCCTAAAACGGTTAGCATGATAAAATTTTGATCAATCGTGACAATAAATGATGTGGCTGATAAGGTCATCTTCTGAAGAAGGCCAAAAGAAGCATATTCCGGAAATTGAGAAGCAATTTCCGCGATATCTCGAACGGTATTTCCCGGGCAAAGAAGAATGAAAATCAAATTACCAATTAAAACAATGGTGGTAAAAATCGTGTAGCGAGAAATGTTTTTTTGGGCTATAAAGAAAATGCAAAATATAAAATAAAATGACACTAAAATTGCCGCCATAATTTCCATGTTCATGCCAAAAACGGTGGCAATAAAATACACCGGATATTCGTACCATTTAATCGCTTCATTGAACAGTATTTTTTTGAGTGGGTATAACGCCACCAGACTCAACGTAAGCGGCCAAAAATAATGAATACTGGTGACGACCCATCCTGCCGTTGTCAACATTGAAACAAACGGTACACAGGCTAAAAGCAGCACAATAATCCAATTCATTTTTCGTTGATTATCATAAACAAAGAGTTTTGAAATCATAAAGGCCAATAAGAAATAAACGAAAACATCAAAAATCGAAAACAGAAAAAATGAATTACCCGCAAAAAACGCCGCTATCGGCATAATGATAATTCGGGAACTCCATTCATAATAAGACTGTGAAATAAAAGTTAATACCGGTTCTTTATAAAAAATCGTTCCATAGGTGATATCATCTCCTGATGGACTTAAAAAAAAGTGCATGATCAAAATGAAAAAGGTAAAAACCAGTATTGGAAAGTAATTCCAATGTGTCACACTCTTTATTTTTGTTTTTATTATTTCCACAACTTTCTCTCCTTCTATGGTTCTAAAACAATGTTTTTGACACCATAATAATCTGCAAGGGCACGATTTACCCAGTGATTGGGATCCATTTGAACATCTTTCAGGCCATACATGCCATTATGGTCGGTTAACGGTGTAATTCCCGGAACCGCAATGACGTCTTCGGCTTTATTTTCGTTTATGATTTCAATGCGGGTTTCCGACTCCTTGAAAACGGTAATCGCATCAATACCCACATACCCTAACGACATCACATAATATAGCAGCACCGCTGCAAAGGGTATTAGAATCAACTGATGATTCCATTTTATTTCGAGTTGATCAACCGCATAAACAATGGCAATGCTAATCATTGCCGATAAGCCAAACATGGCTCGAGGCGGAAATTTAGGAGGTGCCAGCATCACCAACATCGCCGCCGCTGCGGCAATAATAAAAATGCCAAATACCATCAAAACATTTCGATCCTTTTTCTTATATAATAACAATCCAGCAATCACTGCTAAAATCAGCAAAGGCATTAAATCATATAAATTATAGGCAAAATAGGAAAACTTCGTAATAATAGGATTGGAACCTACCATCTGCGTTACTTCCGCGATGGGGGCTTCATTGGTTGTTCTCATTCCATTTCCGGGCGCAAAAATCATACATAAAAAAGAAATCATCGAAAAAATGATGCCAGTCCAGGCAAAATAAGGAATTTTTATTTTGCGTTTATAAAAAAGCAAGCTGAACAAGATCATAATAAGAATCATTGCTCCTGCTGAATTCTCATTGGTTATCCCACTGACAAAAAACAACGGGATTAAAACGACGGCCAGCCACTTACTCTTTAAGATCGCGGTCTGCTTCTCTTCGTAAAAACGGAAAGGCAAAAGGGCCAGAACAATCAGAGTTCCACACCATAAATAATTGCAGGAACCGGTCAGCCAGATAACAGTCTGCCCAAATACCGGGGTGAAAAACCAAACCAGGATCGTGACCAGCAGTAATTTAAACGCCCTGATTTTGCGTCCAACGGCTAAAAAATAAACAGATAAAACAAATACAATATAACACAGACTATTCGCCACATTAAAAACTTCTTTTCCCCACAGCATAAACAGTCGGTTAAAAAGCTCGGCGACAAGCCTTCCACCCCAGCTTAGATAAAAAAGAATCAGGGATTGCACAATATCCCCAAAAGAATTAATGGGAGTACTGGTACCGGCAATAAATTTATAAACATAATCGTCAGCAATCAAAGGGGTTTTAATGTTTAGAAACAACATATAACAAAAAGTGACAATAAGGATAACCCCAAAAATAATAATATTTGTTCTTGGAGTTATCTCCCTATCAACAAGTTTAAAATATTTTTCTTTCTTCTTCAATAATCAAAACCATCCATTCTTAATTTATTCATTTTGTTTAAAATAGCTTTATATGAATTTTTCATTGTTGCCCTAGTTTGTTTATATCCACTTTAAATTCAATTGTTATAGATCACTTGATAAATAAATATTGTACCGGCATCATTCTGGCTTTGTTTAATAAATGAAACGTTTTGATTGTTAAATTTCTCTAATGGATTATAAGATACAATGTATTTTACATTAAGTTTTTCTAAGTCATTTACATTCAGTGTGATTTTTATATGATCTGTGGCAACCAATTCAAATTTAGTTTTTTCCGAAGCACTAAATTCTATTTGAATATGTGCAAAACGATTATATATTGTATAATCATTTGTGTCATTACTTATCTGCGCCCATAATCTGTTGTTTGGATAATAGTGGACACTATTTAGTACTTTTCCTCCTTCAGCAAGGATGTAATTAGGTAATGTTACCGAATCATATCCCATCCATAATCCTTTCGGATCTTCTTTAACCACTTCTTGTATTGACTTAGCAAGTACCGTTTCTTTAATCGGCGCAAGTCCCACATTAACAGGATTGACAAAAAATCCCGGAATGATTGAAACAATGCAAACAAAAATCAAAACGGCATACTTTTTCCCCATAATGAAAAAGTAATTCGCCAATAAAAAAATTATTATTGTAATACTTGTTCCGATTATTCCTAAATAACTGATTGCCTGATTAAAATAAAGCGCCAACAAAAAGTAACAGCCCAAAATTGAAAGAAAAGCTATTATTCCTTTTTTACTGAAGCCCGGTCTTTCGTTTAATTGACTAATAACAATGCAACTAATATAGACTCCCATTAGCCCTGCCCCCATTAACGACATTTGCGGCGTGACCATATACAACAAAGTATATTTTGCAAATAATTCTGGAAAGGGTAGTAGTATCCATAAAGCAAACACAATATAAAACGCTATAAATATTTTTAAATAGCCGTTGTCAAGATACTTTTTTTCTTTCCAGCTTTTCAAAATTATTATTAGTGATGCCGGAATAAAGGTTACATAAGCACTGGCAATGCAATTATTCAACAATGTTTCCGGGGGAACATCAACAAAAGGAATCAACCAGTTATACAAATATCTGGTCAAATCAGATATTCTCATTCCCCCGCCCGTTATCATTCTGCTTCCAGGATATGACGTTGACATCATAATGGTTATATCCGAAATTGACGGGATAATTGTAACTGCTACTACCGCTATTATAAAAAAAACGGATAAAGTAATGAAGATAATATCCTGTTTTTTTAGTTTTTTATAATTTTTAATTACTAAATAAATAAGCAACCCTAAAAAAACGTATCCCAATACAATTTGAAATGCGGGATATAAATCTAAAATAAAATTCAATCCAAAAATAACAACCATTACGAGCAGCAAAATTTTCTGATAAACCTTACTGACCCTAAAATAATAAAACACTGCAATAAACAGCGCTTGAAAAGCAATAACTATTTCAATAACCGAAGTATCAAACCACCATGCAATCGTTGGCGAAAAAGCAATCCAAAATGCACCAACAAAGGAAACATATCGGCTTTCCTTAGTAATAATATGTAGAAATTCATATGAAAACAAAAGTAATAATAATAATTTTAAGACCCAATGCCAGGCATAGCCCTGTTCGATAGGCAAGAAAAAATATCCCCAATTATAAGGATTTCCAATTGTAGAAATGTGTTCTATTGGTGTTTTTGTACTCATAAACAGCATATTTTGACCATCAACTCGAATGTCATCATTTACGGTTGGAAATCTCTCATTGTATTGAGATAAAACCCAAGGTGTTTCCACCAGCCATTCATCAGATCGAATTGACCTTGCTTGCCCAAATATAACCGAATGCGATTCCTCATAAGTGGTTGTCTCCCAAGATGCCAGAGATGAAAAATTGATTCCTAAAACGACCAATATTACAAACACAATCGCAGCTATTCGGTATCGATAGTTGATAAAAAAATCGAGCAATATTTTTGTTGTTACCAAAAAACTTTTTCCCAGTTGATTCATTTTTA
The DNA here is from genome assembly GCF_008086595.1 of Acetobacterium paludosum. Taxonomy (GTDB): domain Bacteria; phylum Bacillota; class Clostridia; order Eubacteriales; family Eubacteriaceae; genus Acetobacterium; species Acetobacterium paludosum. The sequence goes on along the minus strand of NZ_RXYA01000006.1, from coordinate 133,781 downwards.
TAAAATATATTGTCACAATTAAAAATAGGAACATCCATACTGCGAAAAAAATAAAAGCAATTTGTTTTCCAATAACAACAATGTTCTGAAAATCATTTTTCCAATAATATACTAAGCCACATAGCAAAATCGCAATTAGAAACCCCAATATGCAAAAGAGTATTTTATTTTCTGTATTTCTACTCAGATATTTCTCTTTTTGATTCATCATCATTATTTTTCTCTTTCATTCTATATTTATAGTATTTACTAAGGTGATTTTAGTACTTTTTTATTTTGTAATTCCAGGCTGTCTCAATTATTTTTTCAACACTTGTATAGCGGGGTTTCCATCCTAGTTCTTTCTTAGCCTTATCACTCGATGCTATTGAAACGGCAATATCACCTTCTCGTCTTGGTGATATTTTCACTGGGATATCCTTTTTTGTTACCTTGCGAGCTGCTTCAATCATCTCGTTAACTGAAAAGCCCTGGCCATTTCCAAGATTATAAATACCACTTAAATTTTTATTAAGTTGCATGATTCCTAAAATATGAGCATCTACCAAATCAACTACATGAATGAAATCACGAACGCCAGTACCATCCTTTGTTTCATAATCATTACCATATATTTCTATATATGGTCTTTCTTCTGCAGCAACTTCCAGTATAATTGGAATCAGTGCCGTATTCTTTTTCACATTTTGTCCAATCGGATATTTTTCATGCGCTCCGGCTACATTGAAATATCTAAACACACAATAATTCATCCCATATGCTTGTCTACAACTGTCTAAAATCTTTTCTACAAATGCTTTTGTCGTTCCATATGGACTAATTGGATCAATCGCATCTGTCTCTTCAACCGGAATTTTTTCTGTATTACCATATATTGCTGCCGTTGAAGAAAAGATAATTTTCTTTACTTCGTTTTCAACCATCACTTCTAATAAAGAAATTGTTCCTGCCACATTATTATTAAAATATTTCAAAGGATCTTTTTCACTCTCAGCAATGACAATATCTGCTGCAAATTGCATCACAACATCAATTTTTTCTTTTTTAAAAATTTCATTTAAAGCTTTTTTATCTCGAATATCGCATTGATAAAAAATAGCCCGCGTATCGACTGCAGTTATAAAACCTTTTGATAAATTGTCAACAACGACAACATCATAACCTTGATCTAACAACTGGACAACCGCATGACTTCCGATATAACCTGCACCGCCTGAAACCATTACTTTCATAATATACTCCTATTTTTCTATCTAAATGTCAATTTGATTAAATTTTATTTTCTCGACAATATTACATTATTTATCTTAAGGTTCTCATATCAATTCATTATTTATGCATTTAAAATCACAATATCCTTAATTATTTGGACTAAAATATTATTGCTCTATCTTTCAGACATAATAGAGATTAAAAACATACACGATTGAAATGAATAAAATACATACCGAAAACAAAATCACGATTGTATTCACTATTTCCGATTTGACTGAAGTACTATTTGCTTTTCTTTGAAACAAAAACAAAAACGGAAATATCAATGGGATGAGATAACGCCCCTGAAATCCTAATACTGTAGTATTTTTAACAGGTGTGAATGTAATATACAAAGCTGTCATTGACAAACCTACAGTCAGCAAACAAACCATAAAGATAATTCCTCTGTCACGAATTTTTATTATTGACGTGCTGTTATCTGTATCAATTCCTGATATTAAGAATAACATAAAAAATACAATTAACAATGCATCTCTTCCTAAATATCCAATGTATGCCAATGAAACACTCGCTCCGCCTAGCAGATATTCCTTTTGTGTCATAATTGTCCTTAGTATTACCGCAGCATAATTTATGGGATTATAAATTATTGATATTATCTGTTCTTTAGCATTAACTCCGGGAATGTTCCATTGAGATAATCCAAACTTTTGCCCATATATAAAAGCACCCACAAAAGTTAAACATCCCAATAAAAAGATACTAATTTTTATAATCCATTCTTTTTTTCTGGTAGTAAAATTGTCGTGTTTTAAAATCATTACTAGCAGGAAGATGGGTACGTAAGCTAACTTACTCGCTGTTATTAAAACAAAGCAACTACACATCATTACTAAATCAATTATTCCCAGCGTCTTTTTCTCAACGCTCAATTTTATAATCAATGCAAAAACAAAAAAGCATAAACCATTAATTACAACATCAGCTGAGTAGGAAGCTGCCTGAAAAACAATTGTTGGCAGTAAGGCACATAAAAATAATAGCTTTTTCCCACATGGAATAATTTTGATGGCAAAATAAACAAGTGCTGCATACATCAACAAATTAAACGCTCTCCCAAAATAAAAAGAAATTAAAAAAGGGAAATTCATTATTTTGCTAATTACTATACCGAGTGAGCTGAACAAGTAAGGAATAAATGTATAACTAATTGCTGTACTCGGATAATATGCCATTTCAGTATCAGCATAATTTACTGATAAATTTTTTTGTGTAACAACACTATATTCTTCAAATGTACGATAATTGGGGTTTTCAATTTGAAGCTTTTTATCAAAAAATTCTTTTAAATGACTCGGATATGCTATTTTATCTCCGTCTTGCATTACTAAATTGTTATTCGCTAAATTATAAGCCCTTATAAAATGTTCCGCTTCATCCCAGGAATAAAATATAGGTGTCATGATTGAATTTAATAACCCAAAGCATAAAATTAAAATTAGAAATACTACTTCCAGTTTTATTTTTTCTTTATTAAAAACGGTATAACCAACTACTCCCGATAATATAAAAAACAATAATATCATCAAAAATCTAAAAGGATTGAATTGAAAATAATTAGCTTCAAAAAATTCATCCATATAAATTTCTTGCCCTTTTCCATCCAGGAAAGTTATTTGAATAGAATCAACCCAGTCATTGATACAGATACTTTTTTTATCGATATTATTAATATTGTCTGCTTTTATTATGCCATTATAAGCAATTTGAATATTAACATTTTTATTAAATGAATTCGTCTTAAATTCTAATTTATTAATAAAATTATTGATGTCATCAAAGCGAATAGATGCCCCATTTTCAAGTATTTTATAATTTCCATTTTCAAGAACCATAAGATTGTCAGATGTTATTTTCGAAATTCTTTCACTTTCATTTCCTCTAATAAAAAAATTCAAGTTGAAGATAAAAATCTCTATAATGAGAGATAATATAATTATTATAATACCGGTTACTACTAATTTTTTTTTCATCTCTATACCATAATTTAATTCTGGTTTTCAATTTTTATAACACGTTTGATTTTTCACTGCTTTTATAAAAATGAAATATAAAATTTGCAATGGGTGAAGGCCAAAATTTTTTCAGCAACAATAAATCTTCTTCAGCTCTTTTCTTGTTTTCAATTGTATTAGATGTTTCACTGTCTTCATGAATTCTATGGTACATCAGGGGTTCAGATACATATATAAATCTTCCCTTGTATTTAGAAACTTTTTCCCATGCTGCCCAATCTAAATTAGTATTTAGCTCCATATCAAAAGCAAAATTATTTAACAAACTTTTGTTATAAGTCACAGATGGACAACAAATAGGATTTCCAAGAGAAAGTATTCTTCTTCTAATAAAGCGATTGCGATTTGCATGTTTTAATGGAGAAAGCATCAGCTCTTTTATCTTAATATTTCTATTTGGAGAAACGATTTCATCTTTTCTGATTTCACGATAATTAGAAAATGCAATTAGACTATCTTCATTTTTATCCATACTCATTAATATCTTTTCTTGATAATCTTCTTTATATACATCATCTTGATGAACCAACGTGACATATTTAGAATCTGCACATTCATATCCGGAATTCCAATCAATCCCGATGCCACTAACATCATGCGTTCTGATTTCTATTTGATATTTCTTTCCTACTCCTTCAATCAGTTCATTGGGTGTTGCGGTCGATATGATAATGTTTTCTTTTGCTGTCTGTTTTAGGATTGAATCGACACACTCTTCTAAAAAGCGAGATTTTCCATATGCGCAAATCACAAATATATGCTTTTTCATTTTATTTTATTCTCGGTTCTGAAAGCTTCCAGAGCCCTTACTCTCTTTTCTAATAAAGCATTAAATTGAATAAGCTCTTTATTTTTTTCAGCAAGAATACTTAATTGTTGACTGTTCCTAAATGAAAAAATCAATAAGAAAATTGATGTTAAAAAGAACAGCAATGAAGGTGCATATGTAATTCCTACCAAATTGGCTAAAAATATTATAATATCAGGAAAGATCGCTAATATTAAAATGAAAAATGCACCAACCATCCATAAAATGCTTTCGCCTTCAGACATCATATGTTTTTGTACATTAATAAAAATAAAACCAATCAACAAAATGCCAATTGCAATATAAAATAAATTTGTTATCATTTTTTATTAGCCTTTCCATATAAATTTGTTGCGAATACAATGATAATGTAATAAAACATTTTTATCATATATTTTATCGGTTTTATAATCCCCCCGTGCATACTTTCTCCAAATTCCCGATTCTTCATTTCAACTGGAATTTCGTCAATTGTTACCCCTTGATAAATTAGTTGAATCAATAGATTTGCATCTGGGAATTCTGGATAGCCATACATTTTTGAAAGGGGCAAAAAAACATCCCGTTTAATAACTTGAAGACCTGATGTTGGGTCCGATATTTTTTTCCCAGTCAACATTTTGATTATTTTTTGAAATAATCCCGTTCCAACTTTTCTAAAAAAAGAATGTGAATAAGATGTTTCTTTTAAAAATCGGGAGCCGATCACAACTCCAATATCTTTATCCAAAGCATATTCATACATTTTTTTTGCTTCTGAAGCTAAATGCTGTCCATCTCCATCAAATTGAATAAGATAATCATAACCATATTCAACTGCATACTTCAATCCGGTTTGAACGGCATAAGAATAGCCTAAATTTATAGGCAAATCAACATATTCAACATTTTTTATCTTTTTTATTACTTCCAAAGTATTATCTTTGGAGCAATCATTTACAAATAATATGTCTGCTTCCTTAAAATTCGAATTTATATCTTCAACAACATTTTCTAAATTCATCGCTTCATTATAAGCTGGTATAATCATTAATACTTTCATTCGACCATCATCCTTTAATATTCATCAGAACTACCCCACCTAAAACACAGGCAATCCCCAGCCATTGAAATGTCCCAATATTCTCTCCTAAGATAAAAATCGAAGCCAGAATGATCAGTACTTGTGATAAACCCGTTGCCATTGGTGCAATGTAACTCAAGTTGTATTTCTGCACAATTACTATCCACATTAAGAAACTAATGATATAAAGAAACAGTCCTAATAACGTTGTATAGGACAACGATAAATTAAAAAAACTGCTGTTTAAGGCAAATGCATTATTATTCGCTCCAACCTTTACCAATGTCAATCCGCTCACCGTACAAACTAAATAACATAAAAATAATATAATCATAAAATCCTTTCACTTATGGACACTTAATATCCACTTTCAAACACCGCTTTAAACGTCATAAAAAATATTTTTACATCAAACCACAGTGTCCATTTTTCAATATATTCAATATCAAACTGAATCCGTTTGTGAATTGAAGTATCACCACGCCAGCCGTTAACCTGTGCCCAGCCGGTGATTCCGGGCCGAACATGATGTTTAATCATGTATTTCGGAATCTCATGCTGAAACTGAGTCACATAATGGGGTCTTTCCGGCCTTGGCCCAACAATGCTCATATCCCCCTTTAAAACATTAAAAAACTGTGGCAACTCGTCAATACTCGTTTTCCGGATAAACGACCCAAATTTTGTTTTTCTCGGATCATCCTCTGTGGTCCACCCAATATCACCGGGAACAGATGCATTACATCGCATCGATCTGAACTTATAAATCCAAAATTCTTTGCGTCCCATGCCCACCCGTATCTGCTTATAAATAACCGGGCCGGGCGATGTTAGTTTTACAAGAATTGCCGTCACCAGCATAATTGGCGAAACCAAAATCAAGATGATCAATGAAAGAATGATATCTGCAATCCGTTTTATCCAATTGTTGAAGGGTTGATCCAATGGGATATAACGCGTATTAATCAGTGGTATCCCATCCAGTTCATCAAAGTAAGCTTTTGTCCCTTGAATCAAATGAAAATAATCCGGTATAATTTGGGTTTTTATTCCCTGATATTCACAAATATCAATCACTTCATCAATCCGTTTATAACTGGTATTCGGCAGCGCGATGATCACTTCATCCACCTGATATTCTTCAAGGATTTCATTCATTTCATGAGTCGTACCTAAAATAGGAATCCCGTTTTTTTCCATTTTATGATAATAGTCATCAACATAACCGGTGATTTTATAGCCAAGTTGTCGGTCCCCGATAATTTTCGTGGCAAAAGTCTGACCGATGCTTCCGGCTCCAACAATGATAATATACTTGATATTGAATCCCCGCTCGCGGGCCATTCGTAAAATCTTTCTGATTAAGCCACGTTCAATCATCATCAAAATGGTTGAGAACGCAAAAAACATTCCCAGCATGTATCGGGAAAAATGGATGTTCTTTCCGGTGAACAGGATCGCCATTACGATCGTGATGCCGATGATATTTGAAACAATTATTTCTCGGCACTCTTTATAAAATGGTTGTTTTCGATAGGGCTTATATAGTCCAAAAGCAGCAAATAAAATAAGATAAAGTGGTATGATAACAAATAGCAGATCCAAATAAGCACCAAGATCCATGGTACGGACCCCATCATCAAAAAAGGGCGATACAAACCGAATGTACCACGCCAACAATAAAGATATGGTAACAACGACGATATCAAACAATACCAGTATAAAATTAAAAAAGCGCTGATTGCTCTTGATCATTTTTAGTTTCCCCTCATTTGTCTTCTATTTTCTTCGTTTATTTTTGTACAGCGCCATTTTTTTCATTACAGCTGTTCCGGTAATCACACACCACCGTGTAAATTTGCTATACCTCTTTTGATAATGTTTGTTGTAGAAAATTCCCATGGAATCATAAAAGGCTTCGATCACTTTGGGATTTCGCTTGCCAATACCGCTGGCCTTTTTATGATGAAAAATTCGAACCTCCGGATAATACATGATTTGGTAACCGGCATTTTTTATGCGATAACACCAATCCACATCTTCCCCATACATAAAATAATCCTCATCCAGCATGCCAACCTTGTCAATCACCTTCCGGGGAACCATCATAAAGGCCCCCATGATACAATCGATGGAGCTCGTTTTGTTTTCATCTGCAAACGTGAGATTATAAGCTCCAAAGCGCACGTTATCCGGAAAGGCCGTATCCAGATTCAAGCTGTGATAAATACCGTTGGCCGGAGTTGGAAAGCTCCGCTTACAGGCCGCATCCAGCTTTCCTGACGGCAGGAGTATTTTACAACCTAAAGCGCCAATGTGATGATGATCTTTTATAAACTGAAGTGCTCCTTTTAACGTATTGAATTCCACAATTGTGTCAGAATTCAGCAACAGAATATAATCGCCATCCGCGATTTTTATGCCCATATTATTTGCCTTGGAAAAGCCAAGATTTTCTTGGTTTGTGATTGTTCTTACTTGCGGAAACTGCTTTTCAATTGCTTCAATACTGCCATCTTCCGAAGCATTATCCACGACAATTATTTCGTAGTCAAATCCTTTTGTATTGCTTTTCATAATTGAGTCAATACAATCTGATGTCATTTGCTGTGTTTTATAATTAACAATGATAATTGATAAATCCATTTTAAGCCTTTCTTATGCTATTTTTTCATCCAAAAGACACTATATTATACCACGCACTTTTCAATTATGGAAGAAAAGAATGAATTTCAGACCTATCTGCTTAGTTTATTCAAAATAAAGCGAAACACATTAAAAATAAGCTGTATTTCAATTAAAAAATAATGACCTATATTTTTAGACTGTAACGGCACCTTTTTTATCTGTGAGCAGGTTTTTAGTCCTTCTTTAATTCCAGCAGCATAGTCTTTTCCAAAGCCCCGTTTTAAAAAAAGCATATATTTTATTGAAAACCCAACAACTAAAAAAGGGCTATTTATCAAAAGTTGAATTAATGGCATGTTTTTGTAAGCCATATAAATATTATTTCTTGCCGAAATTTTTACTTTGAAAGGACTATACTTTTGTCCCTTGGCGGTAGTAGCACTTCCAATATGATAGCATACTGCACAAGGCTCATATTGATTTTGGTAACCAAAAATCAACCCTCGGTAAGAAATATCCACATCTTCCAGGTAGGCAAAAAAAGCTTCATCAAATAAACCGATCTCATCCAAAATCGATCGGCGATAGATGCCTGCTCCGGCACAAGTACTGAAAACCGATGTCTCTTTTTGATAAGACCCAATCCGTTTTCCGTCTCCGCGTTTATATGCCCAACCAAAAATGTTATAAAAATCTCCTGTATCATCGAGCTTATTCCGTTCAAAATAACGAATCATTTTCGAACTAACCGAAAATATTTTGGGATTTTTATCAATATGTTCATATAAATATTTAACAAAATTGTGATCAACAACCACATCATTATTTAAAAGCAAACAGTATTTCCCGCTGCTGGCCTTGATGCCTTCATTAACCGATTTATCAAAACCTGAATTAACAGCATTTTCTCTCAGCTTTACATCTTTGTATCCTTTAATAATATTGATGCTGTCATCACTGGAACAGTCATCAACAACAATGATTTCTATTTGGCCCCATTGATTGAAACTTTGATCGAGAATACTGTCAAGACAATTGGCAATATAGTTTTCTCCATTGAAATTCGGAATAATAACAGAAACATCACTCTTCATAAATACTTCCTTGTATGATAATAATTTCATTTTATTATAACATAGGATCTTATTTTCTCTAAATAAAAAAGAGACGATCATCAGTCTCCTTTAATTAATATTGTTGTAGGGATTGTGGAAATCAATCCATATTTCCGGATCAACGCAGGCATCGTCTGCATTAGCAATAGCTCCAAAATGGAGATGGGAGCCATAGGCATTATCAATATAATTTCCATTGGCATCGAAACCAGATCCGCCAACTGCTCCAATTTTCGTTCCTATTCCCACATTTTGGCCAACACTGACATTTATTTCCTGAAGATGGCCATAAAAGAAAGACACACTCTCTCCATAGCGGTCAGTCGTTCGAATTCGAACATATCTACCATATCCCATAAAATAGCCCGCTTTTTCAACCGTTCCGTTGCAGACCGAATAGCAGTTAGCGTATCGATCGGCCGGTATGTCGATCCCTTCATGAATGTCTCCCCACCTCGCTCCAAACCAATCGGTGGGATCATCCGGATTTGGCTGATACTGTGTATCCAAAGGATATGCAAAGTAGCCATAAACCGTTGCCGTGTTTTGTTTAATCGTTCTGGAGGATTGCGCCGCCATAACAAAATTCCCGTTTTTATCAATGAGATAAGCATGGGTAATAAACGTATCAACAATTTGATTGTATTTTTTTAAATCCACCGTTGTTTCCCAGGTATGATTTCCAATATATGTTGTTTGTTCCCAATGTATATCATCCTGCCCATCGATATTGCTCCAAGTTGGAAGCATGACTCCTGATACTCCATTTTCATTGCTGACATTTTTTATTCTCATTTTAAATACATTGTTTAAGACGGCATTATCATACTCAAAGGTAGGTGTCGTTTTCTCCAGAGTGAAAGAATTGTTCGAAAATGCGATATTTTCATCTCCATTACCGTACAGGTAAGCATGAATCAGATAAGGTCCTGTTTCAAAGCCATGATTTTCGATATCCACCACCGCACTATACTCACCATTGCTCCCTAATATTCCCTGAATCCACTGGATATCATCCTGCCCATTTCTTGTTGTCCATACCGGAAAAAGCACATAGCCAATTCCGGATTTGCCGCTGCAGTTCTTTGTGCTGATGACAAATTTTGAAACATCCCGATCCGGCTGTATTTCTAATTCCAAAGGTTCGGCCTGAAAAGGATTGTTTATGGTTTTCTCCGTTTGGCTGATATATTTCAACTGTTGATTCTCTTTTACCACATAGGCATGCGTTATAAATGTATCATAACTACTCCTGTAATTTTTGAGATTTATCGTTGCTTCCCATGTGTCGTTTCCCACATAGCTCCCGCTTTCCCAGTGAATATCATCCTGTCCATTGATTTGACTCCAGGTCGGAAACATGACCCCGCTGACACCTTCTGAACTGCTGACACCGCTAACCCTCACTTTGTAGCTGTCATTGCTCACTTCACCAACACTGATATTGGCCATAGGATCAGCCATTTTATAAGTATTAACACATGTTTTGATTACATCCCCCTGCAATCCGTAAATGTAGGTATGTACATTATATATGCCAGTTTCAAACCCATGATCCTTACTGTCGATGGTAACACTGTATTCTCCATTGCTTCCCAGCGTTCCCTGATACCACACCAGATCATTCTGTCCATTTCTTTCGGTCCAGGTTGGAAACAACACACTGCCAATCCCGTTTTTTCCTGCACAACCAACCGTACTGACTGTAAATTGAGTTGTCCTATCCGGATTCTGGGCGATATTCACAGCAATATCTCCGGCACTGATGCTGATGGTATTCTTTTCTGTTCTTATTTCTGAGCTGTCTTCTTTGACACCGTCACCTGTTGTTTCTGGAATCTGTTTTTCAACAGCAGGCGTGTCCTCTTCATGCTGTTCAGAACCAACCTCTTTATCCGCTCCAGATGAATCGTTTTCAGTGTTTTCCTGTGCTTCAATATGCCAAGGCAAGCATCCCGAAATCAAAACGAGTGCCACGCACAGAGCAAACCACTTCATTCCAAACTTCTCACGTATGATTTGCATTATTCCCTCTTCTTCCACAATTTTATTTCTCATGTTCTCATTATAATAAACCAATTAAACTATTCTTTTATATATCGACCAATTCAGTATAATTATTAGGAAGCAATTATACTGACATAAAAGACCTTACTTCCGGCAAAAATCTTCCACTAAAAAAACAGGATTGAAAATCAATCCTGTTTTTTAAATCTAGAACTTATTCATAATCGCTTTAACTTTAGGTGCATAGGTCTTATCAGCAGCCCAGGTTCCCGCCAATTCCTCAACTGAAAGCGCCCTTAGCCGTAATGTATCATTCCACCGGGGATCGACTTTCGTCTGATTCAATGGCTCATCACAGGCATAGCATTTCAAATGCTGTACATGACCTCTTATCCCAGTCCGCAGACCAGTACTGGTATTGCCGTAAGTTGCCGAAAAATCGTAACCAGGCACTCCACCGGTTGCGCCTAACCCAGCAAAATTAAATTGACTGGCCTTGACATCGCCGCCAAATTGAAGATTGCCGGTTTCCAACATCGCCTGGGCAAAAGCGACCTCTGCCCGAACCCCTTCTGCCTCACACTCTTGGATATACATATTAACAAAAGTTTCCAGATTAACACCAATATTCGTATAAATCTGTGGATATGTGCATCCGGTTCTGTTATAATAGGCGATCAAATCAGCCGCAGTTACCGTGGTCGCTCCCATAATAGGTGTTTCCACATATCTCACACTCACGGACGTATTTCCAAGGAATACATTTCGACCATCCGCTTCAACGCCATAAACATGAATGGAGTATGGTCCGCTGTCTCCATTATGATTCTTTGCATCAATGGTTACCTGGTAGCTTCCATTACTTTGTTTGGTTGCCGTATACCAAACAATATCATCCTGTCCGCCATTGTCACTCCATGTCGGAACCAAAATACTTTGAATTCCATTTGGAGCTGTAATGCCATCGATATTAACTGTAATCATATTATCCGCAAACGAAGCCGTGATCTTACTTGCCGTCATCGGAGTTGTACTTATATTAACACTGGTATCTCCCAAAAATGTCGTCAAATTTGATGTATCGGTTCCATAGCAATGGATATAATAGGTTCCGCAATCGTAGTTATGATCTTTAATATCAATTGTTACGCTATAGCTCCCATCACTTTGCTTCGTTGCTGAATACCACTTAATATCATCTTGTCCACCGGTCTCACTCCAAACAGGTACACTGATGTTTTTAACCCCATTTGGTGAGGTGATGCCTTGAATTGTTGCCGTAATCTGGTTACCGCTTACGCTAGCTTTAATGCTGCTTGTTGACATTATTTCCGGAACTATTTCACTGGTTGTCATTGCCTTTAAGAATGTATATTTTCCGGTATCGTCCACACCATAAATATGAATATTGTAAACCCCACTATCATAATTATGATCCTTGATATCGATCGTTAAACTATAGCTTCCATCATTTTGTTTGGTTGCTGTATACCATTTGATATCATCCTGTCCGTTAACATCACTCCATGTCGGCACATAAATAGTCTGTAGACCATTTGGCGCCGCCAGCCCACTTATACTTACGGTTATCTTATTACCAGATACACTATTGCTAACGGTGCTGGCGGTCATCGTCTGTACGCTGCCGCTAACAGTAGCTGTTGTTGTTCCCAACAAAGTATAATTTCCACTACTGTCCACGCCATAGCAATGAACATTGTATATTCCGCTGTTGTAATTATGATCTTTAATATCAACACTTAGATTATAGCTTCCATCGCTTTGTTTGGTCGCTGTATACCATTTTAGATCATCCTGTCCACCGGTTTCACTCCATATTGGCACATAAATGGTCTTTACTCCATACGGGGCTACAAGGCCTTTTATACTAACATTAATCTTATCCCCAGACACACTGGTTGTCAGACTGGCAGTCATGGTTTCTACCGCTACGCCAACCGTCGTATGGCCAAGCATTGACACCTTACCATTAGTATCTGTTGCATAGCAATGAACATTGTAAACTCCCCCAACATTATTGTGATCACTAATATTTATGGTTGCCTGGTAACTTCCATCACTTTGTTTGGTTGCCGTATACCATACTATATCATCCTGTCCATTTGCATCACTCCATACCGGGAACTGAATGGTTTTTACCGAGTTCGGTGTATTAATCCCGCTGACAGTTGCAGTAATCTGACTCCCGGATACCGTTGCTTTGACACTGTCGGCTGTAATAACTGTCGTACTCGTATCATTTCCAAACAACTGATTGATACTGACCAAAACCTGATCTGCCATTTTTTGCTGATTGCCGCCGTCGGCCATTGCCAAAGATTCAGCATCGTTGGATACAAAACCCGCTTCAATTAGCACTGAAGGCATGCTGGTCTTTCTTGTGAAAGCGTCATCGCGTTCAACTATCTTATTTCTGCTGGGAACATAGTCCAAAGATTTAAAATTCGTATTAAAAAGATTGGCCAATTCCTTGGACTTCAAAGCTATTGCACAAGGAGTTGAATCCAATGTTGCCGACGAGCCATCTGACCATAAACCGGTTACTTCATAAAGCCCATTGGTATCAACGGACGGGTGATAACTGCTCCAGTAGAACTCATAACCGCTGGCTGCTGTGCCACCTGAATTATGATGAACACTGATTAATAAATCAGCCCCCAGTTTATTGGCTGCATTAGCTATCTGTGTTGAATCATTCGTTGTCGTCGCAAGCAACGTTGGCAAACCCATTGTATTCTCGGGAATTTGATGACTCAGCATCGCATTATAACCGTTATTTCTCAAAGTCGTTACAATCTTAATCGCCAAAGCATTGTTAAGCCCAACTTCGGTAATGCCCGTTGTGCTGTTTACCGCACCGCTATCTGTTCCTACCTGATGTCCGGGATTGATAATGATTGTCTGTCCTGCCGCATCAGCTTTCGGACTGTAATATGAAAATGCTGTTAGAAACAAAAGTAATATAATTACCCCCATACTTACTAATCTTTTACTGCTTTTCGTACTTTCCAAAATAATCCTCCTTTCTTCTATAATTATAGAAAATTTCTATATTTTACTTGTCACGATAATATCACTAAATAATATGCTCGTCAATTTTTTTGTTACATTTGTTACGCTTATCTTTTACTTTTTTTTCGTCTTCAATTTCATCAAAATCAGAGTCCGTTTTTTTTCCTTTAACATAACCCACAATATCAACGCAAATCGCATAATTTCCATCAACTCTGGTAAGATTTGTATTATAAAAGGGATCATTCTTTACATATTTCAGCCAGTGTTTTTTCATGAAGTCTATTTCACTGTTAAAGCGCTTATATTTCTGATAGGTATCTTCAGATCCCCGGGATTTTGATTCATAATGATACAATTCAACATCATGGATCCAAACATTAAATTTTCCTTTTGCATAAAGTTTTAAACAAAAATCAACATCATTAAATGCCACTGTTAATTTTTCTTCAAATCCACCAACGGCATCAAAATCTTTGCGCTTCACCATCATACAAGCGGCAGTCACTGCCGAATAATTATTATTAATTACTAATTTTCCAAAATAGCCGTAATCCCCACGAGGATATCCGCAATGACCATGTCCGGCCACGCCCCCCATGCCAAGGAGAACCCCAGCGTGCTGAATGGTATTATCCGGATAATAAAGTTTCGCTCCGACGGCACCAATTCGTTCCTGCTGAGCAAGACTCATCATCCGCTTAATCCATCCTGGGGTGATGACTTTGATATCATTATTTAAAAAGAGCAGGTATTTACCGTTTGATTCCTTAACTGCCAGATTATTGATCCGTGAAAAGTTAAATGGCATATCCAGACGAACCACTTTGAACTGATCTTTATACTTTTTCGTATAATATTCAAATAATTTGAAGGTTTCTTCTTTTTCACTACCATTATCAGCAATGATGATTTCAAATTTTTCATCTGCTGCTTTTTCAAAAATCGAATCCACGCAGGCTTTCAGGTCCACGGCATTATCCCGGGTTGGAATGATAATCGATACCAATCCATCATCCACAATTTCATAGTCAACATTGTATACCCCAGGAAAAGCGCCATGGGCAATGCTTCCTTTAATGCCTCTTCTCGTGAGGGCATCTTCCAATGATTTTTTTCCCGCTTCAAAGGCATAACCCTTGGAATCAGGATTGACTGCCGTGGAATTGCTGATCATCCGCCAGTGATACAGAACCTTTTGAATATGAAAAATCTTATCTGTCTTTTCAGTAAAACGCAGCACCAGGTCATAATCCTGGGCGCCTTCATATCCTTTTCTGAATCCGCCGATTTCATCAACGATTGTTTTTCGATAAACACCGAAATGACAAATATAGTTTGTTGCCAATAGTATATCCGGTGCCCAGTCTGTTTTAAAGAACGGTTGGCTCCGTTTGTTGTCTTCACTTAATTTATCTTCATCGCTATAGATAAGATCTGCTTCCGGATGTTCATTTAATAATTTCGCCACTTCATATAAGGCAAAGTCTGACAAGGTATCATCATTATCCAGAAGTCCAACAAATTCACCCGTCGCAATCTCCAGGGCTGAGTTGGAAGCTTGGGAAATATGTCCGTTTTCTTCCCGATAAATAACCTTTATTCGAGGATCTTGTCTTTTATAGGATTCTAATAGTGGTTTGATATGTTCATCCGTTGAGCAATCATCGGCAATGCACAATTCCCAGTTTTTATAATGCTGGTTTAAAACAGAATCGATGCAGGCACTTAGCCACTCTGCTTCCACATTGTAAACCGGCATCACAATGGATATTTTAGGCGAATAGTCAAATTTTCTGATATCGTCCAGCACTTTTTTTATATCATAATCTTCATGAACTTCAATCCAGAAATTATAGTTTTCCTGATTTTTATATTTAACTTCAAACTTGATTTTTCTGATTGTGTTCTTTAATCCATTTCGGCTAAAATACCCAATTGTCCTCGTTGCTGTATTAACCAGTCTTGTTGCATTAAAAAGATTTGGCTTTTTCAGGTAATCATAATTTTTCTTCAAATTTAATTTTACTACTTTTGATACCTGTCCATTCTTAAATTTCAGATTTAATATTTTACCATAAGTTTTTTCATCAAATTCAATAATAAAACCGGCTTTTGCATCATCAGGCAAGCAATACTTATTATTGACATCAATTCTAAAATCCCGTTTAAAGGTAACCCCTTCGGATTCATGACCAACGATATAGAGCTCAACCGTTTCCTTCGTTTTGGTATTAAAGGCCCATCCTTGAACACTTGCACAATGATTTTCTTCATCTTTCACTATTTTATCGATAAAATATTTTATCTCTTCTTGTTCAACAACTGATTTTCTTTCCATTTTCAATCCCTTCTTCAATAATTTCCCAATGGT
Organism: Acetobacterium paludosum; assembly: GCF_008086595.1. GTDB lineage: Bacteria > Bacillota > Clostridia > Eubacteriales > Eubacteriaceae > Acetobacterium > Acetobacterium paludosum. Next base: position 117,460 of record NZ_RXYA01000006.1, on the reverse strand, counting down.
GTTCCATGTGGACCAGACCTTCTGTAAAATAATCGGCCGAAACGGTTATTACAAAAGCACAAGTATTGTAATCCAGATTTACAATGCTTTTATTTGCAAAGAGTCCAATATCAACCTCGTATTTCCCCCCCAGCAGCGGTAATTTTGGCACCACATAGGAAACGCGGTGAATTCCCTTTGTTTGCGGAATATCCACTCCATCCAAATAGGTATTGGGCCCAAAAATATACTGTCGATCAATGGTATAGAATGCCACTCCCACTAAGGGTTTACTTGAAATATCATCATATAATTCATACTCAATATCAACGATAAAATCATCAAAAGTTGTCAGTTCCTCGCTGTTGCAGCTCACTGATTTTAGTTTTCCAAGATTCGTTTCAAGTTCTGCCATATTTACTGGTGAACTTCCGCTCTCCGCTGCTTTTTGTTCCATTGACTCTCTTAAAATTTCGCTTTCATACATATCAATCACATGGTTCACTTCACCAACCATGCGCATCACACCTTTGTCAATCCAAACGCCTTTGGTGCAAAAACGTTTAATTTGTTCAAGGGTATGTGAAACAAACAAAACCGTTTTGCCTGATGCCTTAAATTCTTCCATTTTATTGATACATTTAATCTGAAACTTGGAATCACCAACGGCCAATACTTCATCAACGATGAGTATTTCCGGATCAACATTGATGGCTGTCGCAAATGCCAGGCGAGCAAACATTCCGCTTGAATAGGTCTTTACCGGCTGATCAATATATTCTCCGATTTGAGCAAAATCAATGATACTGTCAACGCGTTTGTCCATTTCTTTTTTATTGTAGCCCATGATCAGGCCATTTGCATAAATATTTTCGATTCCGGTATATTCCGGATTAAAACCCGTTCCTAATTCTAACAGCGCGGAAACTTTTCCATCGACATAAACATTGCCTTCACTTTGAGTCAAAACCCCTGAAATTATTTTTAAAAGCGTCGATTTTCCCGAGCCATTCCTGCCAATAATGCCAATGGATTCTCCTTTAAGAATTTCCAAATTTATATTCTTAAGGGCATAAAATTTATGATGATATTCTTTCTTTCGAATCAGACTCATGGATTCCTTCAATCGATCCATGGGACGTTTGTACAAACGATAAATCTTCGTTACGTCTTCTATTTTTATTGCCACTTCTGACATTTTGTCCTCCAAAGATACTGAATCCGCTTTTCTATAAGACATCAGAAAAATGCGGTCTTAATTTTCTGTAAACTGCAATCCCGACCAGCAGCAGCACAAATGTAAATCCCCAAAAATAAGCCGTCATCACGGGATGTTGCCAAAACCAGCCTTGCCCGAAAAAGGACTCCCGATATCCCTGCACAATATAATAGAGGGGATTTAATTTCATAATCCGTAATAAACCAACCGGATATGTTTCAATCGGTACTAAAATAGGGGTTCCCCAGAATAAGACCTGCATTGCCACATTGATAAATTGCAGAATATCCGTAAAAAAGGGTTGTAATGAGGCCGTTACCCAAGTTAGTCCGGTTAAAAAAACAATTAAACAAAACAAATAATAGAAAATCTGCAAAAAATAGGGCGTGATCGAATACCCATAAAGCAGCACCATTACCACTGCAAAGGCAATAAAGAAAGCATGGGTATATAAAGAAGATATTATTTTTACCGTTGGCAATATTTTTATATTAAAAGTCACCTTTTTAACCAGGTAATTATATTCTCGAAAACAGTTTGTTCCATTAACCAGGCCTTCTGAAAAGAAAAACCAGACAATAATTCCGGTTATCAGGAACAGAACAAAGGGCATCCCCCCAGCCGGGCTTGATTTCAGACCCAGACCAAAAACAACCCAGTACACGGCAATGGTAACCGTCGGCTGAATAAATGCCCATAGAATCCCTAAAAACGAGCCGGCATACCGTGACTTAAAATCATTTTTCGAAAATTTTGCGATCAGTTCACGATTCTGATATAAATCTTTGAAATACTCCAATAAATCTTTGAATAAATACAAATTAACACCTCATCATAAATCTTAATTGAAAAAGCACAATCTAATGTGCTTTTTTTCCGAACTATTTTACTTTTTTGAATACATTTTCTGATAATACGCTTTATACCCACCGGATTTCACGCGTTCCAACCATTCCTGGTTATTCAAATACCACTCAATGGTTTCAGCGATTCCCTGTTCAAAGGTATAGGATGGTTTCCAGCCCAGTTCAGTCGTGATTTTCGTATTGTCAATGGCATAGCGACGATCATGACCCAAGCGATCTTCAACATAGGTGATGAGATCTTTGCTGATTTTTGTGCCATCATTATCAATATTATATTTTCCTGAGCGAAGTTTTTTGCCGACATTTTCAATAATCAAATTAACGATCTCAAGATTGGCTTTTTCATTGTTTCCGCCAATATTATAGACCTCGCCGGCCACCCCTTTTTCCAAAACGGTATCAATGGCACTGCAATGATCCTTCACGTGCAGCCAATCCCTGATCTGCATGCCATCCCCGTAAACAGGAAGACTTTTTAGCGCAATGACGTTTGAAATCATCAGCGGAATCAGCTTTTCCGGGAAATGATAAGGGCCGTAATTATTTGAACAGCGGCTGATGGTGACTGGTAATTTAAATGTCTGACCATAAGACCGAACAATCAAATCCGCACTGGCCTTGGATGCTGAATAAGGACTGTTTGGGGCAATCGGTGTTGTTTCGGTAAACATTCCCGTTTTCCCCAACGCTCCGTAAACCTCATCGGTGGATACCTGATGATACCGTACCCCGGCCCGATAGGTCGGATAGCCATTCTCATCTTTCCCCGTTTGCCAGTTATTTTTTGCCTCATCCAAAAGCACCAGTGTTCCCATTACATTGGTCTGGACAAAAATCTCAGGGTCCTCAATGCTTCTGTCGACGTGAGACTCGGCGGCAAAATTGACCACCGTATCAAAATCATATTTTGCAAAAAGATCCTTAACAAAAGGACGGTCCGCAATATCTCCTTTTGCAAAAACATAATTCTTATTATCTTCAATATCGGTTAAATTTTCAAGATTTCCTGCATAGGTCAGGACATCCAAATTAACTATTTTATAATCCGGGTGCTGATTCAGCATGTATTTTACAAAGTTAGAACCAATAAATCCGGCACCACCGGTGACTAATACTGTTTTCATTTTTACTCCATTCTATCCTTATTCAAATCTTAACGTGTCTTTGATTTCTCTTAAAAACGGAAGTTTTGTATCCTTTTCCGAAAGCAAAAGATCTCCGATTCCATCGAGCGGCCATTCTATGCCAACTTCCGGATCATTCCAGCGGATCCCGCCATCATATTCCGGGGCATAAAGATTGGTGCATTTATAATTAAACACCGCTTCATCAGACAAGACCAAAAAACCATGGGCAAAGCCTTCCGGCACATAAAACATTTTTTTATTTTCTTCCGTTAAAGTCACGCCTGCCCATTGTCCATAAGTTGGCGAACCCTCCCGAAGATCAACAGCGACATCAAATACTTCGCCTCTGGTTGCCCGAACCAATTTTCCCTGACAGAATTTCCGTTGAAAATGAAGGCCTCTAAGCACACCTTTGCTTGATTTCGATTCATTATCCTGGACAAACCGCATGGTCAATCCAACTTTATGAAATTCTTCTTCATTATAGGTTTCCATAAAATAACCGCGTTCATCCCCAAAAACAGAGGGTTCTATAATAACCAGGCCTTTGATTTTTGTTTCTATTACATTAATTTTTGCCATATTCTCTCCTACTTTTCTTTTGTACATTGAATCAGGTATTGGCCATAGGCTGTTTTCTTTAACGGTTCAGCCAGCTTCAATAACTGATCTTGATTGATAAATTTATGTCGATAGGCAATTTCTTCAATACACGCCACATAAAGCCCCTGCCGTTTTTGAATGGTTTCAACAAAGTTGGATGCTTCAATTAAACTGTCGTGAGTTCCCGTATCAAGCCATGCCATTCCTCGTCCAAAAAGTTCAACCTTTAGATTTCCCTGTTTTAGATAAGTTTCGTTAACCGTTGTAATTTCTAATTCACCGCGTGGTGATGGTTTAATATTTTTAGCAATTTCAATAACCTTATTGTCGTAAAAATAAAGCCCCGGAACGGCGAAATGAGATTTTGGCATCTCCGGTTTTTCCTCTATCGAAAGAACGGTGCCATCTTCCGCAAACTCAACCACGCCATAGCGTTCCGGATCGGTAACCGGATACCCGAAAATAACGGCCCCCTCTGCCAATTCAGCAGCCTTACGAATGGCTCCGGTGAATCCGTGTCCGTAAAAAATATTGTCGCCCAATACAAGGGCAACCTTATCATCACCAATAAATTTTTCACCAATAATGAAGGCTTCCGCCAAGCCATTAGGGGCTTCCTGAACTTCATAAGAAAAATTCAATCCCAATTCTTCACCAGTGCCAAAAAGTCGTTCAAACATGGGAAGATCAATGGGGGTTGAAATAATTAAAATGTCTCTAATCCCTGCCAGCATCAGTGTTGCCAGAGGATAATAAATCATCGGTTTATCGTAAACAGGTAACAATTGTTTTGATACCGCCCGAGTAATGGGATAAAGTCGTGTGCCGGAACCTCCAGCTAATATAATACCTTTCATGATTGCCTCTTTCCTTAAATTATGCGTTCAATTTTTTCAGATATTCCACTAAAGACTCTTGCCATGGTCTGAAATGATTCATCTTCAAATCTTTCAGTTTTTTATTGTCTAATACCGAATATTTGGGACGGGGAGTCGGACTAATAAATTGCTCTGAAGTGACGGGTTCCACCGGAATATCAATCCCCGACAATCTGAAAATTTCCAAGGCAAAATCATACCAGCTGCACTGTCCCTCACAAGTCCCGTGATAAAGTCCGTAATGATCGGTCTGAATCAAATCAATAATCGCCGCCGCCAAATCCACCGTGCTCGTTGGTGAACCAACCTGATCATTCACAACCGTGAGCTTTGGATGCTTCGAGGCAAGATCCAGCATGGTTTTTACAAAATTCTTGCCGTCTCCGTATAGCCAGGCGGTCCGAATAATAAAATACTTCGGCGCAATTTCCGCAACCGCTTTTTCTCCGGCGGCTTTGCTTTCGCCGTAGACCGTCAGAGGATCAATCGCATCTGTTTCGACATAAGGCCGCAAAGACCCGTTTTCCAATATCCCCGCTCCGTCAAACACGTAATCGGTTGAAACCTGTACCAGCACAATATCCTTAGCTCGGGCAATTTCCGCTAAATATTTCGGTCCCATGGCATTGATTGCCATGGCCATTTCTTTCTGGGTTTCACAGCCATCTACATTCGTCATAGCACCGCAGTTAATAATAACGGTCGGCTGCTCTTTATCAATAATATCGGCAATCTTTTCTTTATCAGTAATGTCAAACTCCGGAATATCATATCCCACAAAAGCTATTTCTTTTTCTTTAAGCTGCTGCGTGAGTTCCCTACCAAGTTGACCGTTTGAACCTGTTAATAATACTTTCATAATTCACCTGATTTCATTGTTCTTTTTTAACTTTTTTAGCCATAAAAATTCATTGTCATTATACTCGATATTCTCTTAAAAGTCTATTTTTTTCTAGATTCATTCTCATTCTTAAGATAATCTTAGCGATTTAAAATGATCTTTTCGATTAAATATTTATCGTCTCCCTTTATTATTCAATGTTTTTTTAAGCAAGTTTATGTTATTATGTAGTGTATATGATTTTAACTCGTAAAGCGAAAGGAATCTTTATGAAAAAGAAAATAATTCTAGTCATACTTTTCTTGATTGCCTCCCTTATTGGCACCGGAATAGTCTACGGCTTTAACACGCTCAGCAAAATCAATGAAATGGTCGCAGAACCCCAACTGGATGAATCACAATTAAATGTGAATAATAATTTAGATATTGACACCGTCAATATCGCAGTCTTTGGTATCGATGGACGAAGTGACATTGATGGTGACCGATCAGATACAATTATGATTGTGTCAATGGATTTTAGAAATGGAAACATAAAAGTAACCTCTATTATGCGTGATTTATTGGTTCAGATTCCAGCAACGAAAACGACCAATCAAAGTTATGATAAGATCAACGCAGCTTATGCCTATGGCGGCCCGGAGCTTGCCGTTAAAACCTTAAACCAGAATTTTGATCTTAATATTACCGATTATGTGGTTGTCAATTTTGATGCCATGGTCGACACGGTTGATGCCTTAGGCGGAGTTGAGATTAATGTACTGGATCAAAATGTGCTTGAATGGACCAACAAGTATATTGATGATGTTAATGACAAAGTTGGCAAAGCAGACCCCTATCTTACCACGACCGGTATTCAAACCGTGACCGGCGTTCAGGCCTTGGCCTATGCCCGTAATCGATACAGTGATGATGACTACCATCGAACCGAACGTCAGCGCGAGGTTGTCGGACAGATTGCCAAAAAAGCCTTTAACATTGATATTTTAAACGGGGTAAACCTGATCAGCAAAATCTATCCCTATATAAAAACCACCCTTTCAATTAATGAAATAACCACTTACGCGAAAGCCTTTTTAGGCTCTCCCGACAAGCAATTTTTGGAATTTAGATTACCGACTGATGCCTTTGTTAAAAATACCATGATAAACAGTGTTTCTTATGTGGTGCCAAATACCCTTTCCGATAACGTTATTGCGCTTCATGCGTTTATTTACGGACCGACAACAGCCACTGGTACAACGGGTACTACCGGAACCACTGGAACCACTGGAACCACTGGAACCACTGGAACCACCGGAACCACCGGAACCACCGGAACCACTGGTTCCAACGCAAGTACCTATACCGCTTATGTACCATCAGATACTGTGGACGAAATAAGTTCTGCCATTGCCGCCTATGCCAGCACCGGGTCGTCCTCAACTTATACCGAATCAACCACCTCGGATAGCACCTATGATAATACGTCTTCCTACTCGAATGATTCAAGTTCTGGTTCTTCCAGCTCTGGTACTAGTTCTGGGACCTCCAGCTCGGGTTCTAGTTCCGGATCATCCAGCTCGGACTACTCTAACTCTGGGTCTTCCAGCTCTGGATCGACCGGTTCGGATTCTTCCAGCTCGGGATCGACCGGTTCGGATTCTTCCAGCTCGGGTTCCACCGGCTCAGGATCTTCTAGCTCCGGCTCAACCGGTTCGGATTCTTCCAGTTCAGGTTCCACCGACTCAGGATCTTCCAGCTCCGGCTCAACCGGTTCTGGTTCCTCTTCAGGAGGCAGCTCCTCCACTGACACAGTCAATTAATTTATAAATGAACTTACTAAAAGGCAGCATCCCAAAACTTCGGGATGCTGCCTTTATTAAATAACATATTTCATCATACTGTCGGGGCGGACTTTGCCCGCCCGACTACGTCAAGCTTTAAAACCAACGTCCACGGGCGATCATTGATCGCCCCTACGATCCTATGTTTGTTTTTTCTGCATATCATAAATTAATGTCATTTGGTCCTGTAGGGGCGGACCTTGCCCGTCCGACTACGCTAATCTTTAAAACCAACATCCACGGGCGATCATGGGTCGCCCCTACGATCCTATTCAGTTAAATCTGTTACTATTTTTTTCAACAGGTCTTTCTTCGTGGTTGCTTCTTCTTCTGTTTTTCCGGTAACTGAAAAATATATTTTCAACTTCGGTTCTGTCCCTGATGGACGAAGAGCAAACCAGGAATAATCATCAAAAATAAATTTCAAAACATTCGATTTAGGAAGATCAATCACTGCTTCCCGACCGGTGGTTAAATCCCGGCTGACACTTGCTTCGTAATCATTGAATTTTAACAATTGGGCATTAGCAAAACCAGTCAGTTTCACCTTGCGGAATTTATTCATAATTTCAATAATTTTGGCCTTGCCTGCAATTCCTTCAAGAGTTAAAGCCATCACATCTTCAATAAAATACCCATGTTTTTCATATAACGCAATCAATGCTTCATAAAGCGTGAGTCCCTGTTTTTCATAATAATCCGCCATTTCACAAACCAGCGCCGAAGCCACCACCGCATCCTTATCCCGGGCGTAATTCCCCGCCAGATAGCCATAGCTTTCTTCATAACCAAAAGCAAAAGTGTATTCCCCGGTTTTTTCATACTCAGTCATACATTCCCCGATATATTTAAACCCCGTTAGAACATCCACCACATTGGCACCATAGCTTTTTGCCACAACGCCGCCAAGCTCACTGGTGACAATGGTTTTGATAACCACTTTATTTTTGGGCAATTCCGGACGGGTTTTGAGGTAATAATCCACTAAAAGTGCGCCGGTTTGATTCCCCGTGAAAACATCAAACTCGCCTTTGGGATTTCTGCCCACAACGCCGACCCGGTCACTATCCGGATCCGTGCCAATGATAATATCCGCGTTACATTTATCGGCCAAAGCCATTGCTAAAGTAAAGACCGAACGATCTTCCGGATTGGGATATGGAGCAGTGGTGAAATTGCCATCGGGCAGTTCCTGTTCCGGCACGACGATGACGTTCTGATAGCCCAGTTCGGCCAGAACCCGACGTACCGGTTTGTTTCCTGAACCATGCAGGGGTGTATAGACAACTTTAAGGGGACTATTCGGGTTAGGATGACAAATCGATGTTACCGCTTTAGTAAACGCATCATCCATCTCTGCCCCGACCATTTGAATTTTTCCCTGGCTCAGGCCTTCCTTTAACGTCAGTTTTTGAATATCGAAAACAGCCTTAACCTTTTCTATCTCGGCAATCAGGGCATCCGCCGATGCGGTAACCATCTGTCCCCCATCCGGGCCATAAACTTTATAGCCGTTGTACTCCTTGGGATTATGGGATGCGGTAATCACAATTCCCCCTGCGGCATTTAAATGGCGCACTGCAAATGACAGCTCTGGAGTTGGTCGAAGCTCCTCAAAAAGATATGCTTTGACGCCCATTTTCGCCAATACCCCGGCTGCTGTTTCAGCAAATGTTCGAGAAAAATTTCTAGAATCATAAGCGATGGCGACACCCTTTTCCGAGTTTTGCGGATCCAGGTTTAAAAGATACTTTCCTAAACCGTAGGTTACCTTGGCGATCATAACGATATTCATCCGGTTTGTGCCGGCCGCCATTTTTCCACGCATTCCGCCCGTACCAAATTCCAATTCGGTATAAAAGCGGTCTTCAATTTCTTTTTCATCCGTAATAGCTTCCAGCTCCTGACGTAATGCCATGTCTAAATCCGCTTGATTAAGCCATTCTTGATATGCTTTTTTATAATCCATTGTAGTTTCCTTTCTTGCATCTGCAGATCACACAACTGATAATCCTGTCGGGGTCAGGTCTTTTCCACGCACCAACGTCAATCTTTTAGCCAAACGTTCACGGACGATCATGGATCGCCCCTACCAACCCATATTTGCTTTTTCTGTTTTTATAAATTAACGTCATTCATCATACCGTAGGGGCGGGTCTTGCCCGCCCGCCAACGTCAATCTTTTAGCCAAACGTTCACGGGCGATTATCAATCGCCCCGACCAACCCATATTTGCTTTTTCTGTTTTTATAAATTAACGTCGTTCATCATACCGTAGGGGCGGGTCTTGCCCGCCCACCAGCGTCAAGCTTTTAGCCAAACGTTCACGGACGATCATGGATCGCCCCTACCAACCCATATTTGCTTTTTCTGTTTTTATAAATTAACGTCATTCATCATACCGTAGGGGCGGGTCTTGCCCGCCCGCCAACGTCAATCTTTTAGCCAAACGTTCACGGACGATCATGGATCGCCCCGACGAACAAAAAATTACTTTTGGGCTAACGCATTAAGGTCTCCAGATATTTTCTGAAATCCGGCCCCAGTTTCTGATCTCTTAAACCAAATTCAACCGTCGCTTCCAAGAAACCAAGCTTGTCCCCGACATCATAGCGCTTTCCGATGAAATCATAGGCGAACATTTTTTCCATCGTCGCCAATGTTTTTAGCCCATCGGTCAGTTGGATTTCTCCGCCGGCACCTTTACCGGTATGCTCCAAAATTTCAAAAATCCCCGGCGTAATAATGTAGCGTCCCAAAATGGCCATGGTTGAAGGGGCCGTTCCAATTGCCGGTTTTTCAACCAGATCATTTACCCGATGCACCCGTTCACCGACCTTTGTCCCGGAAACAATCCCATATTTATTCACCTGGTCCGGAGCCACCTGCTGAACACCAATCACCGACGCCCCATAGGTTTCATAGACCTCAACCATTTGCTTCAATGCCGGTTTGCCATCATTATAAACAATGTCATCCCCCAGCACCACGGCAAACGGTTCATTGCCGACAAATTCCTTTGCACAAAGCACCGCATGACCCAGTCCCTTAGCCTCTTTCTGCCGCACTGAAAAGATTTTGGCCATCTTGGTAATGGCTTCCACTTCCGCTAAAGCCGCCGTTTTTCCGCCGGCACGGAGCAAAGCTTCAAGCTCTGGCACCTTATCAAAATGATTAATGATACTTTCTTTGTTACGTCCGTTAATGATCAGAATTTCTTCAATTCCTGACGCGACAATTTCTTCAATAATGTACTGAATGGTCGGTTTATCCACGATCGGTAGCATTTCTTTGGGCACCGATTTGGTGATCGGTAAAAACCGTGTTCCCAAACCTGCTGCCGGAATAACCGCTTTGCGTATCTTGCTCAATTACTTCACCTCCATTTCGGGAATTCCCAAGCCTGAATAGATAAAGCCTTTCGGCGGTTCTTCTCCAAAAATATTCCTTAAGTCAAATAAATATCGATTTTTCATAACCTGTTTCACCCGTTGTTGATCCATTCCTTTAAATTCTCGCCAATTGGTAATAATTACCAGGGCATCCGCTCCATCAGCCGCTTCGTAAACATCATGACAATAAGTAATCTGATCTTTTTCGTTATGTAATCGCCATTTTGCCTCCCGGTTGCCTTCCGGACAGTAAATTTGAATTGCGGCCCCTCCTTCGACTAAACCTTTAATGATATTAATCGAAGGGGCATCCCGCATGTCTGTAGTTTCCGGTTTATATGATAGCCCCAGAACGCCAATTGTTTTTCCTTCTAAGTTTACCAGTGAACGCTTAATTTTTTCAACCATTTTATTTTTTTGTGTTTCATTCGCATCGATGGCACCTTGAAGCACCTTGAATTCGGTGCCATAGGCTTTGGCAATCTCAACCAGCGCTTTTGAATCCTTAGGCAAATCACTTCCCCCGTACCCCGGTCCGGCATCTAAATATTCCGGACCGATTCGGTAATCCCGGCCGATGCCCCGGGCAACATCAAGGATGTTAGCATTGGCATTTTCACACAGCAAAGCCAATTCATTGATAAAAGAAAGTTTAATCGCCAAAAAGGCATTCACTCCGTATTTTATCATTTCCGCACTTTGGGGATTTGTTATGACATAGTTTTTTTCTTGCACATGAAGGCTGTCGTAAAGATTTTTCAAGCATTCAACTGCCGAATCAGACTCCGACCCGATGACCACCATTTCCGGTACCAGACAATCTTTGATCATGGAGCCTTTTCTGGCAAAATCCGGATTACTGATGACATCAAAAGGAATATCCGCTTCACGCTCATCCAACACCGTTTTGATTGTCTGCTTAATGATCTGACAGGTTCCCGGCGGCACCGTCGATTTGATAACCACAATCACATAATTTTCGATATGATTTCCAATACTCTGAGCAATCGGCTTTATAAATCGCAAATCAGGGACATTATCTGCATTGATCGGTACTTCACATGTGATAAAGATAATTTCACTCTTTTTTATGGCTTCCTGAATATTTGAACTAAAGCGCAACCGACCTGACGCTTCTGAAGCCGCCGTCAGCGCCCTAAGCCCAGGTTCATAAATCGGCATTTCGCCTTCTTTCAGCATATTAATGGTTTCCTCATCGGTATCCACACAGATGACATTGACATCTGAATCCGATAAAATAGAACCATAAGTGATGCCCAGAATACCCATTCCGATAATACAAATATTCATCTTTATCCTCCTTAAAATTGAGTTTATCAACAGCCTGGAATGCTCACTTTTACACTAATCCCAGCATTAATACTTTCGTAAATTATAGCACAGAAACGATTTCATTTAAACACTTGCACCTAAAAACATAACAAAAGCCGAGACTCTTTACGAATCCCAGCTTTTGAATTAACCGTTCTGTTATATTATTTCCGTTCTTTCGCACCGATTCGAATAATTGCTCGTTGTAAGGCAATTTCAGCTCGAGCCGCATCAAACTTACTATCCTTAAGATGCTGCAATGCTCTTTCTTTGGCTTCCTTAGCCCGTTCAATATCAATATCTTCCGGCCATTCCGCCGCATCGGTTAAAATAATTGATTCTTTGGAACCAATCGTGGCGATGCCGCCTAAAAGGGTGCCATATTTTTTCGTTCCATCTCCAAAGAGAATATTAAATGTACCTAGCGCAAGCGTCGTAGTAAAAGGAATATGATCTGGAAGGATTGCAAACTCCCCCTCAGTTCCTCGGACTACAATCCTTTCAACGTCACCGTCATAAAAGACCCCGGTAGGAGAAATGATTTTCAATCTGAAAGTTTTAGCCATTAAAGCTCACCTCAACTAACCTTTTAATTTCTTTGCTTTTGCAACGGCGTCTTCAATGGTTCCTACCATTAAGAAGGCATTTTCTGGTAAATCATCATGTTTTCCTTCAAGAATTTCTTTGAAACCCTTAATGGTGTCTGCAATAGGTACATAGACCCCGGTCGTTCCGGTAAATTGTTCGGCCACATTAAAAGGCTGAGACAGAAAACGCTCAATTTTTCGAGCCCGTGCTACCGTAATCTTATCGGCATCACCTAATTCGTCCATCCCCAAAATTGCGATAATATCCTGCAGTTCTTTATATCGCTGTAAAATTTCCTGAACTTCACGAGCTGTCTCATAGTGTTCCCGGCCAACAATCTTAGGGCTAAGAATATTAGACGTTGAATCTAATGGATCCACGGCTGGATAGATTCCCTTTTCAGTGATCGCACGATTCAATACCGTTGTCGCATCCAAATGGGCAAAAGTAGTTGCTGGAGCCGGATCAGTTAAATCATCGGCAGGTACATAAACTGCTTGAACCGATGTGATCGAACCCTTACTGGTAGAGGTGATACGTTCCTGTAAAGCACCCATTTCAGTCGCTAATGTCGGTTGGTAACCAGCAGCACTTGGCATCCGGCCTAAAAGAGCCGATACTTCAGAACCGGCCTGGGTAAATCGGAAAATATTATCGATGAAAAGAAGCACATCCTGGCCTTCCACATCACGGAAATATTCAGCCATTGTCAGTCCGGAAAGCGCAATCCGCATTCTGGCACCTGGGGGCTCATTCATCTGACCAAAGCATAACGTTGTTTTATCAATAACGCCGGACTCGATCATTTCATAGTAAAGGTCATTTCCTTCACGAGTACGTTCGCCAACCCCTGCAAAAACGGATAAACCACCATGCTGGGTTGCAATATTATTAATTAATTCCTGAATCAATACCGTTTTGCCAACGCCGGCACCGCCGAAGAGACCAATTTTACCGCCACGAACGTAAGGACAGATCAAGTCAACTACTTTAATCCCGGTTTCAAACATTTCCGGTCGTGTCATCAGTTCTTCAAAGGCTGGCGGATGGCAATGAATTGGATTCATTGGAACACCAGTTGTATCAAAAGGTTTTCCATCAATTGGTTTACCCAAAACATTAAACATTCTTCCCAGCGTTGCTTTTCCAACCGGCACCCTGATTGGGCCCCCGGTATCTACAGCGTCCTGGCCTCTGACGAGACCGTCAGTAGAATCCATCGCAATACATCTGACAACATCGTCCCCCAGTAATTGAGCTACCTCAATTACCAAAGTTTGACCATTAAGTTCTATATTTATTGCAGTGTTCAATTTAGGCAGTTCGTCTTTTTTAAATTTAACATCGACGACTGCGCCAATAACCTGAACAACCTTCCCTATATTTTGGGTCATTCCCTGTAACCTCCTTGTGCAAATAATTTACACTGTTAATTTATACATTCATCATTATATCGGCACTGTTTCAGCCAATGGTTTATTTTTCTAACTTAATGCATCAGCCCCGCTGACAATTTCAGAAATTTCCTGGGTAATTGCCGCTTGACGTACTCGGTTAAGCTTAAGTGTTAAATCATCAATCATTTCATTGGCATTTTCGGTTGCCGATTCCATCGCGGTCCGACGTGCACCCTGTTCACTGGCCGCACTTTCAATCATCGCACCATACAATGTGTTTGCGACATAATTAGGAATCAGATATTCCAACAGTGCTTCTGGGTCAGGTTCATAAATCATTCCCGTTAAGCTCTTCTTTTCTTCAACATCCTCAATCTTTTTCTTTGGCTTTAAACCTTCTGCATCTAAGGGCAGAAGCTTCATTAAATAAGGATGCTGAACAAGCGTTGAAATGAATCTGGTATAGACCAGATAGACTTCATCAAATTCCTCTTTTAAATAGGCATCCATAATACCTGCCGTTATTGATTTGGCCGTGAAAAAGTTGGGATTCTCTGAAATACCCAGGTATTCAGCTTGAATTTTATAATCACGATTTTTAAAATGATCCCGGCCGCGCGATCCAATCGTGTATAAAACTGTATTATCTTTGTTTTTTAAGTGAGACTCAACCCGTTTGCAAATATTTCCATTGTAGCCGCCAGCCAAACCTTTATCACCAGTAATGATAATATAAGCGGTTTTTTTAACTTCACGCTGGTTCATTAAAGCATTTTTGCTTTTTCCCGTTCGTTCCACAATATTACCCATACTTAAAATCATCGCCTCAAAATAAGGATAGCGTTGCTCAGCAAGCCCACGGCTTTTTTTGAGCTTCGCAGACGCCACCAGCTCCATGGCATGAGTGATTTGTTTGGTACTGTTCACACTTTTTATCCGACGTTTAATATCTTGAACATTCTCTGCCACTAGAAATCACCTCCGATGACAATCTATTTAGATGCCAAGAAAACTTTTTTATAAGCCTCTAAACATTCTTTAAAACCTGCAACAACTTCATCTGAAAGGCCGTCTTTTCCTCTGGCCTTCTCCATAATTCCGGCATGATTTTTATGGGCATACACCATTAGACCTTTTTCAAATTCCTGAATATCTTTAACTTCGATATCAAGGATGAAATTGTTGGTTGCCGCATAAAGAATCAGAACCTGGTCTTCAACCAGCATCGGATCATATTGATCTTGTTTTAAGATCTCAACAATTCGTGCCCCTTTGGCCAGCTGAGCTTTTGTAACATCATCAAGGTCTGATCCAAACTGAGCAAAAGAAGCCAACTCACGATATTGAGCATATTCAATACGCAGTGGTCCGGCAACCTTTTTCATTGACTTAATTTGGGCATCCCCACCAACTCGAGATACTGAAATCCCCGGGTTAACAGCGGGACGAATACCAGAACGGAAAAGTTCTGCTTCAAGGAAGATTTGTCCATCTGTAATAGAAATTACATTGGTCGGAATATAGGCTGATACATCGCCAGCCTGAGTTTCAATAATTGGCAATGCGGTGATGGAACCACCCGCTTTTAGTTTTGCAGCACGTTCCAACAAACGTGAATGGAGGTAGAAAACATCCCCTGGATAAGCTTCACGACCTGGCGGACGACGAAGAATCAGGGACATGGCACGGTAAGCCACCGCATGTTTTGATAAATCATCATAAATGATGAGGACATCCTTTTGTTGTTCATTCATAAAGTATTCCGCCATTGTAACACCTGCATAAGGTGCTAAATATTGGAGTGGAGCCAATTCAGCCGCTCCAGCTGCAACGATAATGGTATAATCCATTGCTTTGCTTTCTTCCAATTGTCCAACAATCTGGGCAACGGTTGATTCTTTTTGGCCAATGGCGACATAGATACAGATAACATCTTCACCTTTTTGGTTAATAATGGTATCAATGGCCAAAGCGGTTTTACCGGTTTGTCTGTCACCAATAATTAACTCACGTTGACCACGTCCGATCGGAATCATCGAATCGACGGATTTATAACCTGTTTGAATTGGTTGATTAACACCCTCACGTTCGATAACACCAGGCGCTTTAACTTCAACTGGGCGATGGAATTCTGTAACAATGGGTCCTTTTCCATCAATCGGAATACCTAAAGTATTCACAACACGGCCGATCATGGCCTCACCAACCGGTACTTCAACAATACGACCGGTACAACGAACAACATCACCTTCAACAATGTTATCATCATAACCTAAAAGAACACAACCAACGTTATCTTCTTCAAGATTCAGTACCATCCCATAAACATCATTAGGGAAAGCCAACAGTTCGCCAGCCATGGCATTTTCCAAACCATGAACACGACAAACGCCATCCCCTACTGTTATGACTGTACCAACATCGACGACTTCAAGTTTATCTTGATACCGTTCTATTTCACTTTTAATAATTTGACTTATTTCCTCTGGTCGGAGATTCAACTTTACTCACCTCGTTTATTATAGTCTTATACTGTTCATTTGCGTTTTCATTTGATTTAACTGATTTCTAATGCTGCCATCGATGATCTGATCCCCTACGTAAACCACAGCGCCGCCAATAATGGTTTCATCAATTTGATTATCAAGAATTACCTTTTTATCAAAACGCTTTTCCAGGTTTTTTTCAAGTGCAACGCGAAGGGTTTCGTCCAAGGGCACCGCAGTTTTTACAACGGCCTCAACTGTATTTTTATACGGAAATACAAGCTGTCTGAAGGTCTCATTAATCTCTAGCACATATTCGAAGCGGCTTCTGTCTAAAAGGATATCCAGAAAATTTCTCAAATATTGATTAAGTGACTTTTCCCCATAAATCCGGTTTAAAATTTCCTTCTTCTCAGAATTATTAATCGAAGGGGTCAGCATGAGATCCATTAATTCTGCCTCAGACTTGAAAAGATCAATCACCGTCGAAAACTCATCGAACACTTCATCAACAATATTTTTATCAACGGCAGTGTCAAATAAGGCCTGGGCATATCTTTTCGCTACTAAACTCATTTAGCTTCTCCTACCTTATCAATAAAGTCTAAAATCATGGCTTCGTGTTGTTTCGGATCCATTTCCTTGTGAATAATCTTTTCAGCTGCAAAGAGCGAAAGATCGACGATGTTGGTTTTAACCTCATTCATGGCCTTGCTCTTTTCAAGTTCGATTTCAGCATTAGCCTTATCAAGAATTCCTTTTGCTTCGGTATGAGCCTTATCAAGAATTGCCTGTCGCTGAGCCTGAGCTTCAGCATTGGCATCCCGAATAATTTCACGCTCTTGCCCCTTAATATCAGCCAATAATCCTTCATATTCGAGTTTTAATTGACCAGCTGAAACATTTTTTTCTTCAGCACCTGTAATTTCAGCCGTAATGCTGTCTTGTCTTTTTGCGATAATACCTTTAATCGCATCATAAAAGAAATGTTTTACAATGAAAAAGAAAATTACGAAATTGATGAGTGTTGCAATCATTACTCTTGCGTCTATACTGATTAATCCAGTTGTTTCCAATATTATAGCCCCCTTTCCAATTTAAAATCATTGAAGTTTTTCATATCAGAGCCACCCAGTCTTAAACCCAGGGATTAGCAAAGATTAATATTAGTGCCACAATCAGTGCGTAAATACCGCATGTTTCAGCTACTGCAGCACCAATCAACATGGTTTTGATAATATCGCCCTGTGCTTCCGGCTGACGTCCAACTGCTTCTGCCGCTTTACCAGCTGCATAACCCTGGCCAAGCCCTGGTCCGATACCGCCGATCATTGCCAGTCCTGCTCCTATTGCTGAAGCTGCTTTAATAATACTTAATCCGTCCATTTTTTCCTCCTAAATTTTATTAAATGTTATAACTTTTTCAAATAAAAAATTTTTATATCAGAGCCACCCAGTCTCAAACCCAGGGATTAGCAAAGATTAATATTAGTGCCACGATCAATGCGTAAATACCGCATGTTTCAGCTACTGCAGCACCAATCAACATGGTTTTGATAATATCGCCCTGTGCTTCTGGCTGACGTCCAACCGCTTCTGCTGCTTTACCAGCTGCATAACCCTGGCCAAGCCCTGGTCCGATACCGCCGATCATTGCCAATCCTGCTCCTATTGCTGAAGCTGCTTTAATAATACTTAATCCGTCCATTTCTTCCTCCTAAATTTTTTCTAAATATTTTTTTCCCTGCCTAAAGGGATTTGTAAATAGCAAAGTCAATTTGACAATCTACCCATCAATACTGCCGATTTCAGCTGTACCCGTTTAAATAATCAACTCGGCATTACTGTCAACCATTACATTTTTTGCTTTGCCTCTTGATCAATCATCCATTCCTCTGGCAATAAACACCATGGTCAGCATTGAAAAGATAAAGGCTTGGATACATCCAACAAATAAATCGAAATAGAAATGCAATGGAATTGGAATGATTAACGCCAAATACGTCAACCCTGATAAGCCTTCATAAGCCAAAAGCATGATGATAATTCCGCCGACTAAGTTACCGAAGATACGAAAAGTCATCGAAACAGGTCTTGAAAATTTTTCAATAATGTTAATTGGCAGCATAAAAGGATAGGGTTCAATATATTCTTTGAAATAGCCTTTTGGGCCCCTACCCTTCCAGGTGTAGACTTCAATCAAGACAAATGTAATTAATGCTAATGTCAATGGAAAACTTATATCCCCTGTTGGCGATCTCAGACCATAGAGTCCACAGGTATTTGCAAAAATAAGGAACATCATAAGAGATAGTATATATGGCGCAAATTTCATTTTATCTTTGCCCATCGTCGAACCGACAAGATTATCGATGGCGGTGACGATGCCTTCACCGATGACTTGAGCCTTTCCCGGATGTTTTTTTAAATTCCTTGTGAGAACGAAACACATCACGAAAGCTATTGCCATGGTTATCCATGTGTTCACTAATGTTTCGGATACCGGTAACCCGAAGAGATACCCGAAAAGCTTTGGACCATTCATTGTTCTTTCACCTCATTGTCCAGACTCGTTTGAATAAACACATTCAAACTGTCTTTTGTGATTTTTTGATTCTTATTCACGCTTCATTTTCTGAAACGTTTTTTGGGGATAAAAACCCATTAAGATAAATTGAGAGTTTCACAGCAATCAAACCCAGAAAAACACCAATGATATTTAACCAGGGATTAATGAGTGCCACATATATAACAACACCGGTGATAAGGTATCTCAAGAAATATCTGGTCTGAATATAACTTTGAGCCTTTGCCGATGGCATTTTTATTGCTTTTTCAAAAGTCAGTTGCATTAATCTGAAATTAAGAATGCTGTAGAGGCCTCCAAAGAAAACCCCAAGCACATATTTTATTGGCTCTGCCGCCATAAAGGCAAACAGCATGAGTCCCAAACTAACAAATCCGGCGCCGATCATTACCTTTGCCTCGAAAGACAGATTAGTCGTTTTCATTCTTATTTTCACTATCCTTTTTATTCTCTTTTTCTTTTTCTTTTTCGTATTCATATTGACTCCGCTTATTATACTCCATGGACTGTTTATTCATCTTCATGGGAATTGTATATAACTCCCGCAGCCCGGCAATCACACCCAGGATGATGCAGATAATCATGACGATCGGTCCGGTGTTAAAAAAGTAATTCAGCGCCTTTCCCACGAAAAGCATGAGTACGATGGGAACAACCGTTGAAATCGCCAGCTGAGTAATGATGGTAAGATATTTATAAGGTGAATCTTTTTTAGGCGAATCTCTTTTTGAATCCATTGGCCTGCTCCATTCTCCTAAGCAAGAACTTTTTTCATCTTATTTAGTATTTTTTTCACTTTTTTCGGCAAAATTCTGTGTTCCTGTAAAAAATTGCTGTATTTTTGATCAAAATCATCTTATTCCAACAACTTTCACATATAATACCACATTTTTTTACACTTGTATATACAGCAATTTCTTTTTTTACTATTTCAAGTATTTTTTTTCGATCTCGCGAATCTTATCGATTCGCCGTTGATGACGCCCGCCGGCAAATTCCGTTTCCAGAAAAACCTTTACAATCCGCAGGGCCAAACCCTCGCCAATAACTCTTGCTCCCAATGCCAGCACATTGGCATCGTTATGCTCCCGGGACATCGCTGCCATAAATTCGTTGGTGCACACGCCCCCGCGAATACCGGGAATCTTATTAGCTGCCACGGATATTCCAATGCCGGTACCGCAAATGACAATCCCCCGATCGCAATCGCCAAAACTGACGGCTTCTCCGACCCTTTGCCCATAGATTGGATAGTCGCAGGATTCATGGGACTCGGTTCCAAAATCGACAACTTCATGACCCAGTTCAATTAAGTAGGGTTTTATGACTTCTTTCAAATCAAAACCCCCATGATCCGAACCAATTGCTATTTTCATTTCGTCCTCCTTTTTTTAAATAAATGTATAGCCTGCCGCTTTATAAAGGCGGTTAATCAAAGCCAATGTTTCATTGTTCAAGGCAATGTCTTCAGCGTATATTTTTTCGACCCCAAGCTCATCAAAGGTACGCAACCGTGAAAAGAGATTTTTCGCCATTTCTCGGGGATCTTTTTGACTTCCCAGAGAAATAATCAAACCTTCATGGTAACACCCCATGGTTTCATCGCTTGCCAGTATCCCAATCGACAGGGGCTTTCCGCGATAGCGGGAGACCGCATTGTTGATCTTCTCGCTGATCTCCGTTGTTGAGCCTTTAACGATCACCAGATCCCCTTTGGGCGAATAGTGGGTATATTTCATTCCCGGCGACAATACCTTCTCAGGCACAACATTTTCAGTGACATTGGCTGAAACCAGCACCTCGCCTAAAACCTCGCGAAGCTCAGCCACCGTCACATCCCCCGGACGAAGCACCACCGGCGGTTCCGCCGTCATATCAATCACCGTCGATTCCAATCCGATTTCGGTATCCGAAGAAAGAATAATCGCCGCAACCCGGCCATCCAGATCCTCAAGAACATGTTTTCCCTGGGTCGGACTGGGCCGTCCGGAACGGTTTGCACTGGGAGCCGCAATCGGATACCCAGCCATTTTAATAAACGCCCGGGCAATCGGATGATCCGGGAAACGAATGCCGACGGTATTCAGTCCGGCCGAAACTTCAGCGGGAATCAGCGCTGATTTTTCCATAATCAAAGTCAGCGGTCCCGGCCAAAAGACATCCATCAGCTGCTTGGCTTTAGGCGGAATCCCGGCAACCAAACAGTCCACCTCAGCAATTTCTGAAACATGAACAATCAGGGGATTATCATTCGGACGCCCTTTGGCGATAAAGATTTTTTTCACCGCTTCGGGATCAAACGCATTTGCCCCTAATCCATAAACCGTTTCGGTTGGGAAAACGACTGTTTCACCTTTTTTTATCAGTGCCGCCACTTCTTCTAAAGCTTTTAACCCAGTCTCATCAAGACTTTCTATCGCAATTATTTTAGTTTTCATGATCTTAAAAAGATGACCTCCCGATCTACTCAGCTTCACTCAACAAACGCTGTTTCAATGTCCACAGCGCCTCAGACAGATCGACATGATAAACATGAGGATTGACCATCCGCTTAAAAGCCGGCCATAGGTTGGCTTTTTCATTTCTAAGGTGTTCCTGAATGTCTGAAATTTTCGGACAGTTGTAAACACATTTTCCCTTGATAAAAACCGGCAGCAGGAGTTCGCGGACATAGTAATCCGTGATGATTCTTTTTTTCCAGGTATAAACCGGATGGAAAATCGTCAATGGTTCATTCACATCGATGCGTTCATTGTCCAGCGTCAATAAATCGGCCAATGCCATATCATTGCTCTTTCCATAAATCCGATAGATCTTTTTATAACCGGGGTTTGTAATTTTCACCGGATCGTCGGAAACTTTTAATTTTGGTTTTCCGGCAATGACGGATAGTTTATACACCCCGCCTAAAGAAGGGCAATCATAAGCGGTAATAAGCTTCGTTCCAACGCCCCATGAGTCGATCTTAGCCCCCTGAATTTTTAAATCCTTAATCAAATGTTCATCCAGATCCGAAGATGCCACAATCACGGCCTTTTCCAAACCCGCTTTATCCAGCATCTTCCGAGCTTCCGCGCTTAAATAAGCCAGGTCTCCAGAATCAATCCGAATCCCGTATCCTTTGGTCATCGTTTTATCTGCCAGGGCTTTATTTAACACCTTAATCGCATTCGGCACCCCTTGTGTCAGGGTGTTGTAAGTATCGACCAAAAGAACAGCATTGTCGGGATTATATTTCACAAACTTTTCAAAGGCTTCCAACTCCGTATCATAACTGAGAATGAAGCTGTGGCTCATGGTTCCCATGGAGGGACGATCCAGCATGGCTTCCGTTTCCACCACGCTGGTTCCCACACATCCGCCAATCACTGCCGCCCGGGCGCCATAATAACCTGCTTCCGTTCCATGAGCGCGACGAAGACCAAACTCCATCACCGCATCCCCCTGGGCTTCCTCAATAATACGAGCCGCCTTGGTGGCAATTAGGGTTTGATGATTCACAATACTTAATATCGTTGTTTCGACAATCTGGGCCTGGACCAGCGGGGCTTTCACCCGAACAATCGGTTCCATTGGAAAGATAATCGTCCCCTCGGGAACGGCAAAAATTTCCCCTTCAAATTTAAAATTCTCTAAATAGTCCAAAAACACATCTGAAAATTCCGGATGATTTTTTTTGAGCAATGCCGTATCTTCTTTTGAAAAACGGATGCCATTGATGTAGTCGATGACCTGTTCTAAACCAGCTGCCACGGTGTAACCACCCTGAAAAGGGTTATTTCTAATAAAAACATCAAAAACAGCTTCTTCATTAGCTTTGCCATCTTGAACATATACATTCCCCATGGTAAATTGATAAAGATCCGTTGCAAGCTGAAGCTTTCGATCAAATTGCATACTAAATTCTCCTTCTTTTCACACTGAATATTATTTTATCACTATATCCTGATAAAAACCAAACTTTTTCAATATAAATATTTGCAGCCATTGTTTGGTTTTTCTGCCTCTTTTTTATGAATTCGTTTGCTTTTATTACTTTGTTAAAAAACATACAATCGAACCAACAAAATTTTGTATCAAAAGTTAATGGAAAAAAGAAATGCTTTCGCATTTCTTTATTTTTTACGAATAATTTTACTCATCAGCTGCAGCTGTCACAGTCGCCGTCACAATCATCGTCTGCGTCACAGTCACCATGCTGGGCAAGATCCATAGCGATGGCGGTGTCCCGTCTTTCGCGAGCCGCGTATATTTCCAGATCACTCCAGGGCAGTCCGCCCCATTTTGCCAATTCAAGATCGGTCGGGTATTCCCCTTCGGATTCGACTTTGCCATCAACGATTACCAACGGCAGACAGTCCGTTCCTTTCTCTACCAGCGCCTTTTTTACCAGATCACTGGCCAGAAAAGCCGGACCGTCATCCATCACATTATAGCGGGAAACCGAAACGCCCTGCCCTCTTAAATCTGCGACCATGTGTTCAATCCGCAGCAAATCCGCTTCAATCATGGGATCACAGGCACCGGATGCACAGCCGCCCGGTTCATATATTTCAATTCTTTTCATTTTTTGCCTCCTGTATCTTGGTAATTATAGTATCATAAGGAAAATATTTTGCAATACCAAAATACTGTATCGAAGTTTTAATTTATACAGACACTAACTACACATGTGATTCCACTTATATTCCAACGATTTTCACCCAATACTTATTTCCCGTTGTCGTTGCAGTTGGATCCGTAGGCGGTGTAATAGTTATATCGTCGCTCGTCCAGATATATACTGAATTGCCATATTCATATAAATTTCCAAATGTAGGTTGTGGTCCTGTCCAAACATCTCCGCTAACATTCTTCGATTTATATACTGGGGTAGACGTTGTTATTTCAATAAATTTTTTCTGATCAGCTAGACTTAACCATCTATAAAAGCCATCAGTTGAAGGAAAAAAGCTGTAAAAAGATTGAGATAAATGATCAATTGCTACATAGGTTCCGCCTTCAATAAACCAAGACGAATAACTGTAAACCGCGCCAATTTTTGTTTCAGCATACCAATTCCAGATCCACCCATATGGATCCCAATTTGAATAAAGGTGTTCAAAATAATCTTCCACATTTTTTACCGTATCCACATTTTCAAGCTTTATGAAATGTGCTGTATAGGTTGTTGTTATATAAACATCACCTTTGGGCGGATCAAAGTTCATACTTGTTCCCACCCGGTTTCCCTTACTGTCAACCCATTCCAGGAATTTGTAACCATTATTCGCTGTAGCGGTTGAACCACCTGCCGTTTTCGCCAACGCCTTGATGACTTCACTGGTAGGGCTAACTGCACCACCTGGACCGGCGGTGTAGGTAATCGTCACATCATTTTCGTTGAAATTGGCCGTATAGGTTGCTGCTGCCAGGGCTGGTTTAATAAATGCCGCAACAGGGCTGACAACCGTCCCATTTTTTGTCCAGTTACTGAACGTATAGCCCATGTTGGCCGTAGCGGTTGAACCGCTGACCGATCCATTGCTCGCATCCACTGTTTCACTTATTCTAGATACAACCCCACCTATCGCTGCGACATAGTTGATCGTCACCTTGTTATCAACCGGTGCATCCGGATCTTTCCCGGCCGGCGTTGTAACCGGTATGACATTTGCAATCTCACCATCATGTTTATCACAGTAAACATTAAGGCTGCCATTGTCTGTCTGCGTATAGTAATTTCCTCCATCTTTACAAATTCCGGCAACCATTATTTTTCCGTCTTTTTCGATTACCTTTATATCCGATTTTTCCAATGATTTAAGATTTACATTGAATTCATCATCAATGGCTTGGAAGAATAGGTTGTTTCTTAACGTCACTTGAGCTGGCTCATCCCCATCAATTTTTACACTCTCGGTTGGCGATTTTGTCAGGTTTTTTTGTGCCTGTTGGCAGTCACGTGTCAGCATTGCCGTATTTGAGGCACATTCCTTCGCTTGCGAATCCTTCACAAAACCCAAATATATGGGTATCGCAAAAGCGGCAACAATTGCCATTATTACCAATGTTACGACAAGCTCCATCATCGTAAAACCAGCTCTGTTTTTTAAGATACCCGCCTTTGTAAACATCCGAGCCCTAATTCTTTCCATTCCTCAAACACATCAAACATGTCTCAAGAATAATCTAATTGAAATGCCGCACTGTTATTTTACCGCTTGTCAAAGCATCAGTGCTACTCTCAATTACCCAAAGTCACTACCAGGTATTGTTTAGTTGCTCCGCCATTATTATTAAGCGACACCGAATTAAACAAATTTTTTCCGGATGCATTCGTCACATTCGGCACATTATTGTTATTAACCTTGATGTTGTTCATTACCACGCCGCCTTTTAATATACTCATTGTTGTATCAACCGGTACAAGTTCATAATTTAAAGTATATGCATCGATATAGACCGTCTTTCCATTAGCATCGACATACGTCTTTTGAACGGCCACCACATCAATATCCGAAATCTGGGGAATGGTATTGATGATTTTTGAAAATTGTTTCCGTCCCAGACTATCCAGTACCGGATCACCATTGGTATTGACCACTAAAGACATGATGACTTCTTCACAGGTCCCATCCGCTTTAAAGCCAATACTGTAACTTTTTCCAGCATCCTCTTTGGGCGCATCCGCAAGCGCGGCGGCGGTTGCCACCGGCAATACCTCCTGCAGATTCGTTTCGGTATTGGTAATCGTCCCTTCCTTATAGCTGATATTTTCTCCTCGTGTATACACTTTTGTCGCAATAAAATAGACAGACCCTGCGGAAACTAAAAGAATGGATGTAATCAACAAAGCCACAATCAACTCAATTAATGTGAACCCACTATTTTTTTTTATTTTTTTTTGCATTTCTTTCATTTTCTCGCCCCCTGCCATTCAATCTATTTCATTTTTTCTGTTATTTTCTCTCAATAGTAGCTAAACGGTCCTCTGTTTACCGACGGCGTAATTGTCGTTTTACTCCCGGGTTGATCCGGAAATGCAATTTCTTTAAAGTCATTCGGCTGCAGTGTGTACTTGTTAGTTGCTGGATCAATATCAGTCCAATCACTATTTGTATAACCAGTATACTTTCCAGCTGGAAATGTTGGGTTGATTGTCTGAGTTTTTAATAACACATTTGCCGCCACCGCATTGGTGATTCCTTGGCAAATTACAGTATTTGGGTGATACCATTGATTACACTGCATATTTATTATATTCGATTGGAAATAAATATTATCCGATATTAAAGTTGTTACTCCTGGTCCATTATCACCTAGTTTAAAATCACCGTTAAATACAATATTTTTGGCCCCGTACATTATTACTGTTGATTTAATTTGTTCATAATTTCCTTCAAATTTAATAGCACTTGTCTGATGAGCAGCATCTCCGATATAAAATGGTCCGTTAATCTGTTGCAAATGAGTGGTGCCTTTGCATGTAAAATATTGGGTCAACACTTTGAAATCACCTCCATTAATACCGGTGAGGGTTAAATCTCCGCCAATTGTAACCATGGTAGCCTGAATACTAATAGTTGCACTTGACCAGCTTTGTGTAATGCTGCCCAGACAGTTGAATGAATAAACATTGGTTACACTGATTTGCTGTCCGGTGCTCGTCGTATCTAGGGATCCCACTTCCACCTGGTTTGTTGCACTGCTCGTAGGATCGCCATTAATTGTGAGGTTCATTTTATCATTCAGATTCATCGTACCTGCTTTAAAATACTTCACATTGTTCAAGGTTAATTCAGGTTTTGTTGTACCTGATGACAAATTACCATTTAACCAAACGTTTGGACAGTCAATCGTCAACTTAGTGTAATGGTCAAGATACAGATTTTTCCCTATTATGATATTTTTGGCTTTAATTTTATTTGTAATGGTGTTGTTTTTAGTTGCCAATGTGACATTTCCGGTAATCCATAGATTATCACAATCAATATCAAGTATTGAGTTGTCCATGAGATTTAAATCGCCAATGATGACGATGTTTTTTGCTTTTAGCGTATTCGACGAATTGTGATTGCCGCCAGCATCCGTTGTATACCCTTTCGCAAAATACAAAAGCTGAGTTTGGAACCTGTCACCAAAATTGTAAATCGGATTCCATACACTTGGCATTGCAGTAGATACCACTATTTGGTTTGCCGCTATGTTTAAAGTCTTACTTCCATTAAAATCAAATCCTGTTAATTTAATATTGCATTGATCAAATTGAGTGTTAGGTCTAACAGACAAGGTATTCCCACTTTCCACAACTGGATTGGGAATCCCATAAACACTATTACCATTATATTTAAAGTTCAAATTATTATTATTTGTTATTTGTGCAGTTACTGTGCTTGAAGCAACGGAAGGCTGAGTCGGCTGGCTTGGGGTTCCTGTTCCCGTTCCCGTTCCCGTTCCTGTTCCTGTTCCTGTTCCGGTTCCGGTTGTTGACGTTGTCAATAGATAATCAAATGTTTGTCGATAATCCAGTTTCCTTACCAAATTTGTCGATTCCACCGAAATGGTATAGGTTGTAGTGGCAATTCCATTTTTTTCATCACCTGTTACTACGGTCTGTTTCCAGCTCAATTTACCGATGCCAATAATTAATTTATCCGTCGTTGGATCTGATGTACTTGGGGTCACAATTTGCGTCAAAGTCAAGGGTGCCAATGGATTTGAGCGAACGCCCTTTATATAAAAAATGACATCGCCATTACTATTATCCGACGTTTTATTTTCTAGCGTGGTGCTCTGCATCGCTGCTATTTTATTATCAATTAAAACCTTTCCATACTCGGTTACGGTCTTTGCATCTAAATAGGCCTGACGACTTTCCACCGATTCCTGAGTAAAAGTGATCGTACCCGTTGCGACTGTGGCTAACGAAGCAACCAGGACAAGCAAAACAAGGCCTAAAATTATAACGAAGGGTAATGCACTTCCTCTTTGATTCATTTTTAGATTCAGCTTTTTAATTCCCATAAAGGCCTCCCTTGAAATACAATCAATCCTAATATAATAGCTCCAAAATCAAAGCGATATGACTGTTTTACGCAATGATTAATTTACACCTTTTTTGCAAAAGCAGTATAATTAATTTGAGCAGTGCCATTGTCATAATATCCACGATAGTATATGTTATAGCCACCGGCACCTGGATATTCTACAATATAAAACTGACGCGGGTATGTTGCCCATTTATCATCGTAGAATTGTCCTTTTGTTGTTATATCTGTTAACTTAGGATTATCCATGCTGTAGGCTTTCCCTTTTTCGTCGGTTCCAACTTCAGTGATCAAAGCCGGAGGAGTACCATTTGATAGCATCGTTACGATTTGATCGACATAATCCTGACCTTTTGCAGCCTCGTTGTTCTTAAGATCGCTGCCAATAATGGACTTCTGCATAAACATCAAGGCGCCAACAATCGTTGTTAAAATAATTGACAAGATCAAAAAAGCCACTAAAAGTTCAATGAGTGTAACCCCGGATTGGTTGCTAATGATTCTTTTCATGGTCCCTCCCGCTTTTTTATATTTTCCTGCAAAGAAAGCCAGTTGCTAAACCGGCTTTTCTCATCTGATATTCTATTTATCCACCATATAAACATTAAAGGTGACACTGATGGTAATATTTCCGCCATCCAGCACCGGTGTCCATCCGGTATAGGACCCAGTGGTGCTGGTCGTGCTGGATGAGTTTGTGACACTGGATACGGAGGTCGTCGTCGTGGCCGGGGCAATGGTAAATTTTGAAATAATCATATCCGGCCGAGCGGCCACGGCATCCAGCAACTGATAAAAGTTTGTTTGGGTCCCGGTCAGTGCCATCGTTACCACACTTGTCCAGGTTGATGAACCGGTTGATGTTCCCGTTGTCGTGCTTGAACTCCCGGTTGTGCTTGCACCGGTTGTTGAACTCGTGTCCGTTGCCGTGCTTGAACCCGTTGTTGAACTCGTCCCCGCTGTCGTGTTCGATCCGGTGGTCGTGCTTGTACCGGCTGTCGTGCTAGAACCCGTTGTTGAACTTGTCCCCGTTGTCGTGTTCGATCCGGTGGTTGAACTCGACCCCGTGGTACCACCTGCCCCGGTCGTGTCGCCGGAATAGGCTTCAAAGAACAACAGCTCCTGCATGGCGTTGCTCTCAATGGCCAGGGAAGTCGGGGCCAGATTATAACTCAGGCACAGCTGTGTCAGCAACGCATCAATCCCTTCATTGGGCAGATGGGCGGAAAAGGGTCCCTTGACTGCCGCCAGTTTAGCCTTGGCAGCATCCTGAGCCGTCATCGTTGCCGGGATGCTGTTAATCGCCGTTGCCATAGTCTGTTGGGTATATCCCGCCTCGGTGGCTTGATCATTCACAACCGCGTAACGCTGATAGCTTGGAAGCGCCATAAAATAGATGCCTCCTGAGACAATTGCGAAACAGATCAGAATGTAGATCAACAATTTTTCCCGTTGTGTCAGTTTTTTCATTGTTGATCACCTGCCTTCAAATAAGCCTGCACCGTAAAGTTGTAACCGGTGAAGGTGGTAGCCGTTGTTCCCGATGTTGTTCCGGAAGTTGCGGTGGACCCCGCCGTTGCGGTCGCCTTGGAATAGCCGTTATAATCCACCTGGACAAAGTACGCCGTGGCTCTTAATCGTTCCACATAACCGGCGGCTTCCTGAACACTGTTCGCGGTCGCGGCGATGCTGACGCCGCCGGTTTCGCCGTCATAAGTCATGCTGTTCAAGGTAATCACACTGTTGCACAGCGTCGCCAGATGCGTCAGCTTATCTGAAACCAGCTTGGGGTTGCTGTTAACAGCGGTATTAATCATCTCTACGTCAGAAACCTGTGAATTGATTCCCTCGACGGCATCAGTTAAATTTTTCGCTTCCAGGTACTGCTGTTGATTCGTGGTATCACTGATATAGGCGTTGCTCGCCTCCAGTTTTTTCTGGGCGCTCATCTGCAGCAAATAGAAGGTCGAAAAAATAATTAAAAAAATTACCGCCATGACAATGGGTATTGCCAGGGCTTTATTTTCAAAATGTCGTTCCTTTTTAACCACCAGGCTTTTTTTATAGGCGGTAAAGAGATTAATGGCCTTGGTTCCGGTAAAAAATGCGGCAATGGGATAAATAAATTTTCCAAAATCAAAGGTTTCATCAATCTCAAACAGCTCTTTTATATTGCGGGTTTGAGGGATAATGAATAACGAAAGATCCGGATCAAACACCAGATTTTTCAAAGAATTCAATTCAAATTCATCCAGGCCGGCATACAGGCTGATATTCAGGGCGTACTCGGATTTCTGGGATTTGTTGAATTGGATTAGCGATGAAAGCTTTGCCGACAGTTCGTCCGCAAAGGCATCGGTGCCGCGTTCCGCCATTAGCCGGGAGCGGGTCGAAAAAATATAAAGGCCGTTTTCAAATAATATCGATAATAAATCTCGCCCGTCCAGGATGTTAAGCGCCAGGGTCATGCCCTTGTAGTCTTTGGTTCCGGAAACATATTGAATAAGGGCATTCAGTCCGACATCAATGCTCAGCACCCTGATTTTCAGGCTTTCAAACAGCGCCGCATAAGACTCGATCACCCGTTTTTCCACGCCGCAGCAGAACATATTGTTTCCGTTCGGACCGGGAATGTTTGAATAATCCACCACCAACTCTTCATAATTTCCGGCGGTGTCTTCAAACTCGGTAGCGGCTAGGGCGGCCAGCTCC
Source organism: Acetobacterium paludosum (assembly GCF_008086595.1). GTDB lineage: Bacteria > Bacillota > Clostridia > Eubacteriales > Eubacteriaceae > Acetobacterium > Acetobacterium paludosum. Next base: position 86,598 of record NZ_RXYA01000006.1, on the reverse strand, counting down.
TTCGGTTTCAGCCGGGGGACCGCCACATTTTTGATCGCAATCAAACTGCTTTCGATCACTAGCTTCATGTTGGTAAACAAACTGGGATTTTCAGCCAACGCGTCGGAGAGGGTTTGTCTGATGGCCTCCTCATTGGTAATGACCCCATTGATGAGCGCGCCCGCTTCCACCGGCAGTGTTTTAAAATGCTGAATCGTCAGCTGGCCACCCTTCATCGTCCCCTGGACGACTTGGATGCCATCATTTGAAAAAAATACAATTGTCTGCATATAATAAAGCCTTCCTATCCGACGTTTTGATATAAGGTTAAAATTGGCAACATCACCGACAGCATGATGCCGCCAACCATGACTGCCATAATAATAATCATAATGGGTTCAATAAAGGTGACCAGCTGGGTGGTGGCCATTTCCGCTTCATAATCAAACGCATCCGCCACGTCTTCCAGCATTTCATCCAGATTTCCGGATTCTTCACCGATATAGATGGTGGCCACCAGTTTGGCATCGAAGCCGTTGATGGTCTGAATCGATGCTGACAGGGGCTCCCCGTTGCGCACCTGTTCAATGGCTTTGGGAAACTGGGACTGCAAATAGGTGTTGCCGATGGTGTCCCCGCTGATGGTCAAAGCGGTAATCATCGCCAGACCACTGGAATAAAGGGAGCTCAGGGTTCTGGCAAAGCGCGCGGTGTAGATGATCTTCATCAGTTTACCGACTTTTGGTATTTTCAATTTCAGCTGATCTAAAAACAGCTTCACTCGAGGAACCGTTAAAAGAAATGAAACCAGAGCAAATATGACCAGGGTCCCGATCAGATATAAAATCCAGTAGCTGGTCAGCGAATTGCTGATATTGATCATGAACTGGGTGATGGCCGGGAGTTGAATCCCCTGAAACAGGGTAAAGAACTGCGGCAATATCAATGTAAAAATTAACAGCACCACCAAAATGGTGACCACAAAGAGAATCGCCGGGTAAGTCATGGCGCTTTTTATTTTTCCCCGGAGTTTGTGTTCCTTTTCGTAATGATCCGCCATTTTTCGGGCCGTACCTTCCATTTGACCGCTGGCCTCACCGGATTTGTACATATTGATCAGCAGCAGGGGGAAAGCCCCGTTTGTCAATTCCATGGCATAGGACAAGGTGTTGCCACGCTGAATTTCCTGATACAAAATGCCATATACTTTTTTGATCGCCGGCTTGATGTCCCGCTCTTCCATGATTTTAATGGCGCGAATCATCGTGATGCCCGAAGACAGCATACTGGCAATCTGTCTGGAGAAATCGGAAATCTCCATCGGCTTCAATTTATAAGGCTTTTTTGTTTCCTGAACTTCTTTTATTTTTGTTGTGAATTCATTATTTTTCCGCAGGTTTCGACGCACGACGTCGGCATCGGATGCCTCCATGGTGCCATGGATGACCTCGGATTGTAAATTTTTTGCTGTATATTTATAGACCGGCATGAAGCCCTCCATCATTGGAATTTATCTTAACGGTATTATAACCCAAACAGGCTTAAATAGCACTTAATTATTGCATCGCCAGCCAACAAAGCGGTCATGATTCCGACACATAAATACGGGCCGAAAGCCATGTGTTTGTCCTTCGTTTTTTTAGCCAGCAGACTAACCGCCACCACCCCGCCAAGGACCAGACCGATGAAGGTTGCCAGCACGGTATTTGGCCATCCCAACAGGAATCCGGCCACCGCCATCAGCTTGATATCCCCGCCACCGAAGGCCTCACCGATAAAGAGGGTTATCACCAGCATCGGTAGGCTGACGACCACCATGCCGATGACGCGGGACAGCAGTTCCACCTGGGGAAAGCAGAAAAAGGACAGCAGTGCCGGCACCATTAGGGCGATGACCAGTCCGTTGGGAATGGTCATGGTATCGAAATCGATCATGGCGATGCAGATCAGCATCGCTCCGACGGTAAAGACCACGATCCACTGAAAGGAAAAGCCGAAAATCCACAACACCAGAACAGCCAAAGCGCCGGTAAAGAGCTCAATCAGCGGGTATCGCGGCGAAATCTTTTCCCCGCAGTCCGCGCATTTCCCGCGCAGCCAAAGATAGCTGAAAACCGGAATGTTGTGGTAGCCTTTGATCGGAGCGCCACATTTGGGACAGAAGGAACGGCCTTTGGCGATGGAGATCTCTTGGGGCACCCGATAGATGACCACATTGAGAAAGCTGCCGATGACCGCCCCGAACACAAAGATGTAGAGATAGAGAATGAAATTAATGAGTGCAACTGCAACTGTATCGTTCATAAAAAATTAGTTCCTTTCATAACGGTCCGAATGAAGTCGTTGTGAACCGAAAGCAGCGTGTGCTTGGCGCTGGGTTTCACACGAAACAATTTTTACACGGTACGGCGGACAGTTCGCAGAACTGTTCGCCTACACGTTACAAAATTGTTTGTGGAAACTCAGCGCCAAGTCATTTACCTTGATGTTTTTGCGGCGGCGGTTTTCCCGGGTGAATATTTTGTGGTTAAGCCGCTTTTGCTGTAAATAATGTAATCAATGATGGCGTCATTATTTTCATCCACAACCTGAATGACGGCCCCTTGATTCACATCGTCGCCGATGAGTGCCACCAGATCTGCCTGAACCGGAACATGATAGTGCCCCGCGGCTTCAAATTCTATCGCTTTCGCCGTCGCGGCCATATACACCAACTGAGCATTGGCGGCATAGGTGCTGTTGCGAGACGAAAAAACAAGGCCGCCCACCACCAATGCCACCACCAGGAGCAGGGATACCACCGCCAGCGCGAAGCCCCGGCTGAAACCGACTGGCTGGTTATCTCGGGGGGCATATTGATAATTTTTAATTGGATTCATTATAACACATTCCCCGAAATCATTCATTACTACTGAAGGCCAAACTCAGAATTTAACATCAGATGGAGCTGCTGATCCTTGCTCAAATCTAAAAATCTCCCTACCGGCGCAGACCCAATGACGGGTCTGCGCCATAGATAGGGAGATGTGACCCTATGGCGCATAGGGTGGTAGTTTCGTTATTCTCTATTTAACCGCTGAGCTTGGTACTAATGGATCTAATGTTACTCCATTTTTTGTATAAGTTACTTCTTTAACATGCCCATCCGAAGAAATTTTAACAGTCCATGTAGAGTTAGCTGTTTCCGCGGCTACGGGACTAGTACCAGTAATAGCACCTTTATTAGCAATAATATCGCCTTTTAAATAGCTCATCATATCATAATCTGCACCACTTGTGGCGTCAGCTGCTACCGCTGCTACCGCTAATGAGCCTAATTTAAGTGCGTCAACTCCATCTACCGTTGCAGATGTCATTCCAAGGTTTGCTTCTGCAATTGCGGGTGTATTTTTTGCAAATTGTTCAGTCGCGATTGCCTGTGCGGCTATATAAACTTCTCGCTGTTCACTAATAGCCGCTTTCTTTTTCGCATCGCCTACAAATCCCAACATACTCGGGATCGTAAACGCCGCTAAAATCGCCAGGATAACCAGCACCACAATAATTTCAACCAGGGTAAACCCTTTTTTGTCTTTCCGCATTCTGTTAATGAATTCCATCTAATTTTTCTCCTTTATATTATGAAAATTTTAAAAAATCTATAGTATCACCTGCGCCACGAGGCGATTCATAAGCTATCTTCGGTTAACCGGACCGTTTGTTTACCATAATGTTCTTTTGCCGACCCCCGCTTGGCTGGGTTGGCTGGTTTATTTTTCGTAAAACCTCGTTTGATTTTTTGCTCAAAAAAAGCCACACCTTGTGTGGCAGCTGGCTGTCCTATCCTGATGTCCTCCACCAAACTTAGACCCTGTAGCTTTGCGTCGCAAGCTTTCACTTGTTATGCCTCATATTATGAAATTGTAAACTATTTGTAACTTATTCTATGTTATCTGCAGTTTAAAGTCAAGTTATTATTTCATTAATATTTCGCTAAGATGTGATGATTTTTCGTTTTTTTGTTTAGGAGGGAAGGTTTTATTAATTTACCTGAGGCGGATGATGCCTGCGGGCGATCATGGATCGCCCCTACAAGTTTGTAGATTATCCCGTACAAATTTGTAGATTATCCCGTACAAGTTTGTGGAGCACCCCGGTCAAGTTTGTGGAGCACCCCGGTCAAGTTTGTGGATTGACCCAAAAAAACAAAACATCCGAAATTAAAAATCATACAAGCGTCACGCATCATCCCGTAGGGGCGATCCATGATCGCCCGCCAAGTTTGTAGCGCATCCCAGACAAGTTTGTGGCACACCCCGGTCAAGTTTGTGGTTTGTACCCCAAAAACCAAAACAACAGAAATTAAAAATCATGTGAGCGTCACGCATTATCCCGTAGGGGCGATCCATGATCGCCCGCCAACGCAAATACCCGTACAAACGTAGTACCGACAATTGTTAGATCATGTTGCACCCTAAGGAGCAGGCTCTCTGCATCAAGGCGAACAGGCGATAGCCTGTACGAATTGCAAGCATACAACTGATTAACAATTGGTCGGTACGGTGTCTGCACGATAACCATTCTGATCACTTCCCAAAATACTGGTTGAACTCCTGCTTGTCGCTGGCCCACTCCAAACCGATATCGTAGGTAATCTGCTGCTCTTTGACCAGCCTGGCCAGATCGGAATTCAGGGTTCGCATGCCGTCCCGGCCGCCGGTTTGCATCACCGATGCCAGCTGATGGGTTTTGCTGTCCCGAATCAGGTTTAAAACCGCGTCGGTGCCAATCAGTACCTCCAGGGCCGCCATGCGGCCCTGGCCGTTTGCCAGCGGCACCAGCTGCTGGGTGACGACGCCTTTTAAAATGCTGGAAAGCTGGGTTCTAATCTGCTGCTGGCTGTAGGGGGGAAAGACATCGATGATGCGGTCGATGGTATTGGCCGCCCCGATGGTATGCAGGGTGGATAAAACCAGATGGCCAGTTTCGGCGGCGGTAACGGCGGCTGAAATGGTTTCGAAGTCGCGCATTTCGCCCACCAGAATAACGTCGGGGTCTTCTCGCAGGGAGGACCGCAGGGCGCCGGCAAAGGAGGGCACATCCGTCCCGACCTCGCGCTGATGGACGATGCTTTTTTTGTGTTCGTGCTTATATTCCACCGGGTTCTCCACCGTCAGAATATGCAGGGCCTTGTTGGTATTGATATAATCGATCATCGCCGCCAGGGTGGTGGACTTCCCGCTGCCCGTGGGGCCGGTAATCAGAATCAGGCCGCGCGGCTCATTGGCCAGTTTTCTCATAATCGGGGGCAGCTTGAGCTCTTCAAAGCTCGGGATGGTATCGTTCAGCAGCCGCACGGCGGCTGCATAGCTGCCCTGTTGTTTATAAATATTCACCCGCTGTCTGAGGCCTTCCGGGGTCACATGGCAGAAATCCAGATCATCCCCGGCGCGCAGGAGTTTGAGTTCTTCCGGATCGAGGATGGAAAAAATCAGCTCTTCGATCAGCTCGGGATTGTGTTCAAAATCGCTTTGATATAATTGTCCATTTTTACGAAACACCGGGGGCAGCTCGCGGGACAAATGGATGTCGGAACAATCGTTGCGGCGGCCGTAGTTGACCAGGTCTAAAAAGCTTGTCTTCATTTTTCTCCCCTATTCCACGTAATATGATAATTTCAGAAATTCTTCCATTGTGGTCACGCCGCTTTTCGTCAGCTGCTCCACGCTTTTTCGCAGCGGAATCAGCTTTTGATTTTGTTCTACATAGTCATAGATGTTTTCCGTGGGCTCTTTTCGGGAAATCATGGTTCGAATGGTTTTATCAACGGCCAGTATTTCATGAATCGCGGTTCGTCCTTTGTAGCCGGTGTGGTTGCAGAGATGACAGCCGCGTCCTCGATAGAGGGTGGTGACGGACTCGTCGTTTAACAGTTCTCGCTCGATATCCGAAGCTTGATAGGCTTCCCGGCAATTGTTGCAGATCTTTTTGACCAGCCGCTGCGCCACCACCCCGGTTAGGGAATTGGCAACCATATAGGGCTCCACGCCCATATCCTCCAGCCGCGCGATGGTGGAAACCGCGTCGTTGGTATGAATGGTCGATAATACCAGATGGCCGGTGATGGCTGAACGGACGGCAATGGAAGCCGTTTCATTATCACGGGTTTCACCGACCATGATAATATCCGGGTCCTGCCGTAAAATCGAGCGCAATCCGGACTCAAAGGTCAGCCCGGCCAAAATATTCACCTGGGTCTGGTTGATGTTAGCCAGATTTTTTTCCACCGGATCTTCAATGGTGGCAATATTGACGGCATTTTTGCTCAGCATTTCCAGCAGCATATAGAGCGTCGTTGTTTTTCCGCTGCCGGTCGGGCCGGTGATGTAGATCACCCCATGGGGGCTTTTAAGCACCTGCAGCATTTTTTCGTAATCTTCAGGGGTCATTCCAAACTGTTCGGCATGATCCAGGGCGGTGTTCATATTTAAAAAACGAAGCACCATTTTTTCCCCATAAATCGTCGGAATGCTGGAGGTTCGGATGTTCATGTCGACCTTGTCGATGCGCACCCGGAAGTGACCATCCTGAGGGGAACGCCGTTCTGCAATATCCAGATTCGACAGTATTTTAATGCGGGCCACCAGCGATTGATGCAAATTTGGTTCCAGCGTCAGATACTCTACAATCAAACCGTCGATCCGCATCCGGATGATCGTTTCATTCTCAAACGGTTCGATATGGATATCGCTGGCTCCGGCGCTGTAGCCTTTTAACAGAACCGAATTGACCAGATTGACAATCGGGGCATCCTTTTCATTGGTGGTAATTTCTTCCACAAAAGAAATACTGGTACCGCCGACCGTTTCATTCGCCACTGATGCCGCCTTTTTGGCTTCAATTTCGGTGTAGGCATTGTGGATGGTCGCAAGGATCACTTCCTTGGTGGCCAGCACCACATCAATGGGCATGTTGGTAATCAGGCGGACGTCTTCCATGGCATAAAAATCCAGGGGATCATTCATCGCTACCAGCAGCCGATTGTTTGCTTCGCTGATGGGAATAAGGTTATATTTAATCGCCATATTCTGGGGGATTTTCCCGGCCGCATCGAGGTTGATCACCGTCTCATTAAGATCCAGCACCTCCACATTAAGGCGTTGCGACAAAGCCTGGAGCAGCTGGGCTTCTGTCACATAGCCATAATCCACCAGAATCGCGCCCAGCCGTTTGCTTTTATCAATTTTCTGATAAGCCAGGGCCTCCTGAAGCTGTTCTTCTCTGATAAACCCGGCATTTTTCAGAACATCACCAATACGAATATTTTTTGTTTCCATTTTCCCCTCTTTTCCTCGTCACTCAAGCAGATATTATTATCATCATTTTAACAAGTCCAGGTCCGCTTATTTCTTAAAAACCGTTTCTTCGAAATCATCAACCGTCATCGGTTTTCCATAATAATAGCCTTGAATGATATCGCAATTCAGTTTTCTTAAAATATCAACCTCTTCTTTGGTCTCAATGCCTTCGGCAACAACGGTCATGCCCAGTTGTTTAATTAACTCAATCATCGCTTTTACGACAATTTGGGTCCGTTCATTTTTAAGATTGTCTTTAAAAAAGCCCTGATCGATCTTGATGGTATCCAACGGCAGAGTTTCCAACAGATTGATGGACGAGTACCCTGACCCGAAGTCATCCATCGATATTTTAAAGCCGTCATCGCGGAAGTTTTTACCGACTTCAATCATCCGCTCAAGGTCTTCAAAAATAACGGACTCGGTTATTTCCATCTCCAGGCAGTGTTTTTTTATGCAATAGTCATCCGTAATTTTCAGCACTTTTTGAGTGAAATCAGATTGATGCAGGTTCTTTCGGGAAATATTCACGGAAACCGTCATTTCCGGAAAGCCGTTTTCTTCCCAGTGTTTGAGGATCTTGCAGGCTGCTTTGATCATGAACATATCCAGTTTTCTGATGAACCCGGTTTGTTCGAAAATCGGAATAAACTCGCCCGGACTTCGCAAGCCCTTTTGGGGATGATTCCAACGAACCAGCGCTTCACAGCCGCAGAATTCATCGGTATGCAGATTGTACTTCGGCTGTAAATACATTTCAAACTCATTATTATTCAGGGCTTCGTCCATGCTGTCAATGATTTCTTTTTCATCCTCAATTATTTTTCGAAAAGCATCAGAATAAAAAAACCAAGTACCGTTTTCCGATCTTTTCGCGGCAATTCTGGCCATATTCGCTTTTTCTCTAATTTTTTCCAAATCTTTTGTTTCATTTTCAATTATGTAAATTCCAAAATGACAAACAATTTTTTCTTTGATCTTCAACACTTCTTTTTCGGCGTTTAAAATACAAATGAAATTTCTGATGCGCTGGGTGATTTTCCCATGGCTTGGCCCACCGCAAAATATCACAAAATGGTCCGCCGACACCCGGGCGCAGGTTTCATTTTTACCCAGATTGGCTTTCAAGATATCCATAATCAATTTAAGGAGTTCGTTGCCACGATCAAGACCGTAGGCTTCATTGATAAACCGAAACTGATCAATGTCAAAGGTCAGCAAAACATAGCTTCGCTGGTCTTTTTTTCCCAGCATTTCCGTCGCTTCCAATTTGAATTTCTGCCAGTTATTTCCTCCGGTTACTTCGTCTTCAAAAGCAATTTTTGCCAATTTATTTTTTGAGCGGTTCTGGAAAATTAAAATGATCAAAAACAACAGACTGATCGCAATCAAAGCGATAACAATCAGAAAAGATGCTGATTCAAGAATTTTCATCGTTTGGACATTCACAACCCGCGTGGGGACAACCGTCATCATATACCAATCGCTGATGGTCAGTGGTTCATATACGGTATACCGCTCCAGGCCGTTATATTTGCTGATATAACTTCCGCTTTCGCCCTTTTCCATCTTTGCCTTCAGGGTTTCCAGGCTATCCCCTCCGCTAAACTCAGCCTTTCCTAAAACATCAAACATATTGTCAAAATCTCCGACACTGTTGGGATGAAGGGATCCGACCACTTCATCCCCGTTTGCTTTTACGATGAACGAATACCCTTGATTGTTAAAGGTGTCCACGCCGAGGAATTCTTTAAAACTCTCGGTTTCTACGGTCGCCACAAGAACAGCCGCGACGTCATTGCCATTAAATATCGGCGTGGCATAAGCATTAATCTTTTTCCCGTCGATATAATCCGTAATGGTTTCCGAAACCACTGATTTTCCGGCCAGTGCCTCCTGAAAATAGACCCGTCCGCTGATACTACTCTCTATTCCGTCGGTCGTCATCACCGCTCCGTTGGGAAGGGCAATCGCCATGCGTTTATAATCGCTTTTTTGGGCCTGAAGTTTGATCAGATTGACCATTTGAGCCTGATCAAAATTACCGCTGGCCTGAATCATTCTTGCCGTTATTTTCAAATTTTCGATCTGATTGTTCGTCTTGGATTCAACCAGCTCCACGCCCTGATTGCCGACTTCCGAAAGATATAAAAGCGTTTCTGCTTTCAATTCTCTGTTGATAACGGCTGTGTAATAATAACTCGCTCCAAAAAATAGAGCAACAACGAGAATAGAAATAATACTGATTTTCGTGATGCTGAATTTTGCTTTCATCGCTTGTCCCTTCTGTTGCTTTGCTGTTGTTTTCTATCAATTTTTTTTACGATTCAAATTTTTCGTTTTGAAACGATTATTTTTATTCTACCAAATCAAAAGAACTTATTCAATGTAATTGAATAAGTTCTTTTGATAAAAAAGGTTAAATATCGATATAGTTTTCAAATTTATGTTTGCTGTAATGCAGATTGCGTAATGCATCATACCGTAGGGGCAGGTATTACCATTATCAATGTATTTGATCAGGAAGCCTTCATGCCTCGCACCGACCGGTCTTGTTTAATTCCCCAGTTCAGGCATCATACCGTAGGGGCGGGTATTACCCGCCCGCAACCGTTTGTTCCAGCATTACGTTTTCGGGCGATTGATAATCGCCCCTACAAGTTTAGTTTACGTTCTTAACGGATATCCTTGATATTCACTAAATCTATTTTCTCCATGGTTCGATTGGATTTCAGGCAGTCCAGCAGGGCCTGGGCGGTATCCAGAGAAGTCAGCAAGCTGATTGAGCTTTCCACTGATTTTCGACGCATCCGAACGCTGTCGTTTAGCGGCATGCGCCCTTTGGTTGAGGTGGAAATCACGTAATTGATTTTTCCGCTTTCTAACAGGGTGCCGATATTCGGTTCGCTTTCCGACATGCGGCGGACCACCTTGGTGGGAATATTGTTCTCGTTGAGAATAAGCGCGGTTCCCACCGTCCCATAAATGGTAAAGCCCATTTCGTGGAATTGACGGCCAATCGCAATGATCGGTTCCTTATCCCGGTCTTTAACCGTCAGGATCACGCCGCCGGAGCGTTCCATTTTGCTTCCTGAAGCCACCAAGCCTTTGTAGAGAGCATCCGCAAAGGTTTTTGCCACCCCCAGAACCTCGCCGGTGGATTTCATTTCCGGTCCCAATTGGGTATCCACATCCTGGAGCTTGGCAAAACTGAATACCGGTACTTTCACGGCAACGTAATCCCCTTCCGGATACAACCCCGGGGTGTACCCTAAATCAACCAATTTTTCGCCCAGCATCATCTTAGTAGCCAGGTTCACCATCGGAATATCCGTCACTTTTGAAATATAGGGAACCGTTCGTGACGAACGGGGGTTGACTTCAATCACGTAAACTTTGCCCTTGTAAATGACATATTGAATATTGACCATGCCGATAATATCCAGCGCCTTGACCAGCCGTCCGGTATAATCGACAATGGTTTGCTTCGTCTCTTCATCCAGCGTCTGGGGCGGATAAACGGAAATCGAATCGCCAGAATGAACTCCGGCTCTTTCGATGTGTTCCATAATCCCCGGGATCAGGTAGTTTTCGCCATCGCTGATGGCATCCACTTCCACTTCTTTGCCCATCAGATATTTATCAATCAAGACGGGATTTTCCAGCTCGTGAGTCGTGATGATGTTCATGTATTCAACAACATCCTCTTCTTCATAAGCAATAATCATATTCTGCCCGCCTAAAACATAGGAAGGCCGCAGCAGTACCGGAAAGCCCAATCGATTGGCGACTTCTACACCGTCTTCGGTGGTAAACACGGTTTCACCCTGTGGTCTGGGGATCTGACATTTTTCCAGTAGCTGATCGAAAACTTCCCGGTCTTCCGCCGCATCAACATTCGCCGGCGATGTTCCCAATACCGGCACACCCATTTTTTCCAGATATCGGGTCAATTTGATGGCGGTTTGTCCGCCAAACTGAACGATGGCGCCGATCGGTTTTTCGGTTTCCACGACGGAGCGAACATCTTCCTGGGTCAATGGTTCAAAATAGAGCCGATCGGAGGTGTCATAGTCGGTGGACACGGTTTCTGGATTGTTGTTGATTAAAATGGATTCATAGCCCATTTCTCTTAATGCCCATGAACAATGCACGGAACAATAGTCAAACTCAATCCCCTGGCCGATCCGAATCGGACCGGAGCCCAGCACCAGAATTCTTTTTTTGTCGGAGGGATGCTCTTCAATAAACAGCGCGGCTTCATTTTCTTTATCCCGGGTGGAATAAAAATAGGGTGTCTGGGCGGCGAATTCGCCGGCACAGGTATCAACCATTTTAAAGGAAGCATAAGTTTTTGTCGCTTCCTGAATCGGCGCTCCCGATAATGCTTCAATCGTTTTGTCGAGAAAGCCGATTTCCCGGGCCACGCACACGCGCTCTTCGGTTAATCCTTTGGTGGCCAGGTCTTTTTCCATGATGGCTAAATGACGCAGCTTGTCCAAAAACCATTTATCTATTTTGGTGATGTCAAAAATCGTATCCAGCGATACCCCTCTTTTGATGGCTTCATAAACGACAAAACAGCGCTCATCATCGGAATCGCCCAGCATTGCCATAATTTCAGCATCGGTGGACTGTACCAGTTTATCGATTGACAGGGTCTCAAAGCCCAATTCGATGGAGCGGATGGCTTTCATCATGGCATGTTCAAAACTTGATCCAATCGCCATGATTTCTCCGGTCGCTTTCATTTGGGTGCCGAGGGTCCGTTTAGCATAGACAAATTTATCAAACGGCCAGCGCGGAAATTTCACCACAATATAATCCAGCGCCGGTTCAAAACAGGCCGTCGTGGTTCCGGTTACCTCATTGATGATTTCATCAAGGGAAAACCCGACGGCAATCTGGCTGGCAACCTTGGCGATGGGATATCCGGTCGCTTTTGATGCCAATGCCGAGGAACGGGAAACCCGTGGATTGACCTCGATAACTGCATAATTAAAGTTTTGCGGATTGAGCGCAAACTGGCAATTGCAACCACCCTCAACCTTTAAGGCAGAAATGATTTTTAGGGCTGAAGTCCGCAGCATTTGGAATTCTTTATCACTTAAGGTCTGACAGGGGGCGACTACGATGGAATCCCCGGTATGAATGCCCACCGGGTCGAGGTTTTCCATACTGCAGACGGTGATGACGTTCCCTTTGGCATCCCGCATGACTTCAAACTCGATTTCTTTCCAGCCGGCAATGCCCTTTTCAACCAAGATTTGGGTAATCGGGGACAGTCGCAAGCCATTCGTCGCTACTTCTTCCAGCTCTTTCTGGTTGTTGACAATCCCGCCGCCGGTGCCGCCCAGAGTAAAGGCCGGTCTGACAATCACCGGATAACCCATATTTAAGGCGAACGTGACGGCGGCTTCAACGGTTGTCACCACTTCGGACGGAATACAGGGTTCCCCGATTTCCTGCATCATATCCTTAAAGGCCTGACGGTCTTCCGCTTTTTCAATGGTTTCCAGATTGGCGCCCAGCAGCTTGACGTCATGAGCCTCTAAAAAGCCTTCTTTGGCCAGCTGCATCGATAGGGTTAAGCCGGTTTGTCCGCCGATCGTGGAAAGAATACTATCAGGTTTTTCCATTAAAATAATCCGTCTGATGACGGTCAGCGTTAGCGGTTCAATATAGACCTTATCCGCCATAATCTTATCGGTCATAATGGTCGCTGGATTTGAATTAACGAGAATGACTTCCAGTCCCAGTTTTTTCAGGGCCTTACAGGCCTGGGTTCCGGCATAATCAAATTCCGCCGCCTGGCCAATAATAATGGGACCTGACCCGATCACGAGCACACGTTTTATATCGCTTCTTAAAGGCATCCCTGTTGCCCCCTTTCCATAAGATTGGTAAATTTCTCAAATAAATAGCCGGTATCATTTGGTCCCGCACTGGCTTCCGGATGAAATTGGACGGTGAAGGCATGAATGTTTTTGTACTCAATGCCTTCACAGGTGCCATCATTCAAATTAAAATGGGTAACCTGCCCCACTGCTTCGGGAATACTTTCCGATACCACGGCATAGCCATGATTTTGACTGGTAATAAAGACCCGATCCATGGTTACATCCTTAACCGGCTGGTTCATACCGCGGTGTCCATATTTAAGTTTAAAGGTTTCTCCGCCTAAAGCCAGAGCCAGCAGCTGATGTCCCAGGCAAATGCCAAAAATGGGTTTCCCGTAATTGATAAAGTCTTTCAGGTTTTCAATGATTTGAACATTTTCCGCCGGATCTCCCGGTCCGTTTGACAGCATGATCCCATCGGGATTAAGGGTCCGGATTTCTTCAATGGTAGTGTTGGCGGGCATAACCGTCACGTTACATCCCAACCGCAGCAGCATCCGCCGGATATTATGTTTATAGCCATAATCGATTAACGCCACATGATTTGCACGGTTAACCTGACTGTAATACCAGCCCTTATTCTTTCGGGTAACGGCCTGGACCGGATCCACCACTTTAAAGGCGCGGATTTTTTCTAACAGTTCTTCTTTGTTGTTTTCAAACGATTCTGTGGTAATGGCGCCATTCATGGTCCCGTGTTCACGGATGATCCGGGTGATGGCACGGGTATCCACATCCCAAATACCGATTTTATCCTGTTCGATCATAAATTCATTGATGTTTTTGGCATTTCTGAAGTTTGACGGTTCTTCACACCATTCTTTAGTGATATAACCATTGACCCAACTTTTTTCAGATTCCATATCGTCGCTGTTTATTCCATAATTTCCAATCAGAGGGTAGGTTTGCAGCACAATTTGACCATAATAAGATGGATCCGTTAGCACTTCCTGGTAGCCTGTCATTCCTGTTGTAAAGACGATTTCTCCAATCGTGGTGCCTTCGCACCCAAAATTATAGCCTTCAAAAACGCTGCCGTCTGATAAAACCAGCCAGGCGCGTTTATCTCTTTTATAATAAGACATATCTTACCTCCGTTTTTTTATATTTTCAAAAAATACCTGATTGCAAGCAACCAGGTATTTCGTATTAGCACATTTATCGAATTGCTAAATCCTCTCGGTTCGGTCCAACGCCGACATAGGCAATGGTCGTTCCAACCAAGTCTTCGATTGTTTTTATATATTTTTTGGCATTTTCCGGCAGATCTTCGATGCGACGGATTTTTGAAGTATCACTCAGCCATCCGGGCAGGGTGATGTAAATCGGTTCAACCCGTTCCAGATCCTCGGTGTTCGGAAATTCTTTGATGATTTTTCCATCTAATTTATAATCAACACAGAGCTTTATGACCGGCAGATCATCCAGCTTATCTATTTTACATAATGCCAATTCATCAAATCCGTTAATCGCATGGGTGTATTTTAATACCGGAATATCAAACCAGCCCAGCCGACGGGAACGGCCGGTTCGGGCGCCAAATTCATCATCGGGCTTTTCTCCGGTGCCCCGCAGCATGTCAATGGTTCCGCCAAACTCTTCGGTTGGAAACGGCCCCGCGCCGACGGCGCTGGAAAAGGCTTTGGCCACGCCAATGACCTTATCGATTTTCTTTGCCGGAAAACCGCCACTCACGGCTGCATAGGCAGCAACCGGATTGGAGGAGGTGACATAAGGGAATATTCCCAGATCGATATCTTTCATTGCCCCTAGCTGGCCTTCAAATAAAATGTTTTTATCCGCATCAATTCGCTCATGAAGAAAACTGGTCGGATTGACAATCATGAAACTGATTTTGCTTGCCCAGGCTTCGCATTTGGCAAAAAGTTCTTCAACCGTATAAGGTTCAATCCCATAAGAACTCATTTGTTTGTTCACAACCAGAATAATGTCTGCCAGCTTTTTTTTGGCATTTTCCAGATTCAGCAAATCTTCAAAACGCAAACTTTTTCGCATCGCCTTGTAGGCATATGCCTGTCCGATGCCGCGCTTTGTGGTTCCAATACCGCCGCTGACCTCCATTAATTCATCCAGTTTTTGATGATAAGGCATGAGGATATGAGCTTTAGCCGATACTTTCAATCCGGCCAAACTGATATTGGCTTCGGTTAGTTGTTGCATTTCTTCGAGTAAAACATCAGGATTCACAACAACTCCTGTTCCAATCAAACATTGGCAGTCTTTATTAAAAATACCACATGGTATTAAATGAAACTTAAAAACACCATAGTCATTAATGACAGTATGTCCCGCGTTATCTCCCCCTTGAAATCGAACGATTAGATCCGATTTTTGGGCGAAATAATCCACCATTTTTCCTTTACCCTCATCGCCCCATTGGGCGCCAACTAATACAGAAATCGACATTTATTCTCATTCCTTCCCTATATACATCAGATTAAAAAGCACCGTTAAACTTATTGCTTTTTCAATCAAATACCAAGAAATCAATCTTTTTTTCAAAATTCATGGGATCATTTTTTCCCAGAGTATTATAACATAAAGGTGTCCAAATTGTTGCACATATTTTTGAAAATCCCGATGATATTGTTTACATTATTTGCCCAGCCTATTGTACCGGTGTTTTCTCCATCTGAGCCATCATCACCTGTCTTAATAATTCCATCGATCCGGTAAATTCTTCCATGGTTAAACCAGGTACTTTTTCTGCCACTAATAAATAGCCGGCTTCAAAATTTTCTGCCGCATTTAACGCCATCATTAAATCCGCATCCCCCAATAGGGCATCCAGAACCTTGATATGTTTTTCATCATCAATTTTTATATTATCGCTCATTTTTTCTCCCTTTCTAATTGTACTTTTTAGTTTTACTATTATTATCTACAATTATTATATAATAGGGTTTCATTTTTGTAAATCATTCCCTGCTCTTTTAGCAATTTGAGAACCTTTACACAGAAATCTTTAATAACTTTCTTTACAAGCTAGTGACTAATGGTTTATAATGAAGACAACTTAAAGAGAGTAGTTAATCTACGATGCAAATTAGCAATGGTGCTAATAGAAGTGTTCATGTACACTTCTATTTAGCATCTTTTTTTGTCTTTACCGGTTTTTTACCCGGGCTGTTTATGTTATAATACATGAAGATTAAATTGTTCAATAAAATATAAATATATAGGAGGACACTCACGTGCCAGATGTTACACATGAAAATATAGCCGATATTTTTGGATCTAAAGTTTTTAATTCAGGTGTCATGCGAAAACGCCTGCCAAAGCACATTTACGCTTCTCTTCTTAAAACGATAAAAGAGGATTTACCGCTGGAAAAAAACGTGGCTGAAGTTGTGGCCAACGCCATGAAAGATTGGGCCCTGGAATTGGGTGCCACCCATTTTACCCATTGGTTCCAGCCAATGACCGGCATCACGGCTGAAAAACATGATGCCTTTATCAACCCCACCGAAGATGGCAAAGTAATTATGGAATTTTCGGGAAAAGAGCTGGTAAAGGGCGAACCGGATGCTTCATCATTTCCTTCCGGAGGCTTGCGGGCAACCTTTGAAGCCCGGGGCTACACTGCCTGGGATCCCACCTCCTACGCCTTCATTAAAGGTTCCACCCTTTGTATCCCAACCGTCTTCTGTTCTTACTCCGGTGAAATTCTGGATAAGAAAACACCGCTGCTGCGTTCCATGAAAGTCCTGGATACCCACGCTGTTCGGATTCTTAAACTTTTTGGCAAAGACGATGTGAAAAAAGTAACCACCACCATCGGTGCCGAACAGGAATACTTTCTCATCGAACGCGATATGTTTAAAGAACGTAAGGACCTGATTCTCACCGGTCGGACTCTGTTTGGCGCAAAACCGCCCAAGGGCCAGGAAATGGAAACCCATTACTTCGGCCGTATTCGTGGCCGCGTAGCCGCTTACATGGCCGATCTTGACAAGGAGTTATGGCGACTGGGCATTGCTTCCAAAACCAGCCACAACGAAGTTGCTCCTTCCCAGCATGAAATGGCGCCTATTTTCACCAATACCAACACCGCCACGGATCACAACCAGCTGGTTATGGAATTCATGCAGCGGGTGGCCTATCGCCACGATCTGGCCTGTCTGCTTCATGAAAAACCCTTTGATTTTGTCAACGGTTCCGGAAAACACAACAACTTTTCGATGTCCACCAACACCGGCGAGAACCTGCTGGAACCGGGGGATGATCCGGTCAACAACAAACAGTTCCTGCTTTTCCTCTGTGCCTGTGTTGAAGCCGTAAACAAATACAGTGAATTGCTGCGGATTACCGTTGCCAGCGCCGGCAATGATCACCGTTTGGGCGCGAATGAAGCCCCTCCGGCGATTGTTTCCATTTTCCTCGGGGAACAGCTGACCGCCGCGCTGAAGTCCATCGAAACCGGCAAACCGGTTAAAGAAGCGAAAGACCTCGTGCTGGAAATGGGTGTCAGCACCCTGCCCAAACTGATCATGGATGCGACGGACCGTAACCGAACCTCGCCATTTGCCTTCACCGGCAATAAGTTCGAATTCCGGATGCTGGGTTCCAACCAGTCCATCGCTGGTCCGAACATTACCCTTAACACCATTGTCGCCGATGTTCTGGGCAACTATGCCGATGTTCTGGAAAAGGCCGATGATTTTGATACCGCCCTGGATGCCCTGCTGCAGAAATCCGTCACGGAAAACAAACGGATTGTCTTCAACGGCAACAACTACTCTGAGGAGTGGGTTGAAGAAGCCGCCCGCCGCGGCCTTCCCAACCTGAGAACCACCCCGGAAGCCCTGGCTGAATATACTTCAGATAAAAATGTCAAACTGTTTGCCCGACACAATATTTATACCCCGGCTGAATTGGACTCCCGTTATGAAATTCATCTGGACGAATACAGCAAAACCATCAACATTGAAGCCCTGACCATGCTCAACATCGCCAAACGTGAAATTTCACCGGCTGTCGTCACTTACACCAAAGAGGTTTGCGACACCCTGCTGGCGAAAAAATCCTGTGGTGATTTCATTGATGTCTCAGCTGAATCAACCCTGGCCGAACGACTCTCCCAACTGTCCGGAAAATTCATCCGTTCCATTGACGAGCTGGAAAAAATCCTGGCCGGTGCTCAGGACACCGCATCAGCTCAGGCTGAAGCCACCTATTACTGTGATCAGGTCATCCCCGCAATGGAAGAACTTCGCAAATTTGCGGATGAACTTGAAAGCCTTGTCGGCAAGAAATACTGGCCATACCCAAATTACGAAGATATTTTATTCTACATTTAATTGATAATCGATCAAAAAGCTCCGGAAGCGTGTTTAAATCTTCCGGAGCTTTTTTTTGTCAGCTGTTGATGGCCTGTTCCAATTGTGTTAACGCCTGTTCCAGTATCACTCTGGGCGAAGCAATATTAATCCGTTGAAAGCCCTCACCTCCGGCTCCAAACATGATTCCTTTGTCGAGCCACAAACCGGCTTTATTAATGATTAAATCTTCCAGATCCATTTCACTCAGTCCGAGTTCATTAAAATCCAGCCAAACTAAATAGGTTCCTTCCGGCTCAACCAGTTTTATCTGCGGCAGTTTTTCACTTAAAAAACGTCTGACAAAATCCAGGTTGCCAACAAGATAGGTTCTTAGTTCGTTCAACCACTCTCGACCCTGTGAATAGGCCGCTGTACAGGCGACTAGCCCCATCACATTCAGCTCATTATAACCACTTTTTGTCATTTCATCGACGAATTTTTTCCGCAATTCCCGGTCTTTAATAAAGATATTGGATATTTGCAATCCCGCCAGATTAAAGGTTTTAGTTGGCGCGGTACAGGTGATACTAATCTTCAAAAATTCAGGTTTTAAATCAGCAAAGACCAGATGCTTATGCCCCGGATAAATAAAATCCTGATGAATTTCGTCAGAAATAACTGTTACCTGATGTTTTAAACAGATATCTCCCAAACGGGTGAGTTCTTCTCTGGTCCACACTCGCCCGACCGGATTATGGGGATTGCATAAGATAAACAGCTTCACGTTATTGGCGATGATCTTGTTTTCAAAATCAGCAAAGTCGATGGTATACCGGCCCTTTTCATAAACGAGCTGATTCACCACCAATTTGCGCTCGTTTATCCTGATTATCTCGGAAAAAGGATAGTAAACCGGCTGTTGGATGAGTATCCCATCCCCTTTAACGGTCATCCCGCGAATGGCCGTGGCAATGGCATAAACAACTCCGGGTGTTTTCACCAGCCAGTCTGGTCGGATATCCCATTCGAAGTTAGTTTTGAACCAGTCTTTCAAAACAAAGAAATAGTCCTGACCGCTTTCAGAATATCCAAATATTCCGTGCTTGCTTTTTTCGACAAGGGCCTCCACCACCGGCCCAGGGGTTTTAAAATCCATATCGGCAACCCATAATGGCAGCAGCCCTTCCGGTTTGCCACTCTGTTTTGCAAAATCATATTTAATGGAGTTGGTATTGTCCCGTTGAATGATCTCGTTGAAATTATACGTCATTTTTTATTCCCCTTTCATTATTATCTGTTATATTGTACTATTTAACACGCATCGTATCAACGAATCTTTTTAGCAGGGAGATTTAATCATAAATGTTTTTGCTGAAATAACGGTCCCCTCGATCCGGTAAAATTGTGACAATATTGCCTTTGTCAATTTTTTCAGCCAGCTTCAGTGCTGCAAATAAAGCCGCTCCGGATGAGGTGCCGGCAATAATCCCTTCTTTTTTCGCCAGCAATTTGGCAATTTCAAAAGCATTGCTGTCATGCACTTTGATCACCTCATCCACAAGGGACATATCCATTGTGGTGGCAATAAAATCATTCCCGATGCCTTCTATATCATAGCAGCCAACATTTCCGCCACCCATGATTGAACCAATGGGATCGGCCAGCACCCCTTTGATATTGGGATTTTGCTCTTTCAAATAACGGACAACTCCAGAATAGGTTCCGCCGCTGCCGGCACCGGCTACCAAATAATCGATATTACCTTCAAGGTCGCGGTATATTTCCGGTCCGGTTGTTTCATAATGGGTTAATGGATTCGAAGGATTGTCAAATTGCTTAAGGGAGATCGAGTTTGGAATCGTTCTGAGTAATTCCTGGGCTTTGGCGGTTGCGCCAAGCATCCCTAACTCCCGTGGTGTATTGATGATTTCTCCGCCGAAAGCGCGCATCAGCGTCTGTTTTTCAATTGAAAACTTAGTGGGCACGACAAAAATAACGCGGTAGCCTTTATTGATGGCCGCCAGAGCAACCCCGAGACCAGTATTTCCGGCCGTCCCTTCGATAATGGTATAACCCGGTTTTAGCAGACCCTGTTCTTCCGCATCTTTGATCATTGAAACCCCGATTCGGTCTTTTACACTTCCCCCGGGATTCCAAAGCTCAAGTTTCGCAAAAATATTTACGCCCTTTTTTACATCAAAATTATTAAGTTTAACCATTGGCGTATTGCCGATTAATTCCCTAATGTCATTATAATAAGCCATTTTTATCCCTCGTAACTCTTTAAGAATGCTTGTTCCAAATCATTTAAGATATCCTTTTTATTTTCTATTCCCACCGAAATTCTGATTAAATTTTCAACGATGCCAACTTTTTGGCGAATCTCATACGGAATCGAAGCATGGGTCATACTGGATGGATGGCAGATCAGCGATTCAACGCCGCCTAAACTCTCTGCCAATGAAATAAATTCCAGCGACTCAAAGAACTTATGGATATTATATTTTTCATCAAGTTCAAATGACAGCATTCCGCCTGGTCCGCTGGTTTGACTTTTATTGATTTCATATCCTTGACTTTCCGGCAAACCAGGATAGTAGATCGCCTTTACGCCGGGATGTTTTTTTAACTCCTCCGCAATAAATAGGGCATTTTCAATATGTCTGTCCATTCTGACGCCAAGGGTTTTAATTCCCCGAATCAGCAGAAAGCTGTCGAATGGCTGCAAAATCCCGCCTGTTGAATTCTGGATGAAAGCTAACCGTTCAGCCAGTTCTTCACTATTGACGACCGCCAGTCCGGCAATCAAATCGCTATGTCCGCCCAAATATTTGGTGCCGCTGTGGACGACAATATCGACGCCAAGTTCGATCGGTCTCTGTAAGTACGGCGTCATAAAAGTGTTGTCGACAATGGTTAAGATATTATGCTTTTTACCGATTAATGCCACTTCTTTGATATCGGTAATGGACAAAATCGGATTTGCCGGACTTTCAATAAAGATCGCCTTTACATCCGCATCGATGCTTTTCTCAAGGATCGCCAAATCTGATGTTTCAACAATTTCATAAGTGATGCCAAAATTATTAAATACTTTATCCAACACCCGAAAGGTTCCGCCATAAACATTACTTGAAATAATGATTTTGTCTCCGGTTTTAAAAAGGCTGAGCACCGCGGTGGTTGCCGCCATTCCAGAAGCGAACGCAAACCCCGCGACGCCCCCTTCTAAATCAGCAATTAGAGATTCTAATGCCTGTCTGGTGGGATTTCCCGTTCGCGAATATTCATACCCCTTGTTTTTGCCTAGACCCTGTTGTTTATATGTTGATGTTTGAAATATTGGTACATTAACTGCTCCAGTATTTTCGTCTCCGTCAATTCCACCATGGATCAGTTTGGAATCAATGTTACTATAGTTACTCATTGATCAGTCTCCTTAATTCATTTTAATTCATACTATACATATATGATTTACTAATTATAGCAAGTTCTACGATTATTGTCAATCTGTTTTCTGCTTATTAATCATACTGCCGAACGCCGTTACAACGAAAATGGTTTTATCGGCAGCCGATAAAGGTATGATGGACGGTATCTACCATTGCCTGAACATTTTCCATTTTAGTTTTCGGCGGAATATCACAGCCAGGCATAACTACATACCCTTTATGTCCTGCGTCGAAAATGCATTTTTTCGTGGCGATTTTAATTTCTTCCGGCGTTCCTTCCAGGATGATACTGGTTGGGTTCAGATTTCCGCCAAAAGCAATCTTGCCGCTTAGCTTCTCTCTGGCAATTTTTAAATCGACTTGATAGTCCAGCGAAAATAGATCGGTCTCGGTAAGCGGAATCAAATCCAATATTCTCGTCGTATTTCCACAAATATGCAGCATTTTTGCTTTCGTCCGTTTACTGATCGCTTTATTTGCCGACTGGATCCAGGGAAAAGCCGTTTCTTTAAATATTTTTGCCGATATGACATTCCCCGAAGACATCGGCTCGGCCTGATTAACCAATTCAACCCCGGCATCAATAAATAAGTTCCAGTATTTTAAAAGCAGGCGTTCTGTAAACTCGAGCACATGCTGTATCCCCGGCTTGTCTTTCAAGGTGGTTACCATCAAATTTTCCATTCCCATTAGCTGTCCTGCCAGGGTAAATGGGCCCCACTGACTATTTCCCAATAAAAATTCATTGCCGACTCTTTCGGCAACAATTTGCGTGGTCTTTAATAAATTCTCCAATTCCGCGGAATTTTCCAAATCTTCAATTTTTAATTTATCAACATCCGAAGGTTTTAAGACCAGCGGTTCATCGACTGTCGAGGCCTCTCCCAAAGCATTAAAAGTACATTTTGCACCAATAGCCCGTAGTGCCAAATTTCCACAATCCGCACCCATCCAAATGATATCGGAATTTGCTTCATTATTATTATTGATCATACATTCGGCGATTTTTTCCGGAGGACATTCAAAAGTATCCTGCAAGGTTAAGCCATTTCGGTAAAATATCCACACGCCGCTGGATAAGATTACCAGCGGCAAACGCGGTGTTGATTTTAAAGCAATTCCAGATAATATTATTTCTTTATGTGTCAAAAAATCATCTCCTATCTTAAAAATTAAAAGTTGGAACCATTCAAATGAATTGGTCCCAACTTTATTTTGCAACAGACAGTTTACCCATTTTTTCAATGTTATTCTTATATCCGATATCACTTAAACGATACGGTGTTTGCTGATATACATAATAATTCAACCAATTCGAAAATAATAATGATGCGTGACTGTTCCAACTGGTTTGTTTGGAAAATGGCGATTTGTCTTTTATTTGAAAATTCTCGGGGAATTTTGGATTCAGTCCTTTTAAACAATCCTGAATATACTCTGACTCCAGGGCCGCTCGGTCAAATTCACAGTGCCCGGTCACAAACAATTGCTTGTTGTTTGTGTCTGCGATTAAATATACTCCGGCTTTCTCTGATTCAGCTAAAATATCAAGTTCCGATATCTTAAGCAGTTCTTCTTTATTGATTGCGATATCCCGGGAATGCGGAGCCATGAATATATCGTCAAACCCTCTGACAATGGGGTGTCTGCGTATATTCACGGTGTGAGCATAAATCCCGGATAATTTATTTGAAAGATTACATTTATTCAATCCAAAATGATAATGCAACGCGGCGTAGGCGCTCCAGCATGAGTACAGTGCAGAATTAACATGATATTTTGCCCATTCCATTACCTCACACAATTCATCCCAACAATCAGCTTCTTCAAATTCTAATTGTCCAATCGGCGCACCGGTTATAATCATGCCATCATAACTTTTGTTTTTAATTTCTTCAAAGGTCATATAAAATTGATGTAAATGTTCCAAAATTGAATTTTTAGGGATATGTGTTGATATTTTTAAAAATTCAACACTTAATTGCAGTGAAGTATTACTTAACAATCTTAAAAGTTGTGTTTCGGTTGCGATTACGGTGGGCATTAAATTAACAATCAAGATTCTTAAAGTACGAATATCCTGATGTTCGGCACGACTTTCTGACATAATGAAAATATTTTCATTGGCAAGTGCCTCAATTGCAGGAAGACCTTCTTTAACACATATTGGCATCATAACACCTCTCGCTCGACAAGAAACACGCGATGCGAATTTCTCTATGACTCCCGAACAGTTGGCAAATGAGCAGGAGGTACTCATTTGCCTCATTGCCTTCGCATAAATTAACGGTCTGCTGTTCTTCTATTCAAAGTTCAAGCAGCCTCATTTAAATATTTATTAATCTGTGATTGCTTTGTCTAAAGCTTGCTTGATATCATAAATTATATCATCGACATCTTCTACCCCAATTGATAAACGAATAGTGTCAGGTCCGAATCCTGCGGCTGCCTGTTCTTCTGGAGTAAGTTGCTGATGTGTTGTTGATGAAGGATGGATAACCAGTGATTTTGCATCGGCCACATTTGCTAATTGCGAAAATATTTCCAAACTATCAATAAATTTCTTGGCCTGATCAACCGTTCCGTTAATTGAGAAAGTGAAAATCGAGCCAGCTCCAAGTGGTAAATATTTCTGTGCCAAATCATAATATTTGTTTGACTTAGTGCCTGGATAATTAACGGTTTTAACCTTTGGACTATTTTCCAGGAATTCAACAACTTTTTGGGTATTTGCGACATGTTTTTGAACTCGAAGAGACAGTGATTCTAATCCCAGTAAAAACAAGAAAGAGTTAAGCGGAGCCAACGTTGCTCCCGTATCGCGGAGAAGTTGCGCTCTAATTTTTACAGCATAGGCAACCGCACCTAAATCAGCATAGGTTATGCCATTATAGCTTTGATCTGGAGTCGTGAAATCTGGAAATTTTCCACTTTTCCAATCAAAATTACCACCATCTACGATAATGCCGCCAATGGCTGCCCCATGACCACCAATGAATTTGGTTGCTGAATGAACAACAACATTTGCCCCATGTTCCAAAGGTCTGAATAAATAGGGAGTAGCAAACGTATTATCAACAATTACTGGTATTTTGTTTTCAGCAGCAATTTTTCCAACTGCATCAAAGTCAATGACATTGTTAGCTGGATTACCAAGTGTTTCATAAAAAATTGCTTTTGTTTTATCAGTGATGGCTTTTCTGAAATTTTCAGGATCTTCCGGATCAACAAAAATTGTTTTGATACCAAATTTAGGCAAGGTGTCGGCAAATAAATGATAGGTTCCGCCATACAATGTACTTGCAGCTACGATTTCATCACCAGCGCTGGCAATATTTTCAATCGCATAGGTGATTGCTGCTGCGCCTGAAGCTGTGGCCAGACCTGCTGATCCACCTTCAAGAGCAGCTACTCTCTGTTCAAACGCATCCGTAGTTGGATTGGTTAATCGGGAATAAATATTTCCTGGATTGGTTAAGGCAAAACGACCTTCGGCTTCTGCGGTATCTTTAAATACATAGGATGTTGTCTGATAGATCGGCACTGCTCTAGCTCCTGTTGCCGGATCTGGCACCTGTCCTGCATGTACTTGTAGTGTATCGAATCCTAGTTTTCTTTCGCTCATATTAATTGACCTCTCATTTCTTTCTGTATTTTTTTCCATATTGCTTTACTTCCTAAAATTGTATTTCATATATATCCTATATGTTTTATATGATTAATATACATCACTTTTCTTTGCTTGTCAATATTTTTTTTGATTTTATTATGCGATTTTTTTCTGTTTATCAAAAGATAAACAATCAACGAATATCCGGTCAAAATTCTCGCCGTTTGACAATTCAACAACTTCAATTTCCTTAACCAATTCTTCCATTTCATCGCGGTATTTTTGGTTCAACAAAAATGCATGGCCGCCTGATTTCGAGGTGTTGCCGACAAAATCAATCTTGCCTTCAAATTCTTTTGGCAATAAACCGATATTGATCAGACTTTCTGCTCTCAAATGAAAGCCGAATGATCCGGCAATTTGTATTTTATCGACATCCTCGGCTTTAATGTTTTTAGTATTCATTAAGAATTCAATCCCCGCTCTTACGGCACCTTTTGCTAGTTGAACCTGTCTGATATCCTTCTGGGTAAGAAAAATACCTTTTGCTACTTCAAAAGCATTTTTTCCATCGATTTTCACGATTCGGGCGCCGAGTCCCTGTTTTAAATCGCTGTTTTCCGGCGCTGAAAATCTTCCTCTTTTATCAATTACTTTATTGGCAACAAGCTCTCCCACAATATCGATCAGACCACTTCCGCAAATGCCGACAGGTTTTCCGTCTTCGATGGTTTTTACTTCAATCGTTCCATCTTCTTCAATATTAAAATACTCAATGGCTCCTTTTTCGGCTCTCATCCCATAGGTAATATTCATGCCTTCAAAAGCCGGTCCGGCCGCAGTGGACGTGGCGGTTAAAAGCCCGTCACTGGCCAAAACCATTTCTCCATTTGTTCCGATATCAACAAACAGGGTAACCCCTTTTCGATCTTGAAGCCGGGTCGCCAAAATCCCCGATGTGATATCCGGACCAACGAATGCTGAAATAATCGGCGGCAAATAAATTGCTCCGCTTTCTGAAATGTTTAATAAATGCTCGTCATAACTCAGCCTGCTTCCGCCCCTTAATAATGGCGTGTACGGATATTTACCTAATGAATAGGGATTCACTTTAGCCGCCAGGTGGATCATACAGGTGTTTCCACTGTAAATAACTTCATAGATATGGTTTCGATCAATTCCCGTATGTTTTGCCGCTTTTTCGATCAAATTATTGACTTCCTGGGTTATCCCAAAATACATGGTGTCCAAGCCCTCTTCGCTTGAGGCATACTTTATTCTGGATAAAACATCCTGGGCATACAAGCTCTGGGGGTTTAATGCCGAAACCGAATAGCGTTCTTCGCCGGTATTAATGTTAACGATCGTTGCTACCAACGTGGTTGTGCCAATATCTACCACGACACCAAAATTAAGTAATGACGTATCGCCTTCTTCCTCACCGATAATCTGATCTCCGGCATAAATAATCGTTTTTCCGTTTCCGTCGTACTCTTTTTTGATCAGGCTATCAACCTCGATATCGAAGCTTTGACCGTGATTTAGTATTTGCAGCGTCTTGTTCTGATGCTTGGAAACCGCTTCAACATTGACATTTCCAATTACCTTCGTTTGACATGACAGAACAAATCCTTGCGACTTTTCCTGATCTGATAACTGATGTTTTCCATATTGCTCGATGTTCTTTAGACTGTCTTTTGAAACCTGCACCTTGCATTTACCACAGACACCTTCAGCATTGCATGGTGATTCGATAACAATTTCCAGCTTTTTGGCAGCTTCTAAAATTGTTGTGCCTTTGGCAACCAAAACACTCTTGTTTTCTGCCACAAAATTTACTTTTACCATCATTAAGACTCCTTTACCCTATTTGTCATTGCATTGATGTTTCTTAATGGCGTAGAGGTACTTAGGCCACAGGCCGGCGAAATTATATCGATGCCATCATTTTTCAACTTTTCCGTCAGTATTGAAATTTTTTCTGCTTCACCAAATTCTAATAAGTAGGTACTGAGATTGCCCATTGTTGTCAGTTGACCATACTCTTCTTTCAGCTTTTTCAAACTAATTGACGAATCGGTGCTGATTGCATCAGATTTGATTTGCGGAACAAATTTTTTTACCGCATTCATTTTTCCACAGATATGTACGACAACGGGTGTATTCGTTTCATGGATTGCATCAATAATTTTATTCAAATATTTAACTGCATATTCGCCAAACATCGTTGGTCCTAATATTTCTCCAGTTGCAGTCGGATCGGCAATCGTAATGACACTTGCGCCATTTTCGATCATCAATTTTGCATATTCGATAATCTGATCGCTGACATAATCAATGACGCGGTGAGCTCCATCCCGGTTTTTTCTCAGCTCTTTCAAAAAGGGAATGGGATCAACCAGCGATGCCGAGGTGCTAAGCGGACCGGTAACACTTCCAAAGACCGGAACATCCGGATATCTTTTTGATAATGCATAAGTCGCCTCAATAATTGCATTGACTCTTGCGTTCTTTTCCATTGCCCCTGATTCTCTATAGACAACGTCTGTTACAGAGGAAAATACTTCCCTTTGTATCTTGGGTTCGCAGGAAAGAGTTCCGTAATTTATTTCGCTCCCCAACACCTCTGCCTCAACAGTCATACAAAACGGTATGCCAAAATTCTCAAAACCGGTGTTTAGATGGACATCATTTGCCAACGCAGCCATTATTTTGCTGTCATGATGGCCCTCAGGCAAAGTGTGTCCGGTTTTATTCATGACTTCAACAATCGCGGCGTTCATCATTCCTCCCGGGCAAATAACCGGCGCCCTATCCACTGTTTGCTTTTTTAAAGAACGAAATATCCGTTCTTTTGGTGTTAAATCGTTCATTATTTAATTCCTCTTTCTTTCCTTATTGAAATTATTTTGCATTAATCCCAAAATCCTCTTCTGTTATAATCCCCTGGGCAGCTACCGTAATAAAATTTTCTTCATCCCAGGGTCCGCTGATAATTTTTTCAATAAAAGCAGATTGCCCCTGGATGGTTTCATACTCCGCTTTAAATAATTCAGCAATTTCTTTTGACTGGCGGATAACCTCATCCTGACGGACCCCGCCGGTTTCAATAAACAGAATTTTTTTATAACCGTCATACATTCTATTTAATATTTTATTGGCTTTCTGGGGCCCAAACTTTTGTAAAATGCGCTGATAATCGGATAAAATTGATTTCTCGGTAATCATCCATCCATTGCTGAGATAAAACGTGCCAATTTCTTTTTTGAAATCACAGACGCAACCATTTTTCGGGCATAAAAATATCGAAATACAATCATGGACTCTGGGTATGACCAGCTCGCAGTTTGTTGCCTTTAAGCCATTCGCTGCCCCGCCGCATAAACCAAAGGCTAAAATAATTTTGTCATAGCCCCGGGACTGATCAATAATTCTTTGTAATTCAGTTTTCAACTTTTTCGGATAAAGATGAAAATCCATCGAAACGAACTCGAAATCCAGGTCATCTAATCCTTCGATAGCCTGAATTTCTTCTTTCATTACCTCACATGCGATTACTTTTATCTTCATCTTAAAAAATATTAATCAGGTTCTCTTTGTTTAAATCATGGCCTATTACCGTTATTCGGCCAGTGTGATCCGGTTCCGATGCTCTTATTTCAAATTGTCTGGGGACAAAATCAAACTCGATCCAATGATCACTATCCACCTGAACTTTTCCTTTTGATCGCACCACTTTTCCATATTTTTCTTCGTTTTTCAGCCCCTGAAAGATGCTTGTCAATTCATCTAAAGAATAAACTTTTGGTGTTTCAATGCCCCAGCTTGTAAACTCATCATGGTCATGGTCATGGGGCCGTTCGGGATCGTATTCAACTTCATCCGTTGTTATTTCAGTGAACGCTTCTTTCAATGTTTCCTGTTTTACATCCGCTTCTGACAGTTCAACCAATTCAATCCCATTTAGATCATCCCAGGGTGTTGTGATGATTTGCGCTTTTTCGTTGAGTTCTCTTATTTTTGAAACAACCACTTGCAGTTCTTCATCGTTAACGCTTTGGGTGCGGCTTAAAACGACCGTACTTGCATGGATAACCTGGTCTTCATAAAATTCACTGAATAAATTACTGAATTCTTCATACATCGTCACGTCAACGGCTGAAATAACCATGTTAAGCCGGGCATCATTTTCTGCTTCGACTTTTTTTACAATTTTAACGATTTCTGAAAGTTTTCCAACCCCGGAAGGTTCGATAATAATGCGTTCTGTTTCTTTTGCATCAATAATTTCGATCAATGTATCATTAAAATCATTCGCGGTTGAACAGCAAATGCAGCCCGCTTTTATTTCTTTTATTTCAATATTGAATTTTTTTAAGAAT
This sequence comes from Acetobacterium paludosum, assembly GCF_008086595.1. Lineage (GTDB taxonomy): Bacteria > Bacillota > Clostridia > Eubacteriales > Eubacteriaceae > Acetobacterium > Acetobacterium paludosum. Next base: position 56,656 of record NZ_RXYA01000006.1, on the reverse strand, counting down.
TCTCCATCAATGGGAATATCTCCAAATTCGTTTTCGATAATCATTACTTTTTTCGAGTACACTTTTTCGTCAATCAGCTTTTTAATTAAGGTCGTTTTCCCGGCACCAAAAAAGCCGGAAAAAATATCAATTTGTATCGTCATCATTCCACTTCCTAATCTATTTGTAATTATTTATAAATGATCATTAAATCTGTCTGATTTGCTGAATAATCCCAAATACACGTTAAGGTGAACACCCGTTTGGTGTTCACCTTAAGCGTGTGAATTTTCAGCAAACTCAAACACAAAATAGCTGTCTGAATCCCAAAATATTAATAATAATCACCAGATTTTGTAATCACTTTATAATTTTATCGTCCGTAGCGCTTAGATGCTTCAACCATCGCAGCGGCATTTAACAAGTTCCCATTTGGCGGGAATTCACAACCAGTGGAAAGAATGAATCCGGCATTATATTTTTTAAAGGTATCAATTTGATTTTTGCAATCTTCCAATACTTCATCCGCTGTAAAAACCAAACCTGTTTCGGCCGGATCAGAATAGCCAATCGTAATGACTTTATCTCCCCATGCTTTAGCATGCTCTTCCCAAGTTTTAGATCCATGGGCTGGATGAGCAACGGATATTGCAACAGGATCTGACCATTTTATGACTTCTTCAAAGTATACCCCATCACCGCAATTGTGGATGGATACCGCCGCCCCCGTTTTACGGATAGCATCAGTTATTCTTTTTAAATACGGTCCTTCAAATTTCTCCCAGGTCGTGTTTCTAAGAACAGTTCCTGAAGAATATAACGGATCGATACAAACTGAATGCGCGCCTGCTTCAACCTGGGCAATGGCATACTCCACCAGCACATCGGTTATTGTGTCAACCGCTGCTAAAACTTCATCGGGATGCTTAATGAGATCCACAAATAAGTTCTTATGGCCTCTAATCTGCGACAATACGCCTAATGGGCCATAAACAAATCCCAGAATTGCCACTTCATTTCCCTTTGCTGCGGAAAGGCCTTTGATAATATCAATGACTTGTTTCATCCGTTTTGTTTCTCGGGGGTTAATTTTTTTAATCTTGTTATAGTCGTCATAGGTTTTAATGAATTGGTTATTAAAATCCGGATAAGCGGTGCTGTATCTCGGGAAAATAAGTTCCTGGCCAAAATCAGCCGCTTCAACAGAAAGATCAACAAGCAATAGAAAGGCGTCCTGTCCAATTAATTCCTGTGCGGCAAGTAAACTTTGGGTTGCCAATTCTGCATCGTTGGACCATTTATCATATCGCGTTCCCAGAACTCTGTATGAGGCACCGCAAACGAGTGGCACTGCCGGTATTCGATCTACCTCTTTGCGTTCCAGAGTTCGGACAACCCTCTCCAGGGAAGTTAATTCTTCTTTTCTTTGTATCAATGACATATTTGATTTCCTCCTGTTAATAGTCTTTACACTGTATTTTCGTTTTACAGTCGTTTTATTCTATATTAGATCTCGTTTCCATAGGCTGCTACTAATCTATTTGCCAATTTTACCGCCTCTGCTGCATTTTCGGCGTATCCATCTGCGCCAATTTTATCTGCATAGCCCTGTGATATTGGACCGCCGCCGATTAATACTTTATAATCGTCTCTAATATCTTCTTCGTTTAGAATCTCAATTACTTCATTCATACCTTCCATTGTTGTTGTCATCAAAGTGGAGACCACAATAAATTCGGCCTTTTCCTCCTTAGCCTTTTCAACAAAGGTTGCCGGTGCAACATCTCTACCCAAATCGATAACATCAAAGCCGCCGGTTTCAAGCATGATCTTGACAAGATTTTTTCCAATATCATGGGTATCCCCTTCAATAACGCCAATCACTGCTTTTCGTTTGATCGCGTTATCTTTAGTTTTTATATGGGGTTTCAATATTTCCAATCCGGCATACATGGCATCAGAACAGATTAGCAGTTCTGGTACAAAATATTCTTCTTCATCAAAAAGTTTTCCGGCCTGATTCATCCCAACGGTCAATCCATTAACGATTGCCTCATATGCATCCAGGTTCTCAGCGATAACCTGTTTGCTGAGTGCAACTGTTTCTTCTTCTTCCATATTGAGCACAGCTTCAGCCAGTTTATTGTATAATTCCTCTTTGTTTATTGACATTCTAAGTCCTCCCTATATTTCATATATGTCATATCTTTCATATATGTTTTGTAAGGATAGTGTAAGTGATTCTTTTATATTTGTCAATCATTTTATTGTATTTTTTTTAATTTTTAACAACTACAAAATACGTTTCATAAAAAAATCCCCTAATTTAAAATATGATTTAAATTAGGGGCTAAAACAAAATATTTTACCTTGAAATAATTTTTACACTGAATTCACATAATTTTCACATAACTATCAACACTTGACCACATACAAGGGATAAACTAAGCGTAATGATTTAACACCGATTAATTAACTTTCCATAATTAATCAGTTTAATATAGATTGAAAAACAAACAATCCTCTCTCTCTCAAAAAAGAATCCTTTCTTTCCAAGGATTCTTTTTTATTTTGTCAACAAGCCTATTCTTCATTTATTTTAATTTTAGCCGGCACCCGGGCCGAAGGAACAAACTCCGATGTTGCATCCGTATGAATCGCCTGGTCGTCAAAATAAATATGGGCGCCAAAAGCCTTCAGGACATCCTGTTTTTCCATTCCGCCGAGAAAAAAAGCCTCATCAATCCGTACATCCCAGGCTCTTAGGGTTCGGATTACCCGTTCGTGAGCCGGTGCATTTCGAGCGGTTACCAATGCCGTTCGAATCGGAGCCTGATTTTTATCGAACTGCTTTTGAAGGGTGGACAGTGTTTTTAAAAATTTGGCAAAGGGTCCTTCCGGCAAAGGGTTCTTGGCATTTTTGGCCTCATATTCCTGAAAAGCTTCAATTCCCTGGGCCTGATAAATTTTTTCAGAAGCATCAGAAAAAAGAACCGCATCGCCATCAAAAGCAATTCGAATTTGATCAATTTCTTTTATTTTTTCGCTGGGCAGATGCTCAGTATAGATGATTCCGGCCGCTACTCCCGAGTTAATGGCCTCTTGAACATCTTCCTCGTTAGCTGATAAAAACAAGTCGGTTTGAAACGCCTCCAAATAAGGTGACAGAAAAGCCCCGCTGACCAAAGCGGCTCTAGTAATGTCCAGATTATAATATTTGATCGAGTTAAAAATCCGCAGACTGGTATCAGCACTGTTTTTGGACATAACAATAATTTCAGTTTTTCGTTTCTCCGGCTCGATCTCATTAAGATTAAGCAAAGCCCGGATTAAATCAAACCCAGTGCCGGGACTTAAAATATCGTTTTCGTGTTCAATTTGATATTGTGCATAGGCCTCAACGCCGTCTGTATTAAAAATCTGATTTTCTTCTTCTAAATCAAAAAGCGCCCGGGACGATATACCAACCACTAAACAGTTTTCAAATTTATGCATGATGCTTCGCTCCTCTGTTCATTTTTCTCTAATGCAATGGTCTTATTTCAGCGTGTCGTACATTCGAACATCTTCACTTATCCACAATTCTTTCATTTTCGCCGGTAATTGTGGATAAGTTTCTATTTATTTTATCATCTTTTATTCAAAACACCTATAAAAATCCCTTGATTCAGACAAAATAATCTTTTCAGTTTTTCTTTCTGATCTTTAAATTTTTACAATTGTTGAATAACCATCGCAATTTTTAACATATTCCATTCCCAAAGCCAAATCATCCAGACTGACGTAATGGGAAATAAGCGGTTTCACATTAATTTTTCCAGATTCCAGCAAGGCCTTCGCCTTCCGGCTATGAGCCCGGCTGGAACCGTAAGTTCCGATCACTGAAATTTCTTTATAATGAATCAGATTGATATCCGGCTGAACCCCTTCCTCATTAATAACCCCACTGAAATAGCCTAACTGTCCTTTTTTGCGTAAAATCTTCATAGCCAGGTTCAAGGCATTGGGTCCTGGGCAACAGGGGATAACCACATCCGCTCCCTGGTCTTTGGTGACAGCTTTTATCTGTTCAATGATATCTTCCTGTTTTTCGCCGAACACTTCATCAAAACCTAGTTCCAAACCTGACTTTCGACGCTCCTCATTTTTTTCAATAAGCAGTACTTTTTTTATCCCCGAAGCTTTTGCTACCAATAGATTAAGTACTCCCATGCGACCGCCACCGATAATAACCATCACTGATGATGGCTTCAGTTTAAGAGAATCCTGAATATTAACGCAACATGCCAACGGTTCAATAAATGAGATTTCTCCAAAATTCAGATCATCATTGTCGATGACATTAAGAATTTTTCCCTTAACTCCTTCTGAAGGAATTCTCAAAAATTCCTGAAAACCGCCATCCAAATTAAATCCCATAATCTGGACTTGGTCGCATAAATTATCCGATCTTTCTTTACAGTATTCACATTTTCCACAGACAATTTTCGGATGAACATGAACCCGCTGCCCAACCTGATAACCAACTGCCTCTTTACCCTTTTGGGTGATAATTCCGGCTATTTCACGACCCAGTACTCTTGGATATACAAGATCTCGCTGACCCAGGGTAGCGCATCTAATATCCATTTTGCCAATATTACACACTTTTATCTTAACCAAAATCTCATCATCCCCACATACGGGCATCTCCAGGTCATTTATTTCCAATTTTCCTGCTTTTTCTAAAACTGCTGCTTTCATTCTTATCCACCCTTTTCATATTTCTATCGATCAAATTCTAACTAAAAAACAAAAAAGCCTACACTAATAAAAGTGTAGACTTTCCACATCTGACATAATCTGGTTTTTCCGGCAGGTCTTCTGACTTATGATCATCGCTCCTGTCGCCTTCCCGTCTTTTACAACAGTGGCAATATAACAGCAACTCCCAATTCACAGCGGTGGGCCCGTATAAGTATTTCACTTATTTTATTTCCCTATTCTCCCCGAAAGGCACCCGAAAAACAATCATTTAATTACTAGCATTATAACACATTTGGATCTTTTGTAAATAGTGCTGTGATCAATTTTTCAGACAAAACTGAGTACATCCCCCCTTCATCTTGACAAATTTTCTTTCCATGATATAATGCGATAAATTGAATATTTATTTGCGGGGGGACTAGATGCTAGTTGAGAAGGTTAAAACCTGACCCTTTGAACCTGTTAGTTAATACTAACGTAGGGAAGCAGAGCGTTTCGGCTAATATTATTAATCAAGTGCTTTTAGTGCCTTCCTGAATGGGAAAGCACTTTTTTTTATGCAAAAAACAAATTCGAAAGGAACAACCGATGAAAAACTACAAAACGCAAATGGAAGCGGCTAAAAAAGGCATCATTACCCCAGAAATGCTAATCGTGGCTAAAAAAGAATTCATGGAACCCGAAAAACTCAGGGGACTGATTGCCTGTGGTCAGGTTGCCATTCCGGCAAATATTAACCATACATCACTCTCCCCAGAGGGTATCGGCACCGGACTGAGCACAAAAATCAATGTCAATCTGGGGGTTTCCGGAGACTGTAAAAATTATGATATTGAACTGGAAAAGGTTAAGCTCGCTCTGAAATTTGGCGCTGAAGCCATCATGGATTTAAGCAATTATGGGAAAACCAACACCTTTCGCAACCAACTCATAAAAATTTCTCCAGCCATGATCGGCACCGTTCCGATGTACGATGCCATTGGTTATCTGGAAAAAGACTTATTGGAAATCACCCCCCAGGATTTTATGAAAGTCGTCCGCTCGCATGCTGAAGAAGGGGTTGATTTTATGACCATCCACGCCGGCATCAATAAACGGGCCATTGAAGCCTTTAAGCGTACCGGCCGAAAAATGAATATCGTTTCCCGGGGCGGTTCCCTGCTCTTTGCCTGGATGGAAATGACCGGAAATGAAAATCCCTTCTATGAATACTATGATGAATTTCTGGAAATTCTTCGGGAATTCGACGTTACCATCAGTCTTGGTGATGCATTAAGACCGGGCTGCATTGATGACAGTTCCGATGCCTCACAGCTCAGCGAACTAATCGAGCTGGGCCAGCTTACCAAACGGGCCTGGGAAAAAGATGTTCAGGTTATGGTTGAAGGCCCCGGACATATGGCAATGAATGAAATCGCGGCCAATATGACCATTCAGAAACGGCTGTGCCATGGTGCCCCTTTCTATGTTTTAGGCCCCTTGGTAACCGACATCGCCCCGGGGTATGACCATATTACCTCCGCCATTGGCGGTGCCATCGCCGCCGCCAGCGGTGCGGATTTTCTTTGCTACGTCACCCCGGCAGAACACTTGCGGCTCCCGGATATCAATGATGTAAAAGAGGGTATTATTGCCAGCAAAATTGCCGCGCACGCCGCAGATATCGCCAAAGGCGTGCCTCATGCCCGAGAAATCGATAATAACATGGCGGAAGCTCGTCATAAACTCGATTGGGATGCCATGTTTGAACTTGCAATTGATTCCGAAAAAGCAAGAGCCTATTACGAAAGCGCCTCTCCTGCCGAAAAACACACCTGCACCATGTGTGGGAAAATGTGCGCCGTGAAAACCACCAATATGATTTTAGAAGGAAAAACGGTCGAATTTTATTCTGAAAATTAAGCACTAAAGTTAAAGGCCAATTGTTTTATCGCAGTGCGCCGCACTGCGATAAAACAATTGGCCTTTAATGGCTGTTTACAATTCCCGGGCTATTTCATAGGCATCCCAAATGGCATACATGATATTGTTCACATGCCGGGAGTCCCCAATATTGTATACCGGAACCTTGCTATCCACATTAATCTGCTTGTACAAATGATTTTCAGCTCTATAACCAATGGCAATAATCACGGTATCCGCTAAAAGTTTGACCTCGCCATCTTGAGTCACCAGTGTAATAAGGTCTTTTTCAACGCTGGAAACCTGAGTGCTTTTATAAATTTCAACCTGATGATAGGTTAATTCATCTTTTAACATATCGTAATTCATAAACGGCATACCATGGGGGCCCCCGGCTATATCCGGCGCCATCTCAACGATCGTGACGTCTTTCCCCTGCTGGGCCAGCCACAACCCCGTTTCACAGCCAACCAATCCGCCGCCGATAATCAGGACTTTTTGGCCCACCGGCTTTGTTCCCAGCAAGGCCTCGCTGGCCGTGATCATTTCTCTTTCATTCCCGAAATTTCCGGCAATTGGCTGGGACCCGGTTGCTACCACAACGATTTCATCCCCCTGGATTTCGATCCGCTCTTTATTCATCGTTATGTTTTTCTTAACCATGACCTGCAGAAGCTCAAGTTGTCTTTCATACCAGGCCAAAAGCTTTTTATCATTTATTTTAAAATCCGGCACGCTTCCGGGGATTAAGTTTCCCCCCAGCTTATCCGATTTTTCACAGAGTGTCACATTATGCCCACGGATGGCGCAAACCCGGGCGACTTCCATTCCGGCCAGTCCCCCGCCAATGACCAGAACATTTTTCTTCTGCTTTGCCGGTTCAATGCCATATATCTTTTCTCGCCCGACTTCCGGATTAACTGCACAACACAGCGGCCCATGGGATATTCTCCCCAGACAGCCTTCATGACAGGACAAGCACGGACGGATCTCATCTAAACGTCCCTGTCTGACCTTTTCCGGATAATCGGGATCCGACAGAAGCGGCCGGCCATAGCTGACAATATCGCATGAATCGCCAATAGCCGCACAGGCCATATCCGGGTCATCCATGCGACCGGCTAAAATAATCGGCACGCTAACCTGGTGTTTTAAAATTCTTCCAAACTCACGATACATGCCGCCTTCCTTAAAGTACATCGGCGGATGGTTCCAATACCAGGAGTCGTAGGTTCCCGCATCCACGTTCAGGGCATCGTATCCTGCCGCAGCCAATAGTTTGGCGGCCGCGATTCCTTCGGCAGTATCTTTTCCGACTTCAGCAAATTTTTCTCCCGGCAAGGCCCCCTGGCGTAAACCTTTCATAAAGCTTTTGAGGCTGTAACGCAGGGTAACCGGATAGTCTGCGCCGCAAACACCTTTTATGGCCTTCACAATCTCGGTTGCAAATCTTAACCGATTTTCTAAACTGCCGCCATAATCATCGGTTCTCTTATTGAAAAAGGAAATGGCAAATTGATCGAGCAGATAGCCTTCGTGAACTGCATGAACTTCCACACCATCAAAACCCGCAGCTTTTGCGACTGAAGCCGCGATCGCAAATTTATTGATAACCTCCTGGATTTCTTCAACGGTCATCTCTCTGTGAATAATGGCAGGTTCCCAGCGATTTTCCTGCTTGGACGGGGCAATATGCTTACCAACAAATCCCGGTATCGCACTTCTCCCCAGTCCGCCTGTCAATTGCATAATAATCTTCGCTCCATATGCATGAATCCGTTCGTTCATCTGCGTTCCCGCATAAATAAACGCCAATGGATTGATGGTGGGACAGGGAATGACGGGTTTTGTCATATCCTCTACCTCTAAATCAACACTGCAAATTCCGGTAATAATGAGACCGACTCCGCCTTTTGCCCGTTCGACATAATAATCCTGCCCTCTTTGATTAAATGCTCCATTGTCATCCGCAAAACCGATTGGTCCCATGGGTGCCATGGATATTTTGTTTTTAATCTTAAGTTTTCCGATATAAGTTGGTTGAAATAGTTTTGAATACCTGTTTTCCATTAACAATTCCCCTTTCCGTTCTAATTTGCCCAAAAGCAATCACTAAATGAGTACCTGACTCACTTTAATTTTTTCTTTTATAAATTTTTTCAAAAACCACCTTCTTAAACTCAAGAAACCCTTCCTCTGATAATTCTTCGGGAAAGCTCATGATTCTAAGCAGTATTTCTTTCTCTCCGTCGCCTCTTAAAATTGGTTGATGATAACCAAATTCAGATAGAAAGAAGCCCATTCTTTTATAAAAATTGATCCGCCGTTTTCCAATTTCCGTTTCATTGTCTTCCACTTCAACCATCACGGGTTTGGTTGCCTTTTTTAAATACTCTTCCAGCATTTTCGAACCGATTCCAAGTCCCCGGAGTTCTTTTTCAACCGCAAAATGTTCAATAAAAACAAAGGTTTCAAGATCCCACTCAGCAATAAAACCACCGATGTCATCCTTGTTATTTGGGGAAATCAAAATCCGGTAATTGCCCTTGTTTAATTGCTCCCGGCCACTTTCGCATGTTCTGATTTCTTCCTTCTCAAAAGCAACTTCCATTAAATGATATATTTTTTCATAATCTTTTTCTTCTAATTCGGTTAATACTATTCCCATTTCAAGCTCCTGTTATTGCGTCTCGATCCGAACGTCTCCTATAATTGTTCCAGGATTTCCGCCACATCAGGAAGCGTATGAATTTCATATAATTTTGCCCATATTACCATGCCATTCTCGTCAATGAGAATGTTTGCTCGCTCTGATGACCCACGGTCTTCTCTGAAGATCCCGTATTTTCTTGAGACTTCTCCCAGCGGATTAAAGTCCGCCAGAATCTTTATGTTGTTCAAACACAGTACTCTTGCCCATACCGATTTACTCGGCTGAGAATCAATACTTAAACCCAATACCACCGTATTCTTTTCTTCAAACTGTTTAAAATTTCTTTCCAAAGATCTCATTTGATCCGTACACACTGCCGTCCATGCTAATGGGTGCCATGATAAAAGAACTTTCTTACCTTTGAACAAACTGAGCGATATTTCTTTTTCACTTTGGTCCTGTAATTTAAAATCGGGTGCCTTTTCTCCTACTTTAATAATGTTAGCCATTTTTTCCTCCTTATATTTTTAAAGCCTTACTACCTCAAACTAATCGGTTAATCTTTTTTAATCGCTGCTTCTCTGCTTCTCAGCCGAAATGACATCACTTAAATTAATTATAGCCATTTATCTAATTTTTAATCAGCTAAACCGCACTCTTATCGTAGAATGACATCACTCTTCAAGTTGAACGGGCTGACTTCTCATTTTTCGATACTCTATCAAAGTCAGACCAATCATCACCGCATCTAAAATAGAAAGAGCGATCAAAAACCATGATGGGCTGATGATGTATCGGTATAACTGATAGAGTATAAATAATGCTAATGCGCCTATCGTAAGAGGATAGGCCCAACTTTTTCTTCGCCATAACAGAAAAATAAGAATGCATTTGATCAGACCATGGGATAACAGATAGAAAGCCCCAAAATGTTGTGTACTGACTGAAAAGCTGTGACTTAGATTGATTAACGCATTTGCCACGATATCATTTGGATCCTGAGATAATTCATTTTGCGTCAATAAAACAATGATATAATTCAGTCTGTCTGGGTTTAAAAACAAGAACAATATGCCGCCAATCATCTCCAATAAACCGTTTAAACCTTTTAGGATCAGCCCAAGTTCAAATCCCAGATGAAAAAGGTCTTTCGGTTTGGTACTTTTTTTTATCAATACGATCAACTCCAGACTAAAAATGATTATTGCAAAACCAGCTTGCTGACAAATAACTTTTTTTCAGTATATCATGAACAATTTATTAAAACATGAATAGTCTTAAGCTTTTTAATTGATTAATTATATAAGCTTTATCTTTTGATTTAAAATATGGTAAACTAGCACTATAAAAAAAGATCACAGTGCCATTAGAAATTATCTTAATCTAAATTAAAAGGAGACCGAAAATGACAAAAATAAATCCTGAAGCAAGCTATCCAATCGATTCTGAAGTCTTTACAACGGTTGAACGAACGATTGTTCCTGTTCCGATCCCCTCATCTGCCCCTAAAGTTCCGATCCATGAGCTCTCAAAATATTCGCAGTATGGCTATGGTCAATGGCAATATGGCGACGGACTTGATTATGAAAAGCGACTGGATCTCATGCCCGCTGCTTACGACCATTCATTAGTTGCTGAGCCGATGCGACTTTTGAATTTCTTTACCATGACCGATATTCACCTGACTGACAAAGAATCTCCTGCCCAGGTTCCTTATTATGGCTACGAATGGGGCGTTATTTCTGGTTATTCCGGAATTATGCTGTATACCACCCATGTCCTTGATGCCGCCGTCCAGACCGTCAATGCCCTTCACCAGAAAAAGTCATTTGATTTCGGAATTTCCCTGGGTGATGACTGCAACTGCACCCAGCACAACGAGCTTCGCTGGTTTATTGATGTCCTTGACGGCCAGCTCATCAATCCGTGTTCTGGCGCGAAAGATGATCCCATTCCCGGACCGCTTAATGACTACCAGGATGAATACCAGGCCGCTGGGCTTGACAAATCGATCCCCTGGTATCAGGTCCTTGGCAACCACGATCATTTCTGGATGGGTATGTTTCCCCCGGATGACTACATCCGCGAGACCCTGATTGGCGACACCATCATCAATATGGATAATATCTTCACCTCCGGTGCCGGCATCAACGGCCGAGGCTATTACATGGGCTCAATCGATGGCCGAACCCCATACGGCGACATCATCGGCGCCGGTCCGGTTTCCGACTTTCCGGATGGTGCCCCAACAATACCCGCGGATCCCAATCGCCGCTCGCTTTTTCGACACGAGTGGTTCAGCGAATTTTTCGATACCACCACCGAACCAAAAGGACACGGCTTCAATGAATCCCACGCCGCCAGTGGATTCGGCTGCTACAGCTTTGAACCAAAATCCGATGTGCCCATTAAGGTCATCGTCGTTGATGACACTCAGCGTGATGAAGATCCCAGCGGCCCTTATGGCAATGGCAAGGGCTCGCTTGACGCGGAACGCTATGAATGGCTTGTCAACGAACTGGACAAAGGTCAGGCTGAAGATAAACTGATGATTATCGCCATGCACATCCCCATCGGCGCTAATCCTGAAAGCAGCGGTCTCAATGCTTTAATGACCTTCAGCCAATACGCTGTTGTCACTGAAGAAGAGCTCATTGCTAAACTTCATACCTATCCAAACCTGATTCTGATCGTTGCCGGACACCGCCATCTCAATATGGTGACCGCACTGAAATCACCGGACGACAGCCGGCCGGAACTTGGCTTCTGGGAAGTCGAGACCTCATCGCTGAGAGAATTTCCCCAGCAGTTTCGCACCATCGAGGTCGTCAACAACAACAACGATACCATTTCGATCTTTGCGACAGATGTTGATCCGGCTGTCAAGGAAGGCTCCTTTGCCGATATCTCCCGGACCTATGCTCTTGCCGCTGAGCAGATCTTCAAACTGCCAACCGAAAACCGCTCTTACAACGCCGAACTGGTTGTCCAATTGAGTCCAGAAATGCAGGCTAAACTGTCAGCCTTATAATCATAACGGTTAAAACCCAAGACCCCCCTTTTCAAAAAATGAAAAGGGGGGTCTTGGCATGAATAGATACTCTGAAGTTGGTAAAAAGCTATTGTTATGATTCAAAACCAAACAAATATGTTTCTATTCTGCCACCGGTTTTCATCAGCCTTTAGATCCCAGATGCATTAATAACAAAAGTCCGATAATTAATTTTTTTCCAGTCCGATACCTTAAATCCATGCTTCAATAACAATTCATGAATTTCTTTTTTTCCATAAATTCGAAAATCTCCTGAATTGCTCCATTTCAAACCCCAATTCAAAAATTTTAGATACCATTCAAAAGGTGCTGTCGGATCACCCAATACCAATGTTCCCTTCGGTTTTAAAACCCTGCGGATCTCCAGCAATACCCGATCCGGATTTGGGTAATGGTGAAACGAGGCATTGCACACGATAATATCAAATTGATTATCATCATACGGCAGTTGTTCAGCATCTCCGACTTTTAATTCTACCCTTGCCCCTAATTTTTCTTTTGCTGATTCGATCATGTTTTCAGATAAATCAAGGCCATATAAATCCGCGTCTGATTTTAGCTTTATTTTTTCCAGAATGTTTCCATTGCCACAACCTAAATCTAAAATTGACTTGGGGTTGGCCGCTAGAACTCTCTCAACAATTTCGTCATACATGCATTTTACAAATTTTCCATCATAACTGTTGTTATAATCTTCCGCACTCTCATCAAAATGTTTTTTCGTTGCTTGTTTTGCTTTTTCTTGGCTCATTAATTTTCTCCTTCATTAAATTTTTATCATTGACATTAATTCATTCGATGTTTAAATAATAACCCCGATTGAAATAAGCCGGGGGTTGTTGTTTATATTGATAATTTCACTAACGAACATCACTCTTCTAAGATAGAATTTTTTTTAATATTTTATCTATCTTGCTCACCTTTTCTGCCGTTGTTATTGTCTCATCATTAATAATTGGCATTTGGCCATACAGAATGAACTTTGCCACACTTTCGGTGTCGTCAATCTGAATTTCCCCTTGTTTCTTCATGTTCTCTAAAAAATTTATCATGTGTGGCATAACAATTTTTAACATCACTAACTCCAATTGCTGATGAAACATCACATTTTCAGCCTGATGAAAGAAATCATGATATTTCTCTTTGCCGTCTGTCGTAATAAAATTTTTTTCCAGTCGTTCGATATACCCTTCCAGCGTCAACCCTTCCTGTCTCAGGATCTGAATCACTGGTGCACTGCATTCCTTCGCATACATTTCCACTGCTGTTTCATATAACTCATGCTTTGACTTAAAATACCGATAACACAGACCCGAAACCACATTCATTTCCTTCGCAATATCTGTCATGGAGGTAGCTTCATAGCCTTTTCTGGCAAAAACTTTCATTGCCGTATCAATTATTTCCTGTTTTCTTACTTCCGGTTCTTTTGAAATTCGCATAAGCACCTCCCGATAAAAACAGTATACTCTTCGATTAATTATTTGTCAATGAATAGTTGTCATTCGTTTTTTTAGTGAAATAGCGACAATAAAGAAGTATAGATTAAATTAATTCCAAATGAATAGGCGGCAATCCCAATCGGCTTACAGGCCAAAATAATTAAAGTGAATTTTTTTACTCTCATTTCTGTCAGTCCGGCCAGATAGCATAAATAATCATCCGGCGCTACTGGTGAAAGGATTGCCAACGCAAACCATTTATCAAAATTTGATCCTTTTTGCAGCCATGACTCATACTTTTGATATGTTTTTTCATTGAACACACTTCTCACAAATCCCGAGCCATAATTCTTCGCCAATAAAAAAGCCATAACGGAACCAATACAAATACCTATATAATTATATATAAAACCTTTGACGGGTCCAAATATGATAACGCCTGCCAAGCAACCAATACCACCCGGCAATATCGGGATAACAACCTGAACTGCTTGAAATGTAACAAAAAGAGAAGGTGCAAAAACACCAGCCGATTTCATAAACTGTTCCAGCGCCGTCTGTGATGTAAAGATCTGCATTTTTATTCCGTATATGATGAAGAAGGCTGATCCTAATAATCCCATAATTGTAACTGCATTAATAACCTGTTTTTTTGTATTTGTCATCTATTTCCTCTTTTTTTAGTCATACGCTAAATAATAACAAAAACAACTTAATTTTTACATGATCTGATTATTGAATTGGAAACGGTTGTTCCAGATAGTACCAATAGACGAATTGTTTTGCTTGAACGAAAGGGGAAAAGACCACCCGAAGATGTGGGGGGCGAACCGGGATTTAAAACGGTTAAGCCTTATTTTCAATGCTTCCCAACTCATTGAAAATCACGTCTGACATCATATCCATTACAAATTTCATTTTTGTTTCATCCCCAAATAGATTCATAAAGAATAAATCATTTGACTCATAACGATTGACTGCCACATCTTTAAACCGCTGTTCATACAAATATTTAAACAAGGATCGATCCTTGGCCTTTGCTGCATTCACAATCTTATCATCCTTGGCAAAATCGTTTTTCATTTGTTCCAACACCTTGTCCTGTTCTGCAAAAGCAGTGCCAAACCGTTCATTCATCTTTTCAATAATGCTGGATAAGGGATCTTTCTTAACTTCAATACTACCCACACCGCCTTTGATATTGGCAATATAGTCAACCGAGCTTTCCATAACAATCTCTCCGTCATAGCTTTTGGTAAGTTTGTAATATTCCAAAACAATCTTATCGGCTAAATCAAGCTTCACCGCCACATCCTTGGGTAAACATTTGGCCAGAAATTTTGCATACACATAAAATTTTTGCAGGTCCTTGTCATACAGTCGGCAAACTTGAATAATAAAAGCATAGATTCGCACAAATCGAGCCAACGCGGATTTAAAAACTTCCTGTTCATCGGGTTCCTTGGCTTCGAAACGATCCATTGCCGGCTTCAAGCAGCCCGTCAGCAGCCCCTGAATATTGGCTTCATCCTGGTCATAGTAGGCAATAGCAAAGTGTTCCACCTCTGAGGGCTGATAGATTTGATACTGATCCAAAGCATTTTTTAAATCATACACCACATTGGGATCTGTTTCACATTCCAGAACCGCCGCTTCATAATAGGGTTGAAAGGATTTTAATATATCTTCGGCATTGTTTACAAAATCCAGCACAAAGGTATCTTCTTTGCCTTTCATGGTGCGGTTCAATCTGGATAAAGTCTGAACCGCTTTAACGCCGGATAGTTTCTTGTCCACAAACATCGTATGCAGCAGCGGTTCATCAAAGCCGGTCTGATATTTCTCGGCGACAATCAACACATTAAAATCAGCGGAATGAAACTGCCCCTTGAGTTGATTTTCTTTGATTGTTTTGCCCTGTTTATCTTGATTGATTTTTTCTTCGGTGAAATCGTCCCCCTGATCATTAACGCTGCCAGAAAAAGCCACGAGCACCGATAATTCATCATAGCCCTGAGCCTTGATGTAACGTCTGAATTCAAATAGGTAGCGTACCGCATGAAGCCGTGACGAGGTGACCACCATGGCTTTGGCCCGGCCGCCAATCTTGTTTTTGGTATTGCTTCTGAAATGTTCCACCATAATGGCTGTTTTTTGCGCCAGATTATGGGGATGGAGGGATTCATATTTGGAAATTTCTTTGATTGCCTTACCGGTCTCCAGGTTGGGATCATCCGCTACTTTTTTAGTAATTTGATAATACATATGATAGGTGGTATAGTTTTTAAGCACATCCAGGATAAACTCCTCTTCAATGGCCTGACGCATGGAATAAATATGAAAGGCTCTGAACGTATCATCCGCTTGCTTCACCCCAAAGAGCTGCAATGTTTTTGCTTTTGGGGTTGCGGTAAAGGCAAAGAAAGATAAATTGCTGAGTTGGCCATGGGATAACAGCTCTTCAACCAGCTTATCCTCATCGTCCTTGGTCTGTGCTTCGGTTTGACTTTCCATTTGCCGATATTCTTCTAAGATTTCCTCGCTGTTTCCCAGCGCCTTTTTAAGTTTTTGGGCGGCTTCACCGGTTTGACTGGAATGGGCTTCATCCACGATGATAGCAAAGTTTTTGCCGATGACTTCCACCTCTTTATAGATCACCGGGAATTTTTGCAGGGTGGTAATGATGATTCGCTTGCCGGCATTCAGAGCGTCTCGTAAATCCACCGCGTGTTTTTTCTCATCGATGCATTCCACCACCCCCAGGACATGGTCAAACTGATAGATGGTGTCCTGCAATTGACTATCCAGAACCTTTCGATCGGTCACCACAATAATCGATTGGAAGATTTTTTCATCCCCGTTATTATGCAAACCCGCCAAGCGATGGGCTAACCAGGCAATGGAATTGGATTTCCCGCTGCCGGCACTGTGCTGAATCAAATAGTTTTTTCCGGCGCCATTGGCTTTCACATCCCCCAGAAGCTTTGTGACTACATCCAACTGGTGATACCGGGGGAAAATCATCGTTTCTTTGGTCGTCTTTTTTCCTTTTTCATCTTCAATCAGCTCTTTTTGCAAATGCATATACTTATGCAGGAGCTCCATTAATTGATCTTTGCACAGTACTTTTTCCCAAAGATAGGCGGTTTGATAGCCATTGGGATTAAGCGGATTACCCTTGCCGCCGACATTCCCGGAGCCATTGGAACCCTGGTTAAACGGCAGAAAATAGGTGTCTTTGCACTTTAACCCGGTGGTCATATAAACCTCAAAGAGATCCACGGCAAAATGAACCAGGACCCTGTTTCTAAACTCAAATATCGGGTCTTTGGAAGCGCGGTCAAATTGATATTGGTTAATGGCGTGGTGTGCCGTCTGACCGGTGAACTGACACTTTAATTCCAGCGATACCACTGGGATGCCATTGAGAAAGAGGACCATATCGATGCTGTTTTCATTAAGAAGCGAGTAATGTAACTGACGGGTGCAGTGGAGGCTATTCTGATCATAAAGCTTGACCGTATCCGGATTGATGGCGGTTTCCGGCTTAAAAAAGCAGACCCTGAATTCAATGCCCCGGTCCTTAAAGCCTTTGCGCAGCACGGCTAAAAGTCCGTTTGCCTTGACTTCTTTGGAAAAGCGCTTAATAAAGGCATCCTCGGCACTTTCACCGTAAATGTCGGTATACCGTTCCCACTTTTTAAGCTGGGTTGTTTTAACAAAGGCGATCAGGGTTTCTTTATCTAACGCCAGCCCGCGATCAAAGACCTGGGGATTACCTTTTTTGTAACCGCCCTGATTGATTAGATAATCTTCAATGGCGGCTTCGAAATCGATCTCTTTAAGTTTATCTGACATGATGAACCTCCCTTTTTCCTGTGACACATTCGTAGATCAGGCTTTTTTTATATTGGGTAAGTTTTTCGATAAGGGTTTGCTTTTGGGTGATAGCTTGGTCGATTTTAGCGCATTTAGCGTCGAGGTAGTTAGCAATTTGGATTTGCGCTGATAATTCTGGAATAACTAATTTATAATTATATATATAATTGGAGGAAACTCGTTTCAACCCACCAGTACCATACATCGTTGCAATACAGTTCTGTCTGAATATCTCATTTTGAAAATAATAGAGCATGTATCTATTACTAACCAACTTACATCTAAAAACAAATAATTCAGAGCTACCGAAACCAACACCATTTTTTAGATTATCTGCTATTGCAATGTTCCCGTTTTCAAAACAAGGTGTTACTTTTGCCATTATGATATCCTCATTAGCGAAATATGTATAACTACCTTTAATACTATCTAATAAAGCCGTCTTTGGCTCAAATTTATAATTTGTTAAAGTCTCCATTGGAGCAAATGATACTTCTGCTTTTCCATCAATTTTTTCTGAATAGCTCGGATTTAATTTTAGAACATACTTTATGCGAGTTTCACACCAATGCTCTGGTATCTCCCCTATCCACTCAATCCCACTATCCTTCATTGGCACATTGGGATCCAAGCCTTTTGTGACCGCTTCAGTAATCACGGACTGTTTATAGGCTTTCAGCTTCTCAATGACCTGTTTTTCCATTTCGATGGTTTCATCGATTTTGGTGCATTTGCGATCAAGGACGATGCCGATTTGAGTTTGTTCCGCTAAACTAGGTAAAACAATTAGTATCTCCTCGAAATCAGCACGTGATAAACCATACCTTGTCATCCCGATAGCCCGATATTCAAACCATTTTCTTATGTAATATGAACCAAATAAATACTTTTCATAATGTAACTCCATCCTACACCCTGGTCTAAAACGCATTAGATGATATCCAAATAAAATGTTTTCTAAGTCTTCTTTAATCACTGTCGAATGACCAATATCATCTGGTGTTTCAGAAGAGTTAGTAAATAAGACATCGCCTTTATTTAATTGACAACTACTTCTTTTATCATCATCCGCTGAAATCACAAGATAGTCATCACTATTTTGTAGTTCTTTCAAACTATTCCTATACACATCCATATAGTGAACAGATTTAAACAATTTTTGTCCTTCTTTAATTTTTTTATCAACACCATTTGACGTTAATCTTCCAAGATATTTAAGCTTTTGAACTTTCCAATCTTCTGGTATCTCCCCAATCCATTCAATCCCGCTGTCTTTGATCTTTCTCATTGATCATCACCTGATTCCATTTTGACAAACTCATCAAGATTTAATTCCCGTTTGAGTTCCTCTTCGGTGGGGAGATAGGTCATATATTTAGATACGAAAATCTGGGTATTATCTTCTGGGAGAGTATATTTAACCACTGCTTCACTTTTATTGGCACAAAGAACGATCCCAATCGGCGGGTTATCGCCTTCATTCATCAGCTCTCTGGTATAGTAGTTGACATACATTTGCATTTGTCCCAAATCCTGGTGGACCAGATCCCCCAGCTTTAAGTCAATGAGTACAAAGCATTTTAAAATATAATTGTAAAAAATAAGATCAATATAAAAATGACGACCATCAAAGGTTATTTTTTTCTGCCGGGCCACAAAAGAAAACCCTCGCCCAAGCTCCAATAGGAACTTTTGCAGATGGTCTATTAAGGCCTGCTCCAAATCCTTTTCATAGAAATGGGGATTGGCTTCTAAGTTTAAAAATTCCAGCACATAGGGGTCCTTGATGATTCTTTGATACTCGGGTTTTGGTTCTAAGGTTTCTATTTCTTTAGCCACGCTTTCTTTGTCCTGGCTTGCTAAAATCCGTTCATAATACAAGGTATTGATCTGTCGTTCCAGCTGTCTGGTACTCCATCCAGCTTTGAAGCATTCCTCTAGATAAAAGCCCCGTGCCTGCTCATTGGAAACACGCATTATTACTCGGTAATGGGTCCAACTCAATTCGGAACGCAGTGCGTTCCAATTTGGAAATGTCGTATAAAATTGTCGCATGTATCGTAAATTTCTTTCGTCAAATCCGCTGCCAAATTCTTTTGTCAGTTTTACAGAAAGATATTTAATTAATTTTTTTCCGTAATCCGCTCGATCATTCTCCCCACAATCCACAAATATCTGTTTGCCAATTTCCCAGTAGGCTTTAACCATTGCAGCATTAACAGCCGAATAGACTTTTGTCTGAGCAACAATAACCGTTTTGCGGATTTTTTGATATGTTTTATCGGAAATCTTCTCAATATTATTATCCATTAAAAATTTCCTCCAAGGCCCCATCCAGTTCCTTTTCAATTGCTAATATTTCTGCCATAATATCCTTTGATGGCACTGGTGGGGTATATTTGTAAAAGTAACGGGTGAACGGGATCTCGTATCCTATTTTGGTTTTTTTCTCATCAATCCAGGCATCCGGGGCAAACGGTAAGACTTCCTTCTTAAAATAAGCCTCAATGTTTTCTTTTAAAGGAATGCTTTCGGTATCACGCCGGGATGCATCGGGTACCGGCAATCCTTTTTTTAAAAGGGGTTGTCCGCTTTCATCAAGCTTTGGTCGTTCCACCACAATCTTGGCATAACCAAAGTCTTTATTATCAAAAATCTTGCTGATTTCTGTTTCTTTAAAGGAACCGTACAATTGCACAATCTCATCGATGGCCGTTTTGGGGATATCGTTTCGTTTATTGCCCAGGGATTTTCGGCGCTTCTCGTAAAGCCCATTCGCGTTGATCAGCTGCACCTTCCCTTTGCGGAAGTTTTTCTTTTTATTGGACAGCACCCAGATATAGGTGGCAATGCCGGTATTATAGAAAAGGTCATTGGGCAGGGCAATAATGGCCTCTAATAAATCATTTTCTAACACGTATTTACGGATTTCCGAGGGTCCGCTGCCGGCATCCCCGGTAAACAACGGCGAACCATTATGAATAATCGCAACGCGTGAGCCCTGGGGTTTCATTTTCGAAAGGGCGGTCTCCAGAAAAAGCAATTGACCATCGCCAATTGCCGGCAGCCCGGGTCCGAATCGGCCGGCATAACCCATCTTGGCTTCTTTTTCAATGGCGGCTTTATCGTTCTTCCACTCCCGGCCAAAAGGCGGATTGGACAATATATAATCAAATTTATCCTCTAGAAATTGATCTGAGGATAAGGTATTATCGTTCCTTATGTTATCGGCATTGCCGCCTTTAATAAGCATATCGGCCTTGCAGATGGCATAGGTCTGGTCATTGATTTCCTGTCCAAAACAGATCAGCTGGGCATCACTGTTCAATGCTCTTAAATAGTCTTCCGATACCGACAGCATGCCGCCGGTCCCGCAGGCAGGATCATAAATGGTTTTGGCAATATTCCCGGTTAATAATTCACTGTCCTCATTAAAAAGGATGTTGACTATTAGTTCAATGACTTCTCTGGGGGTATAATGCTGTCCGGCATCCTCATTATGGGCTTCTGAAAACCGGCGAATAATCTCTTCAAAAATATAACCCATTTCTAAATTGGAAATTTTATCGGGATGTAAATCGGCATTGGGCGTGGTAAATTCCTGGATGACGATATATAACAGGTTTTTTTCGGCAAGGGTGGCAATGTGATTATCAAATTTGAATTTTTCGATGATATTTCGAACATTTCCCGAAAATCCATTGAGATATGATCTGAAATTGGCTTCGATCCCATCCGGATCATTCAACAATTTTTCAAAATCAAAGGGACTGGTATTATAAAAAGAATATCCGGCTTCTTTGGCAAGAAAGGACTCTTTCATGGCCAGATTTCCCAACTTTTCATTTTTTGCGAGCACGGCTGCTTTGGTCTCTGCCAGGATACAATCAAACCGCCTGATCACGGTGAGTGGCAAAATCACTTCTCCATATTCATGGGGTTTATAGACGCCGGTCAATTTATCGGCAATTGCCCATATTAGACTTGCTTTTTCGTTAATATTAGCACTGATGCTCATTGAGTCATCTCCCTATTAAATCTTATGTAAATGATGCCTGTTGCCATACGGTTTCCTCTTTTCGATGTTATTGTTAGGCCAATTCTATCATATTATCACTATTTACTTCAACTTACATCGCTAATACATTTTCTTTTGCCATTTAATCAAAAGTTTATTCGCAGGCCGGAGTAGGTAGCGCGTATCCTGATTTTGTTACCAAAACAGGAATCCGACCTCATCTCGACAATGATAATTAGGCTTTTTACACTTATATCACAATAGCCTTACCTCGGCTAAACTTAAATATAAGCGATAGAGCAACGGTCTGATGCGTCAACCGAAGGTATCATGACCTAACTATCGTATTATCCGTTTCTGAATACTTAGTCTGGTAAACTCAGCTTCAATTTCTGAAGCCGCTATCCCTTTAGGGTAGCGGGTAGTTCACCTGGACTCATATTAAACGCCCAATTCGAATGATCAGTTTCTCATCTTCGAATTGGGCGTTGTTTTAATTATTATTTTGGTTTTTTTATTTGCCGATTCCATGTTTTTATGGATTCATACTCTAGGAATTTATAAAGCGGATCAATGATTTCTGTCTTATCATAGGCTTCCAGTGCTTCGTAATAAAGCTTTTTATCTTCGTCATAGATGATCAGTGGCGGTAGATTATTTATCATTAAAAAGTAATTAAGTAGTGTCCGGCCAACTCGTCCATTGCCGTCTGCAAATGGGTGATAAAATTCAAATCTAGCATGAAAATGAGAAGCGATTTTTAATTGATCGCCTTTTGTATTGCTGATTTCATCCAACAATCCTTGAAGTAGTGTCGGTATTTTTTCGGGTGCTTCTCCAACTTCATTGATTCCGACAACATAATCACGTTGCTTGAATTGTCCTGGTCTTTCATTATTTTCTATAAAGCGTCTTTGATCATAGGTTCCCTGAGTTAATAAAAAATGGATCTCTTTAATTAACTCTAAAGTTATTGGTTCTTTATTCACAATTTTAGGTGCTAAAAAATCATAGCAGAGTTTTTGGTTTTGCTGTTCAAATAATGTTCTGGGATCTCCTGTGAAATTTAAAGCTTGTCCATTTTCGAAAATTTCCCGGGTATCATGATAAGTAATTTCTTGGTTTTCAATCTTATTTGAATGGTATGCAAATAAAACACGAAAACTGTCTAAACTTTGATCAAGATCATTGATTGAAGCAATATTCTTTTTTTTCCAAAGATCAATCAATGTGACGTATTTTATCAATTTTTCCATTTAGCACGTCCTTTCTGTCCGGTTAAATTAATCTGGATATAGCTATTCATTAATTATTCTCAAACAAAGTTTTGATGTCTTTTCCGTGAACCTCTCTTACAGGCTTGCTCATTTCAACAGTGATGCTTCGTTTGCCTTTTGCATTCTTCAAAGCATTAACAAATTGACGGCATAGCCTTCGGTCTTTAATGTCGATGCTTTTTAATATACTTTTTGTTGCCATCACAATCCTCCTTTTGGGTTCTATCTAATAATATGCATGATAGCACTGAAAGCTTGAAATTTCAACATTTCCATTTTAATTCTCACTCTCTTACTTTAACTGTTGGCACACCCGGCGGCACTTGTGCCGTAATTCACCTTTATATTTCTTCAAGCAAAAAATCGATGATATTAATTTGTTTTATACCTTCATCATCCATTGGAAAATTATCCATTGATAGTATAAATTTAGGATAATTATCCGGAACTTTTTTTAGAGGGGCTATTTCACGCTCGAAGGTAGCTGGATCGAGAATACTTGCTGAAACCTGATAATATATCTTATCACCGCCGATCATTGCAATAAAATCAATTTCTTTATCATCAACCTTGCCGATATTAACCGAATAACCACGCCTTATCAATTCCAAATAAACAATATTTTCAAGAATATGCCCGATATCGGCATTTTTGTCGCCTAGTAGCATACGGCGTAGTCCTATATCCACTAGATAATATTTTTCAAGTGATTTTAAATGCTGTTTTCCTTTGATATCATATCTGCTTGCTTTGTATAAAATAAATGCACTTGTTAAAGCTTCAATGTAATTTTCAACTGTTGCTGAAGTTGTTTTTCTTCCGTAAGAAGTCAGACTATCAGCAATTTTTTTCGAAGAAACAATATTTCCAATATTATCAAAAAGAAATTTGACAACACTTTCGAGTAAAGGAATATCACTGATTCGTTTTCTTGCAACAACATCTTTAAGTAAAACGGTATTGTATATTCCGGTTAGATAATCCCTTCTAATATCATCTTCTTCAATTGTTGCAGAATAAGGAAATCCACCGTTTATAAAATAGTTGCTCCATGCATCCCGCTTATCTCCTCCAACCATTTCATAATATTCCGAAAAAGAGAGTGGAAGCATATTAATTTCGATATATCTACCGGAAAGCAATGTGGCTAATTCTCCTGAAAGCATCTGTGCATTTGATCCTGTGATGTAAAGATCAACATCGTTTTTAATAAATAAGCTATCAACAGCCTTCTGAAATTGTGGCACATTTTGTACTTCATCTAAAAATATATAAGTCATTTCTCCGGGAATAATTAGATTTAAGACATAGTCGTGGAGCTTTCGATAGTCAAGCAGATGCTCGTAGGCAATATCTTCAAAGTTGATTGAAATAATTTGTTTATTCGCGACACCACATTCTTTAAGATAAGAGCGAAACATCATAAGTAATGTAGATTTTCCGCAGCGGCGAATTCCGGTAATTACTTTTATGATTTCTTTGTCTTTCATCTTTTTTAATTTCTCAATATATTGTTTTCTTTGTACCATGATAAACACCTTCCTTATAATTTGAATAATAACAGAAAAAAGTGACTTTGTCCACGAGTTATTATTTCTCATAATAAAAACTTTATAAAAATAGAATGTTTTTACTTTTGAATTAAATAATTCCGCAGCAGCATTTTCTCAACAACTATTGCAGCGTTTTCGTTGCTCATTTCAAGCATCACATTGCTTTAAATCAAACCCAATTGTGACCCACAATTGACCCACTTTTATAAAAAAAAGCTGCCTCCCGGGCAGCTCCATTGTTGCTAAAACAAATCCTTTTTTAAAATAATTATTCGTTTTTCCACTCTCCCAAAGTTTTTTGGTTTGCTTAAAAATATCTTATTCTTAATTTGATTTTAATTCAAGTTATTGTATTTTTTTGTAACAAAAAATAAAAAAGCAACGAACCCTCGGTTGGCTCGCTGCTTTTTTCATATTAGGAATGAAAAGAAAAAGGGATTTGTTTGTTGTGTACTGGTTGTGTACATTTATGATAATAACCATTGAAACTTTATCAAACCTTAGAATCATGTTAACAGTGGGTTAATTAAGGAAGCGCTAAGATTATAAAAGTCTCCTGCCCTATTCAGTGAGATGTGTATAATCACTGTCGTGTTGGTCTACATTTAGCTCATCATTATCTCCTATATGTCTGTATTATTTTAATCCAACACCGATATCACCTTCGAAATGAGAAGACAATGGTTCAATTTCACTGAAAAATCAGTGTGGTTCTATCACAAATTACATTTCCTTATCATATTTACATCTGTAATAAACGCCATAAAATACCACCAACAAATAGGCTGCAACTAATAATAATATCACGGTTAATTCTACTTCCATACATGCAAATGCCAGCAGCAATGCGCCAAATACGGGAACCATCATATCGTAGGCTTTAGCCTTGGATTTGTTCATTATGATTATATTTCGTTCATCGTTCTTATCAATTTCAACTTGTTTTGAAATTTCCGGACTATTTTTCAAAGCTCCTATGCTAATGATATTTCCCATACCATGACCAAATAATCCACAGCCAATACCAATACACACATAAGGTAATGCTAAAATTGCTCTGGCAAATACCGGATTGAATTTAACAATAAATAATCCTAATAGTAATAATACAATGCCGACTAACACAAAACTCAAATTTTTAAATTTACTATTCATTGTTTTCTTCCTCATAGATAAAAATTTCTTCAATACGCATATTAAAGTATCGTGCAATTTTAAAAGCCAATAAAATTGAGGGGTTATATCTTCCCTTTTCTAAAGAACCAATGGTCTGACGTGATACCTCTAAAGCTGCCGCCAGTTCCTCTTGCTTAATACCACGTTGCTTCCTAATCTCTTCTAAACGATTTTTCATTAAGCACCTTCTCATGGAAAGTTTGCTTTCCTTTTTTTCATTATACCATCACACCAACAAATGTCAAGTTAACTTTCCATTTCCATCAGTACTTTTTCTAAAGGTAAAAAAAGCCTCTAACGGATAGGCTTAAAATACGGCATAAAAAAAACGGCTTAAACGCCGTTATTGTTGTTTTTTTAAATGGCGGAGAGAGAGGGATTCGAACCCTCGGTACACTTACATGTACACACGCTTTCCAGGCGTGCTCCTTCAACCGCTCAGACATCTCTCCAAGGTTGTTATTCTAACTTTTAAATTTTTTCATGCTCAATGATTATACGGTTTTATGCCTAAGAAGTCAATGTTTTCTTTGCTTTTCCGTGAAAAATAATTATTGAATTCACCCCTTTCCCTCAAATCCTTATTACTGTACCTCGAGGAAAAGGCAAAATTGAAAACGAGTGCAAAATGTATTCGACTGTTTTTATTGCAGGTGGTATAATATCCTCACAAAATAATTTATATAACAACAATAGCAAATAAAAGAGAGGCGTTAAGATTATGAATCATGCCCGCATTGAGAAAGAATCTACACAACCGGAACACAAATATCAGTTGTTGAAAGCTGGTCAGCAAGCTTATGAAGTAGCAGCCCAGGCGATCCGAGAAGGTAAAATCGTTGTTATGCCTACACTGACGGTGTATGTGGTAGTCTGTGATGCCTTTAATTGCAACGCTTTGAATCGATTACGGGCAATCCGTCACAGCCCCTCAAACAAGCCGATTACCATCGTAATGGACAAAACAAAAATACCCAAATACGCGGTAATTGATGAACGTCAACAACGTATTATCGAACTTTTTTCGCCTTCACCGGTGAGCATGTACGTTCAAAAGAAGGAACAGACTCCGCTTGATTCAGCAACGGCTGATTCCGATGCCATCGTTGTCTATTTTCAGGACAGTCCCATCCGAGATCTTTATGAATGTTGTAACATGATCCTCGCCATCAGCTCTTCAAATACAAAGGCCTTGCCTGCTGCCGCCACAATTGAAGAGTCTATCAAATATTTCGGGGACGATGTGGATCTTTATATTGACAATGGTCCTTCCCAGGGAAATGATGCCAGTCCTCATATTGATATTAGAACTAAACCGGTGGAATCCCGAAGAGCCGCTGCTCATTTTTCATTCGATAAAATCAAAGCAATTCTGGCGGAGCATAATTTAGAATAGTCTGATCAAAAAGGGAGCATCCAAAATCAACTCAGGAAAGTTATTTAGGGATGCTCTCCATTTATTCCTATTCGATAATTTCCAGTACCGCTTCCATCTTCCGTCTTGTTTTCGGGCGGTGATCTCTGTTTTTGTAGCCGAAAGCAATCATACAAGACAAGCCAAAATGTTCAGGATCAATGACCCCTTCTTCAATAAGGATTTTCTCAACCTGATCATAGTTAAAACCTTCCATGGGAGTTGAATCCACGCCCAGCATCGCTGCTGCTGTCAGCATATTTGCGAGCGGAATATAGGTCTGCCGGCAGACCCACTCGAAAAATACCCGCTCACTCTCAAGAAGTTTCAAATCCTTTTCCTGAAAATCTTTCAATTTATTCTTTCGGACTGCTCTTAATTCATCCGTAAAATGCTGAACATCATTCATCATATACTCAATGTAGTCCGAATCATATTTCATATCTATGGGCTTTCTTGCCAGTATCAGAACAAAATGGCTTGCCCCTGCCAGGCTCACTTCCGCACCCCAGGCATATGGTCTAATTTTTTCTTTAATATCCTTATTATTGAGCAGCACAAATTTCCAGGGTTCCAATCCCATGGAACTGGGTGAAAGCCTGGCAGCCTCCATAATCACCTTAAAATCCTCTTCGGATACCTTTTTCTCCGGGTCATAACCCTTGCAGGCATAACGGGTGTTGAAAATATTTAGAATCAATTCTCTCATTTCTTTTTTGTTAGTCATTCTTTTTTCTTCTCCTTTATGTTTTATTTTAACTTTCAATCAATTTTCCGAATTTCCTTTTCCAACACTATCCTATATTCCCTAAATCTTGTCATTTAATCGAACTAATTGCTGTCTACTTCTACTCTTTTTGGAATCGTTTATTTCTGCTATAATAGGGTACATCCCCCACATAAGCTGTGATAGAAAAATGTTAGTTAAACAAGAGAGAGGCATTCTTATGAACGTAATAGAAATCAATCAGTTAACGAAATATTATGGCAAACATCGAGGCATTGAAAATGTAACTTTTTCGGTGGAAGAAGGTGAGATTTTCGGATTCATCGGGCCCAACGGAGCCGGCAAATCCACCACCATCCGGGCCCTGCTGTCGCTGATTCATCCCACCAGCGGCAGCGCCACTATTTTTGGAAAAGACTGTATTAAATACGGCAGTGAGCTCCGCCGAGATATTGGCTATTTACCATCAGAGGTTTTTTATTATGAACATATGAAGGTCCTAGAAGTTCTCAAATATTCTGCCAGTTTTTACGACAATGTGAACTACACCCGCATTCAAACCCTGGCCGATGTCATGGATCTGGATCTGAACAAGCGCATTGACGATTTATCCTACGGGAATAAAAAGAAGGTTGGGATTGTCCAGGGGTTGCTCCATGAACCGAAACTGATTATTCTGGACGAGCCCACCGGTGGGCTGGACCCTTTGATGCAGCAGAAATTTTTTGATCTTATCCGAACTGAGAATAAGAAAGGTGCCACGGTTTTGTTTTCCTCCCATATTTTATCCGAGGTCCAAAAGCTCTGTGGCCGGGTTGCCATCATCAAAGATGGCACCATTGTAAAAATCGAGAATATCCGGGATATGCAAAAACACAATTACAAGAAATTCACGCTGGAATATAGTGGGGTTATTGATGTTCATCACTTCAACCTTGACGGTATTACCAACTTAACCCTGGATAAAAACACCCTCCATTTTTTGTTTAAAGGAGATATCAATCGGATTGTTGAGCGTCTTCAGGGTCAGGCCCTTCTGAATATGCTCGTGGAAGAGCCAAGTCTTGAGGAGATTTTTATGCACTATTACCAAAAGGAGGACTAGCCATGAATATTCTAAAGCAGGAACTGCGCATGGGCAGAAAATCTCTGATCATCTGGTGTCTGTCCCTGGCGGGTATTTTAGTGCTGTTTATGTTGATCTATCCATCCATTTCGAGTCAGCTGGAGGATTTTCAAAAGGTCTTTAAAAGTTTTCCCATTGAGTTTCAAAGAGCTTTAGGGATAGCCGATCTGCAACTTAACACCATTCTGAGCTATTATCAATTTCCTTTTACCTATATATTGTTGGCCGGCGCTGTTCAGGCCATGAACATGGGGGTTGCTGTCATTTCTTCCGAGATAAGAGAAAAAACCGGTGATTTTCTGTTTGTTAAACCCGTGACCCGCAACCGGATTATTTCAATGAAAATAATGGCTGTTCTGGTTCAGATTTTGATTACCAATGCCTTTGTTTTTGTGGCTGCTCTCATCACGGTTTCCATTCTCAGTGCCGAACCCTACAATGTTAAGCTTTTTGTACTGATCACCAGCAGCCTGCTATTTATTCAGATCTTTTTTGCCAGCCTGGGGCTTTTTGTTTCCGCCTTTCTAAGACGGATTCGAACCGTTCTTCCCATCAGCATGGGCGTGGTATTTATTTTTTATATTGTCTTTTTACTCAACGAAACATTAAAAGATGACAAACTCGGGCTTATCTCGCCGTTTGGTTATTTTGATCTATCCGAACTTTCCAAAACCATGAATTATGACTCGCTGTATTTATTACTGTGGTTTGTTTTAGTTGGCCTGTTTATCTTTTTAACTTTCAGGCTTTTTGCACGAAAAGATCTGCCATCCATCTAGGCTATTAAGGAGGCCCCCTAATGAATATATTCAAAAAAGAAATGAAAGCAAACGTCACATCTCTGATTATCTGGTGCTGTGCCCAAGTTTTTATTATCTATGCCGGAATGATGAAATACCAGGGATTTATCGATTCTCATGTGGATATGAGCAAACTGTTAGCGGGATTTCCAAAGGAAATCATGGTTATTTTTGGTGTCGGTTCTTCCCTTGATCTTACCAAAGTCGCCGGCTTTTATTCCGTCTTCTTTTTATATTTCATGCTCCTGGCCGCTGTCCATGCCGTAATGTTCGGAGCGGTTGCCGTTTCCCGGGAAGAACGGGATCACTGTGCTGATTTTCTCTATGCTAAACCAATCAGACGATTTCAAGTTATCATGCCCAAGCTCATCGCCGGTGTCATTAATATTCTGATTTTTAATATGGTCACTTTCGGAGCGTCAGTCTTCTTTATTTCCCTGCATAATAATGGTGACGGCATGTTTAACCAGGTATCATTAACCATGCTGGCGCTGTTTATCCTGCAATTATTCTTTCTGGCGCTGGGAGCGATGTTTGGCGCTGTATTGAAAAACACCAAGCTTGCAACCTCCGTATCTGGTGCTTTTATCCTGGGTTTCTTTCTTATCTCCGTGGCTGTTGATTTATATGATAAGCTGACATTTCTGAAGATTTTCACCCCCTTCAAATATTTTGAAGGTTCCACCCTAATGCTTGATAATCAGCTTTCATTCACTTCTGCCGTAATCCTGCTGATTGTCTCAGTGATCTTTTTCGCCCTGACGTTTTTTGCTTTTAATCGGCGGGATTTGAAAACATAATATCATTTCATGCCTTAAATCAAAAATCATCCTGGTCTCGATAGCTTCAAAAACATTGGTTGTTGTGGGCTTGCTGCCTAGAATAAAACCGATAGCCGTACAAATATTCAGTCTTCTCCCAAAATTTTCTTTGATGTTTTTAACATAAAAACGGCAGATCTGCAAAAAATGGTGTAGATCTGTCGTTTTTATGCTAAAATGACTGTAAGATATTCGAGGTAATTGATGGAAATTTTTTCAACGTTGGATTCACTCCAGAACTTTTTATTACAATTTGGAATTTGGACCCCATTGGCCTTTTTTATATTGCAGCTTCTTCAAATCATCGTTGCTCCGATTCCAGGGGGAACTGTTGGTTTAATCGGTGGCGCACTTTTTGGCACAGTCGGCGGTTTTTTATTAAGCGCATCGGGCACCCTGATCGGTTCTGCGGTTGTTTTTCTTTTGGCTAAACGATTTGGCCGCCCTTTTGTTTTAAAATTTGTAAGTTCGAAAGTGGTCGAAAAATATGACAATATCGAGGACTCAAAGCTAACCATTGTTCTTTTTCTTATTTTTCTGTTTCCGCTTTTTCCTGACGATATGCTCTGTTTCATAGCCGGTCTTTCGACGATGCCTTTCAAAACATTTTTGGTCATCGCCACGCTGGCACGATGTCCCAGCGTTTTTATCAATAACATGGTTGGGGCCGGTATTATGGATGATACCCCCGCCCAATTTATTATCGCCGTGTCCATTTATGCTGTTTTTGCTTTAATTCTTTTTCTTAATCGCAAACGATTGGACACCTATATTCACCAAAGTAAAAAAAGAAAAGATGCGAATTCAAATCAAGAACCACATGATAAGGAGCTCTAAATGGCAGAAAAAACAAAAAAAGAACTTTATCGTTTATATATGAGTGAATTGGTAACCGCGATGATCTGCGGGATCTTAATGTATTTACTCACCGATTCTACCGATCAGCCGCTGGATTTGCGCCTGCTTTTACCTGGTGCTATCCTTATTTTCATTATCCTGCAAAGCGCCGGTTATTGGTATTACCGCCATTATCAAGTGGATCATCCCGGTTCAGCTGATGAGTGGATCATGCCGCTTTTTTCAGTATTGAAGAAATTTGACCAGTTTTTATTTTTTCTCTACCCTTTGTTTTGTCTTTATCTGATCATCACAGAGCCGGAAAATCTTTTGGTAACAATGAATATTTTCGGTTTAATTCTTTACCTTTTTTCCATTATTGAGTATATCAATTATTACTATTTTAGTGTGCAATTGGCAAATCTAAAAGACAAATCACCATCAGAAATGAGCATCGAACTTGCTCGTTATGAAAAAAAGAATCAAAAATAGGTCATCAGTAAATTTATTAATTATTATAGAAGGGTATGGCTTTTCAAATTAGAATATTGCCATAATTAACTAACCATGAATTATTCAGTTTCTCTTTTAAGTACCATCAATCCACTTTTTTTTGCTGCTTTAGCGCTAGTCGGTCTCCTTCTGGGAAAGGCTATTTATACCTATAAAGCTTACCATGATTTACGGGGCAAAGCCATTAGAGAAATAGTCCTGGGCAGCCTGGTTCTTATTTTTATTATTGCGGCCTTTATCGTGCTTCCGGTCCTCGCCGGAATCACCGTCAATGAAAATAATCTGTCTCTTCGTCTTCCGTCTGGGTTAACTTATGAAACCATCCCCAAAGAAGATATTCTTTCTGCTACCGTAATAAACTTGGATGAGCATCCCGAATATGCCATTAAATCCAAGGTTGTCGGGGCCGAAATCCGTCATTATCGAGAAGGGATTTTCAATTTGGAAAACGGTATCGAAGCGACCGCATTTTACGATGACAATACCGTTTTACTGGTGCAAACCACCAACCGCACCCTGCTGTTGGGACCTGACCATTTTGCTGATTTTGTAAAGAATTTTGGTGACCAGCTCATCTCTGTTGAGCCCTAACTTTCAGTCCAAAAAAGACGTACTTTCAAAAGAAAGTACGTCTTTTTTTATGTTAGCTTGTTTGATGGTCAGGCAGCTGATTAGATATTTCCAACTTCATTCCTTCCAGTATTCGTTCTACCTGTTTTCGTTTATCCACAACAAAAGCATTCTCCCCGATTTCATAAATATCAACATCGGGGACTGTGGGCGGTGCTTTTTTTGCAATGGAAACACCAAGCAACTGATTTCCTCCGCCTGCCATATACCAGAGAGGGATATCATCTGAACTGTTTCCAGCCGCTAAACTGATTTCTATATTTGGCAAGATCAGTCGGGCCATTGCCGTTACAAGAGCGGTTTCCCATGGGGAACAACGGGGATTATTCTGATAAGCGGTCCCCGGGAAGGGCTTGAAACGTGAAATTCGTAACTGATAAAGTTTTCGGAACCGTTGTAAAAAAAACAGATGCTCAATTTTGTCACGATCCGTTTCACCTAACCCTACCAGCATCATTGACCGACTCGGTATGTTAGCATCATCACAAAATTGCAAAAGCTCCTGACGACGTTCTAAACTGTCTCCTGGCTTTGCACGGCTGAAAACTTCAGAAGCATTGCATTCCAGCGAACTGGTGATACTGTCTATACCAAGTTTTTTTAATTCCTCAACTGTTTCTTTTTTTAACGAAGGTCCAAGATTGATTTCCAGCTGAAGTCCTGAATGGGCCTTAATGATGCGAACCATCTCCAATAATGGCTCATTAAACCCGCCGTTTAAATCCGTTCCTCCACTTATATGGAACTGCTGAATACCAAGACTTTCAATCTGCTCCAAAGCCTTCAAAAGAGTATCTATCGGAAACATCTCATCTGCACAAAACGTGCAATAAGAGCAACGGGGTGTTATCCTGCACGGGAAAATCCCACCGGACCCTGAAGTCCACCACAGTCGGCGTCCTATTGTTCGGTCCCTTATTTCTGATGCCTGCTGGAAGATTTTGTAGGCATTTCTCGGATCACGAGCATCTTGCAAAATCACCAGTGCCTGTTCTATAGTTAAATCCATATTGATTTGTAACCTTTCTAAAAATATTTTAATCAAATTATCTTTTTCTCATTGAAACGCTGTTATGTTTTTTCAACCAATAATTTCTTGTATTTGCTCATCGGTAAAATCATATTTAAGGAAATGACTATAGAAATATTTAATATCATCTGCAAGATCTTTATTTGACATTATGTTTGGATATAACTTGTTCATCGTCCACATAATTGTTAACGGCTGCTCAGTCGTACGATTTCCCCAAACATGTGCAATTCGAGGCATAATATAAATGGCATTATTTTTAACTGCAGTAAGATCAGCAAAACGCGCATCAGCTAAAATCTTATCTTTTTCTGATTTGTCTGTAACAATCATTGCGTCAGGATTCCATTGAAGTAGATCCTCCATTGTGTAAGTCAATGTTTCGCCAGTCGTAGCGGTTCTGCTGGCACTTGTCACACTGATCCCACCGGCTTCGGGAATCCACCACTCAGCAATAATATGGGGTTGTGTAAACTGGCTTATAGTTCCATAAACGACTTTTTTCTTATCTGTTTCAGCAATATTCTTGGTGAGTTTGTCTGCTTTTGCAACCATATCATCAAAATATGAAAGGTAATCCTTTGCCACATCCTGTTTATTCAATACTTCACCAAGGAGGGTAATACACTCTTTTACATCATCTGTTTTTGTCCATGAAAGTTGGATAACGGTCAATCCCTGAGCTTCAAGCTGTGCCGTCATCGCTGAATCCATCGTCAGACATAAATCAGGTTTTACTGACAATACATTTTCCATCAGTATTTCGCTGTCTGCTCCTTGAAATGGAAGACAGTTTGGCAACTGGGGAGCGAATAAATACTGATATTTTGACCAGCTTGGGCTTTTCACAAAAGTAGGTGATCCTTCATTGCAGATCTTGTCACCTGCACCCATCGTTTCTACAAATGTATTAAGTACACCGATAGCACCGAAAGTACCGATTTTATTTATTTCGGCCGGCAGTGTGACTGTTCTTCCTGCCATATCGGTAACTGTTCGCTCGGTTGACCCCTTTGTATCTGCGGCTTTACTCTGAGTGCATCCTGCAAAACAGAATACACACAATGCCATTGCTAACAATAACACAATCATTCTTTTACTTGACTTCATGCTTGTTTCTCCTTCTTTTTTTGTTATATTAGTATATTTTTTAACGTTTGTGAAACCTCACCAATAAAATTCTCCATCTCATCCCCCACAAACGTTGGATACTGATGCCAATATAGCTTGCTTGATACCGCAACATGCGGTAAAGCAAAAAGCTTTGCTTGTGACTTATCCACTAAAGCTTTTAATAACGGATCGCCGATTACAATCGAATATTTGTTTTCTTTCAGTTTTCTGGCGATCTGAAGTTCGCTTTTAAAATCGATATCAAAGTCAGTCGCCAGTCTTTTGTCTTTTCCAAATAAGCAGCCAACCGTAACCCCCTTTACTCCATATTGGCTGGCCAATACTTCACGAATTGAATTAGCAATCAGTTGTTCTCCGATAATCAGTATTTCGCCATCATATAAATCATCAGAACGGATAACCCGGCTTTTTCCCTCTTTGCAAGCTTCTTCAATCATACTGAATATCTTCTTATTATCGTTTAAACCCATCGGTGTAAAGGCAACGTATGGAATTCCCCATGTTTTTTCCATGTATTCTGCTAAATCCATACCGGATTGCGAGACAACCACATTCACCGCTGCCCGGGGAGAATTTACAATCTCCGGTATGGAGCAACCCATCATAAAACTGCAGCTTACTTTCCAGCCTGCTGATTTTAGCACTTCTCTGATATCATCAGCATTACTGTTATCCGAGAAATCAAGCGCATTTAGGCCTAAAATATTGACGTTTTTATCCACTTTAGACCCTTCCCGGGCATAACGTTTTATCAGCTTTATCATGGTGTCAGAAATGCCGCGATTGTAATATCTTAGTCCCGTTGAAGAAAAACCAAAAACGGGAATTTCAAGTTCATTTTCCAATTCCTGAGCAATTCCCTCCATATCGGCACCTACAATTGTTGGAACGGGGCTCCCAAGTATAGCAATAAATTCTGGGTTCAGTTCATGATATGCTTTGATGATTTTACGAATGAGTTTATCATCATCGCCCATGATCGCATCTATCTCCCGAAGTCCAGAAGAAAAGATCGGTTTTTTATTTCCGTACCAACGTGGTTCATCCATATTGACATAATTCATACTGCAACAATGGGCGTCATGAATGACAACCATCCCATCCAAATCAAATAAACTGGAGCAAATTCCAGAATAATCACTTGAAAATGGAGGTAAATATCTGCTTAGTTGACTCATTTTACCACGCCTCACTTTGCTCTTGAATTTTTTCATAATCTGCAACAGTATCATACGCTTGGATCATGCGGTCCATCAGCAATTCAACCCCATAATATCCGAATGCGAAACAGGAAGGCAACCGTTCCACAACGTGTTTTGCCTCTAAGGTATACCCAGAACTGAACCCGATGCAAAGGCAATCGCCTAAGCTATTTTTCATATTCATCATATTGAAATTACGGCCATCGGCAATCTTGATATCCGGGCGATTTTCTTTCAGCCATTCTAAATCTTCAACATCACTGAAAAGGATCGTTCCATCAAATACCAACTTTACATTAAAGCCATATTTATCCAGTGCTCTTGCCAGCGGTATTGACCGACCAATTACACTGCTATCAATAACAAGTGGCATATTTTTTAGATGTTCCACGGTTTGTTTGATTTTTTTTACGGTTCTGTTTCGATAATCACTTAAAACTGGCATTTCTATTTCAATCGCTTTAAATATTTTTTTATAGTTCTCTTCAATAGTATCCAGATCATAGGACGAAAATGTCATCAGAAAAGGAATATCCAGGTCTCGTTTCATACTTTCTGCTGCAAGCTTTGCAAACGGAGCAACCACCAAGTTTAGACTGCTTTTTCCCATATCATTGAATTCATCAAATGTTTTGCAACTATTCATCTCTTTGAGTTCCCAGCCTACGGAATTTATAATATTTCTAAATTCACTTTTATTGGATAGCTGCAACTTATTTCCGATCAAATTAATACTCTTTTCTCTACAGTCACTTTTGTCCAACACACTATAGAATTGTTCCTGCATTTTCATTCCCGGCTTAATCGATCTGTCTATGGCTATCGGATCAATGTGACAGGTTATAAATTTAATATTCGAAAATCTTTGCTTTAACAACATCAACAAGGCCTCATGATCGGTTCCCAAAAGATCATCGATACAGGTTACATAAAGGATAATGACACGTGGTCTTTTCTCCAGCAATTCCAGCAACTCCTCAATTGCATCTGGAATGATATCCTCATAGGAGCCGGAGACAATATCTTCCTCGGTAATATACAAATTAGTAATGTGATCCTCATCATGTCGTCGATAGGCGCCAATGGATAGTCTCCTTGCGCACGCAGAGGGTCCAACATGCAATTCATGACTTTCAGGAATAAGCGTTTTTGCCTTTTCCTCAACAAGTGAAGCACTTGGATTATAATATTGCAGAGATTCTTCAAAATATTTTTCCAAATCAGAGCCTATTTATAACTTGCTCAGCAAGTTCCCGATAGCAATTTGCCATATCCGCTTTAGGGAAAGACTCTATAACTGTCCGATTCTGATCTTCCGCCTGTTGCACGATCCCATCCCGTGGCAGGATACTGATAATACTGCCATTGGTTTCCTCCGCCAGTTTAGAAACCAGCCCCACTTCATTTTCAACATTACGGGAATTTAAAATCAGGCCGCCATATTTTGCATAGCCTCGTTTCCCAAAATTATTGATTGCCGATACGATATTGGACGCCGCGTACATCGCCATCATTTCACCAGAAGTTACGATAAATACCTTATCTGCGTATCCCCCTCGAATAGGCATCGCAAAGCCACCACAAACAACATCTCCCAGTACATCGTAGAACACTATATCCGGTTTGAATTTCTCATATGCTCCCAGATCCTCCAGTTTTTCAAAAGCCGTGATAATGCCTCTTCCGGCACAACCTATCCCCGGCGTCGGTCCACCTGCTTCTACACAAAGAACCCCATTGGAAGCCTCAAATACGAGATCTTCCAGCTCAATATTTTCGCCTTTTTCTTTCATTTGATCCAAAACCGTTGGAATTTTTCTCCCATGCATCAATGTTTTTGTGGAATCTGATTTTGGATCACAGCCAATCTGCATGACCTTATATCCCTTTTCGCTCAGCGCTGCTGAAATATTAGAAGTGGTTGTAGACTTTCCTATTCCACCTTTTCCATAAATCGCAATTTTTTTCATCTTATCCTCTCAATCTTAATGCTATTCTATCTTTTTTTATATTCATTCATTATTGGGACACATACTTTAATGACCCTATCCTGATCATCTAATCGTGCTTCTATTACAGAAACAGGTGTGTCATAAAGCATTGATAAATTCTTAGTGGTTACCACATCTTCAGATAAACCCTGTGCCATTATGACTCCGTCCCGCATAAGAACTGTCTTGTTGCATGCCAAAAATGCATGATCCGGAAAGTGAGATGTCATCAAGATTGAATATCCCTGCTCAGCCAGCGACTTAATCACCTGAAGCATCTTGATTTGGTTGCAATAATCAAGATTCGCAGTAGGTTCATCCATAATTAAGATTTGAGCCTGTTGTGCTAAAGCTCTAGCGACTAAAACCATTTGCTTTTCACCACCACTCATCTCATTAAATAGATAACGGCTCATATTTAAAATTCCAAGCTTATCCATTGCTTCCTCTGAAATTAAACGATCCTTTTTTGTTGGCCGTTTTCCGGTTGCCAGGTGCGCTACCCGGCCCATAAGCACTACTTCTCTTGCTTCATAAGGAAACGCCATTGTTGTCGCCTGGGGAACAT
This sequence comes from Acetobacterium paludosum, assembly GCF_008086595.1. Lineage (GTDB taxonomy): Bacteria > Bacillota > Clostridia > Eubacteriales > Eubacteriaceae > Acetobacterium > Acetobacterium paludosum. Next base: position 18,186 of record NZ_RXYA01000006.1, on the reverse strand, counting down.
ATGCCATCATTTGTGCACGTTTTTTCACCGATGTTCGTGTCAAATCAAACCCGTCAATTTCGATCCGCCCACTTTTCATTTTATTAAGAGAAAGCAGGCAGCGAAGCAATGTTGTTTTACCAGTTCCATTCGGACCAAGCATGCATAAAATATCTTGATTTTCCAGTACAAATGAAACATCTTTGAGAATAATTCTGTCCGGGTGATAGTAATAGCTCAACCCCTCAACTTCTAACATTACGACCACCCCTTTTTTACTCTTGACAACAATATAACAAATACCGGCGTTCCAACCAAAGCGGTCATCACACCAAGCGGCAGTTCAGCACCTTCAACTCCACGAATAACATTGTCGATAATCAATAAAAATGCTCCTCCAACTATAAACGAAGTGGAAGCAAGCTTTGAAAAATTTGCACCGGTAATCATTCGGGCAATATGTGGTACCACCATACCAACCCATCCCACGATACCACAAATACTCACCGCTGAAACAGTCATAAGTGTCGAACTGGTAACAACGACCAGTTTAACCAGTGATACGTTTACACCCATTGTAATGGCTTCATCTTCTCCTGCTGCCAAAGCGTTAATCTGGTGTCTAAAAACAAAAATCATCGCCAGTGATAAAATCAATGCCGGCAGCATTATTAAAACATCTTCATTTGTACACTTTCCCAGACTTCCCATCAGCCAAAAGGTGATGGAGGGTAACTGATTTTCCGTATCGGCCAACGTTTTCACGATCGAAATCAATGCTTGAAATAGACTTGAAACAACAACCCCCGCTAGAATAAGGACCGTAATTGAATGATCGCCAAACATATGTGAAATTAAATATGCCGATGTTACAGCAATAATCCCAAAAACAAAAGCTAACACTTGAACTTCCCACCAAGAAGCATTATTAACCATTGCTAATGCTGCGCCAAAACCAGCGCCTGCTGATACACCTAAAATATCTGGTGATACCATAGGATTTTTAAATAATGTCTGATAAGAAGCTCCAGATACTGAAAGTGCTCCTCCCACTAAAATTGCAAGAACAATTCTGGGAAAGCGCACCTGTAAAATAACAGTATTAAGAGTAGCATCCCAATACTGAGGTATATTGATAAATTGTGCCAGTATGATATCCCAAACCGTTTTGATCGATATTTCAAACCGTCCTATCAAAAATGATGCAAAGAACAAAAATATCGTAAAGCAAATCAATAAAATTGTTTTTATCATGAAATAGTCGTTACTTCTAATTTTCAATCCATTATTCCTTTTCTTTAATAGTCTAAACTTATTTTTTATACTGTTTCCTCAAACATAATTTTTTTTCGTTTTATTTTCCATGTTCTAATTAGTTTCTTTTTGTATTGTTTTATTCATTTTAGTTGTGTTTCTATTGTACAATTGTATATTATTGAAGCTTTTATGTCAATTAAATATGTTATTTTTTTAACTTACGATAAAGTATTAAAAAAGACAAGCTACTGATTATATTGAATCGAGCTTGTCTTTTTTTTATTTTTTACATGTTCAGCTTTTCGAAAAAGAATTAATTTTCATTTAACCCTTTTCTCTTATTACTAATTCAAAGAACTATCATAATCAATTTGTCTGCATCCATAATAAACTATATACTTTTATTAAAAAAGAAAGAATTGTATTCTTGATCGCTCAGATCATATTCATAAAATTCTTTGAAGAAATCTTTTGTTTCCTTTTCTAAATCAATATCTTTTGTATATTCTGGATATAGCGTTTTTGCTAGCCACAAGAAACCCAGGGTTGCTTCCGGTGATGGGCGATCCCACCAAAAAGCGCCGATAGGACATTCATAAACTTCTTTGTTTTTAATAGCATTCATATCTTGTATTCTGGCATCGCCCAACAAATCTGCTGTTCCGTTTCCACCTTGTGTTACAATGACATCCGGATTCCATTCCATAACCTGTTCCACACTGATATCTCCAGTAACATCAGCAGGTACAGCAAATATGCCTCCTGACCCCTCAATCCAACTGCGTCCCCATTGACCACTACTTGCTTTTGTAATAACCTTTCCGGTATAATAAACAGTTTTTCTTTCATTTTCAGGAATCTTTGACACAATCTTATCCAGATCACCCAACGTATCATTCCAATGTTTAACCAAAGCTTCCGCTTTTTTATCATCGTTTAACATGTGTCCAACATTTAAAAATTCCTGTTTCAGATTGTCTACTCCAGCTGAACCAATCAACATGGTATAGGTGGGTATTCCAACCCCTTCAATAAGAGCATTTCCTTTTGCCGAGGTAATACCAACCAAAGCAATATCCGGTTGTGTTCCCATAAGCTGTTCCACATTGATATCATCAAATGAGCCCGCATTCGTAGCATTCTTTAACTGCGGATACATTTTCAATAATTGTGGAAATTGTTCCATGGATGGCTCGGCTACAATCTTATCAGCTCCTCCGAATATAGCCACTTCATGCGTTGTCCCACCTTGACATGTGATTGCAATCTTGCTAATATTTTCCGGAAAGGTTATCTCGCGACCCGCTGCGTCAGTCACTGTCGTCGATTTCTCTTCAGTATTTGCCGAATCTGTTTTTGTCGAACTGCAGCCGCTTAAGGCTAACAATACAACTGCCAGAGATAAAAACATCATCACTAATATTTTTCTTTTCATGAAATTTCTCCTTCTTTACAAATCTTAATTAAATAATTTTCCATCATAATCTCAGGTATTTTCATTCCAAATCCATTGAGCATCCATTCTTTCATTGCCTCAGAATCTGTTATGCAAACAGTTTGTATATAATTCACTCCCAAATCACTCAAGAAATCTGCTAAAATCATGGCACTTGGTCCGAAAACTCCTATCACTCGGGCTTTTTTGATCATCGGTAACAAGTCGAAAATTGTTTGATTAACCAATGTGCAACCTGTCATAAAAACAATATCCGACTGAGAAAGCAATGCTGCACTTTCCTCTGGGTTATGAAACTTCAATCTTCCCGGCCCCCGGCAAATTTCTTTTCCAACATAAAGATTCTCCAAGGTGTTTTTATTCCGCATATCCAAAACATGAACCTCTTTGCACCGCTTTTGCAAATTTCCAATCACCCCGCCAGCTCCGATCACCGTAACAAAATCGTCTTCTTTGACAAATTCAAACTGTTCTTTATTTACAAACGAAAATCCTCTGGTGATCAACCGTTCCCGACGGTTTAACGGGGCGGACAATGCATTTAATACCGCCAGGTAAACAGATCGATGTAAAATATCCTCTTTTTGTGAAAGATATTCTGCCAGGTTGATAAGCGGTTTCCCAACAAAACACTGGAGTTCAACTAAAGGAGCTGGATCAATCGCTCCATAAACGCTATGTTCACCAGTGAAATTAAAAGCCATCCCATTCTGACCCAATCCGCCAAAAACGCTTGTCCATTTTCCGCTAAAGGTGATTCCTTCAAGACATCCGGGTGACAAACCTTCAGCTTCATATAATTGCAATATTTTTTCATATGCTTTATCAAGCCGATTCATTAAGTTTCCTCCCTTCTCTAGAGATCTTAATGGTATTCAATATTGGTAAACAAGTTGTAATCATCTCAACGGCTTCTTCATGAACATCCACATTTGCAATCTTCACCCGAATTCCATATGCTTTCTGGAGAGCTTCTTCGGTGATAATTTCCTCTACAGAACCAACTTTGAAAGTAGTATCTTTGCACATTACAGCCGCCTTTGTACAACACATGAAAGCATGATCTGGAAAGTGGGATGTCATAATGATACCCATTCCCTTTGCTGCCAGCATGCGAACCTGCTGAAGTACCCGCATTTGATTACCAAAGTCCAAATTTGATGTGGGTTCATCCATCATTAAAAATTTGGGCTCCTGCATCAGGGCTCTGGCTATCAGTACCATCTGTCGTTCCCCACCGCTGACTTCGGTATATACTTTATCTGAAAGAAATGCTACGTCAAGCATTTCTAAAATATTTTCTGCTTTTTGATATTCTTCTCGGGTAGGTCCTGAAAAAATATTCATCTGTGCAATCCCCCCCATGACCACCACATCCAAAACCTGAAAGGGAAAAGGCGGCTCATGTAGCTGCGGCACATATCCAATCAAAGCGGCCTGTTTCTTGCAATCCTTATAATTAAATGGCTGTCCATCAATTAATACCACTCCCCCATGTAAGGGCAAAAATCCTAAAAGTGATTTAAACAATGTGGTTTTACCTACACCATTTGGCCCCAACAAACACAATACTTCGCCGCTATCCAGTGAAAAGGATACATCTTTTACAATATCCACATTTTCATAGCCTGCGCGAATGTCCTTTGCTTCAAAATTCATATCCACCCTTTCTTTCTTTTTAGTAAAAGATATACAAAAAATGGTGCGCCAATTATTGATGTCAGAATTCCCAATGGTATTTCCATGGTAAACAAGGTGCGTGCCAAGTCATCCACCATCAGCAAAAAAACACCGCCGATTAAAAAGGATGCCGGTATTAAATATTTATGGTTTGGTCCCACCAACATCCTTGTTAAATGAGGAATAATCAAGCCAATCCAGCCAATCATTCCACATACTGCCACGGCTGCCGCAGTAAGAAGGGTTGCCGAAACAATATAAATAGTTCGCAGTTTTTTTGTATTTAAACCCATAGCCCTAGCTTCTTCATCTCCAAATGCCATCGCATTGAGCTGCCACCGCAATAAAAACAGTGGAACGATTCCACAGAAAAAAGGAACAAGCATCATCAAAACATCGCTGCTTGACACTGCCGATAAACCGCCCATCAACCAGTAAGTTATTTCCGGTAACTTACTTTGAGGATCAGCCACATATTTCATCAGCGTTATCAGCGACGAAAAAAAAGTTCCCACGATCATTCCTGCCAAGACCAGAATCAATAAAGCATCTTTTCCTCTGCTCACCATTTTGCAGATAAGACACGCTAAACCAACTGCCAGCAATCCAAATAGGAATGCTGAGAATTGAATAAATACAAATGGTAATGACAATAATATCGCCATTGCTGCACCAAAGCCTGCCCCTGCTGAGGCACCCAGAATATCGGGTGATATCATGGGATTTTTAAATAGGCCCTGATAAGTGGCTCCCGCTGTTGCAAGCGCACCTCCAATCAAAATCGCAGCGCATATCCTTGGGATTCTAACCTTCAGTATTACCGACTGTACCATTTCAGAAACATTGCAATCTGTTTGAAAAATCTTTGAATAGAAAACAGTGGCAATATCACCCAGTGTCACCTGATATCTCCCAAGCATAAGAGATATAAAAAAAAACAGTATTAGTAAAAAAGAAGACACAATAATCACGATTACAGCCGGTTTTTTCTTTTGTTCATCTGCCATGCAGGCCTCCTTTTTTTAGCAATTTAATTAGTCTTATGATGTTCACACGCTTCTGACTACAGTTCTTTCTGCATATTTTCCAAAGAAATGATACCCCGATCCACCTTCACTGATGATATCGAGAATTTCATCTGCTTTTGTGACAATGATTCCTCCCAAAAGAGTCACACCATACTTAAAGAAAGCATCCGGCAACATGCTGGCTGTTGGTCCGGTAACAATGATTTCAGCACCTTTTTTTGCCATTTTCAGCAAATCATAGAGGGTGTTATTCAAGATGGTCACGCCGGTAATAACAATCAAATCTGCATCTGGAATATAAAGTTCCGCATCTGTTGCCGGAGCAAAATGCTCAAGTTCTTTTCCTTTAAGTGTTCTTGAATCCATTTCCAAAACTTTGAAGTCTGCTTCCGCATTTGTAAGCTTTTTCAACATTGGCACCAGGGCACCGATAACCACCGTTTTTTTAAACTGTGTCACATCAACTTTATCAAAAGCATCTTCACCCATGATGATTTCATAATTTCGATCATCAGCCTTTTCCCAGCACAGCGTGCTGAGTGCATTTAGGGTGGCAATACCTAAAGTTCGTTTCAATGGATTTTTCGAATGAACATCTTCGATGTATTTTAGAACTGACCGACCTGCAAGCTTACCTGACAGCGGCATTGCTTTAGCTGTGCTGGGACAGCAAACCGCTTCAGGCATTTCCTTCACCGGAGTAAAACAAAGGCCACCCTGTCCGGTGGATAGTTTTACTCCTGAAAAAAACAGGCCAAAAACCGCTCTTTCCACCGTTATCTGGTCTAATTCCGCTCCAATTGTACTTTCTATTTTCTCGATAGTTTCTTCTATAATGATATTTCTTTCGTCTTCCATCCTCAGACTACCTCAATATATTCTTTTGGATAACGCATTGCTACCGAAATTTTCGCACCTGCCTTGATGATCGCCTCTTTTTCTATATAGAAATACCCATTGGTCTTGTGATAAAATTCTGCACGTGTCATTCCCTGATTGGCAATAGGTTGTGCTATATATTTTCCATCTTTCATAACCACATTCATCTGGCGTATAAAATCGAAAGAAATTCCGTTAATATCTTCAGTGAGTTCTGCTTCTATCGTATATGGTGACTGTACCGGTTGCATCTGCAAGAGACGTATTGCATTTTTTACATATAATGCCGCCGTAAGATCTGCCCCCATGGGCGGTCCCGGTAAACCGATAATCGGGGTATTGCCGGAATAAGCAAAACTGCAGTGTTTTCCCGGTCCATGACCCAATTCATAAACCATGACATTCCCGATGCTTTCCAAAAGCTCGATTGTGAAATCCTTGTTGCCTTTTGACGAGCCTGCACAAATTAAAACCAAATCTGCTGCGGCAACGGCTGATAGAATCGCTTCCTTCAGTTTTTCCATCTCATCTGGAATAATTGGATACAGAATCGCTTCTCCCCCGCATTCATTAATGTACGCTTTCAGCATCAGACTGTTTGACTCCACATTTTTTCCTGGCGGCGTTTGATAACCGGCCGGAACAAGTTCATCCCCCGTTGGTATAAATGCAACCGTTAGTTTAGCTAACACCTTGATATTTGTAATGCCGCTTGTCAGAAGCATACCAATCAATGATGCATTCAGACACTCGCCCTGATATGCAATCAACTCGCCTTCTTTCGTCTGACCGCCAACCTGTCCAACCTTTTCCCCGCGATTTTGAGGACACAATGAAAAGGAAATTCTCCCTGTTTCGTCAAACACAACCTTTTCTATTGCAATAACGGTATCAAAATCCTCTCGAATGGCGACTCCCGTATTACTGAAACAATAATCTTTGCCTTCTATCCATAATGATGTATCTGGTTTTCCGTTTGAAAAATCATCAAACTTGACTGAAACGCCATCGCATGCACTGGTCGGTTTGTTCGGTAATGTATGCTTTGCGTATACATCCTCTGCACAAATTCTCCCTAATGAAACAGCAACTTGTATGGTCTCAGTTTTAGAAACAGGTTTTATATTGATTTCCAGAATTCTTAACATCTCGTCTCTGCTTGGCAGAAAATCCGGTACTTTATACATCTCACTTCTCCTCAACCTTATTTTGTCATTTTGCTTTGATAATACTATTTAATTCCCTGTCTATCGATTACAATTGTTTTGCTTTGATTCAATCTCTATTAAATTCTTCATCAATTATTTGTCCTTTTCATACCTCTCTTTCATGAATTTAATGTTGTTTAGTTACGTTTTATTGTGTTTTACATTTATGCTTTTTTTATTATATAGTCTTTTATTGACATATGTCAATAAATTTCATAATATCGAGTAATAATTTTGTAATGTCGTATAATTATTAGTCATATTGACACACTCGGCGATCGCCAAGACATAACTCTGTCATGTCAACTCGAATCCCTACCCATTCTTGAATTTCTTTATAATTTTTTGAATTATCAGGTTCTACCAAAGGATAGTGTATTTTCGTCTTCACACTTATCCTACCTTTCTTATTTTCATATAGACATAAAAGAGAATTATAAATTGCATCTTTGCTCTAAAACCCCCTTTTTATATCTACTTAATTGGCTCATATTTCCACGCCTCACTTCGCTCTCTAATTTTTTCATAATCTACAACCATGTTGTATGCATGAATCATGAGCTCCATTAACAACTCCACCCCATAGTATCCAAATGCGAAGCAGGAAGGCAGCCGTTCCACAATATGTTTTGCACCTAAAGTATAGCCACAACTGAAACCGATACAGAGACAATCCCCTAAATTATTTTTCATATTCATGATGTTGAAATTCCGGCCATCGGCAATTTTGATATCCGGCCGATTTTCTTTCAGCCATTCTAAATCTTCAACATCACTGAAAATGATCGTCCCATCAAATACTAACTTTACATTAAAACCATATTTGTCCAGTGCTCTTGCCAGCGGTATCGACCGACTCACCGCGCCATTGTCAATAACGATCGGGATATTTTTTAAATATCCCACCGTTTCACTGATTTTTTTTACTGTGCTTTTACGATAATCACTTAATTTCGGCATCTTTTCAGCGATGGCCTTAAATATTTTTTTATAGTTTTCCTCAATAATATCGAGATCATAGGAGTTATAAGTCAGTCGAAGTGGTATATTCAAGGCTCTTTCCATCTGTTCTGCAGCATACTTTGCCACCGGATCAACCACGACATTTAGACTGCTTTTTCCCATCTCATTGAACTCATCAAATGTTTTGCAAGCATTCATCTCTTTGAGTTCCCAGCCTACAGAATTCATGATATTTCTAAATTCGCTTTTATTGGACAACAGAAACTTGTTTCCGATCAAATTAATGCATTTCTCTCTAAGCTCGCTTTTATCCAATACACTATAAAGCTGTTGCAGCATCTTCATTCCCGGCTTAATCGATCTATCCATAACCAGGGGATCAATGTGACAGGTTATAAATCTTATCTCCGAAAATCTTTGTTTGAGCAGTATCAATAACGCCTCATGATCGGTTCCCAGAAGATCATCGATACAGGTCACAAAAATAATAATGACACGGGGCTTTTTCTCTAACAACTCCAGCAACTCTTCAACTGCATCTGGTATGATATCTTCATAGGAGCCAGAAACAATATCATCTTCAGTGATATACAAATTTGTGATCCTGTCCTCATCGTGGTGTTGGTAGGCACCAATGGATAAACGTCTTGCACAGGCAGAGGGGCCGACGTGTAATTCGTGACTTTCTGGAATCAGCGTTTTGGCATTTTCTTCCCTCATTGATGCCTTAGGATTGTAGTATTGTAGAGATTCTTCAAAATATTTTTCCAACGCATCCTCCCAATTCAATTACATCCGCCAAAACCATTCTTGTAGTTTTAGCTCTTCCCTTCGTCGGACAGCCATAATCGGCTTTCCATATAGGGTCGCAGACGGGTTGCGATTCCCCCTTCTCCCGCAATGCGGATTACATCCGCCGTTGAACTGATCAGGCTTCCAATCAATGCATCGACACCGAATTCAAACAAAACATTCGTCAAGGGAGTGCTTGGTCCCCAAATCACGGTAAACGGTTTTTGGCAAAGCTGCAGCAAACGCGGCATTGTTTTATTTTCCAATGCCGTTGCCGTTATAAAAACGAAGTCCTGATCGGGCAGCAGATATTCACAAGCGGGATCTGGATAATCACCAGTCTGGCAGATGCGTTCCAGCACTGAAAGCTCACAGATTGGCCGCAATGGTTCCACTCCCGGGAAATGACCGATCACTGCCACCTTTTTTCCCGTCATAAGGGTTTCAAACTCGCCAAACATTGATCCATTTTCTTTTGATCTGCAGCGCTTGCTCTGCACCCGTTCCGGTTGATTATACCAGGCGTTGATCGCGGCCAGCCCTATTGCGGCCTCTCCAAAATCCCAGGATTTCACCAGTTCGGCAAGCTCTCTGAGCGGTGTACCCGCAATCGTCCCTGCCAATCGATTAGCTTGTGGTGCATCGGGTGGTGTCATTGCCATTCCCGTGCCGACTGAGGTGCACACGACGGTCCAGATCGGTCCGATCATGCACGACTCAACCACGGCCTCATCAGGCAGTGATTCCAACAGACAATCATATAGTCTCCATGGATTACTTACCATTTTCGTCCTTACTTTCCGGCAGGGGTTTTGAAGTTCAAGATGAGATTGGCCTGATCATCCGTCAGTTTGTAGTTATAGAACTCACTGTAATAGGACTTGACTTCCTCGGTCATGTTCAGATCTTTAAATAAATCTGGGTGAAGGGTCTTTGCGATCTGCTCCATCAACAAGAAGCAGTCAGTCGAATAATCCGCCGGGCCGACACCTTTGAGATTCACATACACTTTTCCGTTTTTCACAGCCTGGATAGAGCTCCAAGCGGGGTCCTGAGTGATCAGCTCGACATTGTTAACACGACCCATGAAAATATACTCGGGATTCCACTGAACGACCTGCTCCATAGTGGTAGTATACAGCAGCTCATCATCAATTTTACTGACAAGGCTGCCACCGGCCATATCAACCAGGTAATTAGTGTAGGATTGACCGCCATGGATGCTCAGGGCTTCAGGGCCACGTACATAATAGACACTGGGGATCTCGTTCGCAGTCAGATTGGCCGTTTTGCTGGTAATGGAAGTCGTGGTTTTTTCGGCATATTTGCACCATTTTTGGGCTTTTTCAACGGCATCACCACCAAAAACATCTCCCACCAGGGTTACTTCCTTTTCCTTCAATTTAAGAAAATCCGCGTCTGTATTGACGCCAGTCTTATCCAGCTGGGTCACAACTACCGCTATACCGGCGTCTTCCAGTTCTTTAATAACATCCGGATAAGAGTCCCAGTACAGAACCACTTGTGTGCCCTTGCTGACTAGCTCTTCCACATTGGGGGCCATGGCATTCTCAGAAACAGGAATATTGGCAAACTCCGGACAGACGACATTCGCCCAACCTGTTGAACCGCTTTTGCTACCAGTCATGACAACCTGGTCCGCCACGCCAAGCATGATTGCCGTCTCAAAGCTGGGACCGCATAGCGTGGCAACCTTGGTTACGTCGTTTGGAATGGTGACCTCACGACCGGCCAAGTCAACAACGGTATGGGTGCCAGTTTTGGTAGAATTAGAAGTCTCCGCATTACTGCTGCTACTGCAACCGGTGGCCAGTGTTGCGATCATCACAACTGCCAACATCATACTAACAATTTTTCTTTTCATTTTTTTCTCCATTCGATGTTATCTCTCTTTCATTTAATATATATAGAACGGAATTACTTCCGATTCTCATCATTCAATTTTCCTGCTACACAGGCAATACGTTTAAGCTCATCAATATAGACCAAGTGCAGGTCCGTATGATAGAGCTCCTTCAGGGACTCCTCCGAGATTACTTCTTTTACCGGACCGACCGTCATATGCCCAAGGTTATCCATAATTCCAACTTTTTCATCAATCATGATCGCGTGATCCGGTATATGGGATGTCAACACCACTGTCAATCCTCGAATCCTGGCAAGTTTGGAAATAATCTGGATAATTTTCAACTGGTTACCGTAATCCAGATGATTAGTCGGCTCATCCAACAAAATAATATCCGTCTCCTGGACCAGAATACGAGCTATCTGCGCCTGCTGGCGCTCACCTCCGCTGATGTTGGCGTAAATTTTATCAGCCAAACCACTGATCCACATATCTTTCATAACCTCATCCACTTTGTCATACTCAGCCGGACCAGGGACGTTGAGAATCCCCATGTGAGGTGCGCGGCCCATGACAATATAATCCCTGACTGTGTAGGAAAACGTCGGAGTAGAAATTTGCGGGACGTAACCCATTAGCTTCGCTACATCGTTAATTGCATATTTTGCAATGTTCTTCCCTTTTAGCAGAATCTCTCCCGTTGTGGGTGTCAGCATATTGCTGATACAGTCAAGCAGCGTAGATTTACCGGCGCCATTGGCACCTAAAATAACAAGGACCTCGCCCTTGCGCAGTTCGAAATCGATATTGGCAAATATCTTTTTCACGCCATCATAGGAGTAGGAGAGGTTTTTCACTCCAAGAATTACATCATCACACATCAGCTGATTCTCACTTTCTGGCGGGCCAGCAACCAGACAAACAATGGCGCGCCCAGTAGTCCGGTGATGATACTCAAAGGAATTTCACTGCCAGTCAGATTTCTCGCAATCGTATCTACCACAATCATAAATACCGCCCCGATGATGGTGGAAATCGGCAGCAAATAGCGGTTATCATGTCCAATAATCAGTCTGCCAAAATGAGGAATGATCAAACCAACCCACCCAATGGTACCGCACAAACAGACCGCACACGCCGTGAGGATAGTAGCACAAAAGATTGCCAGGCCACGTGTTTTTCGAATATTGACGCCCAGCGATCTTGCCTCTTTATCACCCAAAGACAACAGATTAATCCTCCAGCGCATCAGTAGCAGAACAACCATGACGCTCAATATTGCCGGCATCACCAAAAGTACCTGATTCATATTCGTCGTGGCGAAGGAGCCCATCGTCCAGTAAACAATCGCGGCCAACTGATTATCGGGATCAGCAACGTACTTGGTAATTCCGAGCAACGAACTCATAAAACCAGATACAATCACCCCGCCCAGTACCAGCATCAATGAAGAATTGTTCTTGAAGAACTTAGGAATACTGGTTGAAATCAAGACTGCCAAAAGACCGGTCAAAAGTGCACAGCCCTGAATCACCAATGACGGAAAACCCAGCAGAATTGCAATGGCCGCACCAACACAGGCACCATTGGAAACGCCAAGCAGATCTGGTGAAACCAGTGGATTTTTAAACAATCCCTGATAGGTCGCCCCGGACAATGCCAGTGCGCCCCCTACCAACGAAGCCCCCACCAAGCGTGGCAAGCGAATATTGATGATTACATTTTGCATCTGCTCTGTCCAGGTGACTTCCATGCCTGTCGGAACTACTTGTGAAATCAATATTTTAACGACTTGAATCAGCGGTACATTAAAACGTCCGATGGACAGCGAGATTAAAAAAGCAGCAATAAATAAAAAGATTGAAAAGTAAATTATTTTATGGGCATGCCAAACCGCGGATATTTGCGGTTTAGGCTTATCTATGGGGATCGACTTGCTGCTTGATTCCAGATTTATCACTCGGTGTACTCCTTTCTTTCATTTTACATCATTATGCCTCTGTAATATATTCCCTTGGATACCGCATTTCTACCGAAATCAACGTTCCTGCTTTAATACTGGATCCCTTCTCTAAATAAAATTGTCCATTTTGCAAGTGATAAACTTCTGCTCTTGTTTTCCCCTGCAGCTCAACTGGTTTTGCATAATATTGGCCATCTTTAATAAACACTCTCATAAAACTGACAAAATCAATCTTGCGTCCATTTATATCTTCCGCAAGCATTGCAATAATTCGATATGGCAACTGTATCGGCTGCATTTGTATTAATCTTAATGTATTTTTAACATACAATGCTGCCGTCAAATCCGCACCGGTAGGCGGTCCCGGCAAACCAATAATGGGGGTATTTCCCGAATATGCCAAACTGCAATGCTTTCCCGGTCCATGCCCTAACTCATACACAATCACATTACCCACACTTTCCAGTATATCTATCGTGAAATCCTTGCTTCCTTTTGAAGAACCTGCGCAAATCAAAACCAAATCCGCAATTTCGATGGCAGATAGAACGGCTTCCTTCAGTTTTTCAAATTCATCCGGAATAATTGGATAAAGAATCGCTTCACCGCCGCATTCGTTTATATATGCTTTCAGCATGAGACTGTTAGACTCTGCATTTTTTCCCAATGGGATCTCGAATCCACTAGGAACAAGCTCGTCTCCAGTTGGAATAAATGCCACCTTAGGTTTTGATAGAACCTTGATATTTGCAACCCCACCGGTGAGCAGGATCCCGATTAAAGATGGGCTGATTCGCTCGCCGGTGTACGCCAACAGTTCCCCCTCTTTTACCTGACCTCCTTCAACACCAACACCTTCACCACACTTTTCGGGAACCGATAAAAGTCTTACCTTTCCTGATTTATCAAATTTAACATTTTCAATCGTGATAACCGTGTCATAATCCTCCCTGATAGCAACCCCGGTATTGCTAAAACAATATTCTTTTCCTTCTGACCATTCTGAAGTATCAGGCGTTCCTTTTGAAAAATCAGAAAAATGAACGGCGATCCCATCACGTGCACTGACCGGTTTATTGGGAAGGGTATTTTTCGCATAAACATCCTCAGCACAAATTCTTCCCAGTGATGTTGCTACCGATATTGTTTCATCTTCTAACATGGGTTTAATATTATTTTCAAGGATGCTAAACATTTCATTTCTACTCGGTTCAAAACCTGGTTTTTTATACATTTTAAATTCTCCTCCGTTATTAGCTTATATTTGTATACATACTGCCTTTAGTAACTGCCTTTAGTAACTGCATTAATATCCTTATATTTATTATTTATTTTAACCATCCGTATTTTTTATTCTTTTTTATATTTTTATGTTATGTTTTGCTTTGTTTTACTATTTTTGGTTATTTGCAATTTTATATTACAACCGCTTATATGTCAACCGATCTTATTGATTTAATTGCATAAAAAAAAGACAAAGCAACAGATTATCTTTTTTATCTGTTGCTTTGTCTCCCCTAAAATACTTTATTATTATTAATTTTCTTCGTATATTTTTGCAATACGTCCAACCTGACCGTCGGCAAGCATCACTTTAATCCCATGGGGATGATTAGGGCTTTTAGTTAACAATCGACCTACTCGTCCTTGTGTTAATTTTCCAGTTCTCTGATCCGCCTTTAAAACAATATCAACCAATGCACCAACTTTTACATCGCTTCTTTTTTGTCCGTTCATGATGCTACCTTCTGAGCTTCTTCTAATGCGATTGCTAATTGATCCATACATGAGCTCGTCTTATTTCCACAGGTGTGGCCTTTGAATAAGCTGCTGATTTCATCAACAGTTTTCCCTTTAATCATGATGGATAAAGCTTCTAAATTACCGCTGCAGCCACCCACAAAAGATAAATCTATAATTTTATCACCGTCTAATTCAAAATCAATTTCATGGGGGCAAACGCCTTGGGGTATATATCGATATGTCATTTTTTCCTCTTTCTATTATTAAAACTTTTCAACTCTTTTTGTTATTTGTTTACTGTAATCCTCTATGGGGTGCACATATTCTTCACTCATAAATCGGGAATGGATTATGAAATCCGCCGTTGCCAGATTATTGGCTACTGGGATATCATAAACAGTGGCAATCCGAAGTAATGCCTTTATATCTGGATCATGAGGTTGAGCCTCTAAAGGATCCCAGATAAAAATAAGCATATTGATTTTGCCATCCACAATCTGTGCACCAATCTGCTGATCACCGCCTAAAGGTCCGCTTTTAAAAATTTTAACCGGCAATCCTGTTTTTTCCTGGATCAGCCGACCGGTTGTTCCCGTTCCACATAAGAAATGGGTTTGTAATATTTCTTTGTTTCTGACAACCCAATCCAATAATTCCGCTTTTTTTCCATCATGTGCAATCAAAGCTATCTTTTTAGTTTTTTCGATTACAACATCCACATATTTGTTTTCCATAACTCATCCTAACCTTTCAATTATTTCATTTGTACATTCGAACTTTTATCGGCAGGCTTCAAAATCTATAAGCTCGACATTTTTCGATAAATAACGGCCTTTCATTGGTTCTTCGTTAACATAGTCGGTACTTAGATATTTCTTGTTGTCATCTGGGAATACGGTAGCCACTACTGCTTGAGAATCGCCCAGCAAGTTCTGTGCAATGATGGCACCTAAAAAATTAGCGCCTGAAGAAATTCCAACGCCTAAGCCCAGCTCTCGGGAAAGCCTCTGAGCCATGATGATGGCATCGCCATCATCCACTGCAATAATCTCATCCAATTTATCCAGTTTAATAAGATCAGGCACAAATTCATCTGAAATACCCTGGATTCGATGTTTTCCCACACGATATCCCGTTGATAAGGTTGGTGAAGTAACCGGCTCCAAAGGATGGCCTTTGATTTCCGGATTCTTTTCTTTGAAATATTTGGCTAATCCCATAATAGTACCACCGGTTCCAACTCCTGCTACTAGGGCTTGAGGTTTCACGTGAAACTTGTCTAATTGAGCCTCTAATTCCGGCGCTGTTGTCTCGTACTGTGCCTGGCTGTTTTCCTGATTCGAAAATTGACAGGGTAAAAATACGTTGCCTTCTGCCGCCAAGGCTTCTGATTGTGCAATACTCCCTAAAAATCCACCTTCTTCTTTTGATACCAAACGAACTTCACCGCCAAAACCTTTAATTAAATTTTTTCGCTCATCACTCATCCAATCCGGCATATAAATTACGACCGGATGTCCCAAATAAGTACCAATGGCCGCAAATGAAATGCCGGTATTCCCGCTTGTTGCCTCAACAATGGTTTCCCCTTCAAATATTTCACCTTTTTCATAGGCTTTTTTCAAGATATGCAAAGCCACTCGATCTTTCAAACTTCCGGTAAGATTATAATGTTCAGCTTTTGCATAAATACAACGCGGTTTTCCCTGATACAAGAAATTTATTTTTAATAATGGCGTATTTCCAATAAGCTTATCTAATGTTGAAAATTTTTCTTCGTTATTCATTTGTCCTATCCTTATTCGTATTTAGTTGTGAGTTCCAACGGCCAAGTTTAAATAAAATTGGCATTAAGCTATGCCCTTAGAGTATTCGACCTTTGGTGGCACCTCATTGTAGGATTCCCAATGAACAATACCGCATTCCTCCAATTCATTTAAGGAGCTTGTCAGCATCATGCTGAATTACTAATATAATCATACTAAATTAAACCAAATAAATCAATGTTTATCAGAAGGTAAAGATGATTGTTTGAAATTATTGCTATCAAAGATGCTGTGGCCGATTTCTCTTCCCCGAGAGAGCCATCAGGTTATTCTATGAACTCTTATTTCGGGGCTCTCAGATTACTGTGGCCCATTATAAACTTTTCTTTATATTTTTAATACTTTCCCTTTTTTCTTGCATTTTTCTCATAAATCCGATATAGTTATAATAATTGAACTGATATTTTTTTCGGATTCAGTAAATTTCTTCGTGTGTTCGTGACCTTCCACACGTAAAACAAAACTAAAGGAGTTTTTTTTTATGCAAAAAATCAGTGTTCTCTTTGTTACCCAGGCGGCGGTCATTGCCGCAATGTATGTCGTTCTAACCTTTGTGTCCAGCTCACTGGGTTTGGCCAGTGGTGAAATTCAGATTCGACTCTCCGAGATGCTTTGTATCTTACCGGCTTTTACACCGGCAGCCATTCCAGGGCTTTTCCTCGGCTGTTTACTGAGCAATCTCTTAACCGGATGTACCGTAATTGATATTCTCTTTGGAAGTCTGGCAACCCTCATTGCCGCGGTCCTCAGTTATCAGCTGAGAAACCATAAGTACCCGCTTCTGGTTACACTTCCTCCAGTTGTTACAAATATGATCGTAGTGCCTTTTATTTTAAAGTTCAGTTATGGTATCCCTTTACCTATACCGGTTATGATGGCAACAGTTGGTATCGGTGAAGTGATCTCATGTGTTGTTTTGGGTTCAGTTTTGTATTTTGCACTGGATAAGCGACGGTTTCTTTTTCATCAAAGCTAAAAATGAACATAAAATGCCGCTGTTAAGTGAAATCCCCGAAGCAGTCCAATCGACTCATCAATTGGACTGCTTTTATTATAAAAAAGTTGTTGGGATTAATGCGTCATCGGCATCTCTATATATTAATCAAATATTTTTTTGAATACTACTTTCATCGCAGCAGTCATCAGATGGCTCGTGGAAATACTGCCGCTTAAATGAAGACATACACTTCGTCTCCGCTGTCGCTGCGCCTCAGTCGCGGGCTTCGCCCTATAAAAAAACAGATACACGAACATTGATTTTCAAGTGAACTTGAATCAATGTTCTCGCAAATCAGGGTTTGTTGTACTCGCTCATGCGACACTTCGTCTCCGCTGCGCTACGCCTCAGTCGCGTCAGTCGCCAGATGGCTCCTTCCTAAAAAATATAAAAATAGAGATCAAAGAGCAAGTAAACTTGTTCTTTGATCTCTATTTTTATATTTTTCGCCGCATGGCTCGTTATTTCGCGCAAAAAAGTCTCGCAACGTCCTATCCTCCCAGGCAGTTACCCACCAAGTACTTTCGGCGCTGGAAGACTTTACTTCT
>NZ_RXYA01000005.1 GCF_008086595.1 Acetobacterium paludosum | reverse complement strand
TATCCCAATTTTTATGATTATTATCTGCAAGTAGCTGTGTAAACTTTGGAACCGCCGTATACCGAACGGTACGTACGGTGGTGTGGGAGGTCGGCTGATCAATTAATGGTCAGCCTCCTACCCGATTATTTAACCGAATTTTAACCGATAGACAGAGCATTTTGTTTTTGAGCTGGATGATAGTATTCATCATTATTTGAGGATGTTTTAATTTTCGAGGTCTAATATTGAAATTGCAAAGCAAATTAAATAAATCTATTCTTCTTTTATTTATAAGCAACGGATCCCTATCAGGTTCGTTGCTTTTTTTGCATGAAAATTAGAATTGAACTTGATCGATTATTAGAGTATGCTATTGTTATCCAAGTTAGCCCCAAAAAAGTTGTCAAATTATGTGTTGTCAAGTTATTCCATATTTATGAAACATGAAGACGACTCGTCGGCTGGCTCGAAAATGATCGTGGCAACACAAGATAGAATAAGAGAGGACATGTTTTAAATGGAAAAATATATTGCTCTGATGCGTGGAGTAAATGTTGGTGGAAAAAATAAGGTATCGATGCCCGAATTAAAGGCACTATTTATGCAAAAAGGATTTGACGAAGTAGTAACATATATAAACAGTGGAAATATAATTTTCGCTAGTGATAATTTGGATGAGAAAAAAATAAAAGAAGACTGCGAAGCCTTAATTGAAAATAAGTTTCAAATAAATATCTCGATTTTTATCATCGCTGTTAGTGACTTGATGACTGCGCTTAATCATGCACCCTCATGGTGGGGACTAGACAAGGAGTCAAAGCATAATGCAATATTCATACTACCGCCGGCAACTGTGTTTGAAGTATTCGAAGAAGTTGGATCAATTAAGCCTGAATATGAAAAAGTTGATCATTATGGCCGGGTCGTTTTTTGGTCTGCGCCGATCAAAACTTTTTCAAGAACAAGGTGGTCAAAGGTGGTTGGCTCATCGGTGTACAGTAGCATAACGATTAGAAATGCAAACACAGTTAAAAAGTTATTGCAACTCGCAAGATAGTTTGTGGCAAAAAATAACCCTCTTATAGATATATAAATTTAAAAATAGTCAGAATTTTAAATATGAATATATTGACTTGACAGTAATTTTTCACGAAAAGATAATGTAGCTTCGTAGCGATAGTTCAA
Source organism: Acetobacterium paludosum (assembly GCF_008086595.1). Classification (GTDB taxonomy): domain Bacteria; phylum Bacillota; class Clostridia; order Eubacteriales; family Eubacteriaceae; genus Acetobacterium; species Acetobacterium paludosum. The sequence goes on along the minus strand of NZ_RXYA01000005.1, from coordinate 231,012 downwards.
AATTGTTTATCAAATCGAAATGTTAAGTGATAATGATGGCAGCTAATTCTCAGCCACGAACAAAGCCCCTGACCGCTGTGTAAGAAGCGGTCAGGGGCTTTCTGAAGTTAGTTCTAAAACTTTATGTGAAATAAAACTACTATCCATTCAACAATGCTTGGAACAGGGTGCTCTTTGATTACTTAAGGCCACTCTGAGTTTTCATTGATAGTACCCCGTTTTGAAAACTCAAAATTACATTGGCTCCGTTATCGCCAGATCCTTCAAAGGTATACGCTTGAATATAACGGGTTTCGTTCCCCATATCTTCTTCATATCCGTATGATAAAGTCCCAGGACTACCAACGATCGCTACGACTTCGTCATAGGTCATGCCTTTTTTTAAGGTATCAAATTCAGCCAAAGTTATTTGAGGAGTGTTGTCCGGGACAACAATTTCTGGTTGTTGTTCAGTTACTGCTTGTTTAGCAGCTGTTGCTGCAAGCTGCGTGGTTGTTTTTGAATCGGTCATGTAACCGAATAATATCACTATCCAATATCCGAAAACAATGGTTAATATGATTTTGACGGCAAGATTGAACCGTTTGTTTAACCATAAAAATAAAATTCCAATCGGTGGAATAAATACCAAAAATAACATTACAAACCAAATTCTTTGGTAAAATGGTACTTTTATAGTTTCTTCCAAAAATAAGCGCCTTCCTTTTTTGATAATTTCATGTGAATGCCGTTTCGTTTAACGGACTCACTAACTTGATTATAGAACCTTTGCCGGATAAGTCAAGAAAAATATATCAAAAGATGGCATGGATATAACCCGATCAGAGCTTTACCGTGGACTATTGCGTTTTTTCAGATACGGGGTTTAGATCTTCTTTTTCAGTTGATCGCTGCCGACCGATTAAGACAAAGCAGATAGTGCCAACAATAATAAACCCTATCCCGCCGATGATTCCCGTGGCCATAGGTCCGATAAACGGACTTGTCTCGCCAATTGTGAAAAAGGCTGTAATACCGACGAAGCCGTTAAGGGAACCATGGGCCATGGCCGCCGGTAAAACACTTTTTGTTCTGATGGCGAGGTAGGAGAAAAAAGAACCGATGAACAGACAGAAAGCGATCATGGCTAAAATCCCACCCCAAGGGAAAAATGGATAGCCGGTTCCGTAATTATGACCCATCGCGATAATCGGGGCATGCCATAAACCCCAGATTGCACCAGAGATCACAATCGAAGTGCGGGCTGAGAACCGTTCCATCAATTTAGGCAGGAGATAGCCTCGCCAGCCAATTTCTTCGCCCAGTGTCGGGATAATGTTGAGCACCGGGCTTAAAAGCATCCCGGCGGCAAACTGGGCAATAAAAATAGTGCTCATCATTGAGGCGGTGGTATCGACCCCTTTGGCTTTGTAGAGCTCGGCCAAATTGCTCATGGTCGGATCGAAGTTGGCGGGGAAAATCAGATAATAGCATACAGCTCCCAGTATTATCAGCAGGGAAGGACCAAACCATCCCATCAGATAAAACCGAATGTGACCCTTGAAATGAGGCTTCAATCCAAACTCTTTAAATCCCTCTTTGGTAATGAGTCGGGTAAGGATAACGGAAATAGCGGGAATGAGCATCACGCCGGCCAGGATAAGAGTCAGATAAGGATTTGAATAGCCGCCATTAGCCATTAACGTGAACTCTACGCTCCATGTCAGTACAAATACAATTCCCAGAAAAACACCTAATCGTTTCATTGCTTGCCTCCTAAATTTTCTTTTAATTTGTTGACAATATTTTTATATTTGGGATCGTCTGCCAAACTGGCAAACACTGGATTTGAAAGGACACCTTCGATCATACTCTCTTTAATGAACTTATCACTACGTGGTGCGGAAGCACCCAATTCGAGATCTTCAAACCAATTTTCAATGGCATCAAAGTAGTCATCGCCGTGCAGGGAATAGGGAAAAAAGTCAGATACACACACATCGGCGTAACGCTGGAGCATAGCGAGCGCTTTTGCGGTTTGATTATTCAGACAGTAGACATGAGCGGCGACATAATAGACTTGCGCCATGGTATTGGGATGGAGGGAATCCAGGTTATAGAGCTCAGCAGTTCCCAGGGTGCGGCGCAGCGTTTCGTCCACTTTTTCCAGATGATCGGCATTCAACATCATATCGGACTGTGCCTCTGAGACAAGGAATAGCAAATGCTGATACATGCTGATCTGCACGACTTCTTTGGCTTTTTTTGTATTTCCCATCATCTGATAAGATTGGGCGATCATCTCTGTATCCTGTGGGATTGGACGGAGATCTTCTCCAAAAAGATCCAGCACCAGCTGGGGCTTTTGCGTCATGAGATAACAGGTGGCTTCAATAGTAACAGCTTCTTTCTTGATCCATACATCATCGCTTTCCGTTTTCACTCGTTGGCAGAGATCAAGTAATTCCTGAATGATCGCTTCCTGCAATTTTTTGTCAGGAGTCAGCATATGATGATTGAGAAGCAGTATTGCCATCTGAAGAAGCAGCGGAAAGCAGGAGTAGTATTTTTTGATAATAAATCGGCATTCCGCAATCACTTCAGCAAATGGCTGTTCGGCAAATTTTGAAGCAAGCTCGTGATAAAGGATTTTGATGTCTTCTTTGGTCATTTGTGGTGAATAACCGATGAGGTCGTCAATGCTGATGTTAAAATAAGCCGCAAGTTGTGGCAGATAGGTAATATCTGGATAACTTTGGCTGGTTTCCCATTTTGAAACCGATGCTTTGGTTACGCCGATATAGGCGGCCAGTTCTTCCTGGGTAATTCCTTTGGCTCTTCGTTTTGAAATTAGTGTTTTTGCAATATTTATTTCGTTCATTTCATCACCTCTAGGATTATTATACGGAGTTGTGAATAAAATGGCAATGGGCACATAGTTGATTTTAGTTGAATAAATCAACCATTAGGATACAACTGCTTTTCTATATGGTGTTCTTTTTAATTGGTAACTTAGTATGTTACAAGTGAATTTCTCAATGCTTTTTCAAAACGAAATGTTTACGTTTCCCATATAGGGTAAGGTCCTAAAGTCAATATTTTACTTGCTGCAGGCTCTAGAAGAATAGATTCTAGTTCTTCTGGAGGCAAGGGTTTATAGAAATAAAAACCTTGGACTTCATCACATCGTTGTTTGTTTAAAAAATCCAGTTGTAATTTATTTTCTACACCTTCAGCAATCACGTGGATGTCGAGACTTTTGGCAAGTTGAATGATGATCTTGGCAATAGCCTCATCTTTCGTGCTTTTAGCAAGACCGCGAACAAATTCGGCATCCATTTTGATACGGTCAATGGGAAGAGTTTTCAGGCGATTAAGAGAGGAATACTCAACACCAAAATCATCAATGGCAATGGTAACGCCCAGACTTTTCAAATCATTCATAACCTGATTCATATTAAAATTTCCTTTGAGAGCAACGCTTTCGGTAATCTCTAATTCAAGTATTTCCGGTTTAATACCTGTTTCAACAATGATCCGTTTCATTGTGCTGACAAGATTGTTATTGCGAAACTGTTCTCCGGAAAGGTTCACAGCCATACGAAGAGGAGGAATTCCCACGGCTTTCCAGGCCATGCTTTGTTGGCAGGCGGTCAGGAGCGCCCAATCGCCAATCGGGCCGATCAATCCCGCATGCTGTTCAGCTAAAGGAATAAAAGTTGCGGGGGAAATCGTTCCGAATTCAGGATGATGCCAGCGGATTAAGGCTTCAACGCCGATAATTTTATTTGTTTTAAGGCTTATTTGAGGCTGATAGAGCAATATCAGTTCATTACGTTCCAGTGCCCGGTACAGACAGTTGGTCAGCTTCATTTTTGTTAAAATATCTTCTTTCAAAATGGTTGTACATAGGGTGTATTTATTTTTGCCTTGTTCTTTGGATGCGTACATGGCCAGATCGGCGTTTTTTATAAGTGTGTCCGGGTCTTCTCCATCAACTGGATACAGTGCAACCCCGGCACTGGCGGTGATGAAAAATTCCTGGTTTTCTATTTCAAGTGGCTTTTCAAAGGAATCCATAATATTTTTAGTAATGTGATGAATGTTATTGGAAGCTGCAATATTGGGAAGCATAATTAGATATTCATCTCCGCCGAATCGGCAAACAGTGTCATATTTACGAATGCATTTTATCAGTCTCTGGGCAACTTTTTTTAAAAGCTCATCGCCGGCATCATGACCCATCGTATCATTCACTGATTTAAATGAATCCAAATCCAATAGGACTATCCCGATAAAAGTTTCGGTGCGGCTGGCTAAACTAATCTCTGATCTTAAGCGGTCTTTAAAAAGGGTTCGATTGGGAAGACCTGTCAAATTATCATAAAAAGCCATATATTTGATTTCTTTTTCAGCGGTTATTTTCGTCAGGGTGTCGGCCAGTATATTAGAAATGATTTGGAGCATTTTCGGATAGTCTCCAATCCATTCATGCTCGTTTTTGACAGCATCAAATCCTAAGAAACCAGTTAAATGTTCATTGTTTCTTATTGGAATTGATAAATAAGACTGGACCTGATACTTTTTAAAAAGTTCCTTTTCAATGCACGCTTCTAAGGGGAAGTCTTCAAGAGTGGTGATATACACCAACGGGTTTTGCATAATTTTGGAAATCCACCAGGGAATGGTATCTGTATGAATTATCTGGGCTTTATCAATGCCGGCTTTAATGGTGTCTTTGCGCCATTCGTGGGTGCAACTGACAGTTTTCATATCGGGAGAAAAAATAAACAGATTTGCACGATTTATCTGATACTGAGTGCTGCATAATTCCAGAAGATGCATGATTTTTTGATGATAATTTAATTCATTGGTGGTAATAAAGTCAGCGGAAATATCGGAAATCATTTTTTGAAATCGGACCTGCTTGTTATTTTCATCCAGTCGGTTAATAAAAACTTTATTGACATATACGGCTATGAGTAGAAAAAAGAGAGTGAGAATGATTCTGGCGAAATGGTCGGATGCATTTACTGAAACCATCGCTACCGGTTCTTTGAACCACACCCATACCAGAGTAAGAATCAACGCTGATCCCACTACAATCATATACCGATAATTGCGAAAAGGAATTAAAAGGATCAAAAACAGAAAAGGTATTGCCCATACCGTGATTCCGGCATAATCAATATATTTTAGGATAATGAGCGGTATGGTTAAAGTTAGAATAGTAACCAAGATGATGTTTTGGCTTTTATCTTTTATTTTCAAATGATAAATTATTTGTACTGCTAATCCCAACAAAACTAAAAAAACACTATAAAGTAGGCTGGATTCGAAATCAGTTTGAAGCATGAAATAGCTGATAACGAAATTGAGACTGCCACCAAGTAAATAGCACAGGGAAAGATATTCAAAAATATTTTTACGGTTGGTGCTGCTTAGAATACTGCCTTGCTGGGTTGGGACTGTTGAAATTTTAGGTTTCATGAGATCATAATAGCGAACGGAGTAAAAAATAGCGGCGATGGGAATGATGATGATCACTGGTGCTATCTGGGGTACTGCACCAGTGAGATTAGTGGTGAATATAATATCGGTGACAGATCCTAGAATTAATGCCGTTGCAAAGGATAGAAAGAGTAGGTGCGCTGATTTTTTGGCTTTTATATCACTTTTTAAACCCCAGTAGATAGTGAGCCCAATACTGACTAGAGTAAAGGTGATATAATATAAGTTGAAAAACAAGCTCCAAGTGCTGTTGCCGGTTTTGTTGATCCATCCGTAGATGGTATAATCCAGGTGATACTGATTGATGGCTATTGGTGTATAGAGGGTGAATACGAAAATATTGATTAGAGCCGGAAAATAAATTAATGGAGTTAGCCATTTTTTCTTCAGCCACTTTGTCTGATTGGTGAGGATGATGATAAAATGCAGTAAAAAGCTGAATATGGAACCCCAGCCAATGGCGGAAATTCGACGCCAGAGCAAAGCAGTGTTATAGTCTGGGGCTGAAGTGGAGATGGAAAAAGAAAATGACCAAATGGACAGGGTTATGCATATGGCAAAAAAAACGTATTTCCGATTGGTCTGAGCATCATTGTTTAACATATAAAAACCAAAGAAAATATAGATCATAAAAGAAAAATATAATATCAAGGAAAGAAATATCGGTAAGGTAATCATTATTCACCTCCATTATATATTTTTGCGATACACCACGTAATGATTTATTCCCTGAAAATTGAAAATTACTTGTTTTTTTTAATTTTATTGTTGTAATTAAGACAATGATTGAAAAATGGTAAAAGATAGGAAGGCGATAGCTGGGTAGTCTTGAGCATAAACAAAGCCCCCGGGTGCTGGATAAAAGCTGCCGGAGGCGATGAAAAAATTACTCACGAAATTATATTGATGATAGAGTGGGTTTAGAATTATAATAATTATCTTTATTGTTAAGATCGAATTGTATAAAAATTTATCTTCGTCTAAACAATTTTGTCACAAGTATTCCAATAATCAGAAGCAGTAAAGAGCCACCCAGCAGAATAATCGCTGACAGATTACTACTGATTATCTCCGTTAAGCTATTGGCGTTTGACAGCCCTTTTCCGCTGCCATTCATAGTCGGCGCTTGATTGGATGCACCAGTTGCATCAGCTGTGGCCGCAGCTGTTCCTGCGACGGCAGTTTCATTTGCTGGTGTAGTGCCGGTTGCAGCAGCGGCTGTTTCGCTTGTGGATACGTCTGTCTTTGCTGGATTTCCGCCAGTATCATTAGTTGGGGGATTCCCACCGGCGCCATTAGTTGGGGGATTACCACCAGCACCATTGGTTGGTGGATTCGCTCCAGCACCATTAGTTGTGGTTCCGGTTGTTTTGTTACTTGCAGTTTCTGTAGTTTTGGTATTTTCGGTAGTTGTTGCAGTTGCTGAGGTATCACTGCTAGCGGTTTTTTGCATATTCATACCGCCGCCCACAGTATTGGTCCCCATTGTTGAAATATCAATTGAACTGGCATCAATCAGGGTAGTCGGCTGTTCCGTTTGTTCCGTTGTTGTAGATGGAATGGTTCCGTCCAGTTGACCACTGACACTTTCTGCTCGAAGGGCACAGAATTCTTTTAATACCGCAACCCCATCCTGGTACTCTTGATAGGTACAAAATGCAGTGGGATCTGTTTCTACTGAAGATGATATAAGCGATGCGGCTGTATCAATAACCGCGGTATAATGACCGCTGTCAAAATAGTCTGTTATGAATTGATTATAGTATTGGTGATATAAACTCAGGTATTCTTCATTTGAAAGAAGCTCATTGAGCAGTGGTCTGTCCGCCAAGGTGGTGCCGGATACTGGGGTGTCAATGGGATAATTCACTAAAGTTGTTGCTTCATCCACCGTGCTGGCAGTTGTGGTTGCTGCTCCACCGCCCTGACCGCCACCACCACTGAAATTCATGAAGGCAAGGTTGTAATCCCAGGGAATAACAGATAGTTGGCCATTTACTTCACGAAGATAATAATTGTGCATCAAGCTGCCGGTATAGCTGTCGAAATTATCAACAAAACTGTGGACGACAAAGTATTTCAGCACTTCGTCCACATCCACCACATCGGCCAGATTTTCTCCTTCATTTAGCTGCTTAATGGAATTAATTAGTGTCTTCTTATCAGCTGTGGTGATATCAAAAATCGCACCGTTAAAAATATTTTCATAACTTGATAGCTGATCATCTGAATAGACTAACGCAACGTCAGTTTTGCTCATCATGCCGCCCATACCAGCCATCTGACTCATATCCGGCAGCGTAGCGATCTGAGTTTTATCAGCAGTCTGTGTTGTAGCGGTAGCCTGTGTCATTGCATCCGGCATTTGGGCCATATCCGCTGCCACTTCACCCATATCTCCAGCAGCATTATCGTTATTTTCCATGCTGTCCGGTTTATAGATATTGCCAGAGTCGGAACCATAATTTCTCTCCGCAAAGGCCTCATCAACACCTTCAACAGCTAGATAAAAACCAAAATATTCACCATTGATGGAAATACGGGTGAAGCTGGTAAGGGGAGCAGCTATCCCCATATAATTCATCATATCGTAGGTGAGGTAATCTTTTAAATAAGTGTTGTCTGATATAACGTTGTTTAGATTAAGCTTATCCAGACCATGATAGTTTTCGCCGTCGTTATATTGGTCGAAATCGACTTTTAAACTGTAGCGTTCTGAATCCAAAGATGTAACGCCAGAAAGCGATGAATTTCCTTTTGCCCGGATACCAACATTTTGAAGGGTTTCGCCATCAATCGTTATTGCACATTGTTGATAGTCTTTATCAGCAGCATTCGCCTGAAGATCATTCCAATCGCTATCACTGATTTCAATATTAATCGTATGCACCGTGCTGTCATCAAAAAGTTTTGTAGTATAGCTCAAATCTGCCGTTTTTGCGGTGATACCAAGTGTTTGGCCAAAAAAGATATAGATTATTGCAATAAGAATCGTCACGACACTAATGATAATGCAAATCTTATTGATATTTTTGTGATTTGCCAATTGTGTCACCTCTTTCAATTCATAAATTCGCCATTGTAGCTGACAAGTACGGCATGATTGACATCTTCTAAGTCGACAACATTATTAATAAAGTCGGTGTTATCATCTTTAAGACGAACTTCGATGTTCAGTTCAATGCCTTCTTTGGAAACAGTTTTATTTTTAATAATACTTTTGGTGACATTTGCATCAATAAAGCTTTTCACCTTGGCTTCAGCTTCTCGGTTATTGCAATTCACGACAATGATATAAGGCATATCCGTGGGTTTTTTATTAACAAAGATAAGAAGAATGAGCCCAATCATCACACTGCCGAAGACCGCAAGTGGAATCATTCCGGCAGCAATGACGATGCCGGAGGCAATGGACCAGAATAAAAAAGCAATATCAAGGGGTTCTTTGATGGCTGTTCTGAAGCGAACAATTGAAAGTGCACCAACCATTCCCAGGGAGAGCACCACATTACTTGTGACTGCGAGGATAACAAAGGTGGCAATCATCGTTAAAGCAATAAGGGTAATCCCAAAACCAGATGAGTACATAACACCTTTATAGGTTTTTTTATAGACAAGGTAGATAAAAACGCCGATTCCAAAAGCAAGTACCATTGCGATGATCATATCAATAACTGATACGGAAGTTACATTTTCTAAAAAATTTGATTTTAAAAGATCACTTATATTCATTCTTGAATTTCTCCTGTTTTTTTATTTTTTTATTACACTTAGCCGTATATTCTACTGGCTGCATATTTTGAAAAAGCAGTTTGGCGTCTGCTTTCCAATTGAACAATGTTTGAAATGATTTCCGGCAAAAAATTATCATATTTCACCTCCAGTAAGATCTGAGAATCTCCGGCGGTAATCATTGGCAGATTAGGGTTGAACATAGCAGTACTGAGAAGTCCGGTTCGAATATTTCGATCGATCGTGACGCGAACATTTCCCGTCTTAAAGACATAGGCCTCGCGGCTATAGTCAACAATAGATTTGGGTCTGAGTCCCTGCGATTTCATCTTCGTGTACAGTTCGACAATTAAGGGATAATTGCTTTCAGCCATCCATTCCGTATTGCAGTCAAGAATTGATTCAGCCTCTTCTTGTGTAATGGGGGCCAAGATCTTTGAACAGAGTGAGTTGATCTTGGTCTTTTTTTCAAGATTAACAAATGAAAAATCATTGTTGTAACATCGTATTCTAAATTTTTCCCGATGATTGATGCCATCAATTTTTTCATTTAAGACAGTATCTCTGAAATTATCAAAATACAAGCTGCGAATCTGATAGGCGCCATCTGTGTCGGTATGGTCGTCTTGTTTCATAATGGCTTTGAGCTTGCTTCGCAGCACAACATAATCCATATAATTGATGTAATGTTTATGTTCATGTCTGAATTTCAAGTTTTCACCTCCTAAGTTCTTAACATATATTTAACATGCTCTTTACATAGCCATAATAGTTTAGCAACCTTGAAAATATGTTGAAACTAAATAATTTAAGATAAATTTCAAGATTCATTCAATTTAAAATGATACAATTAAAAATAAGCAATGGTGAAATAATGTTGGTTTGAGATTGTAAAGTTCGGAATAAAGGATAATAATGCAGAGGAGGTGCTTTCAATATGAAAATATTACTGGTTGAAGATGAAAGTGGATTGGTGGAGGCACTTAAAGCGATATTTATAAAAGAAAATTATTCGGTCGATGCGGTGATGGACGGGGTCAGTGGTTTGGATAATGCCCTTACGGGTATTTATGACCTGATCATTCTGGATATTATGCTGCCGAAGAAAAATGGAATAGAAGTTTTAAAAGAGCTGCGAACATCCAAGCTGGAAACTCCGGTTTTAATGCTTACCGCGAAGGCCGAGCTGGAGGATAAAATTGAAGGGCTTGACAGCGGCGCAGATGATTATCTCACAAAACCTTTTCAAACAGGCGAACTATTGGCGAGGGTCCGTGCCATGACGAGACGAAAAGGGGAAATTACTGAGGATGACCGATCTTTTGGAGATTTGATTTTAAAAAGAAAGACCCGAGAACTTTACTGCGGTGGTGCTTCTGTGAAATTGGGCTTAAAAGAGTTCCTGTTAATTGAAACCTTGATGTTTAATACAAACCAAATTGTCACAAAAGAACGGTTAACCGAAAAAGTCTGGGGTTTTGATACCGAATCAGAATACAACAATGTTGAGGTCTATATTTCCTTTGTTCGAAAAAAAATTAATTTTGTTGATTCTATGGTTCAAATAAAAGTAAATAGGGGAATCGGATACTATTTGGAAATGGTGTAGAAATGATATGATAAAAAAGCTTAAATTTAAATTCGTCGCCACGATGATGGGCATATTGGCGGTTGTTTTCATATTGATTATTGGTTCCATTAATTATGTCAACTATAAATCAAACGATATGCAAAACATGGGGTTACTTAGATCACTGGTTGAAAATGATGGCGTCATGTCAAAAGATATTCCGATTACGCCAGGTTCAGCGAACCCGCAACCACCCAATCAGGATGAAACCCAAAAAACATTTACTGTCAAAATTGACAGTAATGCCAGTGTGTTCGAACTAAATGGAAGTACCGACCTTTCAACATTGTCGGAAGAAATGTCGGATCTTGTGGGGAATGTTTTGGAAAGCCGCGAAAAAACGGGATCAGTGAACGGCTATCGCTATTTGGTCATGGGAAAAAGCTATGGGAAAATCATCGGTTTTCTGGATCAGCGGATTTCTAATGGGATGACGGAGCGGTTGTTAATTACTTCCGTCACAATTGGCAGTCTCAGCCTATTGGTTTTTTTCTTTATCTCGCTGTTTCTGGTAGACATTATGATCAAGCCGGTCGGAGAAGCTTTTGAAAAGCAGAAACGATTTATTTCTGATGCCAGTCATGAGCTCAAAACACCTCTTTCGGTAATCAGTGTGAATGCTGATGTTCTTGAAAATGAGGTTGGTGAAAATAGATATCTCTCCTATATTCAATCCGAATCGATCCGCATGAATACATTGGTAAATGATCTCCTGACACTTGCAAGACTGGATGTTACGAAAAACAAGGGCGTTTTTGCTGAATTTAATTTAAGTAAAGCCGTTTTAAGCATGGCACTGACTTTTGAAAGCACTGCCTTTGAAGCAGGTAATGACTATCAGTTAAATATTGATGAAGGAATTATGTACATTGGAGAAGCTGAAAAAATAAAACAGGTCATTGCCATATTGATTGACAATGCGATTAAGCATGCCGATGAGGGGGGTCTAGTGAAGATTTCCGTAAAAAAACATGCCAATAGAATTCGTATGGAGGTATTCAACACCGGTCAGGGAATATCGGAAGACGAGAAAGAAAAAATATTTGAACGATTTTATCGAAGTGATGAATCCCGATCAAAACAGACGGGCGGCTACGGCCTTGGTCTGGCTATTGCCAAATCCATCGTTGCGGAACATAAAGGAAAAATATGGACTGAGAGTGCTAATAATGGAGTAAAATTTATTGTTTCTTTGTAATTGTTTGATGTCGTTCGATATAAAATGGAAAGTATATTGTTTGCATCAAGGCAAACAAAAAATGGACCTCAATTTGAGGTCCATTTTTGTTAGAGTCAATCAGTTATTTATATTTTTCCACCATTTCCATTACTTCCCAAAGAGATTTGCCGGATTCCTGAGCAATTTTCTTTACGTCCTCATATTCAGGCGTTTCACGGTGAATGTCGCCATGTTCAGCTATTTTCATTGTAACCTCGCCTAAAGGGGTGCTGATGTTCTTGAAATAGCGATGCATGCAGATGCGTTCCACCGGATATTTGCGAAGACCAAGGGTTGAGGTTTCCCGGAGAATGGTGTCTTCAATGCTGGAAAGCTTTGATTCTTCGCATAATACCGTCAGATGAATACCGGGACGGCTTTTCTTCATGTAAACCGGGGTGTAGAAAGCATCCAATGCTCCGTTTTTAAGTAGTCTTTCAAGTACATATCCAGCCATTTCCCCCGTCATGTCATCGACATTGGTTTCTACCACCATAATTTGGTTTGGTTCGCTTTTTCGGCCTTGAATAATGCGTAAGGCATTTAAAACACCAAAATCTTTTCCGCCAAATCCGTAACCGGTTTTTTCTGGAATAAAACTGGGGGTAGTGGGAGTATAGGTTCCCAGTTCAGCCAAAATGGCAACACCGGTTGGCGTCGCGGATTCACCGTCGATGCATTTAGAGTAAATTTCAAAGTTTGCATCACAGAGAATTTCGGTGGTGGCCGGAGCGGGTACCGGTAGAAGTCCATGAGCGCATCGCACCCATCCGCAGCCGACATTTATTTTTGAACCATAGATGATATCCGGTTTTAGCGCGTGGAAGCAAATAGCGGCGCCCACGATGTCGATAATGGAATCAAGGGCACCGACTTCATGAAAATGAACCTGTTCCACAGGAACATTGTGTACTTTTGCCTCGGCAACAGCAACCCGCCTGAAAATTGCCAGGGCGGTTTTTTTTACGTCATCTGAAAGGGATGAATTTGAAATGATGCGTTTGATATCTTCAAAATGGCGGTGATGATGACCATCTTCATTTAAAACAACATGACAGCGTGTGCCTGAAATACCCTTCTTCATGGTGGCTTCGGCGGCGATTTTAAAGCCGTCGATATTAAGCTTCTTTAGTTCGCTTTCCAAGAAAACCGGGTCGATTCCCAAGTCAATGAAAGCGCCTAAAACCATATCACCACTGATGCCGGAAAAACAATCAAAATATAAAACCTTCATTGGACAAACTCTCCTTTATTGGGCCGCGCCCTGATGCAAACAATTATAACTTATTGATCTTTGATGCCATACAGGCGGCACCGAAACCATTATCAATATTAACCACGCCAATACCGCTGGCGCAGGAGGTCAGCATTCCCAGCAATGCTGCGATACCGCCGAAGTTGGCACCGTAACCGATACTGGTGGGAACAGCGACAATCGGTTTGTCACAGAGTCCGCCGACAACGGACGCCAAAGCACCTTCCATTCCGGCAACGACAATAATTGTTTTGGCATGATTTATAATGGAGACATTATCTAAAAGCCGATGGATACCGGCAACACCCACATCATAAAGGCGTTTAACCTGATTTCCCATAACGGTAGCGGTGATGGCGGCTTCTTCGGCAACGGGAATATCAGCTGTACCAGCAGTGACAACGAGAATGTATCCTTCAGTCGTTTTGTATTCCTCACGCTTGACGACAACAGAGCGGGCTTCTTCATAATAGATGGCATCAGAAGTGACGGATTTTATAGCATCGAAAACATCACGATCCGCTCTTGAAGCGAGGATATTTCCGGTGGAGCGTTTCAGCATATTTTCGACAATCCCTTTGATCTGATCCAGGGTCTTTCCCGGACTGTAAATTACTTCAGGATAGCCATTCCTAAGTTCCCGGTGATGATCGACTTTGGCATAGGATAAATCTTCATAAGGGAGCGTCTTAAGCAATTCGAGTGCGGTGTTTATATCGCAATCCTGGTTTTTAACATCTTCCAATAATTTCGTTAATTGATCTACATTCATAATTATCTCCATAACTGCTGTTGATTCAGCTCAATATTTTAATCACAAAAATTTTAAATACTAACTGATTGATTGAATATAATCTGTCATTTCTTTTAGGGTTAAGTGACTGCGTAGGAGTTCCGGATTAATTGTTTTTCCATCGATCCTTTCTAACTGGCTAACCAAATCAATCAGCCCTAAAGAATCCCCGCCGAGATCAAAGACAAAATGACTGTCTGGGGAAATATTTGAAAGCGGTACTTTTAATATTCTCGACCAATATTCTGCCATTTCTCGATAGTCTCCTTCTAATGTGGTGGTTGATGGCGGCATCAGAGGAATGGATCGTTCCTGATACTCACCGTTTTCCCATCCGACTGACAAGGAAAGGCGATCGATCTTGCCGGATGGGGTTTGAGGAATAGTATCAATAAGGACTCCCCACTGAATGGGAATATTCCAGGAAGTCGCTATGGACCGACTGGCTGAGACCAGAGCATCTGGATTCATGGCATCACTAAAAAGAATCAGGCAATTCGATTGATTATCCTTATCCTTTCCTTGAATCAGGATAAGATTGATGTCTTCAGACAGCGTCTGTTTTCCGGTCTTTTCGAGGTCGGAAACTAGATAATTTTCACCGTTGACGATGATGATATCTTTGTAGCGGCCGAAAACCGTCAGCCAGCCATTCCGGAAGAATCCCAGATCACCGGTATTAAACCAGCCTTCAGCATCGATTGAAGCGAGCCCTTCATTGTTTTTGGCATAATAACCTTTCATGACATTGGTTCCCCGGATATGAATAAGTCCGAGATATTCATCATCAAGGATATTTTCCGAAAGATCCTTGATGACGACCTCATTGCATGCATCTAAAATGCCGACCGCAACTCGGTTGATGGTATCCTCATCGGGATCACAGAAGAATAGTTTTTCGCCAATGGCAATCCCGTTGCCCAGAAAATGATCCACTCGAAATTCAGCGCCATAAGGGGTATAGGCAACACCCATGGTTGTTTCGCTGAGTCCGTAAGCGGGCTTTAAGGTATTCTTTGTCCATCCCAACGGGGCAGCCTGGGATTCAAAGGTTGTGAGAGAAAGGGGATTGACATCTTCACCACCGCAAAAACAGATATAAACAGCGGATAGATCAACAGCCGTATTCGTTTTTATCCCGACTTTTAATAAGTGCTCAATTCCAAAAAGTGCAGCGCCGGTAACCGTGGCGGAAAAATCGGAAAGCTTTTCCAGCCAGAGGTTTGGGTTTTGAACAAACTGGATGGGACTCATTAGGTACTGCGGGAAATTATTGACGATGGGAACCAGGTGATAGCCGACAAAACCAAAGCAATGGGAAAGCGGAAGCCAGCTTAAATAACGCTCCGGAATGTTTTCGCGGACGATAATACTGCTTGCAATTCCGCCTTCGTAAAGATTTTTATAGGTCAGTACGGCACCTTTCGGATTGGATGAAGTACCGGAAGTCAATTGTATCATACCGGGGTCATTATCCTTAACTGAAGTGATAACCCCGGGGGGGGATTCGATCAAGGCCCGGTACATATGCATCGTATTCTCAAAGAGAGTCGTGATTCCCTCCAAGTCGGTGACCAGAAACGGCGATTCTAAAGATTCCAGGATACGATGAAGAGCTTGCCTGGATTTTTCGTCCTGGGCAATGGGCAGAATGGAGGGAACCATACCGCCCAGAATACCAGCCCAAAACGATGTAATTTGTGCTCGAATACTTTTTAGCTGGAAGACCAGAAGATCTCCCTTTTTAAGCCCTTGAGCCTGATATCCGCCAAGCACTTTCAGAGCATTTTCAAAAAGAACGGCATAGGTTTCGGTTAATTCCCGACCGTCTGCTTCAAGATAGGTGATGGTTTCATTACTGGTCTTTAGTTGAATAAAAGCGTCTTGAATATTCATCGAAGCCTCTCCTTATAAAGATACTGGTGATCGAGCAATTTGTTGCAATTCGAGCTTTGGCTAAATCATGGTGTAACCACCGTCAACGGAGATGGTCTGACCAATAATATAGTCGCTGCCTGGTGAGCAAAGGAAGGAGATGATGCCGAACAAATCTGCTTCAGTTCCCAATCGACCGGCAGGGGTGTTTTTGGTCGCTTCAGTTAAAGCATATTGGGGAAAATTCGATTTAGCCATGTCCGTTTCGACGATTCCCGGAGCAATGGCATTTACCTGGATATTAAGTCGGGCAGCTTCTCTTGCCAGAGCTTTGGTAAAGGCGATGACACCGCCTTTGGCGGCTGAATAATGGGTGAAGCCCAAGCCGCCGATTCGTCCGGCGACGGAAGCAATATTGATAATCTTGCCATGCTTCTGTTTCTCCAAAACTTTATAAACAGCATGGGTTGCAATGAATGTGCCATCGAGGTCGATGGTCATGACGGACCGCCAATCTGCTAAGGTCATGGCACTAAAGGTTTTAACCGGGAAAACGCCGGCATTGTTAATGAGAACATCAATCTTGCCATATTTTTCCATAACTGTTTCAACCATTGTTTTCACATCTTCTTCACGGGAAATATCACATTGAACGGCAAGGGAGTCGGTTGGAAGTTTGTCTGCCGCCGCTTGTGCGGTTTCGATGTACCGGCCAATAATAACGATCTTGGCACCTTCATTACTGAGGTATTCTGCAATTGAATAACCGATTCCGCGGGAGGAGCCAGTGATAATAACCACTTTATCTTGATGTATTCCAGACATAATCTTAACCTTCTATTTCGCCGATGATTTGACCGACCAGAATACGGTCGCCTTCTTCGGCTAGAAATGATGTGATTTTACCATCGGCAGGAGATTCCACATAGATGGATATCTTATCTGTTGCGGCTTCGGCAATATTGTCACCTTTTTTTACAGTATCTCCCACTCCAACTAACCATTGTCTTAAATTAATCTCTTCAGCGCCTTCAGCAAATTCGGGCATAATAATTTCGTATTTCATTATAATTCTCCTTAAACTTCATTAATTTTGTCAATTGTTTGTTTGCTTGTCTGAGTTCCAAACATGGCATCAAAGGCCAGAATAAACTGATCTCGTACTTCTGTCAGCGGCGGTGGCGTTAATCCGCATGCTTTCATCGAGGTCACACCCTTATCTTCAATACCGCAGGGAATAATGGTTGAAAAATGTTTGAGATTGGGATTAACATTAATCGAGATGCCATGAAGGGTAACACCATGGGAGATAGCTATTCCAAGTGCAGATATTTTGCAATCGTCTCTGGTATTCGGATCGTTCACCCAGACGCCGCTGAGCCCTTTTATTCGTTTGCCCGGTAAACCGTAGTTCCCCAAAAGGTTAATGACCACCTGTTCCAGGCAGCGGACATAATGATGGGCACCCTTGATGTATCGTTCAAAATGCAGAATCGGGGATACAATCAATTGTCCATTGCCGTGATAGGAGATATCTCCGCCACGGCTTACGGAAGTAAGCTTGATTCCCATAGCAGCTAATTCTTTTGGCGTGTACAAAAGGTTCTTTTCATGACTGCCGCGGCCCAGTGTGATGATGGGATCATTTTCCTGAAAAAGAAGGGTATCCGTCCAGTCAGCTTCTACACATTTTTGATGAATCTTTTCCTGGAGATTAAAGGCCTTTTCATAAGAAATCAAGCCAAGATCAATCCAACTCAAGTCCTTTTTCATTTACGAATCCTCCAGATGATACTGCTTTAATTTGCGATAAAGGGTACTTCGTGAGATACCCAGATACTCGGCAGCTTTTTTTCGCTCAGGAAAAAGCAGCAATGCTTTTTTTATGGTGCTAAGTTCAAGATCTTTCAAATCCACATTGGTATCATCAATCGGGGGTGATACACGGTTGACTTCTGTCAATTCTTCATTGATATTTGGTAGATAATTGGAAATAAAGTAGTCATCGATTCGATTGGTTTCGGTAAAATTTACCGCCTGTTCAATGGCATTTTTAAATTGTCTGACATTTCCCGGCCACTCATACTCCTGCATCGTTGCAATGGTTGAGGGGTGCAGAGGCTCAATGAATTTCCCACAGGTCCCAGTGATTTCATTAAGAAAGAAGTTTACCAAAACAGGGATATCTTTTTTTCGCTTGCGAAGCGGTGGAATATCGATTTGCAGAACATTGAGTCGGTAGTAAAGATCTTGTCGAAACTTTCCCTTTTTTACTTCTTCAGCAAGATTTTTATTAGTGGCAGCAATGATGCGCACATCAATCGGAATATCCTTTGATCCGCCGATTCGCTGAATATAACGTTCCTGTAAAACACGGAGAAGAACGGTTTGGGTGCCAAGTGGCATTTCTCCTATTTCATCTAAAAAGATGGTTCCATCTTTTGCCAATTCAAATTTGCCGATTTTACCATGCTTGCTAGCACCGGTAAAGGAACCTTCTTCATAACCAAAAAGAACACTTTCAATCAGAGATTCAGGAATTCCGGCGCAATTAATGGCGATGAAAGGTTTGTCCGATTGATTGGCATTATGAATAGCCTGGGCAAACATTTCTTTTCCGGTACCGCTTTCTCCCTGTAATAATACCGTGGAGGTACCTTTGGCGGCTATTTGAGAAAGATGAATGGATCGCAGGAGTTCAGAGCTTTCACCGATAATATCATCAAATGTAAACCGGGTTCCCTTTCTTTTGCTTTTTTCAGGAACTATCGATTTTATTTCGCCATCTTTGAGAGTTGCAACGGCTCCAACGATGGTACCGTTATCGCGTAGTATTAATTTACTATTGACAAGGCAATTAATTTTTTTGCTTTTAGTTACGATATGCTTTTCTTTTTCTTCAAATTGAGAAGACTGATGACCATTGCGTTCTAGAATAGTTTCGCCATCCATAATATCCAAAATATTTTTTCCATAAGACTCGAAAGTAGTTGTCTTAAGAATTTTAGCTCCATGAGAATTGATACCGATAATCTTTCCTTTTACATCCACCGCAACAACACCATCGGACATGGAGTCGATCAGAGTACTGAGATAATGATTCGTTAAATCAACCTTACGATTGGATTCTGCAACGCAAAGTTGTCGGGATATTGCCTTGGCACTTGCCACAACCATACCCAGGGTGTGGGGATAGGCCATCTCTTTAGGACCAGACATGTCAAGAATACCGAGCAATTTCCCGTTTTCATCTAGAATCGGAGCAGCTGAACAGGTTAAATCATGGTAGCATTCATAATAATGCTCTGCGCCGATAACCTGGATAGGCTGAAGAAGATTAATGGCCAAACCGGTTGCATTGGTCCCTGCCATGGCTTCATTCCAGATACTGCCTCGGACCAGATTTTTAGTAAAGGCTTCTTCAATAATCGATTGATCACAAATAAGTTCAAGGATGACTCCGTTCGGATCATTCAGAGTGGTTGAAAAGCCTGACTTGTTGACAAATTCCTGTAATTCTACCATAAAAGGAATACTGACATCTAAAAGTATCTTATTCTGTTCCAGACGCTTTTGAAAATTCGCTTCACTTACAGTCGGGGTTCGGTTTAATGCCCGAGGATCAATTCCTGCTTTTTGACAGCGTATCCAGGAATCCACAATGGGTTTTCGAATATAGTTTCCGATGATTCCATCATTTACAAAATCGTTCCAGGTTTTTTTTATCATATCAGCATCTGAATGAATTTTCAAAGCGTTCACACTCCTTTAAGTTTGATGAATAAGCTTTTTTTCAAGAAGATGATTGCATGAATTCAAACAGACATTGTATACACCAGGGGATGTTCCCCTGGCATATACAAATGAAATTTATTTCCCAGCCGCCAGTTTTTGAAGATCATTATTAAGCTGAGCAAAGATGTAAACTGGAGCACAGCCTGGATAATAGGTTACTGTTTTAGCAAGTGCTGCACCTTCTCGTACTTTATCAGCTGATGGGAAAAGTTCCCAGCAGTCACCGCAGATAAATACATTTTTATCTTTACAGAATTCTGGTTCGAAATTGGGAACCCCACCGGCAATAACAACGACTTCGCCATGTTTTTCCAGAAATTTTTTCATGTCAATACCACTGATTGCAAAAGAATCCAAAGCACCACGAACATTTACATGACAACCAGGACAAGTTTGCTGCATGGCACAGGTTAAACCGGCATACATGCCAATCGGATCGCCGCCGGGACGTTTGAAATGTTTCATAACGGATTCAATAGAATTGCCAACAACTTCAATTTTATTTAAATCTATTTCGCCCTGGCCTTCAGTACCGGCACACCGAATGGCGGGAATTTCCATCGGTTCAAAGCCCATAATTGAACAGGCCACAGAATCTACCGCAACGGTATCGGCGCCGGCAACAATCAGGTTCATTTCAATCGGTGTGCCGGCATGTGGTCCCTGGCCTTCCATACCAATTACAGCATCGACGATGACAAGATCGGCATGTCGAACGCGATACAAGTCAGCCATTTTCTGCCCTAATTCGATCCGATGAGCACCTTGTTGCTGTGCATCTGGATGACAGTTCGGGATAATCCCATTCCAGTTCTTAAGTCCCAGGGTGACGGTTCCGGCCAAATGTACTTTCATTTTGGGAAGGTTAATGACAACATCAGCATCCAGAAAAGGTTTAAAAACAGTAGCATGTTTAAATACTTTAGCGTCTTTAATTTCCACCGGAACGACATCTGTTTCATCAAAATAAATGACTTCATCAGCGCCACCCAGTTTAGCAGCTTCTTCCATTTTAGAATCTTTAAAGGCTGGTTTAGCACGACCAACATGCATTCCCAGGGAAGGATTATCGCCAACAATGACTTTTCCTGCTTTGGAGTTTTCTTTCACATAAGAAACAACAGCTTCGATGGTTCTTGGATCAACGACAGCAAAGCTTTCAGGGGGAGCCTGAAATGCGAGATTCGGTTTGATCAATACGGTGTCGCCTTCTTTAATGATAGTATCAAGGGAACCAATGGATAATTTAATTGCTTCAGCAACAGCAGCTTTTATTTTTTTGATGTCCTCTTCATAACGAACAAATTTGCCGCCCATGAATTCGGCATTGCCTTTAGGTTGTTCAACCTTTACAACGGATACGACTGGTTTACTCATGATAATCTCCTTTTTGGTACATTTACCATATATTTATCCAAATGCATGGATATATATATAAGAAAAGCAATTATCATGCCAAAAAAAGAAAACAGTAAAACGGCATTAAAACACCACTTTTAATAGTAGAAATGCTAAACAGACTGCGCCACGTGTCAAAAAGAGACGCGGTTGTGTGTTATTATAAGACATGACACACTTTATGTGTTTCAAAATGAGATTATTCTTGATTACATTATAATCGAATTATGGGGTATTCTACCAGAGTTATTTTTGATATAATACTTCAAAAGAGATTGAAAAAAATATTGTTAAGAAAAAGGAGGGAAAAATGCGTAAAATTTTAATATTAAATGGCAGTCATAAAAGTGATAAAAGTGATAAAAGCTTTACCATGAAAATAACTGAGAGTTTTTTGTCAGGTCTAGCTGAAAATGCAAAAGATTTTGAAATTGAGACCGTTCATTTAGCAGATCAAAATATCAGTGCCTGTACAGGATGCTTTTTCTGTTGGAGAACAACACCCGGTCAGTGTGTTATTCAAGATGATATGACTGAGCTTATAACCAAATATGAAGAGGCTGATATCATTATCTGGACAACCCCCCTTTATCATTGTGGAATTTCAAGTATTATGAAAAAATTTATGGAACGGACGACCCCATTATTATTACCGTTCATGGATCCAGAAGGCGGCGGTACTTATGGACGGCCTTTTCGGAATCCTGAAAAAATGAAGAATAAAAAGCATATTTTAATCAGTACTTGCGGTTTGCCGACAACTAAAAACAATTATGAAGGTGTTGTAGCACAATTCAACAATTTATTCGGAGCAGATAAATGGGAAAAAATACTATGCATTGAAGGTGAATTGCTCGGCATATCACAACTTGATAATCTCACGGTTCATTATCTTGATTTAGTCAGAATTGCGGGAAAAGAATACAGTGAGCATTTGAAAATTCCAGACAACATTCGTGAAGGTCTTGAAAAACCTTTTATAGAAATTCCTACCTATTTAAAAACAGCCAATCTGAGCTGGGGGGTTGATGATATCCGGATGAGAGATTTAGATGGCGGATTGATTGCCTGGACCTATATGAAACAGGTTCTGGCGGCATTTAATCCGAAGGTGCGCCCAGATCTGGACGCTGTTTTGCAAATCGACTTCACAGATCTTAAAGAACGATACCAATTGGTCGTAAAAAATAATGAATGTACATTGCTTAAAAATGATTTTAAGGACGAAACAGCCTCGATCAATCTAAATTTATCAACACTGGAACGGATATTTGAGGGAAAAATTGATGCGGCGCAAGCTCTAATCGAAAAAAAATATTCAGTTGTGGGAGACATGAATTTGTTAAATGCTTTTTTTGATGGGTTGTTTGGGAGTGTTGCACTTAATCCGGAAAAGAAAAAGAAGGTGGTTCCCATTAGTTTTAAAAACACACCTTATTGGTTTTTCCTGACAATCGTCCCGTGGATCGTTAGTTTGCTGTTTTTAGATTATAGTGCTTTATTTGGTATTGTCATTCCGCTGGTGATTTGTGGCATCTTATGTACCATAAAAAGAGGTGCTGATTTGGTCTATTTCGAAAAGGGGACACTTTTGTTGTTTTCACTATACACATTGATTTTCATGACTTTTGGAAAAAATTTCGATGGCAATACTTTTGCAATTATTGAATATTTTAGTCTTGCTTTAATCTGGCTGGTTTCACTATTGAAGACAGTTCCGTTAACGGCAGATTATTTGCATTTTTTTAATGGCAGAAATGCATTGAGAAATGCATTGTTTCTAAAAACAAACCGGATTTTAACTTTGGTCTGGTCTGGAATTTTCATTATTCAGGGCGTCATCACAATTTGGCTTAACACGACGTTTATGACATACTTAGCAGCCATTTTCCCACTTGCTTTACTGGTTCCGGGTGTTTTCTTTACCATGTGGTTTATCGAATGGTATCCGGAGCAGAGTGCAAAACCGGAATAACAAACAAAATATACTTAGGAGAAATAAAAAATGTTGACACTCGATAAAATCTATCATGCATCTTTTACATTGAAAAAATACATCCGTCCCACGGATTTAATTCATGCACCAAAAATCTGTCCGGACAGTGAGATCTATCTAAAAACGGAAAATTTGCAAATTACCGGATCTTTCAAAGTCCGTGGAGCATGCTATAAAATTTCACAGCTAACTGAAGAAGAAAGGTCCAAAGGGGTCATCGCCTGTTCGGCGGGAAATCATGCCCAGGGTGTTGCTATGGCGGCCGCCATCAATAATATCAAAGCGCTGATATGTCTGCCGGATGGAGCGCCTATTTCGAAGGTTGAAGCAACAAAGTCCTATGGTGCTGAGGTATGTTTGGTAGAAGGTGGCTATGATGAAGCTTATGCTAAAGCGCTGGAGCTTCAAGCAGAAAGGGGTTATACCTTTATTCATCCGTTTGATGATGATGATGTGATTGCCGGACAGGGAACCATCGGATTGGAGCTGCTTGAAAGCCTTCCGGATATGGATGCAGTGATTGTTCCGATTGGCGGGGGCGGACTTATATCGGGAATTGCCTATGTTATTAAGTCACTTAAGCCTGATGTGAAAGTTTACGGGGTTCAGGCTTCAGGAGCACCGAGTATGAAGACATCGCTAAAAGAGAAAAAAGTATGCTGCCTGTCACATGCCAACACCATCGCTGATGGGATTGCAGTAAAACAACCTGGGGAAATAACGTTTGATCTTTGCAGTAAGTATGTTGACGAAATTGTAACGGTCACGGAAGATGAAATTTCAACAGCCATCCTGACCCTGATTGAACAGCAAAAGCTGATTGCTGAAGGTGCGGGTGCGGTAGCAGTTGCGGCGGCCATGTTTGGCAAACTTCCGATTAAGGGAAAAAAAGTGGTATGCCTCATATCAGGGGGGAATATTGATGTTACCATTTTATCAAGGATTATAAAACGAGGACTGTTAACATCAGGGCGGTCCTGCTCACTTAATATTGAGTTGATTGATAAACCGGGACAATTAAAGGGCGTTTCTCAGATTATCGCAGATTGTGGGGGAAATGTAATTTCAATTCATCATGAACGTAGCAATGAAGGTTCAGATATTAATGGATGCTTCCTGCGTATTGAACTTGAGACCAGAAATTACGAGCATATTCTGGAAATCAGGAAGGCATTAACTGAGGGCGGATTTAAATTACAGGATTAATCATTCAGATTAGGGTATAATATAAATATAAAATTCAAATTACAAGGAGGAGAAAACATGTTGGAAAATATTGGTGAAGATTTAAGAAGAATATTTTTGTTTGGAGTTGGAGCTGTGGCTACTACGGCTGAAAAATCTAAAGAGCTTATTGATGAGCTTGTGGTAAAGGGTGAATTAACGGTAGAACAGGGAAAAGTATTAAATGAAGAGTTGAAACACAATATTAAAGAAACGATTAAGGACAATGTTACGGTGAATGTTATTCATCCAGAAACTCCACCAACAGTTGATACGGTTGTTGAAAACTTGAATAAAATGACACCTGAAGAAATTCAAAAGATCAAAGAAACAATTGAGATGATGGAGACAGAACCATCTGAAAAAAGCGGAATAGATGAGTGTCAGTGATCCAATCACAATAATGGATGAACTGAATAATAAAAAAATAGACACCAATGGAAGAAGACTTGGAAAAATCATTGCTATTCTTATGAAACATGAAATTACCAAAGGGCTGACCCCGGAAAAATTGAGACTGATCATCGAAGATCTGGGGCCGACCTTTATTAAGATCGGTCAAATGATGTCCATGAGGCGGGATGTTTTGCCTTATGATTATTGCCTGGAACTTGAAAAACTAAGATCCCAGGTAAAACCAATGCCTTTTGAAACTGTTATAAAAATTATTGAAGAAGAATACCAGCACCCGGCAAAAGAAGTTTTCCGCGTGATCAAAAAAGAACCTTTAGGTTCAGCCTCCATTGCCCAGGTGCATGAGGCTGAATTAAATGATGGATCAAAGGTTGTTATAAAGGTTCAACGGGTGGGAATCTATCGGATAATGGCTCAGGATGTTGTGCTTCTGAATCGAGCAACCGGGATTTTAAATGTTGCCAGTGGAATTGGTGATGTGATTGATTTTAAAATGATTGTGGATGAGATGTGGAGCACCGCTCAACAGGAAATGGATTTTTTGATCGAGGCTCAGAACGCTCAATTGTTTTATGAATTCAATGCCCTCATTAATTATATAAGTTGTCCTCTCATTTACAAGCAGTTTACGACTTCAAAAGTATTGGTCATGGAAGCTGTCGAGGGCATTGAAATTGATGAAACAGAGGCCTTATCCGTGGAAGGGTATGATCTGCAGGAAATAGGGAAAAAGTTGTCGGAAAATTATGTTAAACAAATTATTGACGATGGCTTTTTTCATGCCGATCCTCATCCGGGTAATATCTTCATTCGAAATGGGCAAATTGTCTGGATCGATTTGGGAATGATGGGGAGATTATCCAAACGTGAGATGGGCGTTTTAAGACGTTATGTCAAGGCTGTTGCCACAGGTGATGTGGAGATGCTCAAAGGTGCCGTTTTAGCTTTAGGCGTTCACAAGGGGAGACGAATTAATCAGCCCCAATTGTATGAAGCGATTGCCGGCATGCTTGAGGAATATGGAACGGAAGAATTCAGCAACATCAACATGGGTAGATTGCTGGAAGAAATATTGCGCATTGCCAGTGAGAACCATATTGCAATGCCAGGCGGCATCAGTATGTTAAGCCGTGGAATGATAACGATTGAAGGCGTTATAACGACGGTATCTCCAAGTACTAATATTGTAAATATTATGGCAAATCACATTGCTGGTCAGGAAGCTGGTGGTTTTGATTTAAACAAGATTATTGAAGACAATGGACGTAAGTTTATCATATCTAGTGAAAAAGCGATTAGTGTACCAGGACAAATATCGGATTTTCTCAGTCTTGCGAACAAGGGACAGATTAAGGTTAATTTGGAGCTTATAGGATCAGAGGAGCCACTGGCTGAAGTTGATAAAATGGTTAACAAGATTGTTGTCTGTATTATCAATGCTGCTTTGTTGATCGGATCAAGCTTTATTGCAACCACGGATATGACCCCAAAGCTGTTAGGAATCCCCGCTTTAGGGACGATTGGTTATATAACAGCCATTATTCTTAGTGGCGGCCTGATGATTTCGATTCGTAAAAAGAAAAAAAGACGGTGAAATGCTTAGTTGACAACCTCGCCCTGGAGACAACGGATGTTACACTTGTCTTCAGGATTTATTTTTGCATTTTAGCTACTTATCGACAGTTTGTAAACTCGGATTGCGAGTTTATTTTTATTTTTGTCAAAAAATCGAAAAACCATTGACAAAACTTACAAATAGTATTATTGTATTAAGCAAGCAGTACAACAATACAATAATACAAAGGAGGACGGCGATGAAATGGTACATTGATTCAGATCGACCTATTTATAAACAACTGGTGGAACAAATTGAGCTTAGAATCATTTCAGGAGTTTATTCACCAGGAGATAAACTTAGTTCAGTAAGAGATTTGGCAATGGATGCTGGCGTGAACCCCAATACCATGCAAAAAGCATTAGCAGAGCTTGAAAGAATGGATCTTGTTTTTGCACAGCGAACAAGTGGCAGATATATTACGGAGGATAAAAAAGTGATAGATGAAGTAAAGAAGGCTTTAGCTTTTAGAGAAATCGAACAGTTCTTTGAAAAAATGAAACTGCTTGGCTTTGGAAAAGAAGAAATTTTGACATTGATTAAAAAGGTTGAGGAAGGGGAAAACAGCAATGATAATACTAAGCGCTAAGAACTTGACAAAAAGTTTTGGCAAGAAGATTGCCCTTTCCAACGTAAACGTGGAGATCCCCAGAGGCCGAATTATTGGATTACTAGGACCAAACGGCAGCGGAAAAAGTACATTTTTAAAATTGGCAACGGGTTTACTTGTTCCAACGGAGGGAGAAATAACCATTGATGGGGCAATTCCGGGCGTTGAAACGAAAGCTAAAACATCCTATTTGGCAGAAAGAACCTATCTAAACGGTTGGATGCGGGCGGAAGATATCATCGCTTTCTTTGAAGATTTCTATGAAGATTTCAACCGCATCAAAGCGGAAAACATGTTGAAAGAATTGAACATCAATCCCAGTGATCGATTGAAAACCATGTCCAAAGGAACCAAAGAGAAAGTTCAGCTGATTTTGATTATGAGCCGTTCGGCAGAACTATATTTATTAGATGAACCGATTGGCGGAGTCGATCCGGCTGCAAGGGATTACATCCTCAATACGATTATTACCAATTATAAAGAGAATGCATCAGTGATCATTTCAACGCATCTGATTGCCGATATCGAGCAGGTGCTGGATGATATTGTTTTCATTTCAAAGGGAGAAATAACCATGACATCCACAGTCGATGAAATCAGGGAAAAGTATAATAAATCAGTGGATGGATTATTCAGGGAGGTGTTCAAATGTTAGGAAAGTTATTTAAACATGAAGTAAAGGCGACGGGAAGAACTTTTTTACCGATGTATGGCGCGTTACTAATATTAACAATTTTCACAAAAATGGCATTAACCATTGGGGCACCGGACTTTTTTACCGATGATATTGCAACAGGCCCGGTTGCAGAAGTCATTTTGGGAATCACTTTTACTCTATATGTCATTGTCATCACGGCATTATGTGTGATGACCTTCGTGGTTATTATACAACGGTTTTATAAAAATCTATTTACTGATGAAGGCTATTTAATGTTCAGCTTACCAGTTAAAACCTGGGAACTGATATTGTCCAAATTATTGGTGGGATTAATGTGGTCAGTCGTTTGCTGTTTAATGCTGGTTATTTCTATTTTTATTCTTTCATTTGGAAGTTTTTCAATGATGGAAGTGGTTCAGGATATCAACATGGCTTATACCGATTTTAATACTCAGTTTGGAATGAGTCTTAATATAATTTTATTTGAATTATTCTTATGTATGCTTGTTAGTGCGATTTCATCCATCCTGTTGATTTATGCTTCTATCTCTATCGGGCAATTGTTTAATCAACATCGTGTTTTAGCTTCTTTTGGAGCCTATATTGTGATTACCATTGTTTTACAGATCATTGTATCGATTATACTGGTAGCCGTGCCCCTTCTGGCTAATCTGGATATACTTTTTTCGGGTATTGATGGGATAAAAGCAGCACAGTGGTTTATCAATGGCACAACCTTAATTAACTTGGCATTATGTGTCATGTTTTATTTTTGCACTCAGTATATTATGGAAAAACATTTGAATTTGGAATAAATTAATAATAGAATAGAAGTGATTTTGAAACAACAACAAAAATTATTTAAGAGGGAGAAGTATGATTTGAATTGCATCCAGATCATACAAGAAAATGATGAAGAAAAAAGGAATAATCCTGTGTATTGTAATCGGAGCAGCCATTGTGATTGGCGGAGGAGCTTTTGTTTATGCCGGCTCACAAACAACAAACACCACTGGGACCATTGTAAAAACATCCCCGCTTGCAAAAGGAACCCTTCAAAATACGATTTCGGCGACAGGGGTTGTGGAAAGCACCACAAAAGTCAAAGTGAGTGATGCCAGTGGCGATAAGATCGAAAAAATATATGTGTCTGTTGGTGATTGGGTTGGTAGCGGAGACTGGTTATGTCAGCTTTACAACAAAGCCACGGATACCTATACCAATGTAAAAGCGGATACCAGTGGTACCATAACCGCTGTGAATGCCATCAAAGGAGCGATGGCCAGTGGCGAGCTTTTTACGATTGAAGACACCAGTGATCTTAAAGTTCGAGGAAAAATAAAAGAGGTGAATTTAAACCTTATTCATGAAGATATGGCGGTAACGGTGAAATCTGATGCCACCGGAGATCAGACTTTTTCGGGCAACCTCAGTAAAATCGCACCAACAGCAATAGATACGCAGCCTTCAACAGATGCGACCACAAAAAACGCTGAGTTCGAAATCCAGGTTGATCTTCCTGCAAATGTTCAGGGACTTAAAATAGGGATGACCACCCGGTTGAGCATTATAAGTGAAGAAAAAAATGATGTCTTCAGCGTTCCCTTCGATGCTCTGGTTACGGATAACTCGGGACAGGCATGCATTTATATTGCAAAAGAAAATCCGGATAAAGCGGGTACCTGGGTAGTTGCATCCATTCCGGTCACGCTCGGTATGGAAACAGACTCGCTTGCAGAAATATCTGGCGACCAACTCACTCCCGGTATGGCGGTTATTGTTCAACCCCAAGCGCTGCAACCAGGCAATGCGGTTTCCCTAGAAGCAGGAGCAACTGTATAATATGAGAAAAAAAATAATTGAAATGAGAGGAATTGTCAAATCTTATTATCTGGGAACTCCTAATGAACTGGAAATTCTCCACGGAATTGATCTCGATGTTTATGAAGGCGAGTTTTTGTCCATTGTCGGGGCTTCTGGCTCTGGAAAATCTACCTTAATGAACATCCTTGGAGCATTGGATCGCCCCACTCAGGGACATTTTTTTCTGGATCAACTTCCGATGGAAAATGTCAAAGATGAGGGCTTATCAAAAATACGAAATGAAAAAATTGGTTTTGTTTTTCAGACCTTTAATCTGATCCCCCGTTCCTCAGCGTTGAATAATGTGGCTCTCCCGATGCTCTATGGCGGAAAATCCCGAAGCGTACGGACAAAACGGGCAAAAGAACTGCTTGAGTTAGTTGATATGACTGCACGTTCCCATCATCGCCCCAACGAATTGTCAGGCGGTCAAAAACAGCGGGTCGCCATTGCCAGAGCGATGGCCAACGATCCGGCCATTATTCTTGCAGATGAACCCACCGGGGCATTGGATACCCACACGGGTCGGATGGTCATGGATATTTTTCACCGTCTCCATCAGGAACAGGGAAAAACGATTATTCTGATTACCCACAACACCGAATTAGCTCTGGAAACAGAAAGAACTATCCGCCTCAAGGATGGTTCAATTGTGGAAAATAAAATTAATGAAAAAATTCAGTTGGAGGGAAGCTATGAATCTGCTTGAAAATATTCGGCTGGCTCTGGAAGGTTTAAGAGCGAATAAAATGCGGGCCCTTTTAACGATGCTGGGAATCATTATTGGGATTGCTTCGGTTATGGCAATTTCAACTCTTGGTTCGGCGATGACTGGTTCTGTTTCAAAAACAATGGACAAAATTGGTGGAAAAAATATTTCGGTGTATTTAACTCCTAAAAATTATGATTCCCAGGCCACTCTGCAGCCGGAGGATTACATCACTCAGGATGAGCTTAACAGCTTTAAAGAAACTTATGCTGATCAAATTAGAGCAATCAGCCTTTCAAGCAGTCTTGGCTCCGGCAAGCTTAACAGCGGGTATGTTCACAAAGATGTCAGTGTCACTGGAGCAAACCCGGATTATCGTTTAGTTAATAACATCAACCTGGTTCAAGGGCGCTTTATTTCTGATCGGGATATTCAAAGTTCCAGAAACGTCATCATCATTGATACCACCCTAAGAAATAATTTGGTTGGTGTCAATGGCGATCCAACAGGCATGGATATTACGGTAGAAACTAAAAATACCAATGAAACCTATACGATTATCGGAGTATATGAAAAAGTAGTTATTGACAATCCGTTATTCAATATGGGAGATGATACTCGGATTGAGTGTTTTATTCCGATTACCACGGCAAAGGCTCTGAATTCTCAATCTACTGCCATTCCAGGCTATGAAAATTTTACGATCATGGCTTCAGCAAATACCGACACGACGGCTTTTGCTCAAATTACCAAGCAGTATTTTATCAAAAATCTGGGAGCCTTATCCGACTATACGATTGAAGCTCAAAGCATGGAAGCCATGGTCAGTGAAGCGACAAGCATGTTGAGCACCCTCTCACTTGGCATTTCAGTAATCGCCGGAATATCTTTGCTGGTTGGGGGGATTGGGGTGATGAATATCATGTTGGTTTCAGTAACCGAGCGGACAAAAGAAATTGGCATCCGGAAGGCTTTGGGGGCGAGAAACTCTGCCATTCGCAGTCAATTTATCATTGAAGCGATTATTATTTGTCTCATCGGCGGAATTATCGGAGTGGGCCTCGGCTCAGTTCTTGGGGTATTAGGGAGTTCATTGCTGAAATTTCCGACAACTCCACCTTTTACTCCGATGATCATCGCTCTTTGTTTCTCAATGGGTATTGGTGTTTTCTTTGGCTATTATCCTGCCAATAAGGCCGCAAAGCTTGATCCCATTGATGCCTTGCGTTATGAGTAATAATTAATTTAAAGTGCTGGAATCATACGGACAATTGTTAATCAGTTGTCCGTATTTCAATTTTAAAACAATCACTTGACTTAAATGTTGGCAACTGATTAGGAAAAAAACTGCTGATATATACAAAAATCGTGTTATAATTCAGTAAAATAAACAGTGAGGTAACAGCATGGGAATAGGAATCGATTTAGGTGGGACGACCATTAAAGGCGGAATAGTGAATAACCAGGGGAAAATTCTGCTGGAACGTTTAATTAAAACGCAAAGTCACCGCGGATATTCTGAATTGCTGAATGATTTGTTGACATTGATCAAAGAATTGCTTTTGTATGCCCCAGATGAGCAGTTGATCGGAATTGGAATTCCCGGTATTTTGTCTGGGGATGGGGCGATCGTGGTATCTTGTCCGAATCTGCGATGGAAAAATGTGACATTGAAAAAAGACCTCGAAGCTAGATTAACACAGGAAGTCAACCTGGTAAATGATGCAACAGCGGCCGGTATTGCCGAAGCGGCTTTTGGGAGTACTCTTGGGAAAACGAGTTCGATGATGATTACGTTGGGAACAGGTGTGGGAGGGGGGCTCATCCTTAATGGTCGGATCATTTCCGGCTCTCATGGCGTTGCAACCGAAGTGGGACATATGCTGATGGAGAAAAATTTCTATTCCTGCGGTTGCGGTAAAAACGGATGTCTGGAAACCTTTGCTTCAGCGACCGCTTTGATTCGTTATTGTAAAATGCGGATGGAGCTTGGCGTTGAATCGTCCTTGACCACTGAAGAAATGCTGGACGGAAAAATAATCATCGATGCGGCAAAAGCCGGTGACCCTTTGGCGCTGGAGGCGGTTAATCGGCTTGCCAAGTACTTAGGTTGGGCAATCGCCAATATTAGTGACATCGTTGATCCTGAGATTTATACGATTGGTGGAGGATTATCTTATGCGGGAAATTTTCTGCTTGAAAAAATACGCATGGAAACATTAAAACGGCTAACCTATCCACAAAATGCCGTGCCGGAAATTGTTTTAGCAATGTTCAGAAATGAAGCAGGAATGATAGGCGCGGCAAACCTAAAAAGATTCATTTGATTTAATTTAAAATAATTCATAAAAAAGATTGAAATATTTCTCAGAATAAATATAATAGAAATATAAAAAGACTATGAATAGGAGAAAAATAAAATGCAGAAATTTGAATGCGATGTATGTGGTTATGTTTATGATCCAGCTTTAGGTGATCCTGACAATGGCGTAGCTCCTGGAACAGCTTTTGCTGATCTTCCAGAAGATTGGGAATGCCCAACCTGTGGCGTTGGTAAAGATGATTTTTCAGCGATAGACTAATATTATTGTTTAAAAAGGAGCTTCGGCTCTTTTTTTTGTACAAAAAATTAGTGCTGGAATTCCGCCAACACCAATTATTTGGTATCAATAAGAATACAAGCAACACAAAATAATACAAATAAAAGCAATAAATTACCTATTAATATAGTTGAAAATGAGATATCCTTACAACATAGGGAATTATACGTTTACAATTCTTTGGAATAGGCGGGCTAATTATGAAAAAAGAGTTTAATAATAAAAATTGTTTTACACTATCCAATCGGGCACGATTACTGCAGCTAGTTGATAAAGATATTATTGTCAAAATATTAGATGCTTTTACTAAGGTAACCGGTTTAACAGCAAATATCGTTGATGTGGAAGGACACTCGATTTTTTCAAAAAAAGATGCTCAAAAAAATTGTGAATTTTGTCACATGATATGGAAAATGGAAAAAAAGAAAGGCATTAATCGTTGTGTGGGTGCCTATGCCCGTGCCGGGAAACAAGCAGCTATTTTTGATGAACCCTATATTTTCAGATGCCCTGCTGGTTTAATTGAATGGGCGGCACCGATTATTTTTGATGAAGAATATTTAGGAACCATCATCTGTGGACAGGTTTTAATGTGGGAGCCGGAAGAATTCTTCTGGATTGAATTAGAAGAAATGAATCGATGCCTGACCGATGATTTCAAAGACTTATTTATAGCAGCGAAAAAGCTGCAAGTCGTTTCAGGTGATAAGGTTCAGGGGGCAGCATCACTTTTGTATGTGATTGCAAACTATATCATCAAAACGGGATGGGAAAGCTTACATCAAAAAAAAGAATTTGAATTGCAACAACTTTTACTAAATGAAGAGATTCAAACCCGAAAAAATCTTGAAGAGAAACTCAATAGCCAGAGTCTAAACTTTTTTTTCGAAAAGGAAAAAGCACTTATTGGAAAAATAAAGTTAAATGATTTGGAAGAATGTCGAAAAATATTCAAAGTGATGCTGGCTGATATTTTTTCTGAGGGTGGAGAAAAAATTCTAAAAATTAAAGGCCGTGTTTATGAATTGATCGTGGTGATGTCACGAGCTTCTATAGAGGCAGGTGTTGATATTGAAAAGTCGATTAGCTTCAATGCAAACTTATTGCAGGAATTGAACAGCTGTTACAGCATCAGAGAAATAAATATTGTGGCAACATCATTATTGGAACGTTATTTGGATGAAATTCAGCATCATCACAAATCAAAAAACAGAACCGCAATTGAGGGAATCAAAGGATTCATTCGGAATAATTATGATAAAAACCGTACCCTTGAAGAGATTGCGGATTCTGTTTATTTAAGCCCTTTTTACGTCAGTCGAATTTTCAAAGAAAGTCAGAACATAACAGTTATGGATTATGTGACAAAGGTTAAGTTGGACGAAGCTAAAAAAATGCTGAGAAATCCCCGTTATAAAATCGAAGAAATCGCTATGACATTGGGTTACAGTGACGGCAGTTATTTTTCAAAAGTTTTTCGTCGTAATGAAGGGATGACCCCGACACAATTTAGACAAAACCTTTAAAAGGAGAAAAATATGGATGTATGCTTAAAAAAAATTCAGGATGGAATCATTGATGGTAATGCAGAACTTGTCAAGAATTCCACGGAACAAGCGTTAATGCAGGGGATTGATGCTGATATGATCATAAGAACGGCATTGATTCCAACGATGGAAAAAATTGGCAAGGAATTTAAGGCAGGGGATATTTATATTCCGGATGTGTTAATGTCATCAAGAGCAATGCATGCCAGTCTCTATGTTCTAAAGCCACTGCTGATCGAAACAAATCAGAGCAAAAAGAAAGGCATTGTGATTATTGGGACAGTTGCCGGAGACCTCCATGATATCGGAAAAAACATGGTTTCAATGATCCTGCAAGGGGATGGTTATGATGTCATTGATTTAGGAATCGACGTTCCGGCGGCATCCTATATTTCGGCAATTCTACGATATAAACCAGACATTCTCGCGATGTCAGCACTGTTAACAACGACCATTGGAGAATTTAAAAATGTCATTCAAGCGATCATCGACGAAGGATTGAGGGACAGGGTTAAGATCGTAGTTGGCGGCGGACCGGTAACCCAGGATTACGCTGATGAAATCGGCGCAAATGGTTATGGAAAAGATCTTTTTGAAGCCATTGAGGTGGCAAACAAACTATTGGGAAATAAGGAAGGTTACTTTAATGTTTAAAAGGTGGAAAAATGATAAAAAATAATCGCCCGGAAGTTATTCTGTTTACCGGGTTCCTGGGCTCCGGTAAAACAACCATGCTTTTAAAAACGATTGAAATGGCTTCGGTTTATCAGAAAAAATGCGCAATTATTATCAATGAAATTGGTGAGGTGGGTATTGATAATCGGCAGATGCGCATGTTGGGCTATGATGTTCTGGATTTGTTTGGCGGTTGTGTGTGTTGCACAATGAAAGTAACATTGGAGGCGACAATTAATCACTTGCTAGAAAACAACGATGATTTAGATTATATATTATTTGAACCATCCGGTGTGGCAGATCCATTAGCTTTATATGAGGCCATAACCAATTGTGGATATGCTGAAAGTGACATTCAGAATATTTTTATTTTCGATCCAACCAGGATCGACTTTTATCAAAAACATTTAAAAACACTGTTTTGGGATTCTGTGAATTTAGCAAAATATGTAGTGATCAACAAAATTGATGAGGTATCAAAAGAGAGAACGGAGGAAGCAGCAGAGATGGCAGCATCGATTAAACCCGGCATTAAATCTTTTAAAATGAACTTAAACAACGAATTAACGTCTGAATTTAGCCAATATCTTATGGGAAAGGAGGTAAGCTAGATGTATCAAGAGGAGTTTCTTCCGGTTGTTTTTAAAGTTGAACTGAGATCAGAGCAATGCTTATCAGTAGAAAAGTGGCAGAAGCTTATTAATACCATTCTGCGTTCATATGTGGATGATATTTCAAAAAATGAGGAATGTTTGATTGGTCACATTAAAGCATTAGCAGAAATTGATAAAGCGAATTTTATTAAATATAGTTGTATCAATGATTTGAATCATATTAACAGCGAAGTTCATTGTAAGCAAAATAATATCAATAAAATAAATATGATCATCAACTCGCTTGTTTCAAATATCAGCGAAAATGAAAGTTGTCAGTTTTTAGAAAAATCCTGTCTGTTAGCTGAAAAAGCCGGCGATCAGATAAATATCGAGATTGTAAAAAACGAGAAAATAACAATCAAAAAAACGCATCATCATAAAGAAAATGAAGTCTGCCCAATCTGCGGGGAGCATCATCTACACAAAGATTGATCAAGACAAATTATGATTGAATAGTATAACCATCAATATTTACAATAAATAGTGCTGGTTATAGTTATTTTTTGGCGATATTAATGCAGAAAGCAAGATAATACCGAATAGAGTGAAAATCGTCTAAAGACGAATGATAAATGATACGGTAAGATAAGAATATAAAATATTTATTTTAGTAATCCTGTCAGGACTAAAAATAAAAAAGAACGTTAGAGGAGGGGTAAGGAAATTTAAAAATAACAGATTACTGCTATTTTAAATTGTTGGAGGATTATATGGATTGTAAGGCGTTGATAGGGCATGTTAAAAATTTGGAAGAAGAAATAGTTGTGGAAATATTAGATGACTTTATTGCTCGTAATCCAACAAGAGATGAAGGAATAAATGTGATGAAAGCGTGCCAAAAGGGGACTGAAGAAGTTGGCAGGCTGTTTGAACAGGGGAAGTATTTCGCCGGGGATCTGTTATTTGCCGGTGCGATGTTAAAAGAAGCCAAAGCGATGCTTCAGCCAATTATTGGAGAGGATCTTAATTATTTAAAATCCGGTAACATTACCCTTGGTCCAGTGTACGGAGATGCATCTGAACAAGGAGAAGAGATTTTAGCAAAAATCGTGAGAATGGCGGGTTTCGTTGTGGTTAATTCAACCGTTAAAGTTTCATAAATAAAATTTTGGAGGAAAAAAATGGCTAAGAAATTTAATCAACTGGCATATCGTAATTTAGATGATTTTGTATATGGGTCCAGCCCCAAACCGGTAACGACAAAAAGTGGTATGGTTATTGGCGGTGGAACGGTTTATCCTGAAATTAATTTCACTTTGCCGGGAATGGATATTAATGATTCAACTATAAAGAAGGCAGCAACGATTTATTCAAATATTATCGACGGCGTTTTGAAACGGGCAGCTGAATTATATACACCAGGCGTTTTAGTAGAATATGAAACGCTTCCTGATTTTACAGAGCATCCCAAGTATGGAATCGAAATCAATCGTATTCTCATAAACAGCATGAAAGAAGCAGCTGAAAAATACGGTTTAAAAACAGCGATCCGAACAACCCCAAATGATTTAAGAGAAATGAACCGCCCGCCAGTGATGCGGAGTGGAAAATACTGGGATACCATGCTGGAGCTTTTTGAGCAGAGTGTAAAAGATGGATCTGATTTTATCTCCATTGAATCGACAGGTGGAAAAGAAATCAATGATTCTGCATTGGTTAAAGCGGATATTCGAAAAGCTATTTTTGCTTTAGGTGTACTGGGCTGTCGAGATATGGAATTCTTATGGAAGAATTTGGTGGATATTGCCGGTCTCGGTAAAGATTGTTATGCCGCTGGTGACTCCGCATGTGGCTTTGCCAACACCGCCATGGTATTAGCTGAAAAAGGATTTATCCCACACGTTTTTGCAGCAGTCATTCGTGTGATTGCAGTACCAAGAGCGCTAGTGGCTTTTGAACAAGGAGCTGTCGGACCAAGCAAAGACTGTGCTTATGAAGGACCCTTCATCAAGGCCATTACGGGATGTCCAATTTCCATGGAAGGTAAATCAGCAGCAGGGGCCCATTTAAGTCCGATTGGCAATATTGCGGCAGCAGTAGCGGATACTTGGAGTAATGAATCAATTCAACAGGTTAAATTACTTTCAGAAATGGCTCCGATTGTAGGTATGGAACAATTGATTTACGACTGTCGATTGATGAATGCGGCAACCGAAAATGGACAACAGCTGATTTTTAGAGATTTACTGGTAAAATCTGATGCCGCATTGGATGTTCAGGCTTACGTTCTTAAACCGGATGTTGTTTTTAGAATTAGTGCTGAGCTGGTAAAAACACAAGATAATTTTCTGAGAACAAAAATGGCTGCTCAACTCACGGTAGCAGAATTAAAGAAAGCAATCAATGAAGGAAAAGTTAAAAGTGATAAACGCGATATGAAATGGCTTGATAAAATGCAAAAACAAATTGATACGATTCCGGATGATGCCATCGAATTCTACAATCAGATAAAATCAGAGTTGGATATGGACAAATTTATTCCCAGCGAATATGGTTTATAAAAAAATGATGCGTTAAAAGAGAGTAAGACAAATAACGAGAACGGTAAAAATAAAAATATAAAAATTCCAGGAGGTATTAAAATGGCAACTTTAGAGAATGTTTCGCAATGTGTTTTAGATGGTGATTTGGATGAAATTAAAGTATTGGTACAAGCATTGATTGATGAGGGTATGGATCCGATTAAGATTATCAATGAAGGTCTGATTGCCGGAATGAATATTGTTGCTCCTTTATTTAAAAGCGGCGAGATGTTTGTACCGGAAGTAATGGAATCCGCGGATACAATGAATGAAGGCATGAAACTGGTTAAACCGTTGATAATGGATGCCGATATGCCAAGTAAGGGGAAAATTATCATCGGAACCGTGAATGGCGATTTACATGATATCGGAAAAAATCTTCTGATTATGATGATGGAAAGCAATGGGTATGTCGTTGTTGATTTAGGTGTAGATGTCAAAGAAGAAGATTTTGTCGCAGCTGTTAAAAAACATCAGCCTGAAATCGTAGGGATGTCATCTTTACTGACGACGACGATGATGAAAATCGATTCCACCATCAAACAATTAATCAAAGAAGGGGTTCGCGATCAAGTTAAAGTTATCATCGGCGGAGCACCGGTCACGCAGGAATTCGCCGATGATATAGGCGCCGACGGTTATTCTGAGGATGCTTCAACGGCAGTTGATCTTTGCGACAGAATGATGTATGAAATTTGCGGACAGCAGGCAATCAGTGCTTGATTTAGATGAAAAGAGGAGGCAATAATCATGCTGACAATTGTAGGAGAATTAATTAATACGAGTCGGAAGTCGGTAAAAGAAGCAGTAATGAACAAAGATAAAGCGTATATCTGCAATCTTGCCGCTCAACAGGCTAAGGCAGGTGCAACTTATATTGATGTAAATTGCGGCAATATGATTAATAATGAAGAGGAAACAATGGCATGGCTGGTCAATAGCATTCAGGATGAAGTTGATCTTCCCTTATGCATTGATAGCCCCAGCGCAGCGGCACTTGATGTCGGTTTGGCATTGTGCAAAAATGGTCGTCCGATGATCAATTCGATATCTGATGAGGAGGAACGATATGATTCAGTTTTACCGCTGATAAAAAAATATGACGCTAAAATTGTGGTATTGTGTATGGATAGTACTGGGATGCCGGTTACGGCGGATGATCGAATTAAAGTCGTCCGAAATCTTCATGAGAAATTGTCGAATGAAGGTATTGCTGGAGATGATATGTACTTTGATCCATTGGTGAAACCGGTCAGCAGTGTGGGTACTGCCGGAATTGAGGTGCTTGATACGATAAAGAAAATAAAGACAGACTTTCCGGATGTTCACTTCATGTGCGGACTCAGTAATATTTCATATGGTCTGCCGAATCGGGGTATTCTCAACCGCTTGTTTGTCGTTCAAACCATGACGTTAGGAATGGATGGATACGTACTGGATCCGACCAATGCCAACACAATGGCCGATATTGTGACATCCAAGGCGTTGCTTGGGTTGGATAACTATTGTGGTGGTTATATAAAAGCACACCGCCGGGGACTGCTCATCTAATTTTTAACATTAATTCATTACTCCAATAAAATAAATATGACTAGAAAAATATATTTTAACTACAATTGATTATCATTGTATGCGTTTAGGTCGGACCGGTTTTGCCAGTCCATCAAGAGACACACAGGGTGATAAGACAATTGTAGTTAATTTTTTGAAAAAAATCTGATGAGAAAAAGAAACCATGAATTACAACCCCAAAAGACTAGTAATCCAAAGAATAATTATGGGCATGATGATGGACGGCAGGAGATTGCCGACTTTGAATTCTTTGATCTTCAGCATGTTTATTCCAATGGCCATGATCAGAATACCCCCAACAGCATTCATTTCAGTGATCATTTCAGTTGAAAGGAATGGTTTGATTGAATTGGCCAGAAGAGAAATGCTGCCCTGATATAAAAAAACCGGAATGGCCGACAGTAGAACGCCAATGCCCATGGTTGAAGAAAGAATCATGGCAAAAATTCCGTCCAGCAGTGATTTGCTGAGTAAAATACTGTAGGTTCCGGTAATGCCGTTTTCGAGTGAACCCATTATTGCCATTGAGCCGGTGCAGAATAATAAGGAAGCACTTACAAAACCAATGGATACGTTGTTATTGCTTTTTCTCATTTTTGATTCAAGTGTATCTCCGATGCGTTTGAGCTGCTTTTCGATATCAATGAGTTCGCCAACAATGGCCCCAAGCAAAAGGCTCACCAGCATCAAAGTAATATTTTCAGTTTTAAGAGCCATAGTAGTGCCAATAAT
Source organism: Acetobacterium paludosum (assembly GCF_008086595.1). GTDB lineage: Bacteria > Bacillota > Clostridia > Eubacteriales > Eubacteriaceae > Acetobacterium > Acetobacterium paludosum. The sequence goes on along the minus strand of NZ_RXYA01000005.1, from coordinate 190,432 downwards.
GACGACGCCCAGACCCAGTCCCTGAGTAATGGTTTCGCAAAGCCGCTGAGGTAAAGCCTCTTTTAATAAAAGGCCAATAAGACTGCAGAAGACAATAGCTGCTGCATTAATAATTGTACCGAGCAAAATTTTTCCTCCTGATGTTGATAGTTATCTTTATATTGTAACATAGAATAATAACCGCTGACACAATAACAAGTAGTTGGAAATAACTCAATATAAAAAAAAGTTAAAAAGGTCGTTCTTTCTAGACTTTTAACATCCATTTTATATAAAATATGATAAAATGATAGAAAGATTTGGGGGTGATGGTAATGTTAAAACGATTTTCAGTTATCTATATCGGTTCCAGCAGATGCGAGCTGATTGTTGGACAAAGGGGAAAAGGCTGCATTAATATTCTAGATCGGGCGATGTACCCTATCAGTTTTGGAAGCCAGAGTTTTGCAAAGGGAGAAATCAGCTTTAAATCTGCGTATGCGTTGTGTCAAACAATTAAAGAATATATTGAGATGTCAAATGCATATGCTGTCGAATCGATAAAAATATTTGGGACAACGGCGCTCCGCGAGGCGAAAAATCGGCTTTACATTCTAGAGCAGATTAAAATTAACACAGGTGGTTATGAAGTCGAAATATTGGAGAAAGAAGAAGAAATCCATTTAATATATCGTCATATGGTTTTAAAATGTGATTCGGCCTTTAACATTACCGGTGATAAGACTGAAGATCAGATGTTTGCCGCAATTTCAAGTGGCAATGTATCGGTGGCATTGCTGAAAAATGGGATCATTGACTATCATCAGACGGCTGAGCTGGGGTATTTAAAAACAAAAGAGATTCTTAAGTCCATTGAAGAAAACGCAGAGCGATTCGAGACCCTGCTGATGGAATTCATTTCAACATACACTCAAGATATTGTCGAAAACATTCAAAAGCGAAAGGTAAAAAGGCTATTTGTATCGTCACATGAAGTCAATGTTATTGCGCAATTATGCGGCTTTACAGAACATCAAGAGTATTATATCGTTAATGTAAAAGAATTTAAAAAGCTGTGGAAAACAACCGCCGATCTTACCGCGAACCAGCTAATGAAACAAAACCCGTTTTTGGATCAAAATGAGGCCGAAACGCTGAATCATACCCTCGCACTTTATTTGAAATTATTGGTTGAAACCGGTGTTGAAACCGTTGTATTGGTTCCGATGATGATCGGAGATGCCTATTTGGATTTCGAGTTTCAGGTCATCAAGAAACAACAATTGTTTGAATGGATTGAAGAGGGGAGTTACTATTCAGCAAAGGCGATTGGCCAAAAATATCACACGAATCAAAAGCATGCCGAATTTGTTGAAAGGATGAGCCTTAAAATATTTGATTCTTTGAAAAAGTATCATCAGTTGGGTAAACGTGAACGACAGTTGCTATCCATCCTGTGTTATCTACTTGAGGTCGGCAGTTTTATTGATCACAAAAATTATCAGGTTCAAAGCCGGCATATTATTGAGACAACCGATCTTATCGGTGTCACCCAAAAAGAAAAAGCTCTTATGGGTAAGGTCGCTGAAGCAGTGAAGACCAGTTTTCTCTCAAATGAAGAAGAAAATACGTATTCAAAGGATGAAGATGAGCAATTAGTCCTGGCAAAACTTGCGGCGATATTAAAATTGGCGATTGCCCTCGATAAAAGCGGCCAACAGAAAATTCAAAAGCTCCAGTGTCATTTGAAAGAGGAAAAACTGATTGTTGAAGTGACAACGGGAAAAAACTTTCAACTGGAAGAGTATTTTTTTAAAGCGAGCAGAAATACAATGGAAGAAGTATATGGCATTAAACCAATATTGAAAATTAAGAGGGTAGAGTCATGAAAAATAAATTATTTATCAATCGGGAGATTAGTTGGCTGGATTTTAACTACCGTGTTTTAGAAGAGGCCTATGATAAAGGTAATCTTATTATGGATCGGCTGAAATTCCTGGCTATAACAGCATCCAACCTGGATGAGTTTTTTATGGTGCGGATGGCTGGTATTATGGATCAGATCAATGTTGGCTATAGCAAGAAAAGTATTGATGGCTTTACCCCGAAAGAACTCCTGACAGATTTGAGGAAAATCACTCAGGAGATGATGGATCGCCAGTATACCTGTCTTGCTAAATCAATTATGCCTGAGCTTAATCAAAATAATGTGTTTTTTTTGAATTTCGACGAACTTAATGAAGAAGGCAAAGATTTTGCACTCCATTATTTCAGACATGAATGTTATCCGGTATTGACTCCCCAGGCTATTGATAACAGCCGTCCATTTCCATTGGTAAAAAATAATCGGGTTTATCTTTGTATCATGCTTCATGACACTGAATTAAAGAATAAAGATGAGAAAGATTATATGGTGATTCTGGAAATCCCAAAAGTGCTTGATCGAATCATTGCTTTGCCGAAATCACAGGAGGCAAAAGAATTCAATTATATTTTTATAGAAGATTTAATCAGTCCATTTGTTAATGAACTTTTTACAGGATATGATGTCAAACAAGTCACTGAATTTCGAATTACCAGAAATGGCGACCTGGCAATTGATGAGGATGAAGCAGAGGATTTGCTGATTGAAATTGAAAAATCAATTCAGCAGCGTAAATGGGGTGCCAGCATAAAGCTGGAAGTCTCGAAGACGATGAGTAAAAAAATGAAAAAGTGGCTGATGAATGAGTTGGAAATCGAAGAAAATGAACTCTACGAGTTGAAGGGAAATCTGGATCTAACCTGTTTTATGAAATTTCAGGGACGGCCTGAGTTTGAAGATTTAAGGGAACCCCGATATATTCCGCTGATGTCAAATGAATTTTATGGACGTGAAGACATTTTTGATGTTATTCGTGAAAAAGACCGGCTCTTGCATCATCCCTATCAGTCATTTAATACAGTCATCGATTTTGTACGTACGGCAGCGTCAGACCCTGATGTTTTGGCAATCAAGCAAACCCTTTATCGCGTCAGCGGAGATTCCCCTATTATTGAAGCTTTAATTCAGGCTGCGCAGAATGGCAAACAGGTCACGGTTTTGGTGGAGCTCAAAGCTCGTTTTGATGAGGCCAACAATATTGTTTGGGCGAAAAAGTTGGAGAAGGCCGGATGCCATGTCATTTATGGATTGGTGGGTTTGAAGATTCACTGTAAGATGATTCTGGTTGTTCGAAAAGAGTCAGACGGAATAAGGCGTTATGTTCACCTAGGAACGGGAAACTATAATGATGTTACCGCAGCCCAATATACTGATTTAGGAATGTTTACGGCGAAAGAAAGCTATGCTTCGGACGTGTCAACATTGTTTAATCTTCTTTCGGGTTATAGTCATTATACTTTATGGAAAAAAATTGAAGTGGCACCTAAAACTCTGCGAAATGCCTTTTATTTAGCGATTGAAAGGGAAATTGATAATGTGAAAATGGGTGAGAAAGGAAAAATTATTGCCAAAATGAATGCCCTCATCGATGAAGGCATCATTAATAAACTGTATGAGGCATCCCAGGCCGGTGTTGAAATTCAACTGATTGTGAGAGGCATGTGCTCAATTATTCCTGGAGTCCCCAAAATAAGCGAGAATATTACCGTTCGCAGCATTGTCGGAACTTATCTCGAACACAGCCGAATCTATTATTTTTATAATCAGGGAAAAGAAGACATTTTCCTATCCAGTGCAGACTGGATGGAACGGAACTTAAACAGGCGGATTGAAACTCTTTTTCCCGTGGAAGATGAGGATTTGAAGAAAAAAATTAAACATATTATTGATATTACATTAAGAGATACAATCAAAACACGGTTGATGACCGAAACCGGTGAGTATCAGCGTATTGATAAACGCGGTAAAGAATTGCTTTCCTGCCAAAAATATTTTTGTGAAGAAGCACAAGAAGAAGAATCAGAAGCGGCAAGAAAAGCAATGCTGCTTAGTAATGATATGGGAGGAAAAAAATAGTGGTAAGACATAATATTGGAGTAATCGATATTGGATCCAATAGTGTTCATCTGGTGATTGGTGAATATTTTAACAATGAATATTTCCAAATAATTGATGACGTTAAGGTTAATGTGCGTCTCAGTGAAGGAGTCGCAGAAACAGGATGCTTGCAAAAGGAACGTATGGATTTTGGCCTGGAAACACTATCGATGTTCCAGAGTATGTGTGAGGCATATGGCATTGAAAAGGTGATCGCTGTTGCAACGGCGGCGATTCGAAAAGCTCGAAATGGAAAAGACTACGTGGCAGAGATCAAGAAAAAAATCGGCATGGATGTTGAGATTATTTCAGGTGAAAAAGAAGCCGCGATGGATTATCTAGGGGCCATCAATACGCTTGAGATTAAAGACGCATTACTAATGGATATCGGAGGTGGGAGTACCGAATTTGTCCTGATAAAGAATCGCAGGAAGCTTGCTTCCATCAGCCTACCTTTGGGGTCTGTTGATTTATCCGAAAAATTTGATCTTGCCGATGAGATATCGGAGAACAAAATCAACGTGTTGGATCAATATCTTAATAAACTTTTTGAAGAAATTCCAATTTTATCAGAGGCCGAAGGACTTCCTGTTATCGGCGTCGGGGGAACGATTCGAAATGTGGCAAGAATTCACCGTAATATGATTGATTACCCGATGGAGATTGAACATAACTACCATATGAAACCCGGTGAAATTAAGCAGGTCTGTGATTTGGCTGCAGGGATGAATTTGGCAGAGCGCTCAAACCTTAAAGGGCTTTCCAAGGGGCGAACGGATATTTTTGTAGGATCCAGTCATATGCTTGAACGGGTGATGCAGCATATTGATTCTCCGGAGCTGGTCATCAGCAATGCTGGGATTCGGGATGGCATTATTTTTGATTATTTTGGCTATAATGAAGAAAATCTGGTTTATGATATTTTTGAATTATCATTATTGGATATTGTGCTTAATTATAATGTGAATATTCCACATGCCTATCATGTTCTGAAACTCACAAATGCATTATTTGACCAGCTGAAACCATTGCATGGGATAAGCCGGGATGTTGGAAAAATGATAAAAGCCAGTGCGATGCTTCATGATTCTGGTATTAAAATTCAATATGGAAATCACCATGAGCATAGCTTTTATATTATTCTCAATGCGGGTTTAGTGGGGATTGAACAAAAAGATATTTTAATGAGTGCCTTTATTGCACTTAATCATCGTACGAACAAAAAGATTAAGGTTTCTGAAGAATATGTAGACTTGCTTCGAGAAGAGGACCGTCGATTAATTGATCAGCTGAGTCTTTTTTTGCAAATATCTGAATATTTGGATCGCAGTATGGATGGGGTTGTAAAAGAGTTGAATTGTGTGATTATAGATAAAGAAGTTCAGTTGAATGTTCTGACAACTGGACATTCTGTTTTTGACAACATGATTGTCAATGAATGCGGGAAGAAATTCAAACGTGTCTTTAATAAAACTTTGACAATAAAAAACAAGGTGATTCCTCAATAATATTAAAAAGAAAAGCTCCGATTATTTTTTCTAAAACAATCGGAGCTTTTCACGTTGTAAATATATTGAAAATTATTTCTTTCGTTGGCTTTTCCCAAGGTAAGCTTCCTTGATGCTTTCATCATTAAGCAGTTCTTTACCAGTACCCTGCTTGGTGATTTTTCCTGTTTCCAATACATAAGCATAGTCTGCTATTTTCAATGCCGAGTTAGCATTTTGTTCAATCAGGAGGATCGTCATACCCTCTTTATTCAAAGTTTGGATGATATCAAAAATACCTTTAACAACCAGAGGTGCTAATCCAAGAGAGGGTTCATCCATCATGAGAAGCTTTGGTCGGCTCATCATGGCACGACCGACAGCCAGCATTTGCTGCTCACCACCAGATAAAGTTCCGGCCAGTTGCCAGGAGCGTTCTTCTAAGCGAGGAAAAAGATTATAAATCATTTGGATATCTTCTTTAAGACTGTCTTTTCGCATATATGCACCGATTTTAAGGTTTTCAAGCACCGTGAGATCTGGGAATACATGACGACCTTCGGGAACCAATGTAATTCCTTTGTCAACAATTTTTGTTGTATCCAATCCCATTAGTTCTTCACCAAAATAGCTGATGCTTCCTGATTTTGATTTAACAAGATTAACGATGGAACGTAGGGTTGTGCTTTTTCCTGCCCCATTTGAGCCAATCAGGGTGACGATACTGCCTTCTGGTACTTCAAGGTCGATACCCCTGACTGCTTCAATACCGCCATAAGCGACTTCTAAATTACTAATCTTCAACATCTTCGTCTACCCCCAAATATGCTTCAATTACCTTAGGATCATTTTGAATTTCATTTGGATTTCCTTTGGCAATGGTGCATCCGAAATCTAATACATAGATATGATCCGAGATTTCCATAACCAAGTCCATATGGTGTTCAATCATGAAAATAGTAAGATCGAAATCGGTTTTCAATTTAAAAATAAGATCAGTTAATTCATCTGTTTCCTGTGGATTCATTCCGGCTGCCGGTTCATCAAGAAGTAAAAGCTGAGGATTTGTAGCAAGCGCCCGAGCGATTTCAAGATGTCGTTGTTGCCCATAAGGTAGAGATGAAGCCTTCTCGTTTTTCAGGTCGATCAGTCCCATGCGTTCCAAAAGAAACTCGCATTTTTCTTTTGCTTCGCGTTCACCTTTACGGGCTTTTGGCATGCGCAACATAGCAGATAAAAAACTGTAATTAATATTTAAATGAGTTGCAATCAGAACATTTTCTAAAACAGAGAGATCACTAAACAACCGAATATTTTGGAAAGTTCTGGCAATACCCAGGCCGGTAATTTTATCAGGCCTTTTTCCGCTGATGTCAATTTCAGAGGCGACACCGGCGCTGTCTGTAGGCGAAAAAAGAACCTTTCCGCTGGTCGGAGTATAGACGCCGGTGATCACATTGAATGCCGTCGTTTTTCCGGCACCATTTGGACCGATCAAGGCAGCCAGTTCGCCTTTTTTTATGTCTATATTTAAATCATTGACAGCGATAACCCCGCCAAATTGCATGATGACATTTTCAGTTCTTAAAAGACTCATTTACTGTCACCTCCTTGTGCTGATGCCGCTTTTTTCGTAAACCGTGATTTGATAGAGCGGTATTTGTTAATGATGAAATTCCAGGTGAGCTCATTGGTACCCATTAAACCTTTTCGGTAAAAGAGAACAACAACCATTAGCAGAAATGAGAAAACGACCATTCTCAAGCCAGGCCTGAAAATAGGAAGATCTAATCCGAAGGCCATGGGTTCATCAAGGAAGCGAAGCGCTTCTTGCCCTAAAGTTACAACAAAACTGGCAATAATAGTTCCTGAAATACTGCCCATACCACCAAGAACAATAATGAGCAAAAAGTTATAAGTTAAGGTGAAATAGAATTGTTTTGGATCGACTGTACCCAGAAGTGCTGCGTATAAGCCACCGCCAATTCCCGTAAAAAAGGCGCTGATTAAAAAGGCGGTCATCTTTGTTTTGAATAAACTAACGCCCATCGCTTCAGCGGCAATTTCGTCTTCTCGAACGGATTTAAAGGCGCGTCCATAGGAAGAATTTATAAGCAGGAAACACGCGATAATGACAATTAATGCAATCCCGAAAGTCCACCAAAGACTGTTGATGGTTGGAATGCTTTTGATTCCAAGAGCGCCATTTGTAATGGTTTGAGTATTGGTGAAGATAATTCTGATGATTTCAGAAAAACCAAGTGTTGCAATCGCTAAATAATCCCCTCGAAGTCGAAGACACGGTGAACCAATTAGGAAAGCAACGCCAGCAGATAAAAATCCACCAAGTATGAGTGCGACAACAAATGGCAATTGAATATTTGCTAGCAAGGGTGCCATCGGCGCCAGGTAAAATATAGTTGAACGGAGTCCGACCGGAACGGTGAATATAGCAACCGTATATGCTCCTATGGCCATGAAACCAGCCTGACCCAGGGAAAATTGTCCGGTAAAACCATTAACTAAATTCATGGATAAAGCCACAATTGTATAAATCGCGCTAAGATTTAAGAGTCTGCGCATGAAAGAATTAACAAATTGATCCGCAATACCGATACCAATTAAAACTAAAACTAAAAAAACGACTGTTTTCCAATGCTTTTTTAAGTAGGCACCTAAACTGTTCTGAGTATTTTTCATTTCTGGTACCCCCCTAAACCTTTTCAACTTGTTTTTTGCCAAGAATTCCATTGGGAAGAAACAAGAGAATAATAATTAAAATAATAAAAGCAACAGCATCCCGATAACCGGTCAGTGAAGGGAAGAAGGCAACCATTAGAACTTCAGAAAATCCAAGGATTAGGCCCCCAAGAACAGCTCCTTTAACATTACCGATGCCACCGATAACTGCGGCGATGAAACATTTTAATCCGGGAACAACACCCATGAGAGGCAGTACCGATGGATATTTCATGCACCACAAAAGTGCACCAACAGCGGCAAGACCGGAACCAATTGCAAAGGTTGAGGAAATGACGTTATCGATTTTAATACCCATCAATTTTGCGGTGTCATAATCGACAGATACGGCTCGCATTGCCATCCCAACTTTTGTTTTGTTGATAATAAAAAGCAGTACTGTCATGAGAAAAAAAGCAACAATTGGGATAACAATGGAAACTGGCTGAATGGATAATCCTCCAACGAAAATAGGCGTCGTCATAACTGGAAATTCCGGGAATGCTTGAGGTTTGCCAGAGAAAAGATAGGTTGCCAAATTTTCAAGCAAAAAAGAAACCCCTATAGCAGAGATTAAAAGTGATGTTTTTGGTGCTTCACGCAGTGGGCGATAAGCCATTCGCTCAATTCCGGCACCCAAAAGCATCGTTAGTAAAATTGTAATAATAAATGTCACATACCATGGAAGAAAAAAGACTGAAATCCCAAAATATGCAAAATAAGCAGCCATCATAAATATATCGCCATGGGCAAAATTGATAAGCTTTAATATTCCATAAACCATCGTATAGCCAATGGCAATTAAGGCATATAAACTTCCAAGCGATAATCCGTTAATGAGTTGCTGTAAGAATGTTGAAAGTGTCATTCCGACGACCATAATTATAACCTCATTTATATCTTTAGAATTGAATTGAGGGTATCCAAAAATAAATACCCTCAAAGTTTAAACTATCTTATTCGTATTTCTGTTTTTTTATTGTGTAATGGTAACTGTGTCTAAATAAGTGAATTTACCATCTTTGACAACTTTTACAATGGCACTATTCTTTTCAGCGTCGCCATTGGCATTAATGGTGATAACACCGGTAGCACCTTCGAAATTAGTTGTTGTAGCTAGGGCATCTCGAATGGCTTGTGGATCAGCAGAACCAGCGCGTTGAATGGCATCCATGAGCATCATGTAACCGTCATAACCAAGAGCCGTTACCGCTGGAATATTTTGACGATCAGGATAAAGTTTTTTGTATTCTGCTACAAAAGTTTTTCCTGCTTCAGTTGGGGGGTTGGTATCATCAAAGAACGTTGACATAACAGCACCTTCAACATCAGCTCCACCGACGGTGATAAATTCGTTGGTTTCCCATGTATCCCCACCGATAATTGGACAAGTAATGCCAAGTGCACGTGCTTGTTTAATGAGTAAAGCGGATTCTGTGTAATTACCAGGTGCAAAGATTACATCTGGGTTGGTTGCTTTGATATTGGTTAAAATACCGTTGAAATCCTGGTCGCCGGTGTTATAGTTACCAGTAGAAACAATTGCACTGGCATCACCGCTTAATTTTGTAAATGAATCGGTGAAAAATTTAGCTAAGCCAACAGAATAGTCATTGGAAACTTCCTGAACAATGGCAACCTTCTTGGCACCCAAGGTTTTGTATGCATAGTTGGCCATTACAGTTCCCTGGAAAGGATCCAAGAAACAGACGCGGAAATAATAATCATTTCCTAATGTAACTTGTGGATTTGTTGCGGACAGAGCAATAGCTGGAATCTTATTTGATTTTACAATGTCGCCAGCTGCCATGGAAAGTGAAGATCCCCATGAACCCAGTATTGCAGAAACTTTGTCTTTCTCGATTAATCGAGCAGCGGCGGTAGTCGCTTCGGCCTTGTCTGATTTATTATCAGCAACGACAAGTTCTACCTTTTTGCCTAATACCTCAGGGTGTAATTGGTTGGCCAATTGAACCCCTTCAAGTTCTAATTCTCCACCGGAAGCATTTGCACCGGTTAAAGGTTCGAATACACCTACTTTGATAACGTCGCTGTTATCTGAAGAAGTAGATGATCCAGAGCATCCTGCGGTCATGGTAGCAACTAATGCTAAGCATAACAGCAATGATAGTGATTTTTTCATGGTAAAGTCCTCCTCTTTTTTTTCATTCCTTAAATTTACCTTTGATTATTATACCAAAACTTAAGGTTTCATTGCAAGGTTATATTGAAAAAATGTTTGAAGACTGCGGACACTTGTCTATTATTTTTTATTTGCTAAAAAATGGCTAATTATAGCAGGTGAGTTGAATTTATCCAATGGTACGTTTGTAAATTGAATTCATTTGTTTCATCCAGTCGATGTCAATTTGTGATAAACCATCTCGAGTCATTCTAAAAAGCCAATTATTACTTGTTGTTCCAGGCTTGTTCATTCGGGTATCTTTTCCAAATCCACAAATATCCTGTATGGGGAGAATTACTAAATTGGCGACGCTTTGCCAAAGGGTACGAATAAATGCCCGGCAGGACAAACTGTGATATCCGCCAAGCTGCCATTGATTTTCCCATTGATCGTTATAACCGCAATAGTTAAATGCATAGGTTCGTTGCTCTATAGAATATTCAAACAGGGTGCCTAAGAGGGTGTTATTATCATGAGTGCCAGAGTAGACGACCATATTTGGTTTGTAATTATGTGGCAGGTGGATATTGTCGTTGTTATCCATAAAAGCGAATTCCATGATTCGCATTCCTGGGAAACCTGTTTGATACAGAAGTTCGGTGAGTGCAACGTCCTGTAGTCCAAGATCTTCTGCAATAATATTGGGATTGGGGAAACAATTATTTAAAGCATTAAAAAAATCAATGCCCGGTCCAGAAACCCATCGACCATTTTTAGCAGTTGGTTCAGATGCGGGGATAGACCAGTAGGCAGAAAAACTTCGAAAATGGTCAATCCGAACGTAGTCATAGGTTAGTAGAGCTGTTTTTAATCGATTCATCCACCATGAATAGCCATTTTCTTTCATGACATCCCACCGATAAAGGGGATTGCCCCAAAGTTGACCATTCTCAGAAAAATAGTCGGGAGGAACACCGGCAACTTCCAGAGGATAACCTTTATTATTCAATTGGAAAAGTTCGGGATGACTCCACACATCTGAACTAGTATGAGCAACATAAATAGGAAGGTCACCGATGATTTTAATTCCTTTTGAATTGGCATAGTTTTTAAGATCTCGCCATTGTTTATCATATGCATATTGAAGAAAGTTATGATAATTAATTTCTTCTGCTAATTTTGCTCGCACAGAAGAAAGGGCCGACGGGTTACGATGAACAAGGTTTGTATCAATCCACTTCGTCCAATCATTTTCAGAAAAAAAATCTGAAAGAGCCGAGTAAAGAGAAAAATCGGGAAGCCATTCACTATTGGCTTCACAATAATTCCGGATTCTTTCATTTTGCTTGTGAGTTAAACGAGAGAAGGCAAGTTTGAAGATTGTTTTACGATTTTTAATAATAGCTGAGTAATTAATTGAATAAGGTGAATCAAAAGACTGACAACTTGATAGTTCATCTTTTGATAACAAATCCCATTGAAAAAGGATGTCCAAATCAATCAGGAGCGGGTTGCCGGCAAAAGCTGAAATGCTTTTATATGGTGAAAAGTAGTCATCTACTGGTCCGGTTGGAAGGATTTGCCAATAGGTGCAATTCATACTAACAAGAAGATCAATAAAATTTTGAGCTTCCAGACCTAAAGTACCAATGCCATAGTCACCCGGAAGGGATGAAATATGCATGAGAACTCCGCTTGAACGTTTTGTTAACTGCATTTTATTCCCCTTTTTTTATTTCATTTTGAATAAGATCGACGATCGATTGAAGTTGTTCAGGTGTAAAATGATATTTTTCTTGACAAAAATCACATTTGATTTCAATAATTTCCTGATCAGCAATAATATCGATGAGATCCGCTGCTCCAATGGCAGTGAGAGCTTTTATGACACGATTACGGGAACAGTCGCAGAAAAAACGGGCTTCTTCTATTTCTGAGATTTTCACCCCAATATTTTTAAAGAGCTCTGCTAAAATATTTTCTGGGGATTTTCCTTCATCTAATAGTTTGGTCATGGAAGGAGTACTTGCCAATGCCTTTTCCAAGGCATCAATGGTGGCATCATCGGTATCAGGCATCAGCTGAATAATAAAACCGCCTGCCTGCTTAACGGAACCATCTTTATTTAACAGAACGCCCAAAGATACAGAAGTCGGGATTTGTTCAGACTGGGCATAATAATAGGTCAAATCTTCAGCTATTTCTCCGCTTATTAAAGGGGAGTATCCCACATAAGGTTCTTTAAGGCCAATGTCTTTCAAAATATTTAAAGAACCTTCCCCGATAGCCTCTGATACAGACATGGGTGACGCATATGAATCATTTAAATCATTTACATAAGGATAACCTTTAACGTTACCGTTAGCATCTGCAGTTACTAATAGACCCTTCACAGGACCATCGCCGGCTATTTTTAATGTGATCATTTCATCAGCATTTTTCATCATGGACCCCATTAAGGATCCCGCGGTAAGAAGTCGACCCAGAGCTTGAGTTACAACAGGACTGGTTTGATGGATTGCATGTGCAATTTCAACGATGTTTTGTGTTGTGGCTGCAAATACTCGGATTTGTCCATTTCCAGCGGTGGCTTTTATTACATAATCTGGCATATTTCACCTCTATTAGTTTAATGATTTTGAGTAAACCTGCTTAAGCATCCAAATGACAATCATTTCATCTGGATGCTTAAGCAGAATTTTATAACAACTTCCCCAGGAAGTCTTATTTATGATAGGTTTCTCCACGATTGATTTTAAAGGCACGATACAATTGTTCTAAAAGCAAGACCCGAAAGAGCTGATGGGGGAAAGTCATTTCAGAAAAAGATAATTTCCAGTTTGAACAATTGGTAATTTCTGATGATAACCCGATTGATCCGCCAATAACAAAAGTAAGTTGGCTTTTTCCTTGAATTCCATAGTTTTCAATTTTTTTTGCGAAAGCTGGAGAATCCATTTGATGTCCATGGATTTCAAGGGTTATTAGAATGTCTTCATCTCTTAAATAAGGAAGAATTCGTTTCCCCTCAATTTCCAAGGCTTTCATTCGTTGGGCATCACTTGATTTTTCAGGGATTTTTTCATCTTTAACTTCAATTATCTCCAGACGACAATAAGCGCTTAAGCGCTTTAAATACTCGTTAATCGCTGATTTAAGGTACTTTTCTTTGATTTTCCCCACCGCAACAATTCGAATATTCATTTAGAATGCATATAACGCAAGCATACTAACAGCAATGACAGCAACCAATACTAATGCGCCGATGCGATACCATTTATTTTTTGTGTGCATAATTTTTTTCCTCCAAAGGATTGATATTTTTCTAAATATAGTTTACAATAAACAAGTCGGAATTGCAACAGTTGGAATTAAAACATTATCAACGGGGTGTGGCTCAGCTTGGTAGAGCGCATGGTTCGGGACCATGAGGCCGGAGGTTCAAATCCTCTCACTCCGACCATTTTTTTATTTTATCGATATTTAGCATCTTGAGAAAGGTGCTTTTTTGTTTGCGAGGCATGTTGCCGAGCTAATAGGTCTGCAAAAAGTAACGAAAAGCAACGCTGCTTTTCCAGCTGATGGAGACCGTTTCAAAAATTGTGTATTTATATTATGGCAAGTTATTAAAAAAAGAGCGGTCATACATTAAAAATCATTTTTATGAGTAACGTGAATGCTATTTGCGAAACATTTCTTCGGAAATATAGCCTTCTGGCAGAATCATTAAATAGCGATCATCCATTATACCATTTAGCATATTTAAAACTAGATGAATGTCACCGGATGTTTCTTGAAGTTGTAAACCTAAACGTTCGGCAATGGTAGAACAATCATGACGAACTCGATCTTCTTCTATTCCAGTATTGACATACATTAGATAATGATAGTTTCTGTACATAGTTTTTACTACACGCAAGGCACGTTTTTCTCCATATTTTTCTTTAATACGGTCATATTCATAACCAAGGTTTTCATTACCCCATAACCAGCCTTGCGAAATAAAATAGGATGTTCGACGCATATCGTTAACATGCGGATTATGACAGAGTAAAATATCAATACAATCTTCGACTTTAGGTAAAATAATTGGACATTGCCGTGTTTGTATACCACATAATGCCTGCCCACAATGGCCATACAAAAGATAAATTACATCAGCGTCAAAATGTTTATCAATGGCTGATTGTACTTTTTTATGAAGTGTTTCAGGAATGTTATGTAAATGATCTTCTAACCAATCGAACTCAAAATCCGATGAGTTGTCATAATATTTCTCTATTTCCTTACGGATTACGTTGCATCCGATTACTATTTTTTTCATATAACTACCTCTTTGTAAAATAGTGTTAGGGTAAGGGCTGAAATCTCCACCTGAATGTTCTTTGATAAGGGGACAGAACAGGGATGTGCTTTCTAGCTCGATACAAAATTATTTACAGTCTCGGTTTTCAGTGTATCCCCATTTCTACATTTTTATTTTTATCTTACAATAAACGAACTATTTTTTAAATTATAGAGTTATCTTCAATGACATTTATTTGATGAAGATGTATCTTGTACTGTAAATTCTGTCGGGAAATTCCAAGATCACGGGAACTTTTCGAAATATTATATTTATTTGTTTCTAAGACATCCATGATCATTTGTTTTTCGATTTTATTGAGAGTAGCTTTTAAATTCTTATCGTCTATACTTACAGATAGATACTTTTCATATATTTTTTTATCTGAAATATTTTTTCGTAAATATGCAGGCAATAAATCTGGTGTTAGTATCGTGTCTTGATATTGTGCTAAGTAGATGGCATGAGTTACAGCATGTTTCAGTTCCCGAATATTTCCAGGCCAGTCATGGCTGAGAAGAACTTCCTGGGATTCCTTGGAAACTTCAAAAAGCTGTTTACCCATTGCCGTTCCCTCAGTTGAAAGAAAAAAAGGGACAAGATCAAGAATATCTTGTCTGCGATCTTTGAGTGGGGGTAAATTTATGGAAAAAACAGCTAAACGATAATATAAATCTGAACGAAGTCTTTTTTCTTCAATGGCTTTTAAAGGATCCTGGTTTAATGCACTGAGCAAACGAATATTGGAAGTGATTTCTTTATTACCCCCAACTTTTCGGTATTTCCCCGTTTCCAGTACACGAAGGAGCTTTGATTGTAAACCCAGGTTCATTGAGTTGATTTCATCCAGAAAAATGGTGCCTCCTTCAGCCGTCTCTAATAACCCCACAGAATCAACCGCACCAGTAAAGGAACCTTTTACAGTTCCGAAAAGTGTGCTTTCAAGAAGATTCTCAGGAATAGCACTGCAATTGATGGCTATAAAAGGCTTATTTGCTTGGGGGCTTGCGTTATGAATACTTTGGGCAAAAACTTCCTTCCCAGTACCGGTTGGGCCAGCAATGAGAATTGGGGCTGTGGTCTGGGCGGCAATTTCTGCATGTCGAATACATTCAGTCATATTCGCACTAGTACCTATAATATCCTTAAATGTAAATTGGGTGCCGTTATTTTTAAGCTGTTGAGACTTTAAATCATTTTGTAATTTTTTTATGGTAGAAGCCATATGAATATAATCGGAAATATCTCGGTAGATGCAGATGGCGGCTTCTACTCTATTTGGTTTGGTTCTGGAAAAAACCGGGTAAGTGCTACTAATGACATCAGCAACCTTTCCAGATGGGGATGTATATTTCACATGGACATCCTGAACTTTTTTTCCGGTTTTTAAAACCAGAGATTCCATGGATTCATTTTCAAGATAATCATAGATGTCACTCATGTTTTTTCCGATAACATCTTCATGTTTCATATTTTCGATGATTTCGCAGCCTTTTGAATAGCATACAATTTTTCCACTTGAATCAACAACATGGATACAAACATCTTCAATACGTTCTACATCTTGAATGGGAAAAGAATTTGCATCAAAAGCTTCCAAAATGGATTCATTATTATCTTTCACTTTTTGATTCTCCATTTCATGGTTTTTTAACTTTGATTGTATAATAACATGATTCCCCAAAAAATCATATAGA
Source organism: Acetobacterium paludosum (assembly GCF_008086595.1). Classification (GTDB taxonomy): domain Bacteria; phylum Bacillota; class Clostridia; order Eubacteriales; family Eubacteriaceae; genus Acetobacterium; species Acetobacterium paludosum. Next base: position 174,039 of record NZ_RXYA01000005.1, on the reverse strand, counting down.
CAACCCCTGAGCGAAGTTGTCTGTCTGATAAGGGGATTTTAATAATTAAGGTTTTTATTGGTATCTTTTCTCGATTTCTTCAATTCTTGAGAGGATAGATGGATCCAGTTCAGGTATTTTGTGGGTATTAATAATGGCATCAATTTTTTCATTAACCATTTCCATGATATCCGACTGATCAGGATTAACCATCCGACGTTTGAAAAAGTCTGGGTACCAGACACTTCTGAAATTGCTTAAAGTATGCATTTCATTGAGGTAGTGACCGCCATGACCTACACATTTAATGACGTCTATTGCCAGGGCTTCTTCGGTCACTTCTACACCACTGGAATAAGCAGAAAGCTGATTAATCATTTCATTAGCCAGGACGACCATAGCAGGTGATACAGAATTACAGTGATCAAGTACACCAATATCATGAACGATGTTTGCCTTGCTTAAAATAGAAGAGAAAAGTTCCATCTGTACTTCTGCAATGGATTGTGAATCAACGGTTTTGGCATCACTGCAACCAGCTGTTCCATAAAAAGGAAGATTATAGTAATTTGCCAGTTCAGAAGCTGCAGCAACCGATTTATGGAATTCCGGAGCACCATAAGAACCAATGGTAGTTTGCATGTCGAATACGGTGGGCATGGAACCATAAATCAATGGAGCACCTTCGTTGACGGCCTGGGTAATAACGACACCAGCCAAAATTTCAGCATTATTTTGAGTTAAGGCACCGGCGATGGTAATGGGAGAGGTACCACCCATCATGCTGTAAGGCATATAAACTACTGGTATTTTATTGGTTGCACTGACAAATAATTTTTCCGTGCTCTCAATCGGGTGTGTCAACGGTGGGATTGGTTCGCAATAATTAAAAATAAAGGGCTTTTCTGTTAATTCTTTATGTCCGCCTGCAACAACAGCCGCAATGTCAATAATCTCTTGAAGAGATTCAATATCATTGGTAGAAAAGTTAATGGTCTTATCAAAATTTTTAAGGGTTTCAATAAAGGTAACCTGAGACTGTACCCGGGGATTTACATCAGCGCACATTCCTACGGACAGGATAAAACTGATGTTGGACAGATAACTTCCGATTTTACACATGTCTTTAATATCTGATTTTAGGAAAGGTCGTGCCATATTGGTTTTATAATCGAGAATTTCCAACTGATCGGAATGAGTTCCGAAATAAACATTGTTATTGCTGTTAATCACCATATTAGGTTTGCCATCTCGGGTATAGAGGGTTAGTTCTTTTGGAATGGTATTCAGGGCTTTATCGACAACGGTCTTTGGAAATTTAACTAGATCTCCTTCAATGGTACAACCGTATTTTTTCAAACATTCAATGGTTCGTTCACCAACAACCCGCATGCCGAAGTTTTCTAGCAGATCCATGCTCTTTTCATGAATAGTTTCAATTTTATTTTTATTTAATACATTGAATTCAATATTTCTTTGTGTGGTTTCCATAGGTTCTCCTTGTCTTTTTTATAATTTAAATTAGATTTTTTCGCGATAGCAGGCAGGGATATATTCATCCAGCAAGGCTGCTTGTTCTTTTGTAATGTCTGGTGGGGTATAGGTAGATAAACGAATTTTAACGGCTTCTTGAACATCTTTTAAGACCGGTTTACTTCCTTTTTCCTGCCATTGGTTAGGGTCTTCTTTATTAAAATATTTTGGAACAAAAAATTCCTCTTTAAACATTTTTGGAGTTCGACCTTGTAAGAAGTTTCCACGAGGGCCGATTTTAGCAATAAGATCATGACACAAGTAACTTTCTTCAATATTAATTCCTTTTAAAAGACGACGGTTCATTCGGTAGGTGTCTTCGTCCATTAAGAATTTTTCGAAACTTAAAATATTGAAGCTTCCCATGATACCACAGGAATGAAGGACTAAATCAGGAGCGGCTTCAAGGGTCGAGCGAATCATCATATCGGATTCAATACCGGCCTGTATATCAAAATCTTTCGCATCACTTAGGCCACCACCGGTACGGCAGGGGAGTTTATAAAAATCAGCCAGTCCTCGGGTTGCATAAGAAATCAAAGCTGTTTCAGGAGCGCCAATGCTTAATTGAATGGTGCGCAGGTTTGTGGACGCCGAGGTTTGTCCATAAACAACCGGTAATCCAGGTTTGACAAGCTGCGACATAACCATACCAGCTAAGACTTCAGCATTGGTCATGGCAATAAGCCCGGCAACCGAAGGTGGACCGGTTAGCACCGGCATGGCGCAAGGACTGAACCAAACCGGTTGGTTCATTTCGGTGGCAATCAAGAATTTTTCCAAAGGATCATGGTCGAAACATAACGGTGATAAGGAATTAACATGGACAATATTATTATAGACTCCACTTCGGCCTTCGAATCTGTCAATGAGTTCAAGTCCTTTTTTAAAAGATTCCCGGATATTTGATTTTAGTGGGAAGGTATTTGCCTGCAAATGAAGCGCTGTTTTATTTGAATATTTTAAGATCATCGCAATCGGACTGAATACCCGTTCGTCTAAGGATAATTCTTTGTCATCTAAAAAAATATTGAAGTAATTACAATTGATAACGTCGCTGGTATCTGACAATTTAAACTGATCAACAGCGTCATCATTGGTCATTTTATGGAGATGTTCATTTTCTAATCTGAATATATTACCCACACCGGGCATTAAAATGAGACTGCCTCCTCCTAAGGTATGGTTTCCCTTGGAATTTTCGATGGTAAATGTTTCCGGGATAGTTGAGATGGTGTCCATCACCATTTTCTCTTCTAAAAAAACAACATTCCCTTCAATGCGAGCGCCATGATTTTTGAAAATTTTAAGAATTTCTGGGTGCTCAAATTTTACACCCACTTCATGAAGAATTCTAAGTGATTCTTCATGAATGATTTGTATATCTGCTTTTGATACATATTTTTCATATGGTTTCATTGTTTTAATCCCCTTTTATGTATTGTGATATTTTTATAATTTAGATATGACCGTAGTAATCACGATGAGCTACGCAGGAATAAGCATAGTCTAGTAAAGTACCCCAGCTGAATATAGGTAAATCTACCGCAGTTTGGATCGCTCTGGCGAAAGGCTGCATACCTGTACATTCTAACATGATTGCTTTAATATCAGGGTGTTCTACGATGAATTTCTTAGTGATTTGAATCATATCTTTTTCAGATTCGTCATAATAACTTTCAGGTATTTCAGGTCTTTTTTCATGATCCCATAAGGTGTCAAATTGAGGACAACCATATTCATCCTGAGCTCCGGCAATATAGAAGTTGCTTTTTAGATTGATTCCAACTTTTTCTAAATGAGTATTGGTTAAAAAACGTTTTTGAGCACATATTATGCCAACGGCATTGGTGGGTCCGATTAGTTGTTGAATAAAGGGAACCTGGAGAAGGCTTGACATAAACACAGGAATGTCAACAGCTGCTGCCACATCTTGTTGAAAGTATGCGAAGTAGCCACATTCAGCTGCGATGGCACGACAACCCATGCGTTCCAAATTTTTAGCGGCTTGAACAATTGGTTCACGACAGGGTGTTTTATCCTGTTCCCAAACTAAAGTATAGTTATCAACACCCTTTGCGATTTCATATTGAATTGGGAAATCCCAGGCACTGGCATTACGAACATCTCCAGGGAAGCCGGGATACGCATCATCCAATACCATAATGCCAATACCCATACCATAGCATGTATGGTTTTTTCGTGTGGTCATGTAGTTAATTCCTAAATCTCTTTGCATTTATTCCTCCTAAATTATAAATAATCAATAGCTTTTGCTATATGCAGATAATACAAAGCAAGTATTGTGCCAAATATATGGTTTGAAATCAGAATTTGGTTCTTTACTAAATTTAGGAGATGAAAAAAGTATGTTGAAAATGCGATAAATATATTATAAAGTTAGAAGAATTATGATATGTATCTAAATGATTAAAATATTGCGTAGGATAAATTTACGAAAATGTCCAAGGATGCTTACGATTTAATGTGAGCATTTTAGTAATTAACGATATATTTATAAGTTGCAACAACATATGCAAAAAAAGAATACATGCAAAAATATGTGCTATAAGGTTAAAATCCCCGATTTAAAGCGAACGATGTAAACCATTTCAAAAAAAAGCGAACGATAAGTGCATAAAAATTTGCAGCAGGTATGAATTTCCTACGGACGCGGTACCTTAGAAAAAGGGCTGAAACCTGGATTTTAAAATATAATAATTTTTACGATTTGGCATAAAGCTTGCTACAGATATACCATAAGAAAATAAAAGGTATTAAAAACTGGAGGGAGTTGTGTAAAAACAAAAATCGGCTTTGGCTAAATGTGTTTTAGAAGATGAATTGAAAATGAAAAATGAAGGGATGGTTAAATAGTGATGAAATGGCAATTGGCCATTTAAATTGAGTAAAAAAGATAATTTATTAAAAGGAGAATATTTATGAATAGTCAAGTAGTTAATGATAAAAGAATCAACATGGATGATCTTCCACTTAACAAGTTTCATATTAAGATGACGGCACTAACTTTTGGTGCACATTTCACAGATGGTTTCTCATTAGGGACCATAGGTATGGCTCTCATTCTCATTCAAAAACAAATTTATTTGAGTCCTCAATGGATGGGATTACTCGGAGCATCTGCATTAATAGGACTCTTCTTTGGAAGTATCATTCTTGGTGGTATTTCTGGTAAAATTGGAAGACAAAAGATATTCTTGATTAACTTTGTTATGATCACAGTGTGTTCTGGACTTCAGTTTTTTGTAAACGATCCGCTTTCGCTATTTATTTTGAGAATAGCGATTGGATTTGGTTTAGGGGGGGACTATGCGGTAGGTGTGTCTCTACTTGCTGAGTTTGCACCGAAAAAGTCAAGAGGCGTTCTTCTTGGCGCACTAAGTGTAGTTTGGACTGTTGGGTATGTAGCAGCAAATATTATTGGTGTTATATTAATATCTTCCGGCAATCCTGAAATATGGAGATGGATGCTGGCAAGTGCTGCAATCCCTGCAGTAATCGTACTAATACTACGAATTGGAACCCCTGAGTCACCAAGATGGCTTGAAAGCAAAGGTCGTCGAGACGAAGCCGAGGCAATTGTACATAAGTATCTTGGAAATAATGTTTATATGGATCCAGAACCAGTTACAACAAAAAAAGTCAGTTATTTTGACCTCTTTAATAAGGAAAATCGAAAACGTACAGCTTTCGGCGGTTTATTCTTCATGGCAATCGTTATTCCTTATTTTGCAATATATACTTTTCTGCCGTTAATATTGACAACAATGAATTTGGCAGAAACTTGGACCGTTGATCTGGCATTGAATCTTATGCTTATATTTGGTGGGCTCGTTGGTCTTTGGATGACTATAAAAATGACGCGTCGAGGATTTACACTATGGTCCTTTGGGGTCATGGCCGTGGCGTTGGTTCTACTTGTTTTTATTCCTAGTGCTACCATTCAGATCATAGCATTTTTGATATTTACATTCTTTATGACTGCAATTTCGAATCTTACAGGGGTCTATCCTCCAGAATTATTTCCGACAAATCTTCGGTCAGAAGGTGTTGGAATTTGTACGGCAATCAGCCGATTAGGAGCTGCGATTGGAACATATCTGTTACCTGTTGGTATTGCCGGAATCGGTTTTACACCTACAATGGTTGGATTGATAGCTGTACTTGCATTTGGCTTTATCATGTCATATTTTTGGGCACCAGAAACTAAGGATGCCAACTTGGTTAAATCGTCTGAAATTAAATTAGGAGACACTGCTGGTGTACTTGTACCGAATAAAACATCAGAGAATGAAGTATAAAAGAATTATAAAAAAGAGGTATCTCAATTTTTTTAAATTGACGAGATCTCTTTTTGTTTTATTTTCGGGAATATCCGCCAAATTTGAAAATGAATGAAAAAGTGACATGTGGGAGTGCAAAAAAAAAGAATAGGGTGCAAAATAAATTGCATACTAAAGAAAGTTTTGTTACAAGTCTTTTTTTGAAAGAAAAGAATTAATATCTTTAAGTTCAGCCATATAGATGCAAAATAATTTGCATCTATAATTTGTTCAACAAATATAAAAGAAAAAAGAAGATGATTAAAGCTCATAGAAATCGTATTTTCAAATAATTCGATGATTTTATTTATTTGGCATGAACTTTGCTTTAAACAATAACGTAAAAACAAATAATCAGTTATTCATATTAAACTGAATTTAAAGGAGAAAAAATTATGGCAGATATGAGTTATTTAAAAGACAAGCCTATAGCAGTATTAGGTGCTGGTGCAGTTGGAAAGGCAATTGCCGGAGACTGTGCTTTAGGAGGAGCAAAAGTTAGAATTTGTGACTTTGAACCTTTTGCAGATAAAACGTTAAAAAACGTAGAAAAAGTTGGAATTAAATTTTTTGGCGAACAAGTAAATCTTTATGGTTTCGAACGTGAAGGCTTTGCAAAAATGGAGAAGGTTACGACAGATGTTGCGGAAGCTGTAAAAGGAGCAGGAATCATTGTTATTGCAACGCCAACCTTTGGACATAAGCCATTTTTCGAAAAATTAATTCCTTGTTTGGAAGATGGACAAGTGATCCATATCTTTCCAGACAACTTCGGCACTTTGATCTTACGAAAAATGATGCGGGAAGCAGGATGTACTAAAAATGTTATTATCGGCGGCTGGTCTAGTTCTACTTATGGTAGCCGTGTAGAAATGCCAGGTGGTGTGATTACTCATAAAATCAGAGTATATTATCGTGCAATTACTCTTCGTGGTGCGGCTATGCCTGCTACTGATACTGAAGCTTTCATCGAAAGCTCAAAATATTTACCGTCAATGGATGCAGTTACTGAAGGTGAAGGAGCAGTTGCTGGTGATACCGTCTTAGACACTGGTTTCTCAAATGTTAACCCTGTGCTTCATTGCCCAGGAGCAATCCTTGGTGTTTCAACTATGGAAAACTTTGGAACAATATTCGGAGAAGATAAGTTTAAATTTTCTATTTATTCACATGCGTATTGTCCTTCCATTTCACAGGTGCAATACACCTTCTACCAAGAAGAGTGTACCCTTGCAGATACAATCGGCGTAGGTATCCAACCCTATGAAAAAGAAAACTTTTTCTCTCGGGAAAATGTATTAGGGCAGGAATATATGGGACTTGATTATTTAATTCCGTTTGATAAACAGGATCCTATCCAATATGGAACAGGACCATTCTCCATGGAAAACAGATATATCACTGAAGATATTCCTGTAGGTTGCTATGTTTATCAGCAGCTTGGAGATGTCTATGGTGTTAATACTCCTGTGGTAGACTCAATGATCAGTTTAGCATGTGCAATTCTTGGAAGAGATCTAATAGCCAAAGGATACACACTTGAGTACATCGGCATTGACAATATGAACAAAGAAGAACTTAATGAGTATTTAAGAACTGGGAAAACAAAATAGACGGACTTTTCGATTGAGACCATCAATCCTTCGCACGTTTAAAAGCGTGCGATGATGGATGGTCTTTGTATAAGACTAGCAAAAATCCAGAAAATAAGATTATTTAATAAAAAGGAGATAACATGAAAAAAAGCATTATTAATTTTCGAGAAATGGCGGAGAAGAAAGAAAAGATTGTTTACATCACTGGATATGATTATTTAACCGCGAAATATGAGGAGCGAGCAGGAGTTGATATGATCCTTGTTGGAGATTCCTTGGGTATGGTTACACTGGGTCATGAAACAACTTACCCTGTGACCATGGAAGACATGATTTCACATTCATCAGCAGTACATCGGGGTGCACCCAATACATTTATAATAGGAGATATGCCCTATATGTCTTACCAGATTTCAAATGAAGAGGCTGTATTTAATGCTGGTCGTTTCACAAAAGAAGCATTAGTAGATGCCATTAAATTAGAAGGCGGTACCGATTCCGTTTGCGAACGCATTAAAGCCATTGCAGATGTTGGTATTTTGGTTATGGGTCATATTGGCTTAACACCTCAATTTGCAGCACAAATGGGTGGATACAAAGCCCAGGGAAAAAGTGCTGGGGCTGCTATGGAATTGTTGAGACAGGCATTGGAGATCGAAGCTGCGGGAGCATCATTTATTCTGGTGGAAGGTGTACCAGCAGTGGTTGGGAAGGCGATCACTGAACGATTGAGCATTCCTGTTTTAGGTATAGGTGCAGGATCTTTTACTGATGGACAATTACTGATTTATGCGGATATGGTGGGTTACTATGATGACTTTACGCCGAAATTTGTGAAAAAATATGCAAATGTCGGAGCAGAATTACTGAAAGGATTTACAGCATTTTGTGAAGAAGTTCGTAATGGCACATTTCCAGATGATAATCTTCATACTTATCTCATTGCGGATGAAGAAGCTGTAAATCTTGAAAAACTTTTAGCAGAAATCGAATAAAATAAGGAAAAGGAAAAAAGATATGATGAATATAGCTAATTTAGGACAATTTGTAATCGATGGGAACGAACCAGGTGTGATTGAAAATGTCAATCTACTGGTTGCAGGAAAAGCAGATCCTATTACTATTATTAATGAGGGTTTACTTAGCGGAATGAATGTTGTAGGCGAAAAATTTAAAAGTGGAGAAATGTTTGTACCGGAAGTATTAATGGCAGCCAGAGCAATGAATGCAGGGATGGATATTGTTAAACCGCTTATTGCAGATAATGACATGCCAAGTTTGGGAACAATCGTGATAGGTACAGTAAAAGGTGATCTTCATGACATCGGTAAAAACTTGGTAGTGATGATGCTTGAAAGTGCAGGTTTCAAAGTCATAGATCTTGGTATCGATGCAAAAGTCGAACAGTTTGTAGCAGCAGTAAAAGAAAATGATGCAGATATCATAGGGATGTCAGCCATGCTGACAACTACAATGACTTATATGCAAGAAGTCATTAAAGCTTGTGAAGCGGAAGGTTTGGATGTACAGTATCTTGTTGGTGGTGCACCATTATCGCCAGGTTACAGTGAAAAAATCGGAGCAATTTATGCAGCAGATGCTTCTGGCGCAGTGGATACAGCGAAAAAATTAGTAGGTGATTCTGTTATGAAAGAAGTAATGTTTGCATAATATTAAACTAAAGCAAAAAAAAGCATCAGGCAATAAAGAAATCCAAATGTGCATAAAATAGTAAAACCGAACTCAGGCACTCAGAAAAAGGAGTGCCTTTTTTAAAAATAAATTATATTTAAAAATTAGAGAAATTGATGTCATCTGGAATCAGGTCTAGCTTATGGATTTTATTTTGGAGAAATAAGTACCTCAGGAGAGAAAATATGAAACGATCAAAACTGATGGTTATTGGCGGATTTTTAGGTGCAGGGAAAACAACCTCAATGATTGAAATTGAAAATGTACTTAAAACAATAGGTCAAAAAGTCGCTCTGATTACAAATGACCAAACAGCGTTTCAAGTTGATACGCATTATGTGGAAACACAAAAAATACCAGTTGAAGAAGTATCAGGAAGTTGTTTTTGTTGTAATTTTGATAAATTTAAAGAAGTAATTGAAAAATTACAAGAAGAAGATACGCATTTTATTCTGGCTGAACCGGTTGGCAGCTGTACCGATTTAGTATCGACGATTATGAAGCCTATAAAAATGGGAAAAGCCGGAAATGTGGAAATATTGCCTTTATCTGTGGTAGTAGAACCAAGACGATTAATGGATTTGATGAATCAGGATACATCTCTTTTATCTAAGGATGTTTATTATTTGTTTTCTAAGCAAATGGAGGAAGCCGATATTATTATACTGAATAAACTGGATACAATCAGTGTTAAAGATAGAAAGCTACTAAAGGAATTCTTAGAAATAACATATCCCACAAGCCAGATTTTGGAAATTTCCGCCAGGGAAGGAACTGGTATAGAAAAATGGTTGTTAGCTGTTTTATGCTCAGACCAAAAAACGACTAATATTAAAAAAATTAATCTTGAATATGATACTTATGCCAATGCCGAAGCGGAAATGGGATGGCTAAATGCCAACGCACAATTGAATGCTGAAAATTTGATCAATGGCAACGATATTCTTTTTGATTTGGGAAAAAAAATTAAAGATTTGATTACCCAGTCCGGTGGGGAAATTGGTCATCTTAAGTTGTTCTTAAAATCAGAAGGAGAAGCATCTAAAATAAGTTGCGTTGGAGTAAACCAGCCAATTGATGTTGCCAGTGAGTTTACCAAACCAATAAAAAATGGGGATTTAATTATAAATATACGAGCTACTGTTTCACCGGAAGAATTGAGTAGAATTACTCAAATCAGTATAAAACGTCTTGAAGAGGCCCACAAATTAGAGGTGGAAAATTTCGAGGTTCAAGCTTTCCGCCCTAGTTACCCCACTCCGACATATCGATATTAAAAAGATTTCAACTGAGGCGAAATAGATGTTTATAAATAGTCAGAAACTAAAATAATTGAATTTAAAATTACTAAATGAGGTGAAGAAATGGGAAAAGATTTAGTTTTAAAGACATTAAGGCATGATACCGTAAATGAAGTACCGTGGGTACCCTTTAGTGGTGTTCATGCAGGTTTTTTAAAGGGCTATACCGCAAGAGAAGTTTTAACTGATGGGGATAAATTGTTTGATTCATTAATGGAAGTTAACAAGATTTATACCCCTGACGGTATGCCGATTATATTCGATCTTCAAATTGAAGCTGAAATTTTGGGATGTGAGCTTTTATGGGCAGAAGACAATCCACCATCTGTTATGAGCCATCCCTATGCAGGTGAATTGGAGGTTCCATGTAAATGCAAGATTCCAAAAGCAACTGACGGACGTATACCAATGGTTCTAGATGTGATGAAACGGGTGAAAGCAGAAATTGGAGATAATACCGCTTTATACGGACTGGTTTGTGGGCCGGTAACTCTGGCATCCCATATTCGGGGAAGTCAGTTTTTCATGGATATCGTTATGTATCCTGAATATGTTAAAGAACTGGTTGGATTCTGCGCAGAAGTATGCAATGCTATGTCAACCTACTACATAGAAGCCGGAATGGACATTATTGCTGTGGTAGATCCCTTGATCAGCCAGATTTCCCCTAAATCCATTGAAAGTTTATTTTTAGAACCTTTCCAAGCGGTGTTTGATTTGATTAAGAGCAAGGGTGCGCTAAGCTGTTTCTTCGTTTGTGGTGACGCAACGCCACAAATTGAAGTGATGTGTCGGACAAACCCAGATGGTATTTCCATTGATGAAAACATCAATATTTATGAGGCAAAAAAAATAACCGATCAATATAATATCACCATAGGAGGAAATATCCCCCTAACGACAACATTACTCTTTGGCAACCAACAGGATAATATGAAATTTATTGTGGACATGCTTGACAATATTGAACATCATAATTTAATCATCAGTCCGGGATGTGATATGCCATACAATGTACCAATTGATAACACAGTGGCAACCATTCAGGCTATTAAGCAAACTGAAAATGTACGCAAAATGATTGAAAACTATGAGGCAGTTGATGAAGATATACCAGTGGATCTTCCTGATTATGAAACCTTAACCAAGCCATTAATCGAAATCTTTACTCTTGATTCAGCTACCTGCGCTGCCTGCACATATATGGTAAAAGGAATCATGCTTGCTGAAGAAGAGTTTGGAGACAGAGTTGAGATAAAAGAATATAAATACACAAACAAATTAGATATTGCTCGCACAAAAAAAATGGGGGTGAAGCATTTACCATCAACTTATATAAATGGAAAACTCCAATGGTCTTCCATAATCCCTAGTAAACAGGAATTAATTGAAGTGGTAGGTAGATGTTTATAAAAAAGCTTTATTTGTAAATTTCACCATATTTGTCAACAACCTAAATCAGTTAGATGAAAGTAATCTTTTACAACGAATAAGAAGAGTAAAAAAACAAGAAAAGAATAAGAAAAGAATAAGAAAAGAATAGTCTGCTGATAAACAGATTAGATTTTAAAGGAGAAATAAATGTTGGATTTAAACATATTAACACAAGCCTTGGGTGATTTGGAAGAAGACCAAGTAATCGAGTTGTTAAAAGAATTTGCTGCCACCAATCCATCGGAAAACGAGGCGTTGGAGGCGGTAGCAGCGTGTCAGAGAGGAATGGCAATTGTTGGGGATCTTTTTGAAAATGGCGAATATTTTATTGGAGATCTGATTTTTGCAGGAGAATTCCTAACTGAAGCCATCAACGTTTTAAAACCATCATTGGGAAGTGGAGCCACCAAAGTGATGGGAACCATTTTACTGGGAACCGTTCAAGGGGATTTACATGACATTGGTAAAAATATATTCAAAAGTATGTCTGAAGCAGCCGGATATGAAGTGATTGATATGGGTATCGATGTTAAAGTAGAAATATTTGTGACAAAAGCAAAAGAAATTAAACCCCAGATTATTGGTATGAGTGGGGTATTAACCCTTGCTATTGAATCCATGAAAGAAACTGTGGACGCTTTGAAAGCTGTGGGTGTTGAATCGAAAATCATTATCGGGGGAAACCCTGTAACTAAAGAATCCTGCGCATATGTGGGTGCAGATGCGTTCACTACCAATGCAGCTGAAGGTATCAAAATCTGTCAGGGTTGGGAATAGGAGGTTGCTATGATAATAATTGGAGAAAAAATTAACGGGAGCATTCCAGTGGTGAAGGAAGCCATCGAAAAACGGGATGCAGCTTTTATCGCAGACCGTGCAGTAATGCAGACGGATGCTGGCGCTCATTTCATTGATGTGTGTGCCAGCACCGCACCGGAATATGAGATTGAAACGTTGAAGTGGCTGATGGAGGTCGTTCAGGATGCTACCGATACGCCCCTGTGTATCGACAGCCCCAACCCCCGAGTGATAGAAACAGTGTTTAAATATGCCAATAAACCAGGAATGCTTAACTCGATTTCTGAAGAAGGGGATAAATGCGAAGTTCTGCTCCCTCTGATGGCAGGCAATACCTGGGAAGTAGTGGGTTTGACCTGTGATGACAGGGGAATTCCTAATGATGTTCAAACAAAAGTGGATATCACAAAAATTATGGTTGAAAAAGCAGCGAAATACGGGATCACACCGGATCGAATTCATATCGATCCTTGTGTTATGGCTTTATCAACTGAAAACAATTCTCTCCTGAATTTTGCTCATGAAATTAGAGAGATTAAAATTCTGTATCCAACCATCCATGTAACCGGAGCCATCAGCAACATGTCCTTTGGGTTGCCGCTACGAGCTCTGCTGAATAAAACCGCCATGACATTTGCCATCCAGGCGGGCATGGATTCGGCTGTGATGGATCCATTGAATCGGGATATGATGGGAACCATTTTTGCGACTTACGCACTTCTCGGACAGGACAAACATTGCAGAAAATACAGTAAGGCATTTAGAGCAGGAAAAATTGGATCAGTTGTAAAAAAATAAGTACTATAATATTAGAAAACATCATTTAGTTAATTACCTCAACAAAAAATTAAAAAACCGTATAAGTTTATGGAACGGTGTTTGAGACCTTAGATAACCTGACGGAAGCACAATGTGCTTCCGTTTTTAAAAACTAAAGGAGAAATTCAATGAAGCTGATTTTACTCACGGGATTTTTGGGGTCAGGCAAAACAACGCTGCTTAAAAAACTTTTAAACGCATATAAAGGTTTGAAAATCGGAGTGCTTATGAACGAGTTTGGAGAAACCAGCATTGATGGACAACTTATTCAAGGAGATGACTTTGATCTGATTGAACTTACAAATGGCTCGATCTTTTGTGCATGTCTAAAAGAAAACTTTATTAAAGCTCTGGCCCAGTTTTTAAATCTGGATCTGGAAATTATTTTTGTGGAATCATCGGGAGTGGCAGATCCGTCAAATATGGAAATGATTCTTGAAATAGTCACAAAGATTTCAGGCAAATATTATGACTACGCCGGTTCCATTTGTATTGTAGATGGGCATTATTTTCTCAAACAGTTTGATGTAATACCAGCCATTGAAAAACAGGTGTTTTATGCCAATGAAGTAATCATTAATAAAGCGGATCTCCAAAATACAGAAGAATTGGAAGCCATTGAGACGAAAATTAAGGAAATTAACTCAGCGGTGAGAATTTTTAGATCATCATTTTGTGAAGTACCGTTAAGAGACATGGTTTCAAACATGACAAGTTTAAAATTGGTGGCCAAGCCCTCAGCGAACACCTGGGAATCTCGGCCGAAGACAAATGTTTTAAAAACAAAAGAAGTCCTTGATTATAAAACATTTGAGAGATTTATAAATCAAATAAAGTTTTCAACTTATCGTATTAAGGGTTTTGTACGGACGAATCAAGGGATTTTTGAAGTCAGTTGTGTTAATGATTGTGTGGTGATAAATCCATGGAGTAATCCTATTGAAGAAACTGAAGTGGTATTCATATCGTCGGTTGGAATACGGCTATTCAGTGATTTATTAAGATTCTGGAAAATAAATTTTGGTGACATTCCTGTAAATATTTAGATTTAAAAAAAGATGAAGAAGATTTTCAGCGCAAAATATCTAGGATACATTCTTCTGTTTTCAAAAAGAAATGTATAAATTATTGATTATAGCCTTATATGGCACGAAAACTGTTCAATATAACGGGTGATCATCAATAGAAAACAAAAAGGACGGGTAAACAATGGAAGAGAGAAAACGAGGAATGAAGACAATTAAGAGAAAATTGTTGATTGTACCACTATTTTCGGTGCTAGTGGGGGTGTTTGTAATTGGATCTTTCTCTGCTTATTTAACCAGAGAAAGTTTGCTTGCTGAAATGAGAGAGAATGGGTTCTCAGCATCACAGCAGTTTGTGGATCGATTGGAAGACAATACAGAAGCCCTTTCTACCATGAATGTCATGATTGAGGAACAAATTCGAAGCATTGGCAATATTATGATTGGAAACCGAGGAACAATCAGTGATCAATACCTAACAACCTTGGCCCAACAGTCGGGGATCAATCAGATTTATTGGTTTAATGCAGCTGGAGAAATTATCAATTCGATCAACGGTGAGTATGTTGGGTGGAAGGTTTCTCAGGGAGATCCTATCTATGATTTTATGGTCAGTGGCAAGAATGAATTTATGGAAAACATCTGAAAAAGCACGGAAACTGAAGAGAGCTTTAAATTCGGATATATGAAAATCAACACAGGTGAGTTTGTTCAGGCAGGCGTTACTGCTGATCGAGTAACCGAACTGACTGAAAAGTTCGGTTACCAGGCCCTAATTGACGAATTATCTGCAAACGAAGTTGTCTATGTCAGCTTTATCAATAAGGATTTAACCGTGGTGGCTGACAGTAATCCTGATGATATTGGAGTGAGTTATGCTGATGATCAAACAATCAAAGATGTGGCTGTTGACGGAAAATCAAGTGCATCCGAGTATTTTTATGAAGCGGAGAATAAAGATGTTTATGATGTCCTGTAATCCGGTGGTGATTAACGGCGAATTAAAAGGTGCATTGAATATTGGTTATTCCATGAGTTCAATCCAGACGGCAATTTTCAAAAACATAATGATGGTGTCCATTGTGGGGCTCGTTGTATTTTTCGTATTGGCATTTATTTTGTATCGGGTTTCAGTTTCAATTACCAAACCAATTGCTCGGATTAATCATATGATCAAGGAAATGAGTATGGGTCATTTGGGCCTGCGTTTGGGCATCGATTCGGTTGATGAAATTGGAGAAATGGCTTTGGTCATGGACAGCTTCGCTGATGATCTGCAAAATGTGGTGATAGGTACCATGATACAGATATCGGATGGGGATTTGTCGGCAACGATACATGAAAAGGATGATGCAGATGAGATTATGCTTGCACTGAAACAGACAATTAAGTCCATTCGTGGATTAATTGGAGAAGCTACCAGACTCTCCAAGGCAGGGGTGGAAGGTCGGCTTCATACTAGAGGAAATGTGGAATTATTTAAAGGTGGTTTCAGAGATGTTGTGGAAGGGATCAATGCCTGTATTATTGGACTGGGGGCTTTGGAAGAAGGAAATCGAATTCTTGGATTGATGAGTCATCATGATTTCAGGGAAAAGATGGAAGGCCAATATTTGGGAATCTATTCGGAGTTCGCATTTTCAATTAACGTCCTTAATCAACGACTCAATAATATAATTGAGATTATTAACCACTTTGCAGTTGGGAATCTTCAAGATGGTGTCAGCGTGTTGATTGGCTAATTTATTAAAAAATGATCACCGAAAAAAAGTGCTGATAAGGGAGAGAAGGATGGAAAATAAAATTAAAAAATATTACCGATTGGACCTTGCCTTTATTATTCTGGCAATGGCAGTATTATGGCTTGTCTTAGGGTATGTTATGTTTGAAATCGGTAAAATGTCACTTGATGAAATTGTAAAAGGTTTTATCTGGATTATGGGCACATTAATTGAAATTTTTGCAACAGTTTCGTCGATTGCAGTCATTTCACATTTAAAAAAAAATCAGAAAAAATTGTATTGAAAATAAACTTTGAAATGAGGAAAGGTCAATGAAAGAAAAAAAGAATGAAAGAAAAAGAATAGGCAAAGAAATATTTGATTCGCTTTTTATTATGATCTTGTGTTTTTCGACATTGTTGAGTGCTATGTTATTAAAAAATAAAAGTATGACGGGAATTGATTATACTATTTATTCCAAAACATTTTTTGTAACGGTTTTAGGGTTGATTGCATATTTGGTATATATGATCAATCGCTCGGAACGCGGATTGAAAGCGATGATTCAGGTAGTATATTTTGATGAATCGATCAAAGAGATGAATAAAAAATGAGCTTTTGGGGTGCGATGAATAGTATAGCTTGGGGGTTATGCGTTTTAATTACAATCGTTTTTATTGTGGATTTTATTCGGATTGAAAAAGGAAGATTTAAAAATGATTGATGACTATTTTGGAAAAATATTGAAAGTAGGTAGAAGCCAATAGGAAAAAAAAATGAACCACATTTATTAAAAGTACTGGGTCCAGTACATGTATGGGCGCTGGGGGTTGGAATTGTATTAGTTGGTCAGTTTATGGGATGGAATTTTACCATTGCAAAGGGCGGGTCACTTGGTTCTATTATAGCATGTTGGGTCATCGCTATTTTATACGTCTGTTTAATAATGATCAATACAGAAATGGGATCTGTTATTCCTGAAGCCGGGGGTCAATATGCAATGGCTAAATATCTATTAGGACCATTGGCAGCATTCAATATTGGGTTAATGCTGGTTTTTGAATACCTGATGTTAGAAGCTGCAGATGCATTGGTGGTTGGGGAAATTCTGAAGACATTAAGTCCTGATGTTCAGCCGCTTCCGTATATTATCCTTAGTCTGTTACTGCTAACTTATTTAAATTATAAAGGTCTTCATGCCACATTAAATCTAAATATAATACTAACAGCAATTGCTTTTTTTACCATTATTGTATTGTTGTTCAGTACAAAGTTTTACTTGCCGTCCCAAAGTCTAATTAATTTAAACGGACTGACCAATGGGCTTCCGTATGGGGCAATGGGAATTCTTGGGGCATTGCAATTTGGATGCTGGTTTTTTCTGGGAATTGAGGGAACAGTGCTAGTGGTAGAAGAATGCAAATCGGTGGGACGAGCCTTGCCTGTTGGAGCGATTACAGGGTTGATAACATTAATTATTGGTGCTTCGATCACGTGGTTTGTTTCTTCGGGATTAGTTGAAGCAACCATTCTTGGGAAGTCCACCTACCCTTTGTTTGATGCAGCAGTTGTAGTAAACAACCCGATTGTGATTAATCTTTTGTTTATGGGGACGATGCTTGCTTGTCTAGCAAGCGCAAATGGTTGCATTGCAGATGCCAGCAGAGCTTGGTATTCCATGTCACGGGATACTTTGATCCCAAAATCATTTGCAGTGCTTCATCCGAAATATAATACACCATATCGGGCAATATTATTTTTATTACCCATTTCGCTGGCCTTTGGGTTAACCGGTTTATTAGATCAAATCATCACATTTTCTATTTTGTCGGCATTATTAGTCTATATATTGACCGCGTATATGATGGTTAAATTTCGGAAAATGTATCCGTTGGGGAGTATTGAAAGAGGGTATCAGGCCAAGTGGCACCCTGTTCCAGCCATTATTGTCTTTGTGTTATCTGGGGCTACATTATTTGGGATGTATTTTGGTTACTGGATCAATCTGCTTGCAGGATTTGTATTTTATTTACTGGCTTCAGTGTGGTTTGTATTGTATCGATCCAGAGATTTAGATTACCATACGTTTGTATCTAAAGGAATTGCTCAATGGCCACGCCCTAAAGGTTATTAAAATGGGGGTGATTGAATGAACTTGAATGCTTTATTGAAGCGTAATAAACAGTTCCGATGGATCATACTAATGTTGACGATCATTGTTCCTTGCTCAGGGTATGTGTTGTTGGGTCGATCAGCACGTGGTTTGATGATGCTGATGTGGATGTTTGTATTAGGGTATCTGACAAGTCACTTAACAATTTATTTTTCAGATTTAACATCTATTACACAATATTTTGGGGCAGTCACAGTTTGGATTGCTTCAATTCTTGAAATCAATCATGAAATACTGAAAATCTTAGGCAGTTGAAAAGTAAAAGGTTAGAATTCCTTTTCAAAAGATTGATTTGTCTAAACATGAGAATGTTGTCATAGATCAAACACCGGAATATTGGTAACCCATAGCCGGTAGGCATAAAAAATTCATACTGATAAATGAAGCCAGAACTCCAAAAACCGGGAAAAAACCTAGGAGATGAAATGAGTTCCGAAAAAATTGGCTGTAAAGAGGTGAATATAAATTTTCCTGATGAACAAACTGATTTATTAACTCAGTTTGTTGGTGTATTTTTGGATTTACAAGAAAAAGCAATGAATTCGGAAATATCGACAAAATCTGTTGACTTAAGAGGAATAATAGCGAGTCTGAAAATGATTAGACGTGGACTTAAATCAGTAAATGCTATTAGTATGGGGATAATTGGAAAACTTTCGGCCAGTATGAAAAAGAAATTTTAATGGATGTAGTTCGGACTCGAATTCGTGATATATGGGAATTAAATGATGTTTTTTCGCAAAATTTAATCATAGAAAAGATGCTCATCGATAATAATAGATGAGCAAAAAAAGCCTGCAAATAAAAGTCAATAGAAAATTGAAGTTTTTTTGAAAAGGTTATATGCTGGATTTTAAGCATAACAAATAGACCCATTATACGCTGGTCTGAAAGAAGGAATGCAAGAGGTAATTATTGTGGAAGAACTGTTAAGTATTCTTTAACTCTACCATAGTAGATACGCAGAAACTTATTAGCGCCTGCGGTCATGTAAACATAGTAAGGTTTACCCTGAGCACGTTTCTTATCGAGAAATTGATAAACAGCATCATCCTGCGGCTTGGTCTTGATAAGAGTATCCATGACCTGAAACAAAGTTTTTCGCAAGGTAGAAGAACCTCTTTTGGAAGTACGAACACTTTTTTGTTCATAGGTTCCAGATTGGTTAACGCCTGGATCAACACCTGCAAATGCAGTAATAGCACCCTTATGTGTAAAACGTGTAACATCACCGATTTCAGCAATCAACTGAGGGCCAAGAGATGGACCAATACCTTTCATTTCCATGACGATAGAGTACTCTGGCAGCTTAGAGGCAGTTTCATTCATCAGAGTACGAAGTGCTTCTACAGTTTTGGAAGTAATGTTTAATTGATCGACAGATTGTTTCACAATGAGTTTGGTCAAATCATTTTTAGGAAGTACAGGAACAAGTTCCTTTGCTGCTCCATAGATTTCTTCAGCTTTTAATTTACTGAAGTTGTACTTATTTCGCTTACACCATTTCTGATAATGGTCGGTGAAAGCATGAAGAGACAGTTTACGAACACAGTCTACATGCCAGTATGCAGTAGCGAAATCAACCCATTTCTGGCTACCATCATCACGAGCAGGGCTGTTGAAGTAAGTATTAACGCCCGGATAGGTTTGATCAAGTATCCCGATAAAGTTATTTTTCATAGCCGTTTTGTGCTTCATGTAAAAACCAAACTGACGGTTCATGGTTTTTAACTGATTACGTATTTCATCCATAAGGTTATATTGTTTCAAATCATTCCAATTGTCAAGAGCATAACGCGCTATTTTTATAGCATCTGCTTTATCAGATTTGACTTTACGTAGAGAATTGTCACCGAAATCTTTAATAAGCTTTGGGTTTACGGCACTCACAAAAAGATTTGTCTGAGAAAGCTCACGTGCTAGTGGTTCATAATAACGACCCGTGTGCTCCATAACGATGCGAGATTCGCCTTCAATGGATTTGATCTGGTTGATGAGAGAACTGATTTCATTGGAAGTGTGGCGAATCTCAAAAGGCAAAGAAACAATCTCACCATATGGGCGGATAATAGCGATCATGCTTTTGCCCTTAGAAATATCAATACCTACTGCGTTCATATTCATAAATTTGACACTCCTAAAGTTTATTGCAATGGATAAATACCAGTTTTACTCATTGCCTATTCAATCTACTGTGGTGTGACACGAACGTACTGTAGGACAGCAGTTCAACCTGCATAAAACGAACGCTGCGAATGAGGAGCTGGCTATCAGTCTATTTTACGGACGCGAAGTCCAAGAAAGAAGGACGATATACCGATTGCTCTTTACATTCTAACAGCTTAAGCAACAAGATGGATAAAAACCTAACTGGTTGTTAGGTACTATAACCATAAATACATTGTAGTAGAAAGAAGGTTGATTATGGTTTGTGAAATATCACTAGGAGGTGCGGCTTCTGCAATAACCTCGAGTGAATCAACTGAAAAATTGGTTGTTCCAATTTTAATTGAACATGGGAAAAGTTATATGGGGATAGTAAAGAAAAAAGTTTGTTGGAAAGTGGAATAATATGTCAGAATTGAAAATTTGTACATCCTGAATTAGTCAGACATATAGCGATGTATGAAAGAAAAAGAAGGTGGACACCATGTCGAATAGAACAAGAGAACTGATTTATGTCATTTGTTTGACTGGCTTTATCACAATTACATTTGCATTTGGTCGCTATATATTTTCAATGATTACTCCGGATATTGTCAGCAGCTTAAATATTGACTACGAATTTGTAGGACGTATTAATGCATGTCATCAAGCCGCTTATCTTCTTTTCTCTTTGCTTGGTGGTATTTTATGTAGTTACATTAGTGTGAAGTTCTTGATTTCTTCATCAGTAATCCTGTGTGGCATCAGTGTTTTTGTGCTTGCATTCGTAAATAATCCATGGCTCTTGTTAGTTATTGTAACCCTTCAGGGTATTATTGCGGCAACATCATGGATACCAATGGTAGAGTTTGTTGCCAAGAACATTCAAGAAGATAATCGAGGAAAAAGTCTTGGGATCATTTCGAGTGGAACATCGTTTGGATTAATTCTAAACGGCTTCTTGATTCCCTACATATTAACTAATGATACCTGGCAAACCGTTTGGTTTGTTTTCGGAATAATCAGTTTATTTTTAGGAGCAGTTGGTGTTTATTGGATCTATAAATTAAAAAGTGTACCTGATTTAGAGATTAAAAAAGTCAATAAAAAAGCTGAATGTGAAACGGAAAATTTGGTTTTGGGTAATGATACATCAGGTAAATATCTCAAATATTATATCATATTAGTTGCATTGTTGATCTTATCTGGGCTTTATCTGATTCCATTCCAAAGTTATATAGTACCGTTGATGCAAGCAGATTTGGGCTTAAATGAGCAAATGTCAGGACTTGCTTGGAGTATCTTTGGTTTTGTAGGTATTTTTAGTGGCTTTATTGCAGGAGTTTTTGCGGATAAATATTCGGCTAAACGGGCAATGATTATTGCATATGGAATTTCAATTCTATCAATAGCATCAGTAGTCTTTATTCATAACGGAGCTGCGGCACTTTTTGCTTGTTTTATTTTTGGACTAACATACAATGGTATTTTTGGTTTGCATCCAACCTATGTGGCCAGAGTATTACCACCAGAAAAAACCGCGAAATTATTTGGATTGATGAACTTATCATTAGGGGTAGGGTCTATGATAGGGAATTATGCAGGTGGATACATTAAAAAAATGACTGGAAGTTTTTCATTAGCCTTTCAATTAATGCTTGTGATGTCCATACTCACTGTTTTGATTTGCATATTCATAAAATCTGATCGGAATGAGGAGGTACGCTTAAATAGAAAGAATCGTGTTGAATCCAATCAAGATAGCATATGATATTAAAAAAATGAAAGTATTTAAAGACTTTCACACGGATTCAAAAGTTTATAAAACAATTAATAAAATAATTGAAACTATGTGTTGCAGATTAAAAGATAAAAATTTCAAATCTATTTTTGCACATGATTCGAAGGCTGTCAATAGTGATCATTGGCAGCCTTCGATTTTAAAAGTTTATTATAAATGAAAACGAGATTAATCTATTATATTTGCATTTTAGTTTAGCATAAGGGTATTTATATAGAAAAAGACTAATAATGAAGGGTTTATATGTTTTGAATGTAGTTATGAAACACGTTACGAGAGGTGATGAAAAGATGAAGAGGATCATTACGTTGGGATTAGACCAATATCAAAATTTTAGTGTAATTGAGCATTTGCCTTCAAAAGAATTTTCTGTCGTTGAGGCCGATTACTATGCAGATTTGATTTTCTACCAAGCATTTTTATGCATTATTAACCCATGGAGTTTGGAAGATGAGGCGCTTGATGATCTCACCCGTTTTTATTTGAGTGTTGCAGATGATATGTCGATGACAATCATTTTTATAAAAGAAGTTCGTCTTCCTCAAATTCTGGAAAAGGAAATTTTAGCATATCGTGATTTTTCAGAGTTAGAGTCGGAGTTGGAAAATGTGATAACAAGTGCTTATCAAAAATATTTAAAAAAAAATATAGTGTGTTAGATTAGATAGCTATTTTTATAAGTCAAAAGAATTAAGCTTACTATACAAGAAAATGAAAAATGGAGGAATGAATATGATAAAAGAAATATATTTGGCAGGGGGATGCTTCTGGGGAACCGAGAAATATCTTGAGAATGTTAAAGGTATCATCGAAACTGAAGTTGGTTATGCAAATGGCAATACGAAAGAGCCAACATATGAAGAAGTGTGCCACCAAAATACTGGCCATGCTGAAACAGTAAAAGTAATCTATGACGAAAATAAAATCAGTTTAGCTTTCATTTTAGAGTTGTTTTATGACGTCATCAATCCGGTAAGTATCAATAGACAGGGTGGTGATATAGGTACACAATATAGAACCGGAATATATTATATAAATCCCGAAGATGAAGAGATTATCAAAGACTCGCTTTTTCAGCTGCAGAAAAAGTATCGGGAGCAGGTAGCAATTGAAGTGAAGCCACTTTTGAATTATTTTAAGGCAGAAGCATATCATCAAAAATATTTGGATAAGAATCCGAATGGATACTGTCATATTGGAGCAGAAAAATTTGAAAAGGCCAAGAATTCTGTTGATTTAAGTAAGAAATACTTAAAAAAACCGAGCGAGCGATTAAAGGAAAATTTATCAGAAGTTCAGTATGCTGTAACACAGAATAATGCCACGGAACCGCCTTTCCAAAACGAGTATTTTAATGAATTCGAAGAAGGTATTTATATAGATATTACAACGGGACAACCACTCTTTATTTCAAGTGATAAGTTTGAGTCAGGATGTGGATGGCCTAGTTTTGCTAAGCCGATTGATGAAAATATTATTGTGAAAATCACTGACAAAACGAATAGCATGGTGCGTACTGAAGTAAGAAGCAAAATTGGTGATGCCCATCTGGGACACATTTTTGATGATGGGCCAAAAGAAATGGGTGGGATGAGATATTGTATCAATAGTGCCGCACTAAAGTTCATACCAAAAGATAAGATGAAACAGGAAGGATATGCGGAATATATGCCACTCCTAATAAACAAAAAATAAGTACTTGTTTCCTGGTGAAATCATGCGGTTTTCAAAAAAAATATATCCGACAAATCAAAGGGAATTAGGGTAGATAGAATTATTCCTTTTTATGGTATAATAAATAAAATTTTGTACAGTTTACCCCATTTCACCTGTACGACAATAGAAAGGTTATACGCATGATTGAAATTTTAAAAAATAAAATGACCCCAGAGAGTATTTTAACCGCAGGGTTTGGCGTGGAAAGAGAAGGACTTCGAGTAACACCTCAAGGCAAACTTGCATTAACTCCACATCCGCCAGTTTTTGGAGACAAACTCAAAAATCCCTATATAACAACTGATTTTTCAGAAAGTCAGGTGGAATTAGTTACACCGGTTTGCTATTCGGTGACGGAAACCTACGATTTTTTAGAGGCACTAACAGATATTGTTATCAATGAAATTGATGGAGATGAAGAGCTGTTTTGGCCTTATTCCATGCCGTGTGATATACCAGAAGATAAAAATATCCCAATTTCAACATATCAGGGAGAATCTGGAAAGAAAGCTAGAGAATATCGTGAAAAACTGATGGCGAAATATGGCGGGAAACGCCAGCTAATTTCAGGAATTCATTATAATTTTTCATTTAGTGATGATTTTTTAGAGATACTATGGAAAGAATCTGGCAGTGAATTAACTTATAAAGACTTTAAGGACAAAATTTATTTAAAAGTGTTAAGAAATTATTTGCGTTATCGCTGGTTAATCATTTATTTAATGGGATGTACCCCGGGATTGCATGAGTCTTATATCAAAAAATGTTTGGATTGTATGGAAAAAAACGGACATCAAACATTTTTAAGTCAGGGCGGAACATCAGCTCGAAATGGAAATTGTAGTGGTTACAAAAATGAAATTGACTTATACCCTGACTATTCTTCAGTCAGTGGATTTATCGGCAGTATAAAGGAATTTATCAGCAGGAAAAATATTTCTGAGGCAAAAGAGTTATATGCTCAGATCCGCTTAAAACCAAAAGATTTTGCAAATGTGCTAGGATCTCTGGAAAGGGACGGTATCCAATATTTAGAGATTCGTACGATAGATCTTAACCCATTTGACAAATGCGGCATTGCGAAAGTTGATCTTGAATTTTTAAATATCTTCATGTTGTTCCTTTTATTAGAAGGTGAAGAGTTTTTTGAAACCTGGCAACAGGAAGCACTAATTAATGAAGTTGCCGTGGCAGAACATGGACTTGAATCGGATTTAGAACTTCTGGATAAGCAGCATTGGACGTTAAAAACAGCTTGGGCGGAAGATGTTTTGGGGAAAATGGCGGAGATTAATGAATATTTAAATTTGAACCAGGATCATTGCATTGAAGTGATGCTGAATCGAGTGAAGAATCCGCAAACAACTTATGCATATCGTCTTAAAGAACTGATGACGGAAAAAGGGTATATTAGGACTAATTTAGAGTTGGCAAATAAATATAAATCTGAATCGGTAAAAGAGCATTATCATCTAAAAGGCTTTGAAAACTGGGAACTGTCAACCCAGATTTTAATTAAAGAGGCTCTCACCCGAGGGATTAAAGTGACACCGGTGGATGCATCAGAAAATATTATTGCATTGGAAAAAGACGGTCATAAAGAGTATGTGAAGCAAGCCACAAAAACAAGCGCCGATACCTATATCACACCATTATTAATGGAAAATAAGGTTGTAACAAAAATGATTCTCAAAGAAAATGGGATACCGGTCCCAAAAGGTGAGGAGTTTTTTTCCTTTGAAGAAGCAAGCGTTAAGCTGCCAAAATATGTAGGGAAAAAAGTTGTTATCAAACCAAAGTCTACTAATTTTGGCTTAGGAATATGCATTTATAATAATGGTGGGTCTTTTGATGAGTTATTAGAAGGTGCGCGAATTGCTTTTGAACACGATAATACGATCCTCATAGAAGAATATATCGCTGGTTTGGAATACCGCTTTCTAACCATGGGAGATGATGTTGTTGCGGTACTTCATCGACGACCGGCAAACGTTGTTGGAGACGGAATTCTAACCATTCAGGAATTGATTGATATAAAAAATCAGCATCCTTATCGTGGAGATGGACATACCAGTCCTTTGAAAAAAATTGAACTGGATGATCAGTCTCAAATGTTTTTGAAAAAACAGGGAATTTCGGTCTTATCAGTACCTAAGCCTGGGGAAGTTGTTTATTTGCGGGGAAATTCAAATATCAGTACGGGTGGAGACAGCATTGATTATACGGAAGAAATGCATCCTTATTTTAGTAAGATTGCTTTAGCTGCGGCAAGAGCATTTGATGCGAAATTTTGTGGGATCGACATCATTATTGAAGACTATAAAAATCCTAAATCCGCTTACGGAATTATCGAATTAAACTTTAATCCTGCAATTATGATGCATGCTTATCCGTTTGAAGGAAAAGAAAGACGGCTGGGGTACAACATCCTAAAAACGATTGGATTGGCGGAGTAATACTAAGAAGAGAATAAATTCTTATCAATAAAAAAACAGCAGGTCCGGATGACCTGCTGTTTTTTATATTAGGAATGAAAAGAAAAAGGGGAGACTTTCATCTCGCATCTTTATGATAGGTCTTGAACCTTAAAAGAGACTTGGAATTGGTTAAATTTAAGTAAAATTAAGGAATCTTAAGCTGTTGTGGTTTCGGGGAAATGTGATTATAAAAAAGATGCATTTATTTTATAATCACATCTTTTGATTCAGTCTGCTTTGAAAAATTCATTTTGATCAATTGAAAATAGTTAGCAGTAAGTATTTTTTCTATTTATGTCGTTTGGTCAGTTCTTTAAAAATAGATTCTAAATCAACACCTTGATTATTAAGCATGACAAATAGATGATAGATTAAGTCGGACGATTCATAAATGAGTTCATTAGGATCATTGTTTTTAGCGGCAATAATTGTTTCAGCAGATTCCTCACCAATCTTTTTACCAATTTTGTCAACGCCTTCTCTAAAAAGGTAGTTGGTGTAAGAACCTTCAACGGGGTTCTCTTTACGATCGGCAATCAATGCAAAAAGTTTCGGTAGAATGTCAATATTGCCGAGAGCATTTTTTTCATCGGTCATAATATTTCGATAAAAACAGCTGGTATTTCCGGTATGACAAGCTGGCCCGGCTGGAATGACCTGGATGAGTAAAGTATCACCATCACAGTCGTAATCAATTGAAATAATCGTTTGAGTGTTACCTGATGTTTCTCCTTTAACCCATAACTGTTGGCGGCTTCTGCTATAGAAAGTCGCTTTTTTTGTTTCAACGCTTTGTTTTAAAGCGTCTTCGTTCATCCAGGCCATCATCAAAACCTGACGAGTATTATAATCCTGTACAATTGCCGGAACAAGACCAGCATCGTTATATTTAATAGTTGTTAAATCCATAATTAACCTTTCTAAACCCGTCTAACGGGAATCTTTTCATTGTGCAAATAGTTTTTCAGATCAGAAATTAAAATTTCCTTATAATGGAACACGGAGGCGGCTAAGGCGGCATCGGCACCAACCTTTAAAACATCGGCGAAGTCCTGCATTTTTCCAGCTCCTCCAGATGCAATAATGGGAATAGTTAGAAGATCAGAAAGCTTTTTATTTAATTCAAGATCAAAGCCTTTCTTTACGCCGTCTGAATCGATGGAATTAATACAGATTTCTCCGGCACCTAAGTTTTGACCGCGCTGTGCCCATTCGATGGCATCAATTCCGGTATTTTCGCGACCGCCTTTAACATAAACATCCCAGGAGCCATGATTGTTTTTTTTGGCATCAATGGAGAGAACAACACACTGAGCGCCGAATTTCAGGGCAGCTTCCTTGATGAGTTGGGGTTTCATAACGGCCGCAGAGTTGACGGAAACTTTGTCGGCTCCGGCCATGAGAACCTTTCTGAAATCTTCCACCTTGCTGATGCCGCCGCCAATGGTAAAGGGAATGCGAATTGCTTCAGCGACCTTTTCAACAATATTGATAAAAATATCTCGATCTTCATATGTTGCGGTAATGTCATAGAAAACTAACTCATCAGCGCCTTGTTCCGAGTAATAGCGTCCTAATTCCACAGGGTTTGCAACGTCTTGTATGTTTTGAAATTTTTTTCCTTTTACGACCCTGCCATGATCGACGTCCAGGCAGGGAATGATACGTTTGGTCAGCATGATTTAAGCTCCTCTAACAGATTTTCAAGATCAATGGTACCTTCATAAAGTGCTTTTCCGGTGATGGCGCCATACAGACCCATTGACTTCAATCGTTTCATATCTTCAATACTGGAAATTCCTCCAGAGGCGATGATATCCATATTTAAATGATTGTTAAGCACACCAAGCATTTCAAAATTAGGACCGGTCATCATGCCATCTTTCGATATATCGGTGTACACCAAGGTTGACAAACCGTATCTCTCTAATTTGCTGGCCAGTTCCAATGCTTCAATATTGCTGCTTTCAACCCAGCCTTCGGTACACACGATACCTTTTTTTGCATCAATAGAAACGCAGACTTTATCATCATAGAGGTCCAAAAGGTTTTCAATAAAACCAAAATCTTTGACGGCCTGAGTTCCAATGATAATTCGCGATACACCGATATCAATATATTCTTTGGCAATATCCAAATTTCTGATGCCACCGCCTAATTCGATTGGAATGTCGAGAGCTTCGACAATTTTTTTTATGAGTTCTAAATTTTTTGGCTGACCGTCAAAGGCTCCATCCAAGTCAACTAAGTGTAAGAATTGTGCACCCTTCGCTTGCCATTTTAGAGCGACATCCACAGGATCATTAAAATAAATGGTTTCAGCATCTTTTTGTCCTTGCATTAAACGAACGCATTTACCGTTTTTTAAATCAATTGCAGGGAAAACAATCATGATAATATCTCCTTAAAGTTTTTTAATAATTGAAGTCCGACGGTTGAGCTTTTTTCAGGATGAAACTGCATCCCGATGACGTTGCCTCTTTGCACGATTCCAGGGACTTTAACGCTGTATTCGGCATAAGCAATGACATCGTTGAAATCCACTGGATTAGCATAGTAGGAATGAACAAAATAAACGTAATCTTCAGTGCCGATATTCTTTACTAAAGGGCTTTCCCGATTAATAATAAGATTGTTCCAACCCATATGGGGGATTTTTATGTTTGGGGCAGTGAATTTAACAATTTCTCCAGGAATATAGGAAAGGCCTGAAAATTCTCCGTCTTCATAACTCTTATCAAAAAGTAGCTGCATCCCCAAGCAGATTCCTAAAAGAATTTTCCCCTTTTTGACGTTGGCATTGAGGGTGTCGATGAGGTCAAATTTTCTTAAATTTTCCATCGCATCAGAAAATGCACCAACACCGGGAAGAATAATCGCTTCAGCCTGATCCAGCACTTTTTTATCTCTGGTTATGATTCCTTCCAGGCCAACATCCCCGAGGGCAGTATAGACATTTTTTAAATTCCCAACGTCGTAATCAACAATTGCTATCATTTATGTTCCTCCTTGTTATTCAATAATTCCTTTAGTTGAAGGAATTTCTTTGTTGCCGGCTTCGATGTAGCAGGCATTTTTGAGTGTTCGTCCCAATGACTTAAAAATACCTTCGACGATATGATGATTATTGGTTCCATACAAGGAAGCAACATGAAGGGTCATTTTACTGTTAGTGGTAAATGCGATGAAAAATTCTTCTAGAAGTTCAGCTTCAAAATCACCAATAAACTCTCGGGTTAAGGGAACATCAAAGACAAGATAACTGCGGCCACTGATATCAACGCAGGTACGGCATAAAGCCTCATCCATTGGGGTGAATTGGAAGGCATAGCGGTTAATACCGGCTTTATCGCCAAGGGCTTGATAAAAAGCCTTACCAAGAAGAATGCCAATATCTTCAATGGCATGGTGATTGTCGGCGTTGTCGCCGGTAGCATCAATGGTTAAATCAAATTTTCCATGTTTGGTAAAAAGTGTCAGCATATGGTCAAAAAAACCAACGCCGGTATTGACATTGGCGATCCCGGAACCATCGATGTTTAAAGAAAGTGCAATAGTGGTTTCAGTCGTGGTTCGGTTTAATACACAGCTACGCTTCATTGTACACGACCTCCTTGATAATTTCCAGAATCTTTTGGTTTTCTTTCGGCTTACCGATTGAAAAACGGATGCTTTCGGGACAGGAACCGGTTTCTTTAAAGCGCTTGATAAGGATACTACGATTAAGCAGTACTTCATATATTTTTTCAGCGAAAGGCGTTTCAAAATAAATAAAGTTTGCACCGGAAGGATAAACAGTGAGCGAAGGCAATTCTTTCAAAACAGCCATTGCTTTTTCTCGTTCAGCTTTAATTTCTTCAAGATTTTTAAAAACTTTATCCCGATTCTGAAGCGCAATCACGGCCATCTTTTGAGTGAGAACATTCAGATTATAGGGAGCTTTTACCTTGTAAAGCACATCGATGATATTCTTGTTTCCCAAAGCGTAGCCACAACGAATACCTGCTAGACCAAAGGCTTTTGATAAGGTGCGGAGAATTAAAAGCCGCGGATAATTAGGCAATAAATCCACATCAGATTCGCCAAAAAATTCGATATAGGCTTCATCTAAAACAACGAGAGAAGGAACAGCATCTAATATTTTGATAATGTCTTTTTTGGCGAAAGTATAACCGGTTGGATTATTTGGATTGCAAATATATAATAGTTTAGCGTGATTGTCACAGGCTGCTTTTATAATACCGTCGACATCCGGTATAT
Organism: Acetobacterium paludosum; assembly: GCF_008086595.1. GTDB lineage: Bacteria > Bacillota > Clostridia > Eubacteriales > Eubacteriaceae > Acetobacterium > Acetobacterium paludosum. The sequence goes on along the minus strand of NZ_RXYA01000005.1, from coordinate 143,227 downwards.
GGCCGGGTAAATCAAGAATGCGAATGTGTTTGGAATCCGAAATTTTTGCCCAGATATTATACATATCAAAGGATGGCGAATGAGAAACTACCACGTCACCGGCATTAACAAAAGCTTGATTAATCATCGCAATCAGCTCATCAGAGCCTGATCCGCAAATAATCCCATCGGTTGGGACACCGGTATAAGCGCTAAGTTCGTTTAATAATTCGGGAAAGCAAGCTTCAGGATATCGGTTGAGGTCGGTATTACAGATATCATCAGTAAATTGTCGCTTTAAAATCATTGGAAAGTCATAGGGACTTTCATTGGCATTAACGATAATTTCGTATTGAGGGGCATCGACTTTGTAAGCAACAAGATCTTGAATGTTTTTTCTAATTAAGGACTCCATCAGTTTTCAAACCGCCTTTCGACTGCTTTTGCATGAGCATCAAGACCTTCTGAGCGGGCAAAAGCAGCAATCTTTTCATATACATTTTTCAAAGAATTCTGATCATAAGAAAGAATGCTTGATTTTTTAATAAAGTCATAGACACCAAGAGGAGAAGAAAATTTTGCCGTTCCAGAAGTGGGAAGGGTATGATTAGGCCCCGCAAAATAATCACCCAGAGGCTCCGGGGTGTAGGCTCCCATGAAAATGGCACCGGCATTTCTCACTTTTTCCAAAGAGTCCATCGGATTTTCAATGAGAAGCTCTAAATGTTCCGGAGCAATTTTATTGGAAAGTTCAAAGGCTTCATCCAGATCTTTGACAATGAAAACAAATCCAAAATCATCCATTGATTTTTTTGCAATTTCTTTGCGGCCTAAGTCTTCGTTGATTTGTCGGTAAACTTTTTCGATCACCTGTTTGGCAAGATCCTCTGAGGTGGTAACGAAAATGGGCATCGCCATTTCATCATGTTCAGCCTGGGATAATAGATCGGCGGCAGCATAAACGGGATTGGCGTTTTTGTCTGCGATAATGAGGACCTCACTGGGGCCGGCGATCATATCAATGTCGACTTTTCCAAAAACTTCTTTTTTGGCGGTGGCCACATAGATGTTTCCAGGCCCGACAATTTTATTTACCGGTTTGATGGTTTCGGTACCATAAGCAAGCGCAGCGATTGCTTGAGCTCCACCAATTTTATATATTTCGTGAACGCCGGCAATTTTAGCAGCTGCCAGAATTGCGGGATTGACTTTTCCATCTTTACCAGGAGGAGTTACCATAACTAATGATTGAACACCAGCAACCAGGGCAGGGATGGAATCCATTAATACCGTGGAGGGATAGGTTGCTTTTCCTCCGGGTACATATAATCCTACACGCTCGATTGGAGTAATGTGTTGACCGAGTACAACACCGGGTTTGGGTTCATAGGTCCAGGTGGTTTCCAGTTGCTTTTCATGGAAAGAACGAATATTACCGGCAGCTTCTCTGATAATCTCAAGCAAGCTCTCAGAAACGGAATCGAAGGCTTCCTGTATTTCTTCTTCAGTTACCTGAAGATGGGTCAGCTCACAGTGATCCAATGCCTTTGTATAGTACAATAGTGCGGCATCACCATCTGTTTTTACGCCTTTGATTATTTCCAGAACGGCATTACGGATATCATCTCGTACATCTTCATTGCGTTTTAGGATTTTGTCAAGATCCATCGTTTGATCATAAATAATAGTTTTCATAGTGTTCCTTCCTCAAAGCTGGGTTTTAAATTCCTTAATAATAGGATCAATTAACTCATGCTTGGTTTTTAAACTGACTTGATTCACAATTAAGCGTGAACTAATGTCACAGATTTCTTCTAATACGTTCAGACCGTTTTCTTTTAAGGTGTTGCCGCTTTCAACAATATCGACAATACAATCAGATAAACCGATAAGCGGTGCCAATTCAACCGATCCGTTTAATTTAATGATATCCACTGATTGACCTTTAGTGTGAAAGTATTCTTTGGCAATAACTGGATATTTGGTACCAACCACCAGTTTCTTTCCATAGAGAATTGGTCGGTCTTTAAATCCAGCAACACACATTTTACAACGTCCGATATTCAAATTAAGCATTTCATATACCTGAGCAGGATGTTCCATTAAAACATCCTTTCCTACGATGCCGATATCAGCGGCACCCTTCTCGACATAAATGGGAACATCAGGGGATTTCACTAAAAAGAATTCAACGGTGCCGGTCGTATCGGTAAAAATAAGTTTACGGCTTTTTTCGGAATAATCTTCGAAAATATAGCCCAATGCGACGAGGAGTTCAATGGCCTTTTTAGCAACGCGGCCCTTTGCAAGGGCAAAACGGATAATCATTATTGTACCTCACTTTCTGTATCAACGGAATCAAGCGGTAATAATTGATTATTGTTTTCAGTGTAAAGATTTCCTTCAGACAAAAGATAAAGTTTCGCATTTTTATAAAGCTGGTTTTTTCGGAGTGAGTGAACGTGATCTTCCCATGTTCCCTTAATCAAAAAAACTTCAGCAATAGAGCCATTTGCTCTAAATTTTTCGGCAACTTGATAAGCGGCAGCTTTGTCGGTGCAATTATAAAAAATGACATTCCTGCTTTGATCATCCTGAGGTAACAAGTTTTCCTGTTCCATGTAATCAATCACTTTTAGAAGATCAATGGCAAAACCGCAGGCAGGTCGGGGTATTCCGAATTTTTCAGATAAATTGTTATAACGACCGCCACTAATAACCGGTTCGCCGCAATTGCTGATATAACCTTTAAAATTTATATCAGTGTAGTAGTTCATTTGGTTGGTAAATCCCAGGTCAAAGATAACATATTTGGAAAGCTCCATTACTTCTAAATGATGATATATTTCTGAAATCTGTTCAACCACCCATTCCATTTTTTCGTTAATGCAGAGTTCTTTCATGTCCTTTAGCACTGTTTTCGGTTTACCGTACAGCGTGGGAAGCTTCAGAATGATCTCTTTTTTGTCAGTCGATAATTTCAGTTGGTCTAAATAGGCGGCAATATCGCCAATGTTCTTATTTTCAATGTATCGAAAAAGTGTTTCTTTTGCCTTAGGTGATAAGGCTAATTCATCAAAAAGATAATTAATGAATCCGACGTGGCCAAGATCAATGTGGACATCTTTAATACCATACTCGAGAAGCGATAGAATCGCAAGGGCAATCACTTCGCCGTCACATTCTGGACTATTATTTCCAAAATATTCAATTCCAATTTGTGTAATTTCTTTTTTAACCATCTCTGGTGAAGAAAAATTTCGGTAAATATTAGTTTGATATGAATATTTAATGATTTCATCAGAATTTGGATGATTCATGGCTGCCATCCGAGTGATTGGCAGGGTTGCATCCGGTTTTAATACGAGAACTTTTCCCTGATGATTCACCAGCTTAAAAAGATCGTCGCTGGGAATAGAATCTTCATGAACGTAAAGATCATAGGTTTCAAAGGTTGGTGTTGATATCTGATGATAGCCGTAGGACCGGTAAAGCGACATGAGTTTATTAATAATTTTTTGCAATGAAAAATAATCTTGATGCTGAATATTTTCAAAGCCATCAATGGTGTAGTTAAAAAGCATATGTACCTCCAATACTTCATTACAGTAGCTTGATAAAGCGATAATATCATTTTAACACTTTATTTTTATTTGTCAAAGCTTTTAATGGATTTTTAATATTTATTTATTATAGTATATCCATGATTTAAAGGCAAATCGTGGAATCATAAGTTAAAATATAAAAAACGTTTGTATAAGTTTGTATCGAAAGTGTGGCATCAGAAAGTAAGGTATTCACGATGGTTGATTTTTCTAAAATTTTCACCAGTGACCATATAATAATGATGGTAGTCGTTGCGACCATCGTTTTTTTTGGTTGGATTTTATTTGTAGTGTTGAAGTCGAAAGAAACCAAACGAAGGATTAGTAACTATGAGGTCTGGCTAAAACTTTATGAGGGATTAATCAATCTGGTAAAGGAGTGTGCACTACTTGTTGATGAGGCCGGAATAATTCAAACAATGAACGATCAATGCTTGAATTATTCCGGGAAAACAGCAGAAAAAATGATTGGAAAAAGTATTCAACGCCTTCAGACAGATTATATGCATAGTGATCATCGCGAAGCATTTAAGAAAGCAATGAGTGAGACGGGGATTTATGAATTTGATATAAAATATTTCCATAATAGTGGAGATATTATTCCTTTTCATGTTGTGGTTAATTTAATTGCAATTGAAAACAAGAAGAATGAACCTCAAACGTTTTATTGCGTTACCGCAGTTGATTTAAAAACGACAAACGAAAAGGATGATTATATTAATCAACAACAGGATGAGTTGTTAGAGATACAACATTTGGCCAAATTAGGCTATTGGAAAATCGACTATTTAACAAAAAAGATCTACTGGTCACGAGAACTTTATAGTATACTAGGTTATGAAGAGGGTGAGGTTGAGCCAACTCTTGATATTATTTATTCCATGGCTTATGAAGATGATCAAAACCGCGTGTGGAAGGCTTTTTTAAGTGCGTTCCAGAATCAAAAAAAAGTGGATACACAGTATCGAATAAAAAATAATCGGGGTGAAATCCGTGATATTTATTTAAGAATTCGGCATTTTTTTTCGGACGGCAATGAACATTTAAGAACAATAGGGATACTGCAGGACATAACGGCGCAAGTCGATTTAAGAGAAGAACTTAATGCGCAGCTTACTTATACGGATACGGTTTTAAACAACTGTAGTCTACTATATATTGAATGTAACAGTGATTTTCAAGTCAGTAGCATTAATAATCAGGTTAGTCACCTGATTGGGATAAATAATGAAGCTGCTCGGGGAAAACAATTACTTGACGTCTTCGGAAAATTAAATCGAACTCATAGAAAATTTGTTGAAGAAAATATGAATTTCAAGAAGCCTATGCCTATAAAAGATTACACTGGCGATATTCATTATATCCAATGGGATCACGCAACGTTTACGAAAAAAAATAATGAATTTGCAAATATCCTTCTTGGTATTGATATTAGTGAGACAATTAAAAAACGTAAAGCACTTGAAGAATCATTTGCATTGGATCCAATTACAAAACTTCCCAATCGTTATAAATTGGACCAGGTATTGGATAATTATTTTGAAAAAAACGGAAAAAGACAAGATAAGCATCTGGTCTTATTATTCATTCATATCAAAGGACTTTTTGTTGTCGCAGATGGGTTCGGACAGAGTGCCGAAGATCAAGTGATAAGGTTGATCAGCGAGCGTTTGTATAGTGCAATTGGGAAATACGGACTTTTTGTCCGGCGATATGCGAATCAATTTGTTTTATTTTATCCTTGTGATATTGATGAGGAAAGAACAATTGAGCTCTGCAAATTAATTACTGAGTTATTAAAGATACCCTTTACGGTGAAAGATTCTCAAATAAAACTGGGAAGTCATATTGGAGTTTCAAAATTTCCGGAGCATGCAAGTTTCAAAGAAGATCTTGTTCGTTTTGCAAGTGCTGCAATGCATGAAGCACAGCATTTGAATGTCGATTATTATTTTTACAATCAAGATTTGGAACTGGACGTAAAGGAAAAAATGAAGAAGTACAGAACAATTAACTATTAAATTAGAGGAGTCATATATGACCTATAAATGTGTGGTTTTTGATTTTGATGGTACTCTCGCTGATACTGAAGAGAAAGCCTTCAACATATACAATCAACTGGCATCAAAATACAAATACAGTACGGTAACAATGGAAGAATTGCAGCATATAAAAAATCTTCATATTAAAGAAATAAAACAAATTGTTGATATCCCATTTTTTCAGTATCCGAGGGTATTGAGAGAAGGACAGAAGTTATTAAAGGAAGAATCCAGTGATATTAATGCATTTTCTCCGGACATTCATGCATTTTTTACGGAACTCAGAAAAGAAACAGATCATACTGGTATTTTGACGTCGAATATAAAAAAGACTGTTGCACAGTTTCTCAAGACCTATGAATTGAGTCATGAGATTGAATTTATAATGTGTTCGGCTTTAATGTCCAAAGGAAAAAAAATAAAAAAAGTATTAAGAAAATATGATATTGAACCCAGCGAAATGTTATATGTGGGAGATGAATCCCGTGATATTGAAGCATGTCAAAAGGTTGGGGTAGATGTGGTTGCAGTAAATTGGGGTTACAATACACCACTTGCTCTTGAACGCTGCAAACCAACATTTATGATAGAAAATTTGTGGGAAGTTATCGATATAGTAAGGAAGAACAATAAAATTAAGATGGCTTAGAATATAATAAACGAAGGGGCTTCACGGAAATTAGAATACAGTGTATAATAGTTAAGTTATTGATTTATAATCGTAATTTTATTATCTGCAGCAAAGTTTAAAAATTGAAAGGATTTTATGGAAAAATTAACATCCCCACACGTAATTGAAACACTATTAAAAAAATATGACCTTCACTTTAATAAAAGATTTGGACAGAATTTTCTAATCGATGAAAATATTGTAAGGAAAATTGCGATGGCTGGAGAAGTTGATACAGGAGATCTCGTTTTAGAAATTGGCTCCGGGATTGGAACCCTGACTCAAGTTCTTAGCGAGAATGCCAAGAAAGTCGTCACGGTGGAAATAGATAAAAAATTGATTCCGGTACTTCATGAAACACTGAGAGACTGCAATAATGTTGAAATCATACAAGGCGATATTCTTAAAACGAATGTGCGAGAACTTCTTGGTGATGACATCGGGAAGTTGCCGATTAAAATTGTTGCGAATTTACCTTATTACATTACAACTCCAATCATTATGGGTTTTTTGGAATCGGACTTACCCATTGAATCGATGACTTTTTTAATTCAAAAAGAAGTCGGAGAGCGTATTTGCGGTGGACCGGGTACAAAAGCGTATGGTTCATTGAGTATTGTTGCTCAATTTTATGCTGATATTAAACTTGATTTTAGTGTACCATCTCATGTTTTTATTCCCAGACCAAAGGTTGATTCCGTTGTCGTTACCTTTAAAAAACTGGATTCTCCAAAATTCAAGGTGGAAAACAAAGAACTGTTTTTATCGGTTGTAAAGGCAAGCTTCTTAAATCGTCGGAAGACTTTGATCAACGGTTTAACAATGAACACCATTTTTGATAAAGAAGTGCTGCTTAAGGTATTAGAAGAATGCAGCATCGCACCAGGTATTCGAGGCGAAACATTAACAGGGTCTGAGTTTGCTAATATTGCCAATCATTTGAACAATTATATTAATTGAAAAAGCGATAAAGAATACAGTTGGTTTACTTGATAATAAAAAATCTCGAAATTGATTATTTATTTTAAAGGAGAGAAAAGTATGATTGAAACAAGGGACATCACCCTTAAGTATTCAGGCAATAAAGGAATATTTGACTTAAATTTTAAGGTTGAAAAAGGCGAAGCTTTTGGTTACATTGGGCCAAAAGGTGCTGGAAAAACATCAACAATTCGTGTCTTAATGGGATTAAGTCATTCCAGCAAAGGGCTAGCAACCATAAATGGATTGAATTGCTTTAATAAAGCAGCAGCCATTCAAAAAATAACTGGCTATATTCCAGAGGAAACTTCTTTTTTTGATGGGATGCGGGTTAAAGAATACCTTAATTTTATTTCGCGAATGCGCGGTTCAAGTCGGTCCAAGAAAACGGGATTGAGAGATTCATTAATTGAACGTTTCGAATTGGAAACTCGAGGAAAAATTGAGAACCTGTCCAATGATATGAAGCAAAAATTGGCAATTGTTACTGCTTTCATGCACGATCCGGAAGTTCTGATTTTAGATGAACCCACAAATGGACTCGATCCTCTTATGCAGTCGCGATTTGTTGATTTGATCATTGAAGAAAAACGCCAGGGAAAGACAATTTTAATGGCAACACATATGTTTGAAAATGTCGAACGTACCTGTGATCGGGTAGGAATTTTAAAAGAAGGGCACATTGTTGCCCAAGATGATATTATTCAGGTGAAATCGGCAGAGATAAAATCGTATTTTGTGCGATTTGAAGCTCATCCGAATTTAGAACAATTAAAAAAATATGGCTTTGGCTACAAACAGTTTTCTGAAAAAGATTATGAAATACTTTGTCAAGGGGATCGTATTGATGCTTTAGTAAAAGTATTATCTCATGAGAAGGTTTTAGTATTCAACTCAAACACGCAGACATTAGAAGAAATTTTTCAAAAGTATTATAGTAAGGAGGCGATAAACGCATGAGTATTCCTTTGTTTCTTAAAGACATAAAAGATAACATTTTCCTGCTATTAATTTTTGTTTTTTTGATGTCGTTGTATCTGGGGGTTATTATTTATATGTATGATCCAAATGGTGTCGGAGCACTTGTGGATATGTTGTCATTATTACCAGTTGCATTGGTAAAGGCGATGAGACTTAGCACAATTGACAGTGGGCTAACTGGTTTTATCGGCAGTTTATTCTACGGAATTATAATTTATCTTTTTCCAATGGTTTATTGTATTATCCTCGGAAATCGTTTGGTCGCAAAATGGGTCAATGATGGTTCTTTTGCCTGCTTATTGACAACCCCAAATAGTCGCGTGAAAATCATTGTGACGCAAGGCCTATATATGGTGTTTTCCATCATTGTCTTATTTTCTGTTCTTTTTCTTGTGGGCTTGGCAATAAGCGGGTATTGTTTTCCAGGAACACTTGATAAGTCCGTATTTTTTGAACTTAATCTCTGTGCGTGTCTATTGACAATAACAGTTGGAATGATTTGTTTTTTCTTTTCTTGTTTGTTTAATGACACAACATTATCTTTAGGTTTTGGCGCGGGAATCCTCATTATCTTTTTCCTGTTTACCATACTCAGTGGTATTTCGGACCTAACTGCATTTTTAGGAAAATATTCATTATATAATGCTTTTAACAGCCTTGCAATTGTAAAAGGCGAAGCGAATATTGTGACTATATGTGTCGGCTTTTTAACAATTAGTCTGCTTTTATTTGCAGCAGGAGTCGGCGCTTTTGGAATTAAGCGTCTGCCTGTTTAAAATCGCAAAAAGCGCATCCGAAATTATTGGGTGCGCTTTTCTATAGTCTAAATTCAAGATGATTATTCAATAATATTTCTTAGAACACCTATTTTTTCAATTTCTGCTTCGATTTTGTCGCCATGCTGTAAAAACAGGGGTGGCTTTCTTGCACACCCAACTCCGGCAGGTGTTCCGGTAAGAATGATATCTCCAGGAAGTAGTGTTATTCCTTTAGATAAATCGCTGATGATTGTTGGAATGTCAAAAATCATATGACTTGTAGTAGAATGCTGTCGGATTTCATCATTGACCCGGCAGGTTAATGCGATATTAAAAGGAATTTTCAATGTGCTTTTATGAAGAATTTTTGGTCCGAGTGGACAGAAAGTATCAAGACTTTTACCTTTATACCACTGGGAATGTTTCTTTTGCAAATCACGCGCAGTAATATCGTTGGCAATGGTGTAGCCAAAGATATACTCCTCGGCTTTTTCCTTGGGGATATCCGAGCCTTCTTTTCCAATTACAATGGCAAGTTCAACTTCATAGTCAATTTCTTTGGTTGCATTGGCATGGGAGAGGATAACCGTATCAGGACCGGTGACAGACGTTGGCAGCTTAGAAAAATAAATAGGGCTTTCCGGAAGTTCGGTCAATGAAGGAATATTTTTAATTTCCTTAGCATGATCCGCATAATTCTTTCCCAGACAGAAGATATTTCTTGGCGGTTTGGGAATTGGAGCCAACAGTTTTACCAGGCTGAGGTCAATCCCAAGATTCGGATTTGCAGTCATTATGTTTTGAACATCAGATAACAATTTATCGGTAGCCATTGGAATAAAATCGATTAATCGTTCTGGAAATTTGAGACCCATAAGCTTTCCAATTGTTGTAATTGGTAAAACTTTTTTTTCATCCGCAGTTAGGATGCCGCCTTCACTAAAAGCATTATATTGATAAGTTACAAAATACATATAGAATTCCTCCTTCTTTTCTTTTTTATCATATCACTATACCGATTGAAATTCCAGATGATTTGTCTATTATGAAAAGGAAAGTTGTGAAAAAGTAAAAATAGAATCGCCGTCATAGTGTTAGAAACAAAATAGTCAAAATAATATCTTAAGATGACGGTTTCTTTAATGAAAGAGCATTGACAATTTCGGATAATTAAATTATGATTATTGTAATTTAGTATGCATGCTCATATTGAGCGTGGCATAAAAGGTGAAAAACAAACCATTTAATTAGGAAAAATGCCTATTACAAAGTATGCCGCTATTATTTTTAAGCGGCTTGTTTTTTGCCCATAATTGTGTTGATGAATAGGAGGAACATTATGTTAAAAGGAAGACATTTAATCGAACCTAACGACTTTTCGCTAGACGAAATTGAATCGATTATGCAGCTGGCTGATAATATTATTGCAAACCCAGAGGGTTATTCTATGGTTTGTAAGGGAAAATTATTAGCCAGCCTTTTTTATGAGCCTTCGACTCGTACGCGTTTTAGTTTCGAAGCCGCCATGCTTCGCTTAGGTGGCGAAATTATTGGATTTGATGATCCAAATAATTCATCAGTTTCTAAGGGAGAGAGTTTAGGAGATACCATCCGAACCATTGAATGTTATTCGGATATTGCCGTTATCCGGCATCCACGGGAAGGAACGGCACGGCTAGTGTCAAAGTTTGCTAAGAATATGCCGATTATTAATGCCGGCGATGGGGGACATGAACACCCAACTCAGACATTGACAGATTTACTGACCATTCGGAAATTTAAAGGTGGGTATGACAATCACGTGGTTGGCGTTTGCGGCGATTTACTGTTTGGCCGGACGATTCACTCGTTGGTAAAAATGCTAAGTCGATATCAGGGGGTAAAGTTTGTTTTTATATCGCCAAAAGAACTGCAGATGCCCGAAAATATTCTCAATCTGTTGGATGATGGGATTTATAAAGAAACCACAAACCTGGATGAAGTGATTGGAGACTTGGATATACTTTATATGTCCAGAGTTCAACGGGAACGTTTTGTCAGTGAAGAAGAATATCTTCGGTTGAAAGACTATTATGTACTTGATAAAAAGAAAATGAAGAGTGCAAAAAAAGATATGATCGTGATGCACCCATTGCCACGGGTTAATGAGATTGCCACAGAGGTTGATGATGATCCCAGAGCGGTTTATTTTACTCAGGCAAAATATGGGATGTACGTGCGAATGGCACTGATTGCCAAACTTTTGGGGGTGGAGGATAAAAATGATAAATGTATCTAAACTAAAAAAGGGAATCATTATTGACCATATCGAAGCAGGTCACGGCTTTGAGATTTATAAGGCGCTCCACCTCAATGATATAGATGATGTGGTCGTTCTTCTGAAAAACATTCCAAGTAAAAAAATGAAGCAAAAAGATTTGATCAAAATTGAAACAGATATGCAAATTGATATGACGGTTTTAGGCCTCATTGATCCCAATGTCACCATAAATTTTGTCAAAAATGGAGAAATGTATAAAAAGGTCAAACTTACGCTTCCGCAAGTTGTCAATGGAATCATGAAATGCAAAAATCCTCGCTGTATTACGCAGTATGAAGATGTCAGAGAAATAAAATTTTATTTAGTTAATGAAGAAAAAAAGCAGTATCGTTGTGAATATTGTGATGCTTTTACTACCTTTATTGAAGAAGACTAAAAGAAGGAGGGACACATGAAAACCTTGATCAAAAACATTGAAATTGTTGATGCTGAAGGACTGCGATCCGGCAAGGTATTGATAGAAGATGGAAAAATAAAAAAAGTTTACAAAGAAAAAGGCGTGGTTCGCGCAGCATACGATAAGGAAATCGATGGTGAGGGACATGTACTGATGCCGGGATTCATCGATATGCACTGTCATTTAAGAGATCCTGGCTATGAATACAAGGAAACCATGGAAACTGGGATGAAAGCAGCTTTGAAGGGCGGATTCACATCTTTAGTTGCCATGGCCAATACCAAACCAATCATTGATAATGCGGAAATCCTTAATAAAAATCTAAACAAAGCGACAGAATTGAATCTTTGTAAGCTGATTCAAGTGTCGGCAGTGACCAAGAATTTCAGCGAAGAAGAATTAGTCGATTTTGAAGCATTGCGAACACTGACCAATGTGTTTTCCAATGATGGCGTTTCTATTTTAAATGAAGATACCATGGTAAAAGGTTTGAAAGCATCCGCAGAAAATGACTTTATTCTGTTAACCCATTGTGATCCGGAAACAGCTTTGGTTAAACGGGATGTTGGGCTTCTGGAAAGTTATGGCGGCCATTTACATGTTTGTCATATTAGCAAGAAAGATACCTTGGAAGTCATTCGGATGGCGAAAGAAAAAGGTCTGGATATTACCTGCGAAGTGACACCCCACCATCTTTTTGCATCAGCGATGGAATACCGAGTGAATCCGCCTTTTAGAACCTACCCCGACCGGCGATCATTAATTGAAGGCATTAAAGACGGGATGATTGATATGTGTGGGACGGACCATGCCCCTCATTCAGAAGAAGATAAGCAAAATGGGGCGCCTGGCATTAATAATTTTGAGATGGCATTTTCTATGTATTATACTGTGTTTAATCAAAATAAAATCGGGCTGGAAAAATTGAGTGAAATGTTAAGCTATGCACCGGCAAAACGGATGGGGCTAAAGACCGGTCTTGTTAAAGAACGATATCCGGCAGACTTAGTTTTAGTTGATCTGAATTGGGAGGGTAAAATCAATCCCAAAGATTTCATTTCTAAAAGCAGAAATAATCCATTTGGGGGAGAAACGCTTAAAGGCAAAGTTTTAATGACGATGGTGAAGGGAAATATAAAATATGATGATAATGGATCGGCTTTATAAAGATGCGATAAAAAAAGGCCCGATTTGTGTGGGTCTTGATACGACACTTAAATTTTTACCGCAGTATTTGCTTCTAAAAGATTGGTCTGATGGTGAAAAAATAACAGCCTTCAATAAGAAAGTGATTGATGCCACAGAAGATCTGGCAGCGGCCTACAAGGTTCAAATTGCGTGCTATGAATCCCTTGGGTTAGATGGACTCAAGGCATATAGCGAAACGGTAAAATATGCCAGAAATAAAAACATTGTGGTGATTGGGGACGTAAAGCGGGGGGATATTTCATCCACTGGAGACCAATATGCCAAAGGTCATTTTACCGGTGATTTTGAAGTGGATATTATGACGGTTAATGCTTATATGGGAGAAGATGCGGTGTCACCATACTATTCTTATATTAAAGACAATAATAAGGGCATTTTTATTCTTCAACGCACGTCAAACCCATCAGCAGTTGATCTGCAAAACCTGAAAGTTCAGGATGATTTCATTTATGAAATCATGGGTGATAAAATCGAAAAATGGGGCAGTGCTTTCAGAGGCGAATGTGGATTCAGTTCCATTGGTGCCGTTGTCGGCCTGACGCGACCAGACGAATTTGCAGCCATTCAAAAAAGATGCCCTCATACCTTCTTTTTGGTACCGGGTTATGGTGCCCAGGGAGGTAAAGGGGAAGACATCGCCAATATCCTTAAACGCACCCGATGTGCGGTTGTCAATTCATCCCGGGGCCTGATTACCGGGCATCAAAAAGCAGGATGTGAAGATGAGGGTTTTGCAGAGCACATCCGAAATGCGACGCTGGCAATGAAGGAGGATATTCTCCAATGGCTATAATCCGGAGTAACGAATTTATCAGTCCCGGGATTTGCAAAATGACGGTTGCGTTTACCGGTGCGGTTTTGCCGGGTCAATTTTTTATGCTGCGGGCCTGGGATAAAGATCCGTTATTATCCAGACCGATTAGTGTTCACGATTATGAGGCCGGGAAATTGACCTTTTTATATCAGGTAGTGGGTAAAGGAACCGAAATTTTATCCTGTCTAAAAGCTCAGAGTGAAGTGATCCTGCAGGGACCGTTGGGTAATGGCTTTCCCCAGATTGTCGGGGATCTCTGTGTAGTTGGCGGAGGCATTGGAATCGCGCCGTTATACTATTTCGTGAAGGATTACAAGAAAAAAAATCCACAGGGAAACTGTCGGGTATACTTGGGTTTTCGAGACAGCTCCTATTGTGTGGAATCCTTTAATGCGATTGCAGATGAAGTGAATTTGAATATCGGCGGAATGATCACCGATCAACTGAAGGTAGCATCCAACGAGGTTGTTGTAACCTGCGGTCCGGAAGTAATGATGAAATCAGTCGCAAAAGCAACGCCGGCAGAAAATCTGGTTTATGTATCAATGGAAGCTCGCATGGCTTGTGGAATTGGTGCTTGTCTGGGTTGCACCTGTGCGACAAAATACGGAAATAAAAAAGTCTGTAAAGATGGTCCGGTTTTTTTAAGCGATGAGGTGTTTTATGTCTAAACAACTTGAAACAAAATTCAATGAGATTCTCTTTAAAAATCCGGTTGTTCCCGCTTCCGGCACTTTTGGCTTTGGTCGGGAATATGAAGCATATTATGATTTGGAAAAACTTGGCGGACTTTGTTCAAAAGGTCTGACCTTAGAACCGCAATCAGGAAACACCGGCATACGCTTATGGGAAACACCTGCAGGCTTAATGAACAGCATCGGTTTGGAAAATCCGGGAATCGAGGCTTTTATCGAAAACGAATGGCCACATCTAAAGAGCCTTGACACCGTAACCATTGTCAATGTTGGGGGAAAAGATGAAGAATCCTATCTGAAGGCCATTGAAAAACTGAATGCCATTGATGTGAAGCTCATTGAGCTGAATATTTCCTGCCCCAATGTGAAGGCGGGCGGAATGGCTTATGGCATGACAGCGGAGACCGCAGGAGATATCACCAAAAAAGTGGTGGACATTTCGAATCATCCGGTGATGGTGAAATTATCGCCAAACGGGGATTCAGTGGCTGATATTGCGCGGGCCTGTGAAGCATCCGGCGCTCAGGGTATTTCTCTGATTAATACCATTCAGGGGATGGCCATCGATTATAAAAAAAGGGCTGTTGTTTTTGACAACCTGTATGCCGGGCTTTCCGGACCGGCGGTTAAACCCATTGCCCTGCGAATGACGCATCAGGTTTGTCAGGCGGTTAACATACCGGTAATGGCGATGGGCGGAATCAGCACCTGGGAAGACGCGCTGGAGTTTATTATGGCAGGGGCAACCTGTATTCAAATTGGGACCGTGAATTTTATTAATCCCCTGGCACCGATTGAAATTATTGAAGGACTGGAAGTTTATTGTGAAAAAGAAGGGCTTGCCAATATCTCGGAAATCCGTGGGATTATATAAACAGCAAGTTAAGAGAAAGATTAAAATATAGAATTGAGGAAATAGGATGAGTCAAGAAATATTGGAAATATTAAAAGAAACGGATGCGTTTTTAGAAGGGCATTTTTTATTATCCTCCGGTAAACACAGCGATCAGTATGTGCAATGTGCAAAAGTGCTGCGTTTCCCGGATAAAGCTGCTAAGGTGTTGGCACCAGTGGTGGAACAGCTAAAAACGTTAGATATCGATAAGGTGGTTGGGCCAGCCATGGGCGGGGTCATTGTTTCTTATGAAATTGGCCGACAGCTGGGAAAAGAATCCATTTTCACAGAACGTAAAGATGGCGAAATGCAACTGCGAAGAGGCTTTGAGATCAAACCCGGTGAAAAAGTGATTATCACCGAAGATGTTGTAACCACCGGAAAATCAACCATTGAAACGAAGAAAGTACTGGAAGCTTTGGGTGCTGAAGTATTGGGGGTTGCCTGTATCGCTGATCGTCGGGCCCCGGGAGTTGAAATAGACATGCCGATTTATTCTTCAATTAAGCTTGAAATCACGGCATGGGATGCAAAAGATTGTCCGGTTTGCAAAGCCGGAAAAATACAACTGGTTAAACCCGGCTCCAGAGGAAATGCCTAACAGATAAAAATGATCGGAGGAACGATATGGAAAGCAAAAAGATTATCGCATTGATCAGCAATGATTTTGAAGATCTTGAATTAATGTACCCGGTGCTTCGTTTACGCGAAGAAGGCGTCACTGTTCATGTTGTGGGAGAAACGGCAGGTAAAAAGTATGTCGGCAAATACGGAGTGCCCTGCATCTCAGATTATTCCTTTACCGATATTAATCCAGCGGATTACGACGGTATTTTGGTACCTGGAGGATGGGCACCTGATGCGTTAAGACGTTTTCCCGTCGTTCTGGATATGATTCGAAACATGGATGATCGAAAACGGGTGATTGGCGAGATTTGCCACGCCGGATGGGTTCTCATTTCGGCGGGAATACTAAAAGGCATCAATGTAACCAGTACCCCGGGCATCAGGGATGATATGAGAAATGCCGGAGCCATTTGGCATGATGTGCCATCCATTATTGATGGTCACATTGTTTCAAGTCGACGTCCTCCTGATCTGCCTGAATATATGAAGGATTATATTAAAATCTTAAAAGAACAAAACTAACAATTGGTCAGTATGAATATTTAATGATCACAATATAGGGTTAAGTGAAATAATCATGTCTTTTTATTTCACTTAACCCTTTATAATTTCCCAAGGTTACTAATCGTTCATTGATACACTTTGAAATAAATACCTGAACGGGGTCCAATCTCATCGATGCCAGAAAAATTGCAATAACGAGCAATCATTTTAGATTTAGCCGCTACCTTTTTTTTATATTATTTTGATGTGTAAATAGCGATGGCATTACTCATAAATTGAGCTAAGCCTTCACCGTGTTCATCAATGTTTTTTTTGAAACGTTCATCACAAACGTACATCATGCCAAGTCCGGAAAGAATTTCCTTCGTGCAGTCATAATAATGATTGCTGATGTGTTGTTGCCATTTAGCGACTAATTCCTGAACTTCGGGATTTTCTGGTGATTTATTCATGTTATTAATAAAGTCAGTGTAGATGTTTTCAGCTTCATTGTGAATTTCTTCCCAATTTTCAGGGGTATAGTGGTTGGTTTTGTTTTCGTACTGAGTATACGCCTGGGAATTTCCCCAACGTTCTTTTACTTCGTTTTCATACGTTATTTTCATCTCTTCAATTTTTTTCATATCAAATGGTTCAAAATTCATGTTGTTTTCTCCTTTTGTTTTTTTGTCTAATAAATTAATAAGGTTGTCCAAACGATCTCGCTTTAGCAAAAGAAGGTTTCGCTGTTTTGTAAAGGATTCAATTTGATCATAATTTGGATCTGAAAGAATATGTTTTATTTCCTGGATTGAAAAATCCAGTTCTCTAAGAAAAAGAATATTCTGCAATTTTTTAAGATTGTCTTCATCATAATATCGATAATTGTTTTGAGAAATCTCGCTGGGAATAAGAATTCCTTCGCTGTGATAATAGTGAAGGGTGCGCACACTAGCTCCGGTGAGATTTGAAACTTCTTTTACAGTCATTTTCATTTGATGACCTCCTTACAAGATCAATAATAAACTATTACTTAAGGTAAGAGTCAAGTGATTAATAAAAAATAAATTGAAATTAAAATAGTAGGTTGAATTTAGAAGAAGTGGGTATATAATAAAATTATAAGGAAAACTAAAATTAGGAGGAAAAAAGAATGTGCTGTCATAAAAAAGAAGAAAATCAGAGTGAAGAGAGCCAGTGTTGTTTTATTGCTCACAAAGAAAAAATTGTTCCATGTGTGTTGGGGGTTTTTGCAGCACTCTTTATGATTGCCGGTTTTATTTTAGGTCATAAATTTTTGTGTAAAAAAGAGTCGGACGAGATTTAAAAAATACGAAAAATAGGTTTTGCAATAAACGGGAACTGTCTTGAAGAACAGTTCCCGTTTTTAATTATATTCCCATTTCCATAGTTACTGGATATTTTTGTTTGAGTTCATCAACTTTGCCAATAAAGGCTCTGTTTTGTTTTTCACGCAGCAAAAAATTGCGTACATTTTCTTTTACAGAATCATAGGGAATGGTCTGTGATGTTTTTCGATCGGTCAGTTTAATGATGTGGTATCCAAATTGAGTTTGTACAGGAACTTCTGTCATTTCATCGATTTCTAAGGCAAAAGCAGCGGCTTCAAATTCTGGAACCATTTGACCTTTTGAAAAATAATTTAAATCCCCGCCGTTGTCGCTGGAAGGACAAGTCGAAAATTCTTTAGCGGCGGCTTCAAAGGATTTCCCGTTTTTAATTTCTTCAATAATGTCAATTGCTTGTTGTTCGGCCGGCAGAAGGATATGGCTTGCACGAATACTATCGGGTGCGATGAATTGGGTCGGATTTTCATTGTAGAATTTTTGAACTTCTTCATCTTGAACGCTAACATCCGACATAAATTGAGCAATCATATGTGTTTTTAAGAGCTTTTCTTCAGCATCAATGAGCATTTTTTTAAATTCTTCGCTTTCATCAGCTTTTTCTTCTTTACCTTCTAAATAAAAAAGTTCTTGGGCGATGAGTTCTTCTAATAACTGTCGACGTCCTTCATGAGACGTGAACTGATTTGCCTGTTCCTGGGGTAATTGTTTGATTAAGGCATCTAAATCCGAGGTGTAAATTGTTTTACTACCTACGGTAGCTAAAGGGGTTTTTTCCATAATTATCTCCTTGAAAATTAATTTATTTAATAAAGATCATAGCCTTTTCAATGTTTTTTGTCAATATATAGATGAGTAAATGCTTATTATGGAAAAATGCAATATAAAATGTCCGAGAACATCAATTCAAATAGAAAATTAAAGAAAACTTAATTAATTAAAATAGATAGCTCTCTTCTTGACAATTGTCAGTAAGAGAGCTATACTTCTATCAAGTAGTTAGGTTAAATCTAACTAATAAAATCAGTTGGGTGATATTATGGCATGTAAGAAAAATGAATTATTTCAGGCCTATCAAAAATTGCTTCAGATGGAGGCGGACTTTCATGAAGATGAAGAAGGTCAGGCACGAGATATAACAATCAAACAGGTATATTATCTGCGAATCATCGATCAGAATTATCGGGTAACGTTTAGTCAGCTGGCTCAGGAAACGCAAAATTCAAAACCGACGATTACTGAATTAATCGGAAAATTCATTTCAATGGGATGTGTTTATCGAGAACGTTCTCCAGAGGATGGCAGGGTGTATTTTATTTATTTAACACCTAAAGGCAAATCCATTGCAAGAGCTGAAGAAAAAACACATGTACGCTTAGTTGAGCGAATTACAAATAGTCTTACAGATGAAGAACTGGATCAATTTATCACTTTACTAAATAAAATCCTTTAAAATAAAACATAAGGTTAGAGGATTAGGAGGAAAAAAATGAACGTACTAGAAATCAAAAACGCACCATTAATCCCGATTACAGAGACTGTAATTTATCCTGGAATTAGCACCCGGATTTTTGTGAACGATGATATCGGAAACAATATCAAAGAACTTATCGTCAAGAATAATACATTAGCTATCGGGTTGTCAACAAAAGATTACAAAGGATTAGTTCAATTAACGGCGGATTCTTTTTTTCGAATCGGTGTGCTGATGAAATTTGATAATATACAGAAATCGGATACTGGGTTCGTCATTGATATTACGACAATTAATCGTGTAAAAATATATGACTTTACTTTTGAAGAAAAACAAATTACAGCATCCTATAGCGATCAAGAAGACATTATGGATATCACTGAAGCTGAACAGCAAGAGATGATTCTATACATCAAAGGTCTAATGAAGGATTTAAGCAACAAATTTAAAGGGGCTGAATACTTTATAAGCATTTTAGAAGGATTGCCGTCATTAGAAGAACTAATGGGATATACCGTTCCCATGATGGGCATTCCATTAAAAAGCAAACAGGATTTATTGGAAATTGATTCCATCAAAGAACGCACCCTTAATTTTATTGATTATATTGTACGAGAAAAAGATTCCGTGCATCTGCAATTAGAAATCAGTAAAAAGTACTCTCAAAGAAAAGACAAATCCTATCGTGAAGCAATGCTTCGGGAACAGCTTAAAAATATAAAAGCAGAACTCGGAGAAATGGATGGGGATGTTGAAGAAGATGAGGATTATCGGACTCACGTACTGGAATCGGATATGCCTGAAGATGTAAAGAAAATTGCGCTAAAAGAAGTGCACAAGCTGGAAAATACTCCTCCCAATAGCGGAGAGGGTAATGTGATCATGAATTATCTTGATTTATTGCTTGAAATGCCGTGGGTAAGTGAAAAGAAAGAAATTGATATCGAACATGCCCGAAAAGTTCTGGATTCGCATCATTATGGAATTGATGATGTGAAGAAAAGAATCATTGAACATCTTGCGGTTATGAAATTAAAAGAAGACAAACAGGGTTCAATTCTTCTGTTAGTGGGACCTCCGGGAACGGGTAAAACAAGTTTGGGGAAAAGCATTGCCGAGGCAATTGACCGAAAATATGTAAGAGCCAGCTTAGGCGGTGTTCGTGATGAAGCTGAGATACGTGGGCATCGAAAAACATATTTAGGAGCAATGCCGGGACGAATTATTAAAGGAATTTGTAATGCCGAAGCCAAAAACCCAGTTTTTGTTCTGGATGAAATAGATAAAATGGGAATATCAAATCAAGGTGATCCAGGGGCAGCGTTGCTGGAAGTTTTAGATCCAGAGCAAAACAATTCGTTTTCAGATCATTATTTAGAAATTCCTTATGATTTATCAGATGTGTTTTTCATAGCCACAGCAAATGATTTAAGCACCATACCGGCTCCTCTTTTGGACCGTGCCGAAATCATAGAGTTGTCGAGTTACACAAATGGAGAGAAAAAGCGTATTGCCATTGATCACCTGTTGCCAAAAGTATTGGAAGAGCATGGATTAACCGATCAAATGCTTCAAATTGAAGAAACAGCCATTGAAGCGATTATTGAAAACTATACAGCGGAAGCTGGAGTGCGAGGGTTAACAAAGCAATTAGCAAAAATCTCTCGGTTTGTTTCAGAAAAAATTGTATCAAAAACAGCTGAGTTGCCATTTATTGTAACGACCGAAAATCTTAGCGATGTTTTGGGAAATAAAACAAGACGACATGAAAAAGCAGGAGAAAATAACAAGCCGGGAGTGGTTACCGGGATGGCGTGGACAACCGTGGGTGGAGAAATTCTCTTTATAGAAGCCAGTCTAATGCCAGGCAGTGGGAAACTGACACTTACAGGTCAACTGGGAGATGTTATGCAGGAAAGTGCTACCATTGCAATGAGCCTTATTCGTTCTCATTTAGGAGAACTAGCCAATGGATTTGATTATTTTAAATACGATACTCATATTCATGTGCCTTCGGGATCAACGCCGAAAGACGGGCCTTCCGCCGGAGTGGCTTTGACAACGGCTCTGGCATCGCTTATTTTAGGAAAACAGGTCGATTCTAAGCTTTCTATGACGGGAGAAATTACCCTTAGCGGTCAAGTGCTTCCGGTTGGTGGAATTAAAGAAAAAGTCATTGCTGCACAACGCAGTGGGATCAAAACGATTCTTTTACCAAAAGACAATGAAAGAGATGTCCCTGATATTCCGGATGAAGTGCGAAATGAATTGACATTTAAGTATGTTTCAAGCATTGAAGATGTTTTTAAAGAAGCACTGGGTATCGAACTGCCTGAACCTAAGCTTGTTTTAAATCGACCGAACATGGAACCGAAAAGTCAATTAAACATGCTGAAAAAATAAAACAGTAAAAGTAAAAATGAAAACAGGAGTTGTCAATTGATGGCTCCTGTTTTTTATTTTTAGTATTAGGGTATATCGACGGTGTTATTTTCTTATGCTATAATAAATTTATGAAAATTAAAATGTTAAACAATGAGACAATCAATAAAATTGCTGCCGGTGAGGTTATTATCCGACCTGTTTCGGTGGTTAAGGAATTAGTTGAAAATGCAATTGATGCCGGAGCAAATCACATCTCGGTGATGATCGAAGCCGGAGGAAAAAATCAAATTGTAATCAGAGACAATGGCTGCGGGATTGCTTATAATGAAATACCTTTAGCTTTCAAACGGCATGCGACCAGTAAATTAACAACCATTGATGATTTGGAAACCATCAATTCACTGGGATTTCGGGGGGAAGCATTGTCCAGTGTTTCGGCAGTGGCCAGAGTACAAGTGACAACCCGAAATGAAAATGAGGAAGTGGGAAGTTTTACTTCTTTTGAAGGCGGAATGCTTATTAATCAACGGGTGTGTTCTTATAACCAGGGGACGGAAATAAAAGTTTGGGATCTTTTTTATAATACGCCGGCACGAAGAAAACATATGGAAAAGGATAAAAAAGAAGAAGGTTTAATTCGAAATTTAATGAATAAAATTGCATTGTCACATCCGAATATTGCATTTCAGGTAAAGTGTAACGGGCGTTCTGTTTTAGATACACCGGGTTCAGGAAAAGTAATCGATGTTGTAAATGTGCTATATGGGTGGGAAGAGGGGAACAATCTGATTGCCGTTGATTATGAAAACAGTCCCATGAAACTGGGTGGTTTCATCGGTAATCTTAAGATGATGCGAAATCACCGCGAGGATCAAATATTTTTTATCAACGGACGTTATATCAAGAATCCTCAATTAGCTCAGGCTTTGGATGAGGCCTACATGGGTTACACCATGAAGCACCAACATCCTTTTGGTATTATTTTTATAGAACTTCCTGGCAGAATGCTCGATATTAATATCCATCCCGCCAAAACTGAAATAAAAATATTAAATGAAAGTTTAATTTGTCTGTTATTTAAACAGGGAATACGGGAAACTTTGCGCGGAGCAAATTTAGTGGTGAATATTGGGGATGGAAAAGAACAGCTTTCAGAAAAAGAAATGACACAAATTATCAATAAGATAGAAATAGACAAAAAAATAGAAAATTCGAGTGCTGATATTATCAAAAAGAAGACAAAAAATGATCAGTGTTCCCCCGATAGGGATAAAATGCAAAAACAGACTGGATCAAATTTCAATGACCGGATGATAAAAATCGAAGAAAAAGCTCAGGTTCATATTGCCCAAATAGATCCAATCGTAACGAATGCTAAAGACGTCAGTTATCGATTAAAAAATGACTCCAGCAAAGCCGCTAAAGATCAAGAAATTTTGAATGAAAATGAGCTGCTTTTGATCGAAGCGAAGATCGATCAAAAAAACAGCGAAAGTGTATTTGAAAAAACCAAGGCGTTTATAGTCAGGGATCAAGCGCCGACCATTAAAAAGGAGAAACTTCCGGATTTGCAAAAAATGAAAATTGTCGGACAATTGTTCAATGGTTATATCCTTTTAGAAGGAATAAAAGAGATTTATCTGATTGATCAGCATGCTGCCCATGAAGCTTTTCTCACTCAAGAGTTGGCAGGACTTTTTGAAAGGGGCGGTTTAATACCAAGCCAGGGGCTGGTAACACCGATTCCCGTTAAAATAAGGCCCAAAGATTTAGACGGAGTAAGAAATGCCTTGGCATTCTATAAAAAGATAGGTTATGAATGCGATGTCTTTGGTGAAGATAGTTTACTGGTTCGCAGTGTGCCGGTACTAATGGGTGAACCGCAAACCGTTGAGTTACTAAAAAGTGCAATTGATGAGAATTTATGCGATACGGATGAAGAATATTCTGGCTCAGATAATGTGGTTTCACTTAGAATAAAGAATAAATTAATCAGTATGGCATGTAAAGCGGCTATAAAGGGTGGACAACCACTTACGCAGGCAGAAATTCAGCAACTGTTGACAGATTTGATGCGATTGGACAACCCCTTTACCTGCCCGCATGGCCGACCCATTATCACGCGGCTAAAGGAATATGAATTAATGAAGTTATTTAAACGGGTGATATGAATGGCTATTAATAAACCGAGAATTCTTGTCTTGGCTGGACCGACAGCAAGCGGTAAGACGGCCCTGGGAGTGGCACTTGCAAAAAAACTAAATGGTGAAATCATTTCGGCTGATTCCATGCAGATCTATAAATACATGACGATTGGAACGGCAAAAGTAACGACTGAAGAAATGCAGGGCGTGCCCCATTATCTGGTGGATTGTGTTTCACCGGATGAGGAGTTTAGCGTTGCAAAATTTAAAAAAGCGGCATTAAAAGCCATCGAGACTATTTTCGGAAGGGGAAAACTTCCCATTATCGTCGGCGGAACGGGCTTGTATATCAATAGTCTGACGCTGCCATGGGATTTTCAGAAAAATGATGGCAATGAAGAAATTAGGCTAAGATTGAGGGCAGAAGCAGAAATGTTAGGCCGGGAAACTCTATACCAGCGTTTAAAGAGCGTGGATCCGATCACTGCAGAAACTGTCCATCCTAATAATTTAAATCGAGTCATCCGGGCATTGGAAATTTATGAAATTAACGGAAAGCCGAAATCATATTTTGACGAAAAAACAAAAACGCAGGAAATTCCATATGATTATGTGATGATTGGTTTGAAATGGCCGAGAGAAGTATTGTACGATCGAATTAATCGACGTATTGATCTGATGATTGAGAATGGTTTAATTGAAGAAACTCAAATGCTTCTCGATCGTGGATATAAGTGGAACCTAACGGCACTTAAGGCCATCGGTTACAAGGAATTAGGACCTTATCTTCGGGGAGAAGCATCTATGGAAGAGGCAGTAACCATCTTAAAACGGGATTCCCGTCATTATGCAAAAAGACAAATGACCTGGTTTCGCAAGGATGAACGCATTCACTGGATTGAAATGAGTGAAGATAAGAAAATCGAAATGCTTCTGGAAGAGTGCCTCGCGGTGATCGCTTCACAGATTAGCGAATAGTAACAAAGAAAAAAAGAAAGTGAGTATTTTTTTGATTAAAAGAAAAGACATTAAAGATTATTTAGAAAAAGATTTTAATATCTCGCAAGAAGTGATTGATTTTGTTGAAAAAATTGAAAATGAAATTGTAGAGCCATTAAATGATTTGAATTTAACGGCGGAATTTCATCAATACCGTGTTATTAAGGCCATGCAGCGGGCGGGATTGAGTGAACGGCATTTTTCCGTAGCCACTGGATATGGATATGATGATATCGGCCGGGAAGTTGTCGAAAAAATATATGCAGATGTTTTTGGAGCAGAAGATGCCTTGGTTCGGCCACATATTTCTTCCGGAACACATGCCATTTCCCTGGCACTTTACGGTGTTCTGAGACCGGGAGATCATTTATTGGCGATAACAGGGTCTCCTTATGATACCATCCGGTCGGTAATCGGGTTAGAAGATAAATATCAGGGACTCGGTACCATTAAAGAATATGGAGTAACCTATGATCAGGTGGAATTACTGGAGGATGGAAGCTTTGATGAGGAAGCGATTTTAACGGCAATTGCCCCCAATACGAAAATGATTTATCTGCAACGTTCCACCGGATATAGTTGGAGAAAAGCGGTAACGCTTGATGCAATGGAAAAAATGATCAAGAAAATACGGGCAGTTAAGTCAGAAGTGGTGGTCTTTGTAGATAACTGCTATGGTGAATTTTTAGATCGTGTTGAGCCGGTATCGATCGGTGCAGATCTCATTGCCGGTTCATTAATAAAAAATCCAGGCGGGGGGCTGGCTCCGACTGGCGGTTACGTTGCCGGTCGTTCAGATCTTGTCCACTTGGCAGCGTGTCGCTTGTCGGCCCCTGGAATTGCCAGGGAAACGGGAGCTACCTTGGGAATCAATCGAACCTTGCTGCAGGGATTGTTTTTGGCACCGACAGTTGTTGCCCAGGCGATTAAATCGGCAATATTATTGGCGGCATGCTATAAAAAACTTGGCTTCGAGGTTTGTCCGGAGGTGACCGATTATCGCAGTGATATTATTCAAAGTGTGCGTTTGAACACCGGCGAAGGGATTAAAATATTTTGCCGGGCGATTCAAGAGGCAGCCCCAGTAGACAGTCACTTAACACCGGAACCATGGAATATGCCAGGATATGCGGATCCCATTATTATGGCAGCAGGAGCATTTATTCAAGGATCTTCCATTGAACTTTCAGCTGATGCACCCATGCGGGAACCTTACATTGTTTATTTTCAGGGTGGCTTAACGCATTATCATGGGAAATTGGGAATCTTATTAAGTTTGCAAAGATTATGTGATAAAAAAATAATTATAATATGATTAGAATCAGTTTTTAATGGTATAATTTAGAAAGGATACAATTTATGATAACTAAGGAAAAAATTGAGCGAATTAATACTCTCGCAAATAAAAAAAAGACAATGGCGTTAACTGAAGAAGAACGAATAGAGCAACAATCTCTTCGAGCTGAATATCTTCAGGCGGTTAGAAAAAACTTTCGAGATCAATTAGATACAATTATAATTGTGGATGAACCACAATGTGATAAAAATAAAGGAGGAACTAAAATGGAAAAAGATGATAACAAGCGGATTTATAAAAATGCCCAAGATGCAGCGATGAAGCAAAAAGGCGAAGCCGGCGGTGAAGATTCAAGTTATTACGTAGCTGAAGAAGCGGGAGAGAAAAACAAAACAAATATCCATGAAGTTATGGCGGGCCCAAAAGATGAAGCTGAAAAAGAAGAATCCTTTAAAAAGGAATCTCCTCAAAAAAGTGTTTCACTAAAAGAAGAGCATTCAGAGCGGATTTATGAAAATGCCCAGGATGCAGCGATGAAGCAAAAGGGTGAAGCTGGCGGTGAAGATTTGAGTTATCACGTGGCTGAAGAAGCAGGAGAAAAAAATAAAACAAATATCCATGAAGTTATGGCAGGCTCAAATGATGAAACAAACAAAGCAGACTAGTTAGGGAGAATACAGAGTGATGAGTACTGAGGAAAAAGAAAAAACACCAGGAATATTGCTGCAGGAACAGCTGACAAAAAAATGGGAAATTGCATGGAATGATTTAGATGAAGAGGAAACGCATAAAATGAAGGTAATCAGTGATGAGTACCTTTCATACCTGACAAGTGGAAAAACCGAACGGCAATGTGTGGAAATCAGTATAAAAATGGCAGAGAAAGCTGGATTTAAACCACTGGATGATTACAAAAAAAGTGGTAAAATTATAGCTGGTGATAAAATTTATATGGTGCACAAGGGAAAAACGATCGTATTATTTATTGCTGGTACAGACTCGATTGAAAACGGCATGGCTATTGTAGGCGCTCATATTGATGCGCCCCGTTTGGATTTAAAACCCACACCTCTTTATGAAAGTGATGATATGGCTTTTTTCAAGACCCATTACTATGGCGGCATAAAAAAATATCATTGGGTTACCATACCGTTGGCAATGCATGGAACGGTGGTTAAAAAAGATGGGGAAACCATTAATCTTTCGATCGGTGAAGCACTGACGGATCCTGTTTTTTGTATCACTGATTTATTACCCCATCTATCTCAGGAGCAAAATGCAAAAAAAATGAATGAAGGCATAACCGGAGAAGGATTGAATATTATCGTTGGAAGTCAGCCTTATAAGGAGAAGGATCTTAAAGAAGGTGTGAAGCTAAATATTTTAAATATTCTTCACGAAAAATATGGTATGGTAGAGGAAGATTTTGCAACAGCAGAATTAGAAGTCGTTCCGGCAGGAGCTGCGCGTAATGTGGGCTTTGATGAAAGTTTGGTGGGCAGTTACGGTCAGGATGATCGAATCTGCGCATATACAGCACTCAAGGCAATACTTGAACGTGATAATCCTAAACGAACACTTTGTGTTATTCTAGCAGATAAAGAAGAAATCGGGAGCTGCGGAAATACCGGTATGCATTCTCTCTTTTTTGAAAATTCTGTTGCAGAAATGATTGATCTTATGAATATTGAGAAACCAGAAATGGTGGTTCGGCGTTGTTTAATGAATTCAGAAATGCTTTCTGCAGATGTTACGGCTGGTGTCGATCCGAATTTTTCAGGAACACACGATAAGAATAATGCACCGTATATTGGAAAAGGAATTGTCCTTTCGAAATATGGCGGATCGCGTGGTAAATCCGGTTCAAATGACGCTCATGCAGAGTTTATGGGAAAAATGAGAAAAACATTGGATAATGCAGGTGTGGTTTGGCAAATGGGTGAACTTGGCCGCGTGGATCTTGGCGGCGGAGGGACCATCGCCTATATATTAGCAAAATATGGTATGGATGTGCTGGATTGCGGGCCCGCTTTATTAAGTATGCATGCACCCTTTGAATTGGCATCAAAAGTCGATGTGTATATGTGTTATAAAGGATATAAAGCATTTTTGGTTTAATTCCTAATAATGATTACAAGTAAAATCATAATTACGTCGCAATTGAAATATTAGATGATAGTTTTACCTTCTGTGTGGGATGCTCGTTAAAGAGTTTCCCACTTTTTTATTTCAGTGAACTTTTTTGAGAAGGTATGACACATAAATTTTCTTAATGAGAATTTTAGGAAACTTGTGTAAAATAGTTAAGTAATCTGGTAGGATGTGAATAATATTAATATTAGGAGGCTCACATTGAAAGAAAAGTCTGTCAGTCACGCTTCTCTTAAAGAAATGCCAGAGGATGAGCGACCTCAAGAAAAAATGATACAATTTGGTGCAAAAAGTTTAAGTAATGCGGAACTGCTGGCTATTATTATACGTACGGGTACTCGAGAAGCAACTTCGATAGAAGTTGGCCGAAAGATCATGCAGTATTTAGACAATGATCTATCATATTTTCATCAAGTGGATATTCTGGAATTACAAAGAAATCCAAATTTAGCAGGAATTGGCATCGTCAAAGCCTGCCAAATTAAAGCAGCGATTGAGCTGGGCCTTCGAATGAAACAAAAGGATATCGTTGATGTTAAAATCACAACGCCTCAGGATATTGCAGATTTATTAATGGAAGAAATGCAGTACTTAAAACAGGAGTGCTTTAAGATTATTCTTTTAGATACAAAAAATAAAGTTATAAAAATTGAGGGCATCAGTATGGGGATACTCAATGCTTCCCTGGTTCATCCCCGGGAAGTCTTTGTTAAAGCAATCAGGCAACACTCGGCAGCGATTGTTTTGGCCCATAATCATCCATCAGGGGATCCAGAACCAAGTGTGGAAGACAAAAATATTACCAAAAGATTATGCGATGCCGGTGAGTTGTTGGGAATTCCTGTTTTGGATCATATTGTTATTGGGCGAGGAACCTATTTAAGCTTTAAACAGGAAAAACTGATTTAATCAAATAAAAGTGATATATGATGAAATATTTCTAATGAAATTTTTATTTTTTAGGGTATAATGTAGATTGTGATTTTATTTATTATTTAGAACTTTATTTGCGTAAGCAGTCGCCAAATGGATGCTTGCACTCACTTGGTGATTGCTTATGAACGAAGAGAAACTTGCAAAGCATGTTTCTTGTGGCTTAAAGCTGGCTTTTCAACAAATTATTTAGCAATTATAGTTCACCTGATCATCAAACAATTCACCAGGGAGGTATCGTTATCGGTCTTGTTTATAAGTACCCTATTTTAGAAATCCATGAAGAATTATTACGTGAAGAATTAGTTAAGCGTTATAGTTACTCCAGTCGATTAATTCGAGAAATTAAAAGAATTGGAAAAATTAGTTTGAATGGCAAAGAGTGTCAGCTTGGTGAAAAAATTAAAGCCGGGGACACTGTTGAAATTCAAATGCCTTGTGAAGCAATTGATGGGGAACCTGTATTAGGACAATTAGATATTGTATACGAAGATGATGAATTGTTAGTCATTAATAAACCAGCCTTTTGTGTGACACATCCGACTAAAAGTCATCAGTTGGATACTTTAGCAAATTATATTAGCTATTATTGGATGAACAGTGGTGTATCTGCAAAAATTCGTTTTATAAACCGGCTGGATCGGGATACGACTGGGGTTGTAGCAATTGCAAAAAATAAATACGTTCACCATTATGTGCAAAAACAAATGAATGCGGGAAGTGTGAAAAAAGTGTATTATGCTTTTGTTAATGGAAAGCTTCCGAGTAAAGAAGGGATTATTGATGCACCGATTGGACAACCTTTTGAAAATAGTATTCAACGAGTTGTAATGAATAAGGGAAAACCATCAATCACCCACTACAAAGTGCTTGAGGAGTATAATCAGGCATCTTTGGTAGAAGTGATTTTAGAAACCGGAAGAACCCATCAAATACGGGTTCATCTGCATCATATCGGCAATCCGATTATCGGAGATCCTTTATATAATTGTGATGGAAATGAAAAAGAAAAACAATTTGGAATGTCACATCAAGCACTTCATGCAAAATCGCTTAATTTATCTTTACCTATGAAGAAGCATTTGTATGTTCAAGCGGATCTGAATAATGAGTTGAAAGACCTTAGAAATCGTCTAAAAGAATATAAATAGAAAAGGTGAAAGAATGAGCGAAAAACAAACAAAAGGTATAAAAAGACGTAAAAAGAAAAAACACATATGGGTCAAAATATTAGTTGTTTTTTTAGTTTTAGCAGTTTTGGCAGTGGGTGTTTGCTATTCGATTTATGCTGCCAATCGGGTAGATATATCAGACTATACATACCAGATAAAAGATAAAACAGAAGTTTATTCTGCCGATAATGCAGTTATTGCAGAATTATACACAGAAAATCGAACCAATGTAACAATTGATCAAATACCGGTACAACTGCAACAGGCATTGATTTCGGTAGAAGATTCCCGCTTTTATGACCATTTTGGCATTGATATTTATGGGATCGTGCGTGCTTTCTTTGCAAACCTTGTTACTCATAACGCTGGTGAAGGTGCCAGTACCATTACTCAGCAGCTGGCGAGAGTATTGTTTCTACCAGATATAGCGACAGAGCAAACCTTTAGTCAGTCTCTTGTTCGAAAAATGAAGGAAATATCAATTGCCCTTCAATTAGAACAAAAATATACAAAACAGCAAATCTTGGAAATGTATTTTAATGAATATTATTTCGGCTCTGGGGCCTATGGTATCCAAGAAGCCTCTGAGACATATTTCAACAAACCTGTTTCAGAAGTAAATCTTGCTGAGGCGGCAATGCTTGCAGGCCTGCCGCAGGCACCGAGTGCATATGCACCCAATACTAATTTTGAAGCTGCAAAAAAACGTCAGCTTGAAGTTCTAGCCCGAATGGTTAAAGAAAAATACATTACTCAGGCAGAATCTGATGCAGCAGCGGCTACAGAATTAACGATTAGAGATCCAGAAACTTTAAATACGGATAATCAAATTGTTGATGGATATGAAGCATTTGTTGGCAAGGCATTGGATGAGTATGCTGAGACAAAAGCATCATCCGTTATGCAGGAACGTGGTATTACAAAAGATCAGGCGCTTGACTATATTAAAGAGACGATCGCTAGCGGAGGCTATCGTATTTATACAACGATTAATTCAAAGGCCCAGACTGATGCCATTGACAGCTTGACCTCTGGATTAGAGGGATACGGCTTAGATAATGAAACAGGTGCAGTCGTAACCCTTGATTTAGATGGGAGTGTTGTCGCCTATTATGGGGGAAATACCCAGATCGATATGGCCGATACCCCAAGACAGCCGGGATCCAATATTAAACCACTTTTTTATTCGGGTGCTATGGAGGCAGGATTAATCACGCCGTCAACGACTATCTTGGATGCTTACGTCGATTTTAATGGATATGCCCCCCATAACTATGATTACGGCTATCATGGGAATGTTACGGTTAGATCAGCTTTAGTTAACTCTTATAATATTCCGGCTGTTAAAATATTTAATATGTTCGGCGTTGACAATTCTATTTCTTTTATGCAAAAAATGGGAATTTCAACGTTTGAAGATGATGATTACAATCTGGCAACGGCCCTTGGCGGAATGACTTATGGAATAAAACCATATGAAATGGCTGCGGCTTTCAATATTTTCAATAATGGAGGGGTGTATAATCAACCCTATTGCATTAAAAAAATTGACCAAATTAATGGGACTGAAATCTATACAAAAGCTGATGCTAAACTGGCAACGCGTAAGGTTATGACAGATACTACAGCGACCAATATGATGAGTATTCTAACCGATGAGGTATCCTATGGTACCGGGAGTGGAGCAGCGCAGATTTATCCAACGGCAGGGAAGACCGGTACGACGAATGATGATAAAGATTTATGGTTTACTGGGATAACAGGAAATTTGACGACAACAGTATGGCTTGGAAGTCCAGATAATTACGTCATTGGTGGAGGAAGTTATATGTCAGCCACAATATACGGAAGTTATTTAAGACAGATCATTAATCAGGATTTGTTGACAACGACAACTATAGATCGTACTTCAGAAGAAGATGTGAAGAGCAGTACTTCATCGACGACGGATTCAACAACAACGACGCCGACAACGACAACAACGACGCCGACAACGACAACAACGACGCCGACAACAACAACGACGCCAAAAACACCGACAACGACGGATCCAACGACACCAACGACGGATCCAACGACGCCGACGACGGATCCAACGACACCAACGACGGATCCAACGACGCCGACGACGGATCCAACGACACCAACGACCGACCCGACAACGCCGACAACACCGACAACACCGACAACGCCGACAACACCAACAACGCCAACAACACCGACAACGAACTCCAATAATGACACAAAGAAAGGAGACCAATGATTGTTAATAAAAATGCTAGGGAAATTGAAGTAAAAAAAAATATGCGCGATGGTAAGGGCGAAATTGAAATCACCCATGTCTTGAAAAATGAAAATTTAGGTAAAAATGCTCGCCTATATGCTGAAATAATAATCAAACCAGGAGATTCCATCGGAAATCATCAACATATTGATGAAAAGGAAATATTCTATTTTCTAAGTGGAAGTGGAATTGTGACAGATAATGAGGAACAAATTAAGGTAGTGCCTGGGGATGTGATGGTAACTCCAGACAAAAGCTTTCACAGTGTAATAAATAACGGAACGGAGAATTTGGTTTTTATGGCCTTGATTCTGCATGATTAAATGACGAAGAAGAATAGAGAACAAGTCTTAGCCACATTAGAAAGCCTTTACGGGCTGGAAAAATGTGGCTTGGATTTTGATACGCCCTTTGAGTTGTTGATTGCAACCATCCTTTCGGCTCAATGTACAGATGTGCGCGTTAATATTGTGACAAAAGATCTGTTCCGTTGTTACAATACACCTAAAACGATTTTATTGCTCGGCGAAAAAGGATTGCTTGAAAAAATAAAATCATGTGGTTTGTCAAATATAAAAGCAAAGAATATCATTTTAACATGTGATCGTCTTTTAAGTGAATATGATGGGATTGTTCCCAAAAGTATGGATGAATTAATATCATTGCCAGGAGTTGGACGTAAAACAGCCAATGTGGTTATGAGCAATGCATTTGATATTCCGGCAATTGCCGTTGACACACATGTGTTTCGTGTTTCAAAGCGTATTGGTTTAGCAAAGGGAAAAACGGTTTTAGAAGTCGAAAAAGAATTGATGAAAAATATTCCCAGAGAACAGTGGTCACATGCGCATCACTGGTTAATATGGCATGGAAGAAGATGCTGTGTTGCACGTAATCCAAAATGTGCTGAATGTAAGCTGCAGACGCTATGTGATTATGGTAAGCAGTATTTGAAAGAAGCATAATTTTGAAACAATTATTTCTTGTGTTTTCCTTAAGAATGGTTTATGATAATCATTATGAATAATTATGAAAAGAAAAAGGAGGAAAAAAATGAAAAAGAAAGTTGTAAGTGTTTTGCTAGCTGTATTGTTTTGTGCTTCGATTTTTACATTTGCCGGATGTTCATCATCAGGAAGCGGTAAAGATACCATCAAGATTGGCTTCATTGGGCCATTGAGTGGGGATGCTGCTATTTATGGAACTTCAGCAAAAGCAGGTGCAGATTTAGCAGTGAAAGAGATTAATGCCGCAGGAGGTATTAATGGTAAAAATATTGAATTAATAGCATATGATTCTAAAGGTGATCAAACCGAAGCGATCAATGCCTATAACCGATTAAGAGATCAAGATCAGGTGGTTGCTGTTATTGGTGGTGTCCTAAGCGGTGAAACTTTGGCAATGAAAGATATTATGGTTCAGGACAACATGCCGGTATTATCACCAACTGCAACAGCAGTAGATGTAACGGCTAATGCACCAAATATTTTCAGAGCTTGTTTTTTAGATGACTATCAAGGAGTGGCAGCTGCTAATTTCTCAACAAGTAATCTAAGTGCAAAGACCGCAGCGGTCATGATTTGCAAGGGAAATCCTTACTCAGAAGGAGTTAGCGCTGCATTTGAAGGAGCGTTTACTGCAAATGGCGGAACAATTGCCGATGAAGAATCATACAGTGCTTCAGATAAAGATTACAGTGCTCAATTAACGAAGATTAAAGAATTGAATCCAGATGTAGTCTTTGTACCCGATTATGTGCAAATTGTTGGACCAATACTTCAAAAAGCCAAAGAAATGGGAATTACAGCAAAATTTATTGGAGCTGATGGCTGGGATGGCGTTCAAACAGAATACGCTGATGCAGCGCAGGGTAACTACTTTACAAATCACTATGCTGCAGATTCACCATCTGAAACGGTTCAAAACTTTATTAAGGCATACAAAGCCGCAAACAGTAATAAAGATCCAAACTCTTTTGCAGCTTTAGGTTATGATGCTGTTCATACTATGGCAGAAGCTATTAAATCGGCTGGTTCAACTGATTCAAAAGCTATTATTACGGCACTTAACAATACCAATTACACTGGGGTTACCGGAACTCTGAAATTTGATTCGGAAGGCAATCCTAAGGATAAAGAAGTTACAATAATAAAAATTGATGGCGGTCAACTCAAGTTTGAAACAACAATAGTAAACAAGTAGTCGTTAATTAACAAATTAAAATAACTTTCAAAGGGGATATAGAAGAGTAAAATCTCTTCTATATCCATTTTATTGTATATTCGATAAAAGGAGGAAACATCATGGATTTATTTCTGCAACAGCTGATCAACGGGCTAAATGTAGGGAGTATTTATGCGCTCATCGCAATCGGTTATACCATGGTATATGGAATTATTAAACTTATAAACTTTGCCCATGGTGAAATCATGATGTTCGGTGCATATTTCGCATTTATTTTTGCTACCAGTTTTGGAATGCCAATATGGGCTGTAATTTTGGTGCCAATGATTATTATGGCTTTGGCTGGCGTTGCTGTTGAATTTATTGCATATCGACCACTTAGAGATGCACCCAGATTATCAGCGCTTATCACGGCAATTGGGGTGAGTTTGTTTTTGCAAAATCTGGCCCTGCTTATTTTTAAGGCGGATCCAAAAGTAATGCCAAAACTTTTCCCCGAAACAATTATCAATCTAGGCGGAGTAGAAATCAGCTCAACCACATTGGTAACCATCGGTCTGTCATTGTTCTTTATGGTACTACTGGATCTTTATATTAGAAAAACAAAACAGGGTCGCGCCGTGCGTGCCGTATCGGAAGACAAGGACGCTGCGATTCTTATGGGAATTAATGTTGACCGAACCATTTCTTTAACGTTTGCGATGGGTTCGGCTTTAGGGGCTCTTGGCGGAATTCTTTATAGTGTTGCATATGTTCAGGTCTTTCCGACGATGGGGGTAATGCCAGGGTTAAAAGCTTTCATTGCCGCTGTATTAGGTGGGATTGGAATAATACCGGGAGCAATGCTGGGGGGGTTCATCATTGGTATGGTGGAAACTATGACAAAGGCATACCTGTCAACGACTTGGGCAGATGCGATTGTTTATATCATCCTGATTTTAGTGTTGCTTTTCAAACCGACAGGAATACTTGGGAAAAACACAAGAGAGAAGGTGTAAAAAATGGATAAAAACAAAAGAAAAGCTTATATCATAAACACCATCTCAATTATTTCTCTTTATCTTGTCTTTTTCATACTGATACAAACAAAGGTAATGAATAAATATTTTATGGGAATTGCAATCATGACTTGCATCATGATTATTATGGCGATGAGTTTAAATATTGTTGCTGGATTTTTAGGTGAAATGGCCCTTGGACATGCCGGCTTTATGGCTATTGGCGCGTATTCATCGGCGTATTTTTCAATCGCACTGATGGATACCGGATTCCCATTGCCTAATATTATTGTGTTAATTTTGGCAATGCTGGTCGGCGGAATGGTAACCGGTATCATGGGATTTCTGATTGGAACCCCGACACTCAGGCTCCGCGGAGATTATCTGGGGATTGTAACGATTGGCTTTTCTGAAATTATACGCATATTTTTCATAAATTTTGAGCCAACCGGCGGAGCTGCTGGACTAAAAGGGATCACAAAGTTGGTTAATTTTAATAATGTATATTGGATAACAATCGTCATTATAATTTTAATGTTTACCTTTGGACGTTCAAAACAGGGAAGAGCCATTATTTCAATTAGGGAAGATGAGATTGCTTCAGAAGCTGCCGGAATTCCGACGACACGCTATAAGGTTCTGGCATTTACGGTCTCCTCCTTTTTTGCTGGAATTGGCGGAGCTTTATATGCCCATTATCAGGCTTTCGTTGAACCAAGTAAGTTTGGTTTTATGTTTTCGATAGAAATGTTTGTTATTGTAGTGCTTGGGGGACTAGGAAGTCTTACTGGTTCGATTGTCGCCGCAATTGTATTAACGGTGCTTCCGGAAATGCTGCGAGGATTTGCTGAATATCGGTTGCTTGTCTATTCATTGGCACTTATTGTTATGATGATTTTCCGACCGCAAGGAATGTTAGGGCGATCAGAATTTTCGCTTACAAAATTCATCGACTCCCTCATTCTCCGAAAAGATATTAAAAACTCGATTGACGGAGGTGAAACACGATGACAGTGCTGGCAGCAAAAAATATTACGATGCAATTTGGGGGACTAACAGCCGTTGATCAGTTTAATCTTGAATTGCAATCCAACGAATTAGTTGGTTTAATAGGACCAAACGGGGCAGGGAAGACAACAATATTTAATATGCTTACAGGGGTATATGTGCCGACAAGCGGCGAAATTATTTTGAATGATGAAAGTATTCTCAAAAAAACGCCCCATGATATTGTTAGACTGGGAGCGAGTAGAACGTTTCAGAACATTCGTCTTTTTAAAGATCTAACAGCCCTTGAGAATGTGAAAATTGCATATCATAATTTTATTGATTATAATATGATTCAAGGAATGTTTAGAACAAAAAAGTTTTGGACAGAAGAAAAGAAAGCGCATGAAGAATGTGTGAAACTTTTGGATATTTTTGATATGGGAGAATATGCTGATACACTTGCAAAAAATTTACCTTACGGACAGCAAAGAAAATTAGAAATAGCCCGCGCTCTGGCATCAGAACCTAAAGTTTTGATGTTGGATGAACCTGCAGCCGGTATGAATCCCGCCGAAACAGCGGAATTAATGGAGACAATCCATTTTATACGTAATAAGTTCGATATTACTGTTTTATTAATTGAACATGATATGAAACTGGTAATGGGAATTTGTGAACGTATCATTGTTGTGGATTATGGTAAAACAATTGCAGAAGGCACTCCAGATGAAATTTTGAAAAACCCTGAAGTTATTCGTGCTTACTTGGGAAATTAGGAGGCCGCAGATGCTTAAAGTAAAAGATTTAAATGTGCATTATGGAAAAATTCATGCAATAAAGGGTATCAGTTTTGAGGTCAATGAAGGAGAAATTGTTACCCTCATTGGGGCTAATGGAGCTGGAAAAACAACAATTTTACAAACAATTTCTGGTATTTTAAAACCAAGTGAGGGGATGATAACTTTTGAAGGTGAAAATCTTAACAAAATTCATGCTTATCAAATTCCGGCACTAGGTATTGCCCATGTTCCAGAAGGACGACGAATATTTGCAGAGATGACAGTATATGAAAATTTGCAGATGGGTGCTTATATTCGTAAGGACAAGGTGCAAATACAAGAAGATATTGAAAAAGTATTTTTAAGCTTCCCGCGTCTTAAAGAAAGAGTCAAGCAGATTGCCGGAACGCTTAGTGGCGGTGAACAGCAAATGCTGGCGATGGGTAGAGCACTGATGACGCGACCAAGACTTATTTTATTGGATGAACCATCAATGGGTCTGGCGCCAATTTTAGTCGATGAGATATTTGACATGATTCAAACAATCAATGAGGCTGGGACAACGGTGCTTTTAGTCGAGCAAAATGCCAACAAAGCCTTACACATTGCCAATCGTGCCTATGTGTTGGAAACGGGATATATAAAACTTTCTGGAAATGCCAGCGATTTATTGGTTAATCCAGAGGTCCAACAAGCATATTTAGGCGGTTGATTAAATTAAAAGTATAGCCCATAAGTTAGTAAAGGCTATGCCAGGCCGTTTTGAGGTATATAGAGTAATGAAATAATTGCGATTTTGAATATGATTGTGATTATTTTGTCGGCAAGCTCAGGGGCTGTTGCAAAATAAAGTAAAACCAATTCATGGTTTTACTTAAATCTGTTAAATTGTCTGTTGTTGCTCATTATCCATTGAGGCGCATTGAGCGAACACCAAAGGGTGTCCACTCAATGCGCGTGACAATGATGATAGACGCTCGGATAATTCGATCAGAGTTTTGCGACAGCTCCCTTTGTTTGCAAAGTACTAAGATTTCTTAAACACGTGTATTTTCGTTCTTGATATGAAAATATACCTATGATATACTGTTAAAATTGAATGTGAATATAATTTATAGTGAAAGATACGGAGGATAACATGAGTTCTACAGTAGAAAGTATTGAAAAGAATATTGCAACCATAAAAATTGAAATTAGTCCTGAGGATTACTCAAAGGCTGTCAAAAAAGCATACGATAAAAACAAAAAGCGGTTTTCAGTTCCTGGTTTCAGAAAAGGTAAGGTACCAAAAAGCATCGTCGAAGCGCATTATGGAAAAAATGTTTTTATGGAAGATGCTATTGATTTTGCATTTGGACCCGCATATGAAAGTGCTTTGAAAGAAACAGAAATTAAGCCAGTGACCCGTCCTGATCTAGAAAATATTGAAAAAATTAGTGAAGAAGACGGCGCCACCTTTATTGTTAAGGTTGGTGTAAAACCAGAAATCACCTTGGGTGATTATAAAGGTGCAGAGGTCAATTCCCTGGAAGCAATAATTACTGAAGAAGAAATGAGTACAGAACTTGCAAAAATGCAAGATCAAAACGCACGCTTGATTACGTTGGAAAGCGGTGAGGTTAAAGATGGTGCCACCGTTACAATTGATTATGAAGGATTTTTAGATGATGAACCTTTTGTCGGCGGAAAAGACACAGATTATGATTTAATCATTGGCAGTGGGACTTTTATTCCAGGGTTTGAAGAAAAACTCATCGGTGCGAAGCTTGGAGAAGAAGCAATTATTGATATAACATTTCCGGAAGATTACCATTCAGAAGATCTTAAAGGAAAAGCAGTCGTATTTAAAGTACTGGTCAAATCAATTAAGGAAAAAGAACTGCCTGTTTTAGATGACGAATTTGCTAAAGACACCAGTGAATTTGATACGTTGGATGAGTTGAAAGCAGATATTGAAAGCCGTTTAAAAGAAGCAAAAGCTGATGAGCTAAAGAAAACAGCTGAA
The DNA here is from genome assembly GCF_008086595.1 of Acetobacterium paludosum. Classification (GTDB taxonomy): domain Bacteria; phylum Bacillota; class Clostridia; order Eubacteriales; family Eubacteriaceae; genus Acetobacterium; species Acetobacterium paludosum. The sequence continues at coordinate 103,609 of NZ_RXYA01000005.1, read as the reverse complement.
GCAACAGCAGTAAATTTTGCAGTCGATAATGCAGAAATCGATATCCCGTACATTATGATCGAAGAAGAAGTTGATCACAATATAGAGAATTTTGAAAAACAAATGCAGGAACAAGGACTTTCACTTGACGATTATTTCAAATACACCAATGTAAATCGTGAAGATTTTAGAAAAAGTCTCAAAGGCGATGCTGAACGAAACATTCGCATGGAATTAGTTCTTTCAAAAATTGGCGAGGTAGAAGCAATCGATACAACTGAAGAAGAGCTTGATGAAGAAATAAAAGTATTTGCAGATGCATATGGCCATGATTTTGAGGAATATAAAAAAGGTCTTAAGGAAAGAATGCTAGAATACATAAAAGCAAATATCATTCGACGTAAAACGATTGAAATGTTGATCGATGCTGCCACTGTTAAGAGTGCAGAGTAAATTAAATCAGAAAGCAGGAAAAAGTGTTCATGCTAAAAAGTAAAACAACTCAATCATTGATTTCAAATAGTCTGGTGCCAATGGTTGTTGAACAAACCGGTCGTGGAGAAAGATCCTATGATTTGTTTTCGAGATTATTAAAAGAAAGAATTATATTTTTAAATGGAGAGATTGACGAGAACCTTTCGTCACTTATTGTTGGGCAACTAATTTTTTTAGAAGCTGACAATGCAGAAAAAGATATACAAATATATATCAATAGCCCAGGAGGATCAGTAACGGCTGGTTTTGCTATTTTTGATACGATGAACTATATTAAATGTGACGTTTCGACTTTGTGTGTTGGCATGGCGGCGTCAATGGGAGCATTTTTGTTGACAGCCGGAGAAAAAGGGAAGCGCTTTTCGTTGCCTAATAGTGAAATTATGATTCATCAACCGCTAGGTGGTGCACAAGGACAAAGCACAGATGTTGAGATTTATGCAAGACGTTTGATTAAAACGAGAGAAAAACTAAATGAAATTCTTAGTGAGAGAACGGGACAACCACTAGAGACTATCGCTAAGGACACAGATCGTGATAATTTTATGGACCCTGAAGAAGCTAAGACCTATGGATTGATTGATGAGATCCTTGTTTCAAGATAGGAGGCTTAAAAATGGCAAGAAATGAAGATGGCATAGAAAATGCTCGATGTTCCTTTTGTGGTAAAAGCCAGTCTCAGGTTAAGCGAATGGTTGCTGGTCCAGGTGTTTACATTTGTAATGAATGTATCGAACTCTGTGAAGAGATTATGGACGTAGATAATTTACCAGATGAAATAGTATTTGAAGATGTTCCGAAACCAAAAGAAATAAAGAAAAAATTGAGTGAGTATGTTATTGCTCAGAATAGGGCAAAACGCGCATTAGCCGTTGCGGTATATAATCATTATAAACGCATTACTTCCATGGAAGAGACCGATGCTGAAGTTGAGTTGCAAAAAAGTAATATTTTATTGATTGGTCCGACAGGTTCAGGGAAAACACTTCTAGCGCAAACACTGGCGCGGGTTTTAAATGTTCCATTTGCCATTGCCGATGCAACATCTTTAACGGAAGCCGGATACGTTGGTGAAGATGTCGAGAATATTTTATTAAAACTCCTTCAAGCTGCTAATTTTGATGTTCCCAAAGCAGAAAAGGGAATTATATATATTGATGAAATTGATAAAATTGCAAGAAAAGGTGATAACCCATCCATAACACGGGATGTCAGCGGAGAAGGTGTTCAACAGGCGTTGCTTAAAATTCTAGAAGGAACGGTGGCTAATGTTCCGCCGCAGGGAGGACGCAAACATCCTCATCAAGATTTTATTCAAATTGATACCAACAACATTTTATTCATTTGTGGTGGCGCTTTTGATGGCATCGATAAAGTGATTGAACAGCGGACCGAGAAAAGTTCAATGGGTTTCGGAGCTGATATTCGCAAGGGAAAAGAAAAACTCATCGATGAAAAAATGAATACAGTTCAACCCCAGGATTTATTGAAATATGGTCTGATCCCTGAATTTATTGGGAGAATTCCAGTGATTGCATCGCTTGAACATTTGGATGAAGAAGCTTTAATTCAAATATTGACAGAGCCACGTAATGCTCTGGTTAAACAATATGTAAAAATGTTTAAAATTGAAGGCGTTGAGCTTGAGTTTCAAGAGGATGCGTTAGTTGCGATTGCAAAAAAAGCACTCGATGCTAAAACAGGTGCTCGAGGTCTTCGCGGAATTATTGAAAATATCATGCTTGATATTATGTTTGAGGTGCCCTCTAACGAAAACATTCAAAAAGTAATCATAACAAAGGATGTTGTTGAAAAACAAGTGGAGCCAATTATGATTTTAGGACAGAAAAATGAATGTGTAGATGTAAGCAGTGATGTAGTATCTTAATAGCCGGATAACTTTCATGGCCGTTCAAAAAGTCCAATTACTTATTGGTAGTCAATACCGTGTATTTGAAGCTTTTGTACGGCCTTTTATTTAAGTGAAGGCAATGCGGCAAATGAGTGCATGTACTTACTTAGTGATTGCCCGCGAACCACAGAGAAACTCGCAAAACGTATTTCTTTTGGTTTCTTGAAGAAATAGTCTTATAACGAAAGAAGTAAGGAGCTGATAAAGTTGAGTATCGAAGAAAAAGAAATTACAGATGAAGTAACTGGCCGAGTAGGTATGACTGAACCCGAATTATTTGTTCAGGAGAAAGAAACCCTACCGTTGATACCATTACGCGGAATGAGCGTTTTCCCTGGGATGGTTGTTCATTTTGATGTTGGTCGGGAAAAATCTGTCAAAGCACTTGAAGCAGCAATGGAAAGGGATCAAATGGCATTTTTAGTCACTCAAAAAGAAGTGATTAAAGAAGATATCACGCCTGATGATTTCTTTAACATCGGTTGTAAGGTAAAAGTTAAGCAGCTGTTAAAAATGCCGGATAATCTTGTCCGTGTTTTAGTAGAAGTTCAGGAGCGAAGAAAAATTGTCGAGTTTGATAGTTTGGAACCATATTTTTTAGTTACGACAAATCCGATCCATTCAGTATTCTATGACACAAAGGAAAACAGAACGCTCATACGAATGATTCGAGAATCTTTTGCAAATTACATGAATGTTACAAGAAAAGTTGCGACCGATTTGATTTTGGCAATGGATTCATTAGATGATCCTGATCAGCTTATTGACATCATTGGAGCCAATCTATTTTTAGACTTAGAAGACAGTCAACGATTAATTCAAGAAACGGATGTGAATAAGCGATTAGTTATTGCCTATGAAATTCTTGTCGAAGAAGTTGAAATGATAAAGATCGAACACAACATCGACGAGAAAGTCCGCAGTGAAATGTATAAGCATCAGCGAGAATACTATTTGCGTGAGCAGATTAAAGTCATTCAAAATGAGTTGGGTGAAGGCGATGTCCAAAATGAGTTAGACGTTTATAAAGATCGTTTAGAAGCCCTTGATGTGGATGATGAGGTGCGTGACAAAGTTTTAGGCGAAATCAACCGATTGAATAAGGTACCCCAAGGTTCTTCAGAAGCTGGCCTGATCCAAACCTATATCGAATGGATTTTGGATTTACCCTGGAACACATTAACAGAAGAGACCTTTGATGTTTCTGTTGCCAGAAAAATATTGGATGAAGATCATTATGGCCTTAAAAACGTCAAAGAACGAATTTTGGAATATATTTCAGTATTAAAACTTTCAAAAAATTTAAAATCACCGATCCTTTGTCTAGTTGGACCTCCTGGGGTTGGAAAAACATCAATAGCCAAGTCCATTGCCCGAGCCCTTAACCGTGAATATGTGCGGATGTCATTGGGGGGAATGCGAGATGAGGCGGAGATTAGAGGCCATCGTCGAACTTATGTTGGCGCAATTCCAGGTAGAATTCTTTATAATATCAAAAAGTGTGGAACTAGAAATCCTCTTTTCCTTTTAGATGAAATTGATAAATTAGGACAAGATTTTAATGGGGATCCGGCTTCTGCTTTACTTGAAGTATTAGATCCTGAGCAAAACAACACGTTTACCGATCATTATTTAGAGCTCCCTTTTGATTTGTCCCAGGTTCTATTTATTACAACGGCTAATTCACTATCAACGATTCCACGACCATTGTTGGATCGAATGGAAGTCATTGATGTGAATGGATATGTTGAAAGTGAAAAAGTGGAGATTGCTAAAAAATATCTCATTCCCAAGCAACTGGAAATTCATGGGCTGAAAAAGTCAACCTGCAAGTTCAGTGAAGGGGTTATCAAAGATACAATTGAGTATCACACCCGGGAGTCTGGAGTACGTGAGCTTGAACGTAAAATTGCGCAAATATGTCGAGTCGCCGCTAAAGAAATAGTTGAAAATGACCGAAAAAGTATTAGTATAACTAAAAAAAATCTTGAGAAATTTTTAGGAAAACATCAATACTCGTATGAAACGGTTGGTGACAAAACAGAAATTGGCGTGGTAAATGGGTTGGCATGGACATCCGTTGGAGGAGACACGCTTCAGATTGAAGTGATGGTTGTGGATGGTACTGGAAAAACAGAACTTACCGGCCAACTTGGTGATGTCATGAAAGAATCGATCAAGGCTGGAATTAGCTATATTCGTTCCCAGGCAGAGGTGCTGGGAATTAATCCTGATTTTTATTCTAAAAAGGATATGCATTTACACGTCCCGGAAGGCGCTGTTCCCAAAGATGGTCCTTCAGCGGGAATCACTATTACGACTGCGCTAATATCGGCATTAACAAACAAGCCGGTCCCACAAAATCTGGCGATGACTGGTGAAATTACGCTCAGAGGCCGTGTCCTTCCGATTGGAGGGCTGCGGGAAAAACTAACAGCTGCACATCGCGCGGGAATCAAGGAAATTATTTTGCCAAAAGAAAATGAAAAGGATCTTGAAGATATTCCAAAAGTTGTTTTGGAGGCTTTGCACATCCAGTCTGTTTCAAACATGAGTGAGGTAATTGAAATAGTTTTTAATCAATTGAAACAGAGCAATTAGGCCGGGCTCGTTAGAAATGGAGATACTATGAAAGTAAATAAAGCGGAGATTGTCATCAGTGCTGTAGCGGAAGCGCAGTATCCTGGTGATAATCTTCCCGAAGTTGTTCTTCTTGGACGATCAAATGTTGGTAAATCAACATTTGTCAATACGTTAATTGAGCGTCGAAGCTTGGCGCGAACGAGCCAGCAGCCCGGGAAAACACAAACAATGAATTTTTATCAAATTAATGACCTTTTTCGTTTTGTTGATATGCCGGGTTACGGTTATGCGAAAGCATCCAAATCTGAACGCGACAAATGGGGAAAGATGATTGAAAAATACTTAAGGCAAAGAGAAAATGTTGTCATGATCTTTCAGCTCATTGATTCCCGACATGAACCATCGGAAGATGACTTCCTGATGTATGAATGGTTAACATATTATGAATTAAACCCTGTAATTATTGGGACTAAAGCTGATAAAATTTCAAGAACAAATCAAAAAAAATCCATGAATCAAATAGCTAAAACTTTAAATTTGAAAAATTCTCGTGAAGTGATTCTTTTTTCTTCTGAAACAAAATTAGGAAAAGAAGAATCCTGGAAACTAATCGAGTCGGTATTAAAATAGACATGAATAGTTTAGTTTGTGCATACGATGGATATTAAGTTAAGAGCTTCCTCAGGGTAGCTCTTTTCACTTTGATAGCAAGAATTAAAAAAGGCGGACAAGAAAAAATGATGGAAGCAGAAATTCGAAAAATTGCGTTTGATTTAGGAATCGATCTCATCGGTTTTTTTTCGGTTGAACCGCTGGTTGAGTGTCTTCCATATCTAATAAAAAGAGATGAGGCCGGCTTAATTACCGGATTCGAAGGTGGACAGCCTAAAGATCGAATCAATTATCAACACTTCTTTCAAAATGCAAAATCAGGAATTGTTATCGGAGTTAGCAATTATCAAAAGCTCAAGAAACCAAGAGATGACAAAAAAAGAGTTAACCTGGCATCCGTTTCCTGGGGCGAAGATTATCATGTAGTCCTTGGAAATTTAATGAATCATTTAATGGAGAAGATAAATGAAAATTTAACCGCTCAAGGGAAGCCGCGGATAAACTATAAAGTATTTGTCGATAACAGTCCCTTGGTAGATCGAGGATCGGCCTATCGTGCCGGATTAGGATTCTTCGGGAAAAACAATCTTCTGATCAGTCAAACGTTAGGGTCATACTTTTTTATTGGTCAAGTTTTACTGGATGTTGAGATAGCATTTAATCCAGCACAAAAAATTTCCAATGGCTGTGGGGATTGTCGTCGTTGTCTGGATGCATGTCCCTATCAGGCTCTAGGTGAAGGATATACCCTTGATCCGGCACGATGCATTTCATTTATAACACAAAAAAAGATGCTTTCAACTGATGAAGAAAAAAGAGTCGAAACTTACCTCTATGGATGTGACCTATGCCAGCAGGTCTGCCCTTATAACAAGGATTTGAAAAAGACAAGTGAAAGACGATTTTGGACAAGTCCTGAATTAGCTTATCCCGACATTGAAGATATTTTAGTAATGACAAATAAAATCTTTAAAGAAAGATTTGGAAAAACGGCTGCTGGATGGCGAGGAAAAAAAACGATTGTACGTAATGCACAGTTGATTGAAAAAAATGAAAAAAAAAATGATTAATTTATTCATTAATGCTATAATAAGCAGGTTGAAGAACTGTGAAGCGGTGGACAAAATAGTTAAGGTTATCAACCATAGCAAGTTGGAAAATTTGTTAAATTAATTAATTATGGAGGAATAAATGGTACGAGATCCTTTTGAGCCAAGTCCAACTGGAAATGTTCATGTTGGCAATTTACGGACAACCCTATATAATTATTGTATAGGTCAAGCCGTATCATAATAATCGGCGAAAGGCATGGTCGGGGTATTATATTGATTATGGATGTCTTGGAAAACGAAAAAGTATGGTCCCGATTAAGTTCAATTGAGTCTGTTATTGAATAAAAATATATAATTTGATTCACAAAATTGTGAATGAACGAAGGAGGAGAGCGTGTGGATAAACAGAAAGTAAATAAGAAAAGTATAGCCCAATTAATAGGTATTATCCTGCTTATTATTGTTGCAGCATATGTGTTGTTCGTCGGCTTTACCGTTAACGTGTATGATATTGGTAAAATTCAAAACACAATTAAGTATGGTTTGGATTTGACCGGAGGGGTTAACGTTGTTTTAGAAGCCACAAGTACTGATGGAGGAGCGGTAACATCTGATGAAATAAGTTCGACAATTTCAACAATTAGTCAAAGAATTAATTCCATCGGGGTTTCCGAGCCGACCATTACGAAACAGGGTGATAATCGAATTCGTGTTTCGATTCCGTCAATCAGCAACCAGGAAGAAGCACTGAGTCTCATTGGGAAAACGGCTCAGCTTGAGTTTTTAGGCCCGGATGATTCAGTTATTCTGACAGGACAAGACATTGAAGATTCCAAGGGTGTTATGCAAACAGATAGCAGCGGAGTACAAAAGCCGGTGGTAACTCTTAAATTCAATGAAGAAGGAACCAAGCTTTTTGCTGATGCGACACAAAAATATATCGGGCAAGTGATAAAAATAAAATTGGATGATCAAGTTATTTCTTCGCCGACAGTTAATGTTGCAATTACCAATGGCGAGGCAGTGATTGAAGGACAGGCGAGTCTTGATGAAGCCGGAAGTTTGGCTGAATTAATTCGCGGCGGGGCCCTTCCAGTAACGCTTGAACCAGTAGAAGTTCAGACGATTGGTCCTACATTAGGACAAGATTCGTTAAATGATACTTTTCATGCTTGTATTATTGGAATTAGCGCAGTGCTTATTTTCATGCTGCTTGCTTACCGAGGATTTGGTGTATTAGCTGATTTAGCTTTGATTATATATATCATGATTTTGTTGATACTTATGACAGCGCTAAATGTAACGTTAACCCTTCCGGGTATTGCCGGACTGATTCTTACGGTTGGTATGGCGGTGGACGCCAATGTTCTCATTTTCGAACGAATTAAAGAGGAATCCCGACTTGGAAAATCATTGCTGACGGCCATCGATAATGGTTTTAAAAGAGCGCTTGGGACAATCATCGACTCAAATGCAACAACTTTGATTGCCGGATTTGTACTTTTCTTTCTCGGAAGCGGAAGCGTCCAGGGTTTCGCAGTCACCTTGATTTTGGGTATTTTGGTGAGTATGTTTACGGCCGTTGTTATTACGAAACAGTTAGTAAAAATTTTGGTCAAAACAGGATTATTTAACAATAATGCTTTTTACGGACTATAGGGAGGAGAGCCATTATGAAAAAGAATTTAAATATCGCAAAAAATGTTAAAATATGGTTTGGTATCTCCCTAGTATTGATTACCATTAGTTTAGGTTCGCTTTTGATTCAGGGACTTAATTTTGGAATCGATTTTATCGGCGGAACTATTATTAGTATTGAATTACATACGCCTTTTGAAAATGCCGATGCTCGTGCTATTGTAGATAAGTTTGATCCAAGTGCGGATGTGACCTATGCAGGTGACGCCCAAACCGAGGTCGTTATTACAACTAAAAAAAGTTTTACGACGGAAGAGCGTCAGGCTTTGTTTTCAGGTTTTCAAGACAAATATAGTCTGCAGAATACTGATTTAATATCGGTTGATACGGTGAATGCTTCAATTGGAGCGGAGGCGGCTACTAATGCTGTTAAAGCCGTTGTTGTTGCGGTTGCATTAATGCTGATCTACATTACTTTTCGATTTGAACTTATCTCTGGTATAACTGCTATTATGGCATTGGTTCATGACTTGATTGTTGTTGTTGGTGTCTATTCAGTTTTTCAAATTCAAGTGAACTCACCATTTATTGCAGCAATTTTAACAATCCTTGGCTATTCCATTATGGACACCGTTGTCGTTTTTGACCGTATCCGGGAAAATCGTCCAAAGTTTGGGAAGTATGCCTATGGAGAATTGTTGGATGCCAGTGTAACACAAACGATGAGACGTAGTATTTTTACTTCCGTGGCGACATTCGTTGCGATTACATCACTGTATATTTTTGGAGTGCCGGCTATCCAGAATTTCGCACTGCCATTAATGGTTGGGGTCGTTATTGGAACGTATTCTTCTATTTTCAACGCTGGGGCTCTTTGGTATGTCATTAAAACGTATCAACATAAAAAGAGCTTAAAAACAAGCGGGACAAAAGTTTAATTTAAGCTGAATAAGCTTAAGCGTCAGAGAAATATCTCTGGCGCTTTGTTTTTATCCATTAAGGATAGAACACCTAGAAAATAATTCAGAGGTCGAGTAATGACAGTAAAAACAAAATGGATATTACGTAACAAAAGAAACAACATCAGAGAAGAAAACAGGACAAAATTGGAAGAAGATTTAATCAGTAGTTTTGGGCTAAGTGCTTTAGCTGCAGATCTTCTCATCAATCGAGGGTGTTCCTCCATCGAAGAGGGACGTCGTTATTTAGAACCAAGCTTAAACGATCTGCATGATCCATTTTTATTTGAAGACATGAAAAAAGTTGTAAAGCGTATTATTGATGCCAGAGAAAATAATGAAAAAATATGTATCTACGGAGATTATGATGCAGATGGGACAATCGGTACGGCAATTCTGTTAAAATTCATGAAAGAACAGGAATTTGATGTGACTTATTTTATCCCTAACCGTCTGGTTACAGGATATGGACTACACATTTCTCCCCTTCAGGATATAATAGCTGCAGGCGTGACTTTATTAATCACAGTGGATAATGGAATTTCAGCAAATGAACAAGTCGATTTTTGCAATGAAAAAAAATGTGACGTGATTATCACAGATCATCATGAATGTCATGGAAGCCTTCCAAAGGCTTATGGAATCATTAATCCAAAGGTACCAAATGCTGCATATCCATTTAAAGAACTATGCGGAGCAGGTGTGGCATTCAAACTTGTTCAGGCATTGGGTGAAATACTCGATGTAGTCATAGATCTCCAGGAAAGTATTGAATGCGTGGCATTAGCGACTGTGTCTGATCTCGTTCCCCTTCAGGATGAAAATCGTTGTTTGGTGTCATTAGGATTGAATTATCTTAATAATGGTCCTAAAAACCCAGGACTACAGGCTTTGATGGAAGTCAGCGAATTGAAGACTTTAAAAGCTTGGCATTTCGGGTTCGTGCTGGGTCCGAAAATTAACGCCGCCGGACGTCTTGGTGAAGCAGACCATGTTGTGGAACTTTTAATAGGAACAGATACTAAAAAAATAATGTCAACGGCATGCTTCCTACGTGATGAAAATAAAAAACGGCAGGAATTAGAAAGTAAAATTTTCGAAGAAGCTTTGCAAACAGTGGATTCATTAGAACTTTATAAGGATGAAATTATCGTTGTTGTGGGAGAAAATTGGCATGCCGGTGTTATTGGTATCGTAGCAAGCCGGATTCAGGAAAAGTATTATAACCCAGTTATTACGATCAGTGTTGAGGATGGAGTAGGAAAAGCATCCTGCCGGAGTGTGGATGGCTTTAATATTTTTGAAGCACTGTTATCATGCGAAGAACTCTTTATCAGTTTTGGCGGACATGAGCAAGCGGCTGGTTTCAGCATCAAAAAAGAAAACATCGAAATGATGAAAGCGAAAGTCATTGACTATGGAAAATCGGTTGATATAAAAAAACAGTTGATAAAAAAAGTGTATTACGATGCACAAATAAACGAAGCGGACATCACTTGGGCGACTTTAGATGAATTGGCATTATTTGAGCCCTGTGGATTGGGAAATCCGGGAATCCAGTTTCTGATGAATAATGTCACGACAATATCCATGGGAACGATGGGCAGAGAAAACAATCATTTGCGCTTGAGTCTAAAAAATGGTTTAAAAGCTGTTGGTTTCGGACTGGGAGACTTTTATTCCACTCAAGTTGATGTTTTAGGTGGAGATTACAATGGCGTCATGTTAGTTTGTCGATTGGATATGAATGAGTATCGCGGCAATACAACCTTGCAATTGCAGATAAAAGACATTAAGCTGAATCCTGTTTGGCAAGTTAATCAGGCAATGCAGTTGGTAAAAACAATTGTTATGGAAGAAAATCCGAAACAAAAAATTGAAATATTAATGAATGAGAATTTATTAGAAGAACTGAAATTAAGTGTCGTGATGATTCGCAAAATTTATGTTCTTTTAAAAAAGAGTGAAGAATATGGAGTGCCAATCCAAAAGGTCGGTGAAGGCAGTCAGAATGTTTCACCATTTCATGTGCTAATGTCTTGTGAGATACTAAGAGAAGCAGGATTGATTGCATATGGCATAAAGAATGAGATCGTTTTCTCTAAAATAATTCCAGCCAATGAAAAAAAGGATATTCAAAATACGAAACTAATGATAAAATTAGAAAAAATAATAAGTGACGAGTGAGGGAGAAGAGATGGATCTAAAAGATAAAATTCAGGTGTATGAAGATTTCCCCAAAGACGGGATTAGCTTTAAGGATATTAACAGCTTGATTTTAAACCCCAGAGCTTTTCAATATGTCATTGATGAAATGACAAAGGTTGCAAAGGCTTTGGATGCAAATTTGGTGGCGATTCCTGAAGCAAGAGGCTATATTTTTGGGACACCGCTGGCTTATTTAATTGGAGCGGGTTTAGTGCCGGTTAGAAAACCCGGGAAATTGCCAGGTGAAGTTTCTTCAGTAGCGTATGATCTGGAATATGGATCAAATATTGTTGAAATACAAAAAAATGCAATTAAACCAGGTGATCGGGCCATTGTTGTGGATGATCTCCTCGCAACAGGCGGAACATTGATGGCAACCACAAGGCTTATCGAAAAGCTGGGGGGGGAGATTGCCGGGATAATTACGCTGATCGAACTCACAGAATTGGGCGGCCGTGATTTACTAAAAGATTATTTTGTTCATTCAATTGTGACTTATCCCTATTAAAATTTTTTTAAAATAGAAAAAAGGCAGATACAATATGGAAAATGATGCAGTAAAAGGAAAAATTGACAATGTAATAAACCTAGTAAAAGCAAACAATCCAGATGCTGATACCGAAATGATTTATAAGGCATATGAACTTGCCAAGGAAGCTCACAAGGATCAGAAGCGACTTTCAGGGGAAGATTATATAATTCATCCGGTTTCTGTTGCCTATATTTTGGCAGAAATGCAGATGGATACTGAAACAATTGTAGCTGCCCTTTTACATGATGTAATTGAAGATACCATTTATTCCTATAATTATATTAAAGAGGCATTTAATGAAAATATAGCTGATTTAGTTGAAGGCGTCACTAAGATAGGCAGAATAGGCTTTCAATCGAAAGAAGAAAGCCAGGCCGAAAATTTGCGTAAAATGGTTTTAGCAATGTCAAAAGACATCCGAGTCATTTTAATAAAATTAGTTGACAGACTTCATAACATGCGAACACTGGAATATATGCGTGAATCGAAGCAAATTGAGAAGGCTAAAGAAACTTTGGATATTTATGCTCCATTGGCAAATCGTCTGGGAATTTCAACGATAAAATGGGAGCTTGAAGATTTATCGTTGAAATATCTGGATCCCGAAGGTTACTATGATTTGGTTCATAAAATTAAAATTAAGAAAAGTGCCCGAGAAGCTTATATTGCTGATGTGATCAAAGTATTAGCACGAGAAATTGAAAAAGTTGGAACAAATGCAGAAATCTATGGCCGATCAAAACATTTTTATAGTATTTATCGAAAAATGAAAAAGCAGAACAGAAGTTTTGATGAAATCTATGATCTTATTGCAGTTCGGGTGATTGTGGATTCATTAAAAGACTGTTACGGTGTTCTAGGGGTTGTCCACTCCCAATGGACACCAATACCGGGGCGATTTAAAGACTATATTGCCATGCCAAAACCAAATCTCTATCAGTCGATTCATACAACCGTTATGGGGCCAAAAGGCGAACCCTTTGAAATCCAAATTAGAACAAGAGAGATGCATGAAACAGCAGAATACGGTATTGCTGCCCACTGGAAATATAAAGAAGGGCGGACGGATTCAGTCGATTCAAAAGATGCGAAGGACAATAAATATGAAATGCAGATGTCCTGGCTTCGTCAAATGCTTGAACTTCAAAGAGATTCAGAAGATGCCGGTGAGCTGGTAGAGACGATAAAAGTGGATCTGCTTAATGACGAGGTATACGTTTTTTCTCCAAAGGGAGCTGTGGTTCCGTTGCCGGCAGGATCATGTCCGTTGGATTTCGCCTATCGGATTCATAGTGATATTGGAAATAATTGTGTTGGTGCGCGAGTCAATAATAAGATTGTGCCGTTAAACAGCCCATTAAAAAGCGGCGATATTGTCGAAGTTATGACATCAAAGAACTCAAATGGTCCCAGTCGGGATTGGTTGAGTTTTGTAAAAAGTCCTCATGCCAGAAATAAGATTAAACAATATTTTAAAAAAGAAGAAAAAGATGAGAACATCCAAAAGGGACGCTTAGTACTTGAACGGGAGATAAAACGGGAAGGACTACAGCATTCCAATCTTTTAAACTTAGCTAATTTAGAAATTCTTACTGAAAAATGCGGCTATAAAAGTCTTAATGATTTTTACGCAGCAATAGGATACAACGGGATCAAAACGGGGACGGTATTGCAAAAGATGCGTCTTCTGTTTCCCAAGGAATTTTCAGAGGAAGTCGAAGAAATCGTCTTTAAAAAACCTCAAAAAGAACAAAAGAAAACCAGTAGCACAGTCATCGTTGCCGGACACAATGAGATTGATGTGCATTTTGCGAAGTGCTGCAATCCGGTGCCTGGTGATAAAATAGTTGGGTATATTACAAAAGGACGGGGAATATCCGTTCATCGTGCTGATTGTTCCAACGTTTTAAATTTAAGTGATCCGGAAAGAATAGTGGAAGTCGAATGGAACAAATTCAGTACCGGGTCTTTTACAGCAGAAATTCATATTAAAGCAAATGAATCACCCAAAACGATTATAGAAATTTCAAAAATGTTTCTTGAAATGAAAATTCCGGTTACGGCGCTGAATGTAAAAACAGAAAAAAACGAATATGACTATTTTACGGCAACCCTGGAGGTAAAGAGCCGTCGAGAGCTAAATTTGCTCATTAAAAATTTAAGTAAAATCAAGGAAATTATTCAGATATACAGAGTGTAAGGAGAAATGATGCGGGCAGTGATACAAAGGGTAGCATCTTCAGAGGTACGGGTTAATCATGAAAGCATTGGCAAGATTGGTTATGGGATGAACGTGCTTCTGGGTATAAAATCCGATGATACAGAAGCAGATATGGATTATATAATCAATAAAATAGTCAATTTGAGAATTTTTGATGATTCCGATGGAAAAATGAATCTCTCAATTTTAGATAGTGCGGGTGAATTACTGTTGGTTTCACAATTCACACTTTATGGTGATTGCAGAAAAGGAAGACGACCGGGATTCACTCGCAGTGGATCGGTGGCGGAAGCACAGAAAAAATATGATCTTTTTGTTAAAAAAATAAGAGAACAGCCGGTAAAAAAAGTTGAAACAGGAATTTTTCAGGCAGAAATGGAAGTATCGATCATTAATGATGGTCCGGTGACATTATTACTGGACAGTGAAAAACAATTTTAGGGAGAAATTATGAAAGTTATTAAAAAATCCCTTGGTCAAATGGGAACAAACTGCTATGTTTTTTGGGATGAAAAATCTCTAGAAGCGGCAGTGATTGATCCCGGATTTAAGGATCAACGGATTGTCGAAATCATAGAAAAAAATAAATTAAAGGTTAAATATATATTGTTAACTCATGGACATTTTGATCATATTGGCGGTGTTAGTCAAATCAAAGAGATAACAGGAGCCAAGGTTCTGATTCATAAAAGTGATGCCGATTGTCTAACCAATGCCGGGAGAAATCTTTCAACGGCGATTGGGATGCCTTTTGATCTGGCACCGGCAGATGGCTATTTATCTGAAGGCGAAAAAATCCAGGTAGGAGACATGAATATTCAAGTCTTCTATACGCCTGGCCATTCAAAAGGCGGCGTGTGTTTCTTAGTAGGTGATACGCTTTTTGCAGGAGATACTTTATTCAACACATCGATTGGAAGAACTGATTTTCCTGATGGTGATCTGGCAGAATTGCTAAGCGGCGTCCAAAAAAAACTGTTTGTTTTGGATGATAATACAAAAGTTTTGCCTGGACACGGGGAAAATACAACCATTGGCTACGAAAAAGCACATAATCCATTTTTTAAAGGATGTGTATAGGAGAATGGATATAAGAGTTCTTCGTTTTGATTTAGAGCGTCCATCGCTGGAATACAATTTTCATGAATTATATCAGGCCTTTGATCCAGGCGTTAAAAATATTCTGGAGGGTGAAGCAGAAGGTGTACTTTCTCAAAAAAATGAAGGGGATCGCGTTGTTTTGTCTTTGTCCTGGAAGGACAAGAAATCATTAGTACGGCGGTTCCCGTTTAAGAGTATTGAAGACTCCCTTGATAACAGCGTTTACAAGGGGTTTCTTTATGATTTTCTGTGTGAATATTTTGAGAGAAATCTTCAGTGGGGTACATTAACCGGAATAAAGCCTGTAAAAATGGCACGAAAATATTTTGAGATGGGATTGGATTCCCCAAAAATCGAAAAAAAATTCAGAGAAGATTATCGGGTCAGCAGTGATCGGGCAAAACTCCTGATTGATCTGGCTGAAAAACAAAAACCTTTTATGATTCCAGAAATAGATTGTAATGGCAAGAGACGGGTGAGTATTTATGTGGGAATTCCGCTTTGCCCTTCTAAATGCGCTTATTGTTCGTTTGTTTCAACCATTGTTGACAAAAAAGGAATTAATTTAAATGCGTATTTCAATAATTTACTGTTAGAAGCCGATCGAGTTGGAAAACTATTTAAGACATTGGAAATATCTGTTGATACGCTTTATATTGGTGGCGGGACACCAACTGTTCTAAGGGCAGAGCAGTTAGACAGTTTGATGACAGTCTTGGAAAGTTCTTTTGATCTTTCCAATCTTAGAGAGTATACCTTAGAAGCCGGACGTCCGGACACGATTACTCAGCAAAAATTGGAAGTTGCCAAAAAACATGGTGTTCAGCGAGTCTGCCTCAATCCGCAATCGATGAATCCTCTAACGATGCTTGCAGTTGCAAGGCCGTGGGAAGAGGGCTTGGTTGAAAAACAGGTAGCGCTAATAAAATCAATTGGTTTTGAAACGTTGAATATGGATCTTATTATAGGTCTGGGTGATGAAGGTCCGGATGACTTTTTCGATACCTTAAAAAAAGTGATATCATTCGATCCGGAGAATATAACAATTCATAATCTTTCGATAAAAAAAGGTTCTGAAATAAAAAATCAGAATGGTATTGTTGTCAGTAAAGGATATGGAGAGGAATTCTATCAAACGGTTAAAAATTGTTTGCATGAACAAACCTACGACCCCTATTATTTATACCGTTTAAAATACACAAGAGGCAACAGTGAGAATATTGGTTACGCAAAACCTGGACATGAAGGGATATACAATATCATGATGATGTCCGAGTGTCAGTCAACCATTGGGATCGGTGCCGGCTCAACTGGAAACCTCTATGAACCAACTAATGACTGTATCCAAAAAGTTTTTACGGTGAAAGACGTCAAGACTTATAATGATCGGTTTGAAGAGATTGTTATGAAAAAGCTTAAAATGTATGAGCTTTTCATTGCAAAAAAATAAAAATATTAGGGCCAATTGTTTATCTGCGGTGTTTATTATGCTAAAGGATAAAGAATTGGCTTTTAGAATTTCCAATATTTTTGGTTGCGAACGATTATAAGAAACTTAACAAGTAGGTTCTTTTATACTTGTTTTTGTTCAAAAGTTTACTTTAAACCTTTGTTTTGGGGGAATCATACTTGACAATTTAGTAAGAACATCATTATAATATATAGGTTAGTTAAGATGATAAAAATGTATATATATATCGGAGGTAGAATGAAGACTTTTTATAGAAATGCCATGTGTGGCGAATTAAAAGCAGATGATGTCGGAAAAATTGTTGAACTGTCAGGATGGGTGGATAACCGTCGTAATCTTGGGGGGGTTCTCTTCATTGATTTAAGAGATCGTTCTGGCAAGATTCAACTCGTCGTTAATGAAGAAAAACCGGAAGCGTTTGAAACGGCTGAAAAGGTTAGAAATGAATATGTCTTAAAGATTAAGGGCAAAGTCGTATTAAGAACCGAACAGAATGTTAACCCAAATATTCCAACCGGTGAAATTGAAGTTGAAATACAAGAGTTGAAAATTCTTGATACAGCTGAAACACCGCCGATTTATATTGAAGACAATGATCAGACAAATGAGGCGGTACGCCTAAAATACCGTTATCTTGATTTGCGAAAACCGAAATTTCAGAAAATATTGATGACCCGTGCAAAAACTGCTGCGATTGCCAGAAATTATCTAAATGAACAAGGCTTTTGCGAAGTTGAGACGCCGATACTTGCTAAACCTACTCCAGAAGGAGCGAGAGATTTCCTGGTGCCGTCGCGGGTGCAAAAAGGAAAATTCTTTGGACTGCCACAGTCACCTCAATTATACAAACAAATTTTAATGATTTCCGGTATAGATCGATATTATCAGCTTGCCAGATGCTTTCGAGATGAAGATTTAAGGCAGGATCGTCAACCGGAGTTCACCCAAATCGATATGGAAATGTCCTTCGTTGATAAAGACGATATAATTGCCATCAGTGAAGGTATGATTGCTAGGATAATGAAAGAAATCAAAGGCATTGAGGTACAGATTCCGATGATGCGAATGACTTATCAGGAAGCTATGGATCAATACGGTTCGGACAAACCGGATACACGTTTTGGGTTGAAACTTATGGATTTGTCAGATATTGTTAAAGATTCTGAATTTAAAGTCTTTTCAGGGGCAATCAAAAAAGGCGGAAGCGTCCGGGCAGTCAATGCCAAAGGAGCTCAGGATAAGCTAAGTAAAAAGGCTATTAAAGGACTTGAAAGTTTTGCAAAAATATATAAAGCAAAAGGGCTTGCATGGATCGATGTTTCAGAAGGCGAAATGAAGTCACCAATTCTGAAATTTATTTCTGATGCCGAAAAACAGGCGATTTTTGACAGAACCAATGCAGAACCAGGCGACTTGATTTTCATTATTGCAGATACCAATGAAATTGTCTGTAATGCGTTGGGACAGTTGCGATTGGAATTAGCCAGAAAACTGGACTATGATTTAAATGATCAATATAATTTTTTATGGGTCACTGATTTTCCTTTGTTGGAGTACGATGCTGAAGCGGGTCGATATACTGCAAAGCATCATCCCTTTACAATGCCATTAGCGGAGGATATACCATATCTTGAAACGGATCTGTTAAAAGTCCGGGCAGATGCTTATGATATGGTTATTAATGGCGTCGAACTTGGTGGTGGGAGTATTCGTATTCACAACCAGGAAATTCAGAGCAAAGTTTTTAAAGCTTTGGGCTTTACCGAAGAGTCGGCATGGAGACAATTTGGATTTCTTTTGGAAGCCCTTAAATATGGAACACCTCCTCATGGCGGTTTAGCATTTGGATTAGACCGATTGGTTATGCTGCTTACGGATAGTGATAATATTCGTGACGTTATTGCGTTCCCCAAAACGCAAAATCATGGTTGCCTGATGATGAATGCTCCCGCAGAAGCAGAGCTTGATCAGTTGATTGATCTTGGTATCAGTGTTGATGAGATTTAATATAAAAATAACATAAAAGAACTCGATTTAATGAGGAATGAGATAAAAATATAATGGGTATCTGTGAGTTAAGAAACTAGATACCCTTAATTCAAACTAAATTTTACTGAGCTAAATGAACAAAAATGAAAAATAACTTGATTAATAGGCCATTAATCATTATAATATGTTTACCGTCTGGGTGTAGCGCAGCTTGGTAGCGCGCTTGACTGGGGGTCAAGAGGCCGGAGGTTCAAATCCTCTCACTCAGACCATTTTTTTATAAGGTGATAATATGGGAAAAGTAAAACGGAAAAATAATAGACGAGTCAATTCATTAAAGAAAACAACTGTTGGCATCGTTTTTTTTTTATTGTAGCGATAATTGTTGTTTCAGGTTATCGTAGTAGTATGAGTATGCTTCTTGAGAAGAAAGAGTATACGGAGTCATATAAAACAGAAATGTATTTTTTTAAAGATGTTGATTATCGAATACTTGATAATTTTTCAGCCAGTGATCTCTCACTATCTGAGGGCGAAAAGGCCAATGGATATCAACCGCTCACCAATACGCCAAAAGTTGTCAATACAGATTATTTAAATGAACAAATCAAAGTGATTGATACAATCATTTCAGAGGAGTATTATAATAACTGGGGCAGAATTGTTGGAGATATTGTTACAAATTATCAGGGGATGACCAGTATTACAAGTCAGATTGGGGAAACTGAGCGGGAACGCAAAAATTTCCTAATTGAATCGGTTCAATACATGGGACTTGACTTGAATGGGTTGCAGGCAAAGCGTCAGAAGTTTGTTGGTTTACTCGGCGGACAAGAAAAAGAGATAACGCTTAATAATTTAGGAATGCTTTCGAGTGGTTACGTTTATACAACGATTAAACCGGTTGAAAAAACATTAGATGAAAACATATTGCCGTATATCAATACTGCTTTTTTAGATTCAGTAAGCAAGATTGATCAAGAATCAGAAAGTCTTTTTAAAGTGGTCAACAACGATCATGTCTATGTTGCTTTTACAATTCCAGAAGATAAGAGTATAATGGGAGAGGATAAAGTGCTTTCTCTTAAAGCTGAGATGATGGGGACTGCAGATAGCGGAATTAATCAAGAATATTATGATTTTTTAATCAAACGGATCGATCAACTTTATTATTTTCCGGAACTTCGGTTTGAGTATAATAAAAAAATATATTCTGGTTATTTTGTTGATATTGTAACAGAGGGTAATCAAAAGATAATTGTGCTGATGGTTAAAGATTATGTCAATGATTTTTCTGATGTGGTTATTGGGGATGCAGCAATATACATTCAAGATTACAATGCATTTGAAATACCTAAAAGTGCAGTATTTAAAGAAAATGGTGAAACAAAAGTAAATATTGTTACAAAAGACTATTTTAAAAATTCATTAGCCGTCTCGGTAGAAAAATATAACAATGGGGATGCAATATTGAAAGAAATAGATAATCCCAATTTAGGTAGTGGAATGCGAATAAGCATTCATCCATAAGGAAGTGAAAGTGTGATTTCTGATAATATTAATAAGATAAAAGCAGAGATTCCAAATAATGTAACGCTTGTTGCTGTCACCAAGTATCACAGCATTGAAGATACAAAAGCAGTGCTGGATGCGGGGGTCCATGATCTAGGCGAAAGCAAGGTTCAGGATTTTTTAAAAAAATACGAAGAATTTGGAAATGAACCGCGTTGGCATTTTATTGGACATTTACAAAAAAACAAAGTGAAGTACTTGATTGGAAAAACTTTTCTGATACATTCAGTCGATTCTCTCGAATTATTGGATGTAATTGAAAAGGAAAGCAAAAAACAAGAGACGGTTACGTCGGTATTACTGCAATTAAATTTAGCTCGAGAAGATAGTAAATCAGGTATTTTGATAGAAGATCTGGAGGAAGTGCTAAAAGCGATTCCTAAGTATAAATATGTCAAAGTAAAAGGCCTTATGGCAATTGGTCCGTTAACACAAAATAATGAAGAAATTCGGAATATTTTTGTGGAATTACGAAGAATTTATGATAAAATAAAAGAGAAAATTTTGGACGACGTTATACAAATGACTTACTTGTCCATGGGTATGACTGATGATTACACAATTGCAATAGAAGAGGGTTCCAATATGATAAGAATTGGACGAAAAATATTTAGTAGTTAGGAGATATATGATGGCAGAAAAATTTAAGGATAAAATTATTAAGGTTTTTGGTATGGAAGTGGATAATGAGGATGGTTACGATGAAATCTATGAAGAGGATGTTTATGATGACCACACTGAAGATAACAAGAGTGCATTCAGTTCGCCAAAAGCAAAAAAAACATCGACATCACGACATAGTGAATTATCCTTTGATGAAGGTCCGGAAGTATTAGTGTTAGAACCTGAAGTTTTTAAAGATGCTCCAAGTATTTGTAATAAAATTCGAAATAACAAAACAGTCGTATTAAACTTGAAAAATACCGACTATGAAAATGGCCGTAAGATTTTTGATTTCTTAAGTGGCGCATTGTTCGCATTGGATGGTTCAATTAATAAAATCGCGGATAATGTATTCATTTTAGCTCCCAAAGCAGTATCAGTATTAACCAATCCCGAAAGAGATGATGTCGATTTTAATGCACCAATCTTGGAGTGGGATGAGGACATGGAATAGGATTGCCTATGCTTCAGGGAATTTTTATAACAGCAGGATATTATTTGTTTGAGCTGATTACGGTTTTAATCTTTGTTAATATCGTTTTTAGCTGGGTGAGACCGGATCCAGACAATATTATTGTAAAGACAATTTACGGTCTGACAGAACCGATCCTGTCACCATTACGCCGATTTACAGTATTTGGACCGATTGACTTTTCTCCTTTTGCTGCAATTCTGTTATTACAAATGGTTTTCTATCCCCTTTACCAAAAGATAATTACACTTATCTTTTAAGATGAGGATGAATTTCGGAAATATGAAAGGATGTCTTATGACAGAAAAAAAAGATGTTTTTTTATTATCACGTGTGGTAGATGCCTGCAATAATAATTTTGCACCCCGTTTTTTTGATTTCTACGATGAAATATTCCAGCAAAAGATAGCGGACACCATAAAAAATTATGGTGTCCCTTATCTGTTTTTTGGAGGTTGCCAGGATGCGGAAAGAAAAATGTTGTGCATTTTTCCAGATTATGTGAATGAAGAAGACTTGGAATGGCCGATTTTTGCGATCGAGTTTGAGAAAAAAATGTCTCTTGATCATCGCAATATTCTTGGAGAACTGATGCACCTAGGCATTACCAGAGAAAGTATTGGTGATATTAATGTTGGTGAAGAGCGAGTCCAATTGATTGCAAATAAAAGGCTCCAGGATTTTTTATGGATAAATTTTAATAAAGTGAAAGGTCGAGAAATAAAAATACAAATTAAAGAATCATCTGAAATGATGGCCCTTGATAAAAATTTCGAACGTGTTTCATTTGTTGTTGCATCCAATCGAATGGATGGCATTATTAATAAAATTTGGGGATTCTCCCGGCAAAACAGCTTGGTTTTTATTAAACAGGGAAAGGTTCGGGTTAATTATTCTGAAATTAACAAGAATGATTTTCGAATCAATTCCGGAGATATCATTTCTTTAAGAGGGAAAGGCAAAGCCAAGATTATCAGCATGGAAGATCGAACAAAAAAAGGAAATATCCGAGTGGAAGTTGATAAGTACATCTGATGGGCAATAAAAGGGAGAAATATTAATGAATAAACAGCAATTTGACTACATAGTGCCATTAGAAAGTGATCAACGCCTCGATCAATTCTGCTGTACATTGCCTGGTGATTATTCACGAGAATATGTAAAACGGTTGATAACAGCAGGAAATGTGTTGATAGATGGTCAAAAAAAGAAGGCCAGTTATCACCTGAAAGGTGGGGAAAATATTTCCCTTACAATTCCAGAACCTCGGGAATGTCATATCGTGCCGGAACATATGGCTTTAGATATTATTTATGAAGATGATGACGTCATTGTACTCAACAAGCCTCAGGGAATGGTGGTTCATCCGGCCCCGGGAAATCATCAGGGAACCCTTGTAAATGGGCTTTTATACCATACCAAGAATCTTTCGAATATTAACGGTGTTATGCGACCGGGAATCATTCATCGAATTGATAAAGATACCTCTGGACTATTGATGATCGCGAAAACGGACTGTGCCCATCATGGGTTGTCTGAGCAGCTTAAAGAGCATACCATTCTGCGGCAGTACTATGGTCTTGTTAAGGGGGTGATAAAACCCAATAAAGGAACCGTGAACATGCCCATTGGGCGACATCCTGTGGATCGAATCAAAATGGCGGTGGTCGAAAAGAACTCGAAAGATGCGATCACCCATTTTGAGGTGATCAAACGATTTGCTCAATATACTTTTGTACGCTTTCAGCTTGAAACAGGGCGCACTCACCAAATACGGGTACACATGGAAAAAATCGGGCATCCCCTTGCAGGAGATCCGCTGTATGGCAAGGGGGACAAAAAAAATCCCTTTAAAACACAGGGACAGTGTTTGCATGCCCATACGCTGGGTTTTGTTCATCCCAGAACGGGGGAAAACCTTATATTTAAGGCTCATTTACCGGAAAATTTCATTGAACTTTTAAAAGGATTAAAATAGCAAAAGTCATTATTTTCAAGGAAAAACAGTTGCCTTATGAAATCGAACACGGCTATTGTTTGGCAGGGCGATCCGTGATCGCCCTTAGGGAATATGTTTGTTTTCTAGTTATTATCGATGACGATTTCCATGGCATCAACGGCGTCCTGGCTGGGCGTGACGTACATAGTATTCTGATTGGTGAAAATGACCATCCCAGGTTTTGCTTTGCTCGGTTTTTTCAAATATTTGAATTCGAGATAATCCACCGGCACATTGCTGGAATTTTTTGATTTGCTGTAAAAAGCGGCTAAAACTCCTGCTTCCAAAACGGTTTTCTCAGGAATGAAACGTCCATTTGCCATAATAAGAACGTGAGAGCCGGGGGCATCTTTTACATGAAGCCAGCAATCTTCATCTTTCCCCATTTTTGTGGAGATATAATCGTTTTGGTAGTTGTTTTTTCCGACAAAAATATGAAAACCTTCGGATGAAAGATAGTGAAGGGGTTTTGAAGGCGTTTGCTTTTTTTTATCTTCTTTGGAAAGTGTTTTTTTGTTAAACTCGGAATGAAGAAATTCATGCCGAATTTCATCCAGCTCATCGAGTTCAGTGGATTGATCCAGTCCATTGATGAGACTTTCTAAATAGTAAATTTTATCTTCGGTTTCCTTGATATAGCCGCTTAAGTGTTGTAATGCAATTTTACTCTTATTATATTTTTTATAATAACTTTGAGCATTTTGAGCAGGTGTTCGGTTGACTTTTAGCGGCACCTCAATGCTTTGACAATCAGAGTCATAATAATTAATAAGAGTGGCAGTTTCCTGACCTTTTTCAAGGGCATAAATATTAGCGGTAATCAAATCGCCATAGAGTTTGTATTTTTCACTTTTATGGGATGATTCCTCATCAAGATGTAAATTTTTTAATTTTTTAACATTCTTTTTAAGAAGGGTATCCAGTTGATGGCGGAGATTTGCACTTCGTGTTTTGAAACGGATTGCTTTATCACGTTTATAGTAATAGTCTTCAAGCATCTCAGATACACTTGAATATGTTTCACGGTGATAATCTTCCCGTAAATGGTGAAGGTCTATGGTTGAAAAGTCAACCATTCTCCGATTCTGGTAAATTATATTAGGATAAGCGCTCTCTTTGAAAGAATCAATAACCTGGCAAAAACCTTTATAAAAATATTGTTCTTGCTTTTTGCTGAGTTCAGATATACTGCTGTTGGGATTAATCCCACTTCTAAAGGCGATTTCCCTGGCAATAGCAGGACTAATTCCTAAAAATGCCTGAATGCATGTTTTTTCAACCGTCACATCCTGATTGAGAAGAAGGATGTTGTTAAAGGAATCGGTGTCGAACTTTAAAAAATTCAAACGGTTGTTTTCAGGTGGATAAATGTAATCCCGGCCGGGTAGAATTTGGCGATATCGACTGGAAGTTGAACCGACCTTTTTCATTGAATCCAGAATTTTCTGGGATTCGTCAACTAGGATAATATTACTGTTTCGTCCCATGATTTCCACAAGAAGCTTTCGAATAACCGTATCATTAAATTCATTTTTTGAGGAGATTGATATCTCCAAAACACGATCCGTTTCATGTTGGGTAATGTCAACAATGGTGCCATTTAGAATATATTTTCGCAGAACCATGCAAAAGCTTGGCGGAGCACTGGGGTTTTCTTTCTTTGTTTTGGTGATGTAAGCCATGGGATTGCTGGCATTGGCAGAGAGGAGAACATGATAATTTTCTTTGCCTATATTGACCAGAATCCTAATTTCATCAGTTTCCGGTTGATATATTTTTCGAATTCGGCCTCCAGTTAAGAGGACTTTAAATTCTTTAATTAAATGATACAGGGTAACGCCGTCGTAAGCCATATTAATGATGCTCCTTTCGAATTGTTGGCTTGATTTTATCATGTTCTGCTAAGATGTAAAAGTCTTTTAAAAAAATAAAAGATGATCACAGTTGAAAATTTAAATGGATATTGAATTCAACAACAAATGTAGGGTGGATTCTTGACTTTTTAAGAAGAATTCGATATAGTGTATAAATTAAGTAACTATGTAGTGTATAATAAGATATATGAGAGATAGTACTTAATGAGTTTCACAGGATATTAAAAGGATATTAAAAGCAATGTGAATTTGTGAAGGCTTGGTGGTGTGAACATATTAATGTGATCATGAGGGAAAGGGGTGTTGGTTTTACTGAGGAAAGTGGAACGGGTACCTACTTATCTTTAACGGTGATCAAAAGATTAGAAAAACCGATCAAAATGTAGATAGCAAGGTTTCTTGAGGAAGCACTTAATATAGAGGCAACCCGGTAAAATGGTTTAAAAGAAAAATTAACATAGCAGATTTTAGTAGAAATGGAGAAACGCCATGAAAAGTATGACAGGCTTTGGACGAAAAGATTTTCGTGATGAAGAAGTGGATTGTTCAATTGAAATTAAGACAATTAATCATCGTTTTAGAGACTTTTTCATAAAAATTCCCAAAACACTTAATCCGATTGAAGAAAAAATCAGAAATACGATTTCACAAAGCATTTCAAGAGGGCGAATTGAGGTCTTCATAAAATATACTGAACTAGGAGCAAAAAACAAACGGATTGTTTTTAACCGTGATTTAGCAAAAAACTATATCTCCGTTTTAAATGAAATCCGCAGGCTTGATTCCATGATCGGTGATGACTTGAGTTTATCATTAATTTCAAAATTTCCCGATGTGATGATGATTGAAGAAGATCATGATGATTATGAAAGTATTTGGGTTAAGATCGAACCGATTTTACAAAAGACGTTAGCGGAAGTTGATGCAAGTCGGGAAAGGGAAGGACGCGCCCTACAACATGATGTAACAAATCGATGCCAGGTGATTCGAGATTATATAATAGAAATAAAAAAGAGAAGTCCGGATATGCTTGAGCGATACAAAGAAGAACTGCGGGGAAAAATATCTTCTTATGTTGAATCCATTGATATAGACGAAAAACGTTTATTGACAGAGGTTGCACTTATGTCGGACAAACTTAATATTGATGAGGAATTAACTCGTCTGCAAAGTCATTTAGAACGATTAGAAGGCATTATAGATGAAACTGAACCGGTTGGAAGAAAATTGGATTTTTTAATTCAGGAAATAAATCGAGAGATTAATACAATTGGATCAAAAGCCAATGATTTAGCGATAGCAAATATTGTTGTAGATGTAAAAAGCGAAATCGAAAAGATAAGAGAGCAAATTCAAAATATTGAGTAGGGGTGTTTATTAAGTCTATGAGTGATTGTCCAATTGAAAACCAGGAAGTAAATAAAAAGCAATTGTCGGAGCTATTTTTCGAAAGAGAAAAAGGTATTCTTATCGTGATATCAGGACCTTCCTGTGCAGGAAAGGGAAGTGTCTGTAAGATAATATGTCAAAAAAATCCGGATCTGCGTCTTTCCATTTCTGAAACCACTAGAAAACCACGGAATTATGAAAAACAGGGACGCGATTATTTTTATGTTTCAAAAGAAAGTTTTGAAACAAGAATTAAGCAGGGACAATACTTAGAGTATGCGACGGTTTATGAAAATTATTATGGAACACCCAAAGATTATGTTGAAAACCTACTTGAATCCGGATATGATGTAATTCTGGAGATTGATATTCAAGGTGCAGCAAAGGTGAGAAGTAATTACAAAGAAGGAATCTACATTTTTATTGTGCCACCGTCAATGCAGGAATTACGACGAAGAATTGAAGAACGGGGCACTGAAAGTAAGGAACAAATGGAAATGCGACTAAACTGCGCATATGAAGAAATGAGAAATGCTGACGACTATAGTTATATCGTTATCAATGATGACCTTGAAGATGCAGCACGAAGAGTTCAAAGTATTATAACGGCTGAAAAATGTCGAACAGAACGATTGAAAAATAAAATTGAAGATATACTTGGGAGGTAAAGATGCGATATCCAGCATTAAATGATTTAATAAATAAAGCGGGCAATAAGTATTCGCTGGTGAATGCAACGGCAAAAAGAGCGAGAGAGATAGTTGAGGGGGATGAACCCCTTGTGAAAATAAAAATTGACAACCCGGTGACGATTGCAACCAATGAAATAGCAGAAGATATGATTCGTTTGGCACCAAAAAAAGAATCAGAATCAGAAGAAGATAATAATAAGGATGAATCAGACATGATATTGTTTGTTGATGAGAAAATTGAAGTCTCATCGTTTATAAAGGCATAGGATTGACGGTACTGTGAAAATTGCGGAGGTTTTTTTAAATCAAAAGAACAAGCGCATAGATCATGCCTATGATTATGTTATTCCCCAAGAACTGGAAATAATAATAAAAAAAGGAATGCGTGTGGTGGTTCCCTTTGGCATTGGAAATCGCAGGATAGAAGGTTTTGTCACTGTCGTAAAAGAGGCATCTGATTATACGGGTAAAATAAAAAAAATAAAAGAAAACATTGATAAAGAAGCAATTTTAAATGAAGAACAAATAGAACTGTGTCTTTGGATGAAGGCCTGCTATTGTTCTTTATTTTATGAATCCCTTTCTTATTTCACCATGGGCATTAAAACCATTCAGGAAATTAATTATTTTAAAAATCAAGGTAACTTTTCTCTGGATTTAAATGAGAATTGGTTTATGAATCATTATTTTAACACGGGAAATGAAGTAGTTTCACATAGAAAAGTAAAACAGGATAACCAAGTTATATTAGATCAGCTCCTTAAAAAAAAAGTGATTGATTCAGTTAAAACTTGGAAAACCATTTTTGCGAATGAAGAGCAGACTCACGATACCTATCATTTAACGGAAACTGGACGTCAATTACTTCAGAATGATAAAAAATTGGGAAAAAAGCAGCGAATGCTTCTTGAATATTTAAACTGCAAGGATATGAGCGGAGCCGAACTGAAAATGTGCTCCACTCGTTTTGATAAAAGCTTAGAGCCGCTGATCTTAAAAGCCTATGTAACCAGGACGGCGGTTTTATTTCAGGGAGAAAAGGGTGCATTTTCAGAATTTAATAAGATTAATGGACCAGCGGTTATCCTCACCGATGAAGAAAAAACAAAGTATCACAAATACAACCAGTTAATAAAAAAAAACCATGGAATCTTCTTTCATGTCTTTGATGCAGTGAGTAAATACCGTTTGTTTTTTAAGGCAATTGAAGACAAAATAAAGGCAAATCAATCCGTTGTCGTTATTTTCCCTGAAGTGAATATGACATTTCAGCGGATGGAAATGTTCTATAAATATTTTGGAGAAAAAGTAGGCGTTTTTCATGGCCGACTGACGCCAAAAGAACGATTTGAGTTATTTGAAAATGTTAAAAGTGGCCGCATCCAAGTAGTTATTGGGGTTGGATCTGCTTTGTTCTTACCATTTAAAAATTTAGGGCTTATTATTATTGATGATGAACATGATTCGTCACATACGACCATATCGGCTCCTAAATTTCACATTACAGATATTGCCAAAAAAATTAGTGAAATAATGAAAATAGCTTATATTTTGGCAGATGATATGCCGAGGATAGCCATTTGGTATCTAATTGAGAACAAAGTACTAAACAAACTTCAAATTGGAGAACCGCAGAAGCGTCAGAATAAAATTGAAATTATAGACATGCAGAAAGAAATACACAGTGGCAACATGAGTGTATTGAGCCGTCAATTAATTAAACAGATTAAACGGTCCTTACAACAGAAACGCATGAGCGTGCTTTTTATTAATAATAAGGGTTATGCGAATAGTATTTTCTGTAGAAATTGCGGACATGTTATAAAATGTCCGAACTGCAACGTTTCTTTAAAATATTTTATAAATGATCATGCTTTGCATTGTCATTATTGCGGACATCAAGAAGCGATTCCAGCTCACTGTTCTGTTTGTGGCAGCGATAAAATTCGGTATCTGGGTCTTGGTATTGATCAACTAGAAGAAAATATAAAAAAAATATTTCCAAATGCCCGAATCAAAACAGTGCAGGGAAATTTAAATCGATCGGAAATAAAGAAAACAAATCAAGCGTTATTAAACGGAGAAATTGATATTTTTATCGGAACCCAGGTGTTGATCAATCATTTCAGCTTTTTTCACGTCGGTTTAACAGCCGCTATTTTGATTGATCAGGATCTCAATCAAGGGGATTATCGGGCATCAGAAACTGTTTATCAAACATACAGCCGCTTTTTCGAGAAAACAATGGGAAATGAAACGGTTGGACTCATTCAAACAAACGAACCGGAAAATGATACGATTTATTCAATCGTCAATGAAGAATTCCAGGAATTCTATCGGGAAGAAATACGTTATCGAAAAGTAATGAAATATCCGCCAATCGTCAATATGATTGTTTTTGGGGTATTTCAAAAAAATGAAAAAGAAACAGAAAATGATGCATTTAAATTGTACGTTGCGCTAAAGAGCAATTTCAAAAAGGCTGGTGACTGGCACGCGATTTATAAACCGATTCGCCTTGGCATTACGAAAGGCGGTAATGTGAAGTATCAGATTGTTTTAAAAATATTGGATTTAAGCACATTTCAGAATATCATGATGGAAATAATTAAATTGGGTGTAATTGAAAAATTGAAGTCAAAAGTTTCAATTCAGATTAATCCATAAACAAAAATCAGGAGGAATAAATGGCAATTAGACAAATAAGGATCGATGATGACCCAATTCTTAGAAAAAAATCAAAGGTCATTCAAGACGTTAATGAAAAAATAAGAACTTTAAGTGAAGATATGATTGAAACGATGAAATCTGCTGATGGGGTTGGTTTGGCAGCGCCGCAGGTCGGTATTTTAAAAAGAATCGTTGTGATTGATGTCGGGGATGGCCCGGTCGCATTTATCAATCCAAGCATTCTTTCAACAGATGGCGAAGTGATTGATGAAGAGGCCTGTTTAAGTTTACCTGAACGTTCTGGAAAAGTCTCTCGTCCGCAATCATTGGTTGTGGAAGCGACTGATATTGAAGGCAAAATTTTTCAACTGAGCTGTTCAGACTTGTTGGCCCGAGCAGTATGCCATGAACTAGATCATCTTGATGGCATTTTATTTATTGATCACGTAATAGAATGAAAAATTTAAAAATTGTTTTTATGGGAACAACAGATTTTGGGGTTCCGGCTCTGGAAAAATTGGTTTTGTCCGGCTACGAGGTGGCCGCCGTTGTGTGTCAACCAGATCGACCGAATAAAAGAGGAAAAAAAATAGAAATCCTACCATTAAAAGCAAAAGCTGTGGAGCTTGGCATTCCGGTTTTACAGCCGGAAAAGATTAAAGAGCAGGAATTTGTTGAGCAATTGAAAACCTATCAGGCGGATGTTTTTATTGTCGCTGCTTATGGACAGCTTTTATCAAAAGAAATTCTGGAAATGCCCCCCTATGGTTCTTTGAACATCCATGGTTCGCTGCTGCCTAAATATCGCGGCGCGGCACCCATTCAACGGGCTATCATTGATGGTGAGCCAAAATCAGGAGTAACCATCATGCAAATGAGTGAGGGAATGGACACTGGTGATATGATAGCCAAAGCAGAATGTCCAATTACGGAAACAACAACTTATGAAGCTCTGCATGAGGCATTATCTACAGCCGGGGCTGAGTTGTTAATGATCACGCTGGAAGATTTAATAACAGGCAAGGCACAACCGATTCCCCAGAATGAAGAACAGGCTAGTTATGCGGACAAAATACAGAAGGATACCGGACACATTAATTGGAACGAAACAAGTTCAGCTATTTTGTCATTAATAAATGGAACAGATCCGCATCCTGGTGCTTACGTGTTTTATAAAGAAGAAAAAATAAAATGCTTTTCTCCAAAGATAATGACTTGGGAAGGTGAAGAAACACCAGGAACTGTGCTGATGGCCAATGATAAAGAAGGAATGATTGTCAAGACAAAAGATGGAGCATTAATAATCGGTGATATACAAGCGCCAGGAAAAAAAAGAATGAAGTCAACCGTTTTTCTTCGTGGGAAATCCATGCAAATTGGAACAATTTTAAAATAGACTAAGAAGTTCTTTAGAAAACCATGATACAATAATTGACATTATGAAATTATAAACGACCCTTAATACTAGGAGGATAACAGATGTATTTTATACCATTTGATTGGACATTTTTAATACTTATTCCAGGAGTGATTTTAGCTGCTTTTGCCCAATATCAGGTAAGTAGTGCTTACAAAGCATACAGTAAAGTTGCAACCAAAACTGGTGTTACCGGTGCTGAAGCGGCTCGAACATTATTAAATAGTAATGGACTTAGTATGATTGGTATTGAGAATGTAGCGGGTAATTTAACGGATCATTATGATCCAAGGAGTAAAGTGATGCGTTTATCTCAGGGGGTTGGCCAACAGGCGAGCATTGCCGCCGTCGGAGTGGCAGCCCATGAAACAGGACATGCGATTCAGGACAAAGAAGGATATTGGCCGCTTCGTTTCAGAAGCTTTATGGTTCCAATTACCGGATTTGCTTCAAATCTGGCCTGGCCTTTGTTTTTTCTGGGATTTTTCTTTGCACAGACATCATGGGGAATGGCGTTCATGGACTTTGGAATTATTCTTTTTTCACTCGCGCTGTTATTTAGCGTCATCACCTTGCCAGTAGAATTTAATGCCAGCAGAAGAGCGATTGCAGCCCTGACGGATAATCATCTGATTCTGCCGGGGGAAGAAGTGGGCGTAAAAAAAGTATTGCGAGCCGCCGCCTTGACTTATGTTGCAGCCGCGCTAATGTCTTTATTAACGCTGTTACGATTAATAATACTAAGAGGTTCAAGGGATTGATGAATATTCGACAACAAGCATTAGAAACTCTACTGAAAATTAATTATGATGGCGCTTATTCAAATCTTGAAATTAAAAAGACATTGTCTGAGAATCCAATGAAGGATGAGGATCGACGCCTTTTCCTTAATCTTGTTTACGGGTGCCTTCAAAATCAAATTTATTTAGATTATATTATTAAACAGCATAGCAGCAGACCGGTGAATAAACTTCACAAGGAAGTCAGTGAAATTCTGAGAATAGCCATTTATCAACTATATTTTCTAGATAAGATACCCAATTATGCCATCGTCAATGAATCGGTTAATTTGGCAGCTGCGGTTCAGCCACAAGCGAAGGGATTTATTAATGGTGTTTTGAGAAATATCATGAGAAAAATTGAGAAGGATGGCAAAGAATTTAAGTTTGAAAACTGGAAAAATGAAAAGGAAGCCTTATCGGTTCGTTATTCAGTACCGCTTTGGATCGTACATAAATACTATGAGACCTATGGAAAACTAGAGGCAGAAGCGATCATACCACTGCTTAATGAAAAACCGCCGTTTACGATTAGGTGTAATACATTAAAGACATCCCGACAAGATTTAATAGAAAATTTCGAAAAACTTGGTGTTGAAGCGGTTCCCGGGACGTTGTCACCACAGGCAATTCATCTAAATAATTTGGGAGTGTTCGAAAACAATATAGAAGACACCTTTTTATACAAAGAAGGATTTTTTGTAATTCAAGATCAGGCCGCTTTATTGACGGTTGAACGTCTCAATCCTAAGCCTGGCCAAAGGGTTTTGGATATGTGCGCAGCACCTGGCGGAAAAACGACCTATCTTAGCCAACTGATGAACAATGAAGGTGAAATTATTGGCCGGGATATCTTTCCCAATCGCTTGAAATTGATCAGACAGGCAATGAGGCGATTGGATTGTTCGAATATCTTATTGGAAGAACAAGATGGCTGTGAATTTTTGGCGAGAGATAAAGAATCTTTTGATAAAATTTTACTGGATGTTCCTTGTACCGGGTTAGGCGTCATTAGACGAAAACCCGAAATAAAGTATCATGGCACCAAAGAGGGAAGAAAAGACTTAGTAAAAATTCAAAGCACACTTTTAGAAAACGCGGTTAATTATTTAAAACCGGGCGGAGAACTTTTGTATTCAACTTGCACAATAAACAAAGACGAAAATGAAAATCAAATAAATAAACTTTTACTGAAGTTTCCGGAACTTAAAGTGATTCCAGATAAAAATGACAGGGTTTATACCTATACCAGTCCATTAATGGACGGCAGTGATGCATTCTTTATGTGTTTGCTAAAAAAATAAAAATGAGTTCTTGCAAAACTTTGAAGCTGCCTTAGAAATAATGCAGCTTTTATATTTAATTTTGACAAAGTCAGTTGTCAAACGAAACACTCAGGGATAGACTGGCTGGAACCACAGTGAAACGCGTAAATCGTCTTTATTGTCGGTTGTTATAAAACAATGATTTTTATACCATAGCAATTTAAAGAGAAAAAAATTTGAAAAAATTGTATAAAAGCAGTTTTTTTGATATAATAGATTAGTCTATGTAAAGAAAGCTCATTGAAGATAATACTTCGTCAGAAGTTTGGGGGGCAAAACATGAAGGAAAATATTTTCGGAAAAGATCTAAAAGAATGTGAAACCCTGATGGTTGATCGTAAAGAGGCAAAGTATCGTGGAGATCAGCTGTTCCAATGGCTTTATGAAAAAAGAAGTGAAGCTTTTAATGAAATGACGAATTTTTCAAATCAGCTTAGAGAGAAATTATCAAAAGATTTTCAATTGACTCATGGTAGAATTGCACAGATACAGGAAGATCACCATGACGGCACAAAGAAATTTCTAATTGAACTTTTTGATAAACAATACATCGAAACAGTTTTAATGCATTACCAGCATGGGGCATCACTTTGCGTATCAACACAGGTTGGATGCAATATGGGCTGCAAATTTTGTGCATCAACAAAAGGCGGCAAGATTCGCGATCTGACTGCCGGCGAAATATTGGATCAGATTTTTTTAGTGGAAAAAAACGATGATCTTCGGATATCAAATATTGTGATCATGGGAATAGGCGAACCACTTGAAAACTATGAGGAGGTTCTTAAATTTATTCATATTGCCAATGATGGTTTTGGGATTGGCCAAAGAAAAATTAGTCTGTCCACCTGTGGGATCGTGCCGGGAATTAAGGCATTAGCACAAGAAAATCTTCAGATAAATCTAGCTATTTCTCTTCATTCCGTATTTCAGGAACGTCGTAAAGAAATAATGCCGATTGCAAATAAATATAAATTGGACACATTGATTTCTGCTTGTCAGGAGTATTTTGAGAAAACAGGACGGCGAATCACTTATGAATATGCAGTAATGGATGGATATAATGACCGGGATGAAGATATTGATGGACTGGTAAAACTACTGAAAGGTTCTCAAAATCACTTAAATCTTATTGGCTTAAATGAAATTGAAGAAGTTGCTTATAAAGAAAGCAGCCGGTTGAACTATTTTTTTAAAGAGTTGGAAAAACGGGGAATAAATGTTACCATGAGACGAAAAATGGGGAGAGAAATTGATGCGGCTTGTGGTCAGCTTCGAAAAAAAAGATGTGAGGATAAGGTGAGTTTATGAAATGTGCCTATGGATCCAATGTTGGGTCATTAAGGAAGGTAAATCAAGATGCCTATTTGGCAGCAACGATAAAAAATGTTGATCGAATTTCTTATGTTTTTGCAGTAGCGGACGGTTTAGGCGGACATCGCAGCGGAGAAATTGCAAGTAAAACCGCAGTTGATTTTATAAAAAGTAATTTATCCAGGATCCGCAATTATTTTGATCCGGAAGAAATGATGTCTTTTGTGAAGGACATCAATATAGAATTGAAAAAAATTGGAGATGACGAGCCCGCCCGTTTAGGGATGGCAACAACTTTAACGATGTGCATTGTCGATGGCAATTTTTTATGTATTTGTCACGTCGGCGACAGTCGCGCCTATTGCATAACAAATGATGAAATAATTCGTTTAACAAAAGACCATTCATTGGTGCAAATCTTGGTGGATGAAGGCAAGATAACCCAGGCAGAGGCAGAAATTCATCCGCAGAAAAATGTGATTACCCGAGCCTTGGGAACAGATAATTCGGTCAATGTTGATTTTTATCGTTATGAAATTAATCCAGATGCAACATACCTGATATGTTCAGACGGTCTTTTTAATATGGTTTCGGATACTAATATGAGGGCTATCGTGATTGAAAATAATTTAGAAGATGCGGCCAAAAAACTGATCGATTTAGCAAATATAAATGGGGGCAGAGATAACATAACCGTTGTGTTATTCAAGCCTTTGGAAGGAGTGCCAGATGCTCAGTAGAACCTTAGGAAAACGATATGAAATTGTGGAGCTCATTGGACGAGGCGGAATGGCCTACGTTTATAAGGCTCGGGATCTTAAACTAAACCGTTACGTAGCGGTGAAAGTACTCCGAGAAGAATACACTGAAAACGAACAGTTTATTAAAAAATTTGATCGAGAATCCCAGGCCGTTGCCTGTTTGTCACATCCTAATATTGTGGGAATATATGATGTTGGGGTTCAAGATAATATTTATTATATCATTATGGAATTCGTGGATGGCATTACGCTCA
The DNA here is from genome assembly GCF_008086595.1 of Acetobacterium paludosum. GTDB lineage: Bacteria > Bacillota > Clostridia > Eubacteriales > Eubacteriaceae > Acetobacterium > Acetobacterium paludosum. Next base: position 67,676 of record NZ_RXYA01000005.1, on the reverse strand, counting down.
AGCAATACCTCGTAAAAAAGGGCCGCTTAGACTATGTCGAAGCAACACGATTTGTGATGGATATATCAAATGCGCTTCGATGTGCCCACGAAAATAAAATTATTCATCGTGATATCAAGCCGCACAATATCTTACTAACACGTGATTTAGTCCCGAAAGTGGCAGATTTTGGCATAGCCAGAGCCATTACCAGTTCAACGGTAACCATGACGAATCAAACCATGGGATCGGTGCATTACATTTCACCTGAACAAGCCCGAGGGGGATTTGTTGATGAACGGTCAGATCTCTATTCATTGGGAATTTTGTACTATGAATTATTAACTGGAAAGCTTCCGTTTGATGAAGAAAATACCGTAACGATTGCCATTAAACATATTCAGGAACAGATTGTTCCGCCAAAAGAATTAGAACCGAGCATACCTGAAAGTGTAAATCAAATTGTGTTAAAGCTCACCATGAAAAAACCGGATGATCGGTATCAAAATGCAGATGAACTCATGGAAGATCTGGAAACAATTTTGGAAAACTCAAATGCCGGTGGTGGAGACGGAAAAACCCTGATGAACGGGGGGAATGACACTCATATTATTCGCGAAGGATTGTTTCAGGTCGAGAATACAGGAAGTCATGAAGCGGTCCATCAGGATGAAGACGAAGATGATGATGACTATTATTATGAAACACCTGAAGAAACAGCTAAACGAAAAAAGAAACGCAAGATTATTTTGTTTTCAGTTTTAGCGGCTGTTGCTCTAATTGCTTTGGGAGCCGTTGCCTATACGTTTTTTTCGGCAAAAACAGTTTCTGTACCGGATATCAAAGGTAAAACAGTAGCCGAGGCGACGGCAGCACTTCAAAAAGTCGGCTTAACGCTCGAAGATGAAAAAGAAGTTTACAATACCGATGTTGCGGCAGGGCTGGTGATCAGCCAAAATCCCGAGAGTGCAACAGCAATAAAAACGGGGAAAACGGTAAAAGTAACGGTGAGCCTTGGTGTCAAAACCGGAACAGTACCGAGTGTCATCGGAATGAGCGAATCTGAAGCCGTTAAAGCGATTGAAACAGCAAATTTTGTTGTTGGTGAAATAAAAAGAGAATACAACAGCAACTATAACGCGGATATTGTATTTCAAATGAGTCCAACCGGAAATACAACGGCTAATGAAGGCACAAAAGTGACCATTTCTGTGAGTAAAGGTGAAAATCTTGTAACGGTACCGAGCGTGATTGGTCAAACTGAAGCGGATGCCAAAAGCAGCCTTACCAATGCCGGATTAACAATGGGAACAATAACCTATGAAACAAGTACCCAGTATGCTCAGGGAATGGTGATCAGACAATCGCCAAGTGATGGAACCCAGGCAGTTTCTGGTTCGGATGTAGCACTTGTTGAGAGCAGTGGAAAAATATCAACTCAGAAAATAAGTATTAGCTTAAGTGATTATATCAAAACAAAACCGACAAAATCGGTCAAAGTCAAGGTTGTCTTGTATGCTGATGATAAAAGTGAAAAAACGATATATGAAGGAACAAATATGTCAGATGACACCTTCTCTGTGAATGCAGAGGGAGTTGGTCGAGAAATTTATGAAGTGTTTATTGATGGTACCAGCGTTGGTACCAGTTATATTGATTTTTAAAAACAAGGAGGTTTGATACTTGATATCAGACAAAAGCGTGATTGGAAAAATAATAAAGGGAATCGGCGGATTTTATTATGTAAAAACTCAGATATCCGATGAAGTTTTGGAATGTAAGGCAAGAGGCGTATTAAGACATCAAAAAATCATTCCAACTGTTGGTGATGAAGTGATGATTCAATCGGATAACCCGGGAGAATGGATGATTGAATCCATTCTCCCAAGAAAAAATATATTTATAAGACCTCCTGTGGCCAATGTTGACATTGGCCTCATTGTTTTTTCAATGAAAAATCCAAAACCAAATCTTTTGCTTTTAGATATGCTGTTAATCAGTTCGGAAATTCAGAATGTGGAACCAGTCATTTGTTTTACTAAACGAGATTTAATAAGTGCTGATGAGGAAGGGACATTAAGAGAAATATACGAAAAAACCCCTTATAAGCTATTCTTTTTCAGTAACGATGATTTAGCGGCAATGGATGAAATCATCCGGGAAATAGGCGGTAAAACAGCTTTTATGGCAGGACCATCAGGTGTTGGGAAGTCAACGATGGCAAACTATCTGTGTGCGGATCAGACCATGGAAACGGGCGCCCTCAGTATGAAACTAAAAAGAGGAAAGCATACAACTCGTCATGTTGAACTGCTGGAGACAAAAAATGGTGGTTATTTACTTGATACGCCGGGATTTTCATCATACAAATTATCAGAGATGATCAAACCGGAAGAACTAAGAGATTATTTTCCTGACTTTCCAAGAGGAGAATGTCGATTTAAAAGTTGCCTTCATAATGAAGAACCAGGGTGTATTGTAAAAAAAGCAGTAACAAACGGCAGTATCAGTTCAGTTCGATACGAACATTATGTGAGTTTGCTGGAGGAAATAAAGAAGGACCAATTCAGATGAATGTGATTATTTTTACAAATGGAGACTATACCAGTCTGGAATTTTACGAAGCGTATATAAAAAAAATTAATCAGCCGTACATTATTTGTGCCGATGGTGGAGCGAATTTTGCAAAAAAACTCAATATCATGCCAGATATTATTTTAGGTGATATGGATTCCATCAGTCGGGAAACAACAGCATTTTATCGAAATGTTAAATACGAACGTTATCCGGTTAGAAAAGACAAAACAGACACCGAACTTGCCATTAATCACGCCATCAAAATGGGCGCCTCAGAAGTGACCATTTTAGGTGCGCTGGGATCTCGGCTGGATCATAGTTTAGGGAATATTTTTTTATTGACGTGCTTTCTGGATGTCGGAATAAAAGGAAAGATCGTCAACGAGAAAAACATTATATTTTTAATCAAAGAAAATGAAACTTTTGAATTTCCCATCGGAACAGTGGTTTCTTTATTGCCCATTGGGGGAGATGTTGAGGAAATAAATATTAGTGGTTTTGAATACCCGATCGTTAATGGACGAATGACGATGAATAAGCCTTATGGAATCAGTAATGTTGTCATTCATCAGGAACAAAAAATCGCCTTTGAAAAGGGGCTGCTGCTGGTTATTATATCTGAAGATTGAAGCGTTTATTAGATAAAGAAAAAAGAGCCTCATAAAAAGACTCTTTCACTATCTTACCGAAAATGAAGGAGCCTAAGCTCGTTCAACTTTTCCGGATCTTAAACAACGTGTACAAACACTGACTCGAAGTGGCGTACCTTCAACTACAACTTTTACTCTCTGCAGATTGGGTTTCCAAACTCGTTTACTGTGCTTATTTGAATGACTGACCTGATTGCCAGAAACAACGGTTTTTTTACATACAAAACATTCTTTAGCCATGACATAACCTCCCTTACGCTTACCTTTTATAAAACAAAATGTATTATATCATGAAAAATAAAAATAAAGCAATAGAATTTTTGACTTCATGAAGATAATTATGTAAAATAGAGAAAGAAAAAACAAAGGAGTAAATTCGATGAAAATAATTAATGATCTAGGATACATTGATATTACGCGAAAGGCCATTGCAGATATTGCCGGAAATGCGGCGATGGAGTGTTATGGTTTAGTTGGAATGGCCCACAAACGGGGCAAGGATGGTTTGATCGAAATTCTCTCAGGGGATCAGGCAAACAAAGGGGTAGGCGTTAAGATTGAAGAGGATCATCTAATTATCGATCTTTATGTGATTATTGAATATGCCATAAAAATATCGGTGGTTGCAGAAAATATTATTTCTAATGTGAAATATCAGGTTGAAAAACAAACATCATTGAAGGTAAGACGAATCAGTGTAAATGTCGTAAGCGTGCGCGTATAAATGGAGGACAGAATGAAAACTCAGACAATTGACGGAGAGATGCTAGTAAAAATGTTCCGGTATGGTGCAAAGAATTTAGAAATCAACAAGAGAATTGTGGACGAGCTCAATGTTTTTCCAGTTCCAGATGGAGATACCGGAACTAATATGTCATTAACCTTTAACCATTCAGTATCAGAATTTGATAAAATAGAAATTTTAAATGTCTATAGCGTAGCTAAAACGGCATCATCAGGGGCTCTTATTGGCGCTCGAGGAAATTCAGGCGTTATTCTATCGCAGCTGCTTCGCGGCTTTGCAGAAGGCTGTAAAGGTCAGGACTACCTGGATGTGGGATTGTTGGGAAATGCCATTAAATTGGCAGCAGACGTGGCATATAAGGCCGTTATGAAACCAACGGAAGGCACGATCCTTACCGTTGCCCGGGAAATGGGCGAGTTTGCGATGGCGAAAATAAATGACTATGATGGGCTGGAAACATATTTGTTGGATGTGATCAACCATGGAAAAGCAACCTTGCAAAAAACTCCGGAAATGCTGCCGGTGTTAAAAGAAGCAGGCGTAGTCGATGCTGGTGGACAAGGTCTTATTTGTATCGTGGAAGGTGCTCTGAAAGCATTAATAAATGAAGAACTCGGAGTTGAGATTGAAATCAATTCAGGCAGTCTTGATAAATTTGTGGATGATTCTTACATGAAAGCTGAAGACATAACCTTTGGTTATTGTACCGAGTTCATTATCAAAAATGCTTTAGAAGTGAATGATGATGAGTTAAGAGAATACTTTAATACCCTGGGCGATTGTGTTTTAGTTATTAAGGATGATGAGATTGTCAAAGTCCATTTACATACGGATCATCCCGGTCTTGCTCTGGAGCGGGCTGGAAGCCTGGGCAGTTTAACCCGATTAAAAATAGATAATATGCGGGAGCAATTTGAAGATAAAGGAACAAAAACAGAAACGATCCCAAAACCATACGGCTTCATTGCCGTTTCGCCTGGTGATGGATTAACAAAACTTTTTAAAGATCTGGGAGTCACGCAGGTTATTTCCGGCGGACAGACAATGAATCCGAGTACCCAGGATTTTTTAAATGAAGTGGATCAATTAAATGCCGAAACAATTTTTATTTTTCCGAACAACAGCAATATTATTATGGCGGCAAAACAAGCGAGTGAAATATCAGACAAGCAAGTTATTGTAATCCCATCAAAATCGATTCCACAATGTATTGCCTCGATGTTGGCATTTTCGCCAGAAGCTCAGGCAGCAGAGAATCGTGAGGCGATGACAGCAGCAATTGAAAATGTGGCAACCGGAGAAGTAACCTATGCTGTTAGAGATACGAAAATCAATGGATTGAAAATTAAAAAGTCAGATGTAATTGGAATAACTAATGGTGAGATTAAATTCACAGGAAAAAGTATCCAAAAAGTGACAAGAGATTTATTAACTTCGATGGTCAACGAGGACAGTGAACTTATTTCTATTTATTACGGGAAGGATACCCCAAAAGAAGAAGCAAATGCTTTAGCCGATGAACTTACCGAAGTTTTTGAAGATTGTGACGTTGAAATTCATTACGGAGGACAACCTCTGTATTATTATATTGTCTCAGTAGAGTAGTATTGATCGTTGCACATTGAAATGGGGATGCTGTCATGAAGTGGGAAGATTCACTCATTAACATAAAAGGTGTTGGACCAAAACGAAAAGAAGCCTTGGAAAAACATGGCATAAAAACGATTGGAGATCTTTTGAGTTTTTATCCCAGAAAATATATCGATCGTAATGTTTTAGGATCTACAGATAACATTTATGAAGAGTCCGAGGTCTCCATTAAGGCTCAAGTTTTAAATAAAGGTCGAGTTCAGCGCATTCGTGGAAACCTTTCAATTTTTACATTATCGCTATTGTGGGAAGATAAAAAAATTGCGGCGGTGTTCTTTAATCAGCCGTATTTAAAAAATACCTTACATGAATATCAGGAATACTACTTTTATGGGAAAATCAAAACTGCGGGTGCCATGATGAAAATAATGAACCCGCAGTTTGTATCAGTGAATAATCCGGGAAGTTTCTTTGAGTTAACACCGGTTTATTCGCATATTTCAGGAATTCCCAATAATACAATTCCCAAAATCTTAACTCAGATTTTTAGTGATGACTTGGAAATTGCGGATCATCTTCCCGAATCGATTCGAAGATCAGAAAACCTGCTGGATTTGAAAGCTGCTTTGAAAGCCATTCATTTTCCCAAAAGGGCAGATGAAGTATTACGAGGGATCGAGCGGTTGAAATTTAATGAGGCGCTTAAAATAAATATGGGAATCATGTCAAATTCCTGGGGGAAAAAGGTTTCAGATATCATCATCACCTCATTTGAGGGAATCAACATTTTGATGAATAATCTGCCTTATGAACTAACAAAGAGTCAACGAGCTGTGATTGACGACATGATCGCAGATATAAAAAGTGGACAGGTAATGAATCGATTGGTTCAGGGCGACGTTGGCTCAGGAAAAACCATTATTGCAATTATTGCTGCCTGTTTAATGGCACAAAATGGCTACCAAACGGCTTATATGGCGCCAACCGAAATTTTAGCCCAACAGCATGGAAGAAACTTTAAAGAATTGTTGGTTAACATGGGTATCAGTGTTGAAGTCGTTACTGGGAGTATCAAGGCAAAAGAAAAAAAAGAGATTCTTGATCGGGTCGCTAAAGGAGCAGTCTCCATCATTATAGGGACTCACGCTCTTATTCAAGAATCGCTAGAGTATTATAACCTGGGTATGGTGATTACGGATGAACAACATCGCTTTGGTGTTAAACAAAGAAGTCAGCTTTCATTAAAAGGAAATTTACCCCATACCATGGTGATGAGCGCAACCCCTATTCCAAGAACATTGTCTCTGATTTTATATGGCGATTTGAGTGTTTCCTATATTGATGAATTGCCAAAAGGCCGAAAACCTATAAAAACATATTGTTATGATGAAGCTTCGCTCCATAAAATAGTCGCTTTTTTAGAAGATGAAATGATTAAAGGTCGACAAACCTTTGTCATTTGTCCATTTATAGAGGCTTCAGAAGAAATGGAGGAAGTACGGGATACCGAGACGGTATACAATGAGTTGAAAAAGAAAATGAATCCGAAATACCAGATTGGCTGTCTGCATGGACGTTTGAAAAATGACGATAAGGAATCAATCATCAAGGCCTTTAATCAGGGAGAAATTGATTGTTTGGTGGCTACTAGTATCATTGAAGTCGGTATCGATGTTCCTAATGTAAGTGCCATGGTGATACTCAGCGCTGATCGTTTTGGTCTTTCACAACTCCATCAGCTTCGCGGTCGAGTTGGCCGTGGTAAACATCAATCCTATTGTTTCCTTGTTACAAATTCAAAAAGCAAAGAGACTTTATCTCGGATGAAGGTTATTGTAAATAACAGCAGCGGAAAAAAAATTGCGGATGAAGATTTTCGTTTAAGGGGACCAGGGGATTATTTCGGATTTAAACAGCACGGGCTTCCGAAACTAGGGTTGCTTAACCCAATGGAAGAGCTTACTTTAATAAAAAATACAAAAATAATCGCTGATATGATTTTTCAATCAAACGAAAAAGAGATGATGAACTTTCGCAATGAAGTGCTGCAATCCTTTTATCAGGATATTGATGAGGTATCGTTTACTTAGGAGGGAAAATGCGGGTAATAGCAGGAGAAAAGCGTGGAAAAAAATTAATGAGTTTTCCAGGAGAAAAAATACGACCAACAACAGATAAAGTAAAAGGCGCAATTTTCAACAGTCTTCAGAGTGAGGTGCGAGAAGCAAAAGTTTTTGTGGATCTTTTTGCAGGAACAGGAGCAATGGGAATTGAAGCCTTAAGCCGTGGAGTGGAAACCGCTTATTTTTTTGATCTGTCGGGGGATAGTATTCAGATTATAAAAAAAAACCTGGCCTTAACCGGTTATGAAACCAGGGCAAAAGTATTTAATTTATCTGCGGAAAAAGGTTTGGAATGGTTATATAAAAATAAAGTGAACTGTGATATTATTTTTATGGATCCTCCATATGCTCAAGGCGAAGAAACAATAAGCTTTATAGAAACGATTTCTGAAAAAGAAATTCTTTCGGGAAATGGAAAGTTAGTGATAGAATCGAAAAAATCTGTTATAATGCCAATAGAAAAAAAGAATTTAATGTGTTACAAATCAAAAAAATATGGCATCACAACAGTTAGTTATTATGCTGGGGAGAATTATGAGTGAGAAAATTGCAGTTTATCCAGGGAGCTTTGATCCCATAACAAAAGGTCATCTTGACATGATTGAAAGAGCAACCAAAATATTTGATAAGGTGATTGTTTGTGTTATGGTTAACAGCAGTAAAGATTATCTTTTCACCTGTGAGGAACGGGTACAGTTAATTAATGATTGTATCGGAGGAGTGGGCAATGTTGAAGTCGATTCTTATGACGGCCTCCTCATCGATTATGTTAGATCAAGAAACACCAATATTATTGTCAAGGGGCTTCGCGCCTTTTTAGATTTTGAATACGAATTTCAAATGGCATTAACAAATAAGCATCTTGATAATGATATTGAAACATTATTTATGATATCAAGCAATAAGCATTCTTATTTAAGCTCGACATTAGTAAAAGAGCTTGTTAAATTTCAGGGGGACGTATCTGATTTTCTCCCCCCAAAAGTTGAAATTGCGTTGCAAAAGAAATATGAGGAGGGATGTATAAAATGAGGGTAATTGACTTATTAGCAGAATTAGAAGAAGTTGTGGAAAAGGGGAATACACTGCCCTTTTCAAGCAAAGCTTTGATAGATCCTGAAGAACTAATAGAAATTATTGATGAAATTCGTGATTCAATGCCGGAAGAATTAGCAGAAGCAAAAAAAATAGTTGCCGAAAGAAAAAAGATTCTTTTTACCGCTCAAAGCGAAGCCGATCATATAAAAGCAGAAGCGGATAAGCGTCTTAAGGAATTAATTGATACAAATGAGATAACAAAAACGGCAACAACGCAGGCAAATGAAATATTGAGAAATGCCAATGCCAGTGCGAAAGCATTAAAATCTGGGACGCAAAATTATACCGATAAACTATTGTATAGTTTTCAGCTGCAACTCAAGGAAATGAATGAAAAAATTGAACAAAATCGCAGAGAATTAAAAAACATGAAATAATGTGTGAAGATGGGGGTGTGTGATGAACGCGCCCTCTTTTTACTCTTACTTGGCGATTGTATGTGAAACCCAGGTGAGGCTCATGTTAGAGGGTTCTACTGGTTTACTAAAATAAAAGAGGTTAAGTAAAATGATAGAAGTTGGTAAAGTACAAACACTGAAAATAGAACGGATTACAGCCATTGGAGCCTATTTATCTGATGGAAATGATGAAATGAATGCGATATTGCTACCGGAAAAAGAAGTCCCCAAGACGGCTCGGGTAAATGACGAGATGGAGGTTTTTGTATATCGGGATTCCCAGGATCGCTTCATTTCAACAACGCGTCGCCCTAAAATTCAATTAGGCGAATTTGCTGCACTGAAAGTGGTGGATATCACAAAAGTTGGAGCGTTTTTAGATTGGGGCCTGGAGAAGGACCTTTTATTACCTTATAATGAACAAACCCTTAAGGTTCAAAAGGGGCGAGATTATCTTGTGAATCTTTACACTGATAAAAGTGATCGCCTATGTGCCACGATGAAGATATATCCGTTATTAAAGGTTGGTTCCACTCATAAAGTCGGAGAATGGGTAGAAGGTTATGTTTATCAAATTAATCCGGAAATTGGAGCATTTGTGGCTATTGAAAATCTGTATCATGGATTGATACTCATGAAAGATGCAGATTCCGATATTCATTGCGGTGAAAAAGTTCATGCCAGAATATCGGAAATTCGAAATGACGGAAAACTTATTTTAAGTCCAAATAAAAAAGCGTATAAAGAAATACCAAATGATGCCATTACGATTTTAACAAAATTGAATGAAAGTCAAGGATTTTTGCCTTTCAATGATAAAACGGATGCGAATATCATAAAAAAGGAATTGAATATGAGCAAGAGCTCGTTTAAACGAGCTGTTGGTAAGTTACTGAAAGAGAAAAAAATTCGCATCACAGAACGAGGTATAGAAAAAAATGGAAGATAAGAAATCTCAAGTCGTTATAATGGGTTGCGGAGACTATGATAGCGAACTGGTTTATGAAAAACTAAAAACAGCCATTGATTTATTGGGTGGGATAGAAAAATTTGTAAACAAAGATGAGAAAATATTAATCAAGCCTAATTTACTAAGAGGAAAAAATCTGGCATTAGCTGTTACAACCCATCCTTCTGTATTTGAAGCAGTGATAAGAATTTTGCAGGAAGCGGGTATAAATAAACTGGGGTATGGAGATTCGCCAGGCTTTGGTTCTCCCACAGGGGTAGCCCGAGATAGTGGACTGACAGCAGTTGCGGAAAAATACAAAATTGCGCCAAAAGAGTTCAACCATGGGGAAAGTGTTGATTTTTATTTGGGAAATGTGACAAAACGTTTTGAAATTGCTCAGGGTGTACTGGAAAGCGATGGAATCATCAGTCTCTCAAAAATGAAAACACATGGCCTCACCCGGATAACGGGAGCGGTCAAAAATCAGTTTGGCTGCGTTTATGGTTTAAACAAAGGAATGTCCCACGCACGCTATCCCGATGCCAATAGTTTTTCGAAAATGCTAGTGGATTTAAATCGATACCTTAATCCCAAACTAAGACTCTTCATTATGGACGGTATCATTGCAATGGAGGGAAATGGACCGGCATCAGGAGAACCGGTGCAAATGAAGGTGCTATTAGTATCTGATGATCCAGTCGCTCTTGATGCCACCTTCGCCAGAATGATAAATTTAGATCCGAAATTTGTGCCGACAATTGTGTATGGGGAAGAAATGGGATTGGGCAATGCCGCTGAGGAAAAGATCGAACTTTTAGGTTATCCGATTGAGGAATTTTTCAATCCTGAGTTCGATGTTGTTCGGATGCCTATTGACGAAACGATCACTTCTAAATTGGCTTCTTTTAGCAGAATAACAAAGAGTTTGCTTATCCAAAAACCAGTTGTGGACAAGAACAAATGTGTTGGTTGCGGGGTTTGTGAACAAAGCTGTCCCGTGGAAAAAAAGGCAATCAAAATGGTACAGCGAAAACGCAGAAAATATCCTCTATATTTTTATAATCGTTGTATCCGCTGTTATTGCTGTCAGGAAATGTGCCCAGTAGGTGCTATTTCAGTAAAAACTCCGATACTGGGGAAATTAGTGATCTATAAAAAATAAAACATTTTGATAGATGATTGTTTTAGCAAAAATATAGATTGACAAATCATATCCAATTTTATAAGATAATTGTTAATACTTAAAAAAGGAGTGATTTCATTGTTAGCATCAAAATTAATTTTAAAATGTCTCGAACGAGAAAATGTTGAGTTTGTGTTTGGTTATCCAGGAGGTGCACTGCTGCCCCTTTATGAAGCATTGAGAACCTCTCCGATTAAACATATTTTAGTGAGAAATGAACAGGCTGGACCCCATTATGCGAGTGGCTATGCCCGGGAATCAGGTCGAGTAGGGGTATGTTTAGCAACTTCAGGTCCTGGGGCTACAAATTTGGTCACAGGCATCGCAACCGCTTACCTTGATTCCATTCCGATTGTAGCCATCACCGGCCAAGTTAATCGCGACCTTATTGGCACCGATGCGTTTCAGGAAGCGGACATTACCGGAGCAACCGCGCCATTTACAAAGCACAGCTATTTGGTAAAAGATGCAGCGGATATCCCGAGAATTATTAGAGAAGCGTTCTATATTGCTTCGACTGGTCGTCCGGGACCGGTGCTTATTGATATTCCGAGAGATGTGCAATTGGAAAGTATCAAAACAGGATTGACTTATGACAAAGTTGATATCCTCGGTTATAAACCGAATTTGCATGGTCATAGCGGTCAAATTAAAAGAGCCACTAAAAAAATAAAGGAGGCTGAAAGACCAGTGATTTATGCTGGCGGCGGCGTTCTGTTAGGACACGCGGAAAAGGAACTTTTAGCTTTCGCAGAAAAAGACAATATACCGGTAATTACGTCTCTTATGGGGATTGGAGCTTTTCCGGAAGATCACCCATTATACTGTGGCATTGTCGGTAGTCACGGCTATGAATATTCAAATGTTGTCATGAATGAAGCTGATTTAATTATTAATATCGGTGCGCGAATGTCTGATCGGGCAACATCGAGACTAACAAGTTTTGAAGAAAACACTGATTTTGTTCATATTGATATAGATCCTGCCGAAATTGGTAAAAACATGGAAACAACGATTCCCATCGTTGGAGATGCAAAAACTGTGTTAATTGATTTCATTGCGAAAGATACATCTAAAGATCATGCCACCTGGCTTGCTAAAATTAAAGAAATTAAAGAACAACATCCTTTGGTTTATGATGCAGATCCGCCTTGCAGTGATTTGATTAATCCTAAAGTTATGTTCAGATCGATGTCGGAAATGACATCGGATGATTCGACACTGGTTGCCGATGTTGGACTAAATCAAATTTGGTCGGCACTTTATTATCATATCATCAAAGAGCGGAAGTTTTTCACTTCTGGCGGACTGGGTACCATGGGATACAGTATTCCGGCTGCCTGCGGGGTATGCTTTGCAACGCTTGATCATCCCAAAGAGGTCTTCGCCGTTTGCGGAGATGGCAGTTTCCAAATGAGTATGGGCGAGTTAGGTGTAATCGCTGAACATCAGTTGAATGTGAAGATTATTTTAATTACCAACAAAAAGTTGGGAATGGTTCGACAGCTGCAATGTGACGTTTACGGAAAAGGGCACTATAGCGGAACGGATATAAATTTTGATATTGATTTTATGAAATTGGCAGAGGCTTACAGTATAAAAAGCTACAAGGTAGATAAGAACGAAGACTTTAACAAGGTTTTGCCGGAAGCGATTAAGCACCAGGGCCCGGTCTTGATTCAATGTCAGGTGCATCCTGATTTCATTAGAATATAAGGAGAATGATATGGAGAAAAAAACTTGTTTGTCGTTACTGGTAGAAAATAATTTTGGAGTTCTTAGTCGTATTTCAGGACTTTTTGCAAGACGTGGCTATAATATTGACAGTCTTACCGTTGGAACAACCGAGAATGCAAGATTTTCCCGTATTACCATTACGGTTACCGGGGATGAACAGATATTAACGCAGATAAAAAAACAACTAAACAAGCTCATTGATGTGATTACCGTAATTGAATTAAAACCGGAAGAATCAATCACCCGCGAACTTGTATTTATAAAAGTAAAAGCTGATGATACCAATAGAAACCAAATCGTTGAAATCTCAAATATGTTCCGGGCAAATATCGTCGATGTGGCCAGAGAAAGTCTGATTGTCGAAATTACCGGAACCCGAGATAAAATTGATGCATTTTTCAATATGGTTGAACCCTATGGTATCCTGGAATTTATTCGCTCAGGAGATACGGGCTTACAACGTGGGGCTAAAGTATTATCCTTTTAGGAATATAAAATTAAATCGAACAAGTTATTAACCGCTGAAAATCTTTTTAGCGGTTAATACTTGTAGTAAGAGAATTACTTTTATTATATAATCAGTTCGAATAGAACATTCTAGTAAAACAAGGAGGTTCAATGATGTATAAAATTATAGCAAAAAGGTTATTGGCACCTAATATTTATCTGATGGATGTGGCAGCACCCCGAGTTGCGAAAGCTGCAAATCCGGGACAATTTGTGATTGTTAAAATGGATGAAAAGGGTGAAAGAATTCCGCTGACCATCTGCGATTATGACAAAACAGCCGGGACGGTAACCATCGTATTTCAAACGGTGGGATGTTCAACAAAAAAAATGGCTTTAATGGAAGAGGGCGACAACTTTAGTGACTTTGTCGGGCCCCTTGGTCAGCCTTCAGAACTCGTTGAAGAAGATCTTGAAGCATTGAAAAAGAAAAACATTATGTTTGTAGCCGGTGGCGTTGGCGCGGCACCAGTCTATCCACAGGTTAAATGGCTTCATGAACATGGAATTGATGCGGATGCCATCGTTGGCTGTAAATCAAAAGACTATCTGCTGCTGGAAACAGAAATGAAACTTGTTACAGGAAATCTTTACATCGCCACCGATGATGGTTCCTATGGATATAAGGGCTTTGTAACAGATTTATTAAAAGACTTGATTGAAAAAGAAGGTAAAAAATACGATCTTGTTGTCGCCATCGGACCGATGATTATGATGAAGTTTATCGCCCAGCTTACAAAAAATTATGGAATCAAAACCATTGTCAGTATGAATCCTGTTATGGTTGATGGAACCGGCATGTGCGGCGGTTGTCGACTGACCGTTGGCGGCGTGACCAAATTCGCATGCGTTGATGGACCTGAATTTGATGGACATCTGGTTGATTTCAATGAAGCAATGAGACGGTCAACACAGTATCAGACCGAAGAAGGAAGAGCCGAGATTGAGAGACAGAAAAAAGCAGAAGGACATGTATGTAATTTAGGGTTGGGGGAATAAACAATGGAAACAAAGAAAAGAGTCCCCGTTAAAGAACAGGCTCCGGAAATAAGACGATCAAATTTTGACGAGGTCTGTCTCGGATATTCAGAGTCTGAAGCTGTTGCCGAAGCAGAGCGCTGCCTACACTGCAAAAAACCGTTGTGTGTGACCCAATGTCCAGTATCAATCAACATTCCAGAATTTATTGAGCATGTTAAGAACCGTGAATTTGAAGAAGCGGCCAGAGTCATTGCGAAATCAAGCTCACTTCCAGCCGTTTGCGGAAGGGTTTGTCCTCAGGAAAGTCAGTGTGAGGAACTCTGCGTCCTCGGCAAAAAAGGCGATGCGGTGGCGATTGGGAAGCTGGAACGATTTGTCGCTGACTGGTCAAGAGAAAATAATATCGACTTAAGTCAGACGCTGCCAAAGAATGGCCGAAAAGTGGCGGTCATCGGAGCCGGACCTTCGGGATTATCCTGTGCCGGTGACCTGGCCAAACTTGGGTATGATGTCACCATTTTTGAAGCCCTTCATAAAGCGGGAGGCGTGCTTGTCTACGGAATACCGGAATTCAGACTGCCCAAGGATAAAGTTGTCCAGCATGAAGTGGATAATGTTAAAGCACTGGGGGTTAAGATAGAAACGAATGTCATAATCGGACGAACGGTTACCCTCGAAGAACTGATGCATCAGGAGGGTTTTGAAGCCGTATTTATCGGATCAGGCGCCGGACTCCCAATGTTTATGAACATCCCGGGAGAAAACAGCAATGGTGTTTTCTCGGCCAATGAATTCCTGACCCGAAATAATTTGATGAAGGCCTTTAAGGAAGGTTATGATACCCCCATCAGAGCTGGGAAAAAAGTTGCCGTTGTCGGTGGCGGAAATGTTGCCATGGATGCCGCCCGAACAGCATTGAGACTCGGTGCAGAAGTTCACATTGTTTACCGACGATCCCAGGCGGAGCTGCCGGCCCGAGCGGAAGAAGTTCATCATGCTATTGAAGAAGGAATTATTTTTGATCTGTTATGTAATCCGGTTGAAATTCTTGCCGATGAAAAAGGCTGGGTTAAGGGAATTAAATGTATTCGAATGGAGCTTGGCGAACCGGATGCTTCGGGAAGAAGGCGGCCGGTTGAAATTCCGGGCAGTGAGTTCGTAATTGATGTTGATACGGTGATCATGTCATTGGGAACGTCACCCAATCCATTAATTTCTTCGACAACCCCAGGGCTTGAATCCAACAAAAAAGGTTGTTTGATTGCAGCAGAAGAAACCGGAAGAACATCTTTGGATGGGGTATTTGCCGGCGGCGATGCGGTCACCGGTGCAGCCACCGTCATCCTGGCTATGGGCGCTGGAAAGAAGGCTGCCCGGGCAATTGACGAATACTTAAAAAAATAATCGAATTTTAATATGCATATTACAAAAGACCTATGAATGATTGAATCATAATCGTTCGTGGGTCTTTTTACATATAAATTTTATGAAGGTGTTCAATGAACCGGTCTTTTGGTATAATATTAATAACGGAATAGAAAAATGGAAAGGAATTTATATGAAAAGCATACTCATTGACGGAAACAGTCTGATTTATCGAACATTCTATGCCATTCGTGAAATGTCAAATTCAAAGGGCGTCCCAACAAATGCCATTTATGGCTTTGTTAACATATTAGTTAAAATACAGGAGGAATACCAACCGGATTATCTGGGAATTGCCTTTGATTTAAAGGCACCGACCTTCAGGCATTTAGCGTATGATGATTACAAGGGCGGGCGTCATAAAATGCCCGAACTGTTAGAAGAGCAGTTTACGATTCTGAAGGAACTTTTAGAAAAAATGGATATTTCCATTCTGGAAATGGAGGGCTTTGAGGCGGATGATATTATCGGAACCCTGGCTGTGCTGGGCTCCCAAAAAGGTTTTGAAACTGAAATCATTACCGGGGATCGGGATGCCTTCCAATTGGTTAGTCCAACCGTTAAAGTTTTATATACAATCAAGGGAATTTCGCAATTGGAAGAAGTCGACGAAGCCTGGATACAGGAACAATACGGACTCATTCCAAGAGACCTCATTGAGCTAAAAGCGCTGATGGGGGATAAATCCGATAATATCCCTGGAATTGCGGGGATCGGAGAAAAAACAGGCATTAAGCTGGTGCAAAAATATGAATCGCTGGAAAATCTTTATGAGCATATAGATGAAGAGAAAGGCAAACAAAAAGAAAAATTAATCGCCGGCAAAGAAGATGCTTTTAAGAGCCGAATGTTGGGAACGATTAAACTGGATGTTCCCTGGGAAGGTGATTTTGAAGAGCTTTCTTTTCACAATATTTTTAATCCAGACAGTATTGAGATGCTCAAAGAGCTGGAGTTTAAAAACATTCTTTCCAAAATAGACGCCACC
Source organism: Acetobacterium paludosum (assembly GCF_008086595.1). Lineage (GTDB taxonomy): Bacteria > Bacillota > Clostridia > Eubacteriales > Eubacteriaceae > Acetobacterium > Acetobacterium paludosum. Next base: position 50,743 of record NZ_RXYA01000005.1, on the reverse strand, counting down.
GAAGAAGTTCAACTCATTGAAAAGGCGATCGATTTTAAGTGGATAAAAACAGGTCAGGAAATGGAAGATCTCTTTGCAGTGTTATCAAAAGCTTTGGAAGTGACAATTTATTATCGTCAGGAAGAGCGTCAGGTTTATTTGGCGTTGGGAATTGAAAAACAGTACTTTTTTTTAAATCCTCAAATTGTGGAAGAGTTTAATTTTTTTGAACAACTTCGGAACTTGAAAAATATCAATACTCTGGGAATTATCAGTCAGGATCTTAAAAATTTGATCCATATTTTCCATCAAGCGGGGATTTTAGAGGTCAATGAAGCGTTTGATACCTACATTGCCACTTATTTGCTGAGCCCGGGAGATCAGCGATACGATTTAAAAACAGCGGCCTATAAATATTTGGATCGCAATATTCTGGATGATGAAGAGCTGTTTGGAAAAGGAAAAAAACTGCTCAAAGCAGGGGATGTTGATGAACAGCTTTTGGCAGACTATTTTGTGAAAAATTGTGAGACCGTGAAAGCACTTAAAACGGTTCTGGAAAAAGAACTCAATGAAACGGAAATGATGACCCTATTCAAGACCATCGAAATGCCGCTGCTGGAAGTCATGGCATCCATGGAAGAGCTTGGTTTTAAAATTGATGTGTCCCAGTTGAAAGTACTTTCCAAAGATTTTGAAGACAAACTGGAAGGTTTGACCCGAGAAATTTATGAGCTGGCTGAAACCGACGAATTTAATATTAATTCGCCCAAACAATTAGGGGAAGTTCTGTTTGAAAAACTAAAACTGCCGGTGGTGAAGAAAACAAAAACGGGTTACTCCACCAATATTGATGTATTGGAGCAGCTCATCCATTTTCATCCTATTATTGAAAAAATCATCGCTTATCGAACCCTGTCCAAACTGGATTCAACCTATGGTCGCGGCTTAATGACTTTTATTGAGCCTAAAACCAATAAAATCTATTCAACTTTTAATCAAACGGTGGCAGCAACCGGACGGTTAAGCAGCTCCGCTCCCAACCTTCAGAACATTCCGATAAAGACCGAAATGGGCAGGGAAATCAGACGGGTTTTTGTTCCGTCGGATGCCGATCATATTTTAGTGGATGCCGATTATTCGCAAATTGAGCTTAGAGTACTGGCTCATCTGTCAGGCGATGAAAATCTCATTGATGCGTTTAATAAAGAACAGGATATCCACACCCGTACCGCCTCTGAAATATTTGGGGTTACCCTTGAAGAGGTCTCTCGTACTCAGCGTGGACAGGCAAAGGCGATTAACTTTGGTTTGATTTACGGAAAGCAGGCCTTCAGTCTCGGAAAAGAGTTGGGCATTTCAAGAAATGAAGCGCAAAATTATATCGATCGATATTTTGCCCGTTATCCAAAAGTGCAGGATTATATGGAAAATGTCAAACGCCAGGCAAAAGAGGATGGCTATGTGACATCCATTTGGGGAAGAAGGCGATATATACCGGAAATGAATTCCAGAAACGGCATCCTTGTCCAGGCTGGCGAACGGATGGCCCTAAACACTCCGATTCAGGGGAGCGCAGCGGATATCATCAAGCTGGCCATGATTAGGGTATATAATCGCTTAAATGATGAAAATTTGCAAGCCGAGCTAATTCTTCAAGTCCATGATGAATTGATCATCGATACGCCGAAAAATGAGCAGGAACAGGTGGAACGTCTTATTAAAGAAGAAATGGAAGGGGCGGCTCAACTGAGCGTTCCCATCACCGTGGATGTTAACAGCGGAGCATCCTGGTATGAGTTAAAATAGGGCGTTGATATGAAAATAATTGGTGTTACCGGCGGAATTGCATCCGGAAAATCGACCGTGATAAGGGTATTAAAGGAATGCTGCAGCTATCCGGTTATCGATGCGGATCAGTTAGCCAGACAGGCAGTTGAGCCCCGAAGCCAGGGGCTTCAAAAGATTGCCGATGTCTTCGGCGAAAACTGTTTAAATGAAAAGGGCGAACTGAATCGAAGTCTTTTAGGAGAAATTATTGCTGAGGATGAGGAGTCGAGAAAAAAGCTTAATGCGATTGTCCATCCGGAAGTCAAAAGATTATATGATGAGCTAATCAATTTCTATGAGAATAACGGAGTAAGCCTTGTTTTTTATGATTGTCCTCTCCTCTTTGAAGCAAACCTTGAGTCCGATGTTGATGAAACCATGCTGGTGGTGGCGGATGAAGAGATTCGAATTAATCGTATCATGGAAAGGGACGGAGTTTCCCGGGAGTTGGCGATAAAAAAGATCGCCATGCAAATGACAGATGATGAAAAGATAAAGCGGGCCGATATCATCATTGAAAACAACGGCAGTCGCGACGACTTGCGTATGGCAATCAGGGTATATTTCAATAGGTGTAAGCCCGGGATGGCGCATATGATTGATTAACAATTGATCGGGATGATGATTTATCGACAATCTGAATAAAAAAATAAAATTTCTGTTGATCTTTTTCATTCATTCCTTTATAATAAAAAGACAGGGTAAAAAATCCTGCCTTTTATGCGAGGATGGTGGAATGGCAGACACGCAGGCTTGAGGGGCCTGTTGCAAAATATTGCAGTGAGGGTTCAAGTCCCTTTCCTCGCACCAATAAAGAATTTTTAAAACGGCTATAAAAAGCCGTTTTTTTAATGCTTAAAAACAAATTTCATTCTTTTGACATAAAAATTGACATATAAATGTTATCAATTTTATCTGTTGCACTCTGCAACATGCCGTCAGTAACAAAAGCATACTGGTTCAAAGTAAAGGCGGCAGAGTAGTGACCGAGGTTTTCCTGGACGGTTTTTATGTCAACGCCAGCCGGTAAGGATTGTAAGCGTGTAAAATGTTTGTATTATGACCATAAATTTTTCAAGAATAATTACTCTGCTTCAGCTACGGCACACAGAGAAAATCGATGCTATTTGTTCCAGAAGAAGAAGGTGCAGGATAGCGAGTAAATTAAAAAAAAGAATGCTCCTACTGGCATAGGAAACATTCTAACGTATTCTCTCTCGAATACTGGTTAAGTCATTATACCATAAGCGCGAGAATACGTGCAAGTTAGAAACTTTTCGAAAAGTATATGGATAATAAAATTGCGATTATCTTCATAGATCGTGAGATTAAATTAATAAGAGAACAGATTGACCCGTCATACACACAGCAATTGTCGCTAACCCCTGTTGTTCATGGTGGCGGTGGGAGCAGCACGGAGAGAACAGCCATACTTCATCTTGAAGATAAAGAAATCGTGCAACTTGAGAAAAAAAGAAAGCTGGCGGAGGCAGATATTGTGGTGGTGGATCGACTCATGCCGATGATGTCACCGGAACTTAAAAGCATCATTGAAGACCGGTATTTCAGAAAAATGACCAGGCGGGAAATCGCAGACAAAATGGAACTTGATGAGAGAACGGTTCAAAAGAAAATAGAAGTGACGCTGGATCAACTGGACATGATTTCCACACACGAAAGTGCATGCGGGTAAAATGCGGGTGGAATGCGGGTGTTTTGCTGGTAAGATGTGTTCCAATGCGGGGTTTATGCATGTTATTATTAGGATAGGAAAAATTAGTGATGAGAAAAATTATTCTGAATTGAAACGCCTTTTATTGCAAATGAACTCACGTAGGTTTATAATGATGGAAAACTGTGTGAGGTGAGTTGTTATGAAAGTTTTTATAAGTTGGTCAGGAAAGTTGAGCTGTGAAGTTGCTAAAGTTTTAAAGGAATGGATACCATATGTAATTCAAGATATAGTACCCTATTTCTCATCTAAAGATATCGATAAAGGCGCAAGATGGAGTACTGATATTGCGGAAGAACTTGAATCAGCGGATTTTGGCATATTATGCGTTACAAAAGACAATTTGAAGGCACCTTGGTTGAATTTTGAAGCTGGAGCACTTTCAAAAGCAATGGATAAATCATTTGTTTGTCCATTCTTATTTGATTTGAAAGCATCTGATATTTCTAATAGCCCAATTCTACAATTTCAAATGACAACAGTTGATCAAGAAGATATTTTCAAACTATTCAAATCAATGAATGATTGTTTGAGTGAAAAAAAATTAGGGGAAGAACATTTAAAAAAAGCGTTTGATTTATCTTGGTCACAAATAGATGAGGCTTTAAAAAAGATAATAATAACGCCAACAGAAGTAACAACAAATATTGAAAATCAAGAGTATAGTACAACTAAACAAAATATCATTCTTGAAGAAATGTTAGATTTATTAAGAACCCAGCAAGTAATCTTAAGTAATCCTGAAAAAATATTACCAAAATCCTACTTAAATTCAATAAATAATGATAGGGGTAGTAATGCTAAGTCCAGACGAAACAAAAATATGATCTGGTCGTGTATGAATGATTTGGAAATCGAAATTCGCGAATTGAGTGATTTTTATAATATCTATAGAAAAGTGGATAATAGTATGGAAATTGATAATAAACATAGTAATCGGTTGGAAAGTGTAAAAAGTACTTTTGAACGGCTAAGTTTGTTGATGGATGACCTACTAATGATTAAAGATTAAAGATTGAAATAATCGATATTTGTAAGAAGATGACACTACCGGGTGTTTTTTTTAATGCCAAAAAAGGGGATAATAATGATAGATAATAAATGTGACCGAAATGAATATGAACATTACCGAGACGGTGAGTGCCTCGATAAGCGAACCCTAAAGGACCAATATAAAGCTACTGGGTGTTTGATCTGCCAAGGGTGTAATCAGGAAGATCCATAAAGAGATAATCACGCTTTGCAACCGGTGCGCTGATGTGATTCTGGAGGATGAGCGCCAAACAATCAAACGGGCTGATCCAAAACAGAAGATTATGGAACCATGCCTGGTTTGCGGTTACAAAGGGTTTGATTATGTGGTTGAGGATAGGGAAATAAAACAGAACGAATGATTTTAATTTAAAATGTGGAAGCTGCTGAATTGAACAACATTTTGTTGCAATTAGACTCATAAAGTTTATAATTAAAGAAAAATGTGTAAGGTGTAAATAAATGGTGGATCTAAATGAGATTGAATATTCGCAACTGTATGATGTAAAAAAGTGTTCATATTCAAGTATTAATTGTAAAAGGTATTTACAATTGGAATTATCAAAATTAAGGAATGAACGTTTAGAATTAAACAGAAGACTTGATGAATTAAAAGAAATTAGCAGTGCAAAAGACAATATGATTTGGGCTCTGATTGGCTTATTGCTAGGTTTGTTTGCAAGTTCTAGGATAAGCATCTTAAATGGAACTTTGAACTTCATTTTAAGTCTATTGGGTCTTGGTCTTTTATTATTGATCATGATTTTTGTTACGGGTAAAATTATAGATTTACTCTTTAAGAAAAGAGAAAAGAAGAATGAAGAAGAAATAAGCACAATAATTAAAAAAATTAACTTTATTAACTTATCAGAGATTGTAATCTCTGACAGAATTATGGTATTGATTTTACATTCAGAGCAAAGTCAAATGTAGCAGTATTAAGGCACCCGCAGGTGTCTTTTTCTATGCACAAAATCAACGGATGAGAGGTGGTGAGAGTTGCCAAGAGCACCCAATGAACAAATTAAAAAAGCAAAAGAATTATTTGATCAAGGCAAAAAAATGGTGGATATTGCTGCTACTCTTGGAATCCCTGAAGGCACCATCCGAAGTTGGAAAAAGCGGTATAAATGGGATGCAACGTTGTAAACAAAAATGCAAATAAACGCGTCAAAGCAAAAGCCTCTACTCCTGAGGTTGAATCAGTTATAGAAAACCCTGATTTAACCGATGAACAGCGGCTTTTCTGCTTGTATTATAGCAAGTCATTCAATGCATCAAGGAGCTACCAAAAAGCCTATGGATGTGACTACGAATCGGCTATGGCAAATGGTTGCAGGATGCTAAGAAATGATAAGGTAAAGGATGAAATCATGAACCTTAAGCAAGAGCGCAATGTTCGGTCCTTCATCAGTGAAGAAGATATCTTTCAGTATTGGGACATTGCTTTTTCAGACATTACAGACTTTCTTTCATTTGGCCGAAGGGAAGTTCCTGTGATGGGTGCATTTGGTCCAGTGAAGGTTAAGGACGACGATGGCAAAGAAATACAACTCACGAAAGAAATTAACGTCGTGGAATTCAGAGAGTCACCGGAAGTAGATGGATCCATTCTTACTGAGGTTAAACAGGGAAAGGATGCAATTATTGATGGATCAAATGATAGCAAGATAGGCATTAATGAGTATCGCTTAGATTAGGCCAGCTGCTGGCAGAACGCGGGGCTTAGGTAATTTTTACCAGGACAACAGACGATCATGTATATTTATCTGATAGGCCAACGATCGCCAATAACGCCGGAGCGGATATCATCGAGGCAAGTTTTGCCAGCTCGCCGGCTGACTGTGTGCTGTTCAATAATGGCGGGGCAGAGTTGGAAGCGCTGGGGATTCTGGACGGAATTCTTGCTTATTTTGGATAGAGTAATTTTTTGACCGCCTTAGGGTGGTCTTTTTTTATTTGGATTTATTTTAAACAAAAATAAACAAAAGACAATGTGATATAATGAATTAATTAAAAAAATGATGGGGTGATTGTTGCATGGAAATTAACATTCGTTTATTAAAAAGAATCGATAGCGAAAAAAGAAATAAAAATGTTGGCGGTTTAAAAAAAATAATTAGTGAATTGGAAAATGTAGATGCTGAAAATTTAAAGAACAAGAAAAAAATTATACTATATTATGCATTAGAATGTACATATTCTTTTTTGTCTGAATACAACAAAGAAGACGACTTTTATGATAAAAGGATAAACAATTTCCGAAAATCGATAAAAGTAATAGAATCACTAGGCTCATATAAAATTGATAGAGATATGAATCATCAAATTTGTCATATTTATTTAAAATATGCAAATATTTTAGATAATTGCGGAAGAAGTAACTTAGCGATTGAATATTATCAAAAGATATTAGAATTAGATTCTCGCAACGTGAATGCAAAGTTAGATTATGCAGTTTGCTTATGCCAATATACTTGGACAATGACAGTAGTATCTAAAAATATTGAAGCAATTAAATATTTCGCAGCTAAATTATTTATGGAAGCGTTTGAAATGGCAAAGTTTTCAACTATTAAAGAAGGAAACATAAAATACTATACAGAAGGATATAATAAACTAATAGATAAAAAAATTAGGGATATGAAGTTGGATGAAATAGAAACGAGACTCATCCAAGCAATAATTTTATTTGATCATATTACAAATAATTCTAATGCGGAATATGTATATCGCAAATGGGTGAGCGAAAACTGTCTTTTTTTACACCCACTTAATGAAATAACTACTAGAACAAAAGAATTTTCTGAGGATCTCTGTTTTGATATTTTACATTTTAAAAGTATGGTGAAGTTAGATGAATTAAATCCATTTTATAGAGAAATATTTAATGAAATGAAACAAACATTCATTTATTGTCGTTTGCTTATGTATGAAGTAATAACTGAAGAACTTGTTGATCCACATTACGGTGATCTCAATACATTTATATTTTCAGAAGATACAAATATAAAGTATTCAATTAAAATGGAAAAACTTAAAAATGTCTTTCGATTGGCCTATTCAGTTTATGACAAGATTGCATTTTTTATCAATGTATATTTTGAGTTAAACATGGCAGAAAAAAGAGTTTCAATAAAATCTATTTGGAAACCAATTAGAGAAAAATTAAATTCTGTAAGCAGATCGCCATTATTGCATGGCCCTTCAGATAATAGAGGATTAAATGGTTTGTATTGGAATAGCAGAGATGTGCATAATATAAATGATGATAATGAAGACCCAGTTGATTTGGAACTTGCTGATGCAGATCACACTAGGAATTGTTTGGAACATAGACATGTGAGCATTGTGAATAAAGTACTTCCAAATAGCAATGATCAGAATAAGATCTATTATATATCGGAAGAAGAGTTAAAACAAAAGTCTATGCGAATGTTAAAGCTTTTAAGAGAAGCTTTAATATGCCTTTGTTCTGCTGTTAATTTAGAAGAGGATAAAAGAAAAGATAATTATAAAGATAATGATATTGTTAATGTATCTGTCTATAAAGATGAATGGAAAATATAGAATTAGTTAATTATTAATATTGACATTATAGATAAAAAGAAACAGATCAAAGTCAAAACAATTAAAATATACTTCGCAATACCTAGCGATCGTGAATTCAATGGTAAATCATATTTGATCACTGAGATCTTTAATGAAGAACTCAATGTTGTTTTTCCGCTCGGTGGGATTGGAACAAAATACACGATCTTTATAAATAAGAAGGAAGCAGCAATTTATAAAGACAAGCACATTTTGAAATGGCACGTGTATCGGAATGGTACCGGTTAGGGTGCTATTGACATTTTTGTGAAATAGTGTAGAATTATAGATGTTATATGCGATTGCTAATATGCGAATCGCACGAGAAGGTGCCCAGATCTAGCACCTTCTTTTTTTTATTGACCTCAATACAGAACAGATGTACTGTTAAACGAACGTTCTACTTGTGAGGTGATCCGTATGAAACTGAAACATATAATTCAAGCCTTATCAATAAGAGGAAAACAGTTATTTTCTACATTCTTTGGGCGGCATCAAAAGCTAATGGTGAACGCAGACATTCATCAGTGAACATCGTCAGTTGGAAACAAAGAGGACTTCCCTTCATTTTTTCTGATGCATAGCTTAATCCGTTTGTCTTTTCATCTAACAAAGGATGGTCGATTTGCATTGGATCTCCAAGTAGAACGACTTTCGTACCCTTTCCAACCCGCGTGATAATACCTTTTACTTGTTTTGGAGTCAGATTTTGAGCTTCGTCGATTATTAAAAAAGTATGTGTAATGGATCGACCTCGGATAAAATTCATTGCCTCCGCGGTGATAATACCACGCTCAAAAAGCTCATCTATTTTGTGATGGGTTTCAACTTCATTTTGATATCGGGATTTATCATTACGGTCCATTAGAACTTCCAGATTATCAATGATTGGGCGTAATAAAGGGGCTATTTTTTCCTGCTCATTTCCAGGCAAAAAACCAATTTCTTCATCAAATTGGACATTGGGCCGCGTGATTAAAATTTTTCGATAACCTTTTAAATCGGGGTCTAGTGTTTGATGCAACCCTGCGGCAAGGGAATAAAAAGTTTTAGCCGTTCCGGCAGGACCTTTTATGATCACTAAAGGTGCAGTATCAGCATCTTGCATTAATGCTTCCTGCAAAAAGCGTTGCCCCACATTTTTAGGCTTTACTCCAAAAGGTTCAATATCTAAACTTTTTAGTGAGACAATCTTTTTCCCGTTAAATCGTCCGAGTAATGTTTTTCTATCTTTTGTATCAGATTGAATAATAAAAAACTGATTATATTCGGGCGTAATGTAAGATTTAGTATTCTGGTCATTTAGAATATAGATGTTTTCGGGAAGAATTCCTTTTTTCTTAAAATCTTCCATGTCATCATCGGATGCAAACACTTTCATGCGTCCGGTATATTGTTCCTCAAAGAGGGGGGATTGTTCAGCAAAAAAATCTTCAGTAGGAATATTAAGCATTTGAGATTTTAATCGAACGACAATGTCTTTGGTAACAAGTGTGACTGGCTCACCTTGATCGATCAGACCTTTGCATACCTTTAAAATTCGATTGTCAATCGAATTGCCTTGAAAGCTATAGGGAAGCTCCACTGAAGCAAAATTTGCTTCGATTTTAAGCGTGCCACCGGTTTTAAGTTCGACACCCTCAAAAAGATTACCAAGTTTTCTTAATTGTTCTAAAAATCGAATAGACTGTCTTGAGTTGGAACCACGTTCGCCATCATCGTTTTTAAGTTTGTCTAAATCTTCCAGCACGGCGATGGGAAGGACAATTTTGTTATCTTCAAATGATAACAATGCATTAGGTGATTGAATCAAAACATTGGTATCCAGCACATATGTTTTTTGCATAAAAACCTCCATAAAATTTATTTTATGTTTTTTAGTTTCAACTAGATTTTAACCTAAAAAAAGAATTAAAATGTTTTGATCATGTTAAATTTAATAGTATTATGCGTTTTTTGTTAAAATAACTTAATGATTGCTTTATCAAAGAAAAAGCAATTGACAAAAGAAGGAAAATCAATTAAGCTTTAACTAATTTAATAAATCTTCAAACCGTTGACGTGGAGATAACGGTGTATCGTGCAGTTACAGAGAGCGAGGAAGGCTGAGAGCCTCGCACAACGCAGATCATCAAATGGACCACTGAGGGCGTAGTCAAAGGAAACTGATTTTTCTGTTTTCTGAGTATTCTACGACGTGACGCATACGTAAGTTGCGAGGAATATGATAGTATTCTGCAGAGTGTACAGGGATTTTCTCTGTAAATGAAGGTGGTATCGCGGGCTGAATTTTTTGCGCTCGTCCTTGATTAATTTTATTTAATCAAGGACGAGCGCTTTTTTATTACCAATTTTTATTTAAAAGAAAGGATAAAGATATGATTAAACCATCCATGGAAGACGCCAGAAAATATTGTGAAACCTACCAGAGCATTCCCATCAGTTTGGAATTGTTTTCGGATATTAAAACACCCATTGAGGTGCTTAAATGCTTAAAATCGACCAGTAAGAAATGCTATTTGCTGGAGAGTGTAGAAGGGGGCGAAAAATGGGGGCGCTATTCATTTTTAGGATTTGATCCCACCTTATCTGTTACTTGCTTAAACGGGGAAGTAACAATAAAAAACGGCAGGGTTAAAGACGGAGTTAGAGATAATCCTTTGGAAGTGCTTAGAAAAATCATTGCGGAATGGAAAAGTCCGAAGCTGGATTTCTTACCGAATTTCACTGGCGGTTTTGTGGGTTATGTCTCATATGACTTTGTCAAGTATACCGAAAGAAATCTGACGCTTGAAAATAACAATGCTGAAGGTTTTGATGATTTAGAACTGATGCTTTTTGATAAAGTCATTGCCTATGATCACTTGCGGCAAAAGATGGTGATCATCGTTAATATTAAAACGGATGATTTTGAAAAAAATTATATCGATGGGGTCGTCAAACTCATGGAAATAGAATCCCTGATCAAGAATTGCAGCAGTACGGAAAAATTTTCAGGAAGAGTGACATCCGATTTTTCTTATCTTTTCTCCAAAGACACTTACTGCAATATGGTGGAAAAGACGAAGGAACATATTTACCAGGGAGATATCTTTCAAGCGGTGATTTCCAACCGGATGGAGGCCGAGTTTGAAGGAGATTTGCTGTCAACCTATCGGGTGCTGCGAACCATCAATCCCTCACCTTATATGTTTTACATCGACTTTGACGAAATCCAAATTGCCGGAGCTTCGCCGGAGACGCTGGTATCACTGAAAAACGCAAAGCTTTCTACCTTCCCGATTGCTGGTTCCTGCCCAAGGGGCGCGACACCAAATGAAGATGAAGCTTTTATTGCGGAACTTCTTAAGGATGAAAAGGAATTGAGTGAACACAATATGCTTGTGGACCTGGGACGAAACGACCTGGGAAAGGTTAGTGAATTTGGAACGGTTGTTGTTGAGGAATACAAACAGGTGGTGAAATATTCGCACATTACCCATATTGCCTCGACCGTGACGGGAATTTTAAAAGAGCACCTGGATCAGCTGGATGCGTTGTCAGCGGTACTACCGGCGGGAACCCTGTCAGGGGCTCCCAAAAAAAGAGCCATGGAAATCATCAATGAACTGGAAGGCGAAAAACGCGGCGTGTATGGCGGTGCCGTCGGGTATATCGATTTTTCCGGAAACATGGATATGTGCATTGCCATTCGGATGGCGGTGAAGAAAAATAATAAAGTCTACGTTTCCGCCGGTGCCGGCATTGTCGCTGACAGCATTCCGGAGAAAGAATTTAATGAGTCACACAATAAAGCGAGAGCGATGTTTGAAGCGCTTGAACGGGCCCAGGAGGTTGAATGATGATATTACTTATTGACAATTACGACAGTTTTTCCTATAACCTTTATCAATATGTGGGGGTCATCAATCCGGATATCCGAGTGATTAAAAATGACGAACTCAGTTTGGAAGAAATCGCTGAATTAAAGCCGGATCATATTATTATTTCGCCTGGACCGGGAAGACCAGCGGATGCCGGTATCTGTGAGCGGGTGATTGATTGTTTTAAAGATAAAACGCCGATCCTCGGGGTATGCCTTGGGCATCAGGCCATTTGTGAAGTGTTTGGCGGAGAAATTACCTATGCCAAAACATTGATGCATGGCAAGCAAAGCCGGGTTCATATTAACAATGAAAACGCCATTTTCAAGGGATTGACAGCAACGATTGAAGCCGGACGGTATCATTCCCTGGGGGCGGAGCGAAACACCCTTCCGGAAGAGTTGCTGATTATTGCAGAAGATGATGAAGGGGAAGTCATGGCAGTGAAGCACCGGGATTATGAGGTGTACGGGATTCAGTTCCACCCAGAATCGATTTTAACGGAAAACGGAAATAAAATGATTGAAAATTTTTTAAAGATAGGGAGCGAAGATAATGATTAAATCAGCAATTTACGATGTTGTTAATGGGAATGATTTATCCCTGGAGCAAACAAAAGCAGTGATGAATCAGATTATGAGTGGGGAAGCGACCAATGCCCAGATGGGATCCTTTCTAACGGCTTTACGCCAAAAAGGCGAAACCATTGATGAAATCACCGGCTGTGCCATGGTTATGCAGGATAAATGCAAAAAAATCCACCCGAAAACCGATGTTCTGGATATCGTGGGAACCGGCGGCGACGAGGTTGGGACTTTCAACATTTCCACGATTTCATCCTTTGTTATCGCCGCTGGCGGAGTACCGGTTGCGAAACATGGAAATCGCAGTGTTTCCAGCAAATGCGGAAGTGCCGATGTATTGGAAGCGCTGGGAGTAAACATTGCCTTGTCGGCGGAAGAAAGTGAAAAAATCCTGAATGAGTTGGGAATCTGTTTCATGTTCGCACCCACCTACCACACATCCATGAAGTATGCAGCGCCAGTGAGAAAAGAACTGGGAATACGGACGATCTTTAATATTTTAGGACCGCTGGCCAATCCGGCCGGAGCCAACCTGCAGCTGCTGGGGGTTTATGATGAAAATCTGGTGGAACCCTTAGCCAACGTCCTTAATAACCTTCATGTGAAGCACGGTATGGTAGTTCACGGACACGACGGATTGGATGAAATCACCTTGTCGGAGGCCACCACCATTTGTGAAATAGCTGAAGGGAAAATAAAGTCTTTCGTTATTACACCGGAACAGTTCGGTTTGAAACGATGTGAGCTATCCGAACTGATTGGCGGGGATCAAGACGAAAATGCCGTCATAGCCCGGAATATCCTAAATGGAAAAAAAGGTCCGCAACGGGATGTCGTGGTCCTAAACTCGGCATTTTGTCTCTATCTGTCTCAAGACAACAGGAGCCTTCAGGATTGTGTCGAATTAGCGGAAGAACTGATTGATTCCGGTAAGGCTAAAGAAAAGTTAGAAGCCTTTATTAAACGGACCAATGAAGTTGCAGTTGAGGTTGTTGCATGATTCTGGACCGCATTGTTGAATCCACCAAAAAACGGGTCTCGGCATTAAAGAAAACGACGTCGCTACAAACACTAAAAGAACAGGCGAAAATATCGGATCATCCCTTTATTTTTGAAAAAGCCTTGTCGAATGACGGGATCGCCTTTATCTGTGAAGTGAAAAAAGCCTCGCCATCAAAAGGGGTGATTGCCGAGGATTTTCCCTATGTGAACATTGCCAGAGAATATGAAGCCGCCGGAGCCAATGCCATTTCGGTTTTAACCGAGCCAGAATTTTTTCAGGGATCCAACGACTATCTGACAGAAATCAAGAAAAACGTGAGTATCCCATTGCTGAGAAAAGATTTTATCATTGATGAAATTCAGATTTATGAAGCCAGTCTCATTGGGGCGGATGCGATTTTACTGATTTGTTCCATACTGACGGATGACCAGGTGAAGCGTTATTTTCAAATTGCTGATGCCTTGGGCTTATCCGTTTTGGTAGAAGCCCATGATGAAGAGGAAATTAAGAGGGCATTAAATGCCGGCGGACGAATGATCGGGGTGAACAACCGAAATTTAAAGAATTTTGAAGTGGATATCAACAACAGCATTCGGCTGCGAAAACTGGTACCGCCGGAAATCCGCTTTGTGTCTGAAAGTGGAATAAAGACAGCAGAAGATATCATAAAACTACAAGAGAATGGAACAGATGCGGTATTAATTGGTGAAACTCTGATGAAAAGTGGGGATAAGAAGAAAGAGCTGAATAAACTCAAAGGCTTGTAATGGTTCTAAATAAATCAGCGGAAGGTATGAGATGACTAAAATAAAGATTTGCGGGCTATCCCGACTGGAAGACATTGATGCAGTCAATGAAGCCATGCCGGATTATATTGGATTTGTTTTCGCAAAAAGCCGGCGGCAGGTGGATGGAGAAAAAGCTAAAGTTTTGAAAGCTGCTCTGGACCCGACTATCAAAGCGGTGGGTGTCTTTGTAAACCAGTCAATAAAAGAGATAATAGAATTATCCAATGCTGGGGTGATTGATGTGATTCAGCTTCATGGCGATGAGGATGATGAGACCATTATTACCTTAAAACAGGCGGTATCGCTTCCAATCATCAAAGCCATGCGAATTGCAGACAGGATGGATATTAAAGAAACCAGTGGAGACTTTCGTTTATTTGATACCTATGACGCCAATCAGTATGGCGGATCGGGAGAATGTTTCAACTGGGGATTGATTGCCGATATTAAAGAGGACTTCTTTTTAGCGGGAGGTCTTAATATCGATAACGTTAAAGAAGCGATTAATCAAGTGAACCCCTATGGCGTGGATATCAGCAGCGGGGTTGAAACGGACGGAAAAAAAGATCGTGATAAAATCATAAAGATTATAGAAATAATAAGGAGAATGAATCAATGAGCAAAGGAAAATACGGGGTTCACGGGGGACAGTACATTCCTGAGACCCTGATGAATGCAATCATCGAACTGGAAGCAGCCTATGAACACTATAAAAATGATAAAGATTTTCAAGATGAACTCACAGAGTTGCTGAATGAATATGCCGGACGACCATCCCGGCTGTATTATGCAAAAAAAATGACGGAAGATTTAGGCGGAGCAAAAATCTATTTAAAAAGAGAAGATTTAAACCATACCGGATCTCATAAAATAAACAACGTATTAGGCCAGGCTTTGTTGGCTAAGAAAATGGGGAAAACACGTCTCATTGCTGAAACAGGAGCAGGACAGCATGGCGTGGCGACGGCTACCGCTGCCGCGCTGATGGGATTTGAATGCGAGATCTTTATGGGAAAAGAAGATACCGACCGGCAGGCCCTTAATGTTTTTAGAATGGAATTGCTGGGAGCCCGGGTACATGTGGTGACGTCGGGAACCATGACCCTTAAAGATGCGGTTAATGAAACGATGAGGGAGTGGACGAAACGGGTTGAAGATACCCATTATGTTCTCGGTTCGGTGATGGGACCGCACCCCTTTCCTGAAATGGTTCGGGATTTTCAAAGTGTGATCAGTAAAGAAGCCCGGCAGCAGATTCTTGAAAAAGAGGGAAAGCTGCCCAATGTCGTGATTGCCTGCGTCGGCGGTGGCAGTAATGCCATGGGTGCCTTCTATAATTTTATACCGGATAAAGAGGTTAAACTGATTGGCTGTGAAGCTGCCGGCAAAGGTGTCGATACCGCTCTTACCGCAGCGACGATTGCCAAGGGCAGTCTGGGAATATTCCATGGCATGAAGTCCTATTTCTGTCAGGATGAGTTCGGCCAAATCGCGCCGGTGTATTCCATCTCTGCCGGTTTGGATTATCCTGGTATTGGTCCTGAACATGCCAACCTTCATGATACAAAACGGGCCGAGTATGTCGCTATCACAGATGATGAAGCGGTAAATGCTTTTGAATATCTTTCAAAAACCGAGGGAATTATCCCGGCCATTGAATCGGCTCATGCCATTGCTTATGCCATGGTATTGGCGCCAAAAATGAAAAAGGATGAAATTATTATTGTCAATGTATCCGGTCGGGGCGACAAAGATGTGGCAGCTATTGCACGATATAAGGGGGAAAATATCTATGAGTAATTTACAAGCGAATAAAATATCGAAAATATTTAAAGACAATAAAGCCTTTATTGCTTTTCTTACCGCTGGAGATCCGTCTTTGGACAAAACCGAAGAATTTATTTTAGCAATAGAAAAAGCCGGGGCAGATCTGGTGGAGATTGGAATTCCATTCTCTGATCCCATTGCCGAAGGACCGGTTATTCAAGAAGCCAATGAACGGGCCCTGAGCGTGGGTACCACAACCGATAAAATTTTTATGATGGTAAGACGGGTGCGACAGAAAACAGCGATTCCGCTGGTCTTCTTAACCTATATCAATCCCATTTTTGTTTACGGGATTGATCGCTTTTTTAAAGCCTGTCAGGAATCAGGAATTAACGGGATTATCATTCCCGATCTGCCTTTTGAAGAAAAAGGAGAGGTTTTAGACGTTGCGAAAACCTATGGCGTGGATGTGATTACCTTGATTGCGCCAACCTCAAAAGACCGGATTCAGACACTGGCGAAGGAAGCCACCGGGTTTATTTACCTTGTTTCTTCAATGGGAGTTACCGGAGTGAGAAGCGAAATAAAAACAGACTTGAAGAGCATGATTGACGATATTCGGCAGGTTTCTGATACGCCGGTTGCCGTGGGATTTGGAATTTCAGATCCGGATCAGGCTAAAGCAATCGCGAAGATAGCTAATGGCGTGATTGTCGGCAGTGCCATTGTGAAAATCATCGCCGAATACGGAGATAACGCCAGCGATAGTTTATACAATTATGTAAAATCAATGAAGAAAGCCATTTCATAGAACCATTTAACAGGGGTTTATCCTTGAACTGATAATACTTAGGCAAAAAATAACAGTTGATATTGCTTTTTTTATCTGTGAAAAAGGGTAAAACATGTTATAGTATAGTTTAGTATACTAATAATATTTATAGGAGGAAGTCTTATGAAAAAGTTTATTAATGATGTTGAAAACGTTGAAAATGAAATGCTGGAAGGTATCGTTCTAGCTCATCCCGAATATGTGAAACGTCTTGAGGGTTTTGACGTTCTTACTCGTGCAGACAAGAAAATTGGAAAAGTTGCATTAGTGAGTGGCGGCGGAAGCGGACACGAACCAGCTCATGGCGGATATGTTGGAAAAGGCATGTTAGACGCTGCTGTAGCAGGCTCCATATTTACTTCTCCAACACCGGATCAGGTATTTGAAGCGATTAAAGCGGTTGATGCCGGTAAAGGTGTGTTATTAGTAATTAAAAATTATACCGGTGATATCATGAACTTTGAAATGGCAGCTGAGCTTGCTGAAGCAGAAGGTATAAAAGTAGCCAATGTTGTTACAAATGATGATGTTGCTGTTGAAGATAGTCTTTATACAACGGGTCGACGCGGGGTCGCAGGGACCGTATTTGTTCACAAAATTGCAGGAGCAATAGCTGAAGCTGGTGCCAGCCTTGAAGAAGTAAAAGCGATAGCAGAAAAGGTTATTGCAAACGTCAGAACGATGGGCGTGGCACTTAAACCATGTACGGTTCCGGCCGCTGGAAAACCGGGATTTGAATTATCGGAAGACGAAATGGAACTGGGTATCGGGATTCACGGTGAACCGGGAACCGAGAGAAAACCCATTCAGACAGCAGATGTCATTGTCGACTATTTAATGGAAAGAATCTTAAAAGATATGAATCCTCAATCTGGGGAAGAAGTGGCAGTTATGATCAACGGAGCTGGTGCAACCCCACCAATGGAACTATATATTCTTAATCGTCGGGTGCATCAAATTCTGGCTGATAAAGGGATCAAGATATTCAAAACTTTTGTAGGAGATTACATGACTTCCATCGATATGGCTGGGGCATCCATTACGTTGTTAAAACTTGATGGTGAATTAAAAGACTTGCTTATGGCAAAAGCCGATACCATTGGCTTTAAAATGCAATAAAAAGGTTACAAATAATAAGACAAAAGAATAGTTAAGAAGAAACGAGGAAGGTAAATGGCAACAAAGGCAGAAGTACTGGATTTTATCCGGATTTATGCAGATAAAATGGCAGAACATCGACAAGAACTAACCGATTTGGACCAGGCAATCGGAGACGGTGATCATGGGATTAATATGAGCCGTGGCTTTAAGGCGGTGATGGAGAAATTACCTGCAGTTGAAAATAAAAGTATCGATGAGATTCTGAAAACAGTGGGTATGACTCTGGTATCAACCGTCGGAGGTGCTGCTGGCCCTCTTTATGGGACGGCTTTCATGAAAGCCGGTATGTCCACTAAAGGAAAAGAAGAATTGTCCAATGAGGACGTTATCCTGGCATTTGACGAAGCCGTTGGTGGTATCCAATTTAGAGGAAAAGCAGTCAGAGGTGAAAAAACAATCTTAGACAGCATGATCCCCGCGATTGATGCCATCAAAGCCAGTATCAAAGAAGGAAAAACAATGGCAGTAGCACTGGTTGAAGCTGAAAAAGCAGCTTGGAACGGTGTGGAATATACAAAGACGATTATAGCAACAAAAGGAAGAGCAAGTTACTTAGGCGAAAGAAGTATTGGACATCAGGACCCTGGGGCAACCTCTACGGCTTATGCGTTTCAGGCCGCCAACGAAGTCGCTCAAAAGGCAGGTAAATAGATAATGGTAGGAATAGTAGTGGTTTCCCACAGCCAGAAAATTGCTGAAGGAACAGTGGAGCTAGCAAAACAAATGGCGGCGGATGTCAAGATTTCAGCTGCCGGCGGCTTGGAAGACGGCAGCATTGGAACGGATGTATCCAGAATTCTGGCGGGTATTGAAGCTGTTCAAACAGGGGATGGCGTGGTGATTCTAGTCGATCTTGGCAGTGCTGTGATGAGCTCGGAAATGGCCATTGAAATGCTTTCAGACGGCAGCAATGTAAAAATTGTTGACGCACCCATTGTGGAAGGAACGATTTTTGGCGCTGTTCAAGCATCAATCGGAGCATCACTTGAAGAAGTAATAAATGTTCTTGCGGGCACAAAAAGTTACAAAAAGTTTTGAATCTCCAAAAGCATCAAAAAAGCACCCAAATTGGGTGCTTTTTTGATGTGGATGACTAGGCTGAAAATTGAGGAAAGCTTAGGAGAATTAAATGCATTTGAGAAAAATTGATATGATAAAGAAATGATTTTTCCTAAATTAAGCAAGAGCGAAGTTTGATCGGTTACAATAAAGTTTAACCGAATAAAATTGTAGACTTTTGGCCGAGTTAAATCTTATGGTGTAAAGTTAAACGAATAATTAAAAACTAAACGGTCATTATATGGAAACAAGTGACAGGAGGAATGATGAATACTTTTGAAAAAGGAACAAAAATAAAGTTGGAATCTGGTGATAGCGTTGAGGTGGTAAAAAAGCTTGGTGATGGCGGACAGGGGATTGTTTATTTTGTGAATTACAAAAAAAAGCCCTATGCACTCAAGTGGTATTATCCAAATAAATTGAAAAATGCTCAGCAGTTCAAAGAAAATATTGTCAATAATATCAAACAAGGGCCACCCACGGAGGCTTTTATATGGCCGCAGATGATCACTAAAAATCAAGATGACAGTTTTGGCTATCTGATGGACCTCAGACCGGTAGAATATGAAGATTTCTCGAGATTCTTAACGGCAAAAGTCAAGTTCTCAAGTGTATCCGCGGTTGTCAATGCAGCATTAAATATTGTCAATGGATTTAGGGAGCTACACCGCTGCGGCTATAGTTATCAGGATATTAACGATGGGAATTTCTTTATCAATTCGGAAAGCGGCGAGGTTTTAATTTGTGATAATGATAACGTCGCCCAATATGGCGATAATTTAGGAATAGCGGGAAAATGTCGATATATGGCGCCGGAGGTTGTTTTGGGAGAAAAACACCCAAGTGTTCATACGGATCGCTATTCTCTAGCCGTCACTTTGTTTTTATTGCTCTTTGTGTCCCATCCATTGGAAGGCAGCCGAACAACTTGCCCATGTATGACTGAGAGTCTGGAAAAGAAATTCTATGGAAGTGAACCGGTTTTTATTTTTGACCCGGAAAATGACACCAATCGCCCAGTGCGGGGAATCCATAACAATGCCATAAAATTATGGCCGATATATCCGCGATATATTCAGGAGGCCTTTGAGAAATCTTTTGGTGAAGGCCTGAAAAAAGAAAATGCCCGATTGACTGAAACGCAGTGGCAGAAATTATTTCTTCGGCTAAGAGATGAAACCATTACCTGTGGATGTGGATCGGAAGTGTTTGTAGATTCCGAGGCAGACGCCATTCAATGTATGGGATGTGGGAAGACCATCCAAACACCGCTTTTTTTGAAAGTGAAAAATAATCAGGTCGCCCTTTATCCTAAATCCAAACTGTATAAATGTCATACGAATATCGATAGTGACGATTTCAAGGAAGAAATGGGTGAAGTCATTCAGAGTAAATCAAACCCTGGTCTATGGGGGCTTAGAAACAGTTCTAATACCACCTGGTATATGACAACCCCGGATGGAAAACAAAAAGATGTCAGGCCAGGCGGCGTGGTGCAAATTCTTCGGGGAATCATGATCGATTTTGGAAAAAATCGCGGCGAGATTATTTAATTGCCTTGATCAACAAAAAATCGTCCAAAATATAAATTTTAAGGAGTGTAAAAATGGGAATTTATGATGAATTATGTGGGGGGATAGCCAGAAGAACGATGGTTTTATTCTTTCTTGTAGACACATCAGGAAGCATGGCCGGTTCAAAAATCGGAGCGGTTAATGAAGCAATTAATGATATAGTTCCTGAACTTAGAGATATTTCTGATAATAATGCCGATGCGCAGATAAAGATTGCAGTTTTAGAGTTTAACAGTGGCGCTGAGTGGTTATATCCTAACCCTATTGAAGCAGAAAATTTCGAATGGGATTATCTGGATGTCGGAGGCGTCACTGATTTAGGCACCGCTTTTACAATGTTGGATGAAAAACTATCCCGCAATGAATTTATGAGTGATGTTGCCGGGTCTTTTGCTCCTGCCATTTTTCTCATGTCCGATGGACAACCCACAGATCATTATGAAAAGGGACTTGCAAAACTTAAAGAAAATAATTGGTATAAAAATGCCATCAAAGTAGCGGTAGCAATTGGCGACGATGCCGATCAGGATGTGTTAAAGGATTTTACCGGGAATAGTGAGAGTGTCTTAACTGCGCGAAATCCGGAAGCGCTTAAAAAAATGATAACCTTTGTCAGTGTTACAGCATCGAAAATTGGCAGCCAGAGCAGCAGTGTGGAATTTTCAGGAAAATCATCCGCACCCAGTAAGCAGGATGATTTTGTCGAACAGATTCAAGATTTCAATGCGGATATTTTTGATGATGATGCGGAAATCGAATGGTAGCCAATGTTCGTTTTTTGAAAGGGGGTCAGTATAATTGGATGAATTACAAGCGTTTGATCTGTCAGTGATCGGTTATAGTCATATTAAAAAGAGTAAAATATGTCAGGACAGCGCCGTGAGCTTTTATGATAAAGACATGGCGGTGGCGATAGTCTGTGATGGCCATGGGGGAAATAAATACTTTCGCAGTCATCGCGGATCTCAATTTGCGGCGACAATCACGCTTGATTCGATTAAAGCCTTTATGAGCTACGAAAATCAGATTTTGGAAGAGTTAAGAGCCGACCCGGATAAGGTTTTAGGGCAGTTGAAAAAGAATATCATCTCTAACTGGAACAACGCGGTCAATAAAGATGCTGATGAAAACCCCTTTTCGGAAGAAGAACTGATTGCGTTATCCGGCGCCGATCGACTGATATTTGAACATAAATTTGAACTGGAATCTGCTTATGGTACCACCATTATTGCCTTTGTTTTAAGCAAAAACTTTTGTTTTGGGCTGCAAATTGGAGATGGAAAATGTTGTGCCATTTGTGAAAATGGTGAAATTATCCAACCCATACCATGGGATCATAAATGCGTTCTTAATGTGACCACTTCGATATGCAATACTGATGCTTATGCAAACTTTCGGCATTACTATAGTGAATCATTGCCTCTGGCTGTTTTTGTTGGAACGGACGGAATTGATGATTCATTTGCCGGCATCGAGAATCTGTACGATTTTTACAAGAAAATAACCCTTTCCTTTAATTCGTCAGATTTTGAGGCCGCGGTCGCTGAGCTCCAGGAGTTTTTGCCACAGTTATCAGAAAAGGGCAGTGGGGATGACGTTTCCGTCGCCGGTATTTTAAATATCAAGGGAATAAATATAACTGAGGATCTATTTATTTCAAAGAAAAGTGTGCTTTTATCAGAAGAAATAAGTGAAGCTACCGTTGATAGTGCAATGATAGATGCAGCGGTTTCTGAAGAGCTGGATGAAATTGAAGATAAATTAAATGAATGAATGATATGAAAATGGCAGTCATAAGGTAGAGGTGTATTATGAAATGCAGTAAATGCGGGAGAGAATGGAATCCTCCGGAAGGAATTGACGGATCAATCTGTCCGTTTTGCTATTCGAAAATTAACATTAACGTTGGCCATCGTGACAGTCCCAAGCCAAGAGCGATACTGAGGCTGATCAAAAATGAATATGGAACGGAAGTTTTTCTAGAAAAGAAAAGGATGAGAGGTCTCCTGGCGGATTATTTTTCTAAAGATCTCAAGACGAAAAAAATCTTAACCCTAGCTGTGCAAGAAAATATTCCCGAAAAACTTCTGAATTTGAAAAATCTTACGCGTTCAGAAGAAGAATTAAAACTACAGCAGATTATATTCTATTTTAGCTATGAAAACAGCCTGGTAAAAGAAATAGCCTTGGAAGCGGTGCAAACTTATTTGGATGTTTTAGAGGTTTTGGACGAACCGGACTGTCTTACCGAAACGATAGCCGATTTTGCTAATTTACAAGACGATGTTATTAATGACAGCTTGCTAAAAGTAACGTTTGGAGAAATCCCGGCAGTAGAACTGCTATCGGAAGAAAATCTAAAAACAGAGAATGATAGTGAAGAGCTTTTATCAGCAGAGAATTTGATAGAAGAGAAAACACGTACGATTATTAAAGAAAAACCATCAGGTTTTATAAGCGTTGCAGCTGGTTCGGAACATAGTCTCGCCATTGATAAAGATGGCTCGCTGTGGACTTGGGGACGAAATTATTTTGGTCAGCTGGGAGATGGAACAAACAGGGATTCAACCGTTCCGGTTTGCATCATTGCCGGTGATATTGCTGAGCTTTCAGCCATTGCGGACTTTACCTACGCGCTGGGAACCGATGGTTCCCTGTGGGGATGGGGATACAATCAGGAGGGCGAAATAGGGAATGGCACATTAGCAAACAGTGCTTTCCCTATTCGTGTAATTGAGAAGGATGTTGTTCAGGCAGCGGCCGGAAATGCCCATGGCTTAGCCATCAAGACAGATGGTTCCCTATGGGCATGGGGGAACAATCAATATGGTCAGCTGGGAGACCACACAAAGTTTTCCCGAAAGACACCTAAGCGGATCTATCCCGGTGATGTTAAAAAAATTGCCGCTGGATTTGGTCACTCCCTGGCCATCAAAAGTGACGGTTCCTTATGGTCATGGGGAGATAATCAATACGGTCAATTAGGCGATGGTACTGAGATTGATGCCAATCATCCGCAATGCATTATCCTGGATAACGTCGTTGCCATCGCTTCAGGATTTCATCATTGCCTGGCCATCAAAAGTGACGGCTCTTTATGGAACTGGGGGTATAATCAATTTGGACAATTGGGGGACGGCACAGAACTTAATGGGAATAAACCAAGCTGTATTATTTCCGATGGCGTCGTAAAAATTGCTGCCGGTTTCCATCATTCATTGGCGATCAAAAATGATGGTTCATTGTGGACATGGGGATATAATAAATTTGGTCAACTTGGCGATGGCACACAAATAAATCGGAACCGCCCCCAATGCGTTTTATCTGCCGATGTCGTTGATATCGCTGGAGGAGGACTGCATTCCTTAGCGGTGAAAGAGGATGGCTCGTTATGGGCCTGGGGTTATAACGGCGATGGAGAACTGGGGGAAGGAACCACCAATGATGTGATAATCCCCAAGTGTGTTGCAAAGCCAATTATTAAATAATGGCTACAAATTATAGATATAGTTTAAAACTAAGTTCTGGAGATAATTGCAACACCATTTATCCCCAGACTAGAGAAAATTAAGAACAAAAGCAGAGTGAGGTTTGTCAGCCATTCAAGGACATTGCATACGAGAAACTGCGTTAGTAATGTGAATGAAAATGATTGAAAATAAATAATATAAAGAGTATACTTTAAATAAAAAGCTGAATTTTTGTAAAAAACATTTATCTGTATTATCAATAAAGTAATCGGTTAACTGTGAAATTTGGTTGTTTGGAACAAAAAAAATCAATATTGGAGGGAAAGAAATGTTAAAAAATTACATGGAAAATACTGTCGATGCTTTTTTACCCCATCTTATTGCTAATTATCCCGATATATGTAAATGTGAAAGATGTATTGAAGACATCAAAGCAATTGCTTTGAACAACCTAAAGCCTGCTTATTATGTAACGCAAGAAGGATTGCTTTATTCGAAAGTTGATGAAATGACAACCCAATATAAGGCAGATCTTACCAGTGAGTTGACTAAAGCAATCGATATTGTAAGCCAGAATCCGAGACATAACAAATTAATCTAATTTAGTATTAACAAGATCGTGAAAAGTTATTAATCGATGTGATCTTGTTGCTGATGCCGCTTAAACCCGATTAGATTGTTTTTGTTGAGCAGTTTTATTTGTGAGTTAATATTAAACAAGGGTGTGTAAGTATGAAACTGGAAATTAAATTGGGCGATATTACAAAAGTAAAAGCAGATGCGATCGTAAATGCGGCAAACAATTCTCTTTTAGGGGGAGGGGGCGTGGATGGCGCCATTCATCGTATTGCGGGGCCGGAACTGCTTGCAGAATGCCGTAGTCTGGGTGGATGTGAAACAGGGAAGGCCAAGATAACAAAGGGCTATAATTTGCCTGCAGATTATGTGATCCATACCGTGGGTCCGGTTTGGCAGGGAGGAAACCACCAAGAGATCGAACTTTTGGCAAGCTGCTATGTAAATAGTCTGACTTTGGCTGAAGAATATCACTGCAAACAAGTGGCGTTTCCTTCTATCAGCACCGGTATATATCATTTTCCCATTGAAAAGGCGGCCGAAATTGCAGTGTCAGCCATCTTAAACTATGGGGAAAATCATCCGAAAATTCAGTTAGTTGAAATGATATGTTTTGATGAAACAACAAAAAAACACTTTGACCAGGCATTGAAAAAATATTTAAATGGTACTAGACAGTGAAAATCTTCCATAAAGGGAGAAATAATTTCCTACCAAGTTATAAGAAGGCCGATCAGAGGTTTTGTTTGACGAAAAAAGGGGTAGAAAAAATATTGAGTATATTTAAAATAAGCCAATAAAAAAATGGGGGATATTATGGAAACCATTCATGAAGGAAAGAATAAGTTTTATATCGGTGCGGATGAGGACGACCCAATAGCTCAGGTAAACTTTTCGCTTGAGAATGAGAATAAAATTGTAATTGAGCATGTTTATGTTTCCAGAGAATTGAGGGAACAGGGGATTGGGAAAATATTGGTTGAAAAGATGGTAGATTATGCAAGAGAAGAACATAAAAAAATAACTTCACGCTGTTCCTATGCAGATGAAATACTCACAAAAAATAAAGAATATGCAGACATTTATGAGCAACAATGATAGTTTAGTGACGACATATTCTTTATGCAGTTAGGTTATTTGATCCGAAATCGGACGAGAGCTCTGCGAAAAGTCAGTGTAATAACTGTGATTATTGTTTGAAAGGATTAGCTCACGAAGTTATTCATTTATTCTGCTTCGTTCCAATTATCAAAACCTTCCATGACTTTGTCATAGGTTTTTTGAGAGATGTCTGGAAGTTCTCCGCCAAAAGATTTTTTGGCCTGATTGTAACCATCAATAAAGGCATTTTTCAATGTCTCGATTTTGCTTTTATCTCCGCCGGATACGGCTTTTGCAAAATCAACGATCCGTTCAGCTGTCTTATCGACACCCCAGTAACCATCTTCCGAAATCCCTTCCTGAGCGGATGCCTGCGTGCCAGCATCCACGGTGAAGGAGATATCCTTACCTTCACTTAAAGATTTAATGGCATCATTAACCTTTAAACCCTGCTTTTCAAGCATTACAGCAACCATTTTTTTGAATGCGGCAGTGTTTTTAGAAAAATCTGCCTTGATTTCACTTAGCTTTTTTTGATCGATTGTGTAGGTTCCGATATCTGTCTCTGTGTTTGTGCCAAGTTCGACGGTATCCGTGCGTGCGTCCACTGATGCGACTTTTTCGACAGCCTGCACAGCTTTTTTTGCATCGGCATTTTGCGTGATGCCTTTTGTCTGATTTGTCTGAGTCAGCAGTTTACTGGTATCAATTGAATTGCTATTCATAATATCCTCCTTGAATAAATTGAGATTCTGTTTTTAAATATCGTACGGTACTCTTGTTATAAAAGATATCGACATAATTGCGGCAATACTTGAGTAATCGAGATAATTATATTTGTTTTATTGGTATAAGGCCTCTGATTGTTTCAACAGGTTGTTTAATTTGCAGTTCACTTTTGTTTTGGTCAGATTTGACATTAATATCAGCGGATATGTTCGCAATGGAAACAGGTTCCTTTTTTTCGTTGGCCATGCTTTGCAGGTAGTAAGAGAAGCACTCCGTGATCAGGGCTGTCTCTTTGATTTCGTTTCTGGTGCTTGATTTGAAGTTTAATAATTGCTTGGCACTTTTTTTTATGTCGTCAAGGTATTTCATTATGAATAAACCTCCTTATTTTGTTTGAACGGTTCAATTTTACATTTGATTTACTAAACGATGCTCTGATTATATTATCGCCATGGGCTAATATAACTTTAGAAAAAATAGAAAGACAGGCGAAACAATTAAGAAAAACGTAATGATAGAAACGAAACATTATGTTAAAAATAATGCAAATAGGGTACAATTCAGCTATTAATCACATTGAAATATCTGTATGAAATTTAAGAAAGAAGGTTTTGCTATGAAGGAAAGAAAGGTTACGCAGGTAATTAGAGGGACTGATGCAATCGATGGTGCCGGTGTTCATTTAAGCCGAGTATTATCCCGGCCCCATGTAAAAGATTTTGACCCGTTTTTAATGTTGGATTCTTTTGATTCTGAAAACCCGGAGGATTATATCAAGGGATTTCCGATGCATCCTCACCGTGGGATTGAAACCGTGACTTATTTGATACAGGGCAGCATCATTCATGAAGACAGCTTGGGGAATAAGGGTGTTATTGAATCCGGCTGCTCACAGTGGATGACGGCAGGAAGTGGGATTATGCATCAGGAAATGCCTCAACCTGCAAAAAAAATGCTGGGTTTTCAATTGTGGCTTAATCTCCCTCAAGTGGAAAAAATGACTGAACCGAAATATTTTGAAATCCGAAAAGAAGATATTCCGATTGTCCAAGGAGATGGGTTCAGTGTGAGTATTGTGTCTGGAGAATTTCAAGGAACGAAGGGCGTTAAATCGCATCATATCCAGGCCATGATCTTAGATGCAACGGTTGAGGCCAAATGTGAAATTAGAATTCCCACACCGAAGGGAGAAACGGTATTTGTTTTTCTGCTTGAAGGAGAAGGGCAAGTTGCAGAAGAGATCTATCATGAAAAATCAGCAATCCTTTTTGATGATGGTGATTTTGTGAAAGTAAGGGCAACAGAAAAAGCTCTGCACTTTGTGCTGTTCTCAGCACCTCCAATAAAAGAATCGATTGCCTGGGGTGGCCCCATTGTTATGAATACTGAGGAAGAATTAAGACAGGCATTTGCGGATTTGGAAGATGGCGCATTTATAAAAGAGTCGCCTAAACTCTCGAAAATGAAATAATCTTTAATCAAGACAAGGCGCATCGCTGCTTGAATTAAAATGTGTGTTTCAGAGAAGAATGATAGAAAAATTAAGGAGGCTGTGTATGGATTTTGTGCTTGAAAAGGCGGGTTTTAAACTGGAAGGCGTTTTAAAAAAGAGTGTTTGTAAACATGACGAGATTTTTGACTCATGTATATATGTACTCTTAAAAAAATAATTTGAGAACTGAATAGAACTTGCAAGATAAATTAAGAACCCATTCTTTATGCATTGTTATGCCAAAGCATGTCAATGAAAAAGAATGGGTTCTTATTGGTTCGAATTTCAATGCTGTATCAAGAAAGTGACTTTTGCAGTGAATATCATTTTATTAAGGAGTTGATGGATTTAGTATTTATCTGCATTCATATCATCCAAAATGATAATTGGTTCTGATGGACGATTGTTAATTAGTTTAGAGGGACGATTATCAATTGGTTTAAACGGCTGTGACACAGATGAACCACTCAAAGGCTTTTTGTTTTGCTCTTTTAATTTAAATTCATCTACCATTCCTTTAAGCATTTCAGCTTGACCGGATAGTTCTTCGCTGGCGGCGGCACTTTCTTCAGCTGTTGCTGAATTGGTTTGAACGACCTGGGAAACCTGTTCAATGCCCTGGGTGATTTGCGCAATTTCAGAAGCCTGGTCGTTGGAAGCCTGGGCAATATTTCCAACTAAGTCGGCAACTATGCCAACATTATTTAAAATTACTTTTAAGCTTTCTGCTGTGTCATCAGCGATCTTTGTTCCGACTTCCACTTTCCCGATTGAGCCTTCAATAAGACCAGTAGTTTCCTTAGCTGCTTCCGCACTTCGTGCGGCAAGAGTGCGTACCTCCTCAGCTACTACGGCAAAACCTTTGCCATGCTGTCCTGCCCGAGCAGCTTCTACCGCTGCATTCAAGGCTAGAATATTGGTTTGGAATGCAATATCATCGATGACTTTAATAATTTTGGAAATATTGTTGGATGACTCGTTAATTTCATCCATAGCAGTGATCATCTTTTTCATTTGGTCATTGCCAACTTCAGCATTTGATTGAACATCAACCGTTAGTTCATTAGCTTTATTGGCATTTAAGGCATTTTTCTTTGTTTCGTTGGCAATTTCATCAATAGAAGCGGTTAATTCTTGGATAGCACTAGCTTGCTCGGTTGTTCCCTGAGACAAAGCCTGTCCGCCGTCCGAGATTTGTCGGGCACCTATTTCAACCTGTCCGGCAGCGATATTTATCTCATTCATGGTATGACTCATGTTTGTGGTGATATCATTTAAAGCATTCTTGATGGCTAAGAAATCACCAAGATATTCAGTCGTTATGTCCTGATCCATATTTCCTTGACCCAGAGCTTCTAAAGTCGCAGTAATTTCGCTGACATAACGTTTGAGAAACTCAACGGTTTTATTCATATCGTCTTTAATTTTGCCATTTTGGCCCTGGTAGTTGCCTTTCATATAAGAGCTTAAATTACCTTGGGATAATTCATTTAGTACAAAGGATGCTTCTTGAATGGGCGCAGTGATTGCATCTAAAGTATTGTTAAAACCATCGATGACTTTCGAATATTCTCCTGAGAATCGACTAAGGTCTCCTCGATTATTTAAGTTGCCTTCAATCGCAATTCGAGCCATTTCATCGGTTTCGTCCACCAGCATAACAATCATTTCAATCATCAATACCAAACTCGGAATAAGATGATCATTTTCGCTGCGTTTTCCAACATTTTTCAGAATTTCCAAATCTTGCATATCCCCTTCAGAAATATGGGTTGAGATTTCCACAACACGACATAATCGGGTATGAACGTTGTTGATCGAATCAGCTATTTCACCATAAATACCGAGGTATGAGCCTTCAACCTTTTCAGAATAATCGTTTAAGCTCATCTTGCCGAGAACGCGATTGCCTTCTTGAAGGGCTTCTAACCCATCGATGCAGGCATTAATGTTGTTCTTTATGGTGTTGAAATCACCGTAGGAAATCTTGTTGACTTTTGGTGGAATCTCACCCTTCCCGATACGGTTAATATAATCAGCAGTGGTATTAAGTGGACCAACTAAGGCATCCAGAGTGTTGTTAACTCCTTCAACAATTTCTTTAAATCCACCATTGAAAACCGATGCGTTACCTCTTGTATCAAGATTACCATTCACAGCGGCTTGGGAAAGCATGGATGCTTCAGCAACGAGCCCTCTGATGCTGTCGATGGTTTTTTTAAGTGCTGGTTTAATTTCATCCTGTTCATCTGTGATTTCTATAGTACTGGATACATCGCCGTTGGATATCCGTTCTAAGGTTCCAATGGTGATCGTTTGAAGATCGTCTGCAAAGTTGTCCATGGCAATTGCCATTTCACCAATTTCGTCCTTGGTGTTCATATTTAGCCGGGTTCCCAAATGCCCTTTGCTCATATCTTTAATCATATTAACTGCTTTTTTAAGGGGAATGCTGATAATTGAACTGAGGAATAGACCTAAACCAATTGCACCGATAATAACGATAATTGTAATAATAATCATCACAATTGTTGAACTAGTTGCTTGTGCTGTATTGGACGCTTCTTTTACGCCAGCAGCTTCCAATTTCATTGGTACTAACTTGGAAATGGCATCCTGTTCAATGTTTGAGGCTTTTTCAAAAGAAGCATTGTCAGACATAAGGGCAGTTGCTTCATCATCCAAATTTTGAGTGGCTAATATTTTCACTACTTCAAATTGTTCAGCAACCGCTTTTCGTGAAGCTATAAATTCATCATAGGCAGTTCTCATTTCATCTGAATCAATTGATTTTTCAAAGTCGGCGGTGGCTGTGTCAATTTCTTCATTTCTGATAGCGACTTTATCAGCCGCCACCTTGATCTGTTCAGGATTATCTTCAAGAATCATATCTCGGACATTTACACGCATTCTCTGAAAAGAAGCTGATATTACACCAACATCAGATATTGGTACTGTCATGTTTTCATAAAGTTCAGTGC
This sequence comes from Acetobacterium paludosum, assembly GCF_008086595.1. GTDB lineage: Bacteria > Bacillota > Clostridia > Eubacteriales > Eubacteriaceae > Acetobacterium > Acetobacterium paludosum. The sequence goes on along the minus strand of NZ_RXYA01000005.1, from coordinate 19,599 downwards.
CTGAAGTGTTTAACGAGTTAATGTTCACAATTCCAACAATACCTACTATTCCTGATATAAGCGCTACAAGAACAAAACCCAATACCAGTTTAGCTCTTATTTTCATATTATAAAACAATTGCATATAAAACCTCCATGTTTTAATATTTGCTTGAATCGTAATTAACAGTGATTTTTAAAGGATGCTTAAATAAATTTTCTGTATTTAAAAAAAATATTAAGCACCTAAAATATTTTAAGGCTAATCAATTAATTCACAACATCTATACATTTATCGTCAGGTATGAATATAACTTAAGAAAGAATAAAACTTAAGAAAGAAAAATAAATATTTTTCGTTAGATCAATCCAAAAATAAAGCCCAACTACACTAATTTATCATTTGTGTAGTTGGGCTTATTATAAAATACAGTATATTTTTATATCTACAGAAAAAAAAGTGATTTTTGTGCCGGCACAGACTTTGAAAAACAATGTGCAACATTGATTAGGTTTCACCCAATGGCCTTTATGGATTGGTGGGCATAGGTAGAAAGCTGTTCGATGCTTATTCGATTCCGTCCTGAAGCCTTAGCTTTGTATAGCGCATTATCAGCATGTTTTAGGAGGTTTTCATAAGATGCTTCGTCCGAAGGGTTTGACGTGGCGGCACCAATAGATATGGTAACGACTTTTTTTACCGGAGAGGAAACATGGAGAATTCTTAAATTCATTATGGCTATTCGCAATAATTCAGCGATTTTAGCGGCTCCCTTATTGTCTGTATCGGGAAGCAGACAGGTAAATTCTTCGCCGCCCCAGCGCGCAGCTAAATCTCCAGGCCTTTTCAATGTGCTTTTTAAGATAAATGCAACTTTACGCAGGCATTCATCTCCTTCTAAATGACCATAGGTATCATTATATAGTTTGAAATGGTCAATATCGATCATCAGCAAAGATAAATGACTACCGGTCCGTTTTGATTTTTTTATTTCGATGGATAACATCTCATCAAATCGTCTGCGATTGGCAATGTTGGTCAATTGATCTACATCTGTATTTATTTTCAAAACATCCTGATAATACTTTAATGCCAAATGATTTTTTATTTTGGCTTTTACAATTGCAATACTAAACGGCTTGGTAATGTAATCAATAGCACCAAGTTTTAATCCATATTCTTCACTATCCGCTTGATTCAGCGATGTAAGAAAAATGATCGGAAGCTCTTTTGTACTTTGATTTAGATGGAGTTTTTTGCATACTTCATATCCATTCATTTCCGGCATGACAATGTCCAAAAGAATAATATCAGGCGGTTCAGTTGAATTGGCAATGGATAATGCTTTCATGCCGCTGTGTGCGATAAGAACATCATAATCGCCACTTAAAGACTGCTCCAATACTTTTGTGTTTAACGGTGAATCATCTACAATTAGTACTCGTTGTCTTTTGCTTAAATTTGATTCATGACTATTTCGATTTTGCTCTTGTTTCTCGTCGATATTATTTTTGAATTCCTGGTTTGATACTTCAGATATTTTTGGTTGAGCGATGTCTCTTGCGGCAATATAGAGAAAATTGCCATAGCGGTGGAGTTCCCATTCGATGTAGCAGTAAGTGCCTTTTTTTGAACGATATCGATTTGTAAAATTGAGAACATCATTCTGGTTGATAAGCTCTTTTATGGCGAAAAGTGTAGCATCCAAATCATTTGGATGTACAAAATCGATCAAATTTTTATGTGCAAGTTCATTCATTGAATAACCGAGGGTCATTTTCCAGGCAGCGTTCACTTTTAGAAACTGACCATTTAAGTTCGTTACGCATAGAAGTCCAAGAGTTAGAGAAAAAATCCGTTCTAATATTTCATTTTGACTATTTGTGTCATAAAAGCTTTTCATTATCAATTATTCCTTTCTTTAAATTATTGGGAAATTACGTCGAATGTCAGTGCGAAAGTTAAAATCTCTGAAATTGATATGATAGAAACAAGAGAAAAAACAGCGAAAGATGAGTAGCTTTGATGAATAAAAAACCAGAACAGCACAATGAAGGAGGTTCTTTAAAGCAATCAATAAATTATAATACTTTAAGTTGAGATATATGGATTCTAAATTTCAATGATTTTTATAAGGAAGCATGTTTGTGAAGAGCATGGTGTTCATAGCGGCAATAACCTTTTTACTGATACTATTTATAGCAATTGATATAAGTTTACTACAATTTTTTCAGAATGGCAATCAGTAAAGGCTGCATACATCAAAATAATATCAATTAAATCCACGTTGTATAACATAATTGAAAAGATTGTATAGTTGAAAAAAAAATAGCAATATATTGCACTCGAGAATCTTGCCAGATTTGTGTAATGCGCATCACATATTTTGTCTAATGGGGAAAAAGTGTACAAAATAATCTACTAGTTGCGCTCTGATTGCTCTGATGCTTTCTCTGATTCGCGGCAGTGTGAGTAAAAAGGAACTTTTAAAAGTGAGTAAGGAAAATTAATTAAAAATGAGAAGGTTATACAAATAATTAGCATCATTGAAATAAATAGTTCATTTGTTTCCGCTTGTGATCGTGATAAAATAACACTCATAGTTATCGAATAAAGAAAACGTGAGGTAAGATATGTCTTACAGAGATTTGACACCGAAAACAGTCATAGAATACATAAAAAACTATACCGATATTTTTCCCGCAGAGGCAGTACTTGATGTCTATGAAGTCGGCGGGGGAGAAGATGATGGCGATGGTTTTGTCAATCATATCTACCGGGTTTGGGATGAAACCGGAAAATCAGTTATTCTGAAACAGGCAAAACCGCACATGCGTGTATTAGGTGAAGCGGCGAAACTGACGACTAAACGAAATCAAACAGAAGCAGAAATTATTAAGCTAAGAACAGCGATCACGCCTGAATATTTGCCGAAAATGTATCACGTCGATCAGGGAAACAATCTATTTGTTTATGAAGATTGCGGTCATCTGAAAATCATGCGTTTTGAATTGATCAAAGGAAAATCTTTCCCTGAATTTCCGAAACAAATCGGGGAATTTATTGCGAAATCAAATTTTTATACGTCGGAAATTTATTTAGACCAGATTACCCACAAAGCCCTGGAATGTAAATTTATGAATCCGGAGATGCGGCGGATCATGGAAACGATTCTTTTCTCAAGAGAGTCATTTCTTGAGCATGATATTGACCATACTTTAGAGGGGGACCCCAATCATTTAGCAATGGCTGAATTGTTTTGGGATAAACGTGAAGTAAGAGTTGAATTGTTAAAACTACGTGGGATTTTCATGAAAAGAAGCGAGTGCCTGGTTCATGGCGATCTCCATACGTCAAACATCATGATTGATGAAAAAGAAATGAAAGTCATCGATATGGAGTATCCTTTTATGGGGCCGACATCAGCGGATATGGGTTATCTGATGGGAAACCTGATTTATGAGTACATTGCCTGGTTCTATCATCCTGAAGGAACCCCAAAGTCTCGAAAGGCTTATCGAAAAGAGATCCTGGGTTATATAAAAGACATGGTCTATGAATATCAAAAAGTGTATTCGGGATGCTGGGATAAAGATGCAAAACCAATCTATCGGGAGTATACGGAATATCGGGACGATATTCTTAAAAAACAGATAAAAGAAGTATGTGGATTTGCAGGTTGTCAGATTGCCAGTCGGGTTGGAGCCTTGGTTCCGTTGCCTGATTTCGATGTATTACAAAATTTGGACAGTCGTAACTCGGCCCGGCGGCTTTCATTGCTGATCGCCGACACATTGATTATGAAACATGAAGAAATCGAAACCGTTAAGGATATTATTAAACTCATTAAAACCATTACTCACCGATATTTTGATGTGATGAAGGCATTAATTTATCCAATGCACGAGACAATCAATTAGGATATTGATTTTGCGAAAATAAGACGCCTGATTTGGAACGGCCGCCATCAGTAAAATTAAATAAGTTGTAATGAACAACCTTAGATTTCTTGGTATCTGAAATTCAAGGTTGCTTTTATTTGTTGACAAGATATTTAGTTCACATTAGAATAGTTCATGACAAAACTGTTATATAAAAATCAATAAAATCGAAGGAGAAACATAGATGGATAATATCAAGATTATCGCAGACAGCACCTGTGACTTGTCAGCGGAATTGATAGAAAAATATGACATTGGTATTCTTCCATTGACGATTACCATGGGGGATAAATCTGTGAAGGACGGCAATGGCGTAAATCAGAAAGAGATTTATGAATGGTCCAACAAGACGGGTGAGACACCTAAGACAGCGGCTCCCACTATCGGAGAAGCAATTGATGTCATAACACCTTATATAGAAGCAGAGAGGGACATTATATTTTTCGGAATCTCAGAGGTTATGTCCACAACCTGCAATGTAATGAGATTGGCAGCCGAGACGCTCAATTACAAAAAGCTGGTGGTTGTGAATTCACGGAATTTATCAACGGGAATCGGACTGCAAGTCATCCGGGCGGCTGAACAGGTGAGTAGGGGATGTACGGTAGAAGAAATTCTAGCGGACAACAGACAAATTAATGGAAAAGTAAAGGCTAGTTTTGTAGTTGATACATTAACCTTCCTTTATCGGGGGGGAAGATGTTCTTCGGTGACCGCACTGATTGGCAATTCCTTAAAATTGAAACCAGAAATTGTTGTTTCTGATGCAAAAATGCAAGTGAGAAAGAAATATCGAGGAAACGCAAAATCGGTTATTCTCAAATATGCGAAAGAACGGGAAAAGGAACTTTTACTGGCAAATTCTGCCAGAGTATTCATCACCCATTCTGGTTGTCCAGAGAAGATTGTCAATAAAGTAAAAGAGTACTTGGAAAGTTTGAATAAATTTGAAGAGATATTAGTAACCCAGGCAGGAGGGGTTGTTTCCTCGCATTGTGGGCCTAATACTTTAGGAGTGCTTTATATTCTTAATTGACCGCTGCTTTTTTAAAAAAATACGGCACTAATTTTTTACTTTGTTTGGAACCTATGAAATGGAACCTCCAAAATACTGGAATTTTAATCTTGACAATAAAAGATTCAATGTTATTATATGTTAGGTAACTAACAATTCCGGAGGCGAATGATGGAAACCAAATATGATGTTGGAAAAAAAGTCATTATATTATCAAATCAGGTTAAAAGATCTCTTGACCGTGCTGCTGAAGACAGCGGAATAACCGGTGTTCAAGCACGGGTGCTGGGGATTTTGGCAGAAGCGCAAAAAAATAACAGGGATGTATTTCAAAAAGATATTGAAGAAAAATTGCAAATTCGCCGGTCTTCGGTGACAGGTGTTTTACAGCTGATGGAAAAAAAAGGTCTGATTTCCAGGGAAAGTGTTTCTTATGATGCAAGATTAAAAAAAATCATGATAACAAAAGAGACCAAGAAATTAGAAGACCATTTACATGAGAATATTTATATTTTTGAGCAGAATTTGATAAAAGGAGTTTCGAATAAGGATCTGGACACGTTTTTAAGTGTAATAAATATACTTTCAAGAAATATGAATGTATAATGATCTAAAAATTTTAAATGAATTGTTCGTATCCTTACAGTAAGTCACCTTACTGTAAGGATACGAACAATTTTGGACCCAATAAAAAATATAAGAGAAAAATAGGAGGAACAATGGTTAAAACATTAATGTCACAAATAAAAGAGTTCAAAAAAGTTTCAATACTAACTCCTTTATTTGTTATTCTTGAAGTCATAATGGAAGTGATCATTCCATTAATGATGGCATCGATTATTGACAACGGGGTGGAAAAAGGCGATATTTCACATGTTTGTGTAACGGGAGGATTGATGATTTTGCTAGCAATGCTTTCGCTTACATTTGGTGTGCTGTCAGGAAAATTTGCCGCAAAGGCGAGTTCCGGGTTTGCTAGAAATTTAAGAAAAACAATGTTCGAGAACATTCAGAAGTTTTCATTTTCGAACATTGACAAGTATTCAACCGCCGGTTTGATCACGCGGTTAACAACCGATATTACTAATGTACAAAATGCCTATCAGATGATTCTTCGTATTTGTACAAGAGCGCCCGTTATGCTGATCAGTGCAATGGCAATGGCTTTTTATATCAATGCAAAATTGTCATTAATTTTTCTGGGAGCTATCATATTTCTTGGCATTATCCTGGCCGTCATCACAGTTAAAGCCTTTCCAATATTTACAGTACTGTTTAAACAGTATGATGTTCTTAATGGCTGCACACAGGAAAATATCAATGCCATAAGAGTTGTCAAAGCTTATGTTCGGGAAGAACATCAGAATAGTATCTTTCAAAGTGCAGCAAAAAAGATCTATGAAATCTCTTTAAAAGCGGAGAAACTTCTGGTATTGAATATGCCGATTATGCAATTTGTGATGTATACCTGCATTCTTCTGCTTTCATGGCTGGGGGCTAAGATGATTGTGGGTGGATCTTTGACAACTGGTGAGTTAATGGGATTATTCACCTATTGCATTAATATTCTAATCAGTCTGATGTTCATTTCCATGGTCTTTGTAATGGTGGCGATGTCGAAAGCATCAGCCGATCGTATTGCCGAAGTCATCAATGAAGAACCAAATTTGATAAATGGAGAAAACCCTAAAGATACGATTTTGGATGGATCTGTTGAATTCAAAAATGTATCCTTTTCATATCAGGACGATAGTGATAATTATGTACTGAACAATATCAATTTTTCAATAAAATCGGGTGAAACGCTTGGAATTATCGGGGGAACCGGCAGCGCAAAATCATCTCTGGTGCAGCTGATTCCACGGCTTTATGACACCTCACTGGGGGAAGTCAGGGTCGGCGGTCTGAATGTAAAAGATTATGATATTGAGGCGTTGAGAAATGAAGTCGCCATGGTTTTGCAGAAAAATGTCTTGTTTTCGGGAACGATTATGGATAATCTTCGCTGGGGGCGTCAGGATGCCTCTGATGAAGAATTGCAAAGAGCCTGCGAACTGTCTCAGGCCGACGAGTTCATTCAAATATTGCCACAAAAATATGATACCTATATTGAACAGGGGGGAAGCAATGTATCAGGCGGACAAAAACAACGGCTTTGCATTGCCAGAGCACTACTTAAGAAACCAAAGATTTTGATTCTCGATGATTCCACCAGTGCAGTCGACACAAAAACAGATACTTTAATACGAAAGGCATTTGCGGAAGAAATTCCGAATACCACAAAGATTATTATTGCGCAAAGAATTTCCTCGGTGCAGGACTCGGATAAAATCATCGTATTGAATGATGGCGTTATCGAGGCCATCGGAACCCACGAAGAACTGTTGGCAAGCAGCAGTATTTATAAAGATGTCTACGAATCCCAGACGAAAGGAGCTGTCATCGATGGAGAATAAAAAAAGAAAAACCAATAATCCCAAAGAAAGTATCAAGCGGTTGTTTGGATACATTTTTAAATACTATAAAATTCACTGCCTGGCAGTTTTAACGTTGATTATTCTGTCTTCCTTAGCCAATGTCGCGGGAACGATGTTTATGAAAAATTTAATTGATGATTACATCGTGCCATTTATCGGAAAGCAAAACCCTGATTTCAGTCTTCTTTTTCGTGCTCTGATGATAATGGCAGGGATATACTATTGCGGGGCGCTTGCCACTTGGGGCTACAATCGTATTATGATCAATGTCGCTCAGGGAACTTTGAAAAACATCAGAAATGATATTTTTTCCCATATGGAGACATTACCAATAAAGTACTTTGATACTCATGCCCATGGAGACATCATGAGTGTCTACACAAATGATACGGATACACTAAGACAAATGATCAGCCAGAGCCTGCCTCAATTAGTGTCCTCTGTTATTACCGTTGTCAGCGTTTTTATAGCGATGATGATATTAAATATTCCGTTGACGTTGGTAACATTATTGATGGTTGGCGTGATGCTTTTCGTTACGAAAAAAGTGGCGGCTAAAAGTGGTAAACATTTTATGGCACAACAGAAGAATCTTGGTTCAATTGATGGATATATTGAAGAAATGGTGGAAGGACAGAAGGTTATCAAAGTATTCTGCCATGAAGAAGAGAGTCTCAAAGAATTTAACCGCCGAAATGACGAGTTATTTCACAGCGCCGACAAAGCAAATATGTATGCTAATATTTTGATGCCAATTATGGCAAATCTTGGCAATATCGGCTATGTCATTACCGCCATCATCGGATCGATTCTCGCTATTTTTGCAGTTGGTGGATTTACCATTGGAGGACTGGCATCGTTCCTTCAGTTTAACAAAAGCTTTACCATGCCAATCAACCAGATGGCGCAACAGTTAAACGCCATTATCATGGCACTGGCAGGGGCAGACCGAATTTTCACGCTTTTGGATGAGACCCCGGAGTCTGACGAAGGGTATGTGGAACTAGTCAACGCAAAGGTTTCAGAAAACGGTGAAATAATCGAAGTTCCGAAAAGAACCGGCATCTGGGCCTGGAAACATCATCATAAGGCGGATAATACCACCACATATGTGTTGGTAAAAGGAAATGTGGTCTTTGACCATGTCGATTTCGGATATAATGACGACAAGATGATTCTTCATGATATTGAACTGTATGCTGAACCGGGTGAAAAGATCGCCTTCGTCGGGGCAACGGGAGCGGGAAAAACGACGATCACCAATTTGATCAATCGTTTTTATGATATTCAGGATGGTAAAATTCGATATGATGGGATTAATATCAATAAAATAAAAAAATCGGATTTAAGACGGTCTCTCGGGATCGTGCTCCAGGATACTCATTTGTTTACCGGTACGGTTATGGAAAATATTCGTTTCGGAAAACTGGATGCCACTGATGAAGAGGTCATTGGGGCAGCAAAACTGGCCAATGCCCATTCATTCATCAAGCATTTGCCCGAAGGCTATGATACGGTTTTCACTGGTGACGGCGGAAACTTATCTCAGGGACAGCGCCAATTAATCGCGATTGCCAGGGCTGCGGTCGGAGATCCTCCGGTACTGATTTTGGATGAAGCCACTTCCAGTATTGACACCCGTACCGAAAAAGTCGTTCAGGAGGGAATGGACCACTTGATGGAAGGAAGAACGGTATTGGTTATTGCTCATCGACTATCCACCATTAAGAACTCTAATGCCATTATGGTAATGGATCAAGGGCGTATCATTGAACGGGGAAACCATGAAAGTCTGTTAAAGAAAAAAGGTGTTTATTATCAATTGTATACCGGAGCACTGGAAATTGATTAATAAAATTAAGATGGTTGATTTGTCTTAAGGGGCTGCCTAGACGTTTCAGGATAATTGTTTTATCTGGTTACTGCATTTAGTATGTAATGAAAAATAATTGCTGTACCATTTTTTGTTGTTTAATAATTTGACAAAAATATGATTTTATAGCACAATATTCCAGAATAGAATGATTTGAATGAAAGGAAAAGTGACCATGATCTCATTTCTTGAGTTGACCCTTGAATTATCAAGGGCTTCCGATATGGTAAGCCCGGAGCTAAATAATCATCACAGATTGGTTGCTTATATAACTTACAACCTTGGGGAAGAACTGAACTTAAATGAAAAGCAGCAGAATCACTTAAGTGTGGCCGCTATTCTGCATGATATTGGCGGTTTAAGCATGCAGGAAAGGCTGGATGTCTTAAAATTTGATGCGCTTAATCCTCATAAACATGCTAAAATTGGATGGATGCTGTTAAAAGATTATAAAGAGTTCTCTAAAGAGGCAAAGATCATCAAATTTCATCATGTCGATTGGAACAATGGCAATGGCCTGAAAAAAGACGGTGAAGATGTGCCGTTGGAAAGTCACCTGATCCATTTAGCCGATCGCATCGCTACCCTGATTTCAAAGGATGATAAACCGTTCAATCAGGCAGAGCGAATTTATGGCAGAATAGAAGAAGCTTCGGGGAAACGATTCAATCCTGAATTTGTAAAGGCTTTTGAACGACTTAAGGAAAAAGAATATTTCTGGTTCGATCTGGAATCCATTTCCTGCAGCAGCAATTATTATAAAAAATTAAGTTTTAATGATCAATTGATTGATATTGATGCATTGATTGGAATTGGAAAATTATTTGCGCGAGTGATTGATTTCCGGAGCAATTTTACGGCGGTCCATAGTGAGGGTGTTGCGGCCGTTGCTAGGCAGTTGGCGCAGTTTTCGGATTGCGATGAAATGACTTGTAAAAAAATTCTGGCAGCAGGCTATGTCCATGACATTGGGAAACTGTCTGTTCCAACGGAAATTTTAGAAAAACCAGGAAAATTGACGGAAGATGAGTTTTCAGTCGTTAAAGGGCATAGCTATCAAACTTATGTTTTACTGGATCATGTGAAAGGACTTGAGGAAATCAATATTTATGCTTCCATGCATCATGAACGGCTGGATGGCACAGGCTATCCGTTTAAGCTAAAGGGTGAAGACCTGCCATTAGGGTCGCGGATTATGGCCGTTGCCGATATTTTCACCGCATTAACCGAAAATAGACCCTATCGCAAGGGCATGCAGAAGGAAGCTGTGATTGAAATTCTCGAAGAAATGGCAGATGATAATAAGATCGATAAAAAAATAGTAGCCATTCTGATAGACCATTACCAGGAAGTAACCCGAACCCGGATAAAAAAGCAAACGAAAGCGCGAAAGCGCTATAAGGATTTTGAACTGGCATTAGAAGAGGACGATCAGATGGAAATTCAGAGAGGCAAAACCCATGGAATTAATTAATAATATCAAAGATATCGCATTAATTTTTGAAGGCGGTGGAATGCGGGCCAGCTACAGTGCTGGATTTTTGAATAACCTGTTGGAAAATGAAATATATTTTGATTACGTGGCCGGAATTTCAGCAGGTTCCAGCCATAGTATCAATTATTTATCCCGGGACAGAAGTCGTGCCAAGCGCTCATTTGTGGATTTAGTTTTAGATCCGGAATTTGGCGGCTGGAAATCTTTTTTTAAAGGGGAAGGTTTTTTTCGATCCGATTATATTTATGAAAAAACGTCCGAACCAGGGGCTTCACTGCCATTTAATTTCGAGACATTTATGGCTAATCCGGCGCAGTTGCGTATCGGTGTTTTTGAGCGGGATAAGGGCGAAGTGGTCTATTATACGAAGAATGATATTCACACGTTAGATGATTTGGTTAAAATTGTCCGTTCTTCATCGTCCATGCCGATTTTTATGCCGCCAACCTTTTACAAGGAGCATTATTATGTAGATGGCGGTTTGGGCGGCGGGATAGCCTTGGATATTGCCAAAAAGGATGGCTTTGATAAATTCTTTGTTGTGCTGACCCGTGAAAAAGGCTACCGAAAAAGTCCGTTAAAATTAAAAAGGACGATTAAAAATTATTACCGCAAGCATCCGAAAGTGGCGGAAGCGATGCTGAGCCGTCATATTATCTACAATCAGACGCTGGATGAACTTGAAGCGCTGGAAAGGGAAGGAAAAGCCTTCCTTGTTTACCCGGATACCATGCCGGTATCCAATCGGGAGATCAATTTTGACAAGCTGTCCAGAAGTTATCGCTTGGGATATGCCCAGGGCAAGCGGGATTTACCCCAATGGAAAGAATTTCTGGAAATTGATCAAAGCTGAGTTTAAAACTTTAGAAAAAAATGAACGTGGAGAATGATGATCAAAAAAACATGAAGATAGCATTTAAATGGAAAAGATAGCCGTATAATACGATAATATCCTAAAATAATAGCAGCTAAAAACAGTGCCGCAAAACAGCCAAGAGCTGGATTGCGGCACTGTTTCTTACAGGTCAAACTACTTTTTTAATGACGGGGGCAGACCATTGGCCGTTGAGAACCGATTCCTGGGGCAAGTAGATCCGCAGATACAGATGAAAATCATCGCTTGAAACTGGAAGCCAGTTACTCAGCTTTGATGCATCAGGAGCATTGGTCTGAACCAGAATATCCAGGGAACCGTCTTCATTTAAAGCAAAGCCGCTCCGGTCGTTGATGCAATAACGATTCAATTCATTATCAATAAGAAAATTGTCGCTATTATAAGCGGTGATGGACCAGAATCCATTTTCCTGGGTAGGTGGCAGGGCGTTTTTATCAAAGTGAATGGTGTAGGCATTGCTGCCATTCAGGGTTTCTCCATTGCTGTCTTTGTAAGCTTTTGGGTAAATGGCAACAGAAGCGGGATTTACAGCAATGCCATTGATTGCGATTAAGGCCCGGAATTCGTATTCCGTACCGAACTTGGCGATCGGTTCGCCGAAGTAACTCCAGCTTCCTAGCGCTACGGAAAATTTAGAACAGTCCGTTGCTAAAACGCCGGTGAGATTGGTCACCATGGTTTTCCATTTCTCAGAAGCATTGTCCCCGAGAACAGAAACGTCAAAAGTGCATCCCGGACCGACATTGATGCTGCTTAAGGCTTTCATTAAAGGCGCATCCGCTGTTGTCGGAGGATTGTTGACCAAGAGCTGGTTGGCAGTGTCAAAAAACGCTTGCGGGGTCATCGCATCGACAGCAGTGATTGGGACAAAATCGTTTTTGGGATTATCGGTTCCAGTTGGCGGAGTATAGGGTTCGCCCGACAGGTAGGCATCCAGAGGGAGCAGCTGCATCTGATTCTGGATGGCATAGACATTATCGAGATCGGCGTCGCCGTTGCAGACAGTGCGGATCAGAATCCAGGAAAGGTTGGTGGGCAGGGAAACCTGTTTCATATTGTCAGGGACGGTTCCCTTGTAATTGGGGCCGGTAAACAGGTAGGTCTGCTGATCCTGGGTATCGCCGCCAGAGCCGAGAATGGACACAGCATTGGTGTACGCATCCATGACCTCTACTGAGCAAAACCGATTTGTTTTTGGTTTGACATAAACCATGGCAGTATCAGTAAGATCAAGAAATGCCTGGGAATAGACGGTATCCACATTGGGGGTTACAATATCCTTTGATGCAGCTGTGGCAAGGCCTTTGGCATGAATCAGCTGATTGATGGGAGCTCTGGTATCGCTGGGCTCGACGGTATTTGTCATCGCTTCCATCGTTGCGTTTACCAGAACAAGGGGAAGACAGTAAACATAGGCATCTGAGACAGTCTGCCAACCATCGGTTTCGGCTGTTGTCGAGGTCGTTTTTTCGGTACAGCCGGAAAGCGCAGTCGACAGCAGGCATAAGGCAAGAATCAGGGTAATCGTTTTCTTCATTGTTACATTCCTTTCCAACAAAATTTAACGAGAAAATTATATCATATTAAAAGGTGCATTGTAGTAAAGAAAGTTAGAATATGGGAAATAATTATATGAAAATTGAGTACCCAATCAATTAATGGCTGGTTAAATATGATCGTTGTTGATTAAAGCAAAGGTCTTGTGAATTATGATTGACAAGATCATTTAAAATGGATAAAGTATTCCTAATAAATACTACTAATGTAAAATAAATAGAAAGGTATATGCAGATGATTGATAAATTAACTTTGTTTGGTTTAACCAGGCAGGAAGCAACCATTTATATAAGTCTTTTTCAAAATGGAGCATCCAATGGATACGAAGTGGCCAAGGCAACTGGCATTTCCCGATCAAATGTATATAATGCCCTTGCCGGGTTAGTGGAAAAAGGCGCTGCTTACCTGAAGGAAGAGGCTTCCAGTAAATATATTGCGGTGCCGATTGAAGAATTTTATAACAATAAACTGCGGGCAATGACGGAGGCAAAAGAATTTTTGCTGAAAAACTTAATTCCGGCGAAAGATGCAACAGCTGGTTACATTACCATTGACGGCTGTGTGCACATAAAAGATAAAATGTTTAATATGCTTGATCAGGCAGAAAAAAGGATTTACATTTCTTTGCCATTTCAATATTTAGAAGAAATCAGGAACAAATTAGAAAATTTAATTGATAACAGGATCAAGGTAGTTGTGATAACAAACGAAGATTTCAAAATGCCGGGAGCTGAAGTTTATCTGGCTGATAAAAAAGATAAACAAATACGGTTTATTATCGATTCAACCTATGTCTTAACAGGAGAATTCTCAGAAAGTGATTATGATACATGTTTGTATTCCGGACAGAAAAACTTTGTGAATGTTTTTAAGGAAGCCCTTAGAAATGAAATAAAATTAATTGAATTGGGCAGAAACAGTGATGAAAAATAAATTGGTATTTTAAACGATAATAACTTGCGATCGGTGTTTAATTAATATTCGTTTAAGGTATTTCTAATGTTTTACCATAATTACAGTTCACAGGAAGCGCTTTTTTCATTTTGGCTAAAGAGATGAAGACCAACAGAGATAGGAAGGATTCTTAAAAATTAGTTGATAACTTCAAGAAACAGACGTTTAATGCCTTAATATAAAATGTTTTGTAGCTAAATTCTTCTTAATAGGATATAATATAAAAATAACCGTACATTTGCAAGATGCCAGAAAATGTTGCGTTACGAAATAACACCTTACAGAATACGGGTTTCCAAACTAGCTAGGGTGCAGACACAGGGACGTTTTTGTTTATTTGAAAAAAAGACAAACAAATGTCCCTGTGCCTGCATCTGCCTTTGGTTCTCTAAGGGAAAGCAAAGGAGGAAATTATACCAATGAACAATATTGAAGGAATGAAAAAATTAATTGAAGAGAAAAAGAAGCAAAGTTCACAACAAGGTATTAATGGAAAAAAGCCGAGTCAAACAAAAGTAAACAGCCGAAAAGCGTTTAGAAACAAAAAATCCGGCGGAGTTTTTGACAAATAATGGCTGGTAAAAGAAATATGTCGTCATTCTGAAAGAACGCAGTGCATGCGTTCTTTATTTTTGGCAAAGGCAAGCGTTTATTTGAATAATTAAATACTTGCCAGTTTGCCAATCACAATACGTAGTAATACGAAAAAAAATAAAGGAGAAATAATTATTGTTATTTGAAAATTTGAATATAATCGAGCCGATTCAGAGGGCTTTAAAAACTGAAGGATATACAGAAGCTACACCGATACAGACAGAGGCCATTCCCCAATTATTGGATGGAGCCGATTTACTGGGGTGTGCTCAAACAGGTACGGGAAAGACAGCAGCCTTTGCCATACCAATTTTACAAGGCATTTCATTTGAACAAAGAAACTTAAAAGGAAATAGACATATAAAAGCATTGGTGCTTGCGCCAACAAGAGAGCTTGCAATTCAAATTGCCGATAGTTTTAAAGCGTATAGCAAGCATTTAGGTCTTAGAACGCTTGCAATCTATGGGGGAGTATCCCAACATCCACAGACGAATGCACTGACCAAGGGAATTGATGTTTTGGTCGCAACACCGGGAAGGTTGCTCGACCTGATTAATCAAAAATATGTTCATCTGGATAAGATAAAATATTTTGTACTGGATGAAGCAGATATGATGCTGGATATGGGAATGCTTCAAGATGTCAAAAAAATCATGAAATATGTGCCTGCGGTAAGACAAAACATGCTCTTTTCAGCGACAATGCCAAAGGAAATTGAAAAACTGGCTGGTAATATATTAAAGAATCCGGTAAAAATAGCCATCACGCCAGTATCATCTGCAGTTGAAGTCATCGAACAATCCGTTTATTATGTGAATAAAAGTAATAAGACCAACTTACTGATTCATTTACTAAAAGATAAAGCCATTGTTTCGGCATTGGTGTTTTCCAGAACAAAGCATGGTGCCGATAAAATTGTAAAACTTTTAGTGAAAGCCGGATTACAAGCACAGGCGATTCATGGGGATAAATCACAGAATGCACGACAGTTGGCTTTAAATAATTTTAAACAGGGAAAAACAAGAATATTGGTTGCCACGGATATTGCAGCCAGAGGAATTGATGTTGAAGAATTATCCCATGTTTTTAATTACAATTTGCCGGAAGTTCCAGAAACTTATGTTCATCGAATTGGTCGTACCGGAAGAGCCGGCCTTGGTGGAATTGCAATTTCTTTTTGTGATCAGGAAGAAAAACCGCTATTGGCAGAAATTCAGAAACTTGTGTCAAAATCAATCCCTCTGGTTGAAGATCATCCATATCCATTGATTGAAATGCCATCTGAATTAAAAGGGGTACCCGCCCGAAGATCATTTGGCCCTAAAACGCCACCAACTAAACACCGCAGGGGAAATACAACCAGCACCTCAAAGAATAAAACGAGAAAGAATAATGAAGAACACTATTATTCTAAAAATAAGCGGGCTGAAAACCAATTTTAATAAAATTTTAAAATAGGCTTTAGCGATGTTACAAACAGGCTCGTTTTTATAAATCAATAAAGCTAAGTGACGAGGAGGAATATCATGGGAGACAAAAGTCCAAGAAAAAAAGAAACAAAGAAGAAAAAAGCTGATAAAAAAGCAACTGTCAAAATAGTATCGTTAGTTGTGCCGGAAAGCAAAGAAAAATAAGGATAATATCGATTTGCACTCTGTATAAGGGTGCTTTTTTTATGGGGAAAATTCGTCGTTATTACTAAAAACAAACGTTGATATGATAAACTTTCCCCTAACAGGGTATGAATAAAAAAAGTTGAATAAATTTTGTATGAGGAGGCGTATCATGAAAATTATCGATAAGTTCAGTGAAAAGCTCAGCGGCTTATACCGTGCCATATCTCGCTATCCAATGACTGTTCTTTTTCTGTTATCCGCGGCAGTTGTTAATGCAATCGCAATCAGCCAGGACGCTGACTATTACAGGTTTCTTCTGACCTTTGCAGTTGGAGCATGCCTGGGTTTTACACTACAGGCGGCCTGGGAACGATTTTTTGATAAAATTGTGTATCGACTTGTTATGATGGGGATTGGGCTGATCCTGACAATTGGATATTTTTTGATCGTCAGCCAGTATACGAGTACTGGCTGGGAAACGTCGATCAGGACATCAGTTGCTGTTTTTGCACTTGCCATCGCGTATGTATGGGTGCCGGTAATTAAAAGTACCGTTACTTTCAACGAGAGTTTTATGGCAGCGTTTAAGGCGGTCTTCAATTCACTTCTTTTTTCCGGGGTCATTTTCCTTGGAATCACATTGATAATTACAGCCATCGATCTCCTTCTTTTCAGAGTACCTGAAAAAGCGTACTTGCAGTCCTTGAGCATTATTATGATTCTGTTCGCTCCGATCTATTTTCTTTCCCTGATTCCGGTTTACCCAGGAGCTTCCGATAAAATCCGCTCTGCAGAAGAACTGGAACAGCAAAAGGAAAAAATAATCAAAGCTTGCGCCTGTCCAAAATTCGTAGAGGTTCTTATTTCCTATATCATCATTCCGCTGCTGGCCGTCTACACCGTAATTCTCGTAATTTATATTGCAATCAACATTACCGGGAAATTCTGGACCGACAATCGGCTTGAACCAATGCTCGTTGGATTTGCCATTGCTACCATCCTGATTTGTATACTGGCCAGCAGGATGGAAAATAAATTCGCTGAGCTTTTTAGAAAAACATTTCCCAAGATTCTCGTTCCAATTGTGTTGTTTCAGATAGCCTCCTCGGTCTTAAAAACCAGCGATACCGGCCTTACCTGCGGGCGCTATTATGTGATTCTCTTTGGCATCTTTGCAGCTGCTTCGGGGATTTTGATGAGCTTTTTGCCGGTGCGGAAAAATGGTGTTATAGCGGCACTGCTAATTGGTTTGTCGATGATATCCATCATTCCGCCTATAGATGCTTTTACCGGAAGCCGGATAAATCAGGAAGCTATGCTCAGAGATGTGCTGATCCAAAACAATATGCTTCAGAATGATCAGATTATCCCAAATGCTTCTCTTTCCGAGGAAGATAAGCAAGTGATTTCTAATAGCATGAACTATCTAGTCATGATGGAATATACAAATGGAATTTCATATCTGGGAAAAGATTATGATCCTAATGAAGATTTTTATCATATTTTTGGATTTTATCAGTATGAACAAAATATGTACGGAAAGTCGTCGATTTATCTGGCTCTGGATCAGCAGTCGCCGATCAGTATTTCAGATTATGATATCTTTGTGATGGTAAGCTTTTATTTTCAGGACGATAAAGAAGGTCCTAAAGTCTGTGATTTTGAAAAAGCAGGGAAGACCTATACTCTTTTGAAAGACACCTCCACTCATCCGGGAACACTCAGGTTATCGGATGAAGATGGTCAGGAACTGATTTCCGTTAATCTGCAGGATGTTTTCAATTACTTTGATACCACGAACGGTGCAAGTAATCAGATCAATAAAGGCTTCTTATCGGTGGATCAGGCAACAGTCACTCAGGAAAATGATAAAGTTGTGTTCTCACTTGTGGCAGTGAATGTGAATATTGACAAATCCAGTATGGAGCAGCCATATAGCGGTGATTTTTATGTTCTGATAAAAATAAAATAAGTAACGTAGAAATTGAAAGACTCAAATTTAATATCAATTTAGAAAGTAACTATTAATAAAAAGACAATAAATATTAGTATCATCATTTTATTAGCAACTTCATATCTGATGTATATCATATATTTTGTGAGATTTTCAGAGCATATACTTGAGTGTCTTGGGATTGTTGAAATCCTCTGGCACTTTTTTGCGGACCAGCAACGAGCATAATCAGTACTTGGACTTACTTAATTAGTCGACAACAGTCGTTTAAAACAAAGTATATATAATTAAATACATATAATATACAAAATAATTATTCAATTAAAATACTATAACTAAGGTGTTTAATATAAATATAAAAAATTAAATACATATAAAAAAATGATTGACGCACCTTTATAACGATGCTATACTAAATTCATGTAAAATATACGCGTATAGTTGTACGGCTCATTGAAATGTAAATTTATAAGAGCTCGTTGAAAAGATATTATAAGGAGGCAGATAAAAAATGATTATAATTGGAGAAAAAATTAACGGCGCGATACCTTCCACCGCGAAGGCCATTGCCGCCAAGGATTCAGAGTATATTAAAAGTTTAGCCATCAAACAGGCGGAAGCCGGTGCCGATTTTATTGATGTCTGTGCTTCGGTGGATGATGCCATTGAACTGGAAACCATGAAATGGCTGATCGACATCGTCCAGGACGCCACGGATGTGCCGATCGCGGTGGACAGCCCCAACGTACACACCTGCGTTGCAGCGATGAAATACTGCAACAAACCGGGACTGTTCAACTCCGTTTCATTGGAGGGGGATAAAGTGGATGTCGCATTCACGGCTATCGCTGCTACAAAATGGGAATGCGTGGCACTCTTAAATAGCGACAAGGGGATTCCGAAAACAGCCAAAGACCGTCTCGATGTTTTCACCGATTTAATGGCGAAAGTAAAAGAATACCAGATTGACCCTTCAAGAATGCACATCGATCCGTTGATCGAAATGCTCTGCACCTCAGAAGAAGGCATCAGCATGGTAACCGAAGTCATCAGGGGCATTAAAGAACAGTATCCAACCATTCATGTCACTGGTGCTGTCAGCAATATTTCCTTCAATCTGCCCGCCCGAAAAATCGTCAACCAGGCTTTTGCCGTACTGGCGATGAACGCCGGAATGGACAGCTTTATCCTGGATCCGCTGAATCAGGATCTGATGGGGATGCTGTTTGCCACCGAAGCGCTGCTGG
>NZ_RXYA01000054.1 GCF_008086595.1 Acetobacterium paludosum | reverse complement strand
TATTAACAACGACGGCCAGACCATCCATCTGTTTTCTGAAGTCAGTGGCTCCACATGCAATGTAAATATGAGTTGTGTCTTTGATAAAACGATCCATCATGACTGCGAAAGCTGCCGGATAAACTGCGTTGCGAGGGAGATATCACTGTGATCTGACAGAATCAGCTCAAAACCCCGCCATTTGATAATCAATCCCGCCTTCGTTGTTCTCTCATCAGAAGCCGATGGCATTTCCAGTTTTGCAAACATTGGTGCTGCAGTATCTTTCTCCACCGGTTCCATTTTCGCCTTCCGGATGCGCTGTTTCCAATAATAGAAGGTATACGTGGTAATCTGATTGTGGGTGCACCATATTTTGACCGTCATTCCACTCGATGCCTGTTCCTCAAATCGATCTTCCCAAAGCATTCTTTTTGTTTCATCCATTGTATTCTTAACCTCCTTGAACGTTCTTTCAGGTTAGTCTACAATAATTCGGTCTGATTTGCACTACGCCATCTTTTGAATCGCTTAC
>NZ_RXYA01000053.1 GCF_008086595.1 Acetobacterium paludosum | reverse complement strand
GGACATTGCCGCTTCGAAACTGTTCCAGGGATAGATTGACAGCCATCTGAACCGGTTTGAATCCTTTGTCCTGCCAGGTCTTGTTCTGGGCACAGGCGGTCAACAGCACCCATTCGCCAATACTGTCAATGAGACCGGTGCGCTCGGCAATCGGGATGAACACCCCCGGGGAAATGAGCCCCAGCTCCGGATGATTCCATCGCAGCAATGCTTCAAAGCCGATTGTTTTCTCAGTTTTGACAGAAACCTGAGGCTGGTATTGGAGAAACAGCTCATTTCTTTCCAGAGCCTTATGAAGGCTGTTGGTGAGTGTCATTTGATCCATTACCTCCTCTTTCATGGGTTCTGAGCAGAAAGCATAACACCCCTTTCCGCTCTTCTTGGCGGCATACATGGCCAGATCCGCATTTTTGATCAGCGCATTCGCCGTTTCACCATCTTCCGGGAAAACAGCGAGCCCGCTGCTTGCCGTGATGTGAAACTCCTGCTCACCCACGGTGATCGGTTTGTGAAACAGCCCCGTGATCTGCCATGCGAGTTCCTCCAGATCTTCCCGGCTGGTCATCTGCGGCA
>NZ_RXYA01000052.1 GCF_008086595.1 Acetobacterium paludosum | reverse complement strand
GGACATTGCCGCTTCGAAACTGTTCCAGGGATAGATTGACAGCCATCTGAACCGGTTTGAATCCTTTGTCCTGCCAGGTCTTGTTCTGGGCACAGGCGGTCAACAGCACCCATTCGCCAATACTGTCGATGAGACCGGTGTGCTCGGCAATTGGGATGAACACCCCCGGGGAAATGAGCCCCAGCTCCGGATGATTCCATCGCAGCAATGCTTCAAAGCCGATTGTTTTCTGAGTTTTGACAGAAACCTGAGGCTGGTATTGGAGAAACAGCTCATTTCTTTCCAGAGCCTTATGAAGACTGTTGGTGAGCGTCATTTGATCCATTACTTCCTCTTTCATGGGTTCTGAGCAGAAAGCATAACACCCCTTTCCGCTCTTCTTGGCGGCATACATGGCCAGATCCGCATTTTTGATCAGTCCATTCACCGTTTCACCATCTTCCGGAAAAACAGCGAGCCCGCTGCTTGCCGTGATGTAAAACTCCTGCTCACCCACGGTGATCGGTTTGTGAAACAACCCCGTGATCTGCCATGCGAGTTCCTCCAGATCTTCCCGCCTGGTCATCTGCGGCA
>NZ_RXYA01000051.1 GCF_008086595.1 Acetobacterium paludosum | reverse complement strand
TGCTCCACCGTTGAGCTACTGAGGAATATTTAAAACCCCGCAACGTCCTATCCTCCCAGGCAGTTACCCACCAAGTACTTTCGGCGCTGGAAGACTTTACTTCTGTGTTCGGTATGGGAACAGGTGTAGCCCTTCCGCCATCGTCGCGAGACTAAATTTAGCTTTGTTTTTGCTAAAAAACAAATAGGTCTGAAGGAGCGTTAGCGGTCAGACCGGCTAAATTGTCCATCAATTCTTTCAGAAATCTTCTACTTCTGCATAAGAGATTTTTGAAAGAATTGGTGTCCCTTGTTCCTACTTGCTTTGTTTATTCAGTTATGATTGCATTTATCAATTGTCCTTATGATCTCTTTTTTATTGGATGGTATTTTTCAGGCTTTCTTCTCTTATCTCTAAATGGATAAGAAACCCTGAAAAATGCCGAATGTTTGTCACCTTTCGCGCGCAAACGCTCCAAGCTCAATACGATTTTTTATCAAAAATCGGACAAATCATTCAAAACAGCACAGTGTATATAGATTGGATCAAGACCTCGGTCGATTAGTACTGGTCAGCTCCATATGTTGCCATACTTCCACATCCAGCCTATCTACCTGGTCGTCTACCAGGGACCTTAACC
>NZ_RXYA01000050.1 GCF_008086595.1 Acetobacterium paludosum | reverse complement strand
AAAACAGCGAGCCCGCTGCTTGCCGTGATGTAAAACTCCTGCTCACCCACGGTGATCGGTTTGTGAAACAACCCCGTGATCTGCCATGCGAGTTCCTCCAGATCTTCCCGCCTGGTCATCTGCGGCATCATGATCAGAAACTCATCACCACCGAAACGTGAGACCGTATTAGCATTTCGGATGCAGTTGGTCAGGCGTTTCGCCACCTCATTGAGAAGATAGTCTCCCCAGTCATGGCCCATGGTGTCATTGACTTCCTTGAAACCATCAATGTCCAGAAAGATGACTCCCAATAGATTTTCACTGCGTTTAGCCAGATCAAGGGCCTGTTCCAGTCGGCTGCAGAACAATACCCGGTTTGGCAGACTGGTGAGTGCATCGTAATAAGCCAGAATATTCATTTTGTTCTCTGTTTCCACTTTTGCAATGGCATCCGCCAGAATATTGGCCAGCACTCTCAGCATTTCATGATCATTTAATTTCCAGGCTTTGTCGCCGGTGACATGATCAAATCCGATAAATCCTATAATCGTGTCCTTGCTGCAGATGGGAACTCCGATAATCGATTGAATCTGATGTTTCAGGATCTCCGCTCTTTCCTCGTCAGCCTCCAGAGGCAGAGCACCCGGATTGGGAAGATAGACAATTTGATTGTTCAATAGTCTTTCTTTGCACCATG
>NZ_RXYA01000004.1 GCF_008086595.1 Acetobacterium paludosum | reverse complement strand
ATCATCTGTTTGATAATGTTGTCTTTGAATTCCTTACTGTATCGTGTCATCAGGTGGCTCCTTCATCTTTGTTAATTACTATAATAAAGTATTTTTCTCTACCTGACAACTATCCTAACACAGGGGGGAAATAAAGGAATCAATTTTGTGATAGTGACCGGAGATTTTGATAACTATTCTAAAACGAAAACGTTTGAAAAGTCCGCTGATTTTCTAAAAAGGTTGATGGAAACTTTAGAATTGGAAATCACAAAAGACTTGTTTATTGTTCCGGGAAACCATGATTGCTGTACACCGATTGAAGAACTTGAAGAAGTGATATCAAGTGTATGAAAGAAGCCACTTGACATTAACAATACCTTAAAAGATTTATATGGGAGATTTGATGGTTATAACAAATTTCTGAAAGTTTTGATTCCTGATTATGTTGATAATGCTGCGTTAGTACATAAAAGAACATGGAATGACACTATTGATTTTATTCACTGCAACTCGGCTCTTATCGCAGATGGAATTGAAAAAAAAAATCAAATGATTGATATTGATGGACTTTCCAGTATTGAGACAGTAAACCGACCAACTTTTTTGCTGGCACACAATCCGTTTGGGAATATAAATGAAGAGCAGCAGAGTAGAATCAAAGATTACATCAGAATTAACAATGTTCATGCGTACTTTTGTGGCGACACACATCTCAGTGGAGTAACACAGATCACATACGAAGACGATCAAAATAAACAGATTCCGTGTATAACGTGTTACTGCTCAACTCCGAATCCACGGGATACCTATTCAGAATTTGGAGTGATTGTCGGTGAATGGGAAGGGGATAGCGATAAAGCGGTTTTAAATGGGTGGAAGTGGAAAAGTGGCATAGGATTTGAACCAGATGAAAAGATTTGGAAAAGATCGATTTTTATGGGTATGCCTGAAAACAAAAGCCCTTTCGGGCGAAAAAAAAGCGAGTTTGAAATTTGCATTGACAGTTTAAAAAAACCTTCGCTAGAAGGAATCAGTGATCTGGATTATCGATCAAAGAAAATGCCTTTTACCGGTCGCGAAGGTGAAATGAAAGTACTAATGGATTTTCTGAACGACGACCGTCAGTTTTTATGGTGGGCAATCATTGCTTCAGGAGGAACCGGTAAAAGTAGACTGGTTTTAGAATTTATTGAATCAAACATGATGATGGTATCCTGGAAAATGTTATTTCTACAGGATGCCTTCTTCATCTCCTATAATAAATCAAACTGGTTTGATTGGAGTTATCCAGATAATCTGTTACTTGTTGTCGACTATGTTCAGATAAGATCACAAATTATCGCCGAGTTTATCACAGGATTGGCTAGCAGCTGTACACTCTCAAAAAAAATACGCATCCTACTAATTGAAAGAGAAGCAGATGAGAGTGCTTTATGGTATAAAAACAACTTTGATACAACGGTTATTAAAGGCACACGATATAAAGAATTTTACAAGCTAAAAACAATCAATGATGAAAAATTGAAGAAGCTCGCCAGTAATTATTTGCTTGAGAACTATTCAAAACAAATTAATGAAAATGAATTAAACAGCGTATTAACACAATTGGCTGAAGTGGATCCAGAAAAACGAATTTTATTCTTAATGATGATTTTAGATGCCAGAAACGAAAATACAGAAAAATGGCGAAATTGGGATAAAAACCAATTATCTGACTACATTGTCAAAAGGGAACTTCAGAATATTAAGAATCGGTTTGCCGGGTTGACCGAAGACATCTACAAAGCCTATAATCGGTTGCTTTGTTTTGCAACCATGACAGAAATGCTCAATTTGGAAGATCCACCTGTAGATTTACCGGTATTTTTACAAAAAGATTGTGAAAGGTTAAGCAACGCATTCGCATTTAATTCGGAGTTAATGGCACTGCTACAGGAAAATGAGCTGGTTATAAGACCTTACACACCTGACATTCTGGGAGAATATTTGTCCTTGGTACTGTTTCAAGAGGTGTTCAGATCTCAAAGTGAAAAAGAAGCCGTAATCGAAGCCGCACAAAAGATTGGAGGGCAAAATTATTACATTTTTTTGGGAAGATGTTTTAATGATGGAATGAATTGTGCTGAAAATTTTAAAAAGTTATTCAATGAGAAATGGTTTTTTATAACACCAGATTCCAATGAAAACAAAATATTATTGAGTGTCTGTTTGTATATTCTGATCTTTGATCAGGATCCGGCAGCAGCAATGGAAACGGTGAAGCGACTGGAAAACTTGAGCAGCGAGAATCGGGGAATTGAGGAAATCAAAATTTATCTGGCTGAAAGTCTTGCAGTTCAGGCGCTTGATCAGGACCCGGCAGCAGCAATGGAAACGGTGAAGCGACTGGAAAACTTGAGCAGCGAGAATCCGGGAATTGAGAAAATCAAAATTTGTCTAGCCGAAGGTCTTGCTGGACTGATCCGTAATCAGGACCCGGTAGCAGCCGCGGAAGTGGTGGAGCGATTGGAAAACTTGAGCAGCAAGAATCCGGGAATAGAGGAAATCAAGGCTTGTCTGGCTGAAATTCTTGTATTACAGAGGCTTCAGCAGGACTTGGGAGTAACCGCGGAAACGGTGAAGCGACTGGAAAACTTGAGCAGCGAGAATCCGGAAAATGAGAGAATCAAAATGGTACTGGCTGAAGGTCTTGCTAAACTGACCCGTCATCAGGATCTGGCAGCAACCGCGGAAACGGTGAAGCGACTGGAAAACTTGAGCAACGAGAATCCGGAAAATGAGAGAATCAAAATGGCACTGTTTGAAGGTCTTGCTAGACTGACCCGTCATCAGGACCCGGTAGCAGCAATGGAAACGGTGGAGCGACTGGAAAACTTGAACAGCGAGAATCCGGAAAATGAGAGTATCAAAAGGGCACTGGCTGAAGGTCTAGCTGGTCTGACCCGTCATCAGGACTTGGCAGCAGCAATGGAAACAGTAGAGCGTCTGGGAAACTTGAGCAGCGAGAATCCGGAAGTTCAGGAAATCAAATTGACACTGGCCAATTGTCTTGTTAAACTGGCGCTTGATCAGGAACTGCCAGCAGCCGTGGAAGCGGTGGAGCGACTGGAAAACTTGAGCAACGAGAATCCGGGAATTGAGGATATGAAAATTTTTCTGACATTAGGTCTTGTTGGACTGACCATTAATCAGGACCCGGCAGCAGCAATGGAAACGGTGGAGCGACTGGAAAACTTGAGCAGTGAGAATCCGGGAATTGAGAAAATCAAAATTTATCTAGCCGAAAGTCTTGCTGGTCTGACCCATCATCAGGACCCGGTAGCAGCAATGGAAACGGTGGAGCGACTGGAAAACTTGAACAGCGAGAATCCGGGAATTGAGGATATGAAAATTTTTCTGACATTAGGTCTTGTTGGACTGACCATTAATCAGGACCCGGCAGCAGCAATGGAAACGGTGGAGCGACTGGAAAACTTGAGCAGTGAGAATCCGGGAATTGAGGAAATCAAAATTTATCTGGCCGAAAGTCTTGCTAGACTGACCCGTCATCAGGACCCGGTAGCAGCAATGGAAACAGTGGAGCGACTGGAAAACTTGAGCAGCGAGAATCCAGGAATTGAAAAAATCAAAACTTTGCTGGCTGAAAGTCTTGCTAGACTGACTCCTCATCTTTAATCACATTGATGAGCCCCTTACCTAAATGTATTCTTGACTCAACACATGAAGCGAATTCGAAAAAATAATACCATTGAATGGCTTAAAAAACGATGTACCAAAGCCATTGGTGCTTTTCCGGATGACCAGTGTGCATTGATACTATTCGCGCGGGACTTGGGCATGTTGCTGGTATCGAATAGGGTATTAAACGTTACATGAATATGGCGTTCCTGAAAGAAACGGAAATTTAGAACAACCGGAATAGAAGCCACTATCAAATAAAGTGACAATGAAGTTATAGTGATTATTATTATTTGTATATTTCTTTTGGCAATAAGTGTCTTACATAAAGGATGACGGCCCCGATGTGTTAGCAATTGAAAAAAAGAGTGAAACGTGTCGTAATAGTGTCGTGAATCATATATTATTGTCTGTAATATGCCATTTACCTACTGATTCGTAATCAGTAGGTCGGCGGTTCGATTCCGCCCGCTAGCTCCAGTAAAAATCGCATAAGAGAACCGTTGTGGTTCTCTTTTTTTATTGCATAAAATTTGAATATTAGTGAAAAAACCATGATTTGGGGACTATTTGGGGACTGGATGCAAAATAAAATACATCTATAACCGTAGTTATAGATGTACCCAAAATTGGGGGAATCTCATAGCCGAATTTTCAACGTTGATGTTTGTTGATATTATTTGTGCTTTAATTATGTGTTTTTTTTCTTGGGAACAATGACCAAAGTATAACTGTTGTAGCCATCCATGTTTTCCATCCCTAAAACATATAACCTAAAGGATTCAAGAGCTTAAAGATTGTATTAATTCTAGGTGTTGCCTTTAGATTCTCTAGGCTTGCAATGGCAGGTTGCTTTAATTCCGGTATTAACACTGTTGTACTAACTATGACAATACTGTACATTGCTGAGATACCTATGATAGATTTTATATGTATTATACAACACAAATATATATACGCCGTAAAAAATGTGGTTGAAAAGCAAATAATCGTTGTAATTTATGTTGCTGTAAACTAAAATATCATTATGAGGTGATGAAAATGGATCGACAAGCAATGGGACAGCTCCATAAATGGAAGCAGAAGGAAAATAAAAAGCCACTGATTATTCGAGGCGCCCGGCAGGTTGGCAAGACCTGGCTGATGAAAAACTTTGGACAGCAAGCTTATCGTCAAGTTGTTTATATCAGTTTTGACAATAATAGGCAGATGAAGGATCTTTTTGAAGCGAATATGAAAATTGAACGGATTATCACAGGCTTGGAACTTTATGCAGGACACAAAATCAGCCCGGAAAATACGCTGCTCATTTTTGACGAAATACAGGAAGTGCCTAAAGCATTGACGGCTCTCAAGTATTTCAACGAAAATGCACCGGAATATCAAATTATTTGTGCGGGGTCATTACTGGGTGTTGCCTTGCATCAGGGTACGTCATTTCCGGTTGGTAAGGTGGAATTTCTGGACCTGTATCCCCTGTCATTTATTGAATTTATGAAAGCAATGGGGAAAGAGCAATTTGTTGAACTCATCGAAAAAGGCGATTATGAACTGGCGAACACATTTAAACAGGAATTTATTGACTTGCTCAAATACTACTATTTTGTAGGTGGGATGCCGGAAGTCGTTGTCAGCTTCGCAGCTCATCAGGATTTTAATGAGGCAAGAGAGATCCAGCAGCGGATTCTTATCGCCTATGAACAGGATTTTTCGAAACATGCGCCAAATGAAGTGATCCCACGTATTCGGATGCTATGGAACAGTATCCCTTCTCAGCTCACCAAAGAAAACAAGAAGTTTATCTACGGTCTGATCAAGGAAGGGTCACGAGCTAAAGACTATGAAATGGCCATGCTCTGGCTGACGGATTGCGGTCTTATTCACAAAGTACAACGGGTAACAAAACCGGGCCTGCCATTAAAGGCATATGAAGACTTAAAGGCATTCAAATTGTTCTTATTGGACGTTGGTTTACTATCCTGCATGGTCAGGCTGAATCAAACCGTTCTCCTTGATGGTAACGAGCTGTTTAAAGAGTTTAAAGGCGCTTTGACCGAGCAGTATGTGCTCCAGCAATTAAAGACGCTGCATGGCATTGAAACCTATTATTGGACAAATGAGCGTGGCGGCGCAGAGATTGATTTCCTCGTTGATAATGAAAGCAATATATTTCCCATTGAGGTTAAGGCGGAGACCAATTTAAAAGCCAAAAGTCTGAAAACATATTATGAAAAATTTAATCCCAAAATATCAATTCGGACAGCAATGACGGATTATAAACAGGAAGATTGGTTAATTAATTTACCTTTGTGGGCAATCAATACATTGCAAATAAATCTATAATAAATAAAAATATGCTGGTTTAATTGAACAGACAATACCTGAAAAGTCAAATAGCAGTAAACAAAAATATCGAAAAAAAAATGATTAGTCGCTTTGAGAATTTTAGGGTGCATCAACCTGAAAACAGTCTTTGTACTTAAATATTAATACTGGTGAATCGTTCGTATCTCCTTTCATACTAATAATGAAAGTGACTGTTTTTAATGAGTATGGGTAGAGGAAGTCATTGAGGTGAGATAAGTGAAGTATGCTGAATTATTGAAAAAATATGAGGCTTTATTAAGAGAGAATAAAAATCTAAAAGAAACAATAGAGGAACTTAATTCAAAGATCACTGAAGAATCCACAGTTAAATGTATTGTTAAAGAAACGGTAAATTTAATTAATGATAAAGATAAAACAAGTATTACAAAAAAGAGTTCAACGCAGGAAAAGCTTGATATATTTTTATCGATTTTCAGAGGCAGAACTGACGTTTGTGCCAAACGATGGCGAAATAAGCCAGGCTATTCTCCATATTGCTTTAATGATTTCAAACCAGGCATCTGTAATAAACCCCGGACAAAGTGTACGGAATGTAAGCAAAGTAATTTTGCTCCACTGGACAGAAAACAACTGGAAAAACACTTATTAGGGAATGAAGTGATTGGGCTGTATCCATTGACAATCAAGGATACATGTTGTTTATTGGCAATTGATTTTGACAAAAGCACGTGGCGGGAAGATATCGCTGTTATCAGAAGGGTTTGCAGGAAACATGATATTCCGATGTATGTGGAACGTTCACGATCAGGTGAGGGTGCGCATTTATGGTTTTTCTTTGAGAATGAGATTAAGTATTTAGATGATTATGTTGTTTATATCGATAGTATTTCTGAAAGTCAAGAACTCCGAAAAATCTGGAATGACTACAGCAAGAAATATCCATATGCAGAAAATATTGAATTCGATCAGATCATTGAAACGATTTGGGATTTATTGGCATCATTCACTAACTGAAAGAAATAGGCGGATGTTTCAGATGAATCTGTTTCGATCTGAGAAAATGACTGCTCAATATAACTACGACCCGAGAGGTCGTGGGTTCGTATCCCTCAGGGCACGCCATATATATGAACGATTTACTTAGATCAATTAATGACGATTACCAAAACAAATTGTCACCTCAAACCGGTACGGATCGCCTCCACCAAAGACAATGTGAAGATCTTTGGGTATCAAAATATAAAACACAATTATCTCAAAAAATACACTTTCGATGATGGAGTTGAGAAATTATATCAACTAGTTTTACAGAATAATGAAAGCAAAACAATTAGGAAATCAAAAATGATGTCCTAAATGTGTCCTACAAGGATGATAAAATGTTTTCATAGTGCCATTTACCTGTTGATTCGTAATCAGTAGGTCGGCGGTTCGATTCCGCCCGCTAGCTCCAGTAAAAAAATAATATTTCGTTAAAAGAACGGCTTTAATTAGCGGTTCTTTTTTTTATTTTGTTTTTTGTAAGTGCTTTTTGCAGAAAGGGAGCTTTTCTATAGTCAAATTCCGTCTTAACATATTTTCCCACTTAAAAATTTCAGGGTGACAATAAAACTTTCCATCTAGGTAGGGTCGCGAACCGGCTATAGGCAGCGTCATTCCTTCTTTCGTCGAATCGTTGATTCAGTACACACGGGAAAGTTGAGTAAATTATTCTCTTTGACAGAACCAAATATAACAAAACAAGTAAAAACATATAAAAAAATGACCAAAAAAGACAATTTGTATTGACAATGTGCTATATGAACTGTTAAAGTTGAAAAGAAAATAACAGTCTTGAGATTTCCCGGCTATAGGGAGCCTATGTCGGTCAAACCTAATTATAAGCAAATAAAATATTTCTTGTGGTCATAGGTTAGTGGGGAAACGCCACGGTATCACATGGTGCAAGTTTAGAATACGACAAGGAAAGAAGCCTGCAAATTACGTATTAATTTAGAAAAGGAGATAGAGTATGCCACGAAAGATTACATCAAAAAGCAGAAATATGACGGGCTTCATCATACTAATAATGGCGGTGGCATTGCTCGTGATAGCGATCGGATCGCTTGCTGTCGGCCGATATGCACTTAAACTCGATGAGATTTTCGCGATCATTTCCAATCGCCTTTTTGGGGTGCCAAGCAGTTATTCGGAGGCGTCCGCAACGGTTCTGATCAACGTCCGAACACCGCGGTTGCTGGCGGCTATATTCGTCGGCGCCGCACTTTCGGTCGCAGGCGCAGCCTATCAGGGGTTGTTCCGTAATCCGATGGTCTCGCCAGATCTGCTGGGCGCATCGGCGGGAGCCGGTTTTGGTGCGGCGATATCCCTGTTACTTGGACGGAGTATGATAGAGGTTCAGATTGTTTCATTTCTCTTTGGTCTTACAGCAGTGGCAATTACATATGCTGTTGGCAGTAAGGTCAGTCGTGGGGACAATAGCACCATGTCGCTGGTGTTGACGGGGATTGTCGTATCATCGCTTTTTCAGGCGTTCATCACCATCATTAAATACGTGGCTGATCCCAATAGCAAATTGCCCACGATTACATACTGGTTGATGGGCGGTTTGAATTCGATCGGTCTTGAAGATTTGCCACTACTTGTTATCCCGATACTCATTGGATTGATACCGATGCTGCTGTTGCGTTACAAGCTAAATCTGCTGGCTTTTGGTGATGAGGAGGCTAAAGCCATCGGGGTAGACACCAAGAAGCTTCGGTTGATCTTTGTTATTACTGCAACCCTTGTTACATCTGCTTCGGTTGCTGCCTGTGGTATGATCGGCTGGGTCGGACTGGTGATTCCGCATCTGGCGCGCATGATTGTGGGTCCTAATTATAAAACACTGCTCCCGGTATCGGTGCTGCTGGGTGCGATTTTCCTGTTACTGATCGATAATGTGTCGAGATGCTTGTTTTCTGTGGAAATACCACTGAGCGTATTGACAGCGCTCTTTGGTGCGCCGTTCTTCCTGAGCCTCCTGATGAAGGGAAAGAAGGGGTGGGTATGATATTTGAAGTCAAAAACGTTGATTGTGGATATGGTTCAACGCGAATACTACGCGACATCTCGTTGAGTATTGAGTCAGGCGGGATATTATGTCTGTTGGGCCCAAATGGTGTCGGAAAGACAACATTATTTAAAAGTATGCTTGGCTTTTTAAAATTAAAAGCGGGCAATGTCTTTGTTAATGGTGAGAATATCGATGCCTGGTCAATTAAAAAGATCGCCAGAACCATTGGATATGTGCCACAGGTGCATACTCCGCCCTTTCCATTTACTGTTCTGGATGTGGTGACCATGGGTCGTGTTGCACATATGGGACTTTTCGGGACACCGAGCCAGAAAGATATCAATGTGGCGGAGAACGCGTTGGAGCGGTTAGGTATAAGTGACTTCAGAGATCGGATTTATACTGAAATAAGCGGTGGCGAGCGGCAGATGGTCCTCATTGCTAGAGCCCTTGCACAGAACCCGAAAATTCTCATTATGGACGAACCGACAGCGAACCTCGACTTTGGGAACCAAATTCGTGTGCTTACTCAAATCAAAGCGCTTGCCGCCGACGGTATGGCTATTATTATGACGTCGCATTTTCCGGATCATGCTTTTTTGTGTTCAACAGAGGTGGCACTTCTGAAAAGAGATTCTTCACTTATTGTCGGGATAGCAGAGAACGTCGTTACTGAAGAAAACTTGAAAGCCGCTTATGGGGTTGACATTCGTATCATCCGTGAGTGCATTGGGGGAAACGACTGGCTGAAGAGCTGTGTGCCCGTATTATCATAACGAACAAACCGGTGTAGATGCACCGTTATGTTAAATAATCATAAGGAGAATACACATGAAAAAAAGATTGGCGATTTCAATGGTAATTATTATGATCCTGGGGTTGTTCTGCGGTTGCAGCACTCAGAGTAGCAGTACGTCTTCCTCCGCGTCAGATGCTGGCAGTGCAACGCGTGTCATCACCGACATGGCAGGTCGACAGGTTACTATTCCCTCAGATGTAAAGTCCGTTTACTGCGCTGTCCCGACGGCTGAAGCGATGGTCAGCTCCCTGTGCCCGGATAAGTTAATTGGCTGGGTAAACCAACCGACAGAAGCTTCTCTGAAGTATTTACCCGAACGATTTGCGACGCTGCCGGTTATTGGCGGTTGGATGGGCCAGAAGGTCACAGCAAATATGGAAGATATTATTAAGCTCAACCCAGATGTTATCATCTATATGACAAACGAATCCGCTTTTGCTAACGATGAAACACCGAAGCAGATCGAGACTCAAACAGGAAAACCTGTTATCGTTGTTCCCTCAGATTTGCAGTACACAGCTAAGGTTTATCGTTTCCTAGGCGATTGTCTCAGTCAGACTGACCGCGGCGAGAAGTTGGCGTCTTATTGCGAGGACAAGATGACTCAAATCAAGGACGCTATGGCAAAAGTCCCGGAGGCCGAGAAACTGAGTATTTATTATGCTGAAAACCCCGACGGCCTGGCAACCGATCCCGCCGGATCCGGGCATACCGAGGTGCTGGACTTTGTCGGTGTTAAAAATATTGCTGATGTGGAGATGCTCACCGGTATGGGTATGACGACGGTGTCCATCGAGCAGATTATTAACTGGAATCCCGATGTGATTCTTGTGTCTTCCTCCTCTGCTGATACATACAAAAATGTTATGACCAATGCCATATGGAAGGACATCAAGGCTGTCCAGGATGGACGCATATATGTCACTCCCTCGGTGCCCTTTAACTGGTTTGACCGCCCGCCCAATACCATGCGTGTGCTCGGCATCCAGTGGCTTGCCAGTGTTATGTATCCCAACTATATCAGTTACGACATCAATAGTGAGATCAAGGAATATTTCGACTTGTTTTATAATGTTAAACTGACGGATGATGAGGTAAAAGCGCTGTTGGCGACGCCTTCAATCAGCTAATGGACGAAATAATGAAAAATCAGACAACATTAAATTCAGAGGGGTATGATCGTATTGCTCGAGAGGTTTTTCTCCCGCTTTTTCCATTGATTGCCCGAAAAGCACTGGAGATCTATGGACGAAATGATGGGGCGTGCCTTGATATAGGAGCCGGTGGTGGGATGTTTGGCTATAATATCGCACTGCAGTCAAGGTTGGAGGTTCATTTCTTGGATATCCAGCCCGAGGCTATTGATATCTGCATGAAGAGAGGTCGGGAATGGGGGCTGTCATCACGCTGCAGCTATGCTGTCGGTGATGTGCACGCAATACCGCTTCCATCCAACACATATCCGCTGATCGTTAGCCGCGGTTCTATTAAATTCTGGGGGAACGCTGATGAGCTTAAACAGGCACTGAGTGAAATATATCGGGTGCTCAAACCTGGCGGGATCACACTGATAGGAAACAGCCTCGGGCCACCTGAAATGGAGGCGGCTATCACTGAGAAAATGAAAATATATAACCCAGGATGGGGAAAAAAACACGGGCATAATGGTATCCGCTTTACGATGCAGGAACGGAGCGATATGCTGAAGTCTTTAGCCATACCACATCGGTTGGAGGAAGACGATAGCGGTTCGTGGATTGCGATGATGAAGTAGTTTGACTGTTGCCCACTCAAAATAAGTAAGCTGGGAAGGTTCGCTTGAATTGTAAAATTTCCGGTTAAAAGAAAAGGATGTATCGGCATGAAATTGGAAGAAAAAAAGCAAGTGCAGCTTGAAAAGCTTCTTCAGCAGCTGCCACTTAATAGTGAAAAAAAACTGATGGAAATTCCGGGTATATATTACGGCGGTGGTTGCTCATATATGGCTTGTCGCGGACTCATGATGAGCCCGATGGATGATGTGCTGCTGATCACTCACGGCCCGACCGGCTGTGGCTTTTTTTCCGGTATTAATAGCCGAAATGATGTTAATGAAGGTGGTGAAGAGCTGTTCAGAGGCCGGTGCTTTTCAACGAATATGACTGAATCGGATATCATTTTTGGCGGAGAGAAAAAGCTGTTGTCGGCAATCGGTGAGGCGGTTGAGCTGTTTCATCCGAAAGCTATTGCGGTATGTGCAACGTGTCCAGTCGGACTTATCGGCGATGATATTGAGCAGATTGCCAAAACAGCGGAGGAACGTTATGACGTTCGCATTCTGCCGCTTTCCTGTGAAGGGTTCCGTAAAAATGGCGGCTGGCTGCTTGGCGGTAAAATGTTGGTGGACAATTGGATGGGAGAAACGGAGAGGTCACACGGTAAGTATCCGATTCATTTCATGAGCGAATCGTATAACGGTGTCAACAAAGAGATTTACAAGAATCTGTTTAAAAGGATCGGATATGATGTTGTCTGCTCCATGATGGGGTCGAATTCTTATGAGCGGATGCGTTCGGGACATCAGGCCGAGCTCATCGTGCTCGACAGCAATAAGGCCATCGATGAGGTACCGCTGACGATTCAAAAGCGCTACGGTGGCGGATTTTTTCGAGTCTGCTTTACAGGTGTATCGAACATCATCGCTTCATTGAGAAAGATGGCAGCATATTTTGATTCCGAGGAGCTGGTTCAACAGACTGAACAGGTGATTTCCGAAGAATTGGCGGCTATCGAGCCACAATGGCTGAAGTATCGGCAAAAATTTTCAGACGTGACGGCGGTATTATTTGAGGATGTCTTCCGAAGTGACAGCTACAGTGCATTATCGTCTGACCTTGGCATTGAGATTGTTATGATCGCACAAGATTATAATAAAATGGAGTTGACAGACGAAAATTTTTCGCTCCATCTATCTGCTAAAAAACTTGGCGAGATTTGTACGGATAAGATGTTGCCGTTTCAGCCGGAGCGTGAGATCGACGGCAGGGTGTACTTTAAGTTCAACAGGCATCAGATACACGATTTTATTGCGCTGCTTCAGCCAGACATCTGCTTTGCCGGTGTCGAAGAGCAGTTTTATTATTCCGATGCACCGATTAAATCGGAACTGTTTACTTCTGATGAGAGAGGTGTGCAATACGGTGGATTTTTCGGACTGATTCAGTACGCGCAGGATCTTGACATGGCCTTTTTTATGTCGCATTGGATAACGGATCTGCCGGAGTGGTTTGTTCAGATAGGAGGTGTACTATGAATGAAGAGAGTGAAGCAACAAGAAGCCTACAGATTGACGCACTGAACATGTGTCCGCCAGTTGGTGCAATGTACGCCGCTTTTGGTGTCCACGGTTGTTTGCCTCATAGTCATGGAGCATCGGGCTGCTGCCGTTTTCAACGGATGGAGATCAGTAAGCACTTTCAGAAAATTATCCGGGTGACCTCCAGCATGCTTTATGAATCAGCTGCTGTTTTCGGTGGTGAAGAGAACCTGCAAAACGCAGTCAAAAATGCGTTCCAGGCGTATGACCCCGAGCTCATCGCCATCCATACCACGTGTCTCAGTGAAACAATTGGCGATGATTTGAATGGGATTGCCACTCAACTGGAGGTGCCGGATGGTAAACGCGTTGTATGGGCATCGACACCGGGTTATACTGGTTCGCAGCTGTCGGGCTATTCTGCTATGACAGCGGCAATGCTGAGCCAGCTGATAAAACCTGCCGGTGTGCGCAGAAAGAGGATATTTTTGGTTCCGGGACTGCTTAATCCGGTAGACATCGAAGAAATTTCTCGATACACAGCTATGTTTTTTAGTGAACATACGATATATCCTGATGTGCGTGGTATATTTGATTGTAAAACCCCCAGAGACCAGAGAGAATATTTACCTGGCGGTACACCGCTAGATGAAATTGAGGAAGCTGCGGTCTGCTCCGATGCGATAGCCTTCGGTGCTGAAGCTGCATTCGCTGCGGCTGATGTGTTGGCAGATTTTGGCGTCAACACGTCAAAGCGTATGCTGCCGGTTGGTATAGAAGCCACAGATAAACTGATTGGCGACTTGTGTACGCGCTCTGGGACACCTGTTCCGGTGGAGTTAAAAACAGAACGGGCACGTACCGTCGACGCGGTAATGAATCTACATCCGCGCCTGTATGGGAAAAAAGCTGCGATTTTCTGCGATGCCGACCTGGCTGTCTGCTTGACAGCCTTTTTGGCTGAAATTGGTATGAAGCCTGTTTATGTGTGTACTGGATATGCGGAGGAAGCTTTTGAAAACGAGATAAATGGAATTTTTAAGCGTTATCATATTGACGGCACTGTCAACAGGCGGGCAGACCGCTATAATTTAGAACGTTACCTTGAAAAAAACAAGGTGGATCTGCTTCTCGGCGGTACACGCGGAAAAATACTGGCGCGGAAATTTGATACGCCACTTGTTCGCGTGGGGTTCCCGGTGATTGATCGCCCGCTCGAATATCTGACGCCGATCACCGGATACCGAGGTTGCTTACATCTTTTGCAGAAAATGCTCTTCGCCATGCAGGAGAATTCTGAGCGGAACACGCGGGCACAGGACCTTATTTTTGCAGAATCGTTCTGAGAGGGTTATTAATGAAAACAATCGCCCTCTATGGCAAACAGTGGCAAGCAATTGAATTTAAATAAGAAAGAGTGAGTGGTTATAATGAGACAAATCGCCATTTATGGCAAAGGCGGAATCGGAAAATCAACCACCGTGCAGAATCTTGCAGCAGCACTCGCGATGAAGGGCCGTCAGTTGCTGCTGATTGGCTGCGATCCAAAAGCCGACTGTACGCGTCTGATTCTGGGTGGCAAAGCAAAAAACACCGTACTTGATGAGATGCGCGGTATGCAGGACCCTGCTAAAATAAAACTTAAAGATATTTTGCACGAGGGAATCTTTGGTATCCAATGTGTGGAGGCTGGCGGGCCGGAGCCAGGTGTTGGCTGCGCTGGAAGAGGAATTATTACTGCTATCAATCTTTTAGAGAAGATGGGTGCATATCACGACAAGCTTGATTACGTTTTTTATGATGTGCTGGGTGACGTGGTCTGCGGGGGCTTCGCTATGCCAATCCGAGAAGGCAAAGCCAAGGAAATTTATATTGTTGCCAGTGGCGAAATGATGTCACTGTATGCGGCAAACAATATTGCCAAGGGCATTGAAAAATTTGCCGTCTCAGGCGGTGTTCGTGTCGGCGGTATTATCTGCAACAGCAGAAATGTTGATGAGGAGTATGAACTGGTCGATACGTTTGCTCGTGAACTTGGGACGCAAATGATCGCGTTTATACCTCGCGATAATGTTGTGCAATACGCTGAAATTGACAGACAGACGGTCATCACTTTTGAGCCCGATAGCGCGCAAGCGGAAAACTACCGGCAGCTTGCAGAGAAGGTGGAGAACAACAGAAACTTTACAATTCCAACACCACTGGAAAATGATCGCCTTGAAGAACTTTTTCATAGTATAATCGTGAAAGGTTAGACAATGATGAGCAAATGGTATAGTAAAAAGATTAATGATTAAAGAAAAT
This sequence comes from Acetobacterium paludosum, assembly GCF_008086595.1. GTDB lineage: Bacteria > Bacillota > Clostridia > Eubacteriales > Eubacteriaceae > Acetobacterium > Acetobacterium paludosum. The sequence continues at coordinate 267,169 of NZ_RXYA01000004.1, read as the reverse complement.
GAATTTGACTAAGGAGGCCGCTGATGCGGAGATATTATGTGGGAGATTTATGATGAGCTCATTGCAGGGATACCGGAAGATCTGTTCGTAGAGGAATTCATGATTGGCAGCGCTTGGTCTCAAGTTCGATCAACTGAGAATAAGGTTGGTCTGGCTTTGACCGTTAAGGGGCGATGCCAAAACCCGATCTATCAGGGCAATATTATTGGAGATAGGATAAAGGACGTGGCCGAATGCGTGAAATCATGGAATTTCACCGAAGCGTCTATTGGTGTGGCGGCAATAAATTGTTATTATAATGACTTGGTGAAAATTGCCGCGTTTAATAGCAGATCTAATATTGAAGGTCTCGATGAAAATTCGGATAACGATAATCAGGACGCTTTCAATGCACTCGCATCATCAGCTGCCGGGAAAAATGTCGCGGTCGTCGGCCGGTTTCCGCATCTGGAGAAGAAACTGTCACCGATCTGTTGCCTCTCGGTTCTCGAGCGTAATCCCGAACATGGGGATTACCCAGATAGTGCTTGTGAATTTATAATAGCCGAACAAGACATGGTTTTTATCACTGGCATGACGCTGACAAACAAAACGCTTCCGCGACTGCTGCAACTTGTCAAGCCCGGCACCAGAGTCATCATGGTTGGCCCATCCGTTCCGATATCGCCTGTTTTATATCGATACGGTGTCACGGACCTGGACGGCTTCTGCGTCACAGATGCTCAGAAAATAGACATGTTTGTAAGGCGAGGCGACAAGACGGGTATTTTTAAGTGCGGAAAAAAAATCACGGTTAGTAAAGTAGTTTAAACATAGCTAGCGTTAAGATTAATGATGATTTGAAAGGTAAGGACATGAGAGGAAAAAAAATGGATGGTTTCATCAAGAGAGAGCAACTTCTTGCGGATTTGTTTTCAAGGTGGACACCCGGCAATGAAACGGAATTAGTTCCAATTGACGAATCAATTGGGCGAATTACTGAGAGAGCGCTGTTTTCAGTCAATACGCTTCCAGTACACAGGACCTCAGCATGCGATGGAATTGCTGTAAAATCGGAGCTTTTCAAAAATGGTATCCCCGACTATAGTATATGGCGTGAAGGTGTAGAATTTGCGAGAGCGGATACTGGGGACGATTTTGACGACCAATACGATGCTGTTATTATGATCGAGGAAGTGGATTTGACATCTGATGGATTGGTCAAGTTTATCAGTGAAGATGTTAATGTTGCTCAAAGGACGAATATAGTTGCAATAGGATCAACTATAGTATCGGGTGATCTTATTATTGAAGCAAATATGCCAATAAGACCATCCGACATAGCGGCGCTCGCAATGGGTGGATGCTGTATGGTTCCGGTGCGGAAGAAGCCGCGAATTGCTTTTATTCCCACTGGAACTGAACTGATACCACCGCAGATGAGACCGAAACGCGGCCAGAACATTGATACCAACAGTCTTCTGATAAGAGAAACCCTGCGTGCGTTGGGGGCCGATCCGATCATTTTCCCCATAATACTTGATGATAACGAACTTCTTGAAAAAACTCTTGATGACGCGCTCCTGGCGGCAGACGTTGTCGTGATCAATGGAGGGTCTGCAAAGGGCAGCGAAGATTTTAACGTCTCGCTACTTGAACGCAAGGGTCAGCTCCTGCATCATTATGTGGCTGCGGCTCCCGGCAGGCCATTGGCTGTTGGGATAATTAATGATAAGCCAGTTATCAATCTGCCCGGACCGACAATTGCTGCCTTTTTCGGTGCAGACTGGTGTCTTGCTGCTATCGTCTGCCAAGCACTACATATACCCGTACCGCAGAAAGAGTCCGTGTTATGTACACTTACCGAGGACATTACTTCAAGTCCGACGATGGCGATACTTTGCCGTATGGAGGTCAAAAAGGGAGATGACGGATATGTGGCCGAGCCGCGCTCATTTCGCTCCGGAACGATGCCCACATGCCTTACATCAAATGCAATGTACGTCTCACCGATAGGAGAAAGCAGAAAGAAGGCAGGCGAAAAAATCGAGGTGGAATTGCTGAGAGGTAAGGAGTTTATTCGCTGATCTGCTTAAAGTAAACAAAGATTGAAGGAAGAATCAGCTTTACAGACGTCGAATAAAAGGTGGCTTATTTATTTTTGCATATTTCGAGTTTTGCAGCGGGCCACATGTACATTTGTACTGCTTATGTATTTACATGGTGCACGAATTTACAGGGGAAATTTGATTTGAAAGTCTTTATGGTCAATAATATCATGAATCAGACATCATTTCAGTACATAATAATATGATTTTTTAAATGATCACCGATCGCATGGTGATTTTTTTAATTTGGTTCAACAAGGATTGTTACAGTAAAAAATTTACTATTTGTCGTGGGGGATGTATTCATGAACTTAAAATAGTACAATGTATTTACTTTTATGCTAATAATGATTATAATATTAGTGCAAAAGGAAGTGAAATTATGAAACGATACGAACAGCTGGACAAATTGATTGCTGATCATGGCGGAATCGTTCAAACTTCGCAGGTTATTGCCGAAGGAATTTCTAAACCTGTTTTTTATGATTATGTCAAAGCGAAAAAAATGGAGCAGGTGGCACATGGCGTCTATGCTTCAGCGGATACATGGACCGATTCGCTTTATCTGATCCATATTCGAAGTAAGCAAGCTATCTTTTCCCATGAAACCGCTTTATTTCTACACGATTTGACGGTTCGGGAGCCAGCACCGTATTCGATTACGGTCAAGACTGGTTATAATCCCACCCGCTTAAAAGACGATGGAATCCAGGTTTATACCGTTAAGCCGGAGCTTCATCAGGTGGGCTGCACATCCGCACAAACGCCTTTTGGGCATATGGTCCCGGTTTATGATATGGAGAGAACCATCTGTGATTTGATCCGCAGTCGAAAAGGAATTGAAATCCAAACCTTTCAAGATGCAATAAAGCAATATGTCGGGCGTAAAGATAAAAATCTGCGAACACTGATGCAGTATGCATCCCTGTTTCGTGTTGAAAAAATCTTGAGACAATATCTGGAGGTACTGTTATGATTAAGACATCAAAACAATTGAAGGATTTGATCCGAAATCTTTCAAAATAGAAAGCAGCTGATGCTCAGAGGCTGCTGCGTCATTATATGATGGAACGCTTTCTGGAGCGAATTTCTCTTTCTGAATATAAAGATAAATTCATTAGGAGATATCATTACTCCCAAAGAAGTGCATTATCAACTAAAGCTGATGTTGGAAGAACGCGGGATTGATATATGGGCTTACAACCTCGAGACGATTCTGGCAGAAAAGTTGGAAACCATTATTTCCCGTAGCACCACCAATACACGCATGAGAGATTTTATGACATCCATAGTATGCTTCAATTGTATGGCGAAAACCTGAATCCAGCAGTTATTTAATTGTGTACTGCAACTCTATTTTGAATTCGATGAAACAATTTGTTAAAACATGGCTTCTATGAGAGAAAATTAGAAGTATAAATGCTTTGAAGACATATATTGAGGTGCTTTTATGAAATTGCAATCTTCTTTTTATTCTTGACAGCATTTTATCATAGGCGTATAATAAAGTTATTCATAAGGAAATAGTTATATGCTAAATTAAGAGGTGAGAAAATGAGTCAAGAATTACCAGGTTTTATTATGTGTGTGTGTACTGGAAAATGTCCAGGGTTTCAAGCCATGGACATTTGGGATTTCATTAATCAGGTTCGGATTGAGTTACCCGTTGAATACGCGTTTATTCATCCTCAGTTATGCGAGGAAGATGGGGATCGGTTTCTGGCAGATTTCTTGAAATCGAAGAGAAAAGTAATTATTGGAGCCTGCGCTCCTAATATGCAACGAAAAATGTTCAAGGAAGCTTTTAAAGAAGCAGGGCTTGATATCGAAAAGGATGCAGTGATGTTAGATATTCGGGATATGACCAATGAGCAAGCTTTTGAAAAAGTGGAAAAGAAATTAGAAGAAATGGGATATGAGGTGTAACAATGAGTGAATCAACTTTTATGGGAGTAGAACGGGATCGCATTGATTGGTCTCCCAGAATCGATTTTTCAAAATGCAATGATTGCATGGATTGTGTTGAGTTTTGTCCTCATCAGGTTTTTGAAGTCAACGAAAATGAAAAACCCAAACTCAAGGTTAAGAATCCAAATAACTGTGTTGTGTTTTGCAGGGCCTGTGGAAAGACCTGTGGATTGGATGCCATAACCTTTCCAGACAAGCCGGAAACGACGAAAATGATCAAGGCTATACGCAAAGCGGAAAAAGAGGCGGCCTCCGATGAGTAATACAGTATGTGTTTTGCCGTGTAACGGTTTAGACAAATGTGCTGGCGATATATCTCGCCGGGTTGCATTAAAGCTCACCGAATCTGAAGGGGTTGAACTCATCTGTCCAGTGCTGCTTAACCAGAATAAAACCCGTTATGACAAGGTTTTAGAGGATGGGTCATTAAGTGTTATTGATGGCTGTAACACCCGATGTGCCAGTAAATTAGCTGGAAGCCTGGAAATTGCCATTAAAGAAAAAGTCAATGTAAGCGAAGTGGCAAAGGCTCAAAACATTAAACTGGGGGTGGACATCCGGGATGATGAAGAAACCGATGCTCTAGTTCAAGTTTTACTGGAAAAAATGAGCATTTCAGAAGAAAAACAGGCTGATTCACAGTTTATTGAAACCGAAACAGTGGAGTATGAATCCTTTTCCCATGGTAAATTTATATTTAAAGTACCAAAAAACAATTATTTTTTCAATGAAAATGATTGCTGGGTTTCCATTTCAGGTGATATTGCGAGAGTCGGAGTCACCGATTATGTACAACAGAATCTATCCGATATTCTTTATGTGGATCCCCCGGAAATTGGTCAGGAAATAGAGCAGTTTGATGAGTTGGGAAGTATTGAATCCAGCAAGACCGTTTTTGAAATCATCTCACCGGTCTCGGGAACGGTGGTTGCTGTCAATGATAAGCTTCAGGATGCTCCTGAGCTGGTCAATGAAAGTCCCTATGAAAAGGGTTGGCTGGTTGAACTTAGGCTGAGTAATTTTGAAGAAGATAAAGAATTGCTGCTTGATTTTGAAGCCTATTTTGAATTTTTAAAACGAAAGGTAGCAGAAACAAATGTCTAAAATAAAAGTAATTCCCTGCAGTGGTATTGGAAAAGTATTTGGTTTATTAGCACGGGAGTCCGTTTTAATGGTAACTCAGGAGAAATGTCCCAACGAAACGGAAACATTTTGTTTGGCACATGTGGTTACAGGGGATGATGAAATAGTGGATAAGATTAAAGGTGAAACCTGTATCACCATGGATGGTTGTGCCAAATACTGTTCAAAAAAAAGTGTGGAAGAAACCGGTGGTATCGTTGTTAAAAGCCATAAGGTGCCAGACTTTATGAAAGCCCATCGGGGAGAAGAACATGGTACCGGAACCTATCTCACCGAAGACGGATGGAAATATGCAGAAGAATTGGCTGATATTTTGGTTAAAGACGTCAAGGAAGTAATGGAAGGGGTGAAGGTCAATGTCTGATAAACGAATTGGCGTGATTTCATGCAGCGGAGAAGAGTGTGTGGGTGGAACCATTTCCCGCCTGGCGGTACGAAAAATGATGGAAGAATTAAGACCTGGCATCGTGTCGACCTTATGCTTACCTCTCTTTATTGCCGGAGATGGCGGCGAACGTGAATTTGCAGAAAAATATCCCACCATTGCAGTGGACGGGTGTTCTAAATGTTGCGCCAAGCGTGCCATTGAAAAATACAGCAGTGCCGTTGCTGGCAGTATTGATGTTGCAGAGATTATTGGCCAGGAAGCGGCTCTGGGGAAACCGTTATCCACCCGAAATCTTACTGAAGAACACTTGGCATATGTTAAAGAAGTTGCTGATAAAACCAGTGAAATATTCGATGCAATTTTAGTAAAATAAGGATAAGAATAGAGGCTGCAATTCTTTTGAATTGCTGCCTCTATTCTTATCTAAAGTAAACCTGCCATAGGTAAAATTGCCGGAGATTGGATGACTAAGCTTATGACACTGGGACTAACCGAGGGAGAAGCAGAAGCTAAAATTATTGAGGGCTTTTTAAATTAATTAGCTCATAAAAAGGGAGAAAAAATGAAAATTACCGTTATTGGTGCTGGCCCGGGTGGCTATGAGGCAGCCATTATGGCAGCTAAATTGGGTGCAGATGTGAAAATAGTAGAGAAAAATGAGGTTGGCGGAACATGCCTTAATATTGGTTGTATTCCGACAAAGGCTTTGCTTGCATCGTCAGATGTTTTGACAACGTCATTGGAGGCAGAAAAGTTTGGAGTCTTCAATGATAATACTTATGCAGATCTAAAGCAAATTATTGAACGAAAAGACAAAGTGGTATCCGGTTTAGTTAAGGGAATTAAATTTCTTTTCGAATCGAACTGTGTTAATTTGGTTCGCGGTATTGGCAAATTGATCGATTCAAAAACGGTTGAAGTGAAGCGTGGTGATGGCAGTGTTGAAAAACTGGTTAGTGATAAAATTCTATTAGCGACCGGTTCAATTCCCATATGTCCGGAAATGTTTCATTATGATGGGAAAAGAGTCATTACCAGCACCGAAGCACTTGCTTTAAAAACACCGCCAAAATCCATGATTGTTATTGGCGGTGGCGTTATCGGGTGTGAACTGGGACAATTTTTTAATCGTATGGGGACGAAGATAACGATTGTGGAAATGGCCGACCAGATTTTGAGTTCCGAGGACGAGGATGTGGCTAAACAACTTGTGCGACAGTTTAAACGGGAAAAAATAAAAATATTAACAGCCAATGGCGTTTCTGACGTAAATATTCAGGACTCCAATGTCGTGGTGACATTGAAAAATGGTGAAATTCTAGAAGCAGAAATGATACTGCTTTCCATTGGACGATGTAGCTATTCAAAAGGACTCAACCTGGAAGAAGTAGGAATTAAAATAGATCCGCAGGGTCATATCGAAGTTGATGGTAATCTGGAAACCAGTGTCAAAGGGATTTATGCCGTGGGTGATCTTATCAACACACCATTTTTGGCACACGTCGCTTCTAAAGAAGGGATCATTGCTGCAGAAAATATGATGGGGAAAGCTAAAACTGGCCTTCATAAGGCAATCCCCAGATGTGTGTATACCGACCCACAGGTTGCAGCGGTAGGGTTAACAGAAAAAGAAGCACAGAAAAGAGGAATTCCTTATAAAACGGGTAGTTTTGATTTTAGAGCACTGGGGAAAGCCCAAATCATCGGTAAAATCCAAGGGCAGGTTAAAATTATTGTGGATGAAAAAGATGTGGTTATCGGAGCTTCTATTGTTGGGCCTGAGGCGACTGATCTTCTCGCAGAGTTAACCATGGCAGTACACTTTGGGTTAACGGCAGAAGTACTAGGGGATGTGATCCACCCACACCCAACACTGTCCGAAGCCATCATGGAAGCACTTCATGATGTTCATGGAAAATCAATTAATAAAGTTTCGTTACGATTATAAAATTACAAAAAAAATTGTCAAGCATTTTTGAAAATGTCCCGAAAAAGATAAAACATTAGCACTCATAAAAGAGAGGGCATTAAACGATGAAGTATGTTAATAGTAAAAATAATAATGTTAATTACAATCTTGCCGTTGAAGAGTATATTTTCAGTAACATGATGGATGATGATTTCCTGCTTTTATGGGTGAATGATCCCTGTGTTGTGATTGGAAAGCATCAGAATATTTTTGAAGAAGTCAACTGCAAAGAAATCCAAAAAAATGGAGTGACGGTTGCGCGGCGAAACTCTGGTGGAGGAACCGTTTTTCAGGACAAAGGAAACTTGAACTTTACATTGATCACAGATTATAATCCTGATAATTTTTCAGGGTATGATGAATTTCTCAGCCCAATCATTAAGATTCTAAACGAAATGGGGATACCGGCTGAAAAACGTAATGTTTGCGATATTGCCATAGGCGATAAAAAAATATCGGGAAATGCACAATCGATTAAAAAGAACCGAGTGCTTCATCATGGCACGTTGCTTTTTGATGCTGATTTAGATGCATTACGCACGCAACTCAAACCTGTCAATGGGGAATTTAAATCTAAAGCTGTTAAATCCATCAGGAGCAGTGTCACCAACATCATCGATCATCTGGCTGACAAAAACTTGGATTTCGAGGGCTTTAAAGAGGTAATTCTTAATTCGTTATGCTCAAATGAGATTGATGAGGTCAAGCTTTCAGCAGCAGATATCGAGAAAATTCGGGCACTGGAGAAATCAAAATATGTCACTTGGAATTGGATTTACGGTTTTTCACCGACATTTATATTTAAAAAACGGGGTGACTTCAAAGACCATCAATTTGATTTGTATCTTGTCGTTGAAAAAGGAAAGATAAAAGAAAGTAAATTTAAAAGCATAACTTTGCCTGTTGAAAAAATCGAATCGCTTTTATCAGGGCATCGGTATGACTATTTTGTTTTAACAGATTTATTTAGTGGAATAAAAGATTTAGAAGATTTCGCAGACTGCTTATTTTAATTTATGAGCCTTCTAATTTAACGGACTTATCACAATAATTAAATCAAAAATAGGGACATTTTAAGGGGAAGAAAATGAAAAAAAATATTCAAATGCCAAAACTGAGTGAGAAAATGGAATCCGGGGTACTGGCGGCCTGGAATAAGGAAGTCGGTGAGAATGTTGAAAAGGGTGAGGTGCTTTTCGAAATTGAAACCGAAAAGGTGGTCAGTGAGGTCGAAAGCTTGGAATCTGGGGTTTTGGAAGCGATTTATTTTGAAGCTGGTGACGAGATAAAGGTTGATGATATCATCGCAGTCATCAACTGTGACTAATTGAGAGGTTAAGATGAAAAAAAAACCAGAATGGTTAAAGGTCAGTTATAACAAGGCAGCCGTGGATGAAATTAATGGAATCATGACCAGGCTGAAGCTCAATACCGTTTGCAAGGAGGCCAATTGCCCCAATTTGGGAGAATGCTACAAGAAACGAACCGCCACCTTTATGATCATGGGGAATATCTGCACCCGGCACTGCCGATTCTGTAATGTATCCAGTGGCGTGGTGGAGCCAGTTGATCCCAATGAGCCCATGCATCTGGCAGAGGCTGTTAAAGAGTTGGAGCTAAAACACGTCGTTATTACCAGCGTCACCCGAGATGATCTACAGGATGGCGGAGCCAGACACTTTGCCAATACTATCCGGGCGGTCCGAAAATTAAACCCGGAGGTTTCCATTGAGGTGCTGATTCCCGATCTCAAGGGCGTGAATGACCATCTGGACATTATTATTGAGGCCAATCCAGATGTAATCAACCACAATGTGGAAACGGTGAAGGCGCTGTATCCTCAGGTCCGGCCGGAAGCAAATTACGAACAGTCAATGCACGTGCTCAATTATGTAAAAACGCGGGCACCCCATATCAAAACAAAAACCGGGATCATGGTCGGACTGGGTGAAACGGATGAACAGATTTATCAGGTCATGGACGATAGTTTAGAAGCCGGCTGTGATATCTTCACCATTGGTCAGTATCTGCGGCCATCCTCAAAGCACTTCGAGGTTAAGGAATATGTGACCCCGGAGAAATTTGCGGCCTATAAAAAAATTGGAGAAGCAAAGGGCTTTTACTACATCGCCAGCAGCCCTCTGGTTCGCAGCTCCTACCGGGCGGAAGAAGCGTTAAGAAGTGACTCTCATCGAAGAGAGGCATTAGGAAATGAAGCCAATGGAGGAAACAACTGTGATTTATATTGAAAACAATGTCACGGATCCCTTTTTTAATTTTGCTCTGGAATATTATCTGATGACTGAAAAAAATCTGAACGAGGACCAAGTTTTTATTTTCTGGCGAACCGAACCGACCTTGATGATCGGTAAATATCAGAATACCATTGAAGAGATCAATGAGATTTTTGCCAGAAACCATGGGGTCAAGGTGGTGAGACGCATCACGGGAGGCGGTACCATTTACACCGATATGGGTGGTTGGCAGTTCAGTTTTATCACCCGGGGTCAAGCCGAAACCATCGACTTCAATAAATACATCGGGCCGGTGATAGCAGGACTGGAAAAACTGGATGTGCCTACCGAATTCAACAGCCGGAATGATTTGGTCATTCATGGCAAAAAGTTCTCCGGCAATGCCCAGTGCCTGTTAAACGGTTATACCCTCCATCACGGATCACTTTTGTTCAATACGGATTTTGAGCAGATGGTCAAATGTCTGACAGTGGATGATAATAAAATCATATCAAAGGGCATCAAATCCGCTAAGGAACGGGTAACAAATATTTCCGAATATCTTAAAGAACTTATCGATATGGATACCTTCAGACAGTTGATGGTGGAGAGTATCATGCAGGGATCAAAGAAAGAATACCGGCTTAACGATGACGATCTGGAACGGATCCATACTATCGCTAAAGAGAAATTCGAAAGCTGGAATTGGAATTATGGCGAATCACCAAAATTCAACATCATCCGAACCGGTCGGTTTGATGGTGGAAAAATGGAATTCAAGATGGATGTAAACAAAGGAAAAATTACGGATTGCCATATTTATGGGGATTTCTTTGGCAGCATCGATATTTTAGTTCTTTGTCATGCTCTCATCGGCTGCAATTACGAAAGAGAAAGCATTAAAAAAGCAATCGAACAATGTGATATTAAGAAGGCCTTCTATAATATCAATGAAGAAGAACTGGCAGATATTATCTGTTAGACTAATTAGTTGGAACAAAATAACCGGTAGGATTGAAGTATACCAGAGGTAGAAGTGTGGACAAAACACGGAATCGGAAACATCAAATAAACCATGAGGTGATGCAAATGAAAACAGGACGGTTCATTTATAATTTGAATTATCCTATTTATGAAAAAGAAAGTTGTGAAATTGAGGTGCGCGCTCTTTTTAAGTTCGATTTGAAAGAAAAAGTCTTTTTTGAAAATAGAAAAGTTCATCCTTCCATAAGTCCATTTTTAAAAAGCAGGTTGGAAATTATATACAAGGCTTCCACGTTTTTAGAACTTATAGAGTTGACAACGAAAGCTAAGATAGTAGCATCAGAGTTCATGGTTAAATATATGGAATTGGGAATAGATGACCCGCACTTCAAGAAAAGACGAGCGTATTGCAAAGCAATAGGTCTTGCTATTGGGGGGCTTGCTTGTTATACTTCACCAAAAATTATATTTGGAATTACTTTTTATAAGGGGAACTGGTACTTTGGAAAATTAACAGAGCGAAGTCTTTATTGGAAAAAGCATAATAAGAAACCGAATTCGTATTCTAGTTCTATCGGTCTAAGTACTGCAAAAGTTCTTGTGAATATTGCGGGGAATGGCGATACATCCAAACGATTAATAGATCCATGTTGTGGTGTCGGGACGGTATTATTAGAAGGTATTTGGGCAGGATATGATATTATAGGGTGTGAAATAAATAGTAAAACTGCTGAAAATGCACGAAAAAACTTGAGATATTTTAACTATGAAGCAAAGGTTATTACTGGAGATATTCAGGATATAGATGATAGTTTTGATGCTGCCATTGTAGATCTTCCATATGGTAATTTCAGCTTTAAAAATGATGAAAATCAATTAAAAATCATTAGGAATGCGATAAGAATTTCAAAAAAAATCGTATTGGCTTCATCAGAAGATATAAGTGATGAACTCGTACAGGAAAATCTCAAAATCATAGATCATTGTAAAATTGGGAAAAATAAAAATGGTGATTTTTTGCGTTATATCTGGGTATGCGAAGTAGGATAGATGAATTTAGAGGAAAACAAGGACTTGGAAAATAAGATGACCATACGCAGTATGGTTATAAATAGAGTTTTCGAATATAAGATAATTCAATTAGCATATTAAGTGACTCATATATCGAGTTTGAATAAGGAAGAAAATATAGCAATAACGTTTATCGAGAAAAAACATCCTGTTGTGTGAATAGGATGAAGGGGTTAACAAGGAATGTAATCTTTTTTCATAATTCATACGTCTTTTCTTTCAATGTACCGCTTTATCTTTCAATTTGGGACTGCACTTTTATGATATCATTCCACATTAGTGATAGCGATATTGGTCGTGTAATAGATGAGATAAAAAACAAATGCAATAAGCTACTGAAAAATCTGTATTTAGATTTTAGAAAAGAATACAATGACAATACTTTTAATGAAGAATATCAAAAAGGTAAAAGTAAGTATTGTCGGTAAATAGAACTCGCCGTCCATAATGTGACAATTTTTAAGGGAAGCCATTCTTGGCTTCCCTTAATTCACATTTTATAATGATTGCTGATTAATTATTAATAAAGATTATGCTTGAAATCTATAATAAAATACAACTCAATATTAATATGTATACATCATGAAGACCATGAGCAATGCCCAATGATAGGGTTGAACAGTTTTTAATTTTCAACTTTGCTAATCCAAGTATTACTCCAATTAATGCTGTCAAAATCACTTGTAAGAAGTCTTGTCCATTTGGAAAATGCCAAATACCAAACATAAGAGCAGAGATTGCTACAGCCCATGTCCCCGAATTAGTCATAGTATGAAAACGTTCCATAAAATAACCCCTAAATAGCATTTCTTCACCCATTCCAACAAATAGCATATCAAAAATTATGTAATATACAATGATACCAATTCTATTTTCTTTTGTACTCAACAACATGCCTTTATTATTCCCTAATATAAAAACAGCAATAGTAAGAAAAAATGCCAGTACCATGAAAATCTCTACACCTATCAACAGCTGTTTTAGTAATTCACCTTTTCTAAATCCTAATGTGCCAATAGAACTTTTCATTATCTTGCACACAATAAACGGCGTACCTACAAGCAAAATATACAACAAGGGTTTAATACTCATTTTTAAAATATCATTTCCAATATGTTTAAATACCATTGGGGCTACAATAACAATAGCAAATGTAAAAAACATAACCACTGACACTTCGATTTTAGATTTTGTTTTCATTCTATCCCTCATTTCTTATAAAATCTTAATGAACAAACAAATTACTGTTCATGGATTGTCAACACTTTTTTAGACAACTTTTTTGTAGGCTAGTTCCCGAAATGACATAGGTGTTAAATAGCCAAGTGACGAATGAATCCGAATGTTGTTGTACCAATTGACATAATCGGAAAGCATCAGTTTCAAGTAATCCAGAGATTTCGCTGATCTGTGTTTGTGAGGGATCGAAAATAGAGTAAAAGGTGTTCCCAACGATAACGGAGGAAACATACTCTTTTTATTATAATAGAAGATTTAGTTGTTGATGCTTTCTTATCTCATCGGACTATTGTTCGCCAGTCGATTATAATGTATGATGTCCGCGCTACTTTTGTCCGAAAAGGGGTTGTCTATCCATTCTTTCTCTCTAAACAGATGGGACGCCAATGGACTATGGTTCAATAAAAAATTTATTTATTGAATCTGGGCCAAGGTTCCTTTGACGATTAAACGATGTGTCGCAATGCGAATCGGGGTACAGGTAATTAAAGTAATCTGAGAATCTGAAGTCTGATCAAGCACCCAGACGTCTTCAGGATTGACGACCTGTTTATCGGTTACCGTATAGGTATATGTTTTTTGATTATAAGACAGAATAATGGCATCATTGACTTCCAGTTCATCCAGTCGGTTAAAATGTTCACCCCAGAGGTAATTCCGGTGACCAGCGATTGAACAATTACCAGTTTGTCCCGGCAAAGCCGTGTTTTCAAAATGAGCAACCGTGTATTGCATGGTAAGGTCAGAGACACCTTCACCAATGGGAACAACTAAATCAATTTTGGGTATGGTGAGAAGTCCAATAATTTTGATGCCATCGGGTATTCCTGAGTCTGAAAGTTCGTTCTGTTTTTGGGCAGTATTATTGGTGTTAACACTATTTTCCATTGACGAGAGATCGCTTAGAGTATTTTTATACGCCTCAAGCAGCAGCTTTTCCTGATAGTCTGTGTATAAACGAATCATGAACACAAAAAATATCAGCAGGAATCCTGCCGATATTAGTAAGAGCGGAAAATATTTCTTGATCCAGCGAAGGGGCTCTTTGGGTTTATTAAAATTAGATGGAGGCATGCTTTTGCACGACTCCATCTGAGAAGGTTTTATGTTATGCTTTTTTTTCATTTTTTTGTTTCTTTCTGTTGAGATAATTCAGCACAATACCCAAGACAACCAGGGCTGCACCCACCAAACCCAGTGTTGTCGCATCCCAAAACCCGCCAGTTTGGGGAAGTGCATTTTTTTGAATGCCAGTTTGACTGGAACCAGAGGTCTTATCGTTTGGACTGTCATTACCGGTGGAATTTCCAGCTGGTATTACCGTTGCAGCTGTATTTGCATAGGTATATTCATAGGTCTTGTTCACTTCAGTCGATAGGCTGATCACTTCATTGCTGAGGAGATAGCCTGCTGGGGGGGTTGTCTCCCTGATGGAATATGATCCAGGAGTGACAGTAGCGAAAGTAGCAAATCCCGAACTGTCAGAGGTGGAAGTTTGTACTACAGCACCGGACTCATTGTACAATGTGAACACTGCGCCAGGTAGTTGCACTTTTGACTGCGCATCAACTTTGATGACCTGGATAATCCCATGCTGAAGCGAATTTATATCGTCGTAATTAACAATCGTATAGGGGCTTGCCTTTACCTCAGTTCGTTCAGCCGATACGGTAGCTTTCGATTCGGTATCAGAAAGCATATAACCGCTTGGGGCTGTCACTTCTTTAATGGTGTAACTGCCATAAGGAACCTCAGCGAAATGAACCAGTCCTTCATCATTGGACACAGCCGTTTTAACCAGGGTGCCAGCGGCATCATAGAGTCCGAATTCAGCACCGAAAAGCGGATTGAAATTAACATCAGTTTTCTTCAGTTCAATGGAGCCAGACAAAATAGGACTTGTACTACGGGTATTGACCACTGTGTAGGGATTCCCTTTTACATTTAAATTATCTGCGGTTACACTGGCCGTTGCTGCGGCGTCGGAAAGGGTATAGCCAGTAGGGGCTGTTACTTCTTTAATGGTGTAACTGCCATAAGGAACCTCAGCGAAATGAACGAGCCCTTCATCATTGGACACAGCCGTTTTAACCAGGGTGCCAGCGGCATCATAGAGTCCGAATTCAGCACCGGAAAGCGGTGCTCCGTTGGTATCTGTCTTCAATAGTTCGATGGAACCATGAGGCTCCACAACCGGTGGAATGGGAACATTGGCCAGTTTGTCCGAAGTTTTCACGGTTTTTTGACCAATTAGCGGAGCACCGCCGCCAATGATGTCGGGATTTAACAGGTAGCCAACGGGAGCTGCAATTTCTTTTATATAAAATACCCAGGATGGTAATTGATCAAAAACTGCGTTACCATCTTTATCGGTGACAGTGGTGACGATGTTACCGGACTTCATAATTGGCTGTTGGTTCACATTCAACAGCTGGTAGGTGGCACCTGCCACCGCTTTTCCGTTGCCATCATCTTTATAGACCGTGAGTTTGTTGCTGTTGCTGCCGCCTTTGGAGAATAGATCTGTAATCACAATTTTACCAGCAGTGGCGTCCCCGGTTGGACTATTTGCAGCACCAGTCAAGGTGATTTTGTTCGCAAAGCTGAGATCATCGGTTAGAATATTGGTGGTAAAATCTAAATAGTAGGCATGTTTACCGGCTGGCAAATTAACCTTAAGGGTATTATTGTTATCAGCTGTTGGCCAGTCAACCGTATAACTTTGGCTGTCAACGAGTTGGTCAGACTTCGTCACCGTTCCATCTGAATTGATGGTTGCCTCATAAAGCTTGAGCGAATTGGTATCAAGCTGGAGACCGGGGTCGAGCACATCGGTGACCACCGCATCTTTCAGATCGAGACCAGCTTTGTTTAGAACCGCTGTCCAATCAATATGGTTTGAAGGGTTGTTCACATCGTAGGAATGGGACTTTGTCAGAATAGGATTATTAATCATCACATTGGCAGAAGCCGACACTGGAGTTAATATTTCGTTAGCTTCAAGTTTGGCGTTATTTTGGAAAGGCTTAGCAGTTGTCCATTGACTAATTAATGCTGAGTCCAAAAGCTTTGTATAGAAGGTAATGGTGTACTGGGTGTCAATTTTTCCGTCTGCATCTTTAATGCCAGCAAAGTCATAGGTAAATGTTTTTTTGTCCGAACTGATTGTTGGAATACCAGTAGTTGGAGTTGTATCTCTCAATTTTAGAATCTGGAAGGGATGAGCGTCATCAATCTGCAGTTCCATACCTTCAGGAAGGGTGTCTGTTAATAAAGTATTGGTCAGCGGCAGTTGATTGCGATTAACCACAATTTGCCATTTGGCAGTGTGGTCTGCATAGTTATAGTCGCCAAGCGGTGTTTTTGCTAAAAGCTGGCTGTCAAAGATTTTATTCCCGGTTATTGCAGTGGAAGTTTCACCTCGATTCAACGCTACGCTGTTTTCAAAGGCTACGAATGCGTTTTGATAGAGTGAATTGGGATCGGTGATTTGTGTGTAATAGTCAATGGTATAGGTATCGGTGAATTCATTAGCACTTAAAGTATAGGTAAAACCAGTATCGGATGAGCTTCCGCTTCCGCTTAAAGTACTTGTTGCTTGAAAATTCTGGCTATAACCTTTTTTCACGGTGAAGGGATGAGTGCCATCAATGACCAGCTTCTGTCCAACAGGAATGGTGTCAGTGACAGAGCTTTCAGCAGGCATGGTCACATTATTTGTATTGACCCTAATTATCCAGTGGATAAAGTTGGTTTTGGTGTGGTCATAGGTTGGTTCGCCATCAGAATATTTAAAGATCAGTCCGCCGACACCGGCACCAACGGCGGCCTTATCTGATGGAGGCGTCGACTTATTGGGATTCTCGTTCCAGATCAACTGGGCATTGTTGGTAAAGAGAATGGGATCATTACTGTTTAGGTATCCATCGCGGACAGGGAGCCTGGTGTAGTAGGTCAGGGTTGCGGTTCCGTTTAGTTGCTCAGTCGGGAACCGATAAGTGAGTTTCCTGTTGCTGTCACTGTATGTATAGGTTCCGGGGTCTGTGCCTTGCGATACAGTGGCAACAGTATCGTCATTGAATTGAATTTGAACTGGATAGGTAGTGTCGTCAGCAAACAATGTTAACCCATCCGGAAGCGTATCGACAATTTGAGCTCCGGTTATGGTGCCATTTTCGGGAACAGTAACCGTGACCGTCCACTTTCTGATAGTACCATCCGTAGCACCATACGGTGCCGAATTGTCAGCTGATTTATCAATCCAGTTAACCTCCACCGCTGCATGGGCTGGTTCAGTTACCTTGTTTCCATCTTTTGTTAGATTGGCAGTATTCGTAAAGGTTGAAGATTCATTGCCATCATCAGTTCCATCTTCATTGGCAAAGGAGGTTGGCGACGTTTTATAGGTAATGGTCTGGGTGCCGGTGGTACTATTGGGGAAAGTATAGCTTATTGAGGGAGCAGTAGAATCAATGATCAAAGCATTGTCATTCACATTGTTGCTTCCACTGTTTCCATTGTTTCCATGACCCTGGTTTCCTATGTTTCCAGCTGTAAAAGAATTGGACACATAGGTCTGATTGTTACTGAAAGTGTCCAACAAGGTATAGCCGCTTAAATCAATTGTGTCAGGACCGGCTGTAACCGTCCAGGTGATTTGGTTGGTAGCAGCATCATAAACACCGGATTTTTCCAGAGTGAAGGTTGCTGTCGACGGTTGTTCTCTTGTAAAGGTAATGGTCTGATCACCCAGGTTCATACTGGTTGTACCAGTGTCACCATCAGAAAGGGCATCAAAGGTTCCATCAATGCGTATTGCTAACCACATATTGTTGTGGTTAGCGACGGTTTCGTCAAAATCCACTCTTACGATATTACCTGATATGGACCAGGTTCCCATCTGCCACACGACAGGATTATTGGGATCGGTATTATCGCTAGCCATGATTTTATTGTCTGTACCAGGATCGATAAAAGTAATGCCTTCCGGCAGGGTAACAGTGAAAAAGTTTGAACCGCTATAAGTATAGGCATTACCACTACTCTCATCGCCATCCACTAAATGAAAGGCGTAATTAATTGCGATTTTGTCACCTGCCGGGATATTTGAATAGGTAAGATTGCCATTCGTTACGGTTGGTGCGATTTCAGCAGTTCCATCAGGTTTCGTCACTGTTATGGAAGAATTACCTCCGGTATTTGTGTAATCACCAGTTGCTTCATGGATGACCAAATACTGGCTTTGACCAGTGAGATCGTTGGGAATAGTAGTTACTCCTTCAGCTAACGCGGTTAATGCGGCTGAAGCCGCCAACAAAAAAACCACGAAATATAATAATCCAATAATTTTATTTGTGTAAATTTTCATAAGTTACCTCACTTCAGTATAAAAAAATTTTATATTTTGCCAGCTTGTTAAGTTATGCTTAATAAGTTATTTTTTTGCATATATTAAACAGTTTGGTACGATGTTCACCGCATTGTACAGAACTGTATTATAGAAACGGATGGAACATAAGAATTTTTGAGAGCGTCTAGATTTCTTTCGCATTTGATTGTGGTCGTTTACACAAAGCGTGATGTAATATAAAAATGTTGTTATAAATTAATTTAGGTAAATTAGACAGACACAGCTACCACTAAGCAAACGTAGGCAATTCTCTTTTAAAATAGAATTGAAACGAACAAATAAATAATAACAAACAAACATGAATATAATTATGCTATTTTACTACGTAAGGAAGTAAAAAATCCGTTCTTGTTTTGCTGGGACATATGCAATATTTGATAAGCAATTAAGGATTCTAAATTACGGTTTGAAACATACTCAAAAAATTAAAAAAAAATCGTCAACCCGTATTATTTTTATGAATAATACGGGCTAATTCGATTAGTTAATTAATAAAAAATGAATTCGATACTATAGATTGGCAATTCAGAACATAATCGAATATTTAATACAAAAAATAATATAGTATTAAGCTAAACTCGAATTATTCGCAAACATTGATATTTAGGGAGGTTTGTCATGCGTAAATTATTAGAACGTTCTTCTCAACGGATCATAAATATTTTGGATGTTTTTGTTACTCAGGAAGGTTGGATAACAATTGGAGAATTGTCAGAATTAGTTGATGCCGGGGTAAGAACCATCAGCAATGATGTTGGAATAATCAAAAAAAGGTGGGGAGCAGAACTCAACATAGAGGTGTCCACAAAATGGGGAATTAAGTTGCACAACCAGAATGTTGCGACGATCGGTAATGTTTTTAAGCAGATCTTTAATGAGTCAATTGCATTGAAATGGTTAGAAGAAATCTTCTTTTTCCCTGGTAAAAGAATTGAATTTTATGAAGACCGACTTTTTGTAAGTCGGTCAACCCTTATTCGAACCTTACCGGATCTGAACAAGTATCTCAATACCATTGGAATGGAAATTAAGCGCATCAATAACCAGTACAATGTGATTGGAAACAGCGAAATGCATCTAAGACAGTTATTTTCCGGATTTTTGCTGGAACTTCATGGACTTAACCTGAAAAAACGAGAGCTCGATGTGGATTTAAGTTTATTAAAAAAAATCTTGCATCAAACCCTAATGAAAAACCTTGAGCCGGAAGAAACAAGCTTTATTTTCAACAATGAGCTCTTTGTGGTTTACTATAGTATGTATTACCTCGTTTCGCTGGTTAGGGAAAATCAGGGCTTTAGCGATTTGCGTTACAATAATAGCAGCAGCTACGCCGACACTGTAATTGAGGATGATGAATTGGGACGCTTAAAGGTGTTTTTCCCTAACATTACGTCAGATAGCATTCAACCGATTTCTGGATTTATTCTGAGCCAATACATCGGATGGGATAACATAGACGAAAAATGGTTGGTAGAGAATGAAACAGGTTTGTTTTATCAACGTATATTTAACGGCATGCGTTTGTTGCTCAATGAAGAAATGCATGAAAAACTTGAATTCATGTTACGTTCTTTGTATTTGGCACAAAAATTTAGACCCTTTAGTAACTCAACTTTATTTGATCGGATTTACTATTTTTCAATGACCCTTAAACAATATAATTTTTCACTATATCAATTGTTTGAAACAAATCTAAATATTTTCTCGAAAAAAACTGAAATGGATATGTCAGGCAGAATCTATGATTTGTTATATTGGAGCAGTCTCATTTTACCCGAAATCAATCATAACAGAAAGCCAATGCGCCTACTGGTTATCAGCGATTTTGGTGTCAATCACGCTCATTTTATTGCAAGGTACATGGAGAACTATTTTAAGAATGATGTTTCCGACTTGACTGTGGATGTGGGTGATTATCCGGAAGTATTGAGAGAAGGAAGTTTCGATCATTATCACATCATAGTTACAACCATTTCACATTTGTCCATTGATCATAATAATATTGTTCTCATCAATGATTATCCCACTGAAGCAAATATGTTTGACTTATATCGAGCCAGCCATAGTGTGCGATAGAACCGTCCTTTTTATAACCAAAAAATTTTATCATTTTAAAAAGGATTAGAGTGTTGTCAAAAGTAGTTATTACCCCATGGTTGATTCTCTAACGGTATATCGATTTCTGGTAAAATCAATAATGAAGGTAACAGTCATTCGCTAAAAATCCTAACACTATTTACAATCTGAATTACATACTTTGATTGTAAAATATTGTCTGATTACGACCATTGTTTTTCGCACAATAAAGTGCTTTGTCAGCTTGTTTCAAAGCATCTTCCAACGAAGTCCCAGACCTCAGTTGTGTTAAACCAATACTGATTGTATAGTTAATACTATGACCATTGTCTTTTATGACTGAAAGAGAAATAGATTCATGTAATCGTTCTGCGAATCTAGATGCACCTTCAATTGAAGTCTGATGTAGAAATAAGGCAAATTCTTCGCCCCCAATTCTTCCAACGATATCACTTTTTCTCATAACATCTATAAATATTGATCCTAAGGATGCTATGACTTTGTCGCCACTGGAATGACCATAGCGATCGTTAATCAGTTTGAATTTGTCAATATCGATCATCATCAAACATGAGTCGATTGAATTTCTATCTCCTAGATTAATTAGAGATTCTGATTGCTCAAAAAATGCGCGACGGTTTAGGCATCCCGTCAGTTCATCATAGGTGGCCAATAAACGCATCTCCATCTCCAATTGGTTGATTTGCATGATTAGGTAAATGATCGGAATCAATATAAATGGGGCTGCAAATAATGGTACAATTATTCCCATTAGCAAAGTAATGAACAAGTTTAGATTAATTCCTAAAAGAGAAAATAATAGCCAAATCATAAGTGTTACTGCTAAGGAAAATATAATTGAAATTGTCATGACAGCTAAAGTAGTTTTTTTCAAACCTAATTTATCAATTAACTGTCTCATAAAGCTCTCCTTAAATGCGAATTTATAAATGTGAACCTTCTTATAATACGTTTAGTCAACTAAAACTGTCATTATTCGCAACCAATATGAAAAGAATACGCAATAATTATTTTTTAGTCTATGCCAATACGCAGTTAATATTAAATCATTTTAGATGCTTGGTAAGATGTACTAAGAAATGAATTACTCTTCTTTTGTTAGTGCATTCAAAGCATCAGGATTTATCGAAAAATCTAAAAAAATATCAACCAGCGCTGGATCAAAACGCTTGCCAGATTCATTTTCTATGATATCGCAAGATTTATTGCATGATATGTTAAAATCATTCGTTTGCATATTATTTATATATTCATAGACATCAGCAATGGAACATATTCTTGCGATTAACGGTATTTCATTCCTTTTTTTTGCTTGTGGTTGACCTGAACCATCCCACCATTCGTGATGATTTAGTATCACATCTTTTAAAAATATAAAAAGAGGCGTTGTTTCAAACTCTAAATTTTGATTGATTAAAATTTCTAAAAGAAGATGGAAACCTTTTATCTGGTGGTTATCATGAATAGAAAAGTTTGCATTATAAAATGAAAATGTTCTATTGGATAATTGATAAGAAGATGTCAGTTTCCCAATGTCATGATAAAGTGTAGCCCATCCGATATATGGGATCCTTTCAGCTTTCAAAGGTGCTATTCCATCTGTATAATTAAGAAATAAAGCCTTGCGATATAGCTCCATTGAATAGTGAGAGACCAGAATACTATGCTTTTGTATTTCAACTGGTAAATTTATGAAAACATTATTTAGAATTGCTAATATGGTTCTTTCCATATTAGATAAATAAATTGACAAATTGATCTCCTTTTCTCGATTAGCATTACTTTTTATTATAAGTGTTTTTTAATACTTTGGGAAAATTTGTCATGAATTGAGTAATTTTTGTATTCAATTTATGACTTATTCGTTAATAAGGCATATTATTAAGTAATACTTATTCACAAATAAAAAAGAGCATTAAAGTTTTATTTTACTCTAATGCATGAAAAATGACTTTGTTGTAAGGCAGAATGATAAATTCGATACCTAATTCAAGCAATTCAGAGCAAAAATTAGAATTTAGTGTATAAATTATTTAATATTAGAGAAAGGTTCAGATTGAGCAAAACTAAATATAAAAGAAAAGAGGTTTTATTTATGAAATGGTTTTATAACATGAAAATCAGAAGAAAGCTTTTAGTAGGATTTAGTATAGTTGCATTTGTGATCGTAATTGTTGGAATTATTGGGGTAACCAGTATTGAAAAATTACAGCAATCAGATTTTGAACTTTATGAAAACATGATGGTTCCAGTTGAACAAGTAAGTCAGATAGAAATTGATTTTATGCAAATGCGGATCAGTTTAAGGGAGATGATTCTTTCCAATGATTCTCAAGTGATAAAAGAAAAAGCAGACAAAATTGCTGAAATGAGAAAAGAAATTGATACAGTTTCAGAGGAATTAAAAAAATCGCTCCAATCTGATGAAGAAAAAGCAGCTTCTCAAGAATTTGTTGATTCGCAAAAAGAATATATATATCAAGTTGATCCAATAATGGCTCTTGCAATACAGAATCAGGATGAGGAAGCAAATGCGTTAGCAAGTGCTGATGGACTTGCTGTTAAAGCAGCTGTCGCAGAACAAAATGCTATTGATAAGTTACAGACAATGAAATTAGAAGGTGGTAAAGCAAAAGCTGATGCAAATGCTCTTCTGGCTAATAATGTGATAACCACAATGATTATATTTATTCTTCTGGGTGTGCTTTTGGCAATTGCATTAGAAATTTTTATTGGTACTGTCATCAGCAAACCGCTCATAAGAGCATCACATATGTTACAGGAAATGAGCAAGGGTCATCTGGGAGAGCGTTTGAATATGGACACTAAGGACGAAATCGGTCTGATGGCTGTGGCTATGGACTATTTCGCAGATGATCTTCAAAATGTGGTCATTGGTACGATGAACCAGATTTCTGAAGGGGATGTTTCTGCTTATGTAGAAATAAAGGACGCTCAGGATGAAATCTCACCTGCTCTGAAAAAAACCATTGAAACGATTCGGACGCTTATTATTGAAGCTACCATGCTGTCCCAGGCAGCTATAGAAGGACGATTGGATACCCGAGGAAATGCTGAAGCCTTTAATGGTGGATATAAAGAGATTGTGCAGGGGGTGAACCAGACACTGGATGCTGTAGTAGGACCACTTAATGTAGCTGCTGAATATATGGAACGTATCAGCAAAGGTGATATTCCAGCAAAAATTACCGATTCCTATAACGGCGATTTTAATTCAATCAAAAATAACCTCAATACCTGCATCGATGCAGTGAATGCTTTGGTTGCCGATGCTGGAATGTTGGAAAAAGCAGGGGTTGAAGGCCGATTGAATACCAGAGCTGACGCAAGTAAACATGGCGGAGATTTTGCAAAAATCGTGGATGGTGTGAACAATACTCTGGATGCAGTGGTCGGACCATTAAATGTTGCTGCAGAATACGTGGCTCACATTAGTAAAGGTGAAATCCCGACAAAGATTACAGATAATTATAATGGGGAATTTAACACAATTAAAAACAACCTTAATATCTGTATTGATGCAGTAAATGCTCTAGTTGAAGACGCCACCATATTGGCACAAGCTGGAATTGATGGAAACCTAAATACTCGGGCGGATGTCAGCAAACACCAAGGAGATTTCGCCCGTATCGTAGATGGGGTCAATGCTACCCTGGATGCAGTGGTAGCACCAGTCCAGGAAGCCTCAGCCACTTTAAAAGAACTTGCTCAGGGAAACCTGAACACTGCAATGGTTGGCAATTATAATGGGGATTATACCCTCATCAAAGACAATATGAACCAAACCGTTGCATTCCTGAAACGCTATGTTGATGAAATTACCTTCTCATTGGAAGAACTGGGGCAGGGAAATCTGGATCAGCATATCACAACTGAGTATCTTGGCGACTTCTTGGCCATTAAAAATGCCCTTAATGGTATTACTGCAACCTTAAGCACTATCATGGGTGATATCAATGAAGCTGCGGGTCAGGTGGAGGCTGGGGCGACACAAATTTCCGATGGGGGCCAGGCATTATCACAGGGTACCACCGAACAGGCCAGTTCCATTCAGGAACTAACCGCTTCGATTCAAGAAGTCGCACAAGAAACGAAACAAAATGCTGTCCATGCTAATGAAACGAGTGAGCTGGCAACTGCTGTGCGAACCAATGCGGTTATTGGAAATGATCAAATGAAGGAAATGGTGACAGCCATGCTTGAAATTAATGACTCATCAAAGAGCATTTCCAAGATTATAAAAGTCATTGACGATATTGCCTTCCAAACCAATATTTTGGCCCTGAATGCCGCTGTTGAAGCAGCAAGAGCTGGACAACAGGGAAAAGGCTTTGCTGTGGTTGCAGAGGAAGTTCGAAGCCTGGCAGCCAGAAGTGCTGAAGCCGCAAAAGAAACAACCGGCCTCATTGAAGGGTCTATTGATAAAGTAGAAGTTGGAACAAAAATTGTTGATCAAACTGCAGAAAGTCTGAAAGCGATTCTTGATGAAATTGAAAAAGTAACCAGTCTGGTTGAGGACATTGCACGAGCGTCTAATGATCAAGCCTCAGAAATCGCCCAAATTAACCAAGGGATTGAACAGGTTTCCCAGGTCGTACAAACCAATTCCGCCACTGCAGAAGAAAGTGCCGCAGCCAGCGAAGAACTTTCCGGTCAGGCAGAAATACTTAAACAAATGGTGGGCGCTTTTAAACTAAAGACAGATGGATCAATACAGAAAAACATTCATGAAATCAAGAAAAAAAATGACAGCATTCCTGCTACTGAACTAAAAATCCTGTTAGATAATACGGAGTTGGATAAGTATTAGTAAATTAAAAAAAGCAATCAATTATAAACCCACACCATCCAACGAAAGGGATTGTGACAGGTGCTTCTGGAAAATAAATCCGCCAAAGGCACCTGTTTCACATTAACCGATTGACTTAATTCTTATTGAAAAAAAGGAAGTAAAAAGATAGTATTTCCCATATCAAGATCGTACATATAGAGAGGGAAGAAATCTACACTATCTACACATTTTAAAATGGATTTATTCTAGCGGAAAAAGGACTTTTACTGAGAAAACGCTTTCTTTAGAGAGAATTTCAATTATTCCTCCATTTTTTTCGATGATATTTGTAACAATATTGATACCAAGACCATGTAAATTGACATTTTCTTTTGTTGTAAGTAATCGATTGTTATTATTTGATTTCAAATCACCTTCATATGAATTCAAAAATTCAATTAATAGCCAATTATTTGAGGAAGAGCTACTCATGATATTAATAAATCGATTGCTGGGATTATTTATCTTTGAAGTGGAGTCAATAGCGTTATCAATTAAGTTGGAAAAAATACGTACCAAATCTAAATCTTCAAGTCGAACAGATTTGCTCAAATATACATTAGCGGAAAAATTGATGGATTTATATTCGCAAATATTAGCAGTATCAAATAGTATTGCATCAACTAATAAATTGTTTGAATAATCTTTGTTTGTTTTTACGGTATTTTGAAATAAATTTTGAACATCATCGAACAATAGCTTGGCACGTTCTATTTCATTAGTATCTAAGAGCAGTCTGATTGAATTCATTATATTGTTATAGTCATGTCTAAAGATTTTGAAATTTTCATTACATTTCTGGTGAGATCGATAGTGATGAAGTTGTCGTTCAAGTTGATTTTGGAGAAAAAAGGCTTTTAGATCACTTTCAATTAGATAACTAACTTCCAGTGCATTATTAGTTATTAAAAACAATAATAATAAGCTTCCAAAATAAGACTCGATATATAGGATCTCAAACCATAATTGAGGTAGTTGTAAATTTTGACCGTCATGTACTAACATTAAGTAGATGAGCAAAGCAAAACTAAGTAACAGCACAAATTTCTCTTGCAGTCTGTTATTGAAAAACAATTTGACTTTATCTGGCTTTGCATATGAAATTGTCGAAAAATAGGCAAGGAATAAAGCAAAACATATAGAAATAATACTGGATACATTAAACAAAATAGAATTTTCAAAAACTGCTGATATTGAAACATTAAAAATTAAGGAAAGAACGAACAAACCAATTCCCTTAGAAATATAAACCAATAAAATAATCAAGGTTGCACATAAAAGGGATGTGAGTGTGTTGATACGGTAAAGCAACTTAAGCCAAATAAAAATAGAGATCAAGAGAACTAAAGTACCGGCTTGAGAGAGCTTTAGATATGTGAAAATTGCGAAAATAGTGATATTACAAATTGAACAAAGACTAATAAATAAAAAAAAACGTGTATTTATTAGAAAAAGCTTCTGAAAATAAAAAAACGATATAAAAATAAAGATACTTGCTGCTAATACTGCTAATATAAGTGATATTGAATAAGTTGTCATAGAACATTTAGTCTCCTCTTGAATTTGATTATGAGGAGTAATATATGTACTCCATAAAAGATTTTTTTATTTTTTCTGAATAGGTAATCCCAATTGGAATGAATGTATCATCAATCAGGGTCAGACCATTCGGTCGAAATTTAGCGATGTATTGAAGATTTACTACATATGAGCGATGCACACGAATAAAATGTTTATCAATCAGCTGATTTTCGATCTTTTTCATTGTTGTATAATAGTCGATGGTTTTGTCTCGGTCATGATGAACTGTTACTTTTCTTTTGAAAATTTCAAAATAAAGAATATTCTTAATTGGTATGGCAATTAGGCCGGTATTTGATTCAACAAGAAATTTCCCAGTGGATTTTCTCTGGATTAATTGGACGGTTTGTAGGAAAACCCGTTCAAATTTTTCATTTGAAGTATCATTTTTCAAAAGATATTGTGTTGGATTAACATCAAATGATTCAAAGACATAGTCTTCACTATCAGTAAGAAAAATAATCTCGGCATAACAATCGAGCTCTCTTAATTTATTTGCAGTTTCTATTCCATTTACTGAATACATAATAATATCTAAATAGATAATATCCGGTACGATTTTCAAATCCTCCATTTTAAATAAAAGCTCTTCTCCGCTCATAAATTCAAATATTTTTATAATAAGACGATGCTTTTTTGCTATTTGCAAAATTGTTTTTGAATAAGCTAATAAAGCCTTATTATTATCATCACAAATAAATATAGTTATCATTGTTTCACCCGAGGAATTCTATTTTTTTGATTGTATTCAATCATATTTATATATTTATCCATATTTATATAATTAAATCATTGATTTATTATAAAAAAATGAATTCGATACTATTTATCGGCAATTTAGAACAAAAATTAATACTTAATACGAAAAATAGTATAATATTAAGCCAAATTAAGAAATATTTTCAATCTTGATTGAATAAAGACAAACACCATTTTATGAAAAATCTTAGCTGTGATAAGTGATATTTACAAGAATGTGTGAAAGTCAGATTATTAAGTGAACATGTACTGTAAACTTTTATGTAGAACGGAATGACTTGAATTAGTGTTCCTTACCCCAAGATATTGTGGTGATATGGAGAGGAAGGGTAATAAAGAAACAGAATTTAAAAAGGCGGTGTTACTGCGATGAAACGAACGATCAATTTCAATAAATTTATTTTATTCTTGAGTGTAACCATGATTATAACAGTATTTTTGTTTCAAAGCTTGAATTATTTTCGTTATATTCAAAGTAAAGACTTATCAACAATTGCCGAATTTAACAGTTCCAAATTAAATGACATTATGTATTATACGAAAAATTCTAAAGAAGTCGATTTAGACCAGATTATCGAAACGACAGATAATGATTTTTCATATGAAAAAAATCAAATACAAACGCTAAACGAGAATACATGGATAAAATTAAAATTAAGTCGAAGTGATGATGATGAGAATATTATATTTTTAGATTATCCCTTTATAAATATTGATTCTGCTTATGTCAGTGTTGATGGAAAGTGGGTGAAATTGAAGGACAGTCAAAATTTTATTTATTCATACATAAAATTACCAGATGGTTTTGATGCAAACCAATATATTTATATGAAACTTGAAAATTTGAACACGAATTTAAATTTCAATTTACGATTGGATACAGAAAACTGTTTTTATCTGTCGCAAAATCAAAAACTGATATTTCGCTTATTAAATATTGGAGTGATATTTTTCCTGTCAATTATTAACCTTATACTGTATGTAATTGTGAAGGAAAAAAAATATATATTGCATTTTCTTTTTTTATTTTCGCTGGTGAATACGTTGTTTCAAATTTCTGGAATTCCCAAAATAGCACTTGGATTTAATGACATAAGTCTAGCCTATATTTGGGTTTTTATCACGAGTATGACGGCAACATACTTTAGTTATCATTATTTCGAGATCAGGAAAGTAACACCAAAACTCAGCAGATGGTACCAGTTTTTATTAATAAGTATTGTTTTATGCTTATCATTGATTTTGATTTTTAAATTGTTGGCATTCACAACAGTGGTGTTGCTTTTTGTTGTATTAATTTGTGGATTGGGAGGGTCTGTTTCGATTTCTACATACCTGTATTATAAACAGTTATCCAGGCTTTATGTTATTGGGCTGTTACTGTTTATAATTAGTGCTGGGATTTTCACACTATCTATTTTTGGAGTATGGGATTGGCGTGACTTTTTGCCAGATGTTTTATTTCTAGCATCATCAATTGAAGCATCATTATTCACAGTTGGAATTATGAGTCTGATTAAGTCGGATAAGATGAAAGTAAAGAGTCTTGAAATTGAAGCCTCAACCGACAGATTAACAAAATTGTTCAACAGATGTTATTTTGAAAAGGTAGTGATTCCAAAAATAGTTGAAACTGAACAGAAAAAGGGAAAGATATCTATATTAATGGTTGATATTGATCATTTTAAGCATGTGAATGATACGTTCGGCCATAACATTGGAGATGTATTGCTGGTTGAACTAGCACAAGTAATTTCCAATAGTGTCAGGCAACAAGACAAAGTAATCAGATGGGGCGGCGAAGAATTTTTAGTTGTACTATTCGATGCGGATTTAAATACAGCGATAGTCATTGCTGAAAAAGTCAGAAAAATTATTGAAACACATGAGTTTGAAAATGTCAAAAAAATCACCGTAAGTATTGGTGTTGCTGAAAAAAATACAAATGAAAATATTGAGTGCTGGATTAAAAATGCCGATGATGCTTTATACAAAGCAAAAAGAGACGGAAGGAACAGAGTCGTTGTTTCATTTTTGAACCTGTCACCAATCAAGATTGAATGGAGCAATGTTTTTGAATCTAGAAATCCCCAAATAAACAGCGAACATAGGGAACTGATTCTTCTGATGAATAGACTTATCGAAGAATACTTTATGAGTAATAATGAGAAAGAGTTTATTATTTTATATGATCAAATATTGGAACATACAGTATCACACTTTTCAAATGAGGAAAAGATACTATCGAGAATTGAATATCCAGATTTGGGAAATCATAAACATATCCATGAATCAATTGTGAATGAAGCGATTGAAGCTAAAAATTTACTGATAACACGAGGTAAACATATGTCAGAAATTATTGAGTTTCTAATTGGTAAAGTGATCATGGGACATATGATATCTGAAGATATCAGCTATTATAAATATCTATAAAAACATTTTCAAGACATAGCATGCCAATTGATGAGAAAGAATTCTGCTGATGAATCTACATCTTTAAAGGAGCAAAAATGATACTAAAAAATTTGATTTCAGTATTACTTTATGTCTCATTTGTTTTCAATTTTATGGTTGGGGCGCATACGCTTGCCATAAACAAGAAGACGAGGCTCAATCATGTGTTTGCGTTGCTTTGTCTTAGTTTAGCCTGGTGGGGATTTGCATATGCGGCAAGCAATTCAGCCAGGTTCTATGAAGAAGCATTGCTCTTTCGTAAAATATCGGTATTGGGTTGGGGTGTGGCTTATAGTCTGGTTTTGCATTTTATCATTGTTTTAACCGAATCAAGTTGGAGTCAAAAAAAGAAACAACCGCTCCTGATACTTGTCCTTTATATGCCAGCAGTTCTAAATGTGATTTTCTTTGGTTTTTGCACGCCAACAGAAATGTTGCGAATTCAATGGATTCATTCGGAAGTAGTAGGCTGGACAATAACTACGGTCAATAATGGACTGGATATCTTTTTTTATATCTACTACCTGAGTTTTTCATTGGCAACATGTAGTTTACTCATCCGCTGGTATCGAAATACAAGGAGTCTGACAAATAAAAAAATGGCGCGGAATTTATTAGTTTCCTTTAGTGCAGCATTGCTTTTGGGGTCCTTTACGGATGCTATAGCAAATTGCTTCTTTCCTTTTCAAATTCCCTCTCTGGCACCAATTGCAAGTGCGATCCCAGTAGGAACTATTTTTTATAGCATTTACAAACTTGGATTAATGCATTCAAAAGAAAATTTGAATGAATATTATAAAGGGGTCGTTCTCAGTGTACAAACACGAATTGATTTTTTTAAGCATTTCAGCATGTTAATTGCAATAATCAGTATTATTAACTTTATAGTTCAGATCAACGATTCAACGATACAAACAGTCGGAATTAGTTTAAGCTTTCTAATGGTAATGATATCAGCTGGTATTTATTTAATCCCGTATTTGGTTAAGTCTTTATCAACTCAGGACACCCTACTGGCAGTTTTGATGATGATTTTATTACCATGTATGATGCTCACTTATATCAATAGTCGGTACAGTAATATCAGTTGGACGGCACCCATATTCATTATTTTATTAACGATTGTTTTAAATAGTAAAAAAATATTTGTTGGTATTTCGGTGACAAGTCTGTTAATGGGGATTGTTTACTGGATAAGCATTCCTGTTTTTAAGGTTCAGATAGGAATGGACTTTCAGATCCTGAGGTTGGTATGTTACTTTATCGGAATTATTTTAACATTATTTGTTACTAAAATCTATGATAGTCGACTCGAAGAAACCAAAAGTCAGGAAGAATTTCAAAAAATAGTTTCGGGAGTATCAACAAAGTTTTTGTTAGTGACTGCTTTAGATTTTAATAAATATGTTGACGATCTATTAAAGCGAAGTGGAATATGTATCAAAGCTGATCGCGCCTTTGTGGGTATGTATACAAGTGATTTTAAAATCGTACGATACACCCATGAGTGGCTGGGAGACATCAGTCAACCGAGTTGGTCAATAGTTGGCAAAGAAAAAAGCTATGAGACTTCAACTGTTCCATGGAGTACAAAACAGCTGATCAGTAATAACATCGTTTATGTAGGAAGTAAGGATACATTACCGCCATCAGCAAAGGAAATATTTCGGAAACAAAACATGGAGGCTATGATTTGTATTCCTATCCAGAGTAAGGACCGAGTCATCGGATTTCTTAGATTTGACCAGATCAGCCAGAAAAAGAACTGGAATATCAATGACTCTGAATCATTGAGAGTACTGGCCAACATTCTGGCAAGTGCAATATTTAAGGTGGAAACGGAGAAGAAAATGTCGATGCTGGCTTATTACGATCCCCTCACTGATTTACCCAATCGTGTTCTGTTTGTTAAGCTTCTGGAACAGGCAATTCTCATGGCAAAACGGAGTGAGGAATCGCTGGGGGTAGTCTTTATTGATATTGACGGATTTAAGGAAATCAATGATTCACTGGGTCATGATTGGGGGGATCATTTGTTGAACAAAATCGGAAATCGTCTGTCAGTCTGTAAACGAAAATGCGACACAGTAGCTCGGTTTGGCGGAGATGAATTTCTGATCATGGTTCCCCGGATATCCCAGCGGAAAGATCTGGTGGATGTGGCCAATATAATGATGGAAGTTTTTCATCAACCGGTTACCATGGAAGAGCAGGATTTTTATATCACTGCCAGTGCCGGGATAGCGGTTTATCCGGAAGATGGAGAAACGGTGCAGGAGCTCATTAAAAATGCAGATCTGGCCATGTATGATGCCAAGAAAAATGGAAAAAATCAGGCTATTTTCTGTTCAGAGGATATGAAAGAAGATGTTCAGAAGCGAATGCTGCTTTCAAACGCTCTGCATCAGGCTCTGGAAAGAAACGAGTTGTTTCTTCAATATCAACCCCAGGTCCGTGTCTCCAGCCAGGAGATTATTGGTTTTGAAGCCCTGATCCGGTGGAAGCACCCGGAATTTGGAATCATTTCCCCGGCAGTGTTCATCCCCATTGCTGAAGAAAGCGGACTGATTAACCGCATCGGAGAATGGGTACTTTTGACCGCTTGTGCCCAGAATAAAGAATGGCAGGATCGAGGGTTCAAACCGGTGCAAATGGCGGTTAATCTGTCAGTGAAACAATTTCAAAGCGGTTATCTTGACAGCATCGTTAAGTCAGCTCTGGAAAAAACCGGACTGACACCCCGATATCTGGAACTGGAAATCACGGAAGGCATTGTCATGAAAGAATCCAAATATGTGATTAAATCTCTCCATGCCTTAAAAGACCTGGGGGTATCCATCAGCATCGATGATTTCGGAACCGAGTTTTCATCCCTGAGCCGGTTAAAAGATTTGCCTGTGGATCGAATTAAGATTGATATGAAGTTTATTCAGGAAATCGCTGTGAATTCTAAAGATGAAGCCGTTATTGCAGTAATGATTTATCTGGCCAAAAGACTGGGACTTAAAATTATTGCAGAAGGCGTTGAGACAGAAGTCCAGCTTGCCTTTCTGAAGGATGAGGGCTGTGATGAAATCCAGGGATATTATTACTATAAACCTCTGTCTGCAAATGAGATTAACAGGGGTATTTTAGATCTGCTGATAAAATAAGACTGCTATACTATTTAATATGTAGTTACAGTTAATGAAAAAGGTTTTCATGATATTATTATTATTTGAATGTTTGACCATCACGGCCATATTTATTGTGGTTTGCCATCGCCCGGGCTCTCTGATCCGACAAGAACCAGATCACTGCGTAGAGGCCTGAGGCAAGAATGACGGTGATGGTGATGTTCATTTTGAAGAAAAAATTGACTTGAGACGCTTTCTCGTAGAAAATTGCATAACCCAATACTGATGTTGAATTATTGCTGATATTCAGGTAAATACATACAGGTGAAAGTGATGATATACACCTATCTAGATTAGTAGCAGAGCGCTTTTGGGCAATCTTAGCAGTTCCTTAATTAACCCACTGTTAACATAATTAAAAGGTTTCATAAAGTTTCAATGATTATCATAGTAGATGTACACAACCAGTACACAACAAAAAAATCTCTTTTTCTTTTCATTCCTAATGTGAAAAGGCGGCGAGCCAGTGAAGGGTTCGCCGCTTTTTTTTAAGCATTTTATTATTAAGTCGAATTGAGGTGTTATAGATGAAAAGAAGTACCGTAAGAATATTCAGAAATTAGTTTATTAGCCGACAAAGAGTGCATATAATGGATGCAAAATTTAAAAATATCGCGGCACTGTTTTATTCTTTATCGACCAATACTTCGGACAGAACTTCAAAGAGAAAACCTTTTGAAGATGCCAAAGATTCATTGTAGGCAAACATTGCCAATTTATGGTATTCAATAAATCCGTCACTATCTGTATAAGGCTTTAGTCGCTGAAGAAAATAGTCTTCATTGATTTCATCTTCAAATTTTTTTTGAACAGTATTGAATATAGTTATTAATTCTTCTTTAGTCATTATTTTAGCTCCTTTCGAGTTATTTCAACCAGGCGTCATGGTTGAGTTACGGATTGATGAAGTTTGCTATTTTACAGTTCTTCTTTCAAACTCCAGTTTACGTGTTTTCCCGGTTGATGATTTTCCCCAGGAATCCAAACGTCGAGTTCCAAATTCTTCAGTTTTTCCATTGACTCAGTATCGTTTAATTCTTGAGCTTTTTCATAAGCTTTTATCACCCAATTTTTGGTCAGCTTTTGAAAATCTCCACCTTCAGTTTGAATATAATCATGTCGTATATTCAGTTTCCCATCAATCACTTTACTAGAGTATCTTAAGGCCATTTTTAAAACCTCCTAACATTTATTTCTTAACTATATCTATTATATCATATCGGTATATGTCAAGGCTTTCCAAAATTAATTTTATTTTTAAAAAGAGAATTTATTTTTATTGAGAGACATCTATAAAATAATAAGTTGTTTCTGTAAGAAATACCATAAGAATGAATTGAAGGTATTCTTATTTTATATCCAATGAAAAAAATTTCAGTATTGACATGATATTAAAACAATAATATGTTTAAAATAATAATAAATAAATTTTGAGAAGTGCCATTCTGGATAATAAAGAAAAAATCGAAAGAGGAGGGAATTATGGGAAAGTTAGATCTGCATGTTCATTCACGGGCAAGTGGTGACGGAGAGCTGTCTGGAGAAGAAATAATCAGGCTTGCAGTCAAAGAAAATGTTACGACGTTGGCAATTACGGATCACGATTCAATCGGAGAAGTGAAAAATGCAATGTTCTGGGGAAAACGGCTGGGTGTGGAAGTAATTTCTGGAACAGAGGTTTTTTGTAGAAATAAAGATAAACCGGTACATATGCTGGCGTACTATATAGAGCTGGACAATTCTGCCGTGTCAAAAATTATCGGCAAAGTTCAAGGAGACCGGAAAAGGTGGTTGAAAGCTCAAATTGAATTATTGGAAGAGCATGGATTCTATATTGACGAAAAAAATGCTTATGAATTTTGCAAAGATAATCCGCCTTTGCCATCTGCTGTGTCATACGCGATTTTTAAAGATGACCGAAATAGTAGAAACCCTTTTGTGATTGAGTATAAAGAAAAATGTGAAAATCCGGTGCTTGAATTTGTCAGCCAATTATTAGTTTGTGGAAAACCATTCTTTTCGCCTAATTATATACCAGAAACCAAAGAGTTTATTGATGCTGTTCATCAGAGCGGCGGAGTTGCGATTTTGGCGCATCCCGGATACAAGCAAATGGAAGTGGATTTTAATAATACCGAATTTATTGATGATTTGGTAAAACAGGGAATTTCAGGGGTAGAAGCTTACTATACAACGCATACTGAAGAGGAAACAAAAAAGTACGTAGAGTATTGTAATAAACACAATTTAATTGTAACTTCGGGGAGTGATTTCCATGGAAAATTCAAACCATCTATTATATTAGGACAATTAAATATGACTGATTATAAAATTGTTGAAAATTTAAAAAAAGAAAGTGATAAGATCCGAGAGCAGGGATGATTTTGTGCAAATCTTAAATGTTTACTATTTTTTCAAAGAAACATATGCAGGTTTTAATACCGCCATGTGTTTTTTTTTGTGTAGGAAGTCAATGAGTCAGGATTGCCTGTAAACCACAGAAAAACACGAAAAACGTAGGTCTTGCGGTTAATAAAGATTGCACGGCTTAATTCGATAAACAATTGTAACTTTCTATAATACTCCAATATCAAAGAAAAGAAAAGAAGTTTATTTGAAATTTATTCTTTTTTGGCGTATAATTAAGATTATAAACACTTTAAGTCAACGCTCAATCAGAATTATTAATAAAGAAGCTCTTTAAGATTGCTCAAAATACTTCTATTAACTGATTTGTACCGGGTGATTAAGAAGATGATTTAGAAAATAAAAATAGCAAGGAGTGAAAATATGACTGAACTATTAAATGCAGCAGTTTCACATAAAATTTTTGGTGATGGTACGATTACGGATTTGACCAATGGTTATATTACTGTTTCATTTGACACTTTTGAAAAGAAATTTGTCTATCCAGAGGCATTTAGAGATTTCTTAAATCTCCAGGATTCTGTTATTTCCATAAAAGTTAATAAGGTCATAAAAATTAAGGAAGAACAAGAACTAAAAGAAAAAGAAGAACGGGAACTGATAGAAAAAACAGAAGAAGCAAGAAAAATTCAAGAGAGATTTAATGCAAAACTACATAAAAAAACATCGAAAGTAAAGAAAAAAACGAATGATCGACGTAATCTTGCTTTTAAATGTAATTATTGCAATGGCGGAGAATCACTGGCACAAATTGGTTATAATGGAGTTTGCAGTGATGCGGTAATCCAATATAATATCGAAAAGAAACATCTCGTTTCGTGCAGTGATGAAGAAAGCAATTGTCAGAAATACCATAATGAAAAAATGACCAGAGAAGAATTGGATGGTTTAATGGCTGTTGATGAATGCTCATTTTGTTACGAAAGCCAGATGCTGAAAAATTGGAAAGCGTCGGCTGGAAAAGTGCAATATGGTGAAAACAAGGGCAAGCCCAAGAAACTAAAAAATGTGCAGTACAACAGCTTGGCTTTACTTACCACCAGACTTCCTTCAACGAAAGAAGAAGAACGGATTATTTTCGGTGCATTTTTAATTGATGATATTTTTGAAGGTGATGATGATAATCCCGGATATGTGTCAACACAATCTGAGTACAAAATTAAGCTGACCCTTGAAGAAGCCCAGAAAATGAAATTTTGGAGTTATTACACCAATCCTAATAAAAAAGATGTGGTTCAATGGGGATCAGGTTTATTCCGTTATTTGAATGATGATCAGGCAATTCGGATTTTGCGTGCTTTGGTTGAGTTAAAAGAAAATTCACCGGAAGCTCAATTGGCAAAAGACTTTTTAGATCATTTTTGTCAGATCAACCAGATCGATACTGCTGAAGTGCATGAAGAAGTAACTGTCAATCTATAAAGTGACAGACTATAATAATTAGCCTTGCAGGGTGCAATCAAAACTAAATATTAATAATCAAAAGAGACATTCATCAGTTGCCTGATGGATGTTTTTTTTAAAATAATAGCGATTTGACTAGGAATCAAAACCACAAATAGAAGAACGAATTTTAATATAGATCGTATCAAAAAATTACATTTGATACCGATTGCATCGTGGAAAAACCTCTAGTATAATGATGCTAATGATTGGGAGGCGATAATTATGATGAATACAAAAAACAACCGTAAATATCGGGTCTTTAAAAATTTTGTCATGATTTTTGTGCCGATAGTTATTATTATAATCGTTTTGGCTTTTGCCTATATCAATTTGAATATTAATAACGAAAAAAGCATTATAAATATCAAGCAAGTGCATAATGCTGAAATTGTGGGCACTGATGCAGAATCAATTTTTAATGCAATCAGTTCAGATGGAGATATTATTTCTAATTCAAGTGAATTAAAAGACTATATTCATGACAATAGCATGGTTGAAAACAGCAATGAGATTAAAAGAATGTTTTCAAATATGATAATCAATAAAAAAACGTATAATTCCATTCGAATTATTAATATCGATGGTTTTGAAGAAATAAAAGTGAACTATGAAAATGAAAATTCCCAGGCAGTGCAGGATAGTGACTTACAGTATAAAGGGGATCAAGACTATTTTCAGGAAGGAATGAAGCTAAATCAAGACGAGAATTATATATCCCCTTTAGATTTAAGCGTTAATAATAATGTAATCGACGAACCGAAAAAACCGATTATTCGATTTGTTATACCGCTGTTTAATGAAAATAATGAGAGAAAAGGGATATTGGTACTGGACTATCGGGCACAGGTTTTTTTAAATAAAATAGAAAATGATTCGATCAATACCATCGGCATGAAAACAATTTTGTTGAATGAGGATGGTTATTATTTATTAAGCGATAAAGCCGACAGAAATTTTGCATTTATGTACGATAATAAAGAAGCTGTTTCATTTAGACAAGAACAGCCAGATCTTTTTGATAGAATTCAAAATAATGAATCGG
Source organism: Acetobacterium paludosum (assembly GCF_008086595.1). Lineage (GTDB taxonomy): Bacteria > Bacillota > Clostridia > Eubacteriales > Eubacteriaceae > Acetobacterium > Acetobacterium paludosum. Next base: position 228,836 of record NZ_RXYA01000004.1, on the reverse strand, counting down.
GTTATTTTGATGATAAAATAAATCTTTATTATTTTATATCAATTTTTCCTTTGAACACATATCATGATATTCATTGGACATTAGTTGAGTATGTTCCCTTGAATGGATTAGAAATCTTAAATAATGAAGATAATAGAATGATTGCTGTGGGTTCAACCATATTGGCATTCGTTTTTTTTGTCATCAGCCTGATCGCCGCCTGGCTTTTAGTGCAAAAAAAAGAAGCCAGTGAAAGAGAAAAATTAACAGATAGTATATTCAAAAATTCCAAAGAAGGAATTATAATTATGGATGAGGAAGCACGCATCGTTTATGTAAATGAATCGTTTTCAAAGATAACCGGGTATTCGGAAATCGACGTAATAGGAAGAAAAACGAGTGAATTCAAAAGAAACGAAAAGTTGATTTTGCTATATGAGACGATACAAAATACCGTAAATGAGAATGAAAACTGGGAGGGCGAAATTATCGATGAAAAAAAAGACGGCACAACATACCCTCGCTATATAACCATTTCTAAAGTGTTTGACAGTAAAAGCCATGAATTAATTAATTATCTGGAGGTTTTCGAGGACCTTACAAGTACCAAAATAACCGAGGAAACCATTAATAAAATTAAAAATTATGATGAAATCACCGAACTTCCAACGCAACTTAAATTTGAAGAAAACATGAAAGAACTCATTAAAAAATTTGATGAGTTCGCCCTGATTATCATAGAAATTACTAACTTCAATACTCTCAATGATAATTTGGGAAAGAAATGCGGAGTTGGAATGATAAAAGAAGCCTCGAACCGCATTAAAACATTCTTAAGTAAGGAGGATCTGGTCGGAAAGATCGGCAGAGAGCAGTTTGTCATTGCTCGGGTAAACAGCCGGGACAAACTGAAACTCGATCATTTTATCAATAAACTAACATTGTTTCTACAGGAATCGATTGAGATAGAAGATAAAAAAATATATTTAGATATCGCCATTGGTATTTCGATCTTTCAAGAGCATAGTGCTGATGTGGAAAAATTGATTGAATTTGCAAACATAGCCAAAAATTATGCCATTCAAACAGGCGGCAATACCTTTGTTCACTATGAAAAGGAAATTACGCATAGTTATTTAGAAAATCTGAAACTTGAAACCCACTTAAGAAGTGCCTTGAAAAAGAATGAACTGAGTTTAAACTACCAGCCTCAGGTAGTGGCAGGAACCAAAAAAATTATTGGCATGGAAGCATTGCTGAGGTGGAACAATGATGAACTGGGAAGTGTTGGGCCGGCGCAATTTATTCCAGTAGCGGAAAAAACTGATTTAATTATTCCCATCGGTGACTGGGTTTTAGAAGAAGCGATTAAACAGAATAAAAAATGGCTGGAATTAACGAATCGAAGACTGGTGGTTGCGGTTAATCTTTCTCCGGTTCAGTTTAAAAAAGCTGATTTTATTGAAGTGATAAAACAATTGCTAAAAAAATATGAATTGCCGGCCGAATTATTAGAAGTTGAAGTAACAGAAGGTATTCTGGTAAAAAACATCGATAGCATAAAATCTAAATTGGACAAAATAAAAGAGTTGGGTGTGAAGGTGTCCATTGATGATTTCGGAACGGGATATTCTTCATTAAAATACCTGAAAACAATTAATTTTGACAAATTGAAAATTGATCGGGAGTTTATAAAAAATTATCCTGAAAGAGACAATGGAAATATTGCCAAAGCCATCATTACACTTGCCAATCAAAATGGCTTAAAGGTGCTGGCAGAGGGGGTGGAAACAAAGGAACAATTTATCTTTTTGAAAGATAATGGCTGTGATGAAATTCAGGGGTACTATTTTTATAAACCAATAACGGCAAGTGAATTTGAAAAGATACTTTTGAATGAAAATAATTGAACGATAATGATAAATAAAAAACGAGTCTGTTTTGAAACGGAAAACCTCGTGGTTGATGGAAGATAAGACATCAGCCACGAGGTTTTTAAATGATTTCTTTTAAAATTTATTAAGCATAATAAAATAGGGTAAACACATAAAGAAGACTTTTCTCGGATAATAGTTTAGGAGGATGCCATGATAACAATAAATAATTTTGTTAAAGTAAAAACTTTGGCGGAAGCGTATCAACTTAATCAAAAACGAACAAATGTCGTGATTGGCGGATTCATGTGGCTTAAAATGGGTAACCGGAAAATTCAAAACGCCATTGATTTATCGGGGTTGGGCTTAAATAAAATTGAAGAGACGGATGATGAATTCAGAATAGGCAGTATGTGTACACTCAGAGATTTAGAGCTTCATGAAGGCTTGAATAATGAATGCCAGGGAGCCCTGAAGGAAGCTGTTTATCATATCGTTGGGGTGCAATTTCGCAATGGTGCTACGGTTGGAGGGAGTATTTATGGCCGATATGGTTTCTCTGATGTACTGACTTGTTTGATGGTTCTTGACTGTTATGTGGAGCTTTTCAAAGGCGGAATTATATCGCTAAAAGAATTTGCGAAAAAGAAATATGATAATGATATTCTGGTTCGCATCCTTATAAAAAAGGACAGCAGAAAAGTATCTTATCAATCACAACGCAATGCGAAAATGGATTTTCCACTGATCGCAGTGGCTGTTGCAAAGAAAAAAAACAATATATTTGTCGCGGTTGGGGCGAGACCGATGAAAGCAAAGCTGATTCAAAAATCAGGATGTTTATCGGAACAAAATCCTTCACAAGAAGAAATTGCAGAATTTGCAGACTGGGCAAAAGGCCAGTTCAGTTATGGAAGCAATATGCGGGCAAGCAAAGAATACCGGGAATATCTTGCTTATGTCTATATCAAAAGAGGGGTCAAAGAGGTATTAAAAGATGATCATTAAGTTATGGGTTAATGATAAAAAAATAACCGATGAAATAGACGGCGATGCCATCTTATTGGATTTTCTCAGGGATCATGGCTGTTACAGCGTTAAACGCGGCTGTGAGACTTCAAATTGCGGTTTGTGTACGGTATTAATGGACAGTAAGCTGGTGTTGTCATGTTCAACACTGGTGGCAAGAGCCGATGGAAAACATGTGATTACCCTGGAAGGTCTTCAGGAAGAGGCCAAAGAGTTTGGCGGATTTCTGGCAGATCAGGGCGCGGAACAATGCGGGTTTTGCAGTCCTGGGCTGGTGATCAGTGTTCTTACGATGGTAAAAGAGCTTAAAAACCCTTCCGATAGAGAAATCAGCGAGTATTTAAGCGGTAATTTGTGTCGCTGTAGCGGATATATGGGACAGCTTCGCGCAATTAAACGCTATCTCAATCAGAAGGGAGCACAAAAAAATGAGATCAGTTAATCAGCCGGTCAGAAAGAAGGATGCCATGTCATTGGTAACCGGCCAGCCTGTTTACACACAGGATATCGCGCCAAAGGATTGTCTCGTTGTAAAAATTCTAAGAAGTCCTTATGCCCATGCGCTAATTAAAGAAATAAAGACCGAATCAGCAATGAAGCTTTCCGGAATTGAATGTGTTCTAACCTACAAAGATGTACCGGATAAACGCTTTACGCTGGCAGGTCAGACATTTCCTGAACCGAGCCCTTACGATCGGCTCATTTTGGATGAAAAAGTGCGTTTTATCGGAGATGCGGTGGCAATCGTGGCAGGGGATAACGAGAAGACTGTTGATAAAGCACTTAGGCGGATAAAAGTAAAATATGATATTTTAGAGCCAATTCTGGATTTCAGATGTGCGAAAGATAACGAAGTGCTTATTCATCCGGAACAGAACTGGAGAAGTCTGTGCAATGTGGGAGCTGACAACAAAAGAAACCTTTGTGCCAGTGGGGAAGAAAAGCATGGCGACGTTGATGAAATTATCGGCGGTTGCGACTGGATCATTGAACAAACTTATCATACGAAGGCTAATCAGCAGGTGACGATGGAAACTTCTCGGACCTTTACCTATCTGGACGAGACCGGGAAGCTCACTTGTGTGACATCTACGCAGATTCCTTTTCATGTGAAAAGAATCCTGTCCAATGCCCTTGAACTGCCGGAATCCCGGATTCGGGTGATAAAGCCGAGAATCGGAGGAGGTTTTGGAGCTAAACAGACAGCGGTAACGGAGGTGTATCCGGCTATCGTGACGGTGAAGACAGGCAAACCGGCTCTGATTGTCTATACGAGGAGAGAGAGTTTCATTGCCTCTTCACCGAGACACGAGAACGAAATCAAGGTAAGGATCGGGGCGGATAAGAATGGTATCATCAAAGGAATCGACATGATTACCCTTTCAAATACCGGTGCCTACGGAGAGCATGGACCCACGACGGTAGGTTTATCCGGGCATAAATCCCTTCCGCTTTATGGGAAAGTCGAAGCCTACCACTTCAGATATGACGTTGTCTATACCAATGTGATGTCGGCCGGCGCCTATCGGGGTTACGGAGCGACTCAGGGGATCTTTGCGTTGGAATCCGCGGTCAACGAATTGGCTGAAAAAATGGGAATGGATCCGGTACAAATCAGAGAAATTAATATGGTCAGGGAAGGCGCTGTGATGCCAGCCTATTACGGCGAAACATTAAACAGCTGCGCATTGGATCGCTGTATGGCAAAGGCAAAGGAAATGATTGGCTGGGATGAAAAATATCCACGTATCAATTTAAAAAACGGCAAGGTTCGGAGTGTCGGGGTTTCCATGGCGATGCAGGGTTCCGGTATTGCCAATGTTGATACGGCGGGGGTTCTAATTAAGGTAAATGCAGCGGGTCTTTATGATATGAAAATCGGAGCGACGGATATGGGAACTGGCTGTGATACGATACTGGCTCAAATAGCGGCGGAGTGTCTGCACTGTTCGGTAGATGATATTACGGTAAGTGGCGTTGATACCGATGTTTCGCCATATGACTCAGGCTCGTATGCTTCAAGCACAACCTATGTAACCGGGAATGCAGTCGTTAATACCTGTGAAACACTGGTGGAAAAGATTCGGGACAAAGGGGCTCGGCAACTGGGATGCGCTATTGAGGATGTCGAATTTGATGGCGCCAGGGTATATCAGGTCGATGCAAAGGAGTCAATCAATTTAAAAGATCTTACAGTTGCAGTTGGATCGGACAAGGAATTATCGGCAACAGAGTTATTTTGTTCACCAGTATCACCACCGCCTTTTGTGGTAGGTATGGCAGAAGTTGAGATTGATAAAGAAACGGGAAAAATTGATTTGATTGATTATGTGGCGGTTGTAGATTGTGGTACGGTGATTAATACCAATCTTGTTCGCCTTCAGACAGAAGGCGGAATTGCTCAGGGGATTGGAATGGCTCTTTACGAGGATATTACTTATGGAGAAAGCGGAAGGAATTTCAGTAATTCATTGATGCAGTATAAAATTCCAACCAGACTGGATGTAGGCAGGATTCGGGTTGGCTTTGAAAGCAGCTATGAACCGACAGGACCTTTTGGAGCCAAGTCAATTGGAGAAGTTGTCATAAATACACCAGCACCTGCCATTGCCAATGCGGTATTTAATGGGGTTCGGGTAAAGGTGAGAGAATTGCCGATTACAGCTGAGAAAATATACAATGGAATGAAACAAAAAAATATTTAATATTGAATATGATCCTTCATTGATTTAAGTTTATTGTTAATGTATTTATAGTATGAAATTATATACGAAACAGCTATTAAAAAAACAAAACAAGACAAAACTAAACAATTATTTATTTGGCTTAAATAATGTTTGAAAAGTGTTATTTAAATTTTAAAGGGTAAATAATAAAAATAATACTAATTCCTAAAGGAGGAAGAAATGAAATTAAGTGCAAGAAACCAGTTAAAAGGAAAAGTAGTCGGTATCGAAGAAGGAACGGTGAATGGCATCGTAAAAATTGATGTTGGAAATGGCAATATTATTTCAGCAACGATTTCTATGGCGGCTGTCAAAGATCTTGGATTAGCTGTTGGCGGTAATGCGACCGCAGTGATTAAAGCCACGTCAGTTATGGTCATGGTTGATTAAAAAAATATTAAGCCGCGGATTTTTATTTAAATCTGTGGCTTTTATTATGCCTTATGATAACATTACAAATACTTATTTATCAATGCCTGGGAAATAGCTAAAAGAAATGCGAAAACACATTTCTTTTAGCTATTTATAAACATTGACGGACATTGTTTTAAAAACAGCATAGACTTCAGTGCCTTTATGAATATCCATTTTTTCCAAGGATGTTTTAGTAATCAGGGCGGTCAGAGGAATGCCGATATCTAGAACAACTTTCACACTATTCTCATCTTTTATTAAGTCAACAACCGTTCCTTTATAGATATTTCTGGCACTGCTTGTGAATGATTCCAGACTTAAAATAATATCTTCCGGACGAATGTATAGCTTAACATCGCCCATTAAATCAGTATGAACATGGATAGTTACATCATCAATTTTTACGTAGGCATCATTATTGTCAGAAAAAACAGTTCCCTGATAATTGTTTTCAGAACCTTTTGATTTTGATAAATAGGCTTCAAATTGAGCTTCAGAAATCCGGAGATGCTTGCCAAGATGGTGGGCATCAAGATCCCCCCGTTTAATCATTTCATAAACAGTGTTTTTGGTTATTCTGAGCTTCTTGCTAATTTCCTCTGGAGTGTATAAAAGTTCTTCAATCATGCTATCACCTTCTTTATAGTTTCTTAATTTTATTATAACCAATATTTGATAAATATAAAAGAATTTAATATTAAAATGTTGAATTTCAATATAAGAATATTATCATAGTAAAATCATAATTTGTTTGATTTAACCACAATATTGATATATACTTAACATATTATAACACAATAAAACATAACAAAAGGAGAAAAGAAATGAAAATGTTAAAAAAAGGATTTTTACTTGTAGCGTTACTGTCGATTGTTTTTGCTATGACCGGTTGTCAAACGGCAACGAAGTCGACAACAACCAGTGCAGCCCCGGTTACGTTGACGATCTCAGCTGCAGCAAGTTTAACTGATGCAATGGGAGAAATTCAGACATTGTACCAGAAAGAACAACCAAATGTAACGTTAGCTGTTAATTTTGGCGGATCAGGTACACTTGCCACACAAATCGTTCAGGGTGCTGATGTTGATGTATTCATGTCAGCTGCAATAAAAGATATGACCACGGTTAAAGATGCCGGTTTATTAGATGAAACCACGATTAAAAATTTACTCGGCAATGAATTAGTTCTGGTTGTACCGAAAGATTCAACAACAACGATTACTGATTTTGCTCAAGTTACTGATCCTTCTATCACATCAATCGGTCTTGGCGAACCAACAACCGTGCCAGCCGGACAATATGCCGTTGATGCCTTTACGTATTATAATGTAATGGATCAAATATCGGATAAAATTGTTTACGGAAAAGATGTTAAAGAAGTTTTGAATTGGGTTCAAACAGGAAATGTCGATGCCGGCGTGGTCTATTCAACAGATGCAAAAGCATCGACGGGAGTAAAAGTAATTGCAACAGCAGCAGCAGCTTCTCATAAAGCCATTGTTTACCCCGCAGCGGTTATAAAGGCAAGCAAAAATGCAGATGCAGCAAAATCTTTTGTCGATTATTTAAGCAGTGATGCAGCAAAACAAGTATTTGTGAAATATGGATTTACGACTCTATAAATAACAGAAGGGAGGGATTACTATCAGTTTTGATTTTTCACCAGCATGGATTTCAATAAAAGTCACGGTAATAGCGACGATTATCATTTTTTTTCTGGGACTGGCGATTGCCTGGCCGATGTCAAATTATAACGGAAAATGGAAGGGCGTCATTGATAGTATCCTTACCCTACCGCTTGTTCTGCCGCCAACGGTAGCAGGCTTTGGAATTCTCTTATTGATTGGAAAAAGAGGACCCATAGGTCAATTTTCAAGTCTCTTTGGAGTTAATATCATTTTTTCATGGTATGCAGCGGTGATTGCCGCGATTGTCGTGGCTTTTCCCCTGATGTATAAAACAACAATGGGGGCTTTTGAACAGATTGATACGAATATAATAAGTGCGGCCAGAACATTGGGCGCTTCCGAATGGAAAGTTTTTTGGCAGGTGGTGGTTCCTTTGGCCAGGCCAGGAATCGCCGCCGCTACGGCATTATCATTTGCCCGATGTTTAGGAGAGTTTGGGGCGACACTAATGGTTGCAGGAAGTATCCCCGGGAAAACAGAAACAATTCCAATTGCAATCTATTTCGCTACTCAGGGTGGCCAAATGGACGTTGCCATGATCTGGGTAGCAATTATTTTTGCAATTTCATTAACCGTTCTGGTGATTAATAACTATTGGAATAGTTATAAAAAGAAAGGGCGGTACGGTGTCGGAGGGTGATTAAATGGATTTCTTCGTTGATATAAAAAAGAAACTTTATGAGTTTGAACTTGATGTAAAACTTGACTCAAAGAGAGATGTTATTGGTATCTTAGGTGCTTCCGGCTCTGGAAAGAGCATGCTATTGCGTTGTATTGCCGGGTTGGTAAAACCAGATGAAGGTCAAATTATTGTTAACGGGAAAATATATTTTGATGCCGAAAAAAAAATAAATCTGCCCATTAGGGATCGAAAGATTGGGTTTTTATTCCAGAATTATGCTCTTTTTCCAAATATGACCGTAAGCGAAAATATTGCCTTTGGATTGGATGAGTTATCAAAAGAGGATAAAAAATATAAAGTGGCTGAACTAATGGAAAAATATAATTTGGATGGCCTCGAAAAACGCTATCCCACCCAAATTTCAGGTGGCCAGCAGCAACGTGTCGCGCTTGCCCGGGCCGTAGCGGTTAAACCTGATATTTTATTGTTAGATGAGCCATTTTCAGCCTTGGACGTACACCTTAGAAATCATATGATGAGAGAAATGGCGGAATCTTTAAAAGATTTCCAGGGAATGACCCTCTTTGTTACCCATAACAGGGATGAAGCCTATCAGTTGTGTGAGAACATCGCGGTTTTTAACGCTGGAAAAGTTGAAGCATTCGGAGAGAAAAATGAGTTGTTTCAAAGACCGTTTTCCCGGGAAACAGCAAAGATCACGGGGTGCAAGAATATCGCGAAATCAATCAGATTATCAGAAAATGTGGTTGAAGTTCCAGAATGGGGTATCAAACTCAGATTAAACATGAAAATTGAGCCGGAAGAAGGCTATCTTGGAATAAGAGCCAATCACATTAAAGTCGTTGCTGACTGCGCCAAAGAAAATTGTTTTAAAGTATGGATAGCAGATGAAACTGATGGACCATTTCGGACATCGTTATATCTGAAATTTGGTTCAAGACCGCAGAAACTGGATGACTTTCATTTTCAATGTGAAATGAGCAGGGAAGAACGAAATGAAATTAAAGATCCTTCAGAACCGATTTGCGTTTATCTGAATCCCAATCATTTATTTTTTATGAAAAAATAAATAAAACCCAAATAAATGGACTGTTGCCAACTCATTATTCAATTTGAGCTTGGCAACAGTCCATTTTTGGATGATAGATCAAGAAGGATAAAAATATAAAATAAACACAAAAAATATCGATGAAAAATTCATTCGCGGGTATGTAACAAAAATAACACAATTTTAGAAATTTGTTTTGAGCGATAATGATAAAAATGCAAAGGTGGGAGAAAGAGAAAATGGAAGATAATATCGAAAAAGTGTTAAGAATAAAAATTGAAGATACAGCGGTATTTGAACAAATAATGGCGGAATTTCTTCATATCGAAAGTTTTGAATCAACAGCGGTTAATCAAAAAATAATCAAAGATACCTATTACGACAATGCCAATAAAGATTTATTTTTAGCCGGGTTTGAATATTCTATTCGTAAAGAAGAGAACGGCAGCCTTGCGATCCTAAATCAGCGCAATTTAAAGAAGCAAATCAATTTCATTCAGGAAAAAAAAGAGTGGCGTGTCAGAATTGAAAAATCGGCTCCCAACAATGCTTTTTTAAAAGAGGATGCCATTAAAAAAGTACTGGAAAAAGTTGCCGGCGGTAATGAATTAGCGATTATCTTTCAAAGCTCATTTACCCGAAAAAAAATAAATTTGCTAAAGGATAATGAAACATGGATTGAAATTGATGGTGATCAGGGAGAAATATGGATCGATGATTTAAAAAAGCCGATTTTTCAATTGCAATTTAAACTAAAAAATGGAAACATCATCGATTTATTGAAATTGGCGGCAGTAATCATTAAAAAGTATAGCTTAAAGATTGATCGAAAAAGCAAATATGAGCGGGGATTGGAGCTGTTGGGAATTGATTTGGAAGAGGGGCATCCAAAAGCACAATTGAAAATAAAACAAAAAGATTGTACTTCAGATGTGGCACAGAGAATTTTGGAATTCTGTATTAATGAGATTTCAAATGCCTATACCTATTTTTCAACACATTTAGAAGATCCGGAAAGCACCCATCAAATTAGAGTTAAGATAAGGAAATCAAGAGCCATCCTGGCATTCTTTAAGCCGCTTTTTGAAGATGAAAAATATGGTGAAGAACAAGAAAAGTTAAGAAAAACCGGGCTGGAATTTTCTGAATTAAGACAATTGGATGTTATCTTGGAAGAAATAGAGAAAATTGAAAATACCAGCATTATTCCCGTTGATGAGCTGGCTTTTTTAAAAAACAGACTCATTGGTAAACGTAAAGAGGCATTAATAACATTATCCGCTTATTTGCAGCATAATTATTTAACCTTGACGGTTTTGGATTTTTGGATCTGGCTTTTGGATGAACCTTGGTCGGACTCTGCCTGGTTAGATTTATCGATTGAAAAATACATCGACGAGGAACTGAAGCGGTGGCTCAAAAAGGTTAACAAAGGCATGAAAAAAATGGATGTGAAAAACAAAGAGAACATCCATAAAGTCCGGATTAGAAGCAAAAAACTGCGATACATAATGGAACTGCTGTCACCGATTTTAGCCAAGAAAAGCAAAGAATTAATTGCTGAATTTGAAAATATTCAGGATGATTTGGGATATTTTCACGATGTATATATGAACAAAGAATTATTGGAACAATTATTGGCAGAAAGTGCTGAAAAACAGTTGCACTATGAAGCCGGCATCATGATCGGCTGGCTGACCCTGCAGGGAAATATAAAAATGGAAAAATATCGGTAGGGTCATTTGGCGGTTGGGTAAAGTTTGGAAAAGGGTGATGCATAATTGTTAAATAAATAACTTTACAGCTAACTTGTCAAGTGTAAAGTTAAGTGCTATACTGCTAAGAAAGAATTCCTTGATTAGAAGCAGGAGGCAGAAAAAATTGGAAAGTGTTCTATCAAAAATTGAAAGACTGAAGAATGAAAAAGATGCCGTCATTTTAGCGCATTATTATGTGAATGACGACATTCAGGCAATTGCTGATTATGTGGGCGATTCCTATTACCTTAGTAAAGTTGCCGTTGAAGTGCCCCAGAAAGTCATTGCTTTTTGTGGTGTAACTTTTATGGGAGAAAGCGCAAAAATCCTGAATCCGGGTAAAACGGTCATCATGCCGGAAGCAGGAGCTGATTGTCCCATGGCTCATATGGCATCCATTGAAAAAATTAAGGATGTCAGAGAAAAACAGTATGATCTAGCAGTTGTCTGCTATATCAATTCAACCGCTGAAATAAAAAAATATGTGGATGTCTGTGTTACTTCATCGAACGCGTTAAAGATTATAAAGGCATTGCCGCAAAAAAATATTTACTTTGTTCCGGATGAAAACTTGGGAAGATATGTGGCAAGCATGATCCCGGAAAAGAATTTTATCTTCAATGACGGATTTTGTCATGTCCATGACGAAATAATGATTGATGAGGTTGAAGAGGCTAAGGCAGCGCATCCTAAGGCAAAAGTATTGGTGCATCCCGAATGTACCATGGGTGTCATTGCTTCCGCCGATTATGTGGGGAGCACTTCTGGTATTATCGATTATGCCACAGACAGCGATGCGGAGGAATTTATTATTGGCACTGAGATTGGTATTTTGTATCAATTAAAGAAAAAGAACCCAACTAAAAAATTTTACACCGTTAATTCTGCCCAGGTCTGTCCCAATATGAAAAAAATCACCCTGGAAAAGGTGGCTTTTGCTTTGGACAGGATGATTAACCAAGTGGAAATAGATGAAGAAACAAGAATTAAGGCGGTATTATCACTGGAAAAAATGCTGGAGCTGTCAAAATGATGATGAGCGAAATGAATAAAAGAATCGATATCATTGTTGTTGGAACGGGAGCATCGGGTCTCTTCTATGCACTTAATATGCCGGCGAACAAACAGATTTTAATGATAACAAAAACAACAGTGGATGCCAGTGATTCTTATCTGGCCCAAGGCGGTATTTGTGTGTTAAAAGGAGAAGCTGATTACAGTAGTTTTTTTGAAGATACTTTAAAGGCGGGCCATTACGAAAATGATAAAGCTTCCGTGGATGTCATGATACGGACTTCGCCAGAAATTATTGAAGATTTGATAGCGCTGGGAGTCGAATTTGAAAAGAAAAATGGTGAATTTGCCTTCACGAAAGAAGGCGCCCATTCAAAGGCCAGGATTCTTTATCATGAAGATATGACAGGTAAAGAAATTACCGGCAAACTGCTGGCTCAGATTAAAAAAAGAAAAAACATCACCATCCTTGAAGAAATGACCATGGTGGATTTAATCTGTGAAGATAATATGTGCTCCGGTGTTGTGGCATGCGATAGAAAGGGATATATTAACCTGTTTGAATCGGATTATGTCATTTTAGCTTCCGGAGGATTAGGCGGATTGTTTGACAGTTCCACCAATTTTAGACATTTAACCGGGGATGCCCTGGCAATTGCTTTAAAGCGAAAGATCGAGCTGGAAAACATCTCCTATATTCAGATTCACCCCACCACCCTGTACTCTCAAAAGCCCGGCCGACGTTTTTTAATATCGGAATCCGTCCGCGGGGAAGGGGCCGTTTTATATAACCGAAGAATGGAGCGCTTTGTGGATGAACTGCTGCCCAGGGATTTGCTTACTATGGCGATTCGGGAGCAAATGGAAAAGGATGAGAGTGATTTTGTCTGGCTTTCGATGAAAGCGATGGGAAGCGAGAACATTAAAACCAGATTCCCCAATATATACCAACATTGTCTGGAAGAAGGATATGATGTCACCAAAGAGTGCATACCCGTGACGCCAGCGCAGCATTACTTTATGGGTGGAATTAAGGTCGATTTGGACAGTAAAACATCCATGAAACATTTATATGCGATTGGAGAAATCAGCTGCAATCGGGTTCATGGCGCCAATCGACTGGCCAGCAATTCACTTTTGGAAAGTCTCGTGTTTGCCAAACGTGCAGCGACGCATATTAGCCAAAATTACGAAACCGGCAAACAAAATAAGCCTTATGTCAATACCAATGAGTTTAAAGATCTGGAACAATTAAAAAAAGATTATAAAGAAAGCATCTTGGCTGAAATCGAAAGGAGCAAAGTTGTTGAATTATTCAATCACACAAAAGCTTAACATGGACAAGCTGATATTATTGGCACTTAGAGAGGATATCACCAGCGAGGATATCACGACAAATGCTATCATCCCTGAAGGATCCCGAGGACAAGTGGAACTCATCTGCAAAGAAAATGGCATGATTGCCGGACTCAATGTTTTTCAGCGGGTATTTGAACTTTTGGATGATACCGCCGAAATGAAACGAAATTTTGAAGATGGCGAGATGGTAAAAGCAAATGATCGGATCGGGGTTATATCAGCAGATACAAGAACTCTTCTTACAGGAGAACGTACAGCCCTTAATTATCTGCAGCGAATGAGCGGTATCGCAACGTATACACAAAAGGCGGCAAAACAGCTGGTGGGTAAAAAGACCAAACTGCTGGATACCCGAAAAACCACTCCAAATATGAGAATATTTGAAAAGTATGCCGTGAAAGTCGGTGGCGGCTATAATCATCGTTATAATCTTTCCGACGGAATCCTGATTAAAGATAACCATATCAACGCCGCCGGAGGGATAAAAGAAGCCATTGCGGCGGCAAAAGAATATGCGCCATTTGTCCGCAAGATTGAAGTAGAAGTAGAAAATCTGGAAATGCTGGCAGAAGCACTTGAGGCAAAAGCGGATATTATTATGCTTGATAATATGGATACGGCCACAATGAAAAAGGCGGTTGCGATCATCGACGGCAGAGCGGTAACAGAATGCTCAGGAAATATGACCGCAGAACGATTGCAAGAAATAGCCAAAATCGGCGTTGATTTTGTATCCTGTGGAGCATTGACGCATTCCGCACCAATTCTTGACTTATCGATGAAAAACCTTCAAATATTATAAAAGGTTGTCTTCAGTCCGATATGTGATAAAATACTAAATAAAAGAAGGGAGTGTGAATGATGAAAAAAGAAATAAGACAGCAGGATATTATTAAAAAACTGAGAGCATCTGAAGCTCCTGTTTCCGGAACCGCTTTGTCAGAAATATATCATGTCAGTCGACAGAGCATTGTTCAGGATATTGCACTTCTGAAGGCATCAAACTATAATATTATTTCAACCAATAAAGGCTATATTTTAGTGGAGCCCCCTGCCAAACAAAAAGTATTTAAGGTCTGTCACACCAATGAAGAAATTGCTGATGAGTTGTACACCATTGTTGAAGCTGGCGGGTTGGTGAAGGACGTTTTTGTGATGCATAAAGTTTATGGAAAAATCCAGGCGGATCTCTCTTTGGCATCACGTGAGGATGTCGATGCTTTTGTGGCAGGTTTGGATGAAAGAAAAACAAATCCTCTGATGAAGCTGACCGATCGCTACCATTATCACACGGTAGAAGCCGCATCAGATGAAATACTTGAATTTATTGGAGCGAAACTAAAAGAAAAGAACTTTTTAGTGGAGACCGAGTGAGTCGTAGATAAAAATTGGGTATAGTAATAAAGACATTGAAAAGGAAGCAGACAGCTGGGTCGGCTTCCTTTTTTTAATTGCTGTAAGTATTACGGGAAGTCATTGGAAAAATAGAAAAAATCATTGAAGGGTGGTAAAGAATATGGATAAGGTAGAATGCCTGTTATGTCCACATCACTGCAAATTAAATGAAGATGGTATTGGTTTTTGTCGGGCTCGAATTAATCAATCAGGCACGATTACTGCTTTGAATTATGGGTTGATTACCTCAATGGCGTTGGATCCGATCGAAAAAAAACCGCTGCGTCGTTTTTTCCCCGGCAGCAAAATTTTGTCGGTTGGCAGCTTTGGATGCAATCTGCGTTGTTCCTTCTGTCAAAACTATGAAATTTCACAGGCTGGATTTGAAGAGGCTTACGCTCGGAAGATGAGCCCGGAAAGCTTGATAGAGGAGGCGTTGTCACTTAGAGATCAGGGCAATATTGGCGTCGCGTATACCTATAATGAACCCTTGGTGGGCTATGAGTTTGTCAGGGATTGTGCAAAAGAGGCAAGAAAAAATGGACTCAAGAATGTGGTGGTAACGAACGGATGCTTTTGTGAAGAACCGATGCGGGAATTATTGCCGGATATCGATGCGCTGAACATCGATTTAAAGGGCTTCACCCAGCAGTTCTATGACAAATTAAAGGGCGATCTGGAGACCGTGAAACGGACCATTCAAATAGCCACAGAATACAGCCATGTGGAAGTAACCACCCTGATCGTTCCCGGAGAAAACGACAGCGTTGAGGAAATTCGCGCCTTATCAAAATGGCTGGCCTCAGTGAGCAAGGATATTCCCCTGCATATAACACGGTTTTTTCCGAATTATAAAATGCTTGATCGTGATGCGACTGAGGTTGCTGAAGTTTATCGACTTGCGGAAAAAGCCCGGGAATCCCTGGAGTATGTTTACGTGGGAAATTGTTAAAACCACATGAAATGATAGACCGTTATTCTATACTAGCTGCTTTACTCGAAATAAATGCGGCAAAAGATAATTTGGTGATTTGCATACTAAACCAAAGAGACACACGCTTGGCGTGTGTCTCTTTGGTTTAGCTAATTCATGAAATCGGAAATGATGATTGTCTAAATATCCATTCCGGCATTATAACCGGCGGTTGTTGCATTGTAAAGCGTGCCCCGGTTGGTTGTACAGTCGCCAATGCAGAAAACATTGTCTACTAGATCAGTAAATTTAGCGACCTCCAGAACTTTTGGTTTTACACCCAAAGAAATGATTAAGGAATCAAAACTAACTTCTTTTTCACCATCAGTTCCTTCAATGATGACGGATTGCTCATTGACTTTCAGTAATTTATGATTCGACAGGATCGTTACATGTTCTTTTTTGAGCAATTGCAAAAGAGCAGTCATGGGAATTGGCGACGGTTCCAACATTCTCTTTTCACTGACCATTTCGATGATGGTCACTTTTTTTCCTTTGCGAGCCAAATTCAAAGCCGTTTCACAACCGGTCAAACCGCCGCCGGCAATAACAACTTCGTTTCCCACTTCGACTGATCCTGTTTCCACGTCACCCACCCATACGGCATTTTTCCCGTTCAAACCGGGAATCGCGGGAATATTGCTTTCTGCACCCACGGCAATAATCACGGCATCTGGTGATTCAGCCAATATTTTTTCAGGGGTGGCTTCGGTAGCCAGTTTAAGCTGAACATGGGGATGACGGCTGGTCATTCTTACGGCCCATTCTAAATAATTCTTAAGATCGGCTTTGAAATCGGGGGTTACCGCAAGCCTTAAGGTCCCGCCCAATTGACTGCTTTTTTCAAAGAGAACGACATCGTGACCTCGGTCTCCAGCGGTTCTGGCAGCTTCCATTCCGCCAGGACCGCCACCGATGATAACGACTTTTTTCTTTTGCTCGGCTGTTGTCGGGAAATCTTTTAGTTCAAACTCTCGGCCGACTTTGGGGTTTACCGTACAGGCTATTCTCAGCGGTTCCATTCCATGGGTCCGGTTTAAGCAAAGAACACACCGGATACATGGCCGGATTTCTTCTTCTTTTCCGGTCCGCGCTTTATTGACACTTTGAGGATCGGCTAAAACAGTGCGAATCATCGCACACATATCGGCTTCATTGTTTTCAATAATTTCAGCAGCTAAGTTTAAATCGATAGAACCAACGGTAGTGACCGGAATTGTTATTCCGGCCGCTTTTTTAATGCTGGCTGCGTAATGGATATTATATCCTCGTTTTAGATAGGTAGGCTGGGTTGTAATGGGGACCATCTCATCATCCAGCAAAACACCGGCGGATACATGGACGAGATCTATTTTATCCTGAATCATTTTAATATATTCGATGGTTTCATCTAATTCAACACCACCGGGGATTAGTTCAGCGCCGCTTAAACGAAATTCGATTGCTAATTTATTGCCAACTCGGGCTCGGATTCCCGCTAATAATTCACAGGCGAAACGGGCTCTATTTTCCAGGCTGCCGCCATATTTGTCGGTTCGGTGATTAAATACCGGGGACAAGAAATTACTGACCAGAATGCCGTGTCCGCCATGAATCAAAATCATATCCATGCCTGCTTTCAAGGCTCTTTCAGCAGCATCTGCAAACATTTTAATCCAGCCGTCAATATCTTCCTGACTCATCATATCGATGGGTGACTTGCCCGCCTCAGGCATATCATGGCCCATGGCGAACCCGGCCAATTCGATGGAAGCTTTGGCTCCGTATCGATGGACTGTGTCAGCAAGAACCGCCAAACCAGGGACGACGTTGTTATCGCCAATATTGAGACAATAACCGCTCATATGTTCAAAAGGCGGAGTAACCATCGAAATACCTGTGGTTACGATACCGGCACCACCTTTGGCAAGTGCTCTTGTCCACTCAATCAGTTCGGGTGTCACCAGGCCTTCTGCCGATGCCAGGCGGGGAGCAGCTGGGGATGTCTCAATGCGATTTTTCACAATCATATTCCCAATTTTTATGGGTGTAAAAATACTTTTGTATTTTGGATCCATACTAAACCTCTTTCTACTGATAATATTTTATTTAACAAAATATTATCAGTATTAAAAAATTAATACAATGTCAGAACATCAAAAAATAGCAACGAGTTTTATTGCAAAATGACAACGATTTAATTTGCTTTTGATTAAGGCCCTTTATATAATAGTAGAAATCGAACACGTTTTTTCAAATAAAAATTAAGGACGATCATGATGGATATAAAATTAAGTGAAATTGCAAAAGTGTTGGACGATTATAGACCAGAAACCAACCTTTCGGAAAAAAAATATGAATGGATAAGTGATGTGGTATTAGTTGACGGATGTATAAAAGCAATGAATCCAAATCTTTTATATCTATATGAGGCCCGGCATTTTCAGGAAATTCAAAATCTGAATGCGCCGGGAAATGTGCTGATCGTGGATCCAGATGATGCGTCAATAAAAAAAATGATGAAGACAAAAGTAAATTATATTTTGCTGAACAGGGCAGAAAAAATTGAAACTATTTATGAATTAGTTCATCAAGCGTTTTTGATGAAACGTGATTTTAACAATAAAAAAACGAAGCTGGTGGCAGCACTCTTAGACTGCAAAGGGCTCCAACATATTATTGATACAGCTTATGAGGTGCTGGGAAATCCGATGTTTATTAGCGATCTGACGTATAACATCCTTGCTTTTAATGAAAATGTGAATGTGGGGGACCCATCCTGGCCGACCAAACAGGAAGAAGACTTTGAATCCTATGAAAGATTAAAAAAACTTAATGACAGTGGTGTGTTTGAAAGACTCTATAAAAGTGAGGCTCCCTGCATCGAGAATTTTGATTATTCGCCAACCAGATGGATGGCTCATAAAATTACGATCAATGATAAAAATATTGGGCATATTGCGGTAGTTGAATCAGAAAGATCATTTGAAGATACGGATTTAGAGGTTCTGCAGTTTTTATGCAGTATTGTCGCCAGTGAACTGCAAAAAGACAGAATCGATTACGATCAGTTTAACAGCGAGTTTGAACACTTTTTAATTGCTTTACTTGAAGAGAAAATAACCCAGTATGAATCGATTGAGAAACGGGCGAAAAGCTTGAAATTAAACGTAAAAAGATATTTGGTACTGTTGACCATTAGTCCGTGTGATAAGAACAGAAAGGGAATGCTGTTAAGTCATATGAAGGGTTTCATCGATCGTTTATTAAATACGGAAAAATCCATTCTGTACAAAGATAAGATAACCATTCTTTTTGTTAGTGACAAAAAGGAGTTTTGGTGGGGAGAGACCGGGAAGAAATTATCAGAATTTTTAAAAAAAAATCAAATGAATGCAGGCGTTAGTCAATCCTTTCATGATATTGTGCACCTAAAAAAGTACTATCTGCAATCCCTCAAAGTCACGGAGTTGGGTGCGCAGCTAAACCCTGAAGAGCATATTTTCTATTATGATGATTACGCCATTTATCACCTGATGGAAATGGCCAGTTCTCAATTTGACTTAAAAAGTTGCTGCAGTCCTTTTTTGCTCGATTTGATGGCATACGATTGTCAATATAAAACAGACTATTGCCATAATTTGTATATTTATCTACTGAGTGATTGCAGCCTGACAAAGGCTTCGGAAATTTTTCAGATCCATCGTAATTCGATGAAATATCGAATAAAAAGAATTGAAGAGGTGTTAGGCATATCGTTGGACGATGTCGAAGTAAAGTTTTCGCTGCTGATGACATTTAAAATATTAACATATGTTGGTGAAAAAAAAACAAGCGGTTTTTAAAACCACTTGTTTTTTTTGAAATAAATGAGGGTTCCGGCGGCAACGCTAATGGATAATACGATGACAAAAGGATAACCATAGGTCCAATGAAATTCAGGCATCATGATATTCATTCCATACCAGCCCACAATCAGTGTTAGCGGTAAAAATATTGAAGTAACAACGGTGAAAATTTTCATCACATTGTTGAGATTAATATCCATCTGGGACTGATAGGCTTCTCTGACTTGGGTGACATAGTCTCTCAGGTTAAGCACGCTCATGTAGAGCCGGTTGATGCGTTTGGTCAAAATTTTATAATAGCGTAGCTTGTCATCATTGAGCAGCCCATTTTCGTTTTCCTCAATAGCTTCAGAAATTTCCAAAAGCTGTTCATAATACTGCTTGAGACCGAGAAGCTTTCTGCGAAAAACAACCAGAGCATCGACAAAATCGTTTTTAGCCGAGACGATTAATTCTTCCTCAAGATTCGAAATTTCTTCTTCGATTCCTTCAAGGATCAGTCGGTCGTCGCAAGTGAGCTTGTCAAAGAATAAATGAAAAAATTTCCCCAAAGCTGGAATTTTAATTTCTTCCGATTGAGTACTGATGACAATCTCATTGATAAAATCTCGGTGGTCAGTAACAAACAATAGTAAGTTATCTCTAAAATAAACACAGATCCGCTGGGGCTTTTTATCCTGGCTGATCGGATCCGGAACCATGATGGTGATAAAATCAAAACCATCATAACCTTCAAATTTAGAGGCGCCCTCAAGCAGACATTCTTCAAAGATTTTATTGCTGATCCCGAGTTGCTTATAGACCGCAGGAAGCGTTTCAAAATCAAGAATACACAGATGCTTTTGACTTTGATCGTTGTTAATTTGCTCAAAAGCATCAATTGTAAAGGTGTTGTGATCAAGCAGATAAACCAACATGTTTATTTCACCTTGTTTTTAACAACATAGTGTGCATTTTGAGACTTGCTGTTTCTACGGGCTTCGATTTCAAATTGATTTAAAGAAAGAAGCAGTGGTCTTAATTTGGTATGACCATAGTTTCGGGTGTCAAAATCCGGATAACGGTTGTTAAGTCTGGATCCGACTTCGCCTAAATTAGCCCAACCATCTTCATCGGAACTTTCATTGATAATTGTTTTCAGCGATTGAATCAGTTCTTTTTTACTGGCCATGTTTTCCTTAGATGTTCCGTGTTTTCCATTTTGTCCAGTTATATCCACAGCGTCGGCAGTATCACTGGCCAGGACTTCAAGATATTTGAATTTTTCACAAGCTGTGATAAAAGGAGTTGGCGTTTTTTTCTCGCCCATACCCACCACGTACATACCAGCTTCTCGCAGGCGGGTGGCTAATCGCGTAAAGTCACTGTCACTGGATACAATACAAAAGCCATCAACATTATGAGAATAAAGAATATCCATAGCATCAATAATTAATGCCGCGTCGGTCGCGTTTTTCCCGGTGGTATAACTGTATTGCTGAATCGGTGTAATGGAATAATTAAGCAGTACCGTTTTCCAGGATGCCAGCTGAGGTTTAGTCCAGTCGCCATATATTCGCTTATATGTGGGCACACCCAGATTTGAGATCTCATCAAAAATATATTTGATGTATTTATCAGATACATTATCAGCATCAATTAAGACTGCAATTTTCATATCATTTGTCATATGTTTCCCCTTTTAATAACGATGATTTATTAGTTTGTCATCAAGTTTAACTAAAAGTTAGATGAAACAATGAGTGACCATCATAAATAAATTCGTAATTTCCTAATACTATCAGTATAAGTGAAATTTTACTTTTTTACAACACCAACCTGATTAGAAATACAGCGATTAAAAGAAAAAAAGACAAACCGGAAAGGTTTGTCAAGATTGAATTAAGGCTGGTCATAAAGATGCTCTTCTTCACGGTCGTTGGTCAGTTTAAGTTTGTCTAAAATATAGAAGGTCAGGCTTAAAAGCATGCCGACCACAGCGGATAGCACCATACCGGTTAATTGGATGCTGCCAAAATTGACGGCCACACCTGATAAACCGACAACGAAAATTACGGAGGTTAACGTCAGATTTCGTGATTTGCCATAATCCACCTGGGCTTCAACTAAAATACGAATACCGGAAGCACCAATCATCCCGTAAAGCAGGAAGGATATTCCGCCAATTACTGGCCCGGGAATGGTACTGATCAGCATCGAAAGTTTTCCAACAAAACCGCAAATAATCGATAAAATGGCGGCTCCGGCAATAACCTGAACGCTGTAGACTTTGGTAACGGCCATAACCCCAATATTTTCGCCGTAAGTCGTTGTTGGAACAGAACCGACTAATCCGGAAAGAGTGGTTGAAATATAATCGGCAAGCAGAGAACGATGCAAGCCGGGATCTTTTATTAGATCTCTGCCAACAACTTTTCCGGTAACGATTTGATGACCGATATGTTCGGAAGAAATAACCAGAAGAACCGGCAGGATCATTAAAATTGCTTCCAATTTGAATTGCGGAAATTGAAAATTTGGCAAAGCAAACCATGGTGCATCTGCGACAGCTTGAAAAGTTGTTGAACCAACCACACCGGTAATAAGTGCCGCGATGTAACCGGCAATAATGGCGATGAGAATCGGGATAACGGATAAGAATTTTTTAAATAAAACAGAACCAAAAACAGCAAACCCGAGGGTTACCAGAAAAACAATGGCATTATTAGGGCTGATGGTTGTGACGACCTGATTATAAAGACCGCTGGCTTTGTCTAACACGTAGCTTGTGGAGCCGATAACTCCGGCAGTTTTTGCAGCGGTGCCGGCAAGTTCAAGCCCGATTAACGCGACCACAGGTCCCATGGCGGCAGGCGGAAGAACGATGTCGATCCAATCGGTGCCGAATTTATAAATGATGCCTGCGAGGATACAGCCACAGATACCAACCGCTACAAATCCGCCTAAGGCATATGAATACCCCCAGGTAGCGATAACAATGCCGGCAGGAGCTAAAAAGGCAAAACTTGATCCAAGGTAGGCCGGCGACTTGCCCTTGGTAATAACAATAAATAACAGGGTTCCCACACCATTCATAAAAAGAACAATAGCGGGATTGATGCCAAAAAGAAAAGGAACTAATACTGAGGCGCCAAACATTGCAAACATATGTTGGATGCTCAATGGCACAAGCATCTTCAGCGGAACCTTTTCCTCTACTTGTATAATTCTTTGATTGTTCAAAATTTTCCTCCATTCTTTAATTTCCTTTGCGATTATAACACAGTTATGAAACGGCGAAAAGAATATTTATTGAAAAGAGTGTATAATAATGAAATTTTATAAGAATACAGATAAAGTCTATTTACTTAGCGATCATTTGAAAGCGGAATAACAATTGATCAATAGAATAGTTTGGTGATTAAACATTTAGTTGCGGGTAGATATTTACGATAAAAGAAACCTGTGTTACAATGCAGAAAGAATATCAGAAATCAAGGAGATGAAGATGAATATATCGGTCAATACAAAATTATATGCTGTCATCGGAGATCCCATTGCTCAAAGCTTATCGCCACAATTACATAACGGAATTTTTGCGGCTAATGATATGGATGCCGTTTATTTTCCGATTGCGGTAAAATCTCGGGATTTAGAAAAACTTATTCAGGGATTTAGACTAATGAATTTTGGTGGATTTAATATAACCAAACCACATAAAATAGAAATCATAAAATATTTGGACGGATTGGATCCTCTAGCCGAAAAAATCGGGGCAGTCAATACCGTGGTCTGTCGTGATGGAAAAATGATCGGCTATAATACCGATGGATTTGGATTCATAAAATCCATTGAAAAAAAACTGGGGCAACAATCAAAGGAAGAATTAACATTATTGATTTTAGGTTGTGGCGGAGCAGTTAAATCCGTTGCCATGGCTTTGGCGGATGGGGGAATAAAAAAAGTAATAATTGCCAATCGAACGTTTGAAAAAGCGCTTGAATTGACAACGCAAATAAATGAAAACTGGCCAGGAAAAGCGCAGGCAATTTCGATGGAAGAATCAGAGTTGAAAAAAGCAATAGCAGAGGCTGCCGTGATTGTAAATGGAACCAGCCTTGGTATGGCGGATGCTCCTGAAAAAACGCCTTTAGCTAAGAGCTTATTAAAAAAAGAACTTCTGGTTTATGACATGATCTACAGTCCACCGATGACCCAGCTGCTTAAGGATGCGAAAGCCATTGGAGCACAAACCGAGAACGGGTTGGAAATGCTTCTATATCAGGGATTATTAGCATTCGAATTGTGGACCGGCATATTTCCCGATCCAGAACTGGGAAAGAAACTCTTAGAAGAAGGGATTGGGTGATATGGAGGAAGAGAAAACATGTATTGCACTCATTGGTTTTATGGGAACGGGAAAATCAACCATCGGTCCACTGCTTGCAAAAAAACTAAACTACACGTTTATTGATACAGATGATTTGGTGGAAACTGCCATGGGAATGAAAATCGCAGACATCTTTTCCGATCTTGGTGAAAGTGCATTTCGAGAAGCTGAATATGGGGTGTTAAAAGAAGCGTTAATGGGGAAGCGAGTAGTTCTTTCTACCGGTGGCGGAATTGTTTTATTTGAGAGAAATCGAAAACTATTAAAAGAGAATGCTTTTATTGTTTGTTTAACAGCGCAACCGGAGACAATATTTATACGCGTGCAGGAAAATGAGACAAGACCTTTACTAAAAAGTGAAGATCCGTTAAGACGAATCAGACAGATGATGGCAGAGCGTCAAAAATACTACGACGATTGTGATCTGATTATTTCAACTGATGATTATACCGCTTTGGAATGTTGTGAAAGAGTTGTAAAGGCATATCGAGCAAAGCAAAAAACACCCCATCAATAGAGCTGTTATTCTATTTCATTGCTTTAAGGTCACAAATATAACAGTCAGTCAGTCTTTGAACAGCTTTTGCATTTTTAACAGGCCAGGTGTTTTCCAATGCTTCACAATAACCCATGGCAGTTTCTTCATCATATATAAAATCAATGCAGCCATTGCATTTTTTATCTTGTGTTCTCCTGATCAGTTCAAGAACAGATTCATTAACAGATTCTCGGAATTCTTTGTAAGCGATTGTTTTATTATTTTCGAACATACTCATTAGTTTCACCGTGCTTTCTAAAAAAATACTTATACAGAAGGGATCAGCGGATTTGAAATCTTTAAAAAATCCGATATGTAATAATAGTACCCCATATTTTGCGAAAAACAAGATAAAATTTTGTCGTCTTTTCAATTAAGAAAAATAATTAGAAATTTCAAAAAAAGATTGATATTTTATTTGTGGTATGTTATTATTTACAACAGTGCCGTGTGAGATATTTAATTATCTCTATCGTATCAGGAGTAAAAAGCTTCAAAATTTAATCAAGTTTTTATTTCGCCGAAGTGATGGAATTGGCAGACGTGACGGACTCAAAATCCGTTGTGAGCGATCACGTGCGGGTTCGAGTCCCGCCTTCGGCACCACTAAGCTCCCTTAGCTCAGTTGGCTAGAGCACCTGACTCTTAATCAGGGTGCCCAGGGTTCGAATCCCTGAGGGAGCACCATAAAGAATGCATAGCAGAGCCGTTTGTCGGGTCTGCTTTTTTCATGCCTGATTTAAATACAGGTCATTTATGGATCGTTATGGCGATTAAGTGGCGATTTATTTCGGTTCTGTGATATTCTTTTCTACATCGGTTTGATGATGATATTGAATAAATTGCAGTCTGAGGCCACCTTCGGGTGGCCTTAATGATTACCCGGATATGAAACATTCGGTAAACTGGATAACTTTATTACATGAATTGGCGGCAAATGCCGGTTAAAAAGCAGCGGTTAAAAAAGATCAAGAAAAATGATTAAATTTATCACTGTTCGTATTAAAAAAAAGATGATAATATAATGGTACTAAAAGCAAAGAAGAGGAATAGTAGCTGGTTAGCGGATTTCAGAAAGTCGTTGGTTGATGTGAGACGATAGAAGCGAAACGGTGAACTCGCCTTGGAGCTGCAGGCTGAATGGATATTAGTAGTAATATTTGTGTAGGTTATGCCGGAAGTCCACCGTAATAAGGACCGGATATAAAGAAGTTTTTCCGAGTATCCATTGAGAGCATGTTTAACATGAAGTAGAGTGGTATCGCGTAAGTAATCATTGAACTTTCGTCTCTACGACTGGTTTTAGCTAGTCGTAGAGATTTTTTTTACGCAAAAAAAACGATTAAGGAGGAGTACTAATTATGATGAATTACAAAAAATACAAAAGACCCTATTTTTTACCCCCAACCCGTTCCTGTGATTGGATGAAGAAAGACTATATTGAGAAAGCACCAATCTGGTGTAGTGTTGATCTGCGTGATGGCAATCAGGCTTTAATTGAACCAATGAGTTTAGCTGAAAAACTTGAATTCTTCAAGATGCTTGTGGATATTGGTTTTAAGGAAATTGAAGTAGGCTTTCCGGCTGCATCTGAGACAGAATATAATTTTATGCGGGCATTAATAGAAAAAAATATGATTCCAGATGATGTTACCGTTCAGGTCCTGACACAGGCAAGGGAACATATCATAAGGAAAACCTTTGAGGCCGTTGAAGGGACAAAGAATGCAATTATTCATTTGTATAATTCAACATCTGTGGCACAGAGGGAACAGGTATTTAAAAAAGGCAAGGAAGAGATAAAGAAGATTGCGGTTGATGGTGCGTTACTGCTTAAGACTCTTGCTAACCAGACTGAAGGTAATTTTTCCTTCGAATACAGTCCCGAAAGTTTTCCGGGAACCGAGGTAGAATACGGACTGGAAGTATGCAATGCCGTTCTTGATGTTTGGGAGCCTGTTTCCGAAAATAAAGTGATTATTAACATTCCTGCTACTGTTGAAAATGCAATGCCTCATATTTTTGCCTCGCAAATTGAATATATTCATAAAAACATTAAATATCGTGATGCCGTTTCACTATGCATTCATCCGCATAATGATCGCGGATGCGGTGTTGCAGCTGCGGAGCTGGGTGTCCTTGCTGGCGCTGATAGGGTTGAAGGGACTTTGTTTGGAAATGGTGAAAGAACCGGAAATGTCGATATAATCACGTTGGCAATGAATCTGTTTTCTTATGGGATTGATTCTGAGTTGGATTTCAGCAATATGCCGGTCATTAGTTCAACTTATGAAAAATTGACAGGAATGCATGTCTCTCAGCGTCAACCCTATGCAGGTGAGCTTGTATTTACTGCTTTTTCTGGATCACATCAAGATGCGATTGCGAAAGGCATGCACTGGCATGAAGAGAAAAGATCAAAACATTGGTCTGTTCCATATTTGCCGATTGATCCTAAAGATGTCGGTAGAACATATGACTCCGATGTCATACGGATTAACAGTCAGTCGGGTAAGGGGGGAATAAGCTATATTTTGAAACAAAATTATGGCTTCATACTTCCAGATAGGATGAAAGAAGAGGTCGGATATACCGTAAAGGATGTTTCTGATAAGGAACATAAGGAACTTTCACCAGAGTGGGTCTATCAGATTTTTGAAAACAAA
Source organism: Acetobacterium paludosum (assembly GCF_008086595.1). GTDB lineage: Bacteria > Bacillota > Clostridia > Eubacteriales > Eubacteriaceae > Acetobacterium > Acetobacterium paludosum. Next base: position 201,537 of record NZ_RXYA01000004.1, on the reverse strand, counting down.
TATATTTATAATTCAGATATATTTGTTATTCCAGAGTGCCATTTTAAACAAACAGAAGGGATTGTTGCAGATGTCATGATCAGTCATGGAGAGAATAAACATAATGTAATAGGAACTGGTAATGGTAGGCTTGATGCGGTAAGTAATGCCATAAAACAGTATTTTAATATCAGTTACGAATTAGCTATATATGAAGAGCATGCATTATCCAGAGGTTCATCCTCCAAAGCGGCTGCTTACGTCGGTATTTGCTGCAATGGAAAAATGTATTGGGGTGTCGGTATTGATGAGGATATCATTGAGGGATCGATTCAGGCATTGACGGTTGCAGTAAACCAGTTACTTTCTAAAACCGGGAAAAATCCATATCGAGATGAACGATTGAATAAAATCATGAATTATATCCAATTAAATTACATAACCGTGACGTTGGATGAACTGGCAGAACAGTTTTGCTTATCAAAACCATATCTCTCTAAATATATCAAGGATAAATCGGGAAACACTTTTGGAGAAATTGTTAAGAAAGTCAGGATGAAAAAAGCACGCACCCTTTTAAAAAGTGAGAACATGACGGTTGAAGTCATTGCTGAAAAAGCCGGCTATCAGAATGTGGAGCATTTTAATCGACAATTTAAGAAAATATATGGAATGACACCGGTAGAATTTAGAAAAAAGTAGACATATAATATATCTGCAGGACTCTTCAATAATAAAGTGATTAAACGTTTTGAACTTTGATGCCCGAGAAAGCTGCATTAGGAAATTTCGAAATAGATTCTTTTAGAGTCTATTTTTTTTACACGTAATCCCGATTTGTGTCAATTATTTGAGCTCTTTTTATCACTTATTGATGATCTTTTTGACACATTCAAAAAAGGATGCTATAATCGTCGAATAAAACGAAGTGAAACGGAATCAAACGATGTTATAATAAGTTAAAAATGATTATAATATTCTTAGATTATGATACAAAGCGATGAGTTAACTAAGATAGGCGGGTGATTTAATGGAAGGTAGTTGGCAATTAAAAAATCCCTATGATTTTTTAACTGAAATGGGTTTTGATCTTCCTGATAAAAATCAGTCCCTGGATCAATATCTCAATTATATCGATGAAGATATGCTTGAGGATATAGGGACCAATAAAGAAATGATTTACGCAAGTTACGACGCTCTCCACGGGCAGTTAGAGGAAGAGTCAGAGGTTAAAGTAAAATCCATCCTTATCAAAGGGGGATTTAATAAGGATGGGGAGAAAGAGCCCCTTGATATTTTACTCAAACCAGGGGAAATCGTATCGATTGTCGGACCAACGGGCTCGGGTAAAAGTCGATTATTAGCCGATATTGAATGGTTGGCTCAAGCGGATACGCCAACTGGACGAGTGATCGTTATCAATGGAATCCTGCCGGATGAATCCAAACGATATTCTTTTGATGAGAAACTGATTTCCCAATTGTCTCAAAATATGAATTTTGTTATGGATGCAAATGTTGAAGAGTTTATCAGGATGCATGCTGAAAGCCGGAACATTAAGCAGATTGATGAAGTGCTTGAGACAATCATAAAGCATGCTAATGATTTAGCTGGGGAACCGTTTAGCCTGGAAACTCCGTTAACGGCTTTAAGTGGCGGACAGTCCCGAGCGCTGATGATCGTAGATGTTGCTTTTTTGAGTAAATCTCCGATTGTACTCATTGACGAAATTGAGAATGCCGGAATTGATCGAAGAAAGGCGATGGAATTTTTGGTTAATGCTGAAAAAATTATCCTGATTGCGACTCATGATCCAGTTTTGGCGCTGATGGCCAACAGACGGCTGGTGATTAGAAATGGCGGAATGTATAAAATCATTGAAAGTGATGAAAGCGAAAAAAAAGTTCTGGAAAAGCTGGAAAAAAGGGATCGGGAAACACAGAAAATTCGCAATGCTTTGCGGGCGGGCCAAAAGGTTCAATGTGATTAGCTGAGAAGGAAACAAGAAAGTTGGTTATGGAGATGAGATTGATAACAGTATCAGGACCGCCTTCATCCGGAAAAACAAGTGTTATCGGAAAGACAATCGAAGCGCTTGAAAAGAAGGCGATTGAACTGGCAGTGATTAAGTTCGATTGCCTCTCGACAGCGGATGAGCTGATCTATGAAAAAAAGGGGATTAAAACAAAACTAGGTTTATCCGGGAGTCTGTGTCCGGATCATTATTTTGTGAACAATATTGACGCGTGCTTTCATTGGGGTTTAAAGGAAAATGTGGATATTCTTATAACCGAAAGCGCTGGACTCTGCAATCGCTGTTCGCCCCATATTAAGGGCATATTATCCGTTTGTGTGATTGATAATCTCAGCGGTTGTCATACGCCAAAAAAAATTGGGCCGATGCTCAAATTTGCAGATATTGTGGTGATTACTAAGGGCGATATTGTTTCTCAAGCTGAACGTGAGGTGTTTGCGTACAATGTGAAAATGGTTAATCCCAAGGCAAAAATCCTTCACATCAACGGGATTACCGGACAAGGCGCCGCTGAACTGGGACGACTTTTTTTAAGTGCGAATGATTATCAGAATTTGGATGATAAAAAATTACGGTTCACAATGCCGGCAGCCCTGTGTTCCTATTGTCTGGGGGAAACCATGATCGGAAAAGATTATCATATCGGTAATGTCAAAAATATGAAACTCTAATAAGGGCAGAAGGCCGAATTGGAATATTCTTATAAAATAATGAAGAAGAAAGGTGATAAAGGATGCAAGAACAGGGAAAAGCAAGTGAATTTCATGATATTTCAAAAAATATTTTCTATCCGATTTATCCGGTGATTGCAGCGCAAATGCTGGAAACCCGAAAGGGAAAGGAAGAAGGTACTTGTCTGGATATTGGAAGCGGTCCGGGATATGTGGGTCTGGCCATTGCAAAACAAACGAAGATGCAGGTTTGTTTGTATGATATGAGCAAAGAAGCGCTCGAAATTGCAAAGAAGAACATCAAGGAAGCGTTATTGGAAGACCGGGTATATGTGAAACTCGGAAATTCTGAAAAAATTACGTTTCCCGATAAGTCATTTGATCTGGTGTCCAGCAGAGGATCTTTGTTTTTTTGGCAGGACAAGGTAAAAGCAATCAATGAAATATTAAGGGTCTTAAAACCAGGCGGAACTGCCTATATCGGGGGAGGATTTGGAAACCGGGAGTTAAAGCGTATGGTGGATGAGAAAATGCTGGCCATTGATCAGAAATGGTTGACCAATGCAGAAGAGCGAAGAAGTTCTAAAGAAGATTATGAATGTTTGATGAAAAAAACGAAGGTCAATGGATTTACTATCAAAGATGATGATTCAGGATTGTGGATAGTTTTCAAAAAAATATTATTGAACAAGGAGGAACCAAATGAACCCATATCAGGAATTTATTGACTCACCAGATTTTCATAAAGAGGGCTGTATTAATTTGATGACATTCCCAGCCTGTGCGATTAAGGTGGAAACAACGGAAGCGATAAAAGAATTTGTAAAAAACTACAATCAGTCACATAAGGTGAAAATTCATTATCCCATGGGGAATGAAGACAGTCCGAAATCATATATGGAAGCACTAAGATGGGTGGAAGATCCCAACCGGTATCCCGATGTTATTCTTGCCTGTGATTTTAAAAGTCTATTTGCACCCAATTTTAAAAAATTTCAGGAACAGGGGATTTTTACTGATGTTTTAAAAGATGCTAAACCGCATTCTTTTTATGAGACCTTTGATTACAAAGATCCGAAAGAAACTTATTCGATGTTGGGGGCGAGTTTCTCAGTGATCGTTTTTGACAAATCTGTTGATTCGAATTTGCCGGTGCCGACAAGTTTTAAAGATTTGTTGGATCCGATTTATGAAAAAAAGATTTCCATTCACGGACACGGGGATGATTCCTGTGATATGACGATTGTGGTGAACATATATGAACAATACGGCAAAGCGGCGGCATTAACTTTTGCAAAGGCTATCAAAGAGTTAAGACATTTTTCTAAAGTAGTAAAAGAGGCTGGGAAGGGGAACAAAAGCATACCCCCGATTAGTATCATCCCGGAAAATTTCGGATATTTGCTTAGAAACAGAAAAAATATAGAAGTGATTTGGCCTCAGGATGGATCACCTGTTTTCCCGCTGCTGATGACAGTAAAAAAAGAAAAAGCGGATCAGGCAAAAGAACTGATCGATTATTTGTCAGGACCTGAGTTAGGTCAGTATTGGGGAGATTCCCATTTTGCTTCATTCAATCAAAATGTCGAAAACAAAGAGTATCAGGGGAAACCAATCCGCTATCTAGGTTGGGATTTTGTCTATGATAAGGACATCTTGGAATTTAGAGAATCGTTAGAAGAAGAAGTCCTGGAAATAGTCAGAGGCTATCCAATGGATAAAAAAGAAAAGGTTCAGCGGATCTGTTAGAATTTTTTAGCGTCGAGAATAGCAGCAAAAATGGCATTGTGATAAGTTTTTGAACAGTTGAAAATATTTGATCAACTCAATTTGGAGAAAAACATAAGATTATGACGTGGTTACGAAAAGTTGACTTGACATAAAAGATTACATTACTATATAATTAACAAATCATTAACAAAACAATGCAATAAGATACAAAACAAAACAAAAATAAAATAAAAAAGTATTAGATGGAAAGAGTAGGAAATGAATCAGACGAAAAAAAACAATCTCATCGTGCTTAGTCTGGGAATTATTTTGATTTTTTCAATCATCATTTCCTTTTGGATTGGCCGTTATCCAGTTTACACGAAAGAACTTCTTGGCATTTTATTTTCAAAGATCATTCCCATTGATCAATTTTGGACAGATACGATGGAAACGGTTTTATTCAATATACGTTTGCCTCGGATCGCTTTAGCTTGCCTGGTAGGGTGTTGTCTATCTGGTGCTGGAGCGGCATACCAGGGGGTTTTTCAAAATCCCATGGCAGCTCCGGATATTCTGGGTGCTTCTGCCGGTGCGGCGTTTGGGGCAGCGCTGGCAATTCTCAATTATCAAAGCAGCTATATGATTACCTTCAGCGCTTTTTTCTTTAGTCTGGTAACAGTTGCGCTCGTGTATTTTGTCAGCAAGAAGGCAAAGGGCAGCGGTATATTGGGATTGATTCTATCTGGTATTATGGTCAGTTCTCTTTTTTCAGCGGGAACATCGTTTATTAAATTAGTTGCCGATCCGAATGAACAGCTGCCCGCGATAACCTATTGGCTCATGGGGAGCTTAAGCGGAACGAAGAACAGCGATGTTTCCTTCGTAATCATACCAATGGCCATCGGGGTTATCCCTCTGCTGCTATTAAGGTGGCGGATGAATGTCCTAACGATGGGGGATGATGAAGCAAGGACCATGGGCGTAAATTCCAACCAGGTTCGGATCATTGTAATTGTCTGTTCCACTTTGATAACAGCAGCCAGTGTATCGGTAAGTGGTATGATTGGCTGGGTTGGCCTGGTTATTCCACATCTGGCCAGAAAACTGGTCGGCAACAATTACAATCATCTGATGCCGACCAGTATGCTGCTTGGTGCCATTTTCCTTTTGATAGTGGATAATGTATCCAAAAATCTTTTCTCTACAGAAATACCCCTTGGCATATTGACTGCTTTTATTGGGGCACCGTTCTTTCTCTACTTAATTACAAGAAAGGGTGATATCTATTGAGCATCGAAGTAAAAAACCTTAGTTTTGGCTACTGTGATCGGCTTGTTCTCGACGGCATTAATTTTAAAGCAGAGGAAAATCAGTTAATCTCTATTTTGGGGCCGAATGGGGTCGGGAAAAGTACTCTTTTTCACTGTATCCTGAGTTTGCTGAAGGGATACCAGGGTCAGGTGTTGCTAAACGGTAAAGATACCAGAGCAATGAGTATCAAGGAAATGGCTGAATTAGTAGCCTTTATTCCTCAATCCCACTATCCATCTTTTAATTTCAGTGTCTTTGATATGGTTCTCATGGGAACAACGGTTCAGGTATCGGCCTTTTCCAAGCCCGGGAAAAAACAGGTGCAGCTTGTGGAGGCGGCTTTGGAAAGACTTGGAATATCTTATCTGATCGATCGGGGATATACCCAGATAAGCGGCGGGGAGCGTCAGCTTGTTTTGCTGGCTCGGGCGCTGGTTCAGGAAACCAGAATTCTAATTTTAGATGAACCCACGGCAAATCTGGATTATGGCAACCAGATTCGAGTGATGACCCAGATAAAGTCTTTAGCGAAAGAAGGCTATACGATTATGCAGTCAACTCATAATCCTGATCAGACATTCCTTTTTTCAGATATTGTGATGGCCATGAAGGATGGCAAGATTGTTGCCTACGGTGTGCCTGGCGATATTTTCACAGAAGAGTTGATTCGCAACCTTTATGCAGCAGAAGTGAAGATTCAAAGTTTATATGAGGATAAAGTAAGAGTCTGTATTCCCAAATGTGCAATCTAAAGAGCGCGAAAAATTTAACTTATGATTAGATACCTGGAAAGGGTTCTAAAATATATTATGTGAAAGAGGAGAAAAATGAAAAAAAGAATTATTTCGATGCTGCTTGCAGCTTGTCTAATTTTGTCGATGACAGCAATGACAACGGCCTGCAGCACCAGTAAAGCAAGCGATTCAAGTGCAAGTGCAACCACCAGTTTTACAGACTCAACGGGACGAACAGTGGAAGTACCGACCAATATTACCCGAATCGTGCCTTCGGGTTCATTGGCTCAAATGGCGCTTTTTGCTTTAGCACCTGATAAGTTTGTCGGCATTACCAGTGATTGGACGGATCTAAATAAACAATATCTTGATACCCAGTACTTAAACCTACCCGTTCTGGGGCAGTTTTATGGGATGAAAAATTTAAACCTTGAAGAAGTTGCAAAGGTAAATCCTCAAATCATTATTGATATTGGTGATCCCAAGAAAACAGTGGTCGAAGATATGGATGCCATTCAGACACAGGTTGGAATACCAGCCGTGCATATAGATGGAACATTAGATAAGATGCCGGAAGCCTACAGAACGCTGGGTAAACTTTTAGGCATGACAAAAGAGGGCGAAGCACTGGCTAAGTACTGTGAAGGAGTCAATAGTGATACCCAGGCTATTATGAATAAAGTTGGAGAAGCAGGAAAACTCAAGGTGGTTTACTGTTCCGGCGATAACGGCCTGAATGTAATTGCCAAAGGTTCGATCCATGCCGAGGTTATCGATAAGGTCGGCAATAACGTCGCCGTCTTGGATTCAGTCTCAAGCATGGGTACCGGCGATACCGTGAGTATGGAACAGTTGCTGTTATGGGATCCGGATGTCATCATTTTTGCACCGGACAGCATTTACAGCACCGTGGCAAGTGATCCGGCCTGGCAGCAGCTTACCGCTATAAAAAATGGAAAGTATTACGAAGTGCCAAATGGTCCTTACAACTGGATGGGCAGCCCACCTTCTGTCAACCGCTACATGGGTGATATTTGGATGGCTCAGTTGTTATATCCAGATCAGGCAAAATACAATGTTTATGATAAAGCGAAAGAATATTATAAACTCTTCTATCATTGCGATCTGACCCAGGATCAATATAATGCCTTGGTAGCAAATTCACTTGGAAAAACTACAAAATAGTATATAATTTATTAAATGCGCGGCAAAGTAGCCAAATCAGACTACTTTGCCGTTTTCGTAATATTAGGAAAAACTATATAAATAAAAAGAAGGTAAACAAATGAAACTAATAACTGTTGCCGGACCGCCCTCTTCAGGAAAGACGGCGGTTGTTTTAAAGCTCATTGAGTGTCTGGATATGCCTAAAGGCAGTATCGGCGTTGTAAAATTTGACTGTCTCACTTCATTTGATAATATCAGTTATGAAGAAGCGGGCATACCGGTTCAGATGGGCTTTTCAGGAAAAATATGTCCTGACCACTATTTTGTCAGCAATGTTGAAGATGCCGTTCAATGGGGCATGCGATCCGGCTTTGAAATGCTCATCACTGAGAGTGCCGGCCTTTGCAACCGCTGTTCTCCCTATATTAAAGGGATTTTATCAATCTGTGTTATTGATAATTTATCTGGCGTGAACACGCCCCGAAAAATTGGACCGATGCTGAAATTCGCGGATATTGTCGTGGTGACAAAAGGGGATATTGTTTCCCAGGCAGAGCGGGAAGTCTTTGCGTTTAATATCAAACAGGTGAATACCTCAGCTAAGATTATTTTTGTTAACGGCATTACGGGACAGGGATCATTTATGCTGGCAAAATATCTGCAGCAGGCTTTGGATGTCCACACGCTGAGAGACATGAAACTCCGTTTTACGACCCCGTCCTCGGTTTGCTCTTACTGCACCGGTGAAACAACAATCGGCGAAGCTTACCAGATGGGTATGATGAAGAAAATGGAGTTTACAGAAATATGATAAAACAAGATTTTATGGAAATAATAAACAGTCAGACCGTGGCAGTAGTAATAAAGCAGTATCCAATCGCTGATGATTTTCTTGCTAATTACCGTTTAAGCAGCATTTCGAAAGACCTGATTTTTCCACAGGCACTTGATGAAGTTGAAGATGAAATGCTTGAAGAATTCGGGTTGGATCGTGCTGAAATATTGCAAAACTTATGTGTGTTCCTTGAAACATTTTCCCAGACCGAAATCGCCTTGAATTCAGTCTTGTCTATTACTATCAATGGTGGCGTTAATAAATTGATGGAGCCGGAGAATATCAGTCTGACCATTTCAGCCGGAGAGATTATCAGCATTGTCGGACCCACCGGTTCAGGTAAGAGTCGATTGTTAAACGACATTGAATGTCTGGCGCAAAGGGATACTCCCACCAAAAGGCAGATAATGGTAAATGGTGCCGAGCTTGATGATCTGCAGCGCTTTGAGATGGATGGTAAACTGGTCGCTCAGCTTTCTCAGAATATGAATTTTGTCATGGATCTGACGGCCCGGGAATTCCTTGAAATGCACGCCAAATCAAGATTGACACCGAATGTTAATGAAGTGGTGGAAAAGTGCTTTCAATGTGCCAATGAGTTGGCCGGCGAGCAATTCTCCGAAGATACAAAAGTGACCCAACTCAGTGGTGGACAATCCCGGGCATTGATGATTGCAGACACAGCATATATGAGTGAATCACCGATCGTTCTGATTGATGAAATTGAAAATGCCGGCATTGATCGGCGACAAGCAGTGCTTCTTTTAGCTAAAAAAGATAAAATTATATTTGTTTCGACGCATGATCCATTATTAGCACTGAGTGCCAATAAACGGATTGTAATTAAGAATGGCGGAATTTATAAAATAATAGAAACTTCTGTGGTTGAAAAGCAAAGCCTTGATGGCATTGAAAAGTTTGATAATGTTCTGTTGAAACTTCGCAATACGCTCCGTCAGGGTGGTTTGATCACCGAAGAATTAATTAAAATATGAAAAGGAGTAGGTTCTATGTGGGAAATTTATGACGCTTTAATCAAGGGAATCCCTGAGAATAAAATTGTGGATGAGATGATTTGCGGTAAGAAACGGACTTTAATCCGGAGTGGCAACGGGGTTGGAATTGCATCATCCAAGCCGTATGAAACGAGAATGCCAATGCTTACAAAAAATAAGATTGGAATGCCGCTTCGCGAGGTTGCCGAATGCGTAAAGTCCTGGAATTTTGTCGAGGCAGCGGTAGGCGTGGCGGCAATCAATGCGCATTACAATAATCCCCGGGTTGCCAGAGATAACGGCGTTGAATTTTCTGATGCACCGCGTGTGGAGGATCGCAGGTTTGATCCGTTTATTATGTCTCAAAATGAAATAAAGGATAAGAAAGTTGCGGTCGTCGGACATTTCCCGTATATCGAAAAACTGATGGCACCGAAATGCGACTTCTCGATCATTGAGTGGGAGCCGGAAGAAGGGGATTATCCCATAACTGCCAGTGAATATATACTGCCAGAGTGTGATTATGTCTATTTAACCTGTGCATCGGTTTTGGATAAAACCCTTCCGAGATTTCTGGAACTTTCAAAAAATGCTCAGCTGATTACCATTGTTGGGCCGGGAACCCCTCTTGCTCCGGTGTTTTTTGATTACGGCATCGGCGACTTATCCGGATTTGTCATTAAAGACAATCAACGTGCCGTTAGTATAGCCTCCGGTGCTGAAAATGTGAAGCTGCATGTGGCTGGCCAAAAGGTTTCGTTAAAAAAAACAATGAGGTGAGAAATGAATTTTAATTGGAATGCTGTCACAATCAAATGGTATCAGGAAGCAAATGAGTATTCGGGATTTTTTAAGAATATCGCGGATTTGGTTACACCGAAATTGGCGGGATATTCTACCTTCTGTGATATCGGATGTGGCTTGGGACTGGTTGATTTGGAATTGAGTAAAAGTATTAAGAATATTACCTGTATCGATATTAACAAAGAAGCCATTAAGTCACTGCAAAAGAACATAGAGGATCGAGGAATTACAAATATTGAGACCTGCTTGATGGATTGTAATGATATTGACAAAAGTTGGGATGTTATTTACACCAGTTTTTTTGGCAGTCATGAATTAGAAAAATTCTTTCCCTTCTGCAAAAAATTAATTGCGGTAGTCGACAAAAAGAATGAAAATAACCCATGTATTGATAAACATCGAGCCTTTCACAGAAATAGCTATGATAAAGTGGAAGCAGCGTTAAAAGAAAAAGGAATAGCCTATTCACTTACGGAAGTTTCGCTGGAATTTGGACAACCATTAATTTCTATCGAAGAAGCGAAAAGTTATATTAAAACAAATTATGCTGAAGTCAACGATGAGGATTTGAATCATTTCCTCGCTCAGAAACTCATTGAAACAAAAGAAAAGGAATACCCTTTCTATATGCCCAAAAAAAAATCCGTCGGAATATTTGAACTCGAAGGAGACTGCAAATAGATGAAAATATTTCTTACCGGTGAAATACAGATTGGAAAAAGCACTGTCATTGCCAGGACATTGACACTGCTTAATCGATCTTACGGAGGCTTTAAAACTTACTTCGGTCCCGATCGAGGCTGTGAAGACCGGCTGCTTTATATGAATTCAGCAGCTGATGCGAATGTATTTACTGAAAATAACGGCATCGTCCGGTTTAGAAAAGACGGCTTTCCCCAGGTTTTGACGGATAAATTTGATATCGATGGCGTTGAATTGATCCGCTCGGCCCGAGTGGAGTCAGACCTGATTATAATGGATGAATGCGGAAATTTTGAGCGTCATGCGCTTCAATTTCAAAAGGAAATACTTGAAACTCTGGATGGCGATAAACCCGTCTTGGGCGTGATAAAGCTGGCAAGTACTGGTTTTACCGACATTCTGAGAAATCATCCCAAAGTGAAACTCATTATGGTTACCAGGGAAAACCGTGATGAGCTCCCACCAATGCTTGTACATGACCTGCAGGGGGGAAGCAAATCAAGAGACAGTTAGCAGCCCCTTGATTTTGAATGAAAACATCATTTATCATCTTGAACATCAGTTCATGGGTTCAGTAGTTATGAGATTTGTGCAACCTGATTTATCGGTTACTTAAACTCTTTTTCTGCCACAGAAGACGCTATAATTAAAGGCTTTGTAGATGACATCAACTTCTTTAAAGCCCGCTTCTTCCAAAAATTTGATATGCGATCGCAAAGTGGTGGGACGGTCGTCAGCATAATAACTAGGAATCCATTTTTCAACTATTTCACGCTCAGGAACGTTTTGTTTCATGAAATTGATCCAATTTTGCATGTTGATCGTTTGCAGTTCTTCGTTGCTTCCTAAAACAATATCAAGATTAATAAAGATTCCGTTTTCTTTCAATCCGGCATAAATTCTTTGATACATCTCAAATTTGGCTTGATCTGTTTCAAGGTGATGAAGCGCAAGCGATGATACAATAACATCATACTTTTGGGGGAAAGTAAGTTAGCCTTGTAAATATCTTGCGAATCATGAAAAAATATGTCAGAATTAAATGACAGATAATGATTATACAAGAAGGTTATTGACATATGTTATAAAGAGGATATAATAATTATAGAATAACCGATATCTATAGAAAAAGACATTGATTATTCAGGAGAAGAAGGAACTTGACATAATCAATCAATTCTGAGGAAAGAATTAAAACAATTAGGGAGGAAGATATGCCAAGACCGATAAAATGGAGAAAAGTATGCTGTTTGCCGGAAAGTAATTTATTTGGTCCGCTTAATGCACCTAATTTTGAAGAAAATATTATTTCAATGACAGTGGAAGAATATGAAACGATACGGCTCATTGATTTAGAAGGGATGCTTCAAGAGGAATGTGCGGAAAGTATGAATGTGGCCAGGACAACGGTTCAGCGAATCTATAATGATGCCCGAAAGAAATTAGCTGATGCCCTTGTCAATGGAAATGTCTTAAAAATTGAAGGCGGGAATTACAAACTTTGCGAAGATGATCAACAAATGTATGGGTGTTGCCGATGCCCGAAGCATCGATTTGAAGAGAAGATTCCGGCGATTGAAAAGTCTGAAAAATAAGACATTATTATTGGAACTGGAAAACGCTTAAATAATCAGGGGAAAATTATCAACTGTTATTGAGAATGTAGACGAAGTACGGTCACAGTAAAATCATATCGACCATTGATCGGCATGATGGGTTCTCGATAATTGGCACCAAATTAATTTTCTATGATGATTTAATATAAATTGGTAAGGAATGGATTCTGACAAAAAAATCAAACAAAAGAGGAGAAAAAATTTAATGAGTGATAGTTGCAGTCAAACATGTGGTAGTTGTGGTGAAGAATGTGATGAAAGAGCAGAAAGTCCGGTTGACTTTTCTGAAAAACCACATGAATTGAGCAAAATAAAAAAAGTGATTGGTGTTGTAAGCGGAAAAGGCGGGGTGGGGAAATCGCTGGTAACGTCTTTAATGGCCGTTTCAATGAATCGAAAAGGGTATAAAACAGCGATCTTGGATGCCGATATTACCGGACCGTCGATTCCAAAAGTTTTTGGAATTCACACCAAGGCGACATCAAATGAAGCAGGCTTCATCCCTATTTCCAGTAAAACGGGAATTGAAATTATGTCGATCAACTTGTTGCTGGAAAACGATACCGACCCAGTCATTTGGCGGGGACCGGTTATCGCCGGCGCGGTAAAACAATTCTGGACGGATGTTATCTGGGGCGATGTGGATTACATGTTTGTTGATATGCCGCCAGGTACCGGGGATGTGCCTTTAACCGTGTTCCAATCGCTGCCGGTTGATGGTATTATTATCGTCACCTCGCCCCAGGAATTGGTTTCAATGATCGTTGCAAAGGCTGTGAAAATGGCTGAAATGATGAATATCCCAGTTATTGGACTAGTTGAAAATATGTCATATTTCCAATGCCCTGATTGTGACAAAAAACATCTGATATTTGGTGAGAGTCATGTTGACGAAGCGGCAAAAAAACATGGCATTGATTTAATTGCCAAGATGCCGATCAATTCTGCTCTAGCCGGTGCCTGTGATAAAGGGCTGATTGAATTATATGAGGGCGATTGGCTTGATCAGATCGGGGAATTTTTAGAAGCAATGGAAATAGATGAAGAAGAAAATGAAAGCTGCAGTTGCGGCTGCAGCGGTAACTAAAAAAGAACAGCGCAAAGAATTTAATATCTTTTTAAGGAGATGGAAAAATGGATCAAAATTTATGGAAAAAATCGGTTGCGTTTCACGGACATCACTGTCCGGGATTGGCCATTGGTGTGCGAGCCTCTGAGGAAGCGCTTAAAGCACTTGATATTGACTTCTCAAAGGATGAGGAAGTTGTTTGTGTGACTGAAAATGATGCCTGTGGGGTCGACGGTGTTCAGGTTGTTACCGGATGTAGCGTTGGAAAAGGAAATCTCATTTTTCGAAACCGTGGCAAACAAGCCTTTTCTTTTTTTAATCGAAAAACCGGAAAAAGTATTCGACTGGTCTTAAAGGACATGCCTGACATGGAACGGGATGAGAAGGAAGAATATATTCTTAATGAACCGGATGCTCATAAAATCTTTGATTTTAAGACCCCTGATTATCAACTTCCGGAAACCGCCCGTATTTTCCAAAGTGTGATCTGTGAGGTCTGCGGAGAAAAAACAGCTGAACCGATGATTCGTCTGGAAAATGGCAAAAAATGTTGCCTGGATTGTGCAACGCCCTATACTCGGGGTTTCTAAAAACAATATACAAGTGAATAAAAAAAACGATTGACATTTTTCCAATAAAAGGTAAAGTATAATATATATTAAACATATAAAAATAATATGATTTAAAAATATTGAATTGGGAGGTCAAAATGAATAAAAAACTAATAGCGGTTGCAGGTGGAAATGCGTTTGCAGATATTGTTGTTAAAAACGGAAAAATAGTAAATGTATATTCTGGTGAAATTTATGATGGTGGTGTTGCAATCAGCGGGGATACCATCGCGGCGGTGGGAGATGTGGATTATACAATTGGCGAAAACACCAAAATTATTGATGCCAAAGGTCATTTCATCACACCGGGATTCATTGATGGACACATTCATCCGGAAAGCACCAGTCTTTCAATCCGTCCTTTTGCAGAAATTGTTTTGAAACACGGAACAACGGCGATATTTACAGATCTGCATGAAGTCGGTGTAGTAGCTGGGCTAGAGGCCATTGAGGCTGTTTTGGAGGAGGCGCAGGATACCGATCTAAAACTTTATTTTGTTGTCCCTTCGCATGTGCCCTTTTCACCAAAGCTGGAAACAAGCGGTGGAAGTTTTAATACTGAAATCATCAAGAAAGCTTTGGAGCGTGAAGATGCGGTGGGTTTATCTGAGTGTGTGGGACAATATATTCTTGCCGGCTTTCCTGATTTGCTTGACTCGATGGATGCAACACTTGCAAAAGGAAAATCTTTGCAGGGACACTTGCCTGACATATCCGGTCCGGCACTGAATGTTTGTGCGGCAATTGGGATCAGTACCGACCATGAATCGCTTTCTGGAGAAGATGTGGTTGCCAGACTTCGGGCCGGCCTGCATGTGATGATTCGCGAAGGGTCGGCAGCAAGAGGACTGAAAGATGGATTAAAACCCATATTGGAAAATAACCTGGATTCATCCCGGGTCAGTATAGTTACCGATGATTTGCATACGATAGACGCGGTAAAAAGAGGTCATCTTGATGATGCCGTTCGGATTGCATTAGGAGAAGGAACGGATTTTGCAAAAGCCATTCAGTTTGTCAGTTTAAATGCGGCCAGAGCATTTGGATTAGATCATAAAATTGGCGGACTGGCGCCAGGAAAAAGAGCAGACGTTAATATAACAACGGGGCCGGAAGATTTTAAAGTGCTGTCAGTGATTGCTGGCGGAAAGCCGGTGGTGGAGAATGAAAAACTGCTGGTATCTTATCCAAAAGCAGAGCATGTACCAATTTTATTAAATACGATTAAATTAAGCAAAAAAATAGAACCGGAAGATTTTAAAATTTGCGTTTCAAAGACGGCTAAGAAAGCCAGGGTTAAGGTAATGGATACTTTGCCGTGGATTCCCATTACAATCGAGAGAATAGTAGAACTTAATGTAGAGAATGGCGTAGTACAAAGCGATGTTGAACAGGATGTTCTGTATATTGCTCAGGTAGAACGCTATGGAAAAAACGGAAACATTGGAAAGGCTTTTATGGGCGGCTTTAATTTAAAATCCGGTGCCATTGCATCTTCTGTTGGCCATGACAATCACAATATTATTGTTCTTGGAACAAATCACCAAGATATGGCTGTTGCAGTGAACCGTGTTGCGGAGATTCAAGGCGGACAGGTTGTCGTCAATAATGGCCAGGTTGTTCAAGAAGTTGCCTATCCAATTCTTGGCTTGCTATCCGATTTATCGGCGGAAGAACTGGCCGTAGAAAAAGAAGAATTGAATCAGGCAATTCATGAACTGGGTTCTCCGATTACGATACCTTTTATGTTTCTGTCATTCATTTGCCTGGCAGCATTGCCGTCATTTGCGATTACGGATCACGGTTTTATCGATGTTGCCACACAGACAATCATCGATCCCATATTAGCAGTGATTGAGTAAGCGGTGAATTATAGTTTAGCGAAGAATGATCGAAAAAACCACCTTGAACCTTTTTAAATACAGGTTCAAGGTGGTTTTACTTTCAATTAATTTAGTTGCTTCTTAAAATGTTATCGTTGGAAATCGGTCGGGAAGTTCTATTCCGGCGCGTTTGCGGATGGCGTCAGCTCGTTTTTGGGCTTCTTTCAGAATGGCTTTCTCATCCAATGTTTGGATGATTCGCTTTTTCATCAGCCACTGACCATTACATAAGGTGCTTTCAACGTTTGAAGAATGCATGGCGGTGACAAGATTGGCAATGGGGTCATGAAGCGGTAACATCGAAGCGGAGTCAGGATTGATAATAATCAGATCCGCTTTTTTTCCGGGTTCAAGACTGCCATAGCTGTCTTCATCAAGCAATGCTTTAGCGCCATTTTTCGTCGCCATTTCCAGAATCTCTTCGGCTTTCATGACCGTGGGGTCGAGCCGCCAGCCCTTGTGGATTAGAGAAGTCAGCCAGAGTTCGTCGACCATATCCATGCGGTTGCTGGAAGGTGCACCATCCGTTCCAATGGAGACACAGATCCCTTCCTTGAGCATTTTGGGAATCTTGGCGAAACCCAATACTCGCATGGCCGCAGCCGGATTATGGGAAACTTTTACCTTCTTCGCTCTAAACAGTTCAACTTCTTCATCGGTGAGCCATACGGTATGAACCGCGAGAAAATTTTTGTCAAGAACACCAAGTTTGTTAAGATGGGTGACGGTTGGTTCGCCATAAACCGCCATGGTATAATCAATTTCGTCTTTGACTTCGGCGACATGCATATGAAGCCCGACATTGTATTTGTCAGCCAGCTCCTTGGATTTAATGATTAAATCGTCCGAGTTGTTGAAAATGGTGCGGAGTCCAACCCATATCTGAACTCTGCCATCGGCCGTATTGTGATATTTCCGGATATCCTCTTCCTGTTTGTCCAGTTCGTCCTGGGTACTTCGCTGCCAAATTTCAGGCAGTCCCTCACCACAATCCATCACGGATTTTGCCAGTTTTCCCCGAAGTCCGGCTTCGGTTACCGCTTTTACCATACCGCTGACAAATTGTCCCCCGGGTTCGGCAAAAGAGGTCACGCCGGCCCGGATTTGCTCCAGACAGCAGAGCAGGGTAGAGATGTAAGAATCTTCTTCCGTCATGTTGCTTTCGTATGGCCAGATACGCTCATGAAGCCAGGTTAACAAGTTTACATCATCACCGAGGCCCCGGCCAAGCTGCTGAGAGGTATGGACATGGGTATTAACAAACCCCGGAAGAACATACTTGCCTTTGGCATTGATGGTTTCGGCGCTCTTTTTTATCAGCTTTTTGTCCACTTTGCCCACTGCAATGATTTTATCGTAGTCAACTAATATACTCCCATTTGTAAACACCTGATTAGTAGCGTTCATTGTTACAATGTAGGCGTTTTTTATCAAAATTTGTCCCATTATTTATCTCCTTAGTTATATGCTGAAAGCATATAGAAACTATATGAATGCTATTATACACTTTACTTAAAAAATCGTCAATTCTTAAGATTCAACTTTTTAGCAAGGAAAATTAATCATAGTTATTGCAATTAAAAAAACTTTGTGATAAAATTGCATATAAATTCTAAGGAAGTGAATAAATATGAACAAAACAATCGAAAAGGCTGAGGAATATTTCCTTCATACATACAATCGATATCCAATTGTATTAGATCATGGAAAAGGCGTTTATCTGTATGATGACAATCAAAAAAGGTATCTTGATTTTGCTGCGGGTATTGGCGTATTTGCACTGGGATATGAAAACACAACTTATAATAATGCATTAAAACAACAGATAGATAAGGTGATCCATACATCTAATTTATTCTATAATAAACCGTCAGCGGATGCGGCTGAGAAGTTTGCGGAAGCTTCAGGAATGGAGAAAGTGTTTTTCACCAATTCAGGGACAGAAGCGATTGAAGGGGCAATTAAACTTGCACGCAAATATTATTATCAGAAAACTGGAAGTGCTGAAGGCGAAATTATTGCAATGAACCATTCTTTCCATGGAAGAAGCATGGGGGCACTGGCGGTCACTGGTCAGCCAAAATATCAGGAGGCCTTTGGTCCGATGATTCCGAACATTAAGTTTGCAGAATTTAATAATCTGGAAAGTGTTAAAGCAGAAATGAGTGAAAATACCTGCGCCATCCTTCTTGAAACAATTCAGGGTGAGGGCGGTTTATACCCAGCAACAGAAGAATTTTTGGAAGGCGTTGAAAAAATCTGTAAAGAACACGATATATTGCTCATGCTCGATGAAATACAATGCGGGATGGGACGTGTGGGCGAGATGTTTGCTTACCAGGCTTATGGCGTCATCCCGGATGTCATCGCTTCGGCAAAAGCAATTGGGGGTGGAATTCCGGTCGGAGCATTTGCGGCAAGAGGGAAGGCGGCAAATGTACTGGAACCAGGGGACCATGGAACGACATATGGGTTTAATCCCCTGGCAGGTGCCGCGATCAATGTTGTTTTTGATATTTATAAAGAGAGCAACCTCCTGGAGCATGTCAAAGAAGTCAGCGAATATTTAGAAGAAAAGTTAGATAATCTGGTAACAGAGTATTTTTGTGTGAAAGAACGTCGCGGAAAAGGATTGATGCAAGGACTGGAATTTGATCATCCAGTGAATGACTATATTGCAAAGGCACAGGAATTGGGGCTAATTATCATTTCGGCAGGTGCAAATGTGATCCGGTTTCTACCACCATTGGTCATTGAGAAAGAGCATATTGATGAAATGATTGGCATTTTGGAATGCTGTTTGACAGAATCAGCGTGAAAATGGATTGCCAGGTAGCTTTAATTTGCAAGCTTAATTGCTGCTATTATTTTACTTTGCAAGGCTAAGAAGAAAATGTTATTGTGAGAGGAACTTCCATTAAAATATTGTTGATGAGAGAAATAAAAAAATATATGAGATGAGGAGATTAATATGGATGAAGCAAAAATTCAAATTTGGAAGTCCTGAACATCTTGAACATTGCATTATGCTTACCGGTGCCGCCACTGAAATGGTTTTAAAAAAATTATAGAACACTAAAAAAAGCTTTTGCAAAATAATGCAAAAGCTTTTTTAGATAGGCTATAAAACTAAAAGTCTAAAGTTTCAAAAAACTCTGCGACAACATTTTCCATGATGCTTAACAGGGATGCAATCCCCTTTAACTTTACGGCATAATGCATTTCTACTCCAACCTTTTTATTTTCCAATATTCCAGCCTCTTTAAGAATTTTTAAATGCTGAGAAGTATTTGCCTGACTAAATTCGAAATGCTTGTTGATTTCGCATACGCACCGTGGTTCATCCAGCAGAAATTTCACTATTTGCAAACGGATGGGATGACCAAGAGCTTTGAAAATTTTAACCGAAACGTCGTCTGAATTCATATTGAACCTCTTTATTTGATTTATGCGAAACCAATGAGCCAAATGAATACTTGCGTTCACTTGGTGGCCTATCCGCGAACTATAGAGAAATACACTAAAAGCATTTCTAATAGCTGTTGATAACATTATAACCAATTCCTTATAGAAATGCAATTGAGAGTTTCATTCTGTACTGACAAAAGAAATATTACCCCAAAAACATCGCAGGCTGAATTTATACTTTAGGCAGATTGCGTTTTTCCACTTCATTACAGCATTCGGAAAGCTGCTTGTTAAGAATTGAAATTTCGGAGTCGAACTCCTTTATTTGTGAAATGATCTTGGCACTGGACAGATGAAGGCCGGATTGATTGGAGGTAAAGTTTTTTTCATTTTCAATATCTGCCAAATCTTCTTTCAAAGCTTCAAGCTTTTTTATAAGTTCTTGATCGTTTAATTCAGAAAAACTTTCCATTGTATATACTCCTTGGTTGATTATAGTAACTGTTTTTAATATTTTAGCACTTTTTAGTTAAAAAACTATAATAGTTTTGATTTCAGAACCAATCACTATCAGTCTGTCTCATAACCTAAAAGCTGCAGGTGCGATTCCAGACTCAGATAGTTGGGCGAATAATCGTCCTCTTTCAGGAGCGGACACTGGTTTAACCGAGCGGTTCCCAAAATCATTTTAGTCGCAAAAGCCATACAGGAAGCATGTCCACAGGCCTTGCAACCGATTTTTTTAGGCAAAAGCTTATACAACTGAATGGCACTGGGGCGCTCTCTTGTTTCTTCATTGGGGGTGATGGATTCTTTGCGTTCCCAGGTATCATTAATGACATCTTTTAGATGATCGATCATTTCATAACACTGGGCTTCGTTGGTCAATTGGGTACAGGTGAGCCGGTCATCTTTAATCGTGATAATATGGCTTTCAATTTTATAGGTGAAGGTTTGTGCCTGGGGGATGTAAAGGGCCGTATTGATCTCCGCATTGAGGTAGGGCATCAGCTCGGCAATGGAGCGACTCATTTTAGCCTTGAATTTAACCCGTCCGCCACCAGTCGTACAGGGCTTGATAAAGATGAGGTTGATCGTTTCAAGATACATTTATTTATTCTCCTTTATATATGATTGCAGTCCGTTGACAAGGGCATCGATATCCGCAGTTTCATTAAAATACCCGATGCCCACGCGGCAGGTGCCGCGCTTTATCGTGCCGATCAGACGATGGGCACTGGGGGCGCAGTGCAGACCTGAACGGATCATAACATGACATTCCTGATCCAGATAATAGGCAACTTCTTCCGGCAGCTCCCCGGCAATATTAAAAGGAATGACACCGACTGTTTTGGTAGAATCACGAGGACCGTATAGTTCAATATTTGGGACTGTTGCGAGGGCATTTAAAGCGTAGGCGACAAGGAAATCTTCTTTCCGTCGAATGTTACCCAGCCCTTCGGTTTCCAAAAATGCCAAAGCGGCACCGAGACCGATAATCCCGCTGACGTTCAGGGTTCCGGCTTCCAGATGATTGGGATAATAATCAGGCTGGTATTCATAGGCCGAATCTCCGCCCGTTCCTCCGGATATTAATGGGTGAATATCGGCATCACAATTAACCACCAGTCCACCGGTGCCCATCGGGCCTAAAAGGCTTTTATGTCCGGTGAAAGCCAACAAATCAATCTGTTGCGCCTGGACATCAATGGGGAGAACTCCGGCGGATTGAGCAGCATCAACCAGAAAAAGAATGTTTTTGCTGCGAGCCAGTTTACCGATGGCAGCAATGGGTTGAATGGTTCCCAGAACGTTTGAAGCATGGGTAAAAACAATGAGCCGGGTTTCAGGTCTGATGGCCGCTTCAACATCTTCAATTTTTGTTTCGCCCTGAGAATTGGCCGGAACAATTGAAATGGAAATGCCACGGTCCCGTTCCAGGGTTTTTAGGCAGCGCCAGACCGCGTTGTGTTCTAGTGCGCTGGTGACCACATGATCGCCGGGTTTTAGAATGCCCTGGAGCGCAAGGTTTAAAGATTCGGTAACTGATGAAGTAAAAATGACGGTTTTAGGGTCGGAGTGATTAAAAAGTTTGGCTAAACTTTTTCGCGTTTGATAAACAAGACCATCCGCCAGCATGGCTTTTTCATAGGCGCCTCTTCCCGAGGTGCCACCATTATTTATAATATAATCGTAAATCTTTTCAGGGACAATTGATGGCTTTGGAAAAGTTGTTGCGGCATTATCTAAATAAACATCCATTTTTTACTCCTTTATAACAATATAATAATATGCTTAGCTATTGCCTTAATAATAGCTTCCATAGAAACATTCGTCAATAAAATTAGCGGGTAGATTTTTGTAAAGATTCTATTTGACAGAAACCGGGTTGGAATATTTCGGCAAACAATTATTACTTGTCAGAGAGCATGAAGGGGTGAGCTTATACAATAGTTGGATCTGAAAGATCAGATTAAATAAAAATAATGGTTGACAAACTCACATGAACGACGTATCATATGAATATAAAGTTATATGATTTGATGTTCATATAAGAAAGAAGGATAATCATGTATAAGAATTTTACACCAGATAATGTTAAATTGACTAAATATTTATTTTACACTGGCAAAGGCGGCGTTGGCAAAACATCGGTAGCTTGTACAACGGCGGTGAGTCTTGCTGATAAAGGTAAAAAGGTATTCCTGGTAAGTACCGATCCCGCTTCAAACTTACAAGATGTTTTTGAAACTGAATTAAACGGACAGGGTGTTCCTATTAAAGGGGTGCCAAATCTGGTTGTTGCAAACCTCGATCCCATCGAAGCAGCCGAAGAATATAAAGAATCTGTTGTTGGTCCATATCGCGGAAAACTTCCAGAAGCAGCGATTGCGAGTATGGAAGAACAGCTTTCAGGCTCCTGTACCGTAGAGATTGCAGCTTTCAATGAATTCTCTCGCTTTATCACAGATGAAACTATGAGTAAAGAATATGATTATATTATTTTTGATACCGCGCCTACAGGACACACATTAAGAATGCTTCAATTGCCATCAGCCTGGGATAGCTTTATTGATGAAAGTACGCATGGGGCTTCCTGCTTAGGTCAGTTGTCGGGCTTAACTGAACAAAAGAAAATGTATGCAAAGGCAGTTAAAAACTTATCCGATGGAAGAATGACCACTTTAGTTTTGGTTTCCCGCCCGGAAACATCACCTTTAGCAGAAGCAGCCAGAGCGTCCAAAGAATTAAAAGAGATTGGGGTTGAAAATCAGATACTTGTTATCAACGGTGTTCTGGAGAACTTTGATAAAACCGATGAAATTGCCACGGCTTTTTATTCAAAACAAAGAGAGGCGGTCAAAAAAATACCAAACAGTATGAAGACTTTAGATATTTACACGCTTCCTCTTCGGGCCTATAATGTAGCAGGGATCAAAAATATTCGTCGCTTTTTTATTGAAGATGATGTGATTGATAGTGATGCAGTTAGCAAACTTAAAGAATTGCCGGGTTTGGAGAAATTGGTTGAAGATTTAGATAAAACAAACAAGAAAGTCATCTTTACCATGGGTAAAGGAGGCGTTGGAAAAACAACGATTGCCGCAGCGATTGCTTTGGGTCTTTCCAAACTAGGTAAAAAAGTATATCTGACAACGACTGATCCAGCCGGACATATGAGTGCGGCCACCATGGGTGGAGAAAATATTACGGTAAGTAATATTGATGAAGAAGAAGAACTTCAGAAATATCGTGCCGAGGTCATTGGAAAAGCGAAGGCCAATAACCTCAGTCAGGAAGATATTGACTACATCGAAGAAGATCTGCGTTCACCCTGTACTCAGGAAATTGCGGTATTCAGAGCTTTTGCCGATGCCGTAGAAAAAGCCGAAGATGGGGTTGTCGTTATTGATACCGCGCCCACCGGCCATACGTTATTGCTGCTAAATTCAACCGAAAGCTATGCTAAAGAAATGGAACATTCCAATGCGGATATTCCTGAGTCGGTGATGAACCTTTTACCACGGCTTCAAAATCAGGATGAAACAGAAGTGATCATTGTGGCTCTTCCCGAAGCAACGCCGGTATTTGAAGCATTAAGGCTGGAAGAAGATTTGAAAAGAGCAGGAATTATGAACAAATGGTGGGTGATGAATGCCAGTCTGTTAGCAACGGATACGAAAGACCCGTTTTTAAGAGCCCGAGCAGCCAATGAAGAAAAATGGATTAACCTGATAGCAGAAAATACCAAGGGACATTACGTCGTCATTCCCTGGAAAAAATAAGACTTTTAAAGTCTTATACAAAATTAATCACAAAGTAAAAATATAATAAATATGGATGAGGAGAAATCAAAATGATTATTACAGATGAAGCTAAAGTGGTAGTAACAGAAATGTTGGAAAAGAATGGGCATGATTGTCTGCAGGCATCATTGCAGAAGGGATGCTGTGGATCATCACTGTATTTTACGTTTACTAACTTAAAAACAGAAGATAAACCGGTTACGATCAATGGTATTTCGGTTCTGATGAATGAAGACGCTGAGGCTAAAGCCGCCACGGTTACAATGAAAACAAATGATGAAGGTGAATTGCTTATTGAAGATGCCAGTAAATCATCGGGCTGCTGTTAAGTAAAGATTAAATAGCGGAGCTTAGATTCAGAAATTTTAAATTATTGGCTAGTATTAAATAATTATGAAAGTTAATCAAAGGAGAATACAATGAATAAGGTAGAAATTTACGATCCAGCGATGTGCTGTTCATCAGGAGTATGCGGACCCGGTGTCGATCCAGAGTTGTTACGAGTAGCGGCCATGATTAATGTATTAGAGGGTGAAGGAAAAAAAATTCTAAGACATGGTTTGTCAGAAGAACCGATGGCCTTTGTAACAAGCAAGATAGTGAATGACTTAATTGTTAATGAAGGGGTTGAAGTGCTCCCGGTTACAGTTGTAGATGGGGAAGTCAAGAAAAAGAAAGCCTATCCTTCAAATACCGAATTAGCAAAATGGTCTGGAATGACAGAGGAAGAAATAGTCAAATTGACGGTTAAGGCTCAAATAGCGACAGTCATTGGTAAATAATGATTATTGGTTCTATGATAAAGGAGTGAGGAAGACATGACAGCTGTTGAAATATTTAAGATCTTGTCCGATACGAATCGCCTGAGAATTCTTAATCTTCTTTATGAGAAAGAATTGTGCGTTTGTGAGCTGGAATATCTGTTGGGTGTTTCCCAGTCAAACTTATCGAAGCACTTAAGATTAATGAGTGATGCGGGATTTGTGGAAAGCCGGCGGGAAAACAAGTTTGTTTATTATCGAATTAAAGATGAAGTTTTAGAAAAACATTCGTTTTTAAAAAATACTTTTGAAATCGAACTAAAAAAGGAAGACTATTTAACCGAAGAACTAGACAAACTTAATAGCTATAAAAAAAGTGCGATAAACTGCCAAAATATTACGGCCTTGATTTGTGAAAAGGCAATAAGCTAATCACAGTCTTGTCTGTAGGTGGCAGCGGTTAATTTAAAATGACGAAGAAGACAATAAAGGACGTTCACAAATTAACTGTTAAGTTAGAATGTGATCGTCTTTTTTTGCTAAAAAAGAATGTTGAATAGTTCGAAATATAATTTCAAAGTAATATTTAGGAGAGGCAGAAATATGGAAATTTTAGAAGCACAGTTGAAGGCAAAGAAGGCGGGAATACCTTATGCGCTGCTGACAGTAACCGAAACAGAAGGCACCTCGCCCTGTAAAGTTGGTAAAAAGATGCTATTGCTCAAAGATGGCACCACTTTTGGTACGGTAGGCGGCGGCGAGTTTGAACGACAGGCGATTGAAGAGGCTAAACAGGCAATAAAAGATCGAAAGAGCTTTTATAAACGATATACGCATATACCGACCTATGAAGAAACCGGCCTGGGGTGTACATTTAATGCGAGTTTGTTTGTGGAAGTAGTCAGCCCCAGATTGCCGCTTGTGATCTGCAATGGCGGACATGTCGGCAATGCGGTGCTGCATTTTGCAAAACTGCTTCAATTTGAGACAATCCTGATTGATACGCGTTCACCGGATCTGATACAAGACAAGATAGAACTGGCAGATCGTTTTATTTCATGTGAGATCTTTGAAACGGGTATATTAGAGGCCGATATTCCTGATGGAGCCTATTACATATGCTGTGCATCAACGCACACCCAGGATAAATCAGCACTCAAGGGTGCCCTGCAAAAGAATTTTGAATATGTAGGGATGCTTGGCAGTACGAAAAAAACGGTAGAAATGTATAAACAACTCGAGGAGGAGGGAATCGATAGAGCTTTGCTTGAACAAGTTCACACGCCGGTTGGGTTGGACATCGGCAACGCATCTCCTGAGGAGGTCGCTTTTTCTATCTTGGCAGAAATACTAATGGTAAAAAATGGTGGTACAGGAAAATCCTGCAAGGAACGCAGATGTAAGCCGACACCGAATAAGAAGTTCTAAAAATGCACAATATTTATTCGTGAGAAGATGCTACAAAAAATAGATGTTTAAAAAATGAACATGTGCTCTATATATGAACGATTAAAAATAATGATATTGCTCAAATTATAAGCAAGTAAACGTTTCTTTACTTATAATAATCCCTTAAATCAAGGCTTTCTAAAGTTGGCACAGTTATTGCTATAATAAAACGCAGAGTGTCACATTATTTAGAATAATAGAGACTGAGTAGGAAAGCTTTAAGAATCACTTGTTTTATCAACTCACATTGTACTACTTTCCATTAGCAATGAAAAGTTGATGAAATAAAAAATCTTTGTGCGAAAAATGAAATTCATAGGTAATTTCGTTTAACAGAAGAAATGTAGGGTAATAACTGTAGATAATGTATCTTATGATGGCGGAATTAAAAATGAATTTGGAAAGCCGTTATTAAAAATATTCATTCAAAGGATCACTAAACTGCGTTATTATAAACATCGAATCGTTGAGGATTTGATGCTTCCTGGATTGATCGTTCGCAAAAAGTTAAACCTAAAAACATTTTCAAAATTATAAATTTGAAAAGGAATAACTTTTAAGCTTCCATATAGAGGTTGATAGTATTCATTATTTTAAGGAGGTTTTAACATGGAAAAGAAAACATTGTTTATTAATGGTATTCAGAGGATTGTTATTGATGATCCTAAAACAACCTTAGCAGAAGTTTTGAGAAGACAGCAAGGTTTAACGGGAACAAAAGTAGGTTGTGGAAAAGGTGAATGTGGTGCCTGTTCTGTAATCCTGGATGGTAAGGTAGTTCGATCCTGTGTAACAAAAATGAAAAGAGTTCATGATGAAGCCAAAATTACGACCATTGAAGGGGTAGGAACTCAAGATAATCTGCATCCATTACAACTGTCTTGGATGATTCACGGAGCCGCACAATGTGGATTCTGTACACCTGGTTTTATCATTTCGGCAAAAGTTTTACTGGAAGAAAATGCTGATCCAACTCGACAGGAAGTTAGAGACTGGTTCCAAAAACATCATAATCTTTGTCGTTGTACCGGTTATATTCCGATCATAAATGCCGTTATGGATGCGGCCCGTTTAATGCGTGGAGAAATTAAAAAAGAAGATTTATGGTTCCAGTTAAAAGAAGGCGATTCGATACTGGGTACGGACTTCATACGACCATCAGCTGTTGCAAAAGTAACCGGAAACTGGGAGTTCGGTGCTGATTTAGGACTGAAATTACCGGCCGGCTCATTACACATTAAACTGGTTCAGGCAACCGTTTCTCATGCAAATATTATTTCCATTGATACTTCAGAAGCTGAAAAAATGCCAGGAGTTGTCAGAGTATTAACCTATAAAGATGTTCCGGGAACCAACCGGATTAATGGTTTGGCTTTCCCACAAAATCTTGGAGATGGTCTGGAACGTCCGATTTTATGTGATAAAAAAGTATTCCAGTTTGGAGATGCAATCGCCATGGTTTTGGCCGATACACCCGAACAGGCTGAAGCAGCAACAAAATTTGTCAAAGTTGAATTGGAAGAATTACTGCCTTACATGAGTGCTCCGGCAGCTATGGCGGATGATGCCATTGAAATTCATCCGGGAACACCGAATATTTATTTCACAACCAATATTGTCAAAGGCGAAGACACAAAACCATTGATGGAAAGTCTGCCAAATGTCATTGAAGGCGACTTCTATGTCGGAAGACAACCCCATCTGCCATTAGAACCAGATGTTGCGTTTGCCTATATGGATGAAGATGATAATTTGATGGTTCATTCCAAGAGTATTGCCCTTCACTTCCATCATTTAATGACGGCTGAAGGAATCGGCGTTGATCCTGAAAAATATTTTATTGCGCAAAATCCAACCGGCGGAACTTTCGGATATAAATTCAGCCCGACGATTGAAGGTTTGATTGGGGTTGCGACCTATGTTACAAAACGTCCTTGCTACCTGGAATTCAATATGTTCCAAACGATTACCTACACCGGGAAACGATCACCATTCTTTATGAATGTAAAAATGGGTGCAGATGAAAATGGTATCCTTCAAGCTTTGGAAGAAGATACTTCTGTAGATCATGGTCCATACTGTGAATTTGGAGATTTGGTAACCACTCGTGCACCACAGTTTATCAGTGCCGGTTACAATGTCCCCAATATTCGTGGAGAAGCCCGAACGGTTGCTACCAACCATGCCTGGGGCTCAGCCTTCAGAGGTTATGGTTCACCACAAAGTTTATTTGCATCAGAAACTCTGATCGATATGCTGGCAGTGCAGATGGGGGAAGATCCATTGGAATTGCGTTACAAGAATGTTTATCGAGAAGGAGACAAGACACCAAACGGTTGTTCACCGGATGTTATTGTATTGCCACAGGCACTTGATACAATGAGACCACTTTATAAGGAAGCCAAAGTGAAAGCCGCAGAAAAAAATAAAACCGGCGGCGATGTTAAATATGGTGTGGGTATTTCACTAAATATTTACAGCTGTGGTCTTGATGGCCCGGATTCTTCGGAAATATGGATTGAGTTGACTCCAGAAGGTGTTACTGTTGGAAACTCATGGGAAGATCATGGCCAGGGAGCTGACATGGGATCACTTGCGATTGCATATGAAACCTTGCGACCGGTAGGATTCGAAACAAAACAGATCAAACTTGTTATGAATGACATGAAATTTACACCAAACAGCGGACCATCAGGCGGCAGTCGAAATAATACAATAACCGGAAATGCCATCAAAGTTGGCTGTGAAATGTTATTGGCAGCTATGAAAAAAGCAGACGGAACCTATAGAACCTATGATGAAATGGTTGCTGATAATTTACCTCTTCATTATGACGCTAAATGGACGGCACCTTGTACCGCTCCTGATGTTGAAACAAGTCAGGGAAATCCTTTCCCATGTTATATGTATGGGGTTCTGTTATCAGAAGTTGCCGTTGATACGACAACCGGAAAAACTCAAGTTGAAAAATTGACAATGGTTGCTGATGTTGGTACAATTATAAATAAATTGGTTGTTGATGGGCAGTTGTGGGGTGGCTTGACTCAGGGGATTGGCTTAGCATTAAGCGAAGACTTTGAAGATCTGAAAAAGAACACGACTTTAACGGGTTGTGGAATCCCTCAAATTAAAGATGTTCCTGATGAAATCAATCTGATTTATCAAGAAACACCTCGTCCGCTCGGACCATTCGGTGCTACTGGCTCAGGAGAGATGCCATTATCTGGACCTCATGCATCGATCTGTAATGCGATTTTCAATGCTTGCGGCGTACGTATTACACATTTGCCGGCTTATCCTGAAAAAGTACTGGCAGGTTTAAAAGCTTTACAAAAGTAGTCTGAACATTATTACAAAGGGGCTGTTGCAAACTCGAAAAACCGATTAAAGGTTTCTGCTAAAATCGGTTAATTGTCCGAACTTGCCAATGATCCACCACGCTTCGAGGCGAATACCCAACGGGTATCCGCTCTCGTGCTGGTGGGAATACTGGGTGGGCGCGGTCAATTTAAACGGAGTTTTGCCACAGCTCTATTTTAAATTAGAAGGGTAGCAATAAAATGGATTTAGACAAGCTATTAGAAACGGGGGATCGCTGTATTTTTAAAGAACCTCCAACTTGTGCGGCCAATTGTCCTGTTCATCTGGAAATAATAGAATTTATTTCCGAAATTGAGAAAGGCGATTTTCAAAAAGCCTATAAGCTTATGGAAAAGAAGATCCCTTTTCACAGAATCATCGGTCAAATTTGCGATCATCCCTGTGAATCATTTTGCGTAAGAAGTGAGGCCGGTGGGGCGATCAGTATTTCGGAGCTGGAAAAAGCGGTTCTGGAATACGGCGCAGCCAAACCTAAAAAAGTATGGCCGGTTCCCAAGAAAAAGGGAAAAGTTGCCGTAATCGGTGCCGGATTAAGCGGCTTGACAGTTGCTGTGGATCTCGATAAAAAAGGTTATGAAATCGTTCTTTATGAAAAAACAGATCGTTTGGGTGGCCGACTATGGGATCATATTGGAGAATCACTCAAGGAAGATAATTTGTCAGAAGAGCTTAAACTAGTAAAAGATAAGGGAATCAGCATCCAATTCAATCAAGAGCTGAATAAAAACCGCTTAACGGATTTGCTGTCGGAATATGATGCGGTTTATCTGGGCTCCGGTGGCTGGGATGAACAGCTGGAATTTGATCCAAAAACCTTTCAGGTGGGCGAACTCAACCTTTTTGTCGGCGGTGGAATTGTGACTCGGAATGACTCGGTTATATTTTCGGCAAGCTCAGGAAGACGGGCGGCTCTTTCAATCGAGCGCTATCTGTCAAAAGTATCGCTGACCGATTCCAGAGAGCGTGAGGGCATTTTTGAAACACCGCTCAAACAGGATGTAAGTGAAACGGAAGTTATAATTAAAGTTGAAAAGCAGTCATCGATATACAGTAAAGAAGAAGCGATACAAGAAGCGAAACGCTGTATAAAGTGCCAGTGCCGAAAATGTATGGATGGCTGCAATCATTTGAGAAAATTTGACATGTCACCCTATGCTTATGTGCGGCAAATCAATCACAGCGAGCGGATAATCTTAGGAACTCATTATGCCAACAAGATGATCAATTCCTGTACCGAATGTGGATTGTGTAAAGAGGAGTGCTTTTTAGACATTAGCATGAAAGACGTCATCCAGGATACGCGAGAAAGCATGGTGGAAAGAAATAAAATGCCGGTCAGCGCCCATGATTTTGCTCTGAAAGATATGGCGTTTTCAAACAGTTCACGGTTTTCATTGGTTCGCAAACAACCCAGTAAAGAGCAATCCAAAGACCTGTTCTATTATCCGCTTATTTCCTTTTCCGACTATGTGAAAGGTCTGTATCATGGGACCGGAAAAACCGAATATCTCTTTTATCCCGGTTGCCAGTTACCGGCATCCTATCCGGATGATGTCAAGAGTATTTACGAGTATCTGGTCGGACATGTTAAAGGCGATGTGGGTATTTATTTGGGCTGTTGTGGAGCTCCGGCAGATTGGGCAGGACGTCAGGATCTGATGGGTGAAAACATTGAAGCGATCAAAAAAGTCTGGGAAGAGATGGAACGACCGACCTTTATTCTGGCATGCTCCAGCTGCATTCGGGTTTTCGAGAAATATTTGCCGGAAATAAAAGTTCAATCATTATGGGATATTTATGCTGAGAAGGGTTTGCCAAATAAAGATCAGATTAAGATCCCGCAAACATTAAGTATTCATGATGCCTGCGGTACCAGGGAAAACAGCGATCTTCATGAGAGTGTGCGAAAAATTGTATCAAAATTGGGCTATAACATTGAAGAATTGAAATATAGCCGAGAAAGAACAAAATGCTGTGGCTATGGCGGCCTTGTCTACTACGCCAATCGGGAACAATCGGATGGTTTCGTAGCGGAACGAATTCAAGAAAGCCCCCATGATATTTTGGTATACTGCACAATGTGCAAGGATTTATTCGTTTCCGGCGGGAAAAGAACCTTTCATTTGATCGATCTGATTTATCCCAAAGACAATGAGGATGGCGCTGTTAAAAAAATGCCAACCCTTTCAGAGCGTCATCAGAACCGCAGTCAGGTTAAACGGTCGTTGCTGAAGGAAGTTTGGAATGAAGACGTGGATGAACCGGCACAAGACGATTATCAGCTGGTGATACCTGAATCTGTCCGTCAGAATATGGAAGACCGTTATATTTTAATGGAAGATATTCAGGCGGTCGTTAAAAATGCCCAAGAGAGCAGGAAACGTTTTTTTAATCCTGAAAGCGGAGACTATTTAGCAAGCTTGAAAAGAGAACATGTCACTTTTTGGGTGCAGTATGCTCAGGATGATGATAAAGTTTTAATTAGAAATGTATATAGTCATCGCATGGAAATAGTGGAGGAATAAAATGTATCAAGAAAAAGAAGATTATCAATCCTGGATATGTGATAAATGCCAGAAGGAATTGGAATTGACGAAAGTAAAAGTCCACTATTTGGAAGGAGAATTCGAAGTGGAGCTGCTGAATTGTCCGACCTGTCATCAAGTATTTATCAATGAGTCCCTCGCTTTGGGCAAAATGGCAGAAGTTGAACAGGGACTGGAGGATAAATAAATTGTCGGGAAATTGTGCTTACGAAAGTCCTGCAATGGCTTGTCTTTTGGGTGCAACTCTGCGGCCAGGCGGTTTTGATTTAACGCAAAAAGGAATTGAATTTTGTCAGTGGACGGAAGCAGACTCTCTGTTGGATTTAGGATGTGGTCAAGGGGCAACCGTAGGATATTTGGATAAAAATCATGGATTGAAAGCGGTGGGAATTGATCCGTCCAAGATGCTATTAAAAATAGCACAGGAAAATAACCCGGATGGAGAATTTTATATCGGCAGAGGGGAAGCCCTTCCTTTTGAAAATGCTTCTTTTCAAGGCGTGTTGTCAGAATGCACCCTTTCATTAATGGACAATGTGAAACTGACATTACAGGAAGTACATCGGGTTCTTAAAAAAGATGGATACTTTTTTATCACCGATGTCTATGCTAGAAACCCGGAGTTCCTTGATTTATTAGAACCCTACGAATTTGAAAGCTGCATGCGCGGCCTGTATGATATCAGGAAACTGGAGATTAATGTTGAAAGCAACGGTTTCGAAGTCATGCTATTGGAAGATCATAGCGACTTAATGAAACAGCTGCTGGTGAAAACCATATTTGAGAATGGTTCAATGAATGGGTTTTGGAAGAAAACAACGGGTTCTTGTGCATCGGGTTTTCAGGAACAGTTAAAAAGGTGTAAACCGGGTTATTTTATGATGATCGCAAGAAAGGTGGAATAAAACATGAATGAAGGAGCTTTTGAACTTTTTAAACTTGTTTCGGATGGTTTCTGTTGCAGTCAGATCATGATGAAATTGGCGCTGGATATGGAAGAAAGCGACAATGAAGATCTGATTCGGGTAATAGGGGGGCTTTGTGATGGTATCGGCGGAAGCCAGAAAGAATGTGGGGTTCTCACCGGCGGAATCGGCATTATCGGCTTATATGCCGGAAAAGGTAAAGCCAAAGAATGGACAAAAGAAGATTATGGCAGCATGGTGAAAGAATATATGGAGTGGTTCGAGGAGCACTTTGGCAGTACCGAATGTGTAGATCTCATCGGAGTTTATCATTTCTCGGATGAAAACAACCGAAGTTATCCGGTAAAATGCGGGGATACGATACTGGAAAGCTTCGGAAAAATCCAGGAAATTTTACAGGAACATGGTTATGAACTCGGAAGCCGGGAATAAGGATGAGACGTGTCATTTCGAAAACCCAAAGTCTTTGTCCGGTTTGCTTGAAAAAGATTCCGGCCATAAAATGGAATGAAAACAATGAGACCTATATGGAAAAATCATGCCCCGAGCATGGCCGATTTAAAACCCTGCTTTGGCGGGGCAGCATTCCAATGGAAAATTGGGTGCGAAATAAAGTGCGGGCCAGAATTAATAATCCCAATACAACGGTTGATAAAGGCTGCCCCTATGACTGCGGTTTGTGTGAGGACCATCGCCAGCATACCTGTACGGCTCTGATCGAAGTAACTCAGAACTGTAATTTAAACTGTTCGTTTTGCTTTGCCAATGCAGAGGGTAATTGGCAGCAAGATCTTTCATGGGAAACCATTGATACCATGTATAAAAGTGTGATGCAGACATCCGGGAAGTGCAATATTCAACTTTCTGGAGGCGAACCAACCTTAAGAGATGATCTGCCGGAGATCATCAAAATGGGGCATGAAATCGGCTTTCCGTTTATTCAGGTGAATACCAACGGAATTCGTTTGGGTGAAGATGAAAATTATGTTAAACTATTAAAAGAGGCTGGAATGGATTCTGTTTTCCTGCAATTTGATGGAACGAATAATCAAATTTTTAAGAAATTAAGAGGAAAACCGTTGCTTGAAATAAAAATAAAAGCACTGGAAAATTGCCAAAAATACGGAATTGGTGTGGTGCTGGTGCCAACTCTGGTATCTGGCATCAATGACCAGGATATCGGAAATATTATCGATTTTGCACTAAAATGGATTCCCACAGTAAAGGGCGTGCATTTTCAGCCGGTAAGTTATTTTGGACGAATACCCGATTTGCCTGAAAATAAAAAAAGAATAACGCTCGGAGAAGTCATGGACAGGATCGAAGAGCAAACTGATAGTAAGTTTAAAGTGCAAGACTTCAATCCGCCGGGGTGTGAAAATGCTCTTTGCTCATTTCACGGGAATTATATTTATCAAAAAAATAATGAGCTGATGACTTTAAAAAGAAATGTTTCCTGCTGTGGCAGTGAAAAGGCTGAAGAGGGTGCCAGCAAAACAAAAGCTTATATCGCCAGTAAATGGTCAGGCAATCAAGCAGAAAATGATCAGTTCGAAGAAAAAAATAATACCGAGAAAATTATTTCACGGGGATTTGATGAAATCCTGGATCGTATCAACCGCTATTCATTTACTCTTTCAGCCATGGCGTTTCAGGATGCATGGAACCTTGATCTGGAAAGAGTCAAGGACTGCTGTATTCATGTTGTCAATGCCAGGGGGCAATTAATTCCGTTTTGCATGTACAACCTGACAAATACAGAAGGGCAATCGTTATATCGAGGTCAGTGAGGCATTAAATGAAAAAAACACCACTTGAAGATTGGATCGTCAACCGAACCAGAATATCGCCAGGAAATCAAACGGAATTAGCAGCGTATCAATTCAAAAAAATTCTGGAAACGATGGATTATGTGAAAAAAAACAGCGCGTTTTATAAAAAACATCTGGATTTGATCGGGGAAAATACCATTAGTTCTTTGGATGATTTCAAAAAAATTCCATTTACTTATCCTGAAGATATCGAAAAGTCGCCCTATTCATTTCTATGTGTTCCCCAACAAAAGGTTGATCGGATTGTAACACTTAATACATCAGGAACCAACGGAGAAAAGAAACGTCTTTTCTTTACGGATAAAGATTTGTTACTGACGGTAGATTTTTTTAATTACGGTATGCGTTCATTGACAGACAGCACCGACCGTGTCCTCGTTTTATTGCCGGGAAACACTTATGGAAGCATCGGCGATCTGCTGAAAAAAGCACTAACCTTATCTGGTGTGTCCAGTACTGTATACGGATTGCTTTCTAATCTTGACGAAGTGGAGAAAATCATTGATGAAAGAGATATCAACTGTATTGTCGGGGTTCCCATTCAGGTTCTGTATTTCAGTCGGTTGAAAAGTGATGTCTTTAAAAGAAAAATAAAAAAGCTCTTGCTGAGCACTGATTACGTACCGGAAGCCATGATCAATGAATTAAATCGAAATTTTAATTGCCCGGTGTTTACACATTACGGGATGACTGAAATGGGATATGGGGGCGGCGTTGAGTGTGAAGCCTTAAATGGCTATCATTTGCGTGAAGCCGATCTATATGTTGAAATAATCAATCCTTATTCGGGAGCGCCGGTGGAAAACGGGGAAGTCGGAGAGGTCGTTTTCACAACTCTGACACGGGAAGCCATGCCTTTAATCCGATACCGCACTGGTGATATCGCTGCGTTTTCTGACAAACCCTGTCCCTGTGGCACTTTTTTAAGAACGCTGAAAAGAGTGGAGGGGCGGTTGGAGAACCGGGTAGAAATCAGCAGGGGGGCTTTTCTTGAATTGAAAACATTGGACGAAATCATTCTACAGTTTGAAGAAATTATTGATTATCAGGCAGTTCTAAAAGATAGCAACACGTTGGAGCTTGAAATAGCCTTATATGATGAAAGCAGTTACCCTGCTGTAAGAAGGCAAATAAGCACAACGATTCAAGAAACCTTTCCATTTTCACTAAATGTGAAAGTCAATAAAAATCAGGAAAAAAAACCGAATCAGTTAGTGAATAGTATGCTTAAAAGAAAAATTTCCGACATGCGAAAGGAAAGAAGAAATGAATGATGTTTTATTGTCTGTAAAAAGAATTCTTGATGACAACGAATGCCTGGTTTTAGCGACAATTCTGGAAAAATCAGCTGCTGCGCCGCGAAGCGAAGGAACAAAGATGATCATCAAGCAGGACCTGACCATTGAAGGCAGCATTGGCGGCGGCCTTATTGAAGCGATGATCATCAAATCAGCAGCAAAAGTTTTCAAGGAAAAAAAATTTCGGGTAGAGAATTTTCTTCTTTCCAGTAAAGAGGTGGTAAGCCTGGGAACGGCTGGTGGCGGAAATCTTAAAATCCTATTGGAATATGTCAATTATCGTGATCGTATTTTTGAAGATTTTTATGGTGAGCTTATTAGCTATCGGGAAAAGAAAACGGATTTTGTCATCATAACTAAAATTCCAGAGGCCGGCGGTGAAAGTTTGGAAAAATGGATTTGTACAGAAACGGCCTTGTTCGGATCGGAAAGTGAAGAGCTGTTAAGTCTGATAAAGGATATAAGAGAAAATTTTAGTACGATGAAATACCGGGAAGCTTATTTGCAGGATGAAACTTATTTTGTTGAACTATTTTTCACGAATGAAAATGTGCTAATTATCGGGGCCGGACACATTGGTAAGGTATTGGCAGATTTTTGCAAGATTCTGGGCTTTTATGTGGTAGTGGTTGATGATCGTGAAGAATTTGCAAATATTCAGAGATTTAAAACAGCGGATGAGGTCATCGTCATCGACTCGTTTGAACGGGTCATTGATCAGGTTAAAATTGACCAGCATTCGTTTGTCGTTATTGTCACCAGGGGACATGTTTATGATAAGGATGTGCTGGCTCAAATGCTTTCAACTGACGCACAATATATTGGTATGATTGGAAGCAGAAGTAAACGAAATCAAGCGTATCAGAGTCTGTTGGAAGAAGGCTTTACGTATAAGGATTTGGAAAGAGTTTACAGCCCGATTGGACTGCCCATTCATGGAGAAACTCCGGAAGAACTTGCTGTTAGTATTGCCGCAGAAATGATACAGGTTAGAAGGGCCCCGAAAAGATGAGAAAAAATAAGATTGCAGCAATCATCATTGCCGCTGGCTATTCTTCACGAATGGACGGATTTAAACCGCTGCTTAAATTTGGAAATGATACGGCGGTTGAAAGAGTCGTTAAGACTTATAAAAAAGCAGGAGTTGATCAGATAATCCTGGTAATGGGATACCGGGCCGAAGAAATAAAATCATATTTTGAAAACACGCCTGTCCAGTGTATCATTAATGAAAACTTTGATCAGGGCATGTACACCTCGATTGTCAAAGGGCTGACCTTAGTAGATGACAGGATGGCGGCATTTTTTATTCATCCGGTGGATATTCCTTTGGTAAAAGAGCAAACCATCCAACAGCTGATGGTATTTTTCGAAAAAAGTGAAAAAAGAATTATTTACCCCAGCTTTTTAGGAAAACGAGGGCATCCCCCTCTTATTCATAGCCGTTATAAAAATAGCATTATGACGAATAACCAGGATGGCGGATTAAAAAGGCTGCTGGAAACATATGCCGATGATGCGATTGACCTACCGTTAGAAGATGAATCCATTCTAATGGACATGGATACCCCTACTGATTATCAGGCGCTGTTATGCTATGATTCCCAGACGGCACCCAATTTGAAAGAATGTATGGCCCTGCTGGATCGTTATCAGGTATCGGAAAAGATTAGAAAACACAGTGAGAAAGTGTTGGAAGTATCACATTTCTTGTTAAGTCAGATAAAAGATAAAAATGTTACGCTTGATGTTGCATCGGTACAGGCGGCAGCAATGCTTCATGATATCATGAGAACGGAAGAACATCATCCCGAGAAGGGCGCACAGTTGCTTAAAAAACTGGGTTATGAAAAAATAGGAAACATTATTTCCACTCATATGGATATTAGGGTTGCCGAAGATAGAGAAATTACCGAAAATGAAATAGTCTATTTAGCAGACAAGCTGGTTGTGAATGATCAATTGGTTTGTCTGAAAAAAAGAGAAAAGCAAACGTTGATAAAATATGACGGAAATCCTGAGGCTAGTGAAAAAATAAAGCGACGTTTTGAAAATGCCAGGTTGATTCAGCACAAAATTGAAGCAATTATTGGGAAAGGATTGTTCGATGGTAAAGCAGATTTATTTAATTAGACATGGCAAAATAGAATGGAATCAGGAAAAAGCCTATATTGGACAAACGGAGCTTTTGTTAAGCAAAGAGGGAATTGAACAGGCAGAGAAATTACAAAAATATTTTTCGAACATACCTCTTGATAAAGCCTATACCAGCCCGATGAAACGATGCCAGGATACTTTAGCTATCATATTGGCGGGCCGGACAATTTCGAAAACCATCGTGGATGAGTTTAAAGAGATCAGTATGGGGGATTGGGAAGGCAAACCCTTTTCAGAAATTAAAAGAACCGATCCGGATGCCTATGAAAAAAGAGGAGCGGAAATAGATCGTTTTACTCCCCCCAATGGAGAAAGTTTTTTAGATTTGCAGCAAAGAGTCATGCCCGCTTTTTATAAGATTATCATGGATGAAGCGGCGGAAAATATTATTATTCTTGGACACTCAGGGGTTAACCGGGTCATTCTCAGCACCATTTTTGGTTTGAATTTAAAAGAAATTTTAAAGATGTCCCTGCCGTACGGAAGTGTTAAGAAAATTTATTTTGATCAGGAAAAAGAACAATGGAATTATGAAAACGGATGAAAAAGGATAAAAATAATGAATACAAAAATTTATCAAGCGCTTATTAAAAGTTCGCTGGAACGATGCAGCAAATTTGGAATAACAGAAGACCAAATTTACAGCAAAAAAATAATTGACAATGCTGAATTGCAGGTCGTGTTTGCCAAGAACAGAAATTTAATTTTAACGGCATCCCCTTATATAGAACACTTAATGAGCATTGTAAGAGGAAAAAACTTTTTCGTTCTGTTAACGGATAAAGAAGGCTGTATTCTAAATGCCATCGGGGATGAAAAAATACTGTCTGAAGCATTCAATCTGAAAATGATTGCCGGCGCCTACATGAATGAGGAATGCATTGGAACCAATGCGATGTCTTTGGTTATCAAATCAGAGGAGCCTGTTCAGTTGTCGGGAAAAGATCATTTTATCAAAGCCTATCACCGCTGGACCTGTTCAGGAGCGCCGATCAAAGACGTAAACGGAAACCTGATTGGAGCGCTGAATTTAACCGGCTACTCGGATTCGGTTCACCCCCATACTTTGGGAATGGTGATTGCAGCCTCTAATGCCATTGAAGAGATGTTAAAGGTAAAAGAATATAACCGCCTTCAGAATATGACGAATAAACATATCAAAACGATTTTTAATTCCATGCCGGTTGCGATCCTGACCTCTGATTTGGAGGGCCGGATTAAAATTTACAATCAAAAAGCGGTGGATTTATGTGGCAATAAATATAAACAATTAACAGCGACAAACGTTAGTGAAATTATCGAGGAATGGAGCAGCGTTAAGGAAGCCATTAATTTGGAAAAAAATGTATCACGGATTATTAATATAAAGGCTTTACGGAATCATTTTCCCTGTCTGATGACGGCAAGTCCCATCTATAATCCCCAAGATGACAGTATCGAAATAGTCTTTGTTTTAAAAGAAGATCAGACGAAAATAAACAAAAGACATTATCAACCTTATTATACATTTGACAAAATTATGGGAAAAGACAAAAATTTTGTAAGTACTATTGAATATGCAAAAAAAATATCAAACAATCGATCAACCATTCTGATCTTGGGAGAGAGTGGCTGCGGGAAAGAAGTCTTTGCTCAAGCCATACATAATTACAGTAAACGGATGGATGAACCTTTCGTTGCTTTAAATTGCGGAGCCATTCCCAATCAATTAATAGAATCAGAACTATTCGGTTATGAAGAAGGCGCTTATACCGGGGCTAAAAAGGGCGGAAATATCGGAAAATTTGAGCAGGCGAATAACGGTACGATCATGCTGGATGAGATTGGAGAAATGCCCCTGGATATGCAGACGCGCTTATTAAGAGTGCTCCAGGAAAATATTATTACAAAAATCGGAAGTCAAAACCCGATAGCAATCGATGTGAGAATTATTGCAGCAACGAATAAAGATTTAAAAAAAGAAGTTGAACTCGGACGATTCCGCAAGGATTTATTCTATCGTCTGAATGTATTACCCTTGTATCTTCCGCCATTAAAAGAAAGAAAAAGTGACATTTATCTACTTTTTCAATATTTCATGAAAAGTATTTCAGAAAAATATGGAAAAAAGGAAATCGAAATTTCGGAAGAATCACTGATGATATTAGAAAACTACAATTGGCCTGGAAATGTCAGGGAATTGGAAAATATTGCGGAACTTATAGTCAATTCGGAATCATTTCCGATAAAATATTTTATTGAAAATTCAAATCAGGAAAATCAGGCTTTGTCGGATAGTTTGGCAGAATATGAGCCAGCAGCAATTTTAAGAGAAGGCTTAGAAAATCTTGATCCCTCAAGGCTGGATATGAGCTATGTTGAAAAAGAACACATAACAAAGGTTTTAGAACTATTTCATGGTAATATCAGCCAGACTTCCAATGTACTGGGGATCCAAAGAAATACCTTATATAGCAAAATTAAAAAATATCAAATCCAAGTATAAAAAATTTGAATTTCAAATAGCTTATTGTGAAATCATACCGACAATTGTTAATCAATTGTCGGTATTGCAGTTTATTGCGATTATGAAATATAAAAATACATTTTACAGATGGTGTGTTTATAATATATAATCAATGAAATAAGTAAATTCAATATAAATAAATTCAATCGGAGGGATAAAATGGAAAAGCAGGTCGAGAAATATAACGTTTTTGGAAAAGACAAACCAGTTGAGGAACAACCATTATATCATATGAATTGTGCGGAGACACTGCTTCGGGCAGCTAATGACAAATACGATTTAAATTTGAATGATGATTGCTATAAAATGCTTCAGGGATTTGGGGCAGGTTTTTATTCAGGAAAAACATGTGGTGCCTTTTCTGGTTCATTGGCAGCACTTGGGGTATTATATACTGATGAGCGCCCATCCGATCAGGCAAAAATGACTCAGGCAACAAAACTTTTAGTCAAAGAATTTGAAGCGGAATTTGGAAGCTTAGATTGTGATTACATCAAGGAATATCATAGAGATTCCGTAACAGGATGTAATCCGGTTAAAATTCGAGCCGCTCAGGTTTTTAATCGGGTAGTTGAAAGTATGGAGAAAAAATAAAATTAACAAGGAGGTTTTCAAATGAATCGAAGTGAAGCAAAGTCTTTGGGAGTAGAAGTACTGGAACGTTCATATGGCAAGTGGTGGCTCATGCTTCTGGATGGGCTCTGCTATCTTGCATTATGTGCATTGACAATTATCAACAGCAATCTGGCGCTCACCCTTTTAGTTTTTGTTTTTGGTGTTTATCGGGGGGTTATGGGTGCGCTTTATCTGATCTCAGCCCTGATCATTCGTCATAAATATGGCTCGAGTGTTAACTTTAGCATCGGCAGAGGCATATTTGATTTGGTGATCTGCGCAATATTCTTATTAGTGCCAAACCTTATTGTTTCCTTTTTTATTTTTATTATTGGAATCTGGGCCATTATTACCGGTATTTTTCTTCTGATTATATCTGGTAATTCAGAAGGTTTCGGAAAGATGATGAAAATTGTAATCGGAATTGCCTTAATCGCGTTTGGAATCTATGCTTTTATTGATCCAATGGGACCGGCAGGATTTTTTATGGTGATTATTGGCATCGTATTGGGCATAATGGGTATTTTTCTTGTTATTCAGGCAATTGAAATGAAGAAAAATTATGCGCAAATCAAACGGGAAGAAAAAGGTTATGATGATTATAAAGTTGAATAGATAATTATGCAATTCAATCAGTAATGGAATAGAATTGAAAAAAACAATATATTGATGAACCGAATGAAAAAGAAGAGTAAATATTATTAATATTTACTCTTCTTTTAATTTGGAAATCGTGATACTATCATACAAAAAAGAGAATGGGGAGAAAAAGTGGAAGAAAATGGTAATTGTATTAAACGAGATGTAAACGTTTCCGGCTTTACTCTGATTGAGCTGATTGTAGTAATCGCCATTTTAGGAGCGTTAACAGCCTTGGCACTGCCACGATTCACTGGCGTTCTTATTAATTCACAGGCAAGAACAGATCAGGCAAATGTCCGCATTGTTCAAAGTGCCATAGAATTATATGAGGCCGAACGAGCAGAAAATCTATCGACATTCACTACTTTTAATGATCTGATTACTGAGCTAAATAAAAAAGGTTATATTAAAGAAATCGCCATAGCACCAGTCAGCAAAGGAAAAGTATTCACTTATGATTCAACAACAAGAACCGTCGGGATAACGGATTCCGTGAAGTGATTAACATAATACGAAGAATCAACCACTTTATAATAAGCTTACAAAAGAGAAAAGAGGCAAAGTATTCAAAGCAGAAATCAAATAGAGCGCAAAATGGATTTACAATAATGGAACTCATGGTGACATTGGCAATTTTATCTTTGCTAACGGTAACCATGTTCAGTATCAATTTGAGCGAAAAAGGAAAACTAACAGAAAGAGCTTTTAACGAGGAATGCGAAAAAACGTTATACACATTACTTCAGTATCAAAATGAAGCCATTATGGATGGAAATTATCGGCAGGTTCGCTTGCTTGATAATGGTATGCAAATTTCATGGACGAAAGATAAAGTTCATCATATTGTTTTTATTCCAGCGAATACTTTTAGTTATACCGGTTCATATACCAAGGAGATTGCGTTGAATTTATATGGGCATGGGACGGTGTCGCAAGGAGGAACAGTTAATCTTGTCAGTCCCATTGGGGTAACCAGAAAAATAATAGTACAACTCGGAAACGGAAGGATTTATTTGGATGAACCATAAATTTAAAGGTTTTTATAAATGGGTACTGGGCGTGCAAAATGGTTATACATTGGTGGAAGCAATTATCGCGATTGCTATTTGCGGATTTGGTCTTGCCACCATCCTTGGGCTTTATGGAATGGCGATTAAAACTGAGATGGTATCAAAAAGTATTTTCGAACAGTCCATTGAAATAAACA
Organism: Acetobacterium paludosum; assembly: GCF_008086595.1. GTDB lineage: Bacteria > Bacillota > Clostridia > Eubacteriales > Eubacteriaceae > Acetobacterium > Acetobacterium paludosum. Next base: position 158,377 of record NZ_RXYA01000004.1, on the reverse strand, counting down.
GTATTGCTGATGAGATTAACGGGAGTTTAGGTGATTCAACCGCTTTAACCCTTTCCGAAAAGGTGGATTCTGTTTTGCAGGGTAAATACTCAGGTTATCGGCGGGAAGAAATTCAGGGGGACGATCAGTCGGGTTTGTATACAATTAAGATTATACATAAAGGGAAAAATAGCGCAGAAAAGCACTTCTATATCAAAGTTTCCTGGAGGTCATGGTGATCATCCGGCTTGACCATAATAAAGGGTTTTCCCTCATTGAAGTAATAACAGCGCTGATGGTTATTTCGCTGGTTTTAGTGATGCTTTTGTCAGGTTTAATATTTGTCAACAGCATCGACCAAAAAGCCGAAACCAATCAGAAGGTTTCCTATAATGAACGCTATTTAAACCTCTATTTTCAAAAACAAGTTTTAGAATCCGAGCGAATCATAGTCAAATCTGATCGTATTTATTTGCAGGATTTAGAAAATCCAGATCTTTATTATAATTATTATCAATTTAGAAATGGCTTTTTAAGACGTTATAAAGTATATAAAGGCAGTCTCAATTCAATTGGTTCAGGGGGAAACAGTCAGTTTACCGACAACGTTCAGGCGTTTTCTCTTTCATTGGGACCTAATAATGAAATTGTGCTGGAATACACCTTGTCTGTTGATGGCGAAAATTTTTATCGCAAAACGACGATTCGGCATGGAAAGACGGTGGAAATTATTTGAAAAAGATAATCAATAATGAAAAAGGATTTATTCTGCCGTTAGTGCTTGTGGTGATTGCCTTGCTGGCTGGAGGTGTGGGATACCTACTAACTCAGGGGATGGCTGAACTTAAGGCAAATGTCTTGAACCAGGACTATGAGCTTTGCATTCTAACCGGAAAAAATGCCCTGGCAGTTGCTCGATCCGAACTGGAGAATGACATTAATTATAGAGGAACCAGTGGCATGCAGGCTGATGAAAATGGTGGCAACTACAGCATTGTTATAACTGTGGCAGCCGAAAACTACCGTTTTGTTGATGTGAAAAGCAATTATGGAGACTTCCACAAAAAATTCAATGGCGAAATAGAGATTATTCCGAAAAATGATGAAACAAGTAAAGGGATCGTTTCAACGTTTAAATGGAAGATGCTGGAGGCGGAATGAAAAAGAAAAAGAGGCAGTGGGTCGTAGATTTAGGAGAAGAAGTAACGAAAATAACGAAAGGATTTTGCACGGATGCAGGGATTATACAAATCGAAAACTACTGGATAGAGAAAACACCCAATGATGTTTTTAATGAAGGAATTCCTGAAAAAAAAATAGATCTGGTGGTGTTTTTAAGAACGTTGCTGAAAGAACATCACATAAGCGATGATTTGCTGCTGGTAATCAATCATAAAAATATGGTTGTATCCTCCTTTGCATTTCCAATGATGCAAATAGAAGAGGTTAAGGAAGCAATCAATTGGAAGATGCAGGTTATGATACCGGAAAAATTTGATAACTGGCGGATTGATTTTTTAGCAAAAGAACGAACGGAAATTTTTGAATATTTGGGTATTGATGTTAAAAAGCTGGATGTGCTGGGAGTTGCCGTTCATAAAGAAGTATTGAAAGCTTATTGCAAGGTGTTTAATAGTACCAAACATGGCCTGAAAAGGATTGAACCGCAATTCAGTGTCTTGGGAAAATTATTTGCGGAGAATCAAAAGAATGCGGATTTAATAATAGATATGGGTCAGACAAGTGCCCGTCTGTTGTTTTATGATCATGGTTTTCTTCAGGAAGAGAGACGGATAGAAATGAATGGTTCAGCTGATTTCGAAATTTATTTAATATCTGTGGTTAAAGGGATAAAAGAGAGTTTTCAATCACCATTGGGACTTGCCAGAGGATACGAAAATAGCAATATCTATTTATTAGGCGGAAAAAGTCTGGAATATGGGGTTCTAAATTACATTAAAGAGAAGATTAACAAGGAAGTCAAATATTTTTCGATTTTTTTGGAAGATCAGAGTTTGTTTCATTTTCCAAAGGAAATGACGGAAGCGGAACTTTGCTTATTACTGCCCTGCTTAAGCGGAATGTTAAAATAATAATAGAATGATAGGATTGGAAGGCAACCATGAAGACAGAAATAAATCTATTGCCAATTCGTTCCCGGAAAAAGAAGCCGGGAAAAGTATCCGGAAGAAAGTTGTGGATCCTGGCGATTTGGGGGACCGCTATTTTGTTTTTAATGGCATATGGAAGTTTGGTCGTTATGAATCAGGTTCTCTTAAATAGAATACAACAGGTTGAGGAAGTTATAAGAAATAAAAGCGGCGATCAGATTATCTATCAGAATATTTCAGATCAAAATGAATTGTTGGAGTATCAAAATAAACTTAAAAAAGTTTTAACCCGGAATAAGGATACATCTCTGAAAGCGTTGAATGGGGTTAATGATTCGCTTCCGACTGGAGTCAATCTAATCGAATATACATATATTGATGGAAAATTAATCGTATCTGGCCGAACGAAAAACCAGGAAGATATTTTTCAGTTCAGAGACAAGCTCATGACACAGGAATTGTTCAAAAATGTCAGTATCCAAGATACCGCAAAAAAATCATTGCTGGAAACCGAACATAAAAATACCATTAATGAGGTTTTAAACGAAAATATTTGGGAATTTACATTTGAAATAGAAACAACAGAGGTTCAATATGAGTAGAAGTATCATTGACAAGGAGAATCAGGAAAAAAGTGAAACAACAAATAAAGGGTTAAAGTTAGAGATTGAAAAAGGACTGATTCTCGCTGCCTTTATCATTATGCTAACAGTATTGTTTCTGGTTCCGGAATATGAAATGGTTGTCGCTAACAAAGAAATGTTAGCAGAAAAAAACAACATCAGTATTGGTTTTCCAGAAAAAATGACGGAGAAAGAATATTTATCAGAATTCGGAAATATTCGCGAAAAAATTGAAGAATATAAGATCAATATTCCAGATATGATTGATTCCGTAGGATTATATGCAGGTATCGTTGAAATGGCAGAGAAAGCGGAAGTCGAATTAATCTCTGTTAAATTTAATCCAATCGATACTCAAATGGATGAGGCTGTTGGTCTGGAAATGGAAAATGAAGATAAAATAATCAAAGGGCCGGATGGAAGATATCTGGCCAGGTGTTCATTTGCAATTATTTATTCCGGGAATGAGGCGAACTCCATTCGCTTTCTTCAGGAAGTGGAGAATTATCAACCAATTTTGAAAACAACTGATTTCGAAATTAAAGGGGAAGTGTTATCTGAAAAGACAATGACGTTGAAGCTGGAAAGTTATGGAATGATCGATGAGGAGACTTATACGAAAGTAAATCAGGGCGAAAACAAAAATAATTCAAATAACCTGATGCAATAGAGTAAATTGTGATAGGACGAATTGAAAAAATTTAAAGGCCAACATTATTGTCGGTGTTTTGATTGTCACCAGGATTGGTTACAACCAGATAAATGCTGACCTTCAAATTTAGAGTTGTCTTTTTGATGTGTCGCTGGTTTATAATTTAAGTTAGAGATTGTCAAGGATTTCTTCTAAACGCGAATGAATATCTAAAAACACATGATGAAGTTCATTAGTTTCCTGGATGGAAAGGCTTTCAAGAACACGATTAAAAGGTCTGAACAGATCAGAATGGGCATGATCTAGCTGAGAAAAAATTGATTGACCATCCTCAGAGAGTGTAAAAACAACTTCCCGAACATTAATCGGTGATTTTTCTTTTTTTATCAGCTCTTTTTCTAAAAGTTTAGAGGTGCATTTCGAAATGGCGCTCTTAGAAATTCCTATTTTATTTGCAAGCTGAGTTAAATTGATGCCTGAAAAGTGACCGATCATGTCAAGAGCTTTGAGCTCTGAAGGGAATAAGGAGTATGAATGATTGCTGACATTAAAAGCCTGCGGTAAGACAAGAATATTTTGGTAAAGAACGGCTGAATCAATCATGAGTTTTTTTAGCACAGCATAATCAACTCCTGCCGTTGGCTGAATGTTGTCTTGCGGAACAGATTTTGATTTTTTACTAATAACACCCACCTTTTTTTCTTCATTCAGGTTTTTCTTTTTTGTTTCTTTTTTTGAATCCTTACCTTCTTTGATATCCAATTTCTTGCTTTTCTTTTCTTTTTTCAAAACGACACTCCTTTCAAAATGAAAATACGTACCTTTTCTAAGGTGAAGGTTTTAGTTCACCCTGTTTACATATTATAATAATAACGAATTAATGGGTTGATTGCAACAAAAATCGACAATAAATGCACCCCGCTGTTTTGCTTTTTTTAGATTGCATTTTAGATGCTTTTTAGGTAGAATACTAATGTGGGTAAGACTGTTTATTTTAACAGGTTGCACTAATTATAATTAGGAGGAACAGAATGAAAAAGAAATTGGGAGTATTGATGCTTGCGCTGATTATGGTTGTAGTCAGTGTTGTAGGTTGTAGTTCAGGTTCGACAACAAAAACGAATGCCGTGACTAAGGTTGGTTTTCTTTATGTTGGCCCTGCCGATGATGGCGGGTGGTCACAAGTTCATGATCAAGGCCGTGCAAAAATGGTTGAGCACTTTAACGGTAAAGTTGAGACAGTAGTGAAAGAAAATGTTGCGGAAGAAAAAAGTGCCGTTGTCTCAACAGTCAGAGATATGGTTGATCAGGGCTGTACAATTATTTTTGGAACCAGTTATGGTTTCATGGATGGCATGGTAGAAGCTGCTAAAGAATTTCCAAATGTTAAATTCGAACATTGCTCAGGCTATATGACATCTGATAATTTAGGAACTTATTTCGGACGAATTGAAGAACCTCGTTATTTATCAGGAATTGTCGCCGGCTTAACGACAAAAACAAATAAAATCGCATACATTGCAGCAATGCCGATTCCAGAATGTGTTCGGGGAATCAATGCCTTTGCGCTGGGCGTAAAATCGGTAAATCCAACTGCAACTGTAAATGTGTCGTGGACCAATACATGGTATGACCCGACCGTTGAAAAAGCCGCAGCCGAAGCTTTGATTCAGCAAGGATGCGACGTAACAGCTCAACATCAAGATTCAACAGCTGTTATGGAAGCAGCTAAGGAAGCCGGAAAATTATCGATAGGTTATGACCTAAGCGCAGCTGCAACGATGCCGGAAGTATATATGACAGCACCGCTGTGGGATTTTAGCGGTTATTATACCGAGAGAGTTCAAGCGGTCATCGATGGTACCTGGAAATCTGATACGTATTGGGGCGGCATGAATGACGGTATTGTTTCACTTGATACTTTAACAAAGCTGGCACCAGGATCGGCTCAAGCCCAGGTTGATACGGCAACAGCAGCAATTAAAGCGGGAACACTTAATGTTTTTGCAGGCGAGATAAAAGATCAGACCGGAACAGTACGAGTGAATGCCGGTACGGTGCTGACAGATGAAGCGGAATTAAGCATGGATTGGTTTGTCGACAACGTGGTTGGCAGTGTAAACTAGTCAGAAAATGTAATAACGGACAGAGCCTTAAAGACTCTGTCCGCTATTTTATAGTAAAGGTGAAAGCATGAATAATGATTATGTTGTAAAAATGAAAAACATCACGAAGGTTTTTGGCAAAGTCAAAGCCCTGGATCATGTGGAATTTTCATTAAAAAAGGGAGAAGTACATGCCATCTTAGGCGAGAATGGGGCGGGCAAAAGCTCACTGATGAACGTCCTCAACGGTATCTATATGCCGGATGAGGGTTCGGTAGAAGTGAAGGGACAGGTCGTCAATATCAGCTCTCCTAAAGATGCGCTGGACTTAGGAATTGGCATGCTGCCTCAGCATTATAAATTGGTGGAAGCTTTTTCCGCCATCGAAAATATTGCGGCAGGCAGTCGCAGGACAACCCCTTTTTTAAATAAAAAAAAGATTTTAGATGAGATGGGGAAATTGATCGATAAATTGGGAATGGATATCGAGCCATTTAAAAAAGTCTATGAAATGTCAGTCGCCGAAAAGCAAAGTTTGGAAATTTTCAAAGTATTGTATCGCGGGGCAGATGTTTTAATTTTAGATGAGCCAACCGCGGTTCTGACACCGCAGGAGATCGAAAACTTATTTGGAATTATCAGAAGAATGGTCAGTAACGGCTGCTCGGTTATTATTATTACGCACAAATTGGAAGAAGTCATGGAAATCAGTGATCGGATTACCATTATGAGGAAAGGAACGACCATTCAGACCGTAAAAAAAAGCGAAACAACACCTCAGGAGTTGGCCGGAATGATGGTTGGGGATGTTATGGAGCTAAATGTCCCATTTCTTGAGGTGGAACGAGGAGAAAAGTCTTTAGAAGTAAAATCAATGACGGCCATCGATCGTAACAAGGTAACGATTTTAGATAATGTGACCTTTGATCTTTACGCGGGAGAAATTCTGGGGGTCGCCGGGATCGCGGGAAGTGGACAAAAAGAGCTGTGTGAAGGGATCGCAGGATTATACCCGATCAAGAGCGGCGAAGTTGTTTTTGAAGGTGAAAATATTGTTGGCAAAACACCGGAAAAAATTTATGAGATGGGGATCAGTTTGAGTTTTGTTCCCGAGGATCGTCTGGGAATGGGGCTGGTATCGTCTATGGATATTATCGACAATGTTTTACTTAAAGATTATCGAAATAAAAAAGGCTTGGGAATTTCCCGGGTTGTTTCCCGTGGAAAAGCAGAGTTGCTGGTTGAAAAGCTCAATGTTTCAACACCAGGGATAGAGAATCATGCCGTTAGTCTTCTTTCCGGCGGAAATATCCAAAAGATATTGTTAGGCCGGGAAATTGCACTTGATCCTAAGCTAATGATTACGGCTTATGCCACCCGGGGATTGGACGTTGGATCGTCTCAAATTATTTATGAATTATTGAATGCTCAAAAAGCCAAGATGAAACCCATTATGTATATTGGCGAAGACCTGGATGTGCTAATGAGTCTTTGTGATCGGATTATGGTATTATGTGAAGGAAAAGTAACAGGTATTGTTGATCCAAGAAAAACTTCGAAAGAAGCCATTGGGCTGATGATGTCAGGGGTAATGGATGAGGGTGAAAAACAATGATCCATATTGTAAAAAAAGAAGTTTCTAAAACTCGGGATAAAATACTTATACGTGTCGGTGCAGTTCTGGCAGCACTTGTTTTGTCATCAATTATTGTTGCTTTTGCAGGTGCAAATCCCATTGAACTCTATATTGGAATTTTCCAGGGCTGTTTTGGAAGTATCCATCGGTTTGGCGCAACCATCGAAAAAATGGTACCCTTATTGGTACTTTCATTAGGGGTGATGGTTGCTTTTAAAATGCAATTCTGGAATATTGGGGCTGAAGGACAGTTCTTGATGGGGGCAGTGGGGGCAACCCTTGTCGTCAGGCTCCTGCCTAATCTGCCGCTGCCAATTATGCTTTTATGCATGGCGTTGCTGGCTTTCATCTTCGGAGCGATTTGGCTGATGATTCCGGCCTTTTTTAAAGCCCGTTTTGGGACAAATGAAACATTATTCACGCTGATGTTAAATTATATTGCGCTGACTTTTGTCACCGCATTGCAATATGATTTTTGGAAGGATCCAGCTGCAAACGGCATGCCTAAAATTGCTAATCTTCCGGGAAATGCACTGTTACCCAGTATCAGTGGGTTTAATTTAAGCATCCTATTCACCGTCATTATTGTTCTGGTCATGTATTTCTTTATGAATAAATCAAAAATTGGATTTGAGATTGCGGTATTAGGTGAAAGTGAGAATACGGCCCGTTATATCGGAATCAATATCACCAAAACAGTGATCATTGCAGCCATGGTCAGTGGTGGTCTTTGCGGTCTGGTGGGAATGTTCCAAATCAGCGGAGTGAGCGGCGCTCTTTCGATTGAAATTACCGGCGGACTTGGCTTTACGGCTATTATTGTGGCCTGGCTTTCAGGGCTTAAGGTGCCTTTTGTGGTGATGAATTCGTTCTTCTTTGCCATATTGCTTCAGGGTGCATCTTATATTCAAACAGCGTTTCAGATCCCGGGCTCCGTCGCCGAGATGGTTCAGGCGATTGTCCTGTTCTTTATTCTTGGCAGTGAATTCATTTTACAGTATCGGATTACATCGGACAAAAAGAAAAGGGAGGTTGCCTAAATGGAATTTGTATTTTTTTTAAGTGCGGCCGTTAAAGCCGGAACATGTTTGCTTTATGCAACCCTGGGAGAAATCATTTCCGAGAAAGTGGGACACTTAAACCTTGGGGTTGAAGGAATGATGCAAATGGGTGCAGTCATCGGATTTATTGCCGGATTTACTTTCGGAAATCCCCTTGCCGCGGTTCTCTGTGCGGCCCTTGCTGGTGCGGCAGGTGCGCTTATTTATGCCTTGCTAACCGTTAGTTTTAAAGCAAACCAAACGGTTACCGGACTGACCTTAAGTATTTTCGGGGTTGGCTTTGCAGCTTTTTTTGGAAAGACTTTTGTTGGGAAGAAAGTTCCGGAAGCGATTACAACCTTTTTTCAACCAATAAAACTGCCTTTTCTGGGAGATATCCCTTTTATTGGCGATATATTCTTTAATCAAAGTGTTTATGTGTATTTTTCCTATATTCTTGTGATTGCGATATATCTTTATCTTTACAAAACCAAGTGGGGCCTAAATACGCGGATGATTGGCGAGAATCCAGTGGCAGCCGATGCAAGTGGAATCCCGGTTGATAAGTATAAATATTTCAATATCGTCCTCTGTGGTGCACTTTGCGGATTGGGCGGAGCATTCTTATCCCTGGTTTACATCAGCGTCTATCCAGTAAATGTAGTAAGTGGACGAGGGTGGATTGCGGTATGTCTGGTCATTTTCGCAATGTGGAATCCGGGGAAGGCCATGCTGGGGGCATACTTCTTTGGGGCCTTGGATATTGCCAGCTTTTGGCTGCAAAAGTATAATCTTCCGGTTTCAATTTATTTGTTTACCGCTTTGCCCTATTTGGCGACCGTTTTCGTTTTGCTGTTCACATCAATGCGGAAGATAAACAATAAAAAAGAGCCGGCATGGCTGGGAAAAAATTATTTTAAAGAAGATCGGTAAACAAGCAGATAGATATTACGATAATTAATTTCAGTTATAAGAGCAAGAGTCCGTCTCGTCAAAGACGGATTTTTTAAAATATGAAATTATGATATAATAAACCTCAAGATTTTAAAGGAGCTGAAAGAATGAAGGAATTAGTTTGTAAAACAGAAAATACGCACCAATACCCAATTATTATTGAAAAAGGACTTAAAGGGCGTTTGTCGCAAATGAAAGCCCTTTTTTCACAGTATCATAAGGTTGTTATTATTACCGATAAAAATGTTGCCAAAGAATATTTAAATGATATTGAACGTCAGGTACGCCTTGCCGGTCCAAAGGTCTACAGTATTGTGATTCCCCCAGGAGAACAAAGCAAATGCCTGGAAGAAACGGCAACTATATATGATGAACTCGTTAAGTGCAATATTACCAGAACGGATGCGATACTCACTCTCGGCGGCGGGGTTGTCGGTGATTTAGGCGGCTTTTGCGCGGCAACATACCTCAGAGGGATTGACTTAATCCAAATGCCGACATCTTTATTGGCGCAGGTCGATAGCAGTGTCGGCGGAAAAGTGGGAATTGATTTAGATTATGGAAAAAACCTGGTCGGGGCATTTCATCAACCCCGAGCCGTACTCATTGATCCACTTTTTTTAGAAACTCTGGAAGATCACTTTTTAATGGATGGAATGGGTGAGGTCATTAAATACGGCTGCATCAGCAGCGCCCCTTTGTTTGTTAAATTAATGAGCTACACCTATCATGAAGATCTGATGGAAGATATGGAAGATATCATTGCCAAATGCTGTAAGATAAAACGGGATATCGTCCAGGAAGATGAGCATGAGCAGGGGGTGCGACGGATATTAAATTTTGGACATACCGTCGGGCATGTTGTAGAAACCTATTTTAAATTTAAAAAATATTCTCATGGAGAAGCTGTGGCTATCGGTATGGCTCAAATTACAAAAAAGACAGTGGAAGAGGGAATTTCACAACGGGACACTTATACTAATCTCATTGAACTTTTAGAAGCCTATGGGTTGCCGACCAAGCTGCCAAAGATGCCCTTGGATAAGGTTCAGGAAATTCTGTTTACCGATAAAAAATTTGAAAATGATAGCCTTTATATCTGTGCCTTAGAAAAAATTGGCAAAGCCCAAATCGTAAAAATGCAGAAGCAGCAGGCCATTGAGCTGTTTAGATAATTTAATAATAAGTTTTATGTTATAGAAATAGATGAGGATAAAAATGAAAACTATTGAGATTAGCCCAGAAAAACTAAGCGGCAGACTGGAAATTCCCCCATCAAAAAGTGTGAGCCACCGAGCGATTATTTCAGCTGGATTAGCTAAGGGAAAAAGCGTAATAGCGAATGTTCTGTTATCCAAGGATATGATCGCTACCTGTCAGGCCATGGAAGCTCTTGGTTCAATCATAACGTATCGGGAAGAATTAAATCATCGTTATACTTTAGAAATTATGGGCTGTGACCCTCTTCAATTAAATACGGAATCAATTGATTGTAATGAATCAGGATCAACTCTGCGTTTTATCATCCCAATTTTATTACTTCAGCTACACCGAGCGGTTATCACCGGAAAAGGACGACTGGTAACGCGTCCGATGGATCCCTACTATGATATTTTTAAAGAGAAGTCAATTTATTTCGAACATCTCAAGGACGGACAGGATTTGCCGCTGGCTTTAGAAGGTAAACTAAAACCGGGATCCTATCGATTGAGTGGCGGTGTTAGTTCGCAGTTCATTACCGGATTGCTTTTTGCCCTGCCATTACTTTCAGGGGATTCAGTGATTGAATTGACAACAAAGCTCGAATCGAAGCCTTATATTGATATCACTCTGGATGTTTTAAAATCTTTTGGAATTGAGATTGTTAATGAGAATGATCAACGATTTTACATTCACGGAAACCAGGCCTATTCACCCTGCAATTACCGTGTCGAAGGTGATTTTTCTCAGGGCGCATTTTGGCTGGTTGCGGGAATAATTGGGGAATCGATCGAATGTAAAGATTTGAATCTGACCTCCAATCAGGGAGATAAAGTGATTGTGGAGATACTCAAAGCCATGGGTGGAGATATTCAGGCGCAGTCCGATACGATCGTGGTTAGCAATTCGAAAACCCAGGGAATGATCATCGACGTGTCACAATGTCCGGATTTAGTCCCTATTTTAGGGGTCCTTGGAAGTTTGAGCAAGGGAACAACAACCATTGTTAATGGCGAGCGTCTGCGGTTCAAAGAATCAGATCGACTGATGGCAACGGCAGATGTGATCAACATCCTGGGGGGGAACGCAATTGAAACACGTGACGGTCTGATTATTCAAGGTATTGAAAACTTCATCGGCGGAAGAGTCACGAGTCATAACGATCATCGCATTGCTATGGCTGTGGCAATGGCATCGATTCGATCCGAAAAGAAGATAATCTTGGAGGGGGCAGAAGCAGTGAATAAGTCATATCCGCATTTTTGGGAAGATTTTGAAAGATTGGGAGGTGAAGTCATTGGGATCAACTTGGGGAAACAAGCTTAAACTATCAATTTTTGGAGAGTCTCACGGAGAAGGAATCGGCGCTGTTATTGACGGCCTTCCCGCCGGGATTGATATTGACTTGATAAGAGTCCAGCATGAACTAAATCGCCGGGCAGCCAGAGGAAATCCCTTGGCTACCCCCCGAAAAGAAGGGGATCAGGTCGAAATACTCAGTGGCGTATTTAACGGGAAAACAACTGGAGCCCCTTTGGCGGGGCTGATCCGTAATGAAAATACCCGCTCTGGTGATTATTCAAAAACCAAAGATCTGATGCGCCCGGGACACGCTGATTATGCCAGCAGCATCAGATATAAAGGCTTTCAGGATTATCGGGGCGGCGGACATTTTTCAGGCCGCCTTACCGCACCGCTAGTTTTTGCCGGAGCGATCGCAAAAGAGGTGTTAAGAGCCATTCAGCCAGAAATTTCTATTGGCAGCCGAATTGTTGCTATTGGCGGGATAAAAGATGGTGCGATTGCTCATTGGAAGGAATATCAAGATCTGATAAAAGGATTTAAAAATCCCGCCTTTCCACTCTATACGCCAGACCTCGAAGAAGCAATGAAACACGAAATCATCGCCGCTATGGAAGAACATGATTCCGTGGGGGGAATTGTTGAAGGTTTTGTAACTGGTTTAAAACCGGGCATTGGAAATCCCTTTTTCGAATCCATTGAGAGTCGCCTTTCCAGTTTGTTGTTTTCCATTCCAGCGGTTAAAGGCGTCACCTTTGGTGATGGATTTGAGATAGCGGCTAAGCGCGGTTCTCAGGCGAATGATTTTTTGAGAATAAGCGATCACAAAATTGAAACAGTAACCAATAACAATGGCGGAATAAACGGCGGTATTTCAAATGGCATGCCAATCGTTTTTCAAGTCGCGTTTAAACCCACACCTTCAATCGGAAAAGAACAGCAGACCATCAATTTGGCCGAAAAGAAAGAGGCGCTTCTAAAAATTGAAGGACGTCATGATCCTTGCATTGTGATCAGAGCTTTTCCCGTGGTAGAGGCGGCAACCGCAATTTGTATGGCAGATTTTTTAATATAGAGTGGGAGGAGATTATTTATGGCACTGGAAATAATTCGAAAGACAATTGATGAGATTGATGCTGAAATGCGGGTGCTTTTCGAAAGACGGATGGATTGCATCAAGGCAGTTGCTGAATATAAATACAATAATGATGATGAAATATTCGACCAAAATCGAGAAGAAAGGGTCAAAGAAAAAAATTTGAGCCAGCTTAAAAACAAAGAGTATGCTATGGCCTATGAAGGGTTTATTCAAGAACTGCTGGACAGCAGTAAAGTTTTTCAGAAACAATGGATTAATGATCAAAAACAAAACAAGATAAGCGGTAATGGTTGATGAGCGATCTGCTGATGTTTTTAATCATCGTTGTGATTGTTGTTCCTGGTTATTTTATCGTTAGTCGTATCTCAAAAACTCTATATTCAGGCAATAGTAAAATGGATAAAGCAACCGAAAAGCGTTATGGGTTTCAACGCCTGGAAAATGAGATAAACGAGGCCAAGGAAACAGCTGAAAATTCACCAGAAGAGGCAGTCGAAAAATCAGAAGCCGACCATAAAGAAAATGAGCAGGATTTTGAAAATAATGAAAAGTAAAGATAGCGTAAAATTAAAACTTTTAAAGGTAACGTTAATAGTGCTGTGTATCATACCGAACAATATATGAGAAGTATTAGACCATGGATTGCTATAATTTTGAATATTTTTTTAAAACAATCATGTTTTTTTGAAAAATAACTTTAATAATTGGAGTTGATTATATATAATAACTACAATTAAATTTAGTTTAAAAAATTTATTTAACAATGCATAAAAATGCGTGTAAGAAAGTTGAAGGTAATATGAAGAAATTTAATAAAGTATTAATTGCCAATCGAGGAGAAATTGCTATTCGAATTATTCGAGCATGTCAGGAGCTGGGAATTCACACCGTGGCAATTTACGCCCAGGAAGATAAACTCTCGCTTTTCAGAACAAAAGCAGATGAGTCTTATCTGATAACCGGCACGACCGGACCGGTCGAAGCTTATTTGGATATGGACAGAATTATTACCCTGGCAAAGAAAAAGGAAGTTGATGCCATCCATCCCGGGTATGGATTTTTGTCGGAGAATCCACTTTTTGCGAAACGCTGTGAAGAAGAAGGCATTGTTTTTATCGGTCCTACCCATGAAATGATGGAAAAAATGGGAGATAAAATTCAGTCGAAGATTGTGGCGAAAAGCGTTAATGTTCCCACGATTCCAGGGGTGGAGAAACCCATCACTTCTGATGAGGAGGCCATCGAGTATGCCAAGATAGCTGGATATCCGATTATTCTAAAGGCAGCTGCCGGCGGGGGCGGTCGCGGAATGCGTATTGTTCGAGATGAAAAAGATTTGCTCAAAGAATTTCACTCGGCCACTAGTGAAGCGACTAAAGCTTTCGGTGATGGAACCATTTTTGTCGAAAAATATTTAGAAGAACCTAAACATATCGAAGTTCAAATTTTAGGGGATAATTATGGCAATGTTGTTCATCTCTTTGAAAGAGATTGCTCCATCCAAAGACGACATCAAAAGATTGTGGAATTCACGCCATCGCTCAGTATAACTGAGGAACAGAGGCAGGCAATTTGTAAAGATGCCCTAAAATTGGCTAAAGAAGTAAACTACCGTAATGCCGGAACCATCGAGTTTTTGATGGATAAAAACGGCGACCATTTTTTCATTGAAATGAACCCCCGTATTCAGGTTGAACATACGGTGACAGAATTGGTTACCGGCATCGATTTGGTGCAATCACAAATTTTAATCGCGCAAGGTTTACCCTTGCATTCTGAAGAAGTCGGAATTCCAAGTCAGGATTCCATAAAAACAAGGGGAACTGCAATTCAGTGTCGCGTTACGACTGAAGATCCCAAAAACCATTTCATGCCGGACACCGGACGACTGGATGTTTATCGAACCGGCAGCGGTTTTGGGATCCGGCTTGATGCTGGAAACGGCTTTACCGGAGCGGAAATTTCCCCATACTATGATAGCTTGCTGGTTAAAAGTACATCTTTTTCCAGAAACTTTGAGGATGCCAGACGAAAAGCCGTTCGAGCACTTAGAGAAATGGACATTGAAGGCGTCCAGACGAATAAAGATTTTTTAATCAATGTGCTCCAGCATCCAATGTTTATTCATGGAAATTGCGATACGAAATTTATTGATGATCATCCGGAATTGTTTGATATTGAAGAACAAAAAAGTGAAGGTACAAATGTCCTTCGTTATTTTGGAAATATTATTGTTAACGAAACATTTGGAAATAAACCGGATTTCGATGAACCTTTTATCCCGGAAATTCCGGTGGATACAAACTTCACCGGGACCAAACAAATTTTGGATGAACAGGGACCGGATGGTTTAGTCAAGTGGATTAAAAGCCAGAACAAACTTTTGCTTTGTGATACCACTTTCCGGGATGCTCACCAGTCTATTGCGGCAACCCGGGTCAGAAGTCGAGATATGATTAAAATAGCTCGGGAAACGGCAGCTTTGGCTCCTGATTTGTTTTCATTGGAAATGTGGGGAGGAGCAACCTTTGATGTTGCCTATCGCTATTTAAAAGAATCGCCATGGAGACGGTTGGATGAATTAAGAAAGCGTATTCCCAACCTTTGTTTTCAGATGCTTCTGCGCGGCGCAAATGCGGTCGGGTATAAAAATTACCCGGATAATGTCATCCGTGCTTTTGTTCAGGAATCGGCAAAGAATGGGATTGATATTTTCCGTATTTTCGACTCACTTAACTGGATGGATGGCATGAAAATTTCCATTGAAGAAGTATTGAAAACAGGAAAAGTTGCTGAAGTCAGCATGTGCTATACTGGTGATATCCTGGATGAATCACGAACAAAATACAATTTGGATTATTATGTTAAAATGGCTCACGAAATTGAAAATACCGGCGCTCATATTTTAGCCATCAAAGATATGTCAGGATTGCTAAAACCAGCGGCCGCACATAAGCTGATCAAAACGTTAAAAGAAGAAGTAAAAATGCCGATCCATCTGCATACCCATGACACCACCGGAAATGGCGTAGCTACGGTCCTGATGGCATGTATGGCCGGCGTTGAAATTGCGGATGCCGCCTTTAATGGCATGAGCGGTTTAACTTCTCAGCCAGCGCTTAATTCCATCGTGGCGGCGTTGAAAAACACGCCGAGAGATACCGAATTGAATGAGGATAATCTGCAGTTGCTGTCAGATTATTGGGGAACAACCCGACAGGTATACGGAAATTTCGAATCAGAGATGAAATCTGGATCGACAGAGATTTACAAATACGAAATTCCGGGGGGGCAATATTCAAATCTGAGAGCTCAGGTGGAAAGTTTTGGTCTGGGCCATAAATTTAAAGAAGTTAAAGACAAATATAAAGAAGCCAACCTGATGCTGGGGGATATTGTTAAAGTAACCCCAAGTTCTAAAACGGTTGGGGATTTAGCTATTTTTATGGTTCAAAATGATTTGACCGCTGATAACATTAAAACAAAAGGCAAGGACCTCTCTTATCCTGATTCTCTGGTTGACTTTTATAGCGGTATGATCGGTCAGCCGGAAGGCGGATTTGATCCTGAATTACAAAAAATTGTTTTAAAGGGAATTGAACCGATTACCGTACGACCAGGTGCGTTGCTTCCAGACGAAGACTTTGATGCAATCCGAAAAGAGTTCAAGGATGAATACGATTATGAATTGAATGATCGTGAAGTGCTAAGTGTAGCCTTGTATCCAAAAGTTTTTCGGGAATACTTGGATTTCATTCAGGATTATGGCGATTTTATGCGGATGGAAAGTCATGCTTTCTTCTACGGACTAAATAAAGGCGAAGTCATCGATGTGGAAATATCGAAAGGGAAGCGTCTGATTATTAAATTTGTTAACATGGGAGCTCCGAACGACGAGGGCATGTGCCCCGTTATGTTTGAGGTAGATGGATTCCGCAGAGAAATTTATATTGAAGACAAACGAAGCCTTTCTGCAAAACAAAAGGTGACGATGCTTAAAGCAGATCCAAAGAATAAAAAACAAATCGGATCAGGTATTCCGGGAACGGTCCTTAAAGTACTCGTAAATGAAGGGGATATCGTTGTTAAAAACCAGGCCTTGGTTATTGTTGAAGCGATGAAAATGGAAACAGAAATGGTGGCCAGTGAAGACGGCGTTGTGAAAAGTATTTATGTTTCAGAAGGTCAGAGTGTTCAATCTGGAGAACTTGTTGTTGAAATGGAATAAGTTCATTTTCAACTGGTTTGGGAATAGTGATTAAATAAAAAAAGAGTTGTTGTCTGATGATATTTAATCAGATAACAACTCTTTTAAATTTCAAGAAATGGCGGTAACAGATACGGGAAGGCTCACTGAGGTGGTTGAAGAGCGACCGGCTTCGGTGTTTGTGATTTCCACATAATAATAGGTGGTGCCGGCAGTGTCAGGGGCATTAAAACTATGAGTTTTACCAGTAGCTCCGGGGATTGCCGTTCCGTCGGCGTTGATTGCTTCAGTGCGGGTAAACCATTGGTAGGCTAAGGTTCCGCCGTTATCAACATTGGCCTCCACCGAAAGGGAAACTGGGGAGCCAGCAGTTGTGCCGGAAACGCTTACCGGCTGAGCAGTTATTTTGGGCATTTCAGCCAGCGCCGCGGGGTTGGCCGGATTAGTACTGGTCACAACAATACCGGCCAGCCTGGTAAGCGGATCGGCATTTTCAGCAGTTAAAATGCAATAGTAGTAAACAGTGCCCGGAGTTGAGGATTGATCTGGATCATACGCTGATCCAGTTTCACCATCGAGGGTTGTGTCAACTGTTCCGATTCGTTGGAACCATTGGTAACTCAGCGTTTTACCCTCCGTTACCGTTGCGTCCACAGAGAGTGAAGCAGGGTTGCCATTTAAGTAAATGCGTTGGGAAGTTAGAGCTGAGCTAACCGCAATAACGGGTTGTGATTTCACCGTCAACTGTATCTTTGGTTGAATGTTATCAAAATTGTAATACCCGCCTGGCATGATTAACGTGCCGACATAGGTTGTTTCACCAACTTTTTTATTGTCAGCAGATTCCGGAGTCCAGGTTACTGAACAGGAGAAGGTATCGTTGCTGCCATAGCCACGTACCGTCACACTGATCGGAAGCGTGTAATTTTCGTTATACGCGATGGTTTCAGAAATATTGTTATTGACAGCATCAATGGTATCAATCATTGTTACCGCAGTGATATTGGTTTTAACCGTTACTTTACAGAAATCTGTTTTATCGCCATCCTGAGTTCTGGCAACGATCATGACTTCACCGTTAGAAACTGGGGTAACAATACCATTGCTGACGGTGGCAATTTTCGGATTAGCGGATTCCCAAGAGACCGTTTTATTGGTCGCATTTTCCGGACGAATATCGGCGCTTAATGTCAAAGTGTTACCCATAAAGACATCCGCTTCAACCGGTAAAACTTGAACACTTGTAACGGAAACAGAGTCAGAATCAGCGGGGGTATCAACAGCGGGGGTATCATATTTGGGATTGATAAGATTACTTGAATTACCGGATTCGGCATACCAGGCTGTATTATTGGTTAAAGATGCGGCAGTATTTGATGTGTTTGATGTTCCTGAAGTCTTTGATGCGCTTGATGTTCCGGTGGTGCTTGTCGTGGAAGTTTTTGCGGATATCGTCAGACCACCAGTTGGATCATTGGTCAATGGCGCGGTTGTAATGTTAATGATTCCGGGAGTAATGGTACCGGTAAGATTTGATGCATTATTGGTGGTAGCGCTAGTCACGCTGCCTGAACCGGTAATTTCGACAGGTGCATCAGTACCAAGGGAAGCAATGATTGCGTTGTTGCCAAGTGTCACGGTTGTACCGCCCCCAGCGCCAGTTATAATTAGTGAACCGACATTTGCATTAATGGTCAGCATAACCTTGGATTCCGTTTGTATTTTTTCTACCGCAGCATTGGCTACAAGTGTTGAGCCGGTAGCATCTGGGCCAAAGGTAACTGATTTTGTAGGTGTGTTTAGAATAATATCAGCGATTCCGTTTGCCTGAATGGTTGAAATGGTTCCGCTATCCTGGGAAGTGATGGAAGTACGGCTGGCAGTTTTTTCCACAATCAGGTTTGTAATTTTGCTTTGCTCACTGGCCACAATGGTGCAGGGTGATTTAGCATCAAGGGTGTCAATGGTGGCATCGCCAAGCAGAATGATTTTAACACCTTGTTTATCAACAGTAACCTTTTGGTAGGTGCCATTGTTGAGATAAATGGTATCTCCGCCATAGACAAATAGTTCTCCATTAACATTACAGGACGTAAGATGAATTTCGCCATCAACAATGGAGTCGGCGATGGAAACATTTCCAGTGAAGGTTGCATTTTCAATGGTTACACCGGCAGCGGTAATTTCAGCATTTTTGTACGTTGCCTTCACGGTGTAAGTACCCGCCTCGTTATAGGATTTCATTTCGCTTCCGACTTGGCCACTGTCTCGAAAAAATATAATTGCGGTAAGGAGAACAAGTAAGATAATAATTATAGAAATAAACGGTTTCTGTTTCATGACATTCCTTCCCTCTTTTTTAATGTAGTGTATCGATATACCTACATTAGACTTAGTTTAAGTGGTGTAATTCTACCACATTTTATGGAGAATGTAAATAGAGTGTAAACAACTTGTAAAAGATATTTGCAAGGTTGTAAATGAAAATAAAATAAAGCATCGAAGATATTTCTGACTGTTGACAAATGTTGCTTTTAACGACCGTTATCAATCTTTTTATTAAAGTTATTGGGTGAATAAGCTAGCGTTAAGTGAATGTTAATTAACATTTTATATGATTGCGCAGAAAAAAGGAATATGTTATGATGTAAAGAAATTCATAGATTTGAGGGCTGATATGAAAAATAAAATCATTTTGTCGGCAGATACAACTAATTTAGATGCTCTTTATCAATTTATAAAAGACACTTTAGAGAAAGACTTTATTAAAGGGGTTCAAATTAATGTGTTGGAAATGGTATGCGAAGAAATATTCACAAATATTGCAAATTATGCATATCAGGATCGTGCAAACGATAAAAATAAAGGCGATGTGGAAATTGAGATAGAAACATCAACGAATCAGATTATATTTACTTTCAAAGACAAGGGCACTCCATTTGATCCCCTATCGGTGAAAGAACCAGATATCAACATGACTTTGGATGAACGTGATTATGGTGGCCTGGGGCTGCTTATGGTAAAAAAAAGTGTGGATAAAATTGAATACAATTACCAAAATGACGAGAACATTTTTAAATTATTCAAAACAATAACAAATGTAATTTAATATGAATGAAATATATTAATAATTAAAATTCTATTTGGTAGAATTTTTAATTGATAGTTTGAATGAAAAGCGTAAAGAGTTTGTAACATCAAAAATTTTAATAGAAGATGAGGAGAAAAATGAATATTGAATTTAAAAAAGAAAATGAAAATACGGTAGTGGATATGGAAGGCCGTTTGGATACAAACACGGCACCGGATTTTCAAAAAGAACTGGAAGAGTACTATAATGCACAAGGGTTTAGTTTAATCCTCGATTTTGAGAAATTGGACTTTGTCAGCAGTGCTGGGTTGAGAGTTTTGCTTTTAATACAAAAAAAATCAAAAGCTTTAAGTGGAAATATGATTATAAAAAATGTTAAGCCAGAGATACAAGAGGTCTTTAATATGACCGGATTTTCTGAAATTTTAACGATTGAATGATAGGAATCAACATGAATAAAGATTTTAAGCAGGCGGAAATTTTAGGCGGAATATTTTCCGCTAACGCACAAAAGAGCATTCCGGAAACATTAAAAGAAATGCCTAATGAAAAATTGATACAAAGTTTTTTTGCAATGAAAAAGAATCCTGAAGAAATGCAAAACGCGGTCCTTCAAGATATCTTAAAACATGCACAAAAATCTGAATTTGGTCAAAAAATGGGCTTTTCTGAAATTAAATCAGTTGATGATTTTAAAAAGAAAGTTCCGATTTCAAGCTTTGACGATTATCAATCTTATATTGAAAAGCTCAAAACGGGAGAATCAGACATTCTCTTTAATGGTGAAATGGCCAGCTTTATTGCAACAAGCGGATCCTCCGGGGTCCCCAAATTAATTCCTGAAAGTAAAAATGGCGAATTAGTAAAGGGTCTGGTCTCTCAGATCCGTGCCATTCTATTATTAATGATGGCACCAGAAGTAATGGCTCCCGGTAAAAAGGTTTTAGCCATTGCCAATCCGTCTGAATATGCTAAAACCGAAGGCGGCATTGGTATTGGTTCAGCTTCTGGGCAGGCGGCGAAGGATCTCCCGTTAGAACTTCAGAAAAAAATGGTGTTGCCGGTTGAATTGATCATGGCGAAAGATCTCAGCAATGAAGCGACGGATTATTTGACCATTCGTTATGCTCTTGAAGAAAAAAATCTCGCCGGGGTGGTGTGCAGTAACATTGCTCATTTCAATATTCTGCTAAAAAAAATGAATCAATGGACGGATGATTTATTAGAGGACATTAAGACGGGGCAAATTAATTCAAAAATCAGCATCAATGAAGGCTTGAGAAACAGTCTAGTTGCTAAACTTCAACCGAATCCAGAACGAGCTGAGGAATTGAAAGAAATTTTCAAGAAAAATAAATGTCTGGATGTGTCTTATATCTGGCCGGATTTCTCGGTGGTTTCCTGCTGGATGTCTTCCACCGCGCAAAGAATTGTAAATGATGTAAAAAAACGTTTATCAAAGAATGTTAAATTTTTGGAGTGGGGATACGGAGCCAGCGAAGGAAAGTTCAATATACCGGATAAAGCACAGGACCCAGCAGGCCTCTGTGCTCTTTTTGGTTATTTTTATGAGTTTTTACCTATTGGAGGAGGCCAGACACTTCAAGCACATGAATTAAAACAAGGGGAGTATTATGAACTCATTATCACCTCGTATTCAGGATTATATCGTTATAATATGAAAGATATTGTTTATGTTGAAGAGTTGGATAATCAATCCCCGAGAATCGTTTTTGTATGTAAATCATCAGAAAAGCTTAAACTGGATGATCTTGAATTGATGGTTTATGAAATTGAGGAGACAATTAAAAAAGCCTCTGAACAGCAAAATGAAGAAGTTCGTTTTTATCAGGTTCTGGTGGATGTAATTAATAGCAAACTGGTGTTTATTGTTGAGCCGTTTTCTGATCGCATTCAAAGAGAAAGCTTTGAGTTGACATTAGAAAATATTTTAATGTCTCAAAATAGTGTTTATGAAATTAAACGCAGATCGAAAGAATTTGCGCCACTAGAAATCATGATCATGAAGGACGGATACCGTGATTCTTTGTTTACCCGTACAGTTTTGCCTGGCAAAAACGTGAATCAGACGAAGTTAAAAACAATTGTAAATGAACTTCCAGAGAATGATCAAATATTAAATTGGGCAGGAGGAAAAGGATGATAAAAATAATCCCAAAGCTCGTGTATTCCCTCAATGTGAAAAAGGGATATGAGAAAATAAAAAGGTTTGATGAATTAACAAAAAATGCTCCAGAAGTGAACAAACAGCTGATGTTGGACTTGGTGAAGAGAAATGCCAGCACGGAGTATGGAAAAAAATATCATTTTGATCAGATTGAAACACTGGAAACCTATAAAGAAAACGTGCCATTTTCCACCTATGATGATTATGCACCTTATATTGAACGGATGATTGAAGGAGCAGAAGGTTTGATTACCAATGATCCGATTGTCCATTACGCGCTGACTTCAGGAAGTGTGGATAATCCCAAAAGAATTCCAGTGTCAGAAGATACGGTTAAAAATTATCGGGAATATGCCACGCAGTACAGTTTTGCCATTATCTGCCGTGCCCTGGAAAAAAATTGGAAAAAGTGGAAAAAGGGCCGGGGCTTAAACTTGATGGAAGTTAAATTTGAAACCCTCCCAAATGGTCTGTTTGCAGGGTCAATTTCGGGAAGAGGTGTTTACAGTATAAAAGATTTGCTGTTTCTCATGTTTACATCGCCCAAAGAGGTGGTGTTTCCTAAAGAGATAATGGATTCGAAATACGCGCATCTTCGGTTTGCCTTAACGGACAGATCCCTTTCTTTTATATGTTCAGCTTTCATGACGGCTGTTTCAGACCTTATGAAATATTTGGAAATTAACTGGGAACTTCTGGTTGACGATATTGAAAAAGGAACTATTAATGCAGAGATAAAAATACCGGACGATGTAAAAAAGCAGCTGTTGCAACAAATAAAACCAGATCCTAAAAGGGCAGCAGAATTAAGGGCGGAATTCCAAAAAGGGTTTTCGGATCCGATTATTCCCAGAATCTGGCCGGAATTTAGATTCGTTCATGCCATCGGAAGCGGCGGATTTTCAGTCTATACGGATAAAATGCGCAATTATCTTGGCGATATTCCTATTTATTTTAGTATTTATGCCGCCTCAGAGTCGATAATGGCAATTTGTAATGAAATGGAGTCCCAGGAATTTGTATTAATCCCAGACAGTGCTTTTTATGAATTTATTCCGATGGATCGGGAAGGTGAATCAGAAGAGACTCTGACAATGGATCAGCTTGAGATCGGAAAAGACTATGAAATTATCATTACCAATACCTCCGGTTTTTACCGATATCGCATACAGGATGTAGTTCGTGTCATGGGATGGTATCAAAAATGCCCGAAAATACAATTTGTCTATCGATTAAACCAGATGGTGAGCATTGCCGGTGAAAAAACAACCGAAGAATGTATATCCTGGGCAGTAAAAGAATTTGCAAAAGAGGCGGGCTGCGAACTTGTTGACTACAGTGTTTACGCTGATACGATGATCTCGCCTGGTCGGTATGTGCTGTTAATGGAAACAGCAGAGCGGTTGTCAAAAGATAAACATGATGAATATCGCGAAATAATTGGTGAAAAATTAAGCATCGCTAATCCGTCCATTGGCAAAAAAGTAAAAAGTGGAGTTTTGAGCCACTCAGAAATTACCTTTGTTCAAGAAGAAACCTATGCTTTATATCGGGATTTAATGATCCATCGGGGGATTTCCGGTAATCAGTTAAAGCCTGTTCGTGTGATCGACACACTGATTAAAGAAAATTTCTTTTTTGCATTGGTTGACAAGGAGTAATAGATGATCAGTTTGCTCATAAGGTATTTAAAGGATTATCGAATCCAGATGATCCTCGTCTTTGTTTTTGTTTTGAGTCAGGCAGCCTGTCAGCTTTATCTCCCGATCATGATGGGAAATATTGTCGCAAACGGTGTGGTGAAAGGGGACACAGCTTATATTTTTAAAAGTGGTTCAATGATGCTTGGTGTTTCACTCGTTGCGGCAGTTTGTATGGTGGCATCGAGTTACTATTCTGCCTATGTTACTGCATCTTTTACCAGTGGCATACGGGCGGATGTATTTGACAAAGTAAAAAGTTTCTCCCAAACGGATTTTAACCGTTTTGGAGGAGCAACCCTGCTTACCCGATCAACATCGGATGCAACCCAGATGCAGATTGTGGTTATTAATGGGTTGAGATCACTTCTGTTAATTCCAATAACTGGAATAGGAGCTCTGATCATGGCATTCAGGGAAAACATAACCCTGACTTTGGTACTGTTGGCATCATTTGTATTAACGACGCTAATCATTGTCATCACAACATCCCGAAGCATGCCTTTGTTTAAAACTATGCAGGAAAAAGTGGATCGATTGAATTTGTTGATTAAAGAAAAGTTGACCGGAGTTCGAGCAATTCGGGCCTTCAATCGACAGGAATATGAAACTGAAAAGTTTTCCCAAGCTAATCAGGAAGGAATGGATACGGCCCTGAAAGCAAATTATGCGGTGGCCTTTTTTTCTCCGCTGATGCAGTTAATGATGAACCTGACGATGGTTCTTATTTTGTGGATGGGTTCCAAAGAAGTTCAACAGCAGGTCGTCGGTTTGAGCGATTTAATGGTATTTATTCAATATGTATTGATGTTCATGTCAGCCCTGAGTCTGGTTTCTGTTCTTTTAATGGCTTACCCTCAGGCGCAAGTATCAGCAATCCGGGTAAAAGAAGTTCTGGATTATGATTTTTCAATCAAAGACCCCGAGCAGCCGAAAAAAATGGAAAATATAGAAGGCCGCATCGAATTTAAAAATGTTTCATTTGGATACAAAGGGGCCGAAAAAAAGGTGCTGAATCATTTGGACTTTATCGCGGAACCGGGGAAAATAACAGCAATTGTTGGGGCCACCGGGTCCGGGAAATCTACCCTGGTGAATTTGATTTTGCGCCTTTATGAAGTGAGTGAAGGCGGAATTACCATTGACGGGATTGATATCAGAGATTGCACCCAGCATGATCTAAGAAGTGTGATTGCATATTCTCCTCAGGAATCGATTTTATTTGGCGGACCGATTATTGATAATATCAGAACTGGAAATGAAAACGCAACTGAAGAAGAAGTAAAAGAGGCTCTAAACCTTGCTCAAGCCACAGATTTTGTCAGTGCCAGGGAAAATCAGCTGACTAGCTCAATTGCTCAAGGCGGAGCAGATCTTTCAGGAGGCCAGCAACAGCGGCTCAGTATTGCTCGAGCGGTTGTAAAAAAAGCGCCAATTACTATTTTCGATGATTGCTTTTCGGCATTGGATTTTAAAACAGATTCTTTAGTCAGAAAGGGCATCAGAGAGAATTTCAGAAACAAAACGGTTATTATGATCGCCCAGCGAATCAGTACCATAAAAGACGCGGATCGAATCCTGGTATTGGATAATGGTGCTATTGTAGGACAGGGGAAACATGAGGAGCTGGCTAAAGATTGCTTTGTCTATCAGGAAATTCTAAAATCCCAATCCTATCAAGAGGAAAGGGGTGAGTCACTGTGATCAAACAGAAATCAAAACGTAAATACAGTTTTATGACGATTGTGCGACGTTTGAAAGACTATTTAAATGATAAAAAGCTTACCGCTGTTTGTGTTGCGATCGCCTTGATTTTCAGCACGGTATTTACTATTTTCGCCCCGATCGTGACCAAATATGTGACGGATAGTATCGCAAACAGTGTTGCTCAAAGTACGGCTATTGATTTTGTTTATATTGGCAGGCAATTAATCGTGCTGGCGGTGCTCTATATTTTCAGCGCTGGTCTCATCTATTATGCCACCCGGAGAACCACCTATCTTTCCCAGTTGGTTATCAAACGGTTGCGAGAGGAGATCCAGGAAAAACTGAATAAACTCTCTCTGAATGTAATCGACCAGAACGAAAGAGGGGATCTACTATCCCGAGTGACAAATGATGCGACAACTTTATCCGGAGCACTGGAAGGCAACGTGACCCAAATTCTTGTGCAGGGAACCACCATTATTGGTATTATTGTGATGATGCTGGTGGTAAATATTCAATTGAGTCTGATCTTTTTCATTGCTTTGCCGCTATCCTATTTTGTTATGAAACTGATTACCAAAAAAACACAGGTTTTATTCAGAAGACAGCAAAAGGAGTTGGGTTCATTAAATGGACTCATTGAGGAAGTATATGATGGCCATTTGATTGTTAAATCGTTCAACTATGAGGAAAAAGCGGCTGAAAAATTTGACGATATCAACCAGCGCTTTTTTAAATCGTATTTGAGTTCCCGATTTTTTTCCGGTCTCACATCGCCATTGATGAAATTAATCAATAATATTGCCTATATTGCTATTTGCGTTATCGGCGGTATTTTGGTCATTACCGGGGGGCTCACCATTGGTGGAATCCAGGCCTTTCTAATGTATGCCAACAACATTGCCAGTCCGATTGCCCTGATATCCAACAACTTGAATTTCTTACAGTCTGGGGCAGCGGCAGCCGAACGGATTTTTCAGCTACTGGATGAAGAGGAAGAAACGGAAGATACCGGAATTGTAAAATTAGATGTAAAAAATGCCAAAGGGAGTATCGCATTTGAGCATGTTGAATTTGGTTATATTCCGGAAAAAACTTTATTTCATGATGTGTCCTTAAAAGCTGAACCAGGCGAAATTCTGGCAGTTGTCGGACCAAGTGGAGCAGGAAAAACAACGCTGGTGAATTTATTAATGCGCTTTTATGAAATCAATCATGGCAGTATAACGATTGAAGGATTGGATATTAAAGATCTCACCAGACGAAATCTCAGAAGCGCTTTTGGAATGGTTCTTCAGGATACCTGGCTTTTTGACGGAACAATTGAAGAAAACATTGCTTATGGAAAAAGCGGGGCAACTCGGGACGAAGTCATTCTGGCGGCAAAAAAAGCACAATGTGATGAATTTATAAGAAAGCTGCCACTGGGTTATGAAACGCGTATTGGCGGAGATTTCACCACGTTGTCTGAAGGAGAATGCCAGTTACTTGCCATTGCCCGAACCATTATTGCCGATCCGAAGGTTTTGATCCTGGATGAAGCGACTTCATCGGTTGACACCCGGACAGAAATATTAATCACCCGGGCAATGGAGGAAATGATGAAAGGACGAACAACCTTTATCATTGCGCATCGTCTCTTTACCATCAAAAATGCCGACAAAATTATTTTCATGCAGGATGGCGATATTCGTGAAGTTGGAAGTCACCGTGAACTGATGAATAAAAATGGTTTATACGCAAATCTTTACTTAAGTGCGTCAGATAATTAAAATACAGGAGGTTATTATGAAAGGTTGGTTATTAAGAAATCCCGAGAAAATGAATGATCCGTCAATTGTTAAAATAATGAAAGTGGTGGAGGCAAATAATATTGATCTAACAGTGGTAGATCCGCTGAAAATCCATGTCATCTGCGATCATGATTTTGATGGCAAGATTTATGTCGGAGACGAAGTCCTGGAAGTTCCGGATTATGTGGTTGCGGCTTTCTTTACGGAAAAGAATTATCATACCGGATCGGTCTTGAGAATGCTGGAATCTGTTGGCGTTCTCTGCATCAATTCTTATGATTGTATTAAGAATGTTGACGATAAACTGCTGACGTTTCAGAAAGTGGCTGAGTCCATTGAAGAAGTCGATTTTCCCAAAACACTTTTAGTGACAGATGAAACCAGTGCCGAATTTGTCAGCAAACAATTCGACTATCCCCTGGTTATGAAGGTTATGCACGGAAGCAAAGGAAAAGGGGTTGTACTGGTCAATACCGAAAAAGAACTGGATAACCTGATTAGCATGAGCACAGCAAGTGCGGTTGGCGATGAAATTATTATCCAGGAATGCATTGCTGCTTCATCAGGACGGGATTTAAGAGTCGTTTTATGCAACGGCAAGTTTGCCAGTGCATTTATTCGTCAAAATGAGAAAAGCTTCCGATCAAATCTTGCCAAAGGCGGAAAAATTGTGCAATATACACCGCCCAAGTCGGTTATCGAAGCAGCGGAAAAAGTTGCCATCTGCCTGAAAATAAATATGGGCAGTGTGGATTTTCTGTTTGGCGAAAATGATACCTTTTATCTATGCGAAGCCAACGCTATGCCGGGAATCGCTTTTGATCTCCAGGATATGTTTAAGGATTTAATAAAGCAGGTAGAAAGCATGCCGGAGCCGCTTTGGAAGAAACGATTAAGAGAAGGAGAACAAACATGCTAGGTTGGTTTTTAGTCAATCAGGAAACGCTTGATGAACCGTCAATACAAACCATTATTCAGCTGATAGAAAAGATGAATTTGAACATCAAAACAGTTGAAGTAAGTGAAGTTCAGGTGTTGTGTGAACCGGGAACCAGTAAGAACTGCTTTATCGGAGGCGAGGCAACAGATATTCCAGATTTTGCCCTGAGTGCTTTCTTCGGCGGAAATAATTACCACAGCAAAGCTGTGGTTAAAATGCTGGAGTCTTTAAATGTCCTCTGTGTCAACAGCTCGGAAAGCTTAAACAATACCGCGGATAAATTACTGACCTTTCAAAAACTGGCGGCTGCGTCAAAAACGGTGCTGTTTCCAAAAACGGTTCTGATGAACCCTAAAACGAAAGCATCGTTTATTGCCGCTGAAATAGGATTTCCCTGTGTTGTAAAAGTCATGCATGGAAGCAAGGGAAAAGGCGTCGTACAAATTAAAACTGAAAAAGAACTGGAAAATATTCTGGACATTTATGCCGCCATGAACTTTGACGATCATATTCTGATTCAGGAATGCATTGCGGCCTCCAAAGGACGGGATATGCGCATCATGTTAAGTGGCGGAAAATACGCAACCGCGTATATAAGAGATAACGGAGATCATTTTAAATCAAACCTTTCTCAAGGTGGTGAGCTTCAGTTTATCACGCCTCCGGAACCGGTCATTGAAATTGCCGAAAAAGCGGCAGAAGTACTGGACATATATTTTGGCAGCATTGATTTTCTTTTTGGAGAAGATGATACCTACTACATTTGTGAAGCCAATTCGATGACAGGACTTACCTACTCGGCAGGGGCTTCATCGGATAAAAAAAGCAATCCGTTGCTGATAACCCTGAAAAGTATTATGGAAGAAGCCGAAAAAAGAAAGCAGAATTAGACTATCATTTTGATAATGTGTATGTGACAATACCCCCTGTATCGTATTGATGCAGGGGGTGTTGTCACTTCCAAAAGCACTTTGGGCAAGAATTATAAGCGACTGATCAGAAGACAATGAGCGGTTGCGGTTACCGGGATATTAATGGGCATAGATATTTCTTTATCGACAGAACGGATCTTTTATAGCAAGGACAGTAATAAGAATTTGCGTTTTCTGCTTTTTTGCGTTATTATATTGTCTGATAAAGAAAAAGAAAAAATACTGGGAAGTGATTGTTGTGGGAGAAAAATGGTTTAAAAAGTTGTTTCGCGGACGATTATTTGTAATGTTCCTCATTATTTTACAATTAGCCGTCATTATTTTTTTAATTGAGAATGGAAGCGAGGAATCGGTGCTTATCACCTGGTGTTTTTCCGGGATAAGTTTGTTAGTGGCGCTTCATATTATTACCCAAAGAAATAAAGGCGCTTATAAACTGACATGGGTGTTTCTGATTTTGCTGTTTCCGATTTTTGGCGGTTTGTTTTATTTGCTGTTTAAATTTCAGACGTCTAATAAAAAAATTCATAAAGAGCTGGAAAAAGTTCAAAGAGAAAGCAAATCGGTGTTTTTGCTGCCGGGAAACCGGTATAATGAAGCGTGTGAAGAAGCACCAACTCATGTTCCTCAAATCCGATATTTACAGGATTTTGCGGGGTTCCCGGTTTATCAGCATACAAAAACAAAATATTTAACGCCCGGCGAGGAAAAATTCGGAGCCCTTTTGGAAGAACTAAAAAAAGCGGAGCACTATATTTTTCTTGAATATTTTATTGTCCATGATGGTATTATGTGGAGCAGTGTTTTAGAAATTTTAAAAGATAAAGTAAACCAGGGCATCGATGTACGGCTGATCTATGATGACGTGGGGTGCCTTTTTCTTTTGCCAAAGGATTATCCCAAACAACTGGAAAAAATGGGCATTAAGTGCGCCGTATTTAATCCGTTTCGGCCAATTCTAACGGCCGTACAAAATAATCGTGATCATCGGAAAATTGCCGTCATTGATGGTAAAGTTGCCTTTACCGGCGGGATCAATCTGGCAGACGAATATATTAATGTCATTGAGAAATATGGTCACTGGAAAGATGCTTCTGTCATGATTGAAGGGGAAGCCGCCTGGAGTTTCACCGTGATGTTTTTACAAATGTGGTCTATTTGTAAAAATATTAAAGAGAATTATCAAAGCTTTTATCCATGGAAGCATGAGCGCTGTGAAATAGCAGACGATGGTTTGGTACAGCCTTATGCTGACAGTCCAATGGATCATGAGAACGTTGGAGAACACGTTTACCTGCAAATAATTAATCACGCCAAAGACTATATTTATATCAATACCCCTTATCTTATTGTTGATGAAAGCATGGTTTCGGCATTGACGCTGGCAGCCAAAAGTGGGGTCGATGTCCGCATTGTGACACCCCATCAATGGGACAAACGAATTGTTCATTTTACGACTCGCTCCTATTATCGAGAATTTATTTCTGCCGGTGTTAAAATATATGAATATACCAATGGCTTTATGCATTCTAAGACCTTTGTTTCTGACGATTGTACTGCTACAGTGGGAACTACAAATTTAGATTTCAGAAGTCTTTATCTGCATTTTGAATGCGGCGTATGGATGCATCGTAGTACTGCAGTCATGGAAGTGAAAAACGACTTTTTAAAAACTCTTGAAATTTGTCAGAGAATAAAAAAACAGGATTGCAGCGAAAATGTTATCACGCGCTTTTTTCAGGATGTTTTTCGCTTGTTTGCTCCGTTGATGTGATTCAAAAAGATAAATAATTGTCCTTGAGATGCAATTTATTTTGTGCTTTGTGCAGTATTTTATTGACAAATATAATTTTGCACTGTAAAATGAGAATAATATGAGGGAGTAATTTTCGCAATTTGTGTGATGCAATTTGCGTGATAAGTCAACACGCATGGTATAGTCGTATACCTGGTTTATCTTAATAAGTGAGACTCATGTACAGTTAGAAATCTGTACTTGAGTCTTTTTTTGATCAAGTGCAGATGCACTTGGTCATTTTTATTTAAGGGAGGAATTAGATGAAAGAGTATTTACAAACTTCTGAGGAAGTGCTTCTGGAGCTGAAATCCAGGTCGGAGGGCTTACTGGATAGTGAAGCTGGCAAAAGATTGGAAGATAACGGTAAGAATAAGCTTACGGAAGCAAAAAAAGACTCTTTAACCGTTCGTTTATTAAATCAGTTAAAAGATCCGATGATTATTATTCTGATGGCGGCAGCAATTATTTCAGGGATCACAGCGGTCTATTCAGGAGAATCTTTTGCCGATGTTATCATTATCATGGCGGTTGTTATTATCAACTCGGTGTTAGGGGTATATCAGGAGAGTAAGGCAGAAAAGGCCATTGAAGCACTCCAGGCGATATCGGCGGCCACATCAAAGGTTATGCGTGAGGGTGAAATTCAAGTCGTAAAAAGTGAGGATTTAGTTGTCGGGGATGTCATTCTTTTGGAGGCGGGGGATTCCATACCTGGTGATGCAAGATTACTTGACAGTGCCAGCTTAAAGATTCAAGAAGCCGCGCTGACCGGAGAAAGCGTTCCGGTTGAAAAGGTGATTAACGCCTTGAATTTAGGAGATGAAAAAGATATTTCTTTAGGTGACCGTAAGAATATGGTTTATATGGGAAGTGCCGTTGTATATGGTCGCGGGTCAGCCGCCATAACGGCAACCGGTATGAGCACAGAAATGGGTAAGATTGCAGATGCGATTACCCAGGCCAAAGAAAATCAGACACCGCTTCAGATCAAACTCAATCAGTTAAGTGTGGTACTCAGCTGGCTGGTACTCGGTATTTGTATATTTATATTTGGAATTAGTTTAATCCGTCTTAATATGGACGGAGGCATTACCGGCATCGGTATTTTAGGTACCTTTATGGTAGCCGTTTCTTTGGCTGTAGCAGCTATTCCAGAAGGCTTGGCTGCGGTTGTAACCATTGTATTGTCAATTGGCGTAACCAAAATGTCCAAGCAAAATGCGATCATTCGTAAATTAACGGCGGTCGAAACCTTGGGCTGTACACAGGTCATCTGCTCAGATAAGACCGGGACGCTAACCCAGAATAAAATGACGGTAGTCGATCATTTTGACTTAGATGAACAGCTTTTAGGTCGAGCGATGACACTTTGTAATGATGCTTATTTAAATAATGCTGAAAAAGCAGAGGGTGAGCCAACAGAAGTAGCCCTTGTAAATTATGGGTTTTCACTTGGCTTGACTAAAAGCGATATGGAAGCAGTGACTCCACGGGTAGGAGAAGCTCCATTTGACTCGGGAAGAAAACTGATGAGTACGGTTCACAAAATGGAAAACGGCTCCTTTGAACAATATACAAAGGGTGCTCCGGATGTCCTGGTATCCCGTTGCACTTCCTACTGGGATGGCAGCAGCAAGCGGCCGATGACTGATGCAAAGCGTCAGGAAATTAACGAATTCAATAAATCTTTAGCAGATCAGGCACTTCGGGTGCTTTCGGCAGCATTTCGTTCCTGGGATTCGATGCCTGTCCAGCAGACATCCAAGTATTTGGAACATGATCTTTGCTTCATTGGGTTGACGGGTATGATTGATCCGATCCGACCTGAAGTTAAACCTGCTATAGCAGAATGTAATGCAGCAGGTATCCGTACAGTCATGATTACCGGTGACCATAAAGATACCGCAGTTGCGATTGCCAAACAGCTGGGAATCATTTCGGATATATCAGAAGCGATAACGGGAGCCCAGTTAAGTGAAATAAGTGATGAACAGTTTGCAACAGATATCGGAAAGTATTCCGTATATGCCCGGGTACAGCCCGAACATAAGGTCCGCATTGTAAAAGCATGGCAGAACAAGGGAATGATTGTCGCCATGACGGGAGATGGCGTCAATGATGCACCATCCATTAAGACGGCAAACATCGGTATTGGCATGGGAATCACCGGAACTGACGTTACTAAGAATGTGGCGGATATGGTTCTTGCCGATGATAACTTTGCAACAATCGTACATGCGGTAAGAGAGGGACGTCGTATTTACGATAATATTCGTAAGGCCATTCAGTTCCTGATATCCTCTAATCTTTCCGAAGTCTTAGCGATCTTTGTGGCAACTTTATTAGGTTTTATTATTTTAAAACCGGTGCATTTATTGTGGATTAATTTAATTACAGACTCTTTTCCGGCGATCGCACTTGGCATGGAAGCTGAAGAGGCAGATACCATGAATAATCCGCCCCGTAAATCCAATGAAGGTGTTTTTGCCGGCGGTCTTGGGATCGATGTTATTTGGCAGGGAGTGATGGTGACAATGGTGACCCTGGCAGCATATTTTATTGGACATTTTATGGAAGTGGGCGTTTGGGAAATCACCAACAGTCCGGATGGTGTAACCATGGCATTCTTAACGTTATCCATGGCCGAAATGTTCCATTCATTAAATATGAGAAGTCGAAGACAATCGATCTTTAGAATGGGAAGTCATAACAAGTTCTTATTCCTAGCCATGGCGGCATCTTTATTATTAACAACGATTGTGATCGTGGTCCCTTCAATTCGAGCCGCATTTCAGTTCGAACCAATTTCGATTATGGAATACTTTACAGCTTTAGGATTAGCATTCCTAGTGATTCCAATTGTTGAAATAGTCAAATTTTTTCAGAGAAAACAGGAACGTAAACAAGTTGTGTAAGTAATAAAAAAAGGTATCAGTCATTCGCTGATATCTTTTTTTTATAGCATAAACCTGATATCGCTCAAATCAGTCATGTGAACCGTAATGCATCTGATACATGTTAACAACTAATTTATCGAGAACAAAAGATGGCACGAGCAGCAGCAACTTGGAACTCATCCTGTTTTTGGCGATGATATATCTGGACTTGGGATTTTTTTTATTCAGTATTTCAGCGATCATTGAAGCGGCAAGCGCCACGTTCAGCCCGTGATTTCCGCCCTCGATGAAATTATCCTGAAAAGTGTAAAGGCTGGGCAGATATTTTTTGTCAACAAATGAAATGTCTTGTTCCTTAGCCTTGTTCCAGATAGGCGTCGCAACGGCAGCAGGCTCCAGCAAGACCGTTTTAATGCCGTACGGATTGAGCTCCCGCCGCAGGGAGTCACAAAATCCTTCCAGAGCAAATTTTGTGGCGGCATAAGGGGATAGAAATGGCAGCGCAATCCTCCCGGCCATTGAGCCGTTCACAATGATTTTGCCCTTGCTTTCGATCAGTTCAGGAATAAGGGTTTGAATGATTTTCACCGCGCCGAAAAAATTGATTTCAAAGCACTCTCGATAAACAGCCATGGGAAGATTCTCAATCGGACCGCCCAGAGCGACACCCGCATTGGTGATAACAGCCTGCAATTGTAGTTCGCCAGATAATTTTTTTGCATATTGACAGAATCTATCCACTTCATCCTCGTTCCGAAGATCCGTTTTTATAGAATATACGTTAGATTCATTTTCAAAGGAATTTTGAACCAAATAGGTTTGAAGAACCGTGTAGCCCTCTTGAACTAATACAGTGACGAGGCTTTTGCCTATTCCGGTATCGCAGCCGGTAATAACAATCAGTCCCCGGGAATTTTTATTCGGGATTTCCAGTATTGTTTTCATAATAACACCAGTCCTTTTTTGCGCTCAACATTAAAAAGTCTTGAGCGATTCATTTTAAAGCACTTATTAAATAAATTCATTTACAAGTGATATGCTATTTATACCCATAATTGATCAAAAATCATTACAAAAATTGAGAATTGAAAAATTGATTACGGTGCGGGAAAATCTAAAAAATTACTTAAATAATTGTTAAACAGTGTTGACACAACTCATAAATAAACTTACAATATAACTGTTAGCACTCGAACTGTTAGAGTGCTAATAATAATTTGGCAATGAGAAAGGGTATATGCAATGGAAAAAAAGGAGTTTAAGTCAGAATCTAAACGTCTAATGGATTTGATGGTTCATTCAATTTACACAAACAAAGAGATTTTTTTGCGTGAATTGATTTCAAATGCTTCAGATGCAATTGATAAAGTTTACTATAAAACATTAACGGACAAAGATAAGAATTTTAACAAGGATGATTATTACATTCGAATTCATCCGGATAAAGATAATCGGACCCTGACAATATCAGATACAGGCATTGGTATGACTGAAAAGGAACTGGAAGAAAATCTGGGGATTATCGCAAAGAGTGGTTCCAATGATTTCAAATCAGAACAGGAAATGGAAGAAGGTTTTGATATCATCGGCAAGTTCGGGGTTGGTTTCTATTCGTCCTTTATGGTTTCCGATAAGGTCGAAGTCGAAACAAAATCAATTGATGAAGAGCAAGCTTATTTATGGGTTTCCGAAGGCGCTGATGGTTATACAATTGAGCCGGGCGAACTGAAATCACATGGTTCAAAAATCACATTATATATCAAAGAAAATACCGAAGACAACAATTATGATGAGTATTTAGAACCTTATCACATTCAAAATCTGGTGGAAAAATATTCCAATTATATCCGCTACCCAATCAAGATGGTAACTGAAAAGAGCCGGGTAAAAGAAGAAACAAAAGATAATGAAAACCCAGAATATGAAACCTATCTGGAAGACGATATTCTTAACTCGATGGTACCGATTTGGAGAAAAAATGCAAATGAGCTCACTGATGAAGATTATAACAATTTCTATCAGGAAAAAAGATATGGGTATGACGCCCCCTTAGCTCACATTCATTTAAATGTCGAAGGAATGATGAGCTACAAAGCAATTTTATACATTCCGGGACAACCGCCATTTGACTACTATACCAGAGACTATGAAAAAGGTCTGGAGCTTTACTCCAACGGCGTGTTGATCATGGATAAGTGTGGGGAACTGCTTCCTGATTATTTCAGCTTTGTAAAAGGGGTTGTGGATTCAGAAGATTTATCTCTTAATATTTCCCGCGAAATGCTGCAGCAGGACAAACAGCTGCGTTTAATCAGCCGTAAGATTGATTCCAGAATTTCGGAAGAGCTTAAGAAAATGTTGGCGAATGATCGGGAAAAATATGAAGAGTTCTTCAAGGCCTTCGGCAATCAATTAAAGGTTGGAACCTATGACAAATGGGGACAGAATAAAGACAAACTCCAGGACTTCCTGCTCTTTTATTCTTCTAAAGAAGGTAACTTTGTCACCCTCAAAGAATATGTCGAGCGTATGCCCGAGGATCAGAAATACATCTATTTTGCTTCCGGATCTTCCGTAGAACATATTGAAAAACTGCCACAGGTATCCATCGTTAAGAACAAAAACTATGAAATACTTTATCTGACAGAAAATATTGATGAATTTGTATTCCAGACCATCGGTCAATATGGCGAAAAGGATTTCCGCTCCGTGTCCAGCGATAATCTGGGACTAGAGGCGCCGGAAGAGAATGAAGAAGAGGAAAATAAAGAAGCAACAGAAGTAGATGAAAAACTGCTTGAAAAGATGAAGGAAATTATCGGTGATGAAGTGGTCAAGGTAAAGACTACCGGTCATTTAAAAGACGATCTCGTCTATCTTTCGACAGAAGGAGATCTTTCCATTGAAATGGAAAAAACATTAAACTCCATGCCTCAGGGTGGCAAAGTCAAAGCCAAAAAAGTCCTGGAAATCAATAAAAATCATCCGGTTTATGAAAAACTAAAAGGATTTTATGAAAAAGATGAAGATCAGCTCAAACTCTACACCGAGTTGCTCTATAATCAGGCAAGACTGATTGCCGGATTGCCGGTAGATGATATTGTTTTATTCACCCAAAATATCAGTAAACTGATGTAAAAATAAAAAGACGTTTTGTGTTTTATCAGCAAAACGTCTTTTTATGTGGCAGCTATTTAAAAGGAGCATACTTTTGCATCAGTTTTTCGGCTGTTTTCAGGCCGTCCACTGCTGACGACATAATACCGCCGGCATAGCCGGCACCCTCTCCCATCGGGTAGAGACCTTTAATATTGGAACCATTATTTTCATCGCGATTGATCCGGACGGGGGAAGAGCTTCTGGTTTCAACACCGGTCATAATGCTGTCCGGCATGGCAAAGCCATCGATTTTGGTATCAAAATACACCAGGGCTTCTTTCATTGTTTCGATGACATAATCCGGTAAACATTCCTTGAGTTGAGCAAAAGCAAGACCGGGTTTATAGGTCGGTTTCACATTGCCCCATTTGGTACTGGGCTGATCAGCAAGAAAATCGCCGACCAGCTGTGCCGGAGCATGATAATTTTCTCCCCCTAACTGAAAAGCCAGCCGTTCCCACTTTCTTTGGAATGCCACTCCCGCCAAAGGATGTTCACTGCCGAAATCAGAAGGCTGTACGCCGACCAGCAAGGCGGCATTGGCATTTTTCCCATTTCGTTGATGTTCGCTCATGCCATTGGTCACAACGCCTTTTTCCTCTGAAGTGGCAGCAACGACATAGCCGCCCGGGCACATACAAAATGTATAGGCAGACCGTTCGTTTGAGGAATGATAGGAAAGTTTGTAATCGGCGGCCACCAATCCAGGATGTCCGGCAGAATCACCGTATTGGGCGCGATCAATGATTTCCTGGGGATGCTCGATCCGGACGCCAATCGAAAAAGGTTTCGGGGACATCTCAATGCCACGAAGGTGTAAGGCCTCAAAGGTATCTCTGGCACTGTGGCCGATTCCCAGTAAAGCGATCTGGCAGGGCAGTTCCTCTTTGTCATTGACGATGAGGGCATTCAGATGGCCATCTTTGATGATAAAATCGGTGACTTTCGATTGGAATCTAACCTCGCCACCGTGTGAAATAATCGCTTTTCTAATGTTTTTTACCGTTTCTCTGAGCAGATCCGTTCCGATGTGCGGTTTGCTAAGATACAGTATTTCTTCCGGCGCCCCGGCTTCAATAAAGGCTTCTAATATGGTGCGACAACGATTGTCATTGATTAGGGTCGTTAATTTTCCATCAGAAAAAGTACCGGCACCACCTTCGCCAAATTGGACATTGCTTTTTGTATCAAGTATCCCAGTCTCCCAAAATGCGTCGATTTTGGCAGCACGTGTATCGACATCATCCCCTCTTTCAAGAATGATTGGTTCATAACCATTCTTAGCCAGGGTTAAACCGGCAAAAAGACCGGCCGGACCCATTCCAATGATGACAGGTCTTTCAGCCAAACGCTGATTTCCCGGTCGCACACCGCGATAGGATAAGTCTGGAGTGATGGCAACATCCTTTTTGCCATGCTTTTTCAGGATGTATTTTTCATTTTTAACATTCGCATCGATGGTATAGATATAAACAATCGCATCCTTTTTTCTGGCGTCGATGGATTTTTTGAAAATTTTGAAATCAATCAAGTCCTTGGGACTGATCTCGATTCTTGAAAGCAGCGCATTTTGCAAAGCCTGCCTTTCGGCATCACGAGCCACGACTTTATTGATTCCTATTTTGATATTTGAAATTCGAATCATATAATCCTCCTGTGGTTTCTAATCATCAGAAACACGCGGTCTTGCATCCCCCAGAAATTCAAAATGCGTATTTGCCGGTGGTGCTGATGGTTTCTTTTTCAAACTGATATTAAATGATTATAACATGTGCTGATATGAAAGCATAATCAAAAAGTCAAACCGAATACCGCCCAAAAGTCTTTTTAGAACAGCTGTTATTCAATAAAAAAGATTGACAGAGTAAGCGACAAATTGTAGTATGCAAAGATAAGATACAAACATGAATTGAAATGTTATTAATGTATCTGGTGGTACGGAAGCGGATGAGCATCCGTAAAAAAACTAAAGACAAAACACTCAAATTGAATTGAAAGAGGGGAGCTTTAATGAGTACAAGATATGATTTAGCCATCGTCGGCAGTGGAGCGGCTGGTATATCAGCCGCAATAAATGCAAAACTGAGAAACAAAAATATCATCGTTTTTGGGAGTAAGGATCTAAGTGCTAAATTAATAAAGGCACCAATCATTGACAATTATCTGGGACTTCCTGAAATTACCGGAAAACAGTTAAAAGACAAATTTATCAACCATGCAACGGCAATGGGGATCGAAGTAATCCCGGAAAAAATTAATAACGTTTATGCCATGGGCGATTATTTTGCTTTAATCGCAAATGAAAATAATTATGAGGCCGTCTCGGTGATTATTGCAACAGGTGTTGAATTCTCAAAAACCCTGCCGGGAGAATTTGAGTATTTAGGTCAGGGCGTCAGTTACTGCGCAACCTGTGATGCTTCATTTTTCAAGGGGAAAGTTGTCACGGTCATTGGTTATAATCAGGAATCAATAGATGAGGCGAATTTTATCAGTGAGATTGTGGAAAAAACATATTTTATCCCGATGTTTAAGGGAGACTATGCGTTAAACCCTAATATCGAAATGGTTCAAGGAACACCGGTAAGTATTAAAGGAACCGATAAAGTCGAACTGCTTGAGCTGAAGGATCGGGAAATTACCACAGATGGGGTGTTCATTTTACGGGACAGTGTAAGTCCGGAACAGCTTGTGCCGGGACTTGAAATGGAGGGGAAGCATATTAAAGTGACCAGAAATATGGAAACAAACGTGGCCGGGCTTTATGCTGCCGGCGACATTTCAGGAAAACCGTATCAATATATGAAAGCCGCTGGCGAGGGCCAAGTTGCAACCCTTAATGCCGTCAGTTTTATTGATGATAAACGCAAAAATATATAGCGGCCAGTTTTGATTAAAATAGTAAAGGTAGAAGGAGAAAAATCGTGGATCAGGTTATTTTAGGAAAAACAAAAATAGTTGTCAACAAAAATGGATTTGGGGCGCTGCCAATACAACGTATCGAAATGAAGGATGCCGTTTATTTGCTACAGAAGGCATTTTACAATGGCATGAATTACTTTGATACAGCCAGATGGTATTCCGATAGTGAAGAAAAACTGGGAGCCGCTTTTTCCTGGATCAGGGAAAAAATAATTATCAGCACGAAAACAGGTGCACAAACAGCTGATGATTTCTGGAAAGATTTGGATACGAGTCTGAAGAACTTGAAGACGGATTACATTGACATCTATCAGTTTCACAACCCCTCTTTCTGTCCAAAACCAGGTGATGAATCCGGTCTTTATGAAGCCATGCTTAAAGCAAAAAAACAGGGGAAAATACGTTTTATCGGCATCACCAACCACAGCCAGTCAGTCGCAAAAGAAGCCATCGAAACCAAGCTCTATGATACCCTGCAGTTTCCATTTTGCTATCTTGCCAGCGATGAAGATTTGCAGCTTGTCAAGGCTGCTAAAACAAATGATATGGGCTTTATTGCAATGAAAGCCTTATCCGGCGGGCTGATAACAGATTCGAAAGCCGCCTATGCTTATCTGAGTCAGTTTTATCATGTTGCACCCATCTGGGGGATACAGAGAGAAAACGAACTGGATGAGTTTATATCCTACCAGGAAAGTCCGCCAAGGCTTACTGAAGAGATGAAAGTGAAAATCGAAGGCGATCGAAAAGAACTGTCAGGCAATTTTTGCCGTGGCTGCGGTTACTGCATGCCGTGTCCTGCCGAGATTGAAATTAATAATTGTGCAAGAATGAGCTTGATGCTGCGCCGTGCTCCTTCGGACAATTTTTTATCGAAGGAATGGCAGGAAAAAATGAAAAACATCGAGAACTGTATCCATTGCAATCAGTGTAAAGAAAAATGTCCATATGGTTTGGATACCCCTGAACTGCTGCAAAAAAACTACGAGGATTATCAGACATTTTTATAAAAATATCAATTTTTAAAATACAATCAACTATATTTTAAACCATGACTTCAAACATTCTGTATACCTACTTTTGATTCGCTGTTTGTTTTTTTAATTCCTAAAACATCCTTCAGTAGAAATAAGTCTGTATTGATGGGCTTTCCAGTGAATATCATTTTCCTTGTCGTATTGTCGTAAATGTCATAAATTGTTTTTTGTACGCATGGTATAAATGGAAAAAATTAAGTCGTATGATTTGATTTCATTGACAAATGTGTATTCAGTGCGTATAATATAATTGTCAGGAGGATACTATGAAACGTAGAGACTTGATAAAAAAGCTGGAAAAAATTGGTTTTGAGTTTGATCGTTATGGAGGGAAGCATGATGTTTACCGAAGAGGTAAAGATTTAGAAGAAATCCCACGACACAATGAAATCAATGAACGTCTGGCAAAAGCAATCTTGAGGAAATGGGGCTTATAAAAGCCCTGCTTCCACTTGCAAAATATACAAACCAGGAGGATAAACAAATGAAAACCATTTTTCCCGTGATTTTCACACAAACAGATGATATTGTTCTGGTAGAGGTGCCAGATTTGGGAATTCTGACAGAGGGAACCGATATGGCTGATGCCATTGATATGGCCCGTGATGCCATTGGATTAAAGGGGATCACGATTCAAGACGATGGTGAAGATGTTCCAGCACCTTCAAAGTTCAATGAAATTGATCCCTTAAAAGGCACTTTTGCCCCTGATGGGAGTGGGATTGTGTCATTAGTTGATGTGGACTTTTCAGAATACCGCCGCCGAATTGACAATAAAACAGTTAGACGGAATGTAACCTTACCCAATTGGTTGAATCTTGAAGCAGATAAGGCAAATGTCAATGTTTCCAGAGTATTACAAGATGCTCTTATGGAAAAGCTGCACGTTTCCAACCGAATGTAATCCAATGAGCCGATATATTGAAATAAATGGCGTTGTCAAAGTGCTAGACAATGTGGATCATGACCAGTTTTGAAATGAATTCATACACATTCATTCACTCCGGCACACCAACGCATCCATATTAATTGCCAGCGGTGTGGATCTCAAAACAGTATCTTCACGGTTGGGTCATTCGAATTTATCCACAACCGGCAATATTTATGCCCATGTGATTAATTCAGCCGATGCAAAAGCCAGTGATGCCCTGGATCATATTCTAGTCACAAAAGCCCGTAAAGCTCAGTAACTTTTGTTATTGGGCTTTAGTTTTTTTAAAAACAGTCGCCAAGCAGTCGCCAGCCTAGGGGTTTTATGACCTCTTCCAGCATCCAGACATAAAAAAAAGAGAACCTCAATGGCTCTCTTATGCAATTCTTATTGGTGGAGATGAGGGGACTCGAACCCCTGGCCTTCTGACTGCCAGTAAAGTAAATGAAAATAGATGAACTTTCACCAACTCATTAGATGGCTATAATAAGCTATTTTATCGATTTATCTTTTAATTAAATGTCATGAAAAGAGATGAAAAAATACTCAAAAATTTAAAATAAACACCAAATAAACACCAAGGTATTGGTTTTATATTACCGTTGCAAAGCCATTCATAAAGATGTTAACATAAAAAATTATGAAAAAATATTTTAAACAATGGCTTTTATGTTCTTGCTCCTTAAAGGCCGCTTTTAAGCTCTTAATTCTCCACACATAATCACACAGCTAAACCCTACGTTATTATCCAGAATCAGCTCCTAGAGGCATAAGAAAGACCACCGCAAAGGGTGGCCAAATATATAACTGCCTTTTTTCATTAAAATACTATTACACCAGCAAACCGTAAGCCCTTCTTAGGCTTTCTGTCCATATAGCACTGGTAAACAATTCTAAGAGCTTCGTCTTTTGATTTTGTTTTGACCGGAACTATTTCTGGCCGGACTTGATGGCTTTCATCAAAGTAAATTACCATCGCTTTAAACATGCTGAAGTTCTCTCTTAATTGGTTTGTTTCTTCTTGCAAGTTCAAAAATACCTTCAAGAGCTTTTACACACTTTCCATTTAGAAAATTTCGCTCTTTGACTGTAATATCTCCGATTAAGTGGGCATATTCAATCATACCAACAGCTTCATAAATTAGAAAAATATCGCAGTGTTTTTCAGCGTTCGGAGCCTGTTTCAAATTTTCATTTACTGCCGTTTTAAGCATATTAATTCGTTCGTCTTTTTCCTGCTGCGCTTTTAAAGCCATTTCCATATCCGTCATTTTGCGCACCCCATCAAAAGCCCTACAGCCTCCTGAAACCCCAAATCAAAAGCGTTATACATTTCAATATTCTCCAGTTCGGATATCGCTTCTTCAATTTCAAACATTAAGCGTTGGTCAATTTTTCTAACCTCATCCAGTAAATTAACAAATTTTTCGTTTGCCCGCTTACGTTCTTCTGTTTCATTAAGCGGCTTTGTGAGTGCATTATTCCATAAAACCATTAAACTGCTGTTTTCCATAAAATGTTTTTCTCCTCTAAAATAAAGTTTTTAATTG
This sequence comes from Acetobacterium paludosum, assembly GCF_008086595.1. Taxonomy (GTDB): domain Bacteria; phylum Bacillota; class Clostridia; order Eubacteriales; family Eubacteriaceae; genus Acetobacterium; species Acetobacterium paludosum. The sequence goes on along the minus strand of NZ_RXYA01000004.1, from coordinate 114,824 downwards.
GGGAGAGGGCGGACCTCTCCGTGAATCATTTAAATTATGCTATTATCTTGTTTATAGGCAGGTTTCTCTCTAACAGTTTGGCGCATGATATAGTATCCTCAATAAAGTCCAGTGAAGATAAAACCTCATCACTTTTGTTCTCAATCCTCAATAACGCCTCTTCTGCCAATATTAATGTTTCTAGGATAACTTTAATATTGTCGTTACAATCAAAGCTCATTTTCGGTTTCGTCTTCCTGCTTTTTACCTAAGACTTCTTCAACCGGAACAACAAACATTGCGATATTAAATGGGCGGTTGTATGCTTCCATTATCTTTTCTGGTGTGTCATATCCCAGCTTTCTCAAAGTTTCCTTTTGAACTTCAGGGTCAACCCCGAGCGTATAATCTTTTTCTCTCATGATTTGAAACCATCCTTTCTTTTCAAAGGCTTATTTGCCCCGGAGGTATCCATAAGTTGGGGATACCTCCAAATACTCATACAGCTCACGACCGCTTACTTCCAGTTCACTATTTTCACTGTTCTTCTGATCTCTCAATGCCGACGTACTTTTCCAATTTTCTTCTTGATATCTGGTAGCTGTACTTTTTCCCATTTTTGCTGAGTACAGCTACCCCGAAATCAAAGGCCCCCTGTTGCAGTCCAAGTCTTACGAACTGTTCACATTTTCCAAGCATTTCTGCTGCTTCTTTGATCGTCACATTTGGTAACATGTTATCTCCTCCTCTCTTTTGATTTTTATAGTGCTAGGCTATTTTCGCATCAATTCTTAATCCATAATATAAGCCATTACCGCCGACGATCTGTTTTAATGCACCCTTTAGGGCTGTTCCAAAATCCATGATCTTTGATAACCATTCAGCAACCGAAGAGGCCAGATAGCCTACACAGTAAGAATTGCCGTGGATCGTGGCCACCACTTCTATTGCATCCTCTTCAAAGTAACTGGTGGTGTTTCTTTCAAGATTGATGGTAACTTCTGAAGGATCATACTGTTGCATATGGTTGATGGCTGTTTGTCGTTTCCCCTGAAGAACGCCTTTAACAACTAAGGTTTTACCTTTGGCCAGCTCCCAGGCTCTTTTAAACGCCTGGCTTTTGGTTAATCCGGCGGTTGCCAGTTTGTTGGCAGCTTTTACGATTTCTGAACGATTGTACATTTTGTTTTCTCCCTTCAATGCTTTAACAACTTTATATTTATAGTATACAGCAATTGCTTAACAGTGTCAAGCAATAAATTAATTAAACACTTAATATCGTACTAAATATGATTGACGTTATTCAGCATATCGTTTATAATATATAATGTAGGAGGTGTTAAAAATGACAATTGAACAAAAAATAAAAATGGCGTTAGGTTATAAAGATATAAGTCAGGCTGCATTAGCTAGGCTCATAGGAATGACGCCCTCAAATTTCAACCAAAAATTAAAGAGGGATACTTTTGCCACTGAGGAACTAAATGCAATCGCTGGTGCTTTAGGAGGTACATACACTTTTTTCTTTGAGTTCCCGGACGGTACAAAGATTTAGCCTAACCGCCCGAACGTTTTGTTAACCCCAACAGGTCATAAAGCAGAGGCTCCAACGCCTGTAAGAAGAGGATCAATTAAAGACCTCTTCTTTTTTTGATTCTCTGATCTGTTGTAAAGATTATGTGGAAATTTTATTTTTATACTCTGTCGTATATGTCGTAAATGTCGTAAATTAGTTTTTGTACCCATGGTATAAATGGAAAAAATTAAATTTGCCTGCCTGTTGTTTGCGGACTTAATTTTCTAAAGGTTGCTATTTATAGATTGACAAATAATAACTTGCGAGTTATTATAACAGTAAGCATAGGAGGCGTAAGTTTTGCACGAAATACTTTTTTATAAAGACCCAAAGGGCAATGAGCCAGTATTAGATTTTATCAGAGAATTAAGTAGAAAAAACGATAAAGACAGCCGTGTTAATTTAAATAAAATCAATGATTACATTCAGATGCTCAGTAAATACGGCACAAAGATCGGTGAGCCGTACATCAAGCATTTAGAGGGTGAAATTTGGGAGCTCAGGCCTTTAAGAAGTAGAATCTTCTTTGTCGCCTGGGTAGACGGTAGTTATGTATTGCTACACCAGTTTATAAAGAAATCACAAAAGACGCCTAAAAGAGAACTGGAACAAGCAAGACGCGAATTATCTATTTTAACTGGAAGAGGTGAAAATAATGAATAACAAGGCTATCGGTAGTAATTGGGGCGATGTAAGAAAAGAGATTTTTACACCTGAAGAAATCCTAGAATCTGATTTAAGGGTTGCCCTCATGGGCGAGATCATTAAGGCGCGCCATGAAAAGGGAATTAGCCAGAAAAAGCTTGAAGAATTAAGCGGTGTCAAGCAGCCGGTAATTGCAAGAATGGAAAAAGGCACATCTGACCCGAAATTAACAACTATGATTAAAATCCTTGAATCTCTGGGAATGACTTTAGCGGTTGTACCTATAAAGGAAAAACGCAGGCACCTTAAACCAGCGTTTAAAATTAATCTTGTCGAAAATAGTGATAAGCACCCCATAAGAAGAGGCTGAACCAATGAGCCGATACATTGAAATAAACGGCGTTGTTGAACTGCCTGATGATGTGGATCATGACCAGTATTGGAATGAGTTCATAGATTTCCTTGAAAGTAAGGGTTATTATTTCGGCGGTGGCTCTCAAGAGATCGATGAAGAGGGGAATGTAATCGGATAACCCACAATCCTATAAGACCAACCATTAAAGCCCGGGCCAGCGCCTTGGCTTTTTTTATTTTCGGTGTCCGGCTTCAGGACATCCGGCCTATAATGCACGGTATGCACTTTTCAGATGTGCATGGTCTGCACATCCGGTTTCTAAAGTCGGGGATCCCGACAATTCAGGGATGAGATATGAGGGATTAATTTAACTTGCTGGTAACTTGCTACGTCATTCGTGTCGGTACCAGATCCCCGGCCCTGAAGGTATGACTAAATTGGTAATGCCTGTAGGGTATCCATAACTTACGGATACCTCCCCAAAATTGGTGACATCTTCAGGTACGGTATAATCCATACCAGACTACCGGCCCCGGACTCATGGTGTGTCCAAACCGGTATATCGTGTTTAACTACCTACCGGCAATAGGCTTTGTGATTCGTCCAGACGATTGGACGGTTTCGCCCGTTGTGCCCTGATCCGGGGTATACTGTGTTTTACCGCACACCGGCATTATTTCTACAGGTACAAACACAAGCACCACCCAATAAAAACCGCTGTATAAGGCTGTCAGAGGGTTATTTTGTGGCAATAACAGTGTCGAATTATCGACGGTGGGCATTATATTATCAAAGCCGAAAATTCCGCCCTGATCCCCGACAGTTTGGAGGGTATGGACTTTATGCCATCCAATTTGGATGATATCAATATCCTGGTGTAACTGCTCAATTTTAGGCACACTATTACAGTGGGAAAGTCCGTTCTATTTGGCGGCGGAATTTTCGGTCACCAGATAAAGCCCAACTTTCAGATTTCCCGGATAGTTAGCCAGCCTATATAAAGCTGAATGCCATCATCCACGGCTTTTTACACTAACATTTACCAACATTTACTCCAACAAATCCCAACATCCATATACTAACAATTACAAGCAGCCATGCCTGATAAAATACTATGATTTTGTTGCGAACGTTCGCTATTTCAAGCCGAACGTTCGCATTTTCATATAGTAGCGTTACCATTGGAGTACTTCGTAAATCATTGGAGTATAGGCCATTATAAAGCCTGTATTAAAGGGTGTTTGTCGTTTTGTAAAAGGTATTTGTTTGTTTTGCAAATCTTATTCGTTTCGTTTTGTAAAAAGCATTTGTTCTGTTTTGTAAACCCCATTCGTCGGTTTTGTAAATCCCCACAGATCCCCCATCATAGACGCTTAAACCATGGGAAAAGTTGCAACTTTAAAACCAAAAAGGTTGCAACTTTTTTAATGCAACGTTGCGTTATTCTGGTTGCAACGTTGCAAACAAATCTTAGGGTTTCTTAGGGGGTGCCGCAACGTTTTACCTTATCAATTTTTAGCATCTGATACCGCCCATACCTTGACATTTCTTAACATCTGGATAGGTTCTTTTTAGGGTGTCGCAAATGTCGGGATACTCTTAATTCAAAAGTAGTAAAATGTAGTAATATAAGCATTTAATTTCAAATGTGAGGTTTTGTGAGGTTCTTTGCCCTTTTTTAGGGCGTCTTGAATAGCTTGATAGTTCCCCTTTTAGGGACTCAGATAATGAAGGATACTTTACTCATCTTCCTATGGAACTATAAACACCCAAGAATAATTTTTCCACAGAAATAAATGAATCCAAGCCAGCTGGTTATTAAAAACATAATCAACCATGACATTGTAGGGAATAGATACAACCGCTGCATAGCCATTGGGTTTTATCCTGGTTATTTCTTTCGTGCACATTGCCCGGATGTATTTAAAAATAACCTCTGCCACCTCCTGATCCTGGTAAAGCGTGATCAAATTATTGAAGAGACATCTTTCATCATAAGGTAATGTTTCAGGTTCAATATGCTCATACACGCCTGTTTTTAAAGCATTGCTGTTCATCATTGGGGCTCCATGTCCTAAAGCGTTTTTATTGCCAGTCGGTGCACCATGGCCAACGGCGCTTTTATTTCCCAATGGTGCACCTCTTCTTTCTTTCATATAATCACCTTAATTTTGTTTGTTTTCCGAAATTATTTCATTATGACAGCCAAGTATAATTCAGCAACTGTTTCACATAGTCTTTTATAATTTAGTGCACAAGGGATTACATCCTCTTTGCTGGAGCGTTTGCCCATTAAAAGGGTGCAACCTCTTGTGCACTAAATTTTGAATTTTTATAAAACTATAATATTCTTTTTTTTATGTGTAAGATTTGTAAACCTCTTTGCCTTTTTTTAGGGCGGTAGAAACGGAAGGATACTGATGATTTCGATTTATGGATAACAGCATAAGATCTCTTTTTTATGCTCCTAATAGTGCTCTAAGCTTCTCAAGTTCATCTACATAATAAGCAGGGTCTTTGTATTCAACCTTCGTCAGGCGTTCCAATCTGTCATTTAAAGCATACTCAACCTGATATTTCTCTTTTAATTGAATCCCAATAGCAGAAGATTTAATTTCTCTTAAACCATTAACGATATTTCGACGAACAGCTTCAATAGATAACCCATATATACCAGCGATTTCATTATAAGTATGAGGTTTCCCAGTAAGACCATATTTTAAGATAATGAATGTCCGCTTGTTTTCATGAAGTTCAAACACCGTATTTAGCACTTTGAAGAGATCTGTTCTTAATATTATTCTGTCCATTTCAATCATTGTGTTATGGAATGCATTTTCTGCGTCTTCATCTTCAATCAGATCGATGTACATGGCGTTTTCAGTCCCCGGCCTAACTTCATAAGCACTGATTACCTGACAAAGCTTGCTTTTGGGGTCTCGCTTATTCTCCCAGGGAGTTGAACACAGTAACCCTGTATAAATGTTTCTCTTTATAGATTGGCTGGCATAAGTAGAGAATTTAAAACCCTGAAGAGGGCTAAAACCTTCAACGGCACTCATTAAACCCATGTACCCGTTTTGCACAATGTCGTCAAAGTCCAGGTATGCCATTTCAGATAGTTGGTGATACCGCTTAGCGTGGAAATAGACAAGCCCCGTGTTATTCTCTATAATTGTCGTCATGGCTTCTTTATCGCCACTTTGGTAGGCTTGGACAAGCTCTTCGTTGGTCATAAGCCCTCTCCTTTATGCTATTTCAGGTAAGACGTATTCCAGCAATTCTAACCCTTTTTCATGTAATTCATGGCAATATTTATTTGAATGATTAGTTTTATTGCTAATTTCCGTCCAGCTTAAAAATTCAATATACTTGAGCCACATCACTTGTTCAATGTCATAATTATCAATAGATCTGATCGCTTCCTCCACAATTATTTTTTCTTCTGCAGCTTCTTTGATTTTTGCATTCAATTTTTCGCATATATCCAGATATGTAGCCCTTAAATCCTTGGTATCTAATCTAATTGGCATACCACTCATCACTTTTTTTGCTTCATTCATCCAGCGTTCTAAGTCACATCCTGTAAGTTCAAGATTAAAACAAATCCATTGGTAGTCTTCCAGTCGTTGTTTGATGTCTTTATTTTCCTTTCTCATTTATGCTCTCCTTTTGGTTTTCTGGTTTCTGACTGGCGTTTGCTTTATTAATTTTTGCTGATAGTTCTTTGACATAATCATAACTGTATCCGGTAACATCGGATATTTCTTGTAGTTTTAAGCCGATATAGTCCCTTAAATACCTGACTTTATCGCTTATAGAATCAATCTGCTCAATCTGTTCAAATATTTGCTCTTTTAACCTCTGGAGAATTTCCAGTTCTTTATTACATTCGTTGATATAACTCTGAATCTCCATGATCTCTGGGAGAATATCCTCAAAAGCCCTTGAACCCGATCCATGAATGTGTGAAGCATCATTGCCCATGTAACTGGTTTTAATTCCATCCGGCGCTAAATGCTCCATCAAGTATGATTTACGGTCAATCAAATAGTTTTTTCTCAGTTTCTCAATCTTGATCATGGCGTTAATACTTTTGCCTTTTGACATTTTTTCCCCCTCATGTTAAAATTGATTTACATGGTATTCTATCAGGGCGGAAGCTCCTTTTTTAAATTTCTGCTATTGTAGATTGTCGAAAGATCCGAACCGCATCGGATCTTTTTTAATGTCTGCATTTGGCAATATTTCTCTGCTTTAAAAAGGTGGCCCTTATTGGTGAACTGGTTTGGAGCTCATGAAAAGCGGGTTTTCTCAAAATTTTCCGTCGTCCCAAAGGAGAGGATCCGCAGCATGGACCTCTTTTTTTTATGCATGCTTCTGTATATCACGCGGATTTATCAACTATGCTCATCCCAGAATCAATAAAACTTTGTAGGTCTTGATATTGAACCCTCCAGTTTTTCCCTATTTTCGAAGCTCTCAGGTCGCCATTCTTAATATAATTGTATATGGTCCTGCGTGTCACACTCAATATTGCTTCTACTTCATTGAGCGTATAAATCTTAATTTCTTTTAGCTTATCCATTGTTCGTTTTTCCTTTCATTTATACTCAAATTATCACGTCAATCGTGGATTCCGTAACTGCATTTTTTTTACATACTGTTCCATACATGCATTCCATTCAGGCCCGATGTCTGCAATAAAATCTTTTGAACTAGTCCCGGAAGAGGTGTTTGCATTAATTGTTGTGCTAAAGTTAAATATCTGGGTACCATTCCCAGCTGTAACAGATCCACCAGTTGATTGTGTAGTAAATGGAATACTTGTAGATCTATCTGCATTGGCTAATTTTCCTTCTATTCCAAAACTCATTTGTGTTGTTATTCCAGAAACAGCACTTTTTATTAAGTCCATATTTCCGGTGATACCACTTGCCAAATTCTTTATAAAGTCGCCGCCCCATTGATCATCATGCATAAGAGGCCCCTCATCAGGAACTGAATGATGTAAAAATGAGGAAATCGTATCAGCTACCGCTTTTACAGCATCGCCGACAGCTCCAATTGCTCCCCTGATACCATCAATTAAGCCTTGTACCATATCGCCGCCCCACTGGAGGAATTGTGCAGGAAGATTCTGGATAAACTGGATCGCTCCATCGAATGCACCTATGATCGTTCCTCCAATGCCGCTAAAGGCTGCCCCGATACCATCTACAATACCACCAAACCAATCAACGGCTGCGCCCCATATACCACAAATGCCGTCCCACGCGCCGGAGTAAACTCCAACATAGAAGCCAACAACATCTGCAAATACTGTGCAAATGCCGCTCCAAACCCCTTGGAAGAATCCAACTACGGTGCCCCACGCTGTTTGGATGCCCGCGACAGCGGCTTGAAACGCTCCGTAAATTGCATCACATATCGATATTACTGCTGTTCTGAAACCTTCATTCGTATTCCATAGCCAGACAACACCAGCCACTAAAGCCGCAATGCCTATAATAATTAAAGCTATCGGATTTGCATCCATGGCGGCGTTTAACGCCCATTGTGCGGCTGTCGTGGCGACCAAAGCTATTGCATGTGCTCCATGAGCGATTGTCAATACCCCTACTTTAATAGCCGCTCCGAGTTCTTGCGCATTGTTAATCATTAAGGCTATATTGTGCGATCCTACTAACGCCGTCTGTACTATCCAAGCGATTGCCAATATTCCAAGCGCTTTTTCAACAAATCCGATATTGTCCCGAACAAACCCGAGTATTTGGGTTACATAGTCTAGCACACCCGTGAACCCAACGACTTGATCAGATATGCCGGAAATTCCGTTTCCAAAGCTCGGGAATACCTCGCCTGCTATCTGCCCTAAAATTGTCATCCAGTCTTGAAATTTACTGGAAATTGAAAGAACGACGTCTGTTACCATTTGTTTAATTGCTGGCATATTATCGACGATCACGCTGACAAAACCTTGCATCCCTGGAATTGCCGTACCGCCGATCAATGCCCCAATACTACTGAACTGATTACCAAGTATCGTTAATTGCCCGGCTAATGTGTCCCCAGCTGCTTCGGCTGATCCTCCGTATTCTTTTTGGAGTTCTTGCAAAATAACGCTCTGAGCGCCGGCCATATCACCAGCCGATTGCATGGCCTCCACTTGCGCTTTTTGCTCATCCGTGAAAATTACGCCTTGTTTGCCTAATTTAGTTAGCCCTGCAGTCGGGTCTTCCAACGCTTTACCAACACTTTTTGACGCGCTTGTTAAATCCATTCCTAAAGCCGTCGCCATGTCCTGACTTGACTTAATTGCCGTTGGGAAAACATCACTACCAACGTTTGTAAATGTCAGCATCATGTTTTCTGCTTCTATGGTAGCGCCTTTGGAATATTCCGTGACTTTCCCTTGCGCATCAGCTAAACTTAACAAAGCGTCTTTCGACATTCCGGCTGCGCCACCAGTGGATGCCAAAACAGCGTCCATTTGAGCCAAACGCTGTTGACCTGCAGCTGCGCTTTGAACCATATCTTTGATTCCAATGCCAGCACCAAGAACAGCAGCAACTTTAAGTGCTCCACTTATAATACTGCTAAAATGTTCATTCATGCTGGTGGATACACCTTTTGAACTGTCGCTAGCACCTTTAATAGACGATCCAGCCTTTTTGGCTGCGCTTTCTGTTTCGCTCATACTGCTTTTTAGTTTATCAGCAGCAGTATCAATGGTTTGCCAGTTTTTTATTAGACCATTACCATCTGTTACAACATTCCCAAACGTTGATTTTAACTTACCAGCAGCACTGTCCATGGCTTTAATCCCACTGGTATCGCCTTTAAACCCGATGGTAAAGAATAAACTTCTTAGATCTGCCATATATTAACCCCCTTTTTTGGGCAAAAAAATAACACTCATTTAAAAGTGTTATTTCTGCTTTTATTTATTTATTTCTCTTAATAACTCAATGTAATAATCAAGCGCTGCATTGGCTTCCAGCAGATCATCCATATCCATCTGGCAAGCCTCTGTGAAAGAAATCTTTTCTTCCATTATCAGCCGCCAGAAACCCCAATTTTCTTTCGCTTGTTTTTTATATTCCCTTTTAGACTGTTTCGGCTCTTCTGCATTGAAAGGTGATAGCGGCTTCCATAACCGCTTCCATATCCTCTACTTCCTCGAAATCATCCATCGTAATTTTAGGTGTCACCACGATGTGACTAAGAATTTCATCGTACAGTTTCTCTTCTAATGCCTGACCATTCTTGTCTTTACACCGTTGTCTAATTTTTACCCACTCCCGAGGTGGTACCTTTTGAAATGTGTAATCTACGCCATTGATTGTATCTTTTTTTTGTTCATATGCCATATTAATCTCCTTAAATTTTTTTATGTGAATCACGTATGTTTTCTACCCTAATTGTATCATGTACTATGTCGGTAATAACACACATCAGACACCCATAAGTCCTACATAATCTATACATAATTTATACATTTTACTTATTCGCTTGGTTTAAACTTTGCCCCTCTTCTTTTTATAGGCCTATAAATTAAAAGGCTTGATCCCGAAGAGGTCTGCTACCCACTTTGCACTTTTAGATCTGGTCTTTTATGCAGATCCTCCAGCTCCTCAAACAGGCTGGTATATATTTTTGTCGCTGTTCTTATATCCAAATCAAGTTCATCTGCTATTTTAGTCCAGGACATTTTATCTTTAATTCTCATTTTAACCACTTTATTTTGGCAACCATTTAGTGTATCAAGGAGTTGATCTACGGTGTCAACATCGTTCTGTAAAAGATCTCGTTTCCTCTTCAAGCGTTTAATCTCTATGCTGTCAATATTTTCAATAGCTGTATTTTCGGTACTGCTCCCATTGGTAGGCGAAACCTTTGGGGTTAATGTTAACGCTCTTGTAAATGATGGCCCGGTATCCTCTTCGATCATTTTAATGTCATGACTGATCAGGATGATCTCTTTTTTATTGTCGTAATATCTTTCAAACATGCCTTTAATCTTCATGCTGTCCTCTTTCAAACCCTGCAGCATGTTTGCTACATATCAGGAAGTGTTCTTCTGTTTTAAACAAGTTGTTGCTCATTGTAGCTTGTATTTCGGCCTGCTTTGATCCTTTTTCGTAACAATGTTTACATCCGCAAAGCCCTAATGCTGTTTTTATATTGTTATGGCTGGATATTGTGCTTGATTCTTTTCTAAGTTCTTTTATAATTCGTTTTGTAGCCATATCATATATAGCCGTTAACATTCTGAATTCACGCTTTGTAAGCAGACGGTCAGTCATATCCTGCATTTTATTCAATGCAACTAAATCCTCATATTCAACGCCATTTTTCCCAATTACATAGTTACTGTATTCTGAATTTCCCATCATATACCTCTCTAATTCACTAATTTAATATACCGTGGGGTTTTCTTCGTCACCGGAAAAGATCGGCCATCTTCATCAATCATGAAATTTTGGCCAGTGTCATTTTCATATTTTCTGAAGGTGCCAACCTTTACGCCCTGTTCTTCAAAGAACTGTTCCATTAATCCCTTGCCGGTCTCTATGGCGTGTAATTCGCTGATTGCACTCATACAATGTACCTGGTACATCATGACCGTATGATTCATATAATCCCACAAGAGGGAAGAGGCAGTTTCTTTTATCTGGATCGGTTTATTTAACCCGTGGTCCTGTAATGCTTCCATGGTGGTAAAATAGTCTTTCATTTGGTATCTTGCGCCATCATAGGTTTTATTTATAGGGAAGATGGTTATTAAATCAGCCGGTGTTAATTCACAAACCGTATTTAAAAGCATCTCATTAAAAAGTAGCAAGCCCTCCAGCCGTTCCCGGGTCATATCTTTCAGCTCCACTACTGAAATATATTTCATGGTATAAAAGACAATCTGTTTTGCAGCATCTTTATTTTCCGGCTCCAATTGTTTGGCCTTAATGGCTTTGATCATGCCATTAAGGTAGATGATTTCATAATCTACCACTGGGCGGTCTTTTTTCGTTCCTTCAATGAGTTTTAACATGATTACTCCAATCTATATTTTAAAATATGTTTGTCTGGCATTAATGGCGTATTTACAAAATCACTTAATTCTTTTGACTTTGCATTAAAGTCATCCGGTCATTCAATCTTGGTACTCAAAGCCCCATAATTTTCAATAGGGTAATCTATTATTTTAGCCACGCTTTGCCTCTGTTTCCATTAATCATATTTTACTCGCCCAAACTCATCAAAATTATAAGAAGGTAGTTGAATTACTGGTAGACCTGGATGTGCTAGCCCATTTTCACAAGTACAGGCTCCAACAGCTTCACGTTTATCTCTGTAAACCAATGTGATTATGCCTGTGCCCCGACACTTTTCGCATTCAACTCTTTCAAATTCAGGTATCGGTTCATAAATTGAGCGTGCAATCTTTAATATATCACCTGGCTTTGGGTCATGGTTTTCATTGTTTTTAAGATATTGATAATATGCCTTAAATGCCTTTTCATAACTAATATCACACAGTAATTCCTGCCAAGTTTCAACAGCTGCTTCACTTGTGCTAATGCGTTGGTAAATTCCCTTGACTTTTTCCAAGAAGCTCGTTGTTTCGATTATGGTCAATTAAGACGCCCCCTTCACTTTTGAAAATCAAACGTTCAACTTTTGCTCTTTCGATTATATCTGCAGGTGTGGGCGGAAATTTAGATTCTCGTAATGTTTTTATTAAGGCTTTTGACGCAAACTGGTATTCGATATCTATCAGCAGCTCATACCAGACATCTTTTTTTAATTCATTAACATCGAAATTCTGATAAACTGCCGCAATGGTAGTTAGTATTTTTGTGGTTTCTTCTTTAGTCAAAGATCGAACCTCCTTGCTCTTTTACTTTTACTTCTTCGTCATGCAACATTGATAATGCATTTTGCAGGTTTTTTGGTAGGCTGCTATATTTATCCGGTGGCTTTTGATTTAAGTACGACTCGAACTTATTCCCAAACAAAGTAGATGGTCTAAGCCAGACGGATGTTTTCGGGTCGCCACTCCATTCAGCATATTTAATATCTATAACCTGCTTAAAATCATCAACCGTATATTTTTCCTTGAGCCTTGCTTTAATTACGTCTTGCGTGGCCTTGGTGGTTGATTTATAGTTAGTTCCTAAAGTTTGGTTTAGGTATTCAATAATTTCTTGTGATTCAGACGAAATAACCGTTTGTTTTTTATTCTCATTATTAGCATTATTTACATGGTTCTCATTATTCTCTTTATTGTTTGTATGCTCGCGCACTTCTTTTGCACTTTCAGCGCACTTCTCATCCACTTCTTGCGCACTTCTTTTGCACTTTTCTAAATCCTGATAACACTTGTAATTAACTACTGTTAGAGTGCTTTTTTTTGAGTCTGTTTTTTTTATTATCATTCCATCTTTTTCTAAGACGCTTAAAAAATTTCTAACTTTTGTGTTTGACCACTTCCACTTTTCCATAAGCTTTTTTTCGGATGTTATAAAACTTCCTGCCTCGACCAAAACAAGTTCATTCCCTAGCAAGAATTTATTTTCTTTAAAGTTTGCCATCAATAAAATATCAATCCACGCGCTTCTTTTATCAAATGGTTCGTCTTTCCATATCCAATTATCTTGTATGCTCCGGTGCAAGCTTATCCACCCTTGCTTAGCCAATTAATCACCTTCTTTTGCAATTAGAATTGTTATATTTATCTAAACTGAATTATTTGATCAAGCCTATGTTTCGTTTATAGGTTTCCATTCGGTCAATACCGATATGGGTAACGGTGACCGGGGCCTCTTCTTCTGGTTCTGCATCTGGGAGGGGATCAAGCAAATAGGCCAGTAAATCATCAAAATTAATCAGATGTTTGCGACCTGCTTTGACACTCTTAATTTTGCCATCCAATACCAACCGTCTAATAGCACATTGAGTTAACCCGGTGTGTTCGTCCAGGGCTTTTAATTCTGCTGAAGCTTCAGGGACACTACGCATACGTGGGATATTCATTTGTTTTTCCTCGCTTTCTAATCTTCTATGAGATCTTTGACTTCTACATCAAGAGCTTTTGCAATCTTAATAGCAATTTCTGGTTTGCATGATTTACCATTGTTTATGTAAGATAGCGTTGTCCTTGAAACGTTAGATATTTTCGCTAATGCTATAAAATTTAAAGACTTTTCACCCATTACCAAGCCTAATCTGGTTTTGTTTATTTTCATAATTTGCCTCCTAGCTATATTCGCTATGAATATTATAACATTCATAGCGAATATGTCAACATTCTTATTGAATATTATTGAAATATGTTCTATAATAATTATATTCAAATTGAATACGGATGGAGAACTAAAATGAGCGTTGGTGAAACATTAAAGAAATATAGAAAAAAATGTGGTTTTAATGCAAAAGAGTTTGCAAAGAAGATGGGTATTCCTTATTCAACCTATTCTAATTATGAAAATGACAATAGAAAACCAAGTTTTGAGACTTTAGCAAAATTATGTGGAGTATTTAAAATTACTGTGGATGATTTTTTAATGGAGTCGTCTTTTAATAGCGACACTTTGATTAATGAGCGCGAAGGTCTAGGGCTAGATAGTAGAGCATTTGCAGAAAAGACCGGTATTTTATATGAACGATATTTGCAGATTGAAGAGTGTATTGCTGAACCAACAGAAGTTGAAAAGCTTAAGATCGCACATGTTTTTGAAAATGAAGGTCGCTCAACAATAACAAGGCAAGTGTTAAAAGATTTGGCAACTATGGTTAAGGAAAACACTCCTTCTACTCCAGAAAGCAAAGAATTATTCAATAAATTTAATCAATTAACTGATGCTGATAAAGCTAAAGCGCTGGAATTTATTGATTTATTGCTTAAGGTTCAAGAATGTAATAAATCCTGATGAATATAACTAAATAAAAGGAGGAATAACCCATGGCCAACATACAACAAAGAGGAAATACTTATAAAATAACTGCTTATAGTGGTTATGATACCGCTGGCAAACAAATCAGGCATACAATGACCTATAAGCCATCTGAAGACTTAAGCCCGGCTAAATTAAAAAAAGAGTTGGATAAAGTCGCCCTGGACTTTGAAGAAAAATGTAATCTGGGTTATGTAATGGATAGCAATATTAAGCTTATTGATTTTATCGAGATCTGGTTTAAGAACTATGTAGGAAATAAGAACCTCTCCCCGGTGACTGTAAGAGGCTATCAGAATGAATCGATTAAAATAATTGAAGATCTGGGTAATATCAAAATGGGGAAGATCACAGCAAAACACATTCAGGATTTTTATGCAAAGGTCAAAGGTAGTACCGGTGTAAGAGGTGGGGAAAAATTCAAAGTTACACCCGAATATCTGGAAGCCGTGGATAAAATCAAGCAAAAGGATCTATCTGATAAAGCCGGTATTAATGATGATGCTCTCAGACGTTTGAAAAAGGGTGGCAATACAACCTATGAAATAGCCTGTAAGGTGGCTGATGCCATTGGAAAAGATTTTGATACCCTCTTCCTGTCAACCAACCCACAAAGGGAAGTGTCAAATGAAACGGTGCTGCATTACCACAAATTATTGAATAATATCATGAATACGGCGGTCAAATGGGGTGTTATTCCTTTTAATCCCATTGAAAAGCGTGTAGAGCTTCCAAAGTCTGACCGTAAAGAACCGGCCTATATGGATGATAAGGAAGCCCTGGAGTTTCTGGAGCTACTGGAAGAGGAACCCATAAAATATAAGTTGGCTCTAAACCTTCTGATATTCAGCGGTTTAAGGCGTGGAGAGATCGGGGGCCTGAAATGGCCGGATATTAATTTTGATGATAAGATTATCACGGTGAAGAGGGCATTAAAATATATACCCGGTGTGGGACTGTTTGAAGGGGAGCCCAAAACCTTTAAATCTAAAAGAAGTATTAAGCTGCCTGATTTCATCTTTGATCTATTTAAGGCCTATAGGGTATGGCAATTAGAAGAACGCATAAAGGTAGGGGATCGGTGGATTGATCATGATTATATCTTTACCAGGTGGAACGGGGAACCCATGAGTTTGGATACCATTGGTGGTTTTCTTAAGAAATTCACAGATAAACATGGATTAAAGCCGGTACATCTGCACTCACTCCGGCACACCAACGCATCCATATTAATTGCAAGCGGTGTGGATCTAAAAACAGTATCAACCAGATTAGGACACTCTAATTTATCTACTACTGGGAATATATATGCTCATGTTATTAACTCAGCTGATGCAAAAGCCAGCGACGCGCTGGATAATATTCTTGTTATTTCATCCCGTAAAGCTCAATAACTTTTGTTATCGGGCTTTAATTTTTCTCAAAATAAACACCAAATAAACACCAGACTAGGGGTTTTATGACCTCTTCCAGAACTAAGACAATAAAAAAAGAGAACCTCGACGGCTCTCTTATGCAATTCTTATTGGTGGAGATGAGGGGACTCGAACCCCTGGCCTTCTGACTGCCAGTCAGACGCGATCCCAACTTCGCCACACCCCCACAAGGTACTATCTTCAAGACACTTTTATAGTATAAGTGAGGTCTCTTTTATTTGCAAGTGTTTTTTGATAAATATGAATTCTTTTGACGAATTGATGGAGAAAAAAGGATTGGCTTATGAAAACGATGTCGGGTCAAGAAAATATCTGTTTCAGTTAAGATAGCATTAATTTCAAAAAAGCTAAACAATATAATGCTACTCGGAAGCAAAATATTCTAAAATTCTAAAAAACATGCCAAAAATTTCTTGCATGTGTTATAATATTATACATTAGAAACCGTTTTGCATTAGAATTATGGGATTATTGTTTAAAGGGGTTGTTTTATGAGAGTCTTATTAAAGATCACTGACATTATTGACGTAGAAGTCTTGCAAAAGATACAGGATTCATTCTCTGACGCGACGGGACTTGCCGCAGTTACCGTTGACTACAAGGGCAATCCAATTACAAAGTATAGCAATTTTTCGGAATTCTGTAATTGTGTCAGAAAAGATAGTGACAATCGAGATTGTTGCTATCATTCGGATGCCCATGGCGGCATCGAATCAGCGCGATCGGGAAAACCATCAATTTATCTTTGTCATGGCGGTCTGGTTGATGTAGCCGTTCCAATCATGGTAAAAGGTAATTATCTCGGAGCGATCATGGCTGGCCAGGTGAAAATTGATGAAGAAGAAATGAAACGCCTGCCTTTAGGTACCGGCCATGAATTGACGGATTTTTCCGAACACCCTGAAATTACTGAACTGTATGAGAGAGCATTAACGACAACATTGACACAGGTAAAATCAGCGGCCGATCTCCTTTATACCATCGCAAACTATCTGGTGGAAAAACAGATGATCCATATCATTCAAGAAGAACTGCACAATAAAAATATTGAATTAATGGAAGAAGTTAAACTGCGAAGTGAAGTTGAGGCATCCTTAAAAGAAGCGGATCTGAAAGCTCTTCAGGCGCAGATCAATCCGCATTTTCTTTTCAATGTTTTAAACACGATCGGTCGTTTAGCACTTCTCGAGGGAGCTGAAAAAACCCAGGATATGATTTATGCTTTTTCAGATATGATGCGGTATACGCTGAAAAAGGAAAAGAACAATGTGGTGTCACTAAAAGAAGAAATAGAACATGCTCAGAATTATTTATCCATTCAGAAAATGCGCTTAGGTAATAGATTGAATTATTCAGTCCAAATAGATGAGATGACAGAAGATATTTTGTGCCCGTTTATGACAATTCAGCCATTTGTGGAAAATGCAATTATCCACGCCATCGAGCCTAATGCTAAAGGTGGATCAGTTAAGATAACGGCAGAGATTCAAAAAGAAGGTGCTATTTTAAAAGTTGTCGATGATGGGAAGGGAATTCCCAAAGATCGAATCCAAAAAATATTAGATGGAACATACGAAGCGGACGGACGGGAAAAAAACACTGGAATTGGTATTAACAATGCCAACAAACGGCTCATGTATTACTATGGTGTAGATTACGGGGTTGAAATAAAAAGCGAGTTAGAAAAAGGTACCGAAATCACCATTAAAATACCCCGTAAATCTCTAGTAGGGAGGGGATTATAAAAATGTATAAACTGTTTATAGTTGAAGATGAACATTTGGAGATAGAAGCGATTAAACTTATTATTAATCAACACAGTGATAATATTGAAGTTATCGGTGAAGCATACTCAGGGTTAGTAGCCATAGAGGAAATTCGTCGTTTGAATCCAGATATTATTCTTTTGGATATTAATATTCCTGAAATTAATGGCATTGATGTTTTGAAAATGATCAAAAAAGAAGATCATGAAAAGAAAGTTATTCTGATTACCGCATTTAATGAATTTGACTTTGATCATCAGGCTATTAAAGCACGTGTGGATGATTTTCTTCTAAAACCCATTCGGCCGCAACAACTAATGGATTCAATCAATCAGAGCATCGCATCATTAAAAAATAATGCGAAAGAGCGATTCGATGAAAAGATGAATGAAGTTATTTTTGCAGTTATTCAAAAAAAATACAGTGATGCAAGAAATGCCCTAATCAATTATCTGGATATGATTTATGATTATTACACTTACGATATCATATCCGTTCAAGTCGAGATTCGACATTTCATGGAAGAACTTAATATTGTGACTAAGGATATGTGCGGTTATGAACTGACAAGTCCGCTATGTTCCAATAACAATATGCAAGTTATTAACGGATTTAAAAATCGTTATGATTTAAAGATAGAAATCATGAAAACAATTGATAAAGTATTTGATAAGATGCTGGACAACAAGGAAACAAGAAAAAATAATATTGAAGATATTCTAAACTATATTGACCGGAACTGTTACAAAGACATTTCTTTGGATCAAGTGGGTGAATATGCAAATATGAGCTCCTATTATCTAAGTAAAATTTTCAAAAAAGAAACCGGGGTAAACTTTGTGACCTATCT
Organism: Acetobacterium paludosum; assembly: GCF_008086595.1. Taxonomy (GTDB): domain Bacteria; phylum Bacillota; class Clostridia; order Eubacteriales; family Eubacteriaceae; genus Acetobacterium; species Acetobacterium paludosum. Next base: position 96,260 of record NZ_RXYA01000004.1, on the reverse strand, counting down.
CACTGAGCGGAAAATTGAAATAGCTAAGGATATGCTGGCCAATACAGACGTCCCAATTATTAACATTGCCTTGGATCTTTCGTATCATGAACCAAATTATTTTAGCAAGGTGTTTAAAAAGAGCACTGGCATGACGCCAACTGAGTATCGAAAGGAACGCAGAGGTGAGCTTTTGGAAGAAAACAACCTGGGAAACATTTCAAAAGATGAAAATTATTTAGAAAAGCAACGAGTAGTTTCCTAAATTGAACTGCAAATTAATAAGTTGAAAATACAGAACAGGAAAGCCTTAGGGTAGACCTGTTCTTTTTTTTCCCTGCAAAAAGAAAGTAGCTGCAATAAAGTGCAAGTGATAGACAAAATATTCCACTCACTTTTTAACAAAGATAATAAAAAGAGGTATATTTTGAGGTTTTCAAGCTAATTAAAAGAAAGGATCAATAATTTTATAAGAATAGCACAAGTAATTATCATAGACTTTGCATTAAAATATAGGTAGTTTCAGAAACAAAATCTTGAAATTAAGGAGGATGAAGCTTATGACAAACGAAGCTTTAGGGATGATTGAAACCAAAGGTTTAGTTGCTGCAATTGAAGCAGCAGATGCTATGGTAAAATCAGCCAATGTATCATTAATGGGCTACGAAAAAATCGGTTCAGGATTAGTAACCGTTATGGTTCGTGGAGATGTTGGAGCTGTTAAAGCAGCTGTTGATGCAGGTGCTGCTGCAGCTGATAAAGTTGGACAAGTTGTTTCAGTACACGTAATCCCAAGACCACATGGTGATGTGGAGAAAATTTTACCAAGTCTATAAAATTTTATAATTACGGAGGTGTAAATTAATGAAAGATGATTTAATGAACAAATTGATGGAAGAAGTTATGAAGAAAATGGATGAGGTTGAAGAAACAGGCACGGTTGCTGCTGCAACAGGTACTTGTGGATTGACTGAATTCATTGGAACGGCAGTTGGAAACACGATTGGTTTTGTAATTGCAAACGTAGACAAAGGTTTACATGAAGCAATGAAAATTGATCCTAAATACAGATCTATTGGTATCCTCTCCGCTAGAACTGGTGCTGGTCCTCAAGTATTCGCTGCTGATGAAGCTGTAAAAGCTACTAATTCAGAAATCGTTTCTGTAGAATTTGCAAGAGATACTGAAGGCGGCGCAGGTCATGGCTCTTTAATTATCTTTGGCGCTGAAGATGTATCTGATGCTAAACGAGCTGTTGAAGTCGCATTAAATGATTTAAACAGAACCTTCGGTGATGTATATGGTAACGCTGCTGGTCATTTGGAATTCCAATATACAGCAAGAGCAAGCTTTGCTTGTAACTACGTATTCGCTGCTCCTATCGGAAGAGCTTTTGGTATCATCGTTGGTGCTCCAGCCGGTATTGGCGTTTTAATGTCTGATGCTGCTTTAAAAGCTGCAAATGTAGATCTTGTTGGTTATGCTTCACCAGATAACGGCGGAACAAAATTCTCAAACGAGTCAATGATCTTCATTACAGGCGATGCTGGTGCAGTTCGTCAAGCAATCTATGCTGCTAGAGAAGTTGGAAAACAAGCTTTAGAAGCTCTTGGCGGTCCATGCCCATCAACTACAACTCCTTATATTTAAGTAGCTGTTTGTAAGTTTTCTATAGAAAGAAGGAGGAATGAAGACAATGAAGTCAAAAAGATTTGAAGCTTTAGCAGCTCGTCCAGTTAAAAAGGACGGTTTCGTTAAAGAATGGCCAGAGGTTGGTTTAATCGCTATGAATAATCCTGGAGATCCTACTCCAAGCTTATGCATTGAAAATGGTGTTATCGTAGAAATGGATGGTAAAAAACGAGCAGAATTTGATATGCTTGATACTTTTATCGCTAACTTCGGTATCCGCAAAGAAAAAGCAGCAGAATATATGGCAATGGATTCTTTGAAAATTGCCAATATGCTTGTTGATATAAATGTTCCAAGAGCAATATGTGTTGATATTACCACCTCAATTACACCTGCTAAAATAACAGAAGTACTTGGACTTATGACAGTATTAGAAATGATGATGGCTCAAAGTAAAATGAGAGCGCGTTTAATGCCTTCTAACCAATGTCATGTTACCAACGTAAAAGATAATATGGTTCAAATCGCTGCTGATGCTGCTGAAGCTGCTATCCGTGGATTTGATGAAATGGAAACAACCGTAGGAATCGCTCGCTATGCACCATTCAATGCTTTAGCTATTATGGTCGGTGCAAATGTTGGACGCCCAGGTATCTTAACACAATGTGCCGTTGAAGAAGCGACTGAACTTGATCTGGGTATGAGAGGCTACACCGCTTATGCTGAAACTATTTCTGTATATGGTACAGAAGCAGTTTTCATGGATGGTGATGATACTCCTTACTCAAAAGCTTTCTTAGCATCATGCTACGCTTCTCGTGGCTTGAAAATGCGTTTTACATCTGGTTCTGGATCAGAAGTACAAATGGGTTATGCCGAAGGGAAATCAATGCTTTATCTGGAAGCAAGATGTTTATATATTACTAAAGGTGCCGGCGTGCAAGGCAGCCAAAACGGTTCTGTTTCTTGTATCGGTGTTCCAGCAGGGGTTCCAGGTGGTATTCGTGAAGTATTAGCTGAAAACTTATTAGCTGCATGTTTAGATTTAGAATGTGCTTCTTCTAATGACCAGACTTTTACACACTCTGACTTAAGACGAGTTGCTCGTTCATTAATGCAGATGGTACCAGGAACTGATTATATCTGTTCTGGTTACAGCTCAACTCCAAACTATGATAATATGTTTGCCGGTTCTAACTGGGATGCAGAAGATTATGATGATTGGAATGTCATTCAACGTGACTTAAAAATCGATGGTGGTTTGCAACCTGCTGATGAAGAAACTGTTGTTGCTGCTCGTGCTAAAGGTGCCCGTGCAATGCAGATAATCTTCAAAGAATTAGGCTTGACAGAAATCACTGATGCAGAAGTAGAAGCTGCAACTTATGCAAATGGTTCAAAAGATATGCCTGACCGTGATGTCGTAGCTGATTTAAAATCGGTAGAAGATTTATATGGCCGCGGCGCTACAGCAGTTGACTTTATTAAAGCTTTGGAACGTGGCGGCATGCATGATGTTGCTGAATCGATCTTTAATATCCAGTTGCAAAAAGTTGCTGGTGACTACCTACACACCGCTTCAAAATTAAGTTCTTCATGGGAATGTATTTCTGCTGTTAACTATCCAAACGATTATCATGGAGTAAAAACTGGTTATGTTATCAGTGATGAAAGATGGGCACAAATCCAGGATATTCCATGGGCTATTGACCCAGCAAGCATTTAAGGAAAGGGGTGTAAAAAAATGGCTATAAATGAACAAATGTTAAAAAGCATTATTGAAGATGTATTAAAAGAAATGACTGGCGCCGCTCCAGCCGCAAGTGCTCCTTCTAAAGTTGCCGCTGCTGCAGGTTCTGTTAAGCTTACTCCAATTGGAGATGCAAAACAAGGCGTTGCATCCGATGAAGTTATCATTGCTGTGGCTCCTGCTTTTGCAGAATACCAACATGAAACAATCGTCGGTATACCACATGACAAAGTTCTTAAAGAACTGATCGCCGGTATTGAAGAAGAAGGTCTTAAAGCTCGTGTGATTAAGGTTTATAGAAGTTCTGATGTTGCCGTATGTGCTCATACCGCTGCAAAATTAAGTGGATCAGGAATTGGTATTGGCATCCAGTCAAAAGGAACGACTGTCATTCATCAGAAAGATCTTCCGCAATTAAGTAACTTGGAATTATTTTCTCAAGCACCATTGATCGATTTAGAAACATTCCGAGCAATTGGGAAAAATGCTGCTAAATATGCTAAAGGTGAAAGTCCAGCGCCAGTTCCGGTTAAAAATGACCAGATGGCTCGTCCAGCCTATCAAGCTAAAGCAGCATTGTTGCATATTAAAGAAACAGAACATGTTGTAGAAGGCAAAAAGCCTGTCGAACAACAAGTTTCATTCGTATAAGTGGAGGTGACCAGAATGACACAAGAACAAATGTTGGAACAAATTGTTAAACAAGTTATGAGTTCTATGGGTACCGCTGCAGCTCCCGCTACATGTGCTACAGGAACTGTTACCAAGGAAGATTACCCAATCGGAGATAAAAGACCAGAATTGATCCACTCTGCAAGCGGTAAAGGATTCAAGGAGCTTACATTAGATAAATTATTATCTGGCGATTTAAAAGCAGAAGATTTAAGAATCAGCCCTGAAACCCTTGAATTGCAAGCACAGGTTGCTGAATCAGTAAAACGTGGCGCATTCGCATTGAATTTAAGAAGAGCTGCTGAACTGATCGCTGTTCCTGATGCTCGTTTGCTGGAAATCTATAATGCAATGAGACCTTACAAATCTACTAAAGAAGAATTGCTTGCTATTGCTGCTGAACTAAAAGATCAGTACAAAGCACCTATTTCTGCATCTTTAGTAGCTGAAGCAGCAGAAGTATATTATGCAAGAAAGAGATCAAAAGAATTCTATTAAGATTATCAGTATAGGATTTGTTTGGAGGAATCAAATATGATTATTGCAGGAATTGATATTGGCAATGCAAGTACTGAAACAGCGCTTGCCCGATATGTCGACGGAAAACCTGAGTTCCTTGCCAGTGGTATCGTGAATACTACCGGCATGAAAGGAACACGCCAAAATATTCATGGAGTTTTCGCCTCATTAAAACAAGCCTTAGAAAAAGCTGGTTTGGCTGTAGAAAATGTTGATTTAATCCGTATCAATGAAGCTGCACCCGTTATTGGTGATGTAGCCATGGAAACAATTACTGAAACAATCATTACGGAATCCACCATGATCGGTCACAATCCCTCTACACCAGGGGGATTGGGGATCGGTGTTGGGGTGACTGTAGACATAAGGGAAGTTAATAGTTGTGATAAAGGCGCATCAGTGATCGTTATTATCCCGAAAGAAGTTGATTTTGAAGCTTCTTCTCAAATTATTAACCATGCTGTGAAGAACGGCATATTTGTGAATGGTGCCATTGTCCAACGTGATGATGGCGTTTTAATTAATAACCGTGTTGACAAAAAGATCCCGATTGTTGATGAAGTTTCGCTTATTGATAAGGTACCGATGAACATGCGTGCTGCTATTGAGGTAGCTGCACCGGGTGCGGTAGTTGAACAATTATCAAACCCATATGGCATTGCCACCGTATTTGATTTAACTTCTGATGAGACAAAACAGGTCGTTCCTGTTTCCCGAGCGCTTATTGGAAACCGTTCAGCAGTTATCATTAAAACTCCGGCAGGAGATGTAAAAGAAAGAAAAATACCAGCCGGAAAAATCATTATTCAGGGAACTAATAAAAAGGCCGAGATTAATGTTGATGATGGTGCTGAAAAAATTATGGAGGCAATACGCTCCGTGGCTCCGATAGAAGATATTAAAGGTGAAGCTGGCACAAATGCCGGCGGAATGCTTGAAAAGGTTAGACAAGTTATGTCAAACCTGACAGAGCAACTTCCCAGTGCGATCAAAATTCAAGATTTATTAGCTGTTGATACATTTGTGCCACAAACCGTAAAAGGTGGAATGGCAAATGAATTTTCGATGGAAAATGCAGTAGGAATTGCTGCCATGGTAAAAGCCGATAAATTACAGATGAACATGATTGCACATGAATTGGAAACTGAACTTGGCGTGAAAGTTGAAGTAGGAGGCGTTGAAGCCGATATGGCCATTCGCGGCGCACTTACAACACCAGGCAGTGACAAACCTTTAGCAATTATCGATATGGGTGCCGGATCGACAGATGCAGCAATAATAAATAAGGCTGGCGAAATCAAGTCTATCCATTTAGCAGGTGCCGGCAACATGGTTACCCTGCTGATCGCATCCGAATTAGGATACGAGGATATGGGCTTGGCGGAAGATATAAAAAAATATCCATTAGCAAAAGTTGAAAGTTTATTCCATATTCGTCATGAAGATGGAACCGTTCAGTTTTTTGATAAACCACTTGACCCAACAGCATTTGCACGTGTTGTTATCTTGACACCTAATGGAATGATGCCGATCCCAGGCAATGTTTCACTGGAACGGATTCGAACGATACGTAGAGACGCGAAAACAAAAGTGTTTGTTACAAATGCAATTCGTTCATTAGAACGAGTTAGTCCCACCGGAAACGTGCGTGATATTGAATTTGTTACTCTAGTTGGAGGTTCAGCGTTAGATTTTGAAATTCCCCAATTGGTAACAGATGTACTGTCAAAACACAGCATTGTAGCAGGTCGGGCAAACATTAGAGGGATTGAGGGCCCACGTAACGCAGTAGCCACTGGCTTAGTTCTTGCTTACGAAGAAGGTGTGTAATATGCGTATGAATTTCGATGCCCCAAAACCGGAAATTATGGTATTGCATGGTAAAAATATTACTTATCAAAAGGTCGTTGACAATGTATTAAATGGTATTGAAGAGGAAGGCATACCCTTTTTAGTTGTAGAAATGGAAGAAGCCGATCCCGTGGAGCTTGCCTTTAGAGGAGCAGAGTTATCAAATCTTGGTGTTGGCATCGGTATTACTGAAAAAGAAGTGGTCCTTCATTTCATCAAATTAAAGGAAGATCAACCAATCTTCAGAATACCGGCTTACAGTGATGATACGACGCTTCGAGCAATTGGAAGCAATGCGGCTCGTCTGGTAAAAAGGATGCCATTTAAAAATCTTGATAATACAGAACTGTCGTAAGGAGGGGCTAATTTGAGTAGAAAAGAGGCTGTAGGCCTAATTGAAGCTATCGGGTTGGCCACGGCAATAGAAGCAGCAGATGCGGCAGTAAAGTCAGCAAATGTAAGACTTCTTGGTTATGAAGCGTGTCGCGGTGATGGTATGTCAACCATAAAAGTGGTTGGCGATATTGGCGCCGTAAAAGCAGCTGTTGAAGCTGCCACCGCTGCTTGTGCAAAAGGTCGAGGCTGCTTTACAAGTATTGTAATTGCACGACCGAGTGAAGACATTGAAAAATTAATTTACAATAGCCAAACAGTTGGATATACATTGCCTGAAGAGCCAGAAGCAGAAGTCGCCATTGAAGAAAAAAGAGAAGAAACTGAAGAAGAGTAAAATGTTAATTGCTATTCTCAGCGATTCAGACATAAGTGATCTTTTGTAGAAGAGGTGTTAATTATGAACGAAAATGAAAAAAAAGTAATTGAACAGATCGTCATTAATACGGTCAAAAAACTAATAAATGAAAAAGATAGTCCAAATCGAGTCGTTTTAGGAATATCAAACAAGCACATTCACCTCTCCCAAGAGGATATTGAGACATTATTTGGGGCGGGCTATCAGCTAACCAATATAAAAGACCTAAAGCAGCCCGGACAATATGCAGCAAAGGAAACTGTCAAAGTTATCGGACCAAAAGGGTGCTTTGAAAAGGTTCGGATTTTGGGTCCGGCTAGGCCAGAAAGCCAAATTGAAGTTTCTTTAACAGATGCCAGAATTTTGGGTATCCAAGCACCAGTATGTGAATCAGGGAAACTTGAAAATACACCAGGAATTACTTTAGAAGGTCCAAACGGAAAAATTGCACTTGATAAAGGCGTGATGGTCGCACTTAGACACATTCATATGCCTCTTGATATAGCAGCTAGGCTTAATATTAAAGACAAGGACTGGGTCAGTGTAGAGACATGTGGTGTTCGTAAAACAATTTTCTGTAATGTGCTGGCAAGGGTATCGGATAAATATGATTATGAAATGCATCTTGATACGGATGAGGCAAATGCAGCAGGACTAAAGAATGATGATTATTTAAAAATAATCCCCAACAGGTGAAATAATGGATTGGAAATCTGGTAATGACGCAATATTGGAGTTTGCAGAACTAATCCGTGAAAAAAAAGCCAACCCTTATACCGGCGAACTGAAAGTTGGCGTGGATCTTGGTACTGCAAATATCGTTATCGCAGTGGTTGACGAGAATAATCGTCCCATTGCCGGAGCTACTCAAAGAGCGTCAGTGGTCCGCGATGGGATTGTCGTTGACTATATCGGAGCGAGTCAAATTGTACGAAAACTCAAAGCTGAGGTAGAAGCAATAATAGGCGTAGATTTATCTTATGCCAAGGCCGCCACAGCCATCCCGCCTGGAATCATGGCAGGAAATGCAAAGATTATCTCTAATGTTGTTGATTCAGCAGACTTCATTGTCACAAATGTTGTCGATGAACCAACGGCTGCAGCTACAGTTCTCGGCATTCAGGATGGTGCTGTTGTAGATGTGGGTGGTGGAACCACCGGGATCAGCATTCTCAGACATGGTGACGTAATTTTCACAGCTGATGAAGCAACAGGGGGTACGCATATGAGTCTTGTACTGGCCGGTTTTCATCATATAAGCTTTGAAGAAGCAGAGGAACTTAAGAGGAACGAAGAACAAAGAAAAATATTTCCGATTATCAAACCTGTTGTAGAAAAGATGGCATCCATTGTCAATCGTGCTATTTCGGGATACGATGTCGATGTGATTTATGTGGTTGGCGGTGCCTGTATTTTCGATGATTTTGAAAAAGTATTTGAAGCCGAAACGGGTATTAAAACGATCAAACCAGTAGAACCATTATTGGTAACTCCCCTAGGGATCGCCTTTAATTGTCAAAGGTAAGAAATGTGGTGATAGAATTTGGACATGAAGAAAATGCTCGACGACGGTTTGATGGATATTTTAATCCAGAAGATTGTTGATGAGGTTATCAGGCGAATAAAAAATCAGCCTAAAAAAGCAGTTGTGTTCTTTACCGGAGGCGCAATTGGTTTTAGGCAGTCGATGGATTCACTGTTGAAATTACAAAAAGATGGTTGGCAATTAAAAGTTGTCCTTTCTGACGATGGCATGAAGGTATTAAATCCGGATGCTATCCAAAAAGAATTAAATCTTGATAAAATTTATTACAGTGGAAATATCAAAAGCCAAAAGGAACTGTACAGTTCCGCGGAAGTCCTTATTATTGGAACGATGAGCATCAATACTGCTGCAAAAATCGCAACAGGTGTAACAGATTCGGTGTTCCTAACAATTATTAATCATGGCATTATGGCTGGTATTCCGGTGATTGCGGCGAAAAATGCCTGTGATCCCGATGATCCGCAAAGAGCGGAACTGGGAATGGGAAAATCACCTCAGAAGTATCGTCAAATGTTAATCAATAATATGGATACACTTTCTGATTTTGGAATGCAATTAGTAAATGGTGAAGACTTATACACTACTTGTGTTAGTGGAACCCCCACAGTAAAGAAAAAATTAATTGTAGCAGGCACAGCTGTTCCTGAAAATATAGAACCAGCAGTAAGACCAGCGGTCACCGCAAAAAGTGGCGAATGTGTTTTAGATAAAAAAGTTATCTCGCGTTCGGACATTTTAAAAATACGGGATGCAGAAGTGGTTAAAATACCGGCTGGATCGATTGTGACAGAATATGCTGTAGAAGCCATTAATACATTTGGACTACAAATTATAAGGATTTAACAAGGGTGGTGAATTTATGCAGTTAGCAAAAGTAGTTGGAAACGTAGTATCAACTCAAAAAGACAAAAATCTTGTGGGCTGTAAACTATTGATAATTAAAAAAATTGATGAATATGGCGAATATGAAAAATATTCAAGTCAATCAACAGCCGTTGCCGTAGACTCCGTAGGGGCAGGCATTGGCGAAACAGTTATTGTGACATCAGGCAGTAATGCCCGCTATGTTTACGGTGATAAGATGGCGCCACTGGATATGACCATCGTTGGTATTGTTGATGAAATTCAGATCGTTTAGTGAGGTGAAATAATGCCGAATGTGTACACCCGAAGCGGGGACAAAGGTGAGACAGGCCTGTTCGGGTCGAGTCGGACACCGAAGGATGATATCCGTGTTGATGCATATGGAACCATGGACGAAGCAAATTCAGCCATGGGGCTGGCCTATTCACTTAGCGAAGACGAGGAAATCCGTGAAATCCTGCACTATTTGCAAAAGAGAATTTTTGTATTAGGTGCGGAGCTTGCCAGTGATGAAAAAGGGAAGTTGATGTTAACGGATAGAATTACCCAGGATGACGTTGATTATATGGAAGATGTTTTGGATCATTATTTAGCAATCATCGGACCGCAAAAGAAATTCATTATTCCCGGTGCCAACTCATCATCGGCAGCACTCCATGTTGCTCGAACCATCGTGAGAAGAGGCGAGCGATTGATTGTAACATACAATCGCGAAAGTGAAGGCAGCCGACCGGAACTGGTGAAATTTGTGAACCGATTGTCAGATACACTATTTGTTTTGGCGCGCACAGAAGAATTTTACGGGTTGATCAAAGAAGTTGTCAGCCGGGTTGAAGAAAAATTAGCAGTGTTAGGACAAATAGAAGAAACTGAAGTTGATGCAAAATATCAGAAGGTTGACTATTCATTACTGACTTTAGCAAAGAAAATGGCTGCGGCAGCCAGAGTTAAAGCAACAGAAATAAATGTCCCAATCGTTTTTTCAGTTGTTGACACGGGTGGAAATCTGGCCTACTTCGAACGGATGGAAGATTCACTGCTGGGAAGCATTGATATTTCAGTGAACAAGGCATTCACAGCCAATGCACTGAAAATGCCAACTGATCAACTTCCCGGTCTTGTAAAAGAAAAGGGTTCTCTTTACGGTATTCAATGGACGAACAATGGTCGCATGGTTGTATTTGGCGGCGGATATCCGTTGAAATACAATGGCAAAATCATTGGCGCGATTGGTGTCAGCGGGGGAACGGTTGATGAAGACATGACCATTGCACAAGCTGGACTAGCAGCATTAAAATAAGACAAAAAAATTAACTTGATCCAGGAGGTACCTAGTATGAATATTGATACAACAGGTATAGAATATATTGTAAAAAAAGTAATGGCAGAAATTGATTGCGCAGAGGAAAGTGGCAGGACACTAAAAGATGGCGAGCTAGGTGTATTTAATGATATGCAAAACGCCATTGATGCGGCATATATAGCACAAAAGTCATATATGCGACAAACGTTGGCATTCCGAAGTAAATTAATTGCAGCCATGAGAGCAGAAATGCTGAAAAAAGAAAATATGGAAACAATATGCCACATGGCTGTTGAAGAAACAGGCATGGGCAATTATGAACATAAGTTGATTAAACACCAGCTGGCTATTAATAAAACACCAGGTGTTGAAGATCTTGTTGCTGAAGCGTGGACCGGAGATAATGGCTTAACCTTAAATGAACAATCTCCATTCGGCGTGATTGGTGCTTCCACTCCTTCAACAAACCCCAGTGAAACGGTTATTAATAACTCAATTGGGATGTTGGCCGGTGGAAATACAGTCGTATTTGCTCCCCATCCAAGTGCGAAACAAACAAATGCTTTGTGTGTAAAACTTTTAAACAAAGCGATTTTAGAAGCAGGCGGACCGGAAAACTTAATTGTTACGACAGCTAATCCAACGCTTGAAAGTGCTAATTTAGTATTTTCAAGTGATAAGATCACCATGCTTTGTGCAACCGGTGGTCCTGGGGTAGTAAAAGCTGTCTTGCAAAGTGGCAAAAAAGGAATTGGAGCAGGTGCTGGTAATCCACCAGCATTAGTAGATGAAACAGCGGATATTGAAAAAGCGGCTAAAGATATTGTTGATGGATGTTGCTTCGATAATAATCTTCCCTGTATCGCTGAGAAGGAAGTTGTTGTTGTTGATCAGGTAGCCGACTATCTCATCTTTAATATGAAAAAGAATGGCGCTTATGAATTAAAAGACGCTAAAAAAATTGAAGAATTAGCCGAGCTTGTTTATCCAAATGGCCGCTTAAGCCGGGATTATGTTGGCCGAGATGCCATAACAATTCTTAAGGGTATTGGCATTGAAGTAGATTCTTCAGTTCGTGTTGTTATGATGGAAACAAGCAAAGATCATATCTTTGCTGTTGAAGAGTTAATGATGCCAATTCTGCCAATTGTTCGAGTTAAAGATATTGAAGAAGGCATCGAAGTTGCCGTTAATTTGGAACATGGAAATAGGCATACAGCGATTATGCATTCAACAAATGTTAACAACTTAAGTGAAATGGCAAAAAGAGTGCAGTGTACTATTTTTGTTAAAAATGCTCCTTCATATGCTGGTATCGGTGTTGGAGGTGAAGGATATACAACCTTTACAATTGCCGGACCTACTGGCGAAGGTCTAACATCTGCTAAGACATTTACTCGAAAAAGAAGATGTACATTAGTAGGAGGATTTGATATTAAATAATAGAGGTGTTGTTCATGAGCGCAAATTTAGTTGAATTGGTACAAAGCGCTGGCATCGTTGGTGCTGGCGGGGCGGGGTTTCCTACCCATGTCAAAATAAACTGCACAGTTGACACAGTTATTGTCAATTGTGCAGAATGCGAACCATTATTGCGCGTTGATCAACAATTAATGGCGTTGGAGACTGTTAAAATATTAACAGCTCTTCAAGCTGTTATGGATCACACACAAGCAAAAGAAGGTATCGTTGGTCTGAAAAAAAGTTATAAACCGGCAATTGAAGCATTAAACAAAGAATTGCCCGCATTTCCCGGAATTAGAATGCATCAGCTTAAGAGCTTTTATCCGGCAGGTGATGAACAGGTCCTTGTTTATGAGACTACAAAACGAATTGTACCAGAAGGTGGAATTCCGTTAAATGTCGGCGCTTTAGTCATAAATGTCGAGACACTTTTGAATATTTATGATATACTAATCGACAATATTCCTGTTACAGATACTTATCTAACACTGACAGGAGAGGTTAAGAATAAGATCACAACAAAAGTACCTTTGGGTATCACTGTTCGTGAAGCATTGGAATTAGCCGGAGGAACGACCATTGATGATTATGTTGTAATAAATGGTGGGCCGATGATGGGGAAAATCGTCGATCTAGAGTCAACGATTACAAAAACCACAAAAGGACTTATTGTGTTACCAAAGGATCATTCCTTGATTCTTTCTAAAACAAAGTCTATAAAGGAAACCATGAAAATGGCGGGAATGGCTTGCATGCAATGCAATTACTGCACCGAATTATGTCCTCGATATGCATTAGGACATAATCTGCAACCGCATAAACTTATGCGAATTGCTGCATATGGTTCAACCTGTGATACGACCACCCAAGCTACAAATGCATTTCTATGCTGTGCATGTGGCTTATGTCAATATGCATGTGTAATGGACCTACAACCTTGGAAGTTCAATACCATGCTCAAACAAGAACTTGGAAGCAAAGGGATAAAAAATCCTCATCACAATGCTCCGACGGCAACCGAACCATTCAGAGAAGGCAAACAGTTTGATGTGCACCGTTTAATATCACGATTGGGACTGACGAAGTATGATCTTCCGGCACCAATGGTTGAAACGGATAAAACATTTACTAAAGTCAACCTATTACTGTCACAACATATAGGTGCTCCTGCTATGGCTGTGGTAAAAGTTGGAGATCAAGTGGAAAGAGGACAACTCGTCGCTGACATTCCAGACGGGAAACTAAGCGCAAAAGTTTTTGCAAGTATTAGCGGTAAGATTATTACCGTGGATAGTGAAAAAATCACTATCGAGGCCTGAAATTTTATTTTAGAAGGAGGATAATTATGGACTTTACTTTATTAATCGCTGCATTTGGTGGCGGCCTGCTGGCAACAATGCTTGGTGGGTTAAACTCATTCATTATCTGTGGTTTAGCTGCCTTGGCAGCTATTTTGGGCGGACAAGCTGGCGCACCAGCGATTGGACTATTTGCTTTCGGTCCGGCCTTTGGACCACACGTTGCATTTGCCGGTGGCGTAGCCGCTTCAGCATTTGCAAAAACAAGAAATCTTATTGAAAACGGTCAAGATATCGTAACACCACTTGCAACAACTGGTGATCCGATGGTATTACTCGTTGGTGGTATTTTCGGTATGATCGGCTTTATCATTCAATACATTGTTTCTGCACTTCTGGGACCAGTTATTTTCTCTGGTATCCTTGGTACAGGCGCAACAGCTTGGACTGATACGGTTGCCTGCACTGTTGTACTTTCTGCTATTATCGTTCGTTTAGTATTTGGCAAAACCGGCCTTACAGGAAAAACTCCGGCTGGAGAAACACGTGAATACGTGGCTAAAGGCCAGCGTTTAGGATTTGTTCTGATGATGGGTCTAGGCCTTGGACTTCTAAGTGGTGGCGTTGTTTCTGCTTTAGGAAACCTTGGTTTAGTTGGTGGATCTGAAACAGCTTTGTATCTGTATAAAATGGCACCAACAATCTTCTTTGCTTTTGCTGCCATTACTTTGGTATTTATTACTTGTGGATTTGGATTTGAATGCTGGCATCATGTCGGTTATCCAGCTGCGTCAACTGCAGTTATTATATTCACAGCTACATTAAGTCCAGTTGCAGCAATTATTGGTGCAGCAATTACAGGAATGTTCACAATGTGGTTCGGTGATTTTATTCTTAGAACTTTCAATAGTCATGCAGATACTCATATTGACCCCCCTGCCTGCACAATTTTTGTTATGCAAACAATCAACTTAGTAATTTTAGGCGGATTAATTTTCGTCGCATAGACAAATTTGTTATTGATTTAGTCTAAATTCATTCACAGTATAGAAAGAAGTGGTATTTTGAATAAAGCAGTTGGTTTTATGGAATTTAAGAGTATTCCACTTGGCATAGAAGCCACTGATGAAATGCTGAAATCCGGAAATGTTGAGCTGCTGATGGCGTCACCTCTTTGTCCAGGAAAATATGTAAGTATTATTGCTGGAGATGTTGGGGCCGTTGAAGCGTCAATAAAGAATGGATCGCATGTAGGCGGTATCTTTGTATTGGAATCCTATGTAATACCAAATATTCATGATGATGTTTTACCTGCCATGTTAGGTGCAGGTGAAATCAGCGATGTGAAGTCTCTTGGTATTGTTGAAACGATTAATGCAATCTCTTCTATTTTAGTAGCCGATATTTGTGCGAAAGCCGCAAATGTTGAGCTTATTGAAATTCGAATTGCTAGAGGCTTGGGTGGTAAAGGCTTTGTATTAATCACTGGTGAAATATCTTCTGTTAAATCAGCCATACAAACGGCTAAAAATGATATGGCGGAATCGAACCTCATAACGAGTTACTCGGTTATCGCATCTCCTCATAAGGATATTCGAAATATCCTGTTTTAACAAAGATAACAAATTATAATGTATAAAAAACAAATGGCTTCGGTCATTTGTTTTTTATACACAAGATTTTTATTTTTTATAAATGCTCCAAGGCCATTTATAAAAAATAGAACGAAATAAATATAAAAGCATATAAGGAGATTATCATGGCTAGAAAAAGCAAACCTAAATCACAATTAATTAAAGAAACGGCTGTTCAAAATAGTTCTGAAACAACGAATTCAAGTGAAGTGGGGAATGAAGAAGTGGGAAAGTTTGATGATTTTCTAAAAAAAGTAGGAAGTACTTTTAAAGTCTATGATGAAAAGTCTGAAGCAGCCATTGACAATAATTCGAAAACGGAAGAAGCAGAAGTGAAAAAAGCGGCGAAAGCAGAGGCAAAGGCAGCGGCAGAAGCAAAGGCAGCGGCAGAAGCGAAAGTAGCGGCAGAAGCGAAAGCAGCGGCAGAAGCGAAAGCGGCAGCAGAAGCCAAGGTAGCGGCAGAGGCGAAAGCAGCGGCAGAAGCGAAAGCGGCAGCAGAAGCGAAAGCAGCGGCAGCAGCGAAAGCGGCAGCAGAAGCGAAAGCAGCGGCAGAAGCAAAGGCAGCGGCAGAGGCGAAAGCAGCGGCAGAAGCGAAAGCGGCAGCGGCAGAAGCAAAGGCAGTGGCAGAAGCGAAAGCAGCGGCAGAAGCAAAGGCAGCGGCAGAAGCGAAAGCAGCGGCAGAAGCGAAAGTAGCGGCAGAAGCGAAAGCAGCGGCAGAAGCCAAAGCAGCGGCAGAAGCTAAAGCGAAGGCAGAAGCTAAAGCGAAGGCAGAAGCTAAAGCGAAGGCAGAAGCTAAAGCGAAGGCTAAAGCTAAAGCTAAAGCAGAGGCAGAGGCCAAAGTTAAGGCACAAGAAGAGGCTGAAGAGAATAGAAGAAAAGAGCTAAAAAGAAAAGCGAAAGAATTGCAGGAAATGACAACTAAAGCGAATGAAAGAGCAATTGCGACAGAAAAGAAGATTAGGGAGGAATTGGCTCAGAAGCGTCAAAAAGCACAAGATGAAAAAGAACGTAAAAGACAAGCCAAAAAAGAAAAAGAATTACCTTTCTTTCTAATGTAGCGATTCATTTATAATTGATCGGTAGGGTGAAGATCATCATCAACTTGAAGTTCCTTGGATAACGGGGAGCTTCTTTTTTATTGATGAACTATACAAATAAAGTGGATTGTAATATAATTAAAGAAAAGAAAAAAAGAAGAAGAGGAAAATATGGCATATTTAGCACTCTATCGAAAATATCGACCCAAAACCTTTGATGAAGTTGTGGGACAGGATAGTATAACACGGATATTAAAAAATCAAATCCAGTATAACCGTGTCGGACATGCCTATCTTTTTTCTGGCATCCGGGGTACTGGAAAAACATCATTAGCTAAAATATTTGCAAAGGCAATTAATTGTCCAAATAGCATTGATGGAAACCCCTGCAATCAATGCGAAGTTTGCTTAAAAATAGATCGGCCCGGCGTAATGGATATCATTGAAATAGATGGGGCATCAAATCGAGGCGTTGATGAAATTCGTGAAATTCGTGAAAAAATAAAATATCCGCCAACCGTTGGTCAATACAAGGTCTACATTATTGATGAAGTGCATATGTTAACAAAAGAAGCATTCAATGCTTTGCTGAAAACATTGGAAGAACCTCCGGCACATGCCGTATTTATATTGGCAACCACGGAACCAAATAAATGTCCGACAACAATTTTATCACGATGTCAACGCTATGAGATTCGTCCTATTCCGAAAGCATTGATCATTGGACAAATGAAAAAGATCTGTAATGATCTGGGCGTTACCAT
Source organism: Acetobacterium paludosum (assembly GCF_008086595.1). Taxonomy (GTDB): domain Bacteria; phylum Bacillota; class Clostridia; order Eubacteriales; family Eubacteriaceae; genus Acetobacterium; species Acetobacterium paludosum. The sequence goes on along the minus strand of NZ_RXYA01000004.1, from coordinate 79,196 downwards.
GAGTGAACAAAGCTTTGATTTTATCGCAACTCGTGGCGAAAATTCCATGCGTGATGCGCTCAGTTTATTGGACCAAATCATCGATTTAAAAGACAGTGAAGGGTGCGTTTCATTTGATGAATTACTGGCATTTACCGGTATGGCGGATAAAACGAACATTCATGATCTGGTATTAAAAATAATAAAAGGCGATAGCAGCGGCGTTTTAGTAAGTCTCAGAGATTTAGTCAGTCATGGTAAAGAAAGTTTGTTATTAATGGATCAACTGATTGAGTATCTCAGGGGGATATTAATTACAAAAACAGCTAAGGAGACCGCGAAAGATATTTTGATTTGTACAACCGAAGATTTTGAAGCTTACCGGGAAATAGCCGAAAAAATAACCTTCGCTAAGCTTTATCAAATGATTACACAATTAATTGATGAAAAAAATAAATTGAAATATAGCAGTCTGCAAAGTATAATCGTAGAAATGGCGTTATTAAAACTTTGCCTTGAAGATGAAGCGCCAGATACTGAAAAACAAAAAAAAATGCAGAGTACAAAAAAAGAGATAAAGACAATTGAAGAAGAACCAAAGGCAAATTATAAAATTGATCGTTTAACAATTGATGAGAAGCATAGCGATACACAAAAACCAAGTGTGGAGGAAATCTCACCTGAAATCATCAAGATTGAAAACGATGAAGAAAAGAAAGAAATTCCACAACAAACACAGGTAATAGCGGAATCACAAAAGAAAGTTCAAAATGAAGAAAAGAAGCTTCCCCAAAACAATGGGTCAAAACATGATGAAATGAGGTTTTTCAAAAAATTATGTGATGAAATAGGAAAGACAAATTCAGCTCAGGCCATGTTTTTAAAACGTGGTGAAGCAATATTACAAAATGACGATCACCTGGATATTATTTATACAACTGAAAATAAAAATTATTTTCAGTTTGTCAACAAACCGGAATTTATCAAAAGTTTCGAAACCATTTTATCAGAAGCAACAGAGAGAAAAATAACAGTTGCGGTAAGACTTGAGGAAGACAATTTCAGCAAAATGGATTTGACTGAAAAAACACGACGCATTGTGAATAATGATGACGTAAAGATAATAAAAAATGAATGAGTTAAGCAGAAATCTACTAAAAAAAGATAGTGATATCCGTGATGCTTTAGTGTTATAATAGTCTCGATATTAAGATTAGAAAAAGAACGTAGGAGGATATATAATGGCTAAAAGAAAAATGCCCGGCAGTATGCCCGGTGGTATGGGTGGCGGAAATATGAATAATATGATGAAACAAGTGCAAAAGATGCAACAAGATATGGAAAAACTTCAGAGTGAATTGGAAGAAAGAGAAGTTGAAGCCACTGCTGGCGGTGGCGCCGTTAAAGTCGTTGCAACAGGAAAGAAGACCGTCTTGTCGATAAAAATTGATCCGGAAGTAATTGATGAGGATGATATTGAAATGCTGGAAGATCTTATCATAGCAGCAGTCAATGAAGCAATAACAAAAGCTGAAGACATGGTCAATACGGAGATGGGAAAAATCACCGGTGGTATGAACATTCCGGGTCTTATGTAGGTTTATTGATGGGTTATTATCCGCAGACCCTGGAACGCTTAGTTCTTGAACTAGGAAAGCTGCCAGGTATTGGCGAAAAAACAGCGCAGAGACTGGCGTTTCATATTATTAATTTATCCGATGAAGAAATATTAAGCCTTTCTGAAGCGATCGTATCAGCAAAACAAAAAATTGTATTGTGTAAAAAATGTTTTAATATTACGGATAAAGAAATCTGTGATATTTGTGAAAATCCAAAGCGTGATCAAGAAACAATTTGCGTTGTGCAAAATAGCAGGGATATCTTCGCAGTTGAAAAAACACGGGAGTACAACGGTCTATATCACGTGCTGCACGGTGCCATTTCACCTTTAGACGGTATTGGCCCACAGGATATCAAGGCTAGGGAGCTTTTGCTGCGAATTGGAGAAAACGATATCAAAGAAGTTATTATGGCAACAAACGCAACTGTTGAAGGCGAAGCGACGGCCATGTATTTAGGTAATCTTATCAGCCCCCTGGGAGTAAAGGTGACACGTCTTGCTAAAGGGATTCCTATCGGAGCTGATTTAGAATATACAGATGAAATTACATTGATCAAAGCATTTGAAGGAAGAAGCGAGATCTAAATACCTTTAAAAAAAGGAGCGTTAAAAGATGTTTGTTAAAGAAGGAATTATTGCATCACCCGGAATTGCGATTGCAAAAGCATTTGTTTACGAAAAAAGTGTGGTAGAGGTCAATCAGAACAAAGTAAATGATGCTCAGAGAGAACTGGAAAGATTTCATTGCGCACTAAAGGAAAGTCATAAACAAATTGAAACCATAAGGCTGAAGGCTGTCAGTGAGTTTGGAGATGAAGAGGGCGCTATTTTTGAAGCACATGCCATGGTTTTAGAAGACCCGGAGTTTACAGATGGTGTCGAAGCTGAAATTAATGATAATCATTTAAGTGCAGATTATGCTGTTAAAATTGTGACTGATCGATTTTGTGCGATCTTTGATCAAATGGATGACCCTTATTTTAGTGCCAGAGCACTCGATATAAAAGATGTTGGGATGCGGGTATTGCAAAACATTTTGGGTATTGTTCAGGCTGATTTATCAAGGCTGGATGAGGATGTGATCATCATTGCAGATGATCTTACCCCATCGGATACAGCTCAGATGGATAAAAAACGAGTCAAAGGTTTTGTGACAAATATTGGGAGTCGGACATCACATACGGCTATCATCGCAAGAAGCTTGGAAATACCTGCTGTACTGGGACTATATGATATCACAAAAACAGTAAAAACGGGAGATATCGTTGTAGTCGATGGACTGGAAGGTAAGGTGACAGTAAATCCAAATGCAGAACAAACGGAAAACTTCAAAATAGAAAAGAAAAAATATCAAGAATACCGCAAAGAATTAGAAGAACTGAAAGATTTTGAAGCGATCACTCTGGATGGACACAAGGTAGAATTAGTTGGAAACATAGGGGAAACTAACGATATTGATGGCGTAATAAAAAATGGTGGAGTAGGAATTGGTCTCTTTCGCACCGAGTTTTTATACATGAACAGTGATACGATGCCAGGGGAAGAAAAACAACTAGCAGCCTATCGCTCGGCATTGGAAGCATTTCCCAATGGCCCAGTTATCATTAGAACATTAGATATTGGTGGTGATAAAAAACTTCCGTATTTATCGATGGATGATGAAGCTAATCCATTTTTAGGACTTCGTGCAATCCGTCTTTGTTTCAAAGAGGTAGAACTTTTCAAAATTCAACTTCGGGCAATATTAAGAGCAAGTGTTTATGGAAATGCTTATATTATGTTTCCGATGATATCCTCCATTACAGAAGTTAGACAGGCAAAAGCAATATTATCCGAGTGTATGAAGGAATTGGATGAAGTCAATATACCCTATGATAAAAAGATTAAAATTGGAGTCATGATTGAAATTCCTTCGGCAGCTATCGCGGCTGATATTATTGCAAAAGAAGTGGATTTCTTCAGTATCGGTACCAATGATTTATGTCAGTATACCCTTGCTGTTGATCGGATGAACCAGGATGTGGCTTATCTGTACGATCCATTTAATCCTGCAATTTTGCGTCTTGTCAGACTGGTGACAAATGTTTCAAATAATCAAACCAATTGTTTTACCGGAATGTGTGGCGAAATGGCGGGAGATCCCATGGCAGCCATTCTGCTATTGGGACTGGGTCTTGATGAATTTAGCATGAGTGCTTTTTCCATTCCGAAAATTAAAAAAATCATTCGTAGTGTTCGCTATGAAGATGCAAAAGCCATTGCGCAAACAGCTCTAAATCTAGAAACCGGCGAAGAAGTGACGAACTATATTCTGGCAGAAATGAAAAAATTAGAAATAGATATTTAAATAAAATCATGAGGAGGAAATACAATGATAAAAAAAGAAGTGACGGTGTTGAATGTTACTGGTTTGCATGCCCGACCTGCTTCGATGTTTGTTCAAACAGCAGGTAAATTTAAATCAAAGATTTTCGTCATAAAAGAAGGTAATTCAATTAATGCAAAAAGTATCATGGGGATTATGGCTGGCGGAATTGCCCAGGGAACGACAATTGAGATTCAGGCTGAAGGGGAAGATGAAACTGAAGCAGTGGATGCATTGATTCAATTGATAAATGATAAATTTGGAGAATAGTTGCAACCAAATAAAAAATAAAATAAAATGCTGTTAATTAGAGGTCTGTTAGGGTAAAATGTAGTCAATATCACAATGAAAAGTGGAGGAATAAAAATGAGCAGTAACAAATTATATTTTGTTGGTGGACTTTTTCTAGGAACCATCATCGGCGGTACTCTAGGTGTGTTAATGGCCCCTACATCAGGGCTGGAAACTCGAAAAAAACTGGCAGAAGGTACAGAAGAAGTTCTGGGAAATGCTTATGATCAAGCCGTAGAATATGGTGAAAACCTCAAAGAACAATTCCAGGATATGCAGGAACAATTTACAGAACGTGTAAATGAATACAAAAATCAGATTGAAAACAAAATTCAGGAAATTCAAGATGAAGTTGAACAGGATATTGCAGATTTAAACGACGAACTTGAAGCTCTTGAAAAAGAAGATAGTGAGCTGGCTACTGGTGCTAAAGTTATCACAAGCGAAGACACTAAACTGGATGCTGAAGCAATAAAAAAAGAAGCAGAGTAAGGGTAAATAGGAAATCATAGATGATAACATTAAATTTCAGCTTGTGGGAATTGGCTATATTATTAGTGGGAATTGCCTTTATCATTGGAACCATTTATTTGGTGAAGCTGTTTAAAAGTATCGCAATGACCTTTGACATAACCACGAAGCTAATGGAAGATAACCGTTTGGTGCTTCAGCGGATCATGGAAAATACTGATGATATAACAAAATCTTCAGCTCATGTGGTTGAAACGGCAAGCGATATGGTTGATGAAGTGGGAGACGCCTTAAACACGATCAAACAGGATATTATTGATCCCGTTGTAAAAGCGGCGTCGGTACTTAAAAAAGGATTAGGAATTTTTCAGACGAAAAGTAAAAAAGAAAAAATATAGGCCGTGATTTATAACTCTGGGCCCAATGATGGTAATCGCCCTCATTGGGTCTAGTTTCAAATTTACGGTTACTGATTGACCCAAAAACTCGCAAAGCGTGTTTTTGGCAGTATTGTGTGAGAAATGGAGTTCTAAATGGATAATAAAAACCGAACAGGAACCGAACAGGCAACCATGATTAGCATAAAAGGTGAAATTGATATTTATTCTATTGGAAAATTCAGGGAATCGATTGAAGAAAAAATTGAAACACAAGCGCCTCAAATCATTTTGGATTGTACAGAACTATCCTATATGGACAGTACTGGCATGGGCGTTCTGATTGAATTAAGAAATAAAGCAAAAGAAATGGGTCAAAAGATTATCATGATGAATCCGCGCCCCAATATAAAAAAATTATTGAACATCACCGGTGTTGACAAAATCATTGATATTATTGAAAATCCGATTAACCAATCATAAGAGAAGAGGGATGAAAATGGATAGGATTAGACTGACACTGCCAACAAAGCCAGAATATGTAAGTCTTGCACGTCTTACGATAGCGTCAGTAGCAAACAATATGGGCTTTTCCATTGGAGATGTAGAGGATCTCAAGGTTGCGGTCTCTGAAGCATGCACAAATGCTTTAAATCACAGCATGAATCCAGACTCGACCTATGATTTGATCTATACTGTAGAAGAAAATGAAAAACTTAGTTTCACTGTTACAGACAGAGGGGTTGGCTTTGAACCGGAGACAGTGGTTGAACCAGATCTAAACGGAAAAAAAGTAAATGGTTTTGGATTGTTTATTATCAAATCACTAATGGATAGGGTGGACATTGTTAGTGAGAAGGGAGCAGGAACCTCTATAACCATGATTAAAAACCTATCGACGGCCAATGAAATATGAACGAAAAATCAGTAAAGAAGACGTCAAGAAATTATTTGTCGAGTATGAAAAAACCAGAGATCGAGAGTTAAGAGATCGATTGATTGAGAATTACTTATATATACCCAAAATACTTTCAAGAAAGTATGGACATAAAAGCGGCGATAACGATGATATTTTCCAAGTGGCTTGTTTAGGCTTGATGTATGCCGTAGAACGGTTTGATGTAAGCCGAGGTTATGAGTTTGATACCTTTGCTACGCCAACGATTGTCGGAGAAATCAAACGTTATTATCGAGACCGGGAGTGGTTGATCCGAATCCCGCGAAAGATTCAGGACCTGAATCGGGAAATTAATCAAACTCGGACGATGTTAGAACATAAACTGATGCGCTCACCGACGATTACGGAAATTGCTGTTTATCTTGAAATTTCTGAAGAAAGTATCATCAAGGCAATGGAAAGCAGCAACGCCTATTATCCGAAATCTCTTTCAATGGAATATGAAAGCAATCAAGATGGACAAGAAGTAAGCTTGATGGATTTATTGGGCAACCTGGATAACAATATGGAAAATGTTGAAAACATCGATCTTCTGAAAGAAAAAATAAAAGCTCTGAATCCGGTGGAGAGAATTATTGTTGAGCAACGCTTTTTTCAGGGAAAAACTCAAAAAGAAGTCGCGGAATATATTAATAAATCGCAAATGACAGTATCGCGGATCGAAAAAAAAATAATGAAGAAGATTAAAGAAGATTTGTAAACAAGGACGGTTGAACTGAAAGACCGAAAGGATTCATTTTTATAAATCTTTTTGTGGATTATTTTCACAAAATATTATAGAATAGCATTATATAAACCAATAGAATCATTGGCAAAAATAAGCGAGGGGGAAACATCATGAAAACGTATCCAACTAGAAGCATTCGTAACATTCTTATACTAGGTCACGGAGGAAGCGGTAAGACAACTTTGACCGAAGCATTGGCATTTAATGCCGGTGCCATTGATCGTATCGGAAGAATTGACGAGGGAAATACCCTATCGGACTTTGATCCAGAAGAGAAGAAACGAAAATTTTCAATTTCTTCAGCTATTATTCCTTTAGAATTTGGTGGACACAAGATCAATCTTATTGATGTGCCTGGTTATTTTGATTTTATTGGGGATGCCTATGCAGCTCTGCGTATAGCGGATGCCATTGTTATTGTAATTGATGCCCTTTCAGGAGTGCAGGTAGGAACCGAAAAAGCGATTGAATTATTAGAAAAAGCAAATATACCGGCATTTATTGTTGTTAATAAAATGGACCGAGAAAATGCCACCTTTGCCAAAGTAATGGACGAACTAAAAGAAACCTTCGGAAACAAAGTGGTCCCGTTTGAATTGCCAATGGGCGAAGGCGAAAACATGAACGGGGTTGTTAACATCGTTGATATGACCGGGAGCGAACGAAAAGAAAATCGCTGCTTTGATGTCATCATTTCAGATGAAATGAAAGCAGAATTAGAACCATACCGGGACATGATCATGGAATCCGTTGCGCAAACCAGTGAAGACCTGATGGAAAAATATTTTGAAGGGGAAGAGCTGACCCAGAATGAAATACATACAGGTATTCGTAAAGGAATTGATAATGGTGAATTAATACCAGTATTATGTACATCAGCGACATTAAATATTGGGGTTGAAACGCTGGAAAACATGATCATCGAATATCTTCCTTCGCCTGGTAACGGAAAATTTGAAATAGGCAAAGATCCCCGAAACAAAAAAGAAATTGAGCGAAAATGCAGTAATAAAGAATCATTTTCAGCATTGGTGTTTAAAACCATTGCGGATCCATTTGTTGGCAAACTGTCTATTTTCAAAGTCATGTCCGGGGTTCTTGATCATTCCATAGAAATATATAATTCGACCCAGGAAATCAAAGAAAAGACCAACCACATTTATGTGCTGCGTGGAAACAAACAGATTGAAGTTGAAAAATTGGAATCAGGGGATATCGGCGCATTTTCAAAATTAGGCAGTACGATTACCGGCGATACCTTATGCAACGTTAAGGATCCGATTGTTTATGATAAAATTGATTTTCCGAAACCGATTATTTCAATGGCAATTGAACCAAAAACAAAAGCCGATATCGATAAATTATCGACGGGACTTCACCGCTTGGTTGAAGAAGATCCAACAATGACGTTTGGCCGAAATAGTGAAACCAAACAAACCCTGATTTCAGGTTTGGGAGAAATGCATCTGGAAATCATTTCGCAGAAGCTGAAACAAAAATTTGGGGTTGAGGTAAACCTGGTCGATATGAAGGTGCCTTACCGAGAAACCATTAAAAAGAAAGCAACAGCTGAAGGTAAACATAAAAAACAATCTGGCGGCAGTGGCCAATTTGGACATGTCTGGATTACGTTTGAACCTGGTGATTCACCGAATGCGCCATTTGAATTTGTCGATAAAGTAGTTGGCGGAGCCGTTCCCCGAAACTTTATACCGGCGGTTGAAAAGGGTCTTGAAACCTGTATGCTTGAAGGCGTTCTGGCAGGATATCCGGTTACCGGAGTAAGAGCCATTCTTTATGACGGTTCATATCATGCGGTAGATTCTGATGAAATGTCCTTTAAAAGCGCGGCCACTTTGGCTTATCGAAAAGCGATGAAAGAGGCATCACCCGTTCTGCTCGAACCGATTTATCATATCGATATCGTGATACCGGAAGAATACATGGGGGATATCATGGGGGATTTAAATAAAAAACGCGGACGTATTATGGGAATGGAACCGACGTCAGGCGGAAAACAGCGAATTCTGGCAGAAGCACCGTTAGCAGAAATGTTTAAGTATGCAACTGAACTGCGATCAATGACACAAGCCAGAGGCGAATTTTCAATGGAATTTGTTCGTTATGAAGAAGCCCCAATTCTGAATGCGGAAAAGGTTATTGCCGAAGCACAAAAAGAAAAAGAACAAAAATAGAGTTAAGGCAGATGTATTAAATGGCATCTGGGTTTTAAGAAACCCAGATGCTGTTTGGTTTTAACAAAAGTTTAATTGTTAATTCCTTGAGGCTAAAATAAATTATTTTGCCGAGAGTCTCAGCGACGTGAAGAAATTCACGTTATTTTTTTTATTTAAAAACCTTTGGATTATGTTATAATAATGCGATCAGGTTATGAAGGAGTTGCGAATGGAATTATTAGAAGAAAAAATTAGAACAGAAGGTTGTGTTAAAGGTCAGGGAATACTTAAGGTTGATTCGTTTTTGAATCACCAGTTGGATGTGGCCTTATTTGAAAAAATGGGCAAAGCCTTTGCCAAACGCTTTGCCGGAGAGGGAGTCAATAAAATCTTGACAATCGAGTCATCAGGAATTGCTATTGCAACCAGCACGGCCAGATATTTTGACTATTGTCCGGTGGTTTTTGGAAAAAAAGTTGTTTCACTAAACTTAGATAACGAAATCTATTCCAGTGACGTATATTCCTATACCAAGCAGCAAGCCTATAAGATTATGGTGTCAAAAAAATATATTAATAAAAACGATCGTATTTTAATTATCGACGATTTTTTGGCCAACGGAAAGGCGGTCGATGCATTAATTAATGTGATCAATCAGGCCGGGGCAACATTGGTAGGCGTTGGCATTGCCATCGAAAAAGGATTTCAAGAAGGCGGTGCGTTGCTGCGACAACAGGGAATTGCCTTGGAATCGCTCGCAATTGTGGATGAGATGAGTGTGGAAAAAGGAATCGTATTTCGTGATCAATCGGAAAAGAAGTAAAAAAATGGAAAAAAATGGACCCATTGGACTCATCGATTCAGGTATTGGCGGCTTCACCGTTTTGAAAGAACTGCAGGACCGTTTACCCAATGAAAACTATCTCTATTTTGGAGATTCAATGCGCATGCCTTACGGTGAGCGAGAAAATGACGAGATCATTTTTCTAGCCAACGCAATCATCAGAGATCTGGAAAACAGAGGCGTTAAAGCAATTGTTTTAGCCTGCAACACCATTTCATCCTTAATATCCGAACTAACCTCCCGGGTTCCCTTATTCAGTGTGATTGAAGCCGGTGTTCAGGAAACGCTCAATTGGCGAAAAAGTGGTCTGGTTGGGCTTATTGCCACCACCGCGACGGTGAAAAACAGAGGATATGAACGGGAAATGGAACTTTGGACAAAAGACGTGAAATACATTGCCCAGGGAACATGCACACTAGGCAAAGTTATTAATGACGGCAATGGAAATTTGAAATTATTAAAAAAAAATATTGAGGAAGCGGTCGAGCCGATTATTTTGAAGGGAATCAAAAGAGGAATCGTCATTGAGGAGCTTTTGCTGGGATGCACCCACTTTCCCATTGTATCCGGCACGATCCGGCAAATGTATCCGGAACTGACGCTCATTAATCCGGCCAACGGTTTGGTCAGACAACTGGATAAGCATCTTAAAGAATTTGATTACTACAATACCGAAGAAACAGCTGGATCGGGCAGCACCAAAATTCTTACGACCGGCGATTATGATATTTTCGAGAGAATGATTAAAGAACTCGACCTCAACTGTGATGCCCTGGAAATGACAGAATTGAAATTATCTTAAGCGAAAAGGAGTTACATATGGAAACACCAGCAAAAAAAATAGTATATAGCGGCATACAGCCGTCAGGAACCTTTACCATCGGAAATTATTTTGGAGCCATGAAAAATTGGGTGAAACTTCAGGAAGACTATCAAAGCATTTTTTGTGTGGTTGATCTTCATGCGATCACCATGCCTCAAAACCCGGCGGATTTACGGAGACGGACCTATGAATCCATGGCTTTGCTTTTAGCGCTTGGCATTGATCCGGAAAAGTCAATATTGTATGTTCAGTCGATGGTGCCGGAGCACGCTGAACTGACCTGGATTTTAAACTGCTGTACCTATATGGGTGAACTGAGCCGCATGACGCAGTTTAAAGATAAAGCCCAAAAACAGGGAGAAAACATTCGGGTCGGTCTTTTTGATTACCCGGTGCTGATGGCGGCGGACATTCTGCTTTATCAAACGGATTTAGTGCCGGTTGGCAATGATCAGCGTCAGCATGTTGAATTGGCGAGAGATATCGCAACGCGTTTCAATCAACAATATGGGGATGTTTTTAAAATTCCCGAAGCATATTTTGGAGAATCGGGAGCCAGAATTATGAGTCTTCAGGATCCGACAAAAAAGATGTCCAAATCGGACGAAAATTTAAATGGATTTATTTCTTTGTTGGATGATCCCAAAACCATTGTGAAGAAATTCAAACGAGCTATAACGGATTCAGAAATGAACGTTCATCACAATCGTGAAGAAAAACCCGGTGTTTCTAATCTGATGGAAATTTACAGCTGTGCCACCGGAAAAAGCCTTGATGCGATTGCGCAGGAATTTGAAGGCAAAGGCTATGGCGATTTTAAACTGGCAGTGGGAGAAGCGGTGGCTGAAACCATCATACCAGTACAAACGGAATACCAGCGTTTGCTCAAAGAAAAAGATTATCTCAATACCATTATGCACACCCATGCTGAAAAGGCATCCATGATGGCATGGAAAACTTTGGCAAAAGCGAGAAAAAAAGTCGGCTTTGTGACCGTATAAATTTTATTTTGCCGGGACGATGAATTTTGTGCCATATGCCAAAATGCTTTTGTTTAGGCCCCGTAGGGGCGATCCATGATCGCCCGCGGACATTTGATTGAAAGATATACGTTTTCAGGCGATTGGTAATCGCCCCTACGATATGCCAAAACGCTTTTGTTTAGGCCTTGTAGGGGCGATCCATGATCGCCCGCGGACATTTGATTGAAAGATATACGTTTTCAGGCGATTGGTAATCGCCCTACGATATACCAAAACGCTTTTGTTTAGGCCTTGTAGGGGCGATCCATGATCGCCCACGGACATTTGATTGAAAGATATACGTTTTCAGGCGATTGGTAATCGCCCTACGATATACCAAAACGCTTTTGTTTAGGCCCCGTAGGGGCGATCCATGATCGCCCGCGGACGTTTGATTGAAAGATTCGCGTTATATAAGCGGCGCATCGAGAATAAAAGACTGACTGACCAGCTTTTCACAAGAAGGCTGGTATTTTTTTAAATCGCGTCAAAAGTTCAGAAAGGAAAAAGAAGTGGGAATTACAATCATTACCGGTCGTCGGTCGCAGACTTTGAGTCAAACGGTTTATCATGAAATTGGCAAGGCCCTGGAAGCAGGAAAAGAGAAGCTTTACCTGATCGTCCCGGAACAGTTTACGCTGGGGGCGGAAGAAGCACTCATTAAAGCCAATAATCTTAACGGGCTGCTAAATGTGGAAGTATTAAGTCCGAACCGGCTAGGTGACCGGGTTTTAAAAGAAACCGGCGGACTGACTAAAACCTATATGGATGAACATGGAAAAAATATGCTGCTTCAAAAAACCCTGGGCGAAATCCAGGAAGAGTTAACCATTTACCGCAGCAGTGTTAAAAAGCCGGGTTTTCTTCAAAGCATTTCGAATTTAATCGGCGAATTAAAACAAAATGAGATTTCACCGGAAAATCTGGAAGAAAGCATCAAAAATTTCAGCCATGGGATGATGCCTCAGAAAATCGGGGATATTGTAAAAATTTACGGCCATTTCAGCGATCTGCTGGGAGACGACCGAAAAGACGAGGAGGATTTTAAAAGCCTGGTCAGCGAAAAAATTCCCTTAGCAGAGTTTTTGAAAAATTCCGAGCTTTGGCTGGACGGCTTTCAGAACTTCTCAACCCAGGATTATCACATGATCCGGAATTTAGTGGATACTGTCAGCGAGTTTCATATTGCCATTCCCTGGGATCCGAATCCGGAGTCGCGAGATCAAGAAGTTTTTCAGCTGACCCAGAATACCTTGAATGCCATCAAGGACATTGGCGCACGGGCCAACGTCACATTTAAAATGGTCAAAGTACCCAATCAAGAATCAAAAAGCCGGGAACTCAATCATTTGGAAGCCAATCTTTTTGCCTATCCCAAAAAAGAATACCCGACTGAAGTTGGGCAAATCACGCTGACGCAATGTGAAAATACTTGGGAAGAAGTGGAAAAAGGTGCTCAAAAAATTCTGGAGCTCATTCGGGAGGAACAATTCTCCTTTCGGGATATTGTGGTGCTCACCGGGGATATTGATGAATACGGAAGCATCATCAAACGGGTCTTTACCCAATATAAAATCCCCTATTTTATGGACGACTTACGGGCTATCGGGGACAACCACCTGGTGGAAGCCGTGATTTCAGCATTGGAAGCCATCCAGAACAATTATCGCTTTGACGATATTTTTGGTTTTGTAAAAACCGGATTTTCACCGATCACGCTGTCGGAATGTGAAGATCTGGAAAATTACGTACTGGAATTTGGAATCAGAGGCAAACAGTGGGAAAAGGCATTTACGAAAATCAGCCAAAATGAAGCCATCGATCTGGAAACGCTCAATGCCCTCCGGGTCAGGCTCATTGAACCCCTGGCGGTTTTACAGGAAGCAATGCGAACGAAAAAAACGTGCGGGGAATATACGCAAGCACTTTATGAATTTCTGCTGACCATTCAGACGCCTGAAAAAATTGATGCCCTGGTGGAAAGACTTTCCGAAGCGGGCAATTACGAAGCGGCGGGAATCTATCATCAGATCTGGAATATCCTGATGGCGGTATTCGACCAGATTGCCGAAACAATGGGAGCAGATGATGCCGCCAAAGAAGACTATCTGCGTATTTTAAAAAGCGGTTTTCAGGGATATCGGCTGGGCATTATTCCACCCTACCGGGATTATGTGAGCATCACCGATTTGCGAAGAAGCCGAAGCAGTGCCTTTGAAGTGTTGATTGTGTTTGGATTAAATGAAGGCAAGATCCCCGGCACCGGCACCGAGCCCAATCTTTTTTCCGATGTGGAACGCCAAATATTGGGAAGTGTCCAAATCAAGCTTCAGAACAATCGCGGCTTTCAGATGGATCAGGAACGCTTTCTCGTTTACGATCTGTTGACTAAACCGCAATCACGACTGTGCTTATATTGGGCGCTCACGGATATGGAAGGGAATTCTCAGCAGCCCAGCATTCTGCTGAGTCAAATACTGGGGATTTTTCCTAAAATAGAAATCGCCTTTACGCTTACATCAGGGCGGGAAAGCTTCTGGGATACATTGAGCACCCCGGAAAGCACCCTCTGGCATCTGGTGAGTTATTCAAGAAACAAAAAAGAGCAGATACAAGGGGCGAATGCCGAAGATGATGCGTGCTGGGAAACCGTAAAGGACTGGTATAAAAACAATCCGGATTACGAAAAGGAATATCGGGTATTGGAGGCCGCTTTAAATTACACCGGAATTTCGCCGGAAATGACAGCCAATGAGGCAACCCAGCTTTACGGCAGGAACCTGCGCACCAGCATCAGCCGTTTGGAAAGCCATCGACAATGCCCTTTTTCCCATTATGTCAAATATGGGTTAAGGCCGGAGGGACGGCCCATCTATACCATACAGGCACCGGAAATCGGAAATCTGCTTCATGATCTCATCGATGGCTTTTTCAAAAAGGCCCAGGCGGAAAGCTTGGATTTAAGAACACTTCCGAAAACCGAAAGAGATTTAATCGTGGAAAATGTGATGGCAACCTGCCTGCCGCAAATTAAAACTAATGTATTTAACAGTACCGGACAGAATCAGTATCTGGGAAAAAAACTGGAGCGGGTGGGGAAAAAATCGATCGACGTGCTGATTGAACAATTAAATGCCGGAGATTTTGAACCCACAGCGACCGAGTTCAGTTTTGAACAGGAAATCATGTTGCCGGACGAAAAAATGGGTAACGCCAAAATTTACGGAAAAATAGACCGTCTCGATTTATACGAAAAAGATGGAAATACCTGGGTCAAAGTCATTGACTATAAAACCGGTAACAAAAAATTAGGCTATGACGATATTTATTACGGCTTGTCACTACAGTTGCTGGTTTATCTCGACGGTGCCATGACCGTGATCAGTGGGGACGAGATCCAGCCGGGAGGAACCTTCTATTTTTACGTGGACGATCCGATTCCGCGCGTTGATTTAGAAGCAGAAATCCAGGGGGCCATTAATAAAACCTTTAAACTCAATGGGCTGCTGCTGGACGACGATGCCGTCATCGAGGCAATGGATAAAAACCGCGATAAAAACGCCTCCGCTATTCTGCCGGTTTACGGCTCGGAATCAAAATTGAGCCGATCCGAGTTTGATGCCATTATCAGCTATGTGAGAAAAACCGTCATTCGTCAAATCAAGCGGATCTATCAAGGCGATATAAAAATCAGACCCTACCGAAAAGGCGCATCCTATGCCTGCCAGTATTGCGAGTATAAAGGGATTTGTCAATTTGACGATGATATCATTCAGGGCGGCTATGATGTATTAAAAAAGACAATGAAAAAGGACGTATTTTTTCAACTCATTCAGGGGGGAGAAACAAATGAAATGGACCAGTGATCAAAAAAAAGCCATCGAAAACCGAGAGACAAACATGCTGGTTTCAGCCGCAGCCGGATCGGGGAAAACGGCGCTTCTGATTGAGCGGGTAATTCGCATTATACTGGAAGAAAAAGTCGGGGTGGACGAACTCCTGATTCTCACCTTCACCCGCGGCGCCGCTGGCGAAATGAAAAACCGCCTGAGTCAGGCGCTGTCAAAAGAACTGGAAAACCCCGCCAATGACCGCAGCTTTTTAATGAAGCAGATGAATAGTTTAGGCGGAGCATCGATATCAACCCTCCACTCCTTTTGCCTCAGCGTTTTGCGGCAGTACTTTCACAAGGGCGATATCGATCCGGGCTTTGCCATCGGCAACGAAACCGAGATTGCCCTGATGCTGAACGAAACCCTGGAAGAAGTATTTGAGGATGAATATTTACGGGCAAACGAAAAAGAAGCGTCCGGGGATCATCCGGAAATTGACTTTCTGGAACTGGTGGAAAAATACAGCGGCAACAAAAATGACCAGGCTCTGAAGGATACGGTTGAAAGTCTGTACCGCTTTCTGGTGACCCAGCCAAACTCAGAAGACTGGTGCGACAAAGCGCTTTCCCGTTTCGAATGCGATGAAGAAACGCTTCCGGATTCCGTCTGGGGGCAGTCGCTAATGACCATTATCCAGACGGAGCTTCATGGTGCCGGGGATTATGCCCAAAAAGCCGCTGCCGCAAGCGCTGCGGAAGGCTTTGAAAAAACGCATGAACAAATGGAAAACGAGGTGCAGGCCATCAGGGATTTGGAGATCCTGATGACCCAGGACTTAAAAAAAGGCCTGGCAGCCCTAAAAACGATTAAATATGAACGGTTTAAAGGGAATGCGAAACAGGATGCCGAGCTGAATGGGATCATTAAAAAATACCGGGACGAAGCAAAGAAAAGCTTGGAAAGCCTTAAAAAAAGTTTTGCCATCAGTCTGGATGAAATGGCCAAAGAACTAAATGAGTTGAAAAAGCCGATGGCCGATTTGGTCAAGCTGACGCAAAAGTTCTGGACTGCCTTTCAGCAGAAAAAAGCCAAAAAAAATCTGGTTGATTACAATGACCTGGAACAATTAACCCTTAAGGTTTTATCAGATCCTGAAGTGGCCCAGGAGGTCAAAGGCCGATACAAATATGTCTTCCTGGATGAATACCAGGACACCAACGAAATGCAGGAAACCATCCTCCTGCGCATTGTCAGAGAACATAATTATTTTATGGTTGGCGACGTCAAACAAAGCATTTACCGTTTCCGGCTGGCAGATCCCACCATCTTCATTAACAAATACGAAACCTTCGGCACTGATAGCGATGCCGAGAACAGTCTGGTTACCCTTAACAAAAACTTCAGAAGTGCCCAGGGCGTGATTAATGGCATCAATTCTATCTTCAGCCGAATCATGACCCCAGGACTCGGAGAAATCGATTATGATGAACAAGCGATGCTGAACAAAGGCCTGCCTCATGAAGGCCCCTATGAAAAAACAGAAATCCATCTGATTGAAGAAAAGCCGCAATCAAAAGAAGCGGATGAGTATGAAGAAGAAAATCAGGAAGACCAGACCGCGGTGGAAATTGAAGCACGCTTTGTAGCGAGGAAAATCCAGTCTCTGGTGGGCACCAGCTTTTTTGATACCCGTCATAATCTGAAACGCACCATTAACTACGGTGATTTCGGGGTTCTGATGAGAAGTGTGGCCGGAAGAGGGGATGTCTACCTGAAAATTTTCAGCGAGCTGGGAATTCCCACGTATTTTGACGGCGGAACTAATTACTACGAATCCCTGGAAATCACCATGATTCTCAACCTGCTGAATTTAATGGACAATCAGCATCAGGACTTGCCCCTGTTAAGTGTGATGACCTCACCTATCGGGGGCTTTACGACCACGGAATGCACAAAACTGCGGATTAAACATCCCCAGGGCTTTTTTTACCAGGCTGTTGAAGCTTACCGGGCGGAAGAAAAGGATGCACTTTCAGAAAAACTCATTGTTTTTTATAATCAGCTGAATGACTGGAGGAACGAGTCGAAGCTGATGCCGGTCGAAGATTTTTTATGGAAAATCTATTTAGAATCCGGCTATTATGCTTTTGTCGGAGCGTTGCCCGGCGGAGAACAGCGGCAGTGCAATTTGAGAATTTTGTTGAAACGGGCGGGAGACTATAAGAAATCGACACTCAAGGGTCTCTATCAATTTATTCGCTTTGTCGAAAACATGAAAAAACATAAACAGGACATCTCACCGCCGGCAATGGTGAGCAGTAACGAAGCTGTCGTGCGGCTCATGACCGTTCATAAAAGCAAAGGCCTGGAATTCCCGATTGTTTTTCTCAGTGGGGTGGGGAAAGGCTTTAATAAGCGGAGTAATAACAACCAAATATTATTTCACAAGGATTTGGGGATTTGTCCGGACTATGTGGATTTGAACAAACGATTCAAGCACAATTCCCTGGGCAAAGAAGTTTGCAAAGCTCAAAGCAACATGGAAATGCTTTCCGAAGAAATGCGGCTGCTTTATGTGGGAATGACCAGAGCCGAAGAAAAACTCTACCTGGTTGGAACGGTCAAAAATCCGGAAAAGGCGCTGGAAAAATGGCGGGAAGAACCGGATGAATACCATCTGCTGAAGGCATCAAGTCTGCTGGATTGGGTAATGCTGGGGGTGATCGGCGGAAAAAATGTTCCTGAAATTTCCGACCCCCTGGAGCTGGAAGATTTTATTATTTATCGGCATAATGAGGATACCGAAAACAGCGAAACTGCCGGTGAAGAAACAGTGGAAGCGATTGCGCTGGCCGCGGAAGTGGGCCCAGTTGAGCTGGAAACAAAGGAAATCAGTCAGAAAGAAAAGGATGCGATAGCCAAGCGACTGAATTATCGTTACCCGGAAAAAGCGGATAATGATCTCCCCAGCAAGATGAGTGTCACTGAGATAAAAAATGTCCAGAAAGTTAAATTAGAAGAAAATGTACTCATCAAGAAAAAGTTACCCGGGCGAAGTGAAGGACCGAAATTTTTAGAGAAAAGACAGGGCGAATTTACACCCGCCCAACGGGGAACGGCGCTCCATTTACTAATGGAGGTTATTGATCTGGCACCGCTTCACAAACAGCTCAGCAGCTATGGAATAAATAATCTGACGGCTTTTCTGGAAAAACAGCTTCCGGAAGAAGTCGAACGGTTGATTCAAAAAGAATTCCTACCGGAGAAACTGGCAAAAACCATCGATTTTTCCAAACTCATCGACTTTTATACTTCCCCGCTGGGAATCCGGCTTTTATCAGCAGCAAAAGTAAGACGGGAGATCCCCTTCAACTATGGTTACGATCCGGGAAAAGTCCGAAGTGAATGGAGCGGGATCAAAGAAAAAATAACCGTACAGGGGATCATCGACTGTGCCTTTATGGAGGAAGAGCAGTGGGTGATCATTGACTATAAAACTGATTTCTACCAAGACCCGGTTCAAAGAGACGCGCTTTTAAAAGGTTATGAGGTCCAGGTGAATCTCTATGCAGAGGCGATGACAGCACTTTCCGGAATTCCGGTCAAAGAAAAAATAATTGCCTTTATTACCATGAAAGAAAATGTTTTCTTAAACAAATCATGATAGAATAAAAAGAAATGTATCAGTTTGATTCGTAGGGGCGGGTATTACCCGCCTGGAAACGTAAGTGTAATAGATAGATGTTTGCTGGCGATTGATAATCGCCCCTACAGGCCTGAATTATCAGGTATATGAAACAGGTATGAGTGAAATAAAATTAGAATTAGGAAATGAAAATGAAAGCATTGCAAAAAGACACCTTTAGAGAAATAAAAAAATCCCGGAATCGCTTTTTATCGATTGTGGTCATTATCGCATTGGGGATTTGTTTCTTTGTCGGGATCAAGTCAACCGGACCGAGCATGAAATACACCGTTGACCAATACTATCAAAGTCAGCAGCTGATGGACATTCGCCTCGTCTCCACCTATGGTTTTCAAGATTCCGATGTGGAAGCCATTAAAAACACCCCAGGGGTGGATAAGGTAATGCCCAGTTATTCGGCCGATGCCATCATTGAGCGAGGAGAGGAACGACCGGTCATAAAACTCCTGGCCTTAGAGGATAACCAGGAGCTGAATCAGCCCCTCCTGATTGAAGGACGGATGCCCGAAAATGCTGGTGAAATTGTATTGGAAGAACCCCGGGACGAAAAAAATGCGATGGTTTCCAATGAGGCTTATCAATTAGGGGATACCATCAAGCTGTCTGCCGAAGCTGGAAATGATCCGTTGTCAGACTCCCTGAAAAATGACAGCTTCACGATTGTGGGCTTTGTAAGGTCCCCTCAGTATGTATCCATTGAACGGGGAAACACGACGATCGGCAGCGGTAAAATTAGCTATTACGGTTTTGTGCCGACATCAGACTTCGCTTTTGAACGATACACCGAGGTCTATGTTTTATCGACGGCTTCAGCCAACGGCGTGTCCGCATTTTCGACCGAATATTCGGATGCTATGAGTAGTCTTCAGGATGCCTTTGCAGCATTGGGGACTCAGCAGCTGGAAATTAATCATGCCGACATCATGGCTAAAGCCCAGGAAAAACTGGCCGAAGGGCGAAACAAATATAATGACGGTGTGACCCAATTTCAGGAAGGCATCGATCAAGGGGAAACCAGTTTGGCAGATGCCAGAAATCAATTGCTGTCCGGCGAAGCATCATTAAACGCGGGCTGGAATGAGTATCATACTAAAATTGCCGACACTGAAGCCCAGCTGGCCGATGCTCAGAATCAGATTACCCAGGGAGCAGCCGACCTTGACCAGGGCGCGGTTACGTTGCAGCAACAGCTGGCGGCCGGTGAAGCCAAACTGGAAGCAGGTCGACAGGGTATCGCGCAATTAAAGGATGCCATCGCCAAAATGGAAGCTCAGGACCCATCCGGACAATTGCCGGCCTTAGAAGCACAGCTGGCGGAAGTTCAGACGCAGATAGCCCAGGGTGAAGCCGGCCTGGCATCATTAGCAAGCGCCAGGTCCGGGGTGGAAGCCCAGATAGCCAGTCTGGATCCCGCCGCACCGGACTATGCCGCTCAGTTAGCCGCGCTGGAAGCCCAGCTGGCAGATATTGACAGCCAAATCGGTGTCGTCAAGGAAGGGCTGACAACAGCCTATGCGGCGGAAGCACAAGTACAAGCTGCCATTAATTCAATTGATGAATTCCAGGGGACCCTGGCCGGATTAAAAAACCAGCTGACCCAGGCAGAAAACGAACTGGCATCCGGCGAAGCGGCGCTGTCACAGGGTGAAAATGACGGCTACAATAAACTCAACGCCGGGAAGGCTGCTCTGGCAGACAGCAAACAACAGCTGGCCGACGGCATCGCGGCTTTTGAAGCAGGTAAAGAAGATGGACTGAATACCCTAGCTTCGTCACGAACCCAATTGGATCAAGGCTGGGCATCATTAAATGAGGGGGAAGCCCAGCTGGAAGCGCAAAAAGCAGTTGGCGAGACGGAACTTGCCAACTCTGCACAAACGCTGGCAAAAGCGGAAGCCGATGTCGGAAATCTTGAGTTTGGAAAATGGTATGTTTTCAACCGGGACGACAATCCCGGCTATACCAGCTATGGAGAAGATGCCCAGCGAATCGACAATATGTCTGGTGTCTTTCCGCTATTCTTCTTACTCGTAGCCGCATTGGTTTCTTTTACAACCATGACACGAATGGTGGAAGAGCAGCGGACTCAAATTGGAACTTTGAAAGCCTTAGGATATAAACATAGTCAAATCGCCTCAAAATTTATCATTTATGCCCTGCTGGCCGCTGTCATAGGCTCAGCAATCGGTTTGGTAGCCGGAATTAATACCCTGCCGTATCTAATCGCCGGTGCCTATGGACTCCTTTATCAAGTTCCAAGTTTGGTGATATCGCCGCCCTGGATTCCCATTATTATCAGTTGTTTAGTGGCTATTTTATGCACTGTTTCAGCGGCGCTGATAGTTAGCTATATTGAACTGAAAGAACAGCCGTCCGAATTGATGCGGCCGAAAGCACCAAAAATTGGAAAACGCATTTTTCTGGAGAAAATACCCATTATTTGGAAACGCCTGGGCTTTATTGAAAAAGTCACGGCCAGAAATTTAATGCGCTACAAGGGCCGCTTTTTTATGACCGTTATCGGCATTGCGGGATGCACCGCCTTGATTCTTGCCGGCTTTGGTCTCCATGATGCTATTTTTTCCATGATTCCACGGCAGTTTAACAACATCTCGGTCTATGATGGCTATATTGCTTTAAAAAATGAAGAAACACTGGCAGATAAGGCAGCATTTAAAGAACTGCTCAACAATGACAGCCGTTTCAGTGAAAACATGCTGGCGTATCAATCCAAAATGAAAATTGAGAAAGTCGGCGGTGACGTTGAAAAGTCAGCCTATTTATTTGTGCCTGAAACATCGGAAGCCATTAAAGACTTTATCCATCTGCAGAACCGGCAATCAGGAACAGCGATTGATCTAAATAAGGCCGGAGCCGTCATATCGGAAAAAATTGCCAGTGATCTGGGACTTTCAGTGGGCGATACCATCCGGATTTACAATGATGATCAAAGTCATGAGGTGGTCCTGGGGGCCATCACCGAAAACTATCTGGAAAACTATATCTATCTGTCTCCGGAAGTTTATGAAAGGGTGTACGGTGAACCCTTAAAAGTCAACATCGCCTACGTTAATATTCCCAACACATCCACCGATCTTGAAAATGCCATCGCCAAAGATTGGCTGGAAAAAGACGGCGTGGTGAATGTCAACTTCACCGGCAATATTGTCAAATCGTCAAATGACAGCATGAGCAGCCTCAGCATTGTGGTGGTAGTGATGATTCTTTCAGCCGGGGCACTAGCCACGGTGGTGCTCTACAATCTCACCAATATTAATATTTCGGAACGCGTCAGGGAAATTGCCACCATTCGCGTGTTGGGATTTTACGATAGTGAGGTGTACACCTATATCTTCAGGGAGAATATCGTTCTTTCATGCATTGGAATTTTTGTTGGATTGTTTCTGGGGGTGTTGCTTAACACCTTTATCATCAATACCGTGGAAACCGATATTGCCATGTTTGGGCGAGGCATCAACTGGACAAGTTATTTGTATTCCATCTTATTTACCCTGGCATTTACATTTATTGTCAATATTGTCATGACACCGATGATCAAACGCATCAGTATGGTGGAATCCCTGAAATCAATCGAATAAACGGGACAAAAGCCGCTGACGGCATGTTGACCGACCGAGGTGAGAAAATTTATTTTCTCACCTTTTTTTGTTTGTCTGCCAAGTGCTTGATAAAAAAAGAAAGTGCATTGCCGAAAAAGCCGTTAGCAATCGGGAAATATTTAAAAATTCCTTGAATTTAGTCACTTCAGTAGGTATAATAAGAGAAAATAATAAATTTACAAATAATACACAAAAATAATACGATTAATAAATAATAGATGTTTGCAGATAATAAAGACAGGAGGATGAAATGATAGAGTGGTTTTCTAAAAGGTTGGGTGGTTGTATTGTACTGCTCCTAGCGCTGGCAATTTTTCCGGCTGGTGTATTAGCCAATGATAATATTGTTACCCGAGAAATGCTTCCCGGAGATGTAGCTTCAGGAACTGTTAATATAAGTGCTTTAGACGAAGAAAACGTGACGACTTCAAATAGTATTGAAGCGGCATCTTCATTTACGCCACGGTTTACCGCACCGACCAGGGATAATGCCTATTATTATGAAAATAATCTTTATTATCAGAATGGTTACGGAATGCCGAACTGTACCGCCTATGCATGGGGAAGAGCCTATGAGCTGTTGGGAAGTGTACCGAATTTAAGCAAATATAATGCGAATCAATGGTGGAGTTATAATTTGGATAACAGCATCTATGCCTATGGAAGTACGCCCAAGTTGGGGGCAATCGCCTGCTGGGGTGGCAGTGAGTGTGGACATGTAGCCGTTGTTGAGGCAATTTCAGGAAATAAAGTCACCATTTCAGAATCAAGTTGGAGTGGTTGTTTATTTGATACTGATACCTATACAATCGGTTCAGAAAACGCCACCTCGGTGGGAGGATTCCAGGGGTATATCTATCTTAATGATTTCTATACCGATACAACCTCGCCGACCATAGCCAATGCGCAGATTACCGATGTTGATGCTGAAGGATTTACGGTAACCTGTAATGTTTCGGACAATGATTCGGGCATTGATTATGTGATGTTTCCGACCTGGACAGATGCGAATGGACAGGATGATATAACTTGGAATAAAGGAACAATTGATGGTGACACTGCTAAATGTCGAATATTATACAGCGATCATAACAACGAAAGCGGCGCGTACACGGTTCACATTTATGCCTATGATAAGGCCGGGCTTAGCTCGGCAGCTCCAATTGGAGTAATTGTAAAATCGATAGATAATAGTGCACTAAAAAGCGTAAGTGCTTCTTATCAAACCCAAATTCAGGATATCGGATGGCAGGATTTGAAAAAAAACGGTGAGATAAGCGGTACATCAGGGCAGTCAAAACGTCTTGAAGGCATAAAAATCAATGTCAATAATCAAGGATATGATGTCGGGGTAGCATACAGTACGCATATCGAGAATATTGGCTGGCAGGATTATGTGTCTAATGGAGATTTAAGCGGCACAGTAGGACAATGCCTGCGGCTGGAAGCGATCAAAATTAATTTAACCGGCGCTGATGCCTCAAAATTTGATATATATTATCGGGTTCATGCGGAAAACTTCGGCTGGTTGGATTGGGCCAAGAACGGTGAAGAATCAGGAACGGCTGGTTATGGTTACCGGTTGGAAGCCATTGAGATTCAAATAGTGCCTCACGGTGATTCTGTTCCAGCCGATACGACACCAGTTGATGTGACCCAAACATTTGTACAGAATGTTTAAGGCTTAGAAGTCATAACTTGTAACAGTCTTATTTCAAAAATAAATAAAAAAAGCAGCTTTCTTAAAAAGAAAGCTGCTTTTTTATTGCCTAAAATACTGAGAATATTACGAAATTAAACATTGCCAAAACAGCTTTCAGGGTGTAAAATTTATATTAACAAATTGTAAACAATTTTAGTACAAAAAACTTACGATCGTTGCTTGTCAAGAAATCGTGAAATATTAACAGCAGGAGGGGTATATGAAAAAATATTTTTTAAAAAGGACGTGTCTCTGTTTTGTTTTGATGCTATCTTTTGGATTTTTTACGGTTACAGTATTTGCTGAAGAAGCTTCTGTTATAGAAGACAATCCAGTGACAAGCGATGTTAGCGAAGCATCGGGAAATGTGATTACCCGTGAAATGCTGCCAGGGGATACGGCTACGGATAAAGACAATGCAACAGATTCGGTAGCGACAACGATTAAAACGGCATCTTTGTTTCTGCCAAGGTTAACGGCACCGGGCACGGATAATTCATATTTCTATGCAAACAATATTTTTTATCAATCAGGCTACGGAATGCCGAACTGCACCGCCTATGCCTGGGGAAGAGCCTATGAGCTGTTAGGGAGCAAACCCAATTTGAGCACCGGAAACGCCAACCAGTGGTGGGATTACAATTTGAGTAAAGGTATTTATTCTTCCGGAAATACTCCCAAACTGGGCGCCATTGTCTGCTGGAATGGCAGTACCTGTGGTCATGTTGCGGTTGTTGAGGCAATTTCAGGAAACCAGGTTACCATTTCAGAATCAGCATGGAGTGGTTTTCTATTTCGCAATTATTCATACCCCATCGGATCTGAAGATTCATCATCCGTAGGAGGATTTCAGGGCTATATTTATCTCGGCGATTTTGACGATACCCCGCCGATTGTTAATCCGCCGACGGATACGACCCCGCCGACGGTATCCAATATCCAGATTACGGATGTCAATGGCGAAGGATTTACGGTAACCTGCAATGTTTCCGATGATTCCGGTATCGATCGGGTCATGTTTCCAGCCTGGACGGAAGCAGGCGGTCAGGATGACCTGGTTTGGCAGAATGGAACCGTTAACGGCAATACTGCCAGCTGCCGGATTCTGTACAGCGACCATGGTAATCAAAGAGGAGATTACATTGTTCATGTTTATGCCTATGATAAAAACGGGCTTTGTACAACAGTTCCGACCGGAACAACCATTGATTCAACGCCTCCGACGATAACCGATGTGGAGGTTTTGAATGTGTCCTCTTTAGGCTATACGGTGAAATGCAAGGTAAGCGATGATTCAGGTATCGATCGGGTCCAGTTTCCAACCTGGACCAATGCCAATGGCCAGGATGATGTCGGCTTGACATGGTATTCAAGCATGACAACAAGCAGCGCAATTGAAGGGGATATCGTTAGTTATACAGTAAGGGATTGGGATCATAATTGTGAAAGAGGAGAATATTCGACCCATATCTATGGCTATGATAAGTTTGGAAATGTTACCTGTTATCCAGTAAGTGTTGATGTCGAAAATGATGGCAGTATTATTAAAAAAGAAGTGCTTAATGGCCATAAATACTTGCTTTTCAATGACGCTCTGACCTGGCCAGAAGCTGAGAAAGAAGCTGAGGCATTAGGTGGAAATCTAGTAACAATCACATCACTGGAAGAGCAAGCATTAGTCAAAAGTATGGTCAGTAATGCCGGACGAGACAATTATTTTATTGGCGGAACCGATCAGGGACAGGAAGGCAATTATCGATGGGTTACCGGTGAGCCTTTTGGCATCACAAAATGGCTGCCAGGGCAGCCTGATAATAATAACGGCAACGAAAACTATCTTGAAATTTCAAAAACTGGTTATTGGAATGACGTGAGCGACACCAGAATTGGTGGATATATTGTCGAAAAAGATTTGGGAGCCATAAATATCGATTCTTTTAGTGCGGATAAAGATTCAGGACAGTATGCAAATACAAGCATCAATTTAACAGCACAAGCTAGTGGAGAAAATCCTCCCTATCAGTATAAATTTTACGATCAATTAGGAAATACGACGACGGTTTTGCAGGATTATTCGGAGTCGAATACGGTTAATTTCAAACCGTCTGAAGCGGGAATCTATACACTGTCAGTTGACGTAAAAGATGCGGAAGGTCAAATCGTAACGAAAAGCATCGCCAATTATAACATTCAAAAAATGATCAGCTGTTCTTATCAAACCCATATCGAGAATTTTGGCTGGCAGGATTATGTCTCTAATGGAAATTTGAGTGGCACAGTGGAACAAGCACTGCGGCTGGAAGCGATCAAAATTAATTTGGATAATCAGGGCTATAATGTCGGAATAGACTACAGCACCCATATCGAGAATATCGGCTGGCAGGATTATGTCTCTAATGGAAATTTAAGTGGCACAGTGGGACAAGCACTGCGGCTGGAAGCGATTAAAATTAAATTATCTGGCGCTGACGCCGAAAAATTTGATGTTTATTATCGAGTCCATGCCGAGAATGTCGGCTGGATGGGCTGGGCAAAGAATGGCGAACCCGCTGGAACCGCTGGTTTTTGCTACCGTTTGGAAGCCATTGAAATTCAGATAGTACCCAGGGGAGAAGATGCCCCAGGAACGACAGCAACACCCTTTATTGCCAATGTCTAAAAACAAGGAAGGCGGGAATCAAAATTTTCCACCTTCTTTTTCTTTTAATTTAATTCTTTTCATGTTAGAATGAATTCAATTAAATGTGATACCGTTTACCTGACAGAAAAGAAATTCTGATTTGGAAGGGATGAGTTCAAAACTAAAAACCTGTGTAAACAGGTGATTTTGCTTACAACCTTCCTATTCTAAAACAGGAAGGTTTTTTACTGGAGACTAACCGTATCAAATAAGAATTTAAGGAAAAGGATGAAAAGAAAATGAAAAATAAGAAATGGATGGTTTTACTTGGCTGTTTGCTGGTGTTCTGCTTCGGCTTAACCGCCTGTCAGTCAAAACCGGCAGAACCGCAAACTGTCAAGGTCGCTGCACTTGCCGGACCGACTGGAATGGGGATGGCGGAAATGATTGCCAATGGAGCAGATCTTGGAACAAATGTCACCACTGAATTTACCGTATCCAGCGCACCGGATCAAGTAACGGCGGGTGTCATTAGCGGAGACTTCCAAATTGCTGCCCTGCCAACAAATTCAGCGGCAGTGCTGTACAATAAAACCGAAGGCAAAGTTATTCTGGGTGCGGTTAACACCTTAGGCGTGCTTTACGTGGTTGCTGATCAATCAGAAGGAATTGCCACAATAGCAGATCTTAAAGGAAAAACAATTGTCGCCAGCGGACAGGGTTCAACGCCTGAATATGTACTGAATTATCTTTTAGCAAAGAACGGCCTGACACCAGGAGTAGATGTAACCATTAACTGGGTAGCTGAACATAGTGAAGCAGTCACGCAATTGGCTTCCGGCGCAGCCACGATTGCTATGATACCAGAACCCTTTGTTACCACGATTGAATCAAAAAAAGCGAATATTGTAACCGCAGTCGATGTGACAAAAGCCTGGGCCGATGCCAACAATGGCTCGCAATTAGAAATGGGCTGTGTGGTTGTGAATAAAGAATGGGCTGAAGCCAATCCTAAACTGGTCGAAAAATTTATGGCAGCTTATGAAAAATCGGTAAAAGATGTCAATGATAATCCTGCCGATGGTGCTAAAAACATTGTCAAAGCCGGTGTTATGGCTGATGCGGCGCTCGCGGAAAAAGCGATTCCAAACTGTAATATTGTGTATATTTCGGCCGCCGATGCAAAAGCATCGCTGAGTTCATATTACACGATCCTAGCCGGATTTGATCCAAAATCCATTGGAGGGAAAGTTCCTGGCGATGATTTCTACAAAATTGCAAAATAAGCAAATACAGTCACTAATAAAAATAGCAAAAAAAATAGGAGTTGCCCTTTTCTGGGTGCTCCTATGGGCAGTAGCAGCCTGGTGGGTTGATAGCTCACTGGTGCTGCCTTCGCCCCTTGATACCCTGAAAGGAATCATCACCTTGTCAGGGAATTTTAAGTTTTTTGTCAGTATCGGGGTGACTTTATTGCGTGTCTTCGGAGGCGTTACTATTTCAGTGGCACTGGGATTGGTACTTGGCCTGATCGGTGGACTCAATAAACCGTTCTATGAGATTATGAACCCTTTTGTAAGCATCATTAAGTCATTACCGGTGGTATCCGTCATCATTCTTATTAATTTATGGATCGCTTCAGGAGTGGTGCCGCTAGTGGTCACCTTTCTTATTTGCTTTCCGGTCACTTGGACCAATGTGGTGCAGGGGGTCCATGCAACCGATGACAATCTCCTGCAAATGGCCAAAGTTTACAATGTTTCACAGCAGCGAATCATCCGGGATATCTACATTCCCGCAGTCAAACCCTATGCCGTATCAGCCTTGATGAATGCCATCGGATTGGGTTGGAAGGTCACGGTTACCGCCGAGGTTTTAGCCAATGCACTGCCTTCAGTGGGAATGAATCTTTACTATTCAAAAATATATTTAGAAACGGATCTGCTGTTTTCCTGGACCTTCGTCATTGTGATGTGCAGTTATATCATTGAAAAAGTGACGCTGTATATTATTGAACGTAATAAAAGAAAGGGCGCCGATCAATGTCAATTGTCATAAAGAATTTAAAAAAATCCTACGGCGATCAAATCATTTTCGATGATTTCAATCTCGTTCTCCAGGAAAAAAAAATAACCGGGATTTTAGGACCGTCAGGGGCCGGAAAAACAACTTTACTAAATCTCTGCTGCGGCTTAGAAAAGCCGGATAGCGGCACCATTGAAGGAATCAATCCAACGTCCATCTCCTATATTTTTCAGGAACCCCGTCTTTTGCCATGGCGAACCATCCGGGAAAACCTGCGGTTTGTTTTCAAAGGACAATCCATAAAAAAGAGCGGCTCTCATGATAAAGAAATTGACGAAATGTTGAGAATGGTGGGACTGGACACCGTCGGAGACTATTATCCCCAGGAGCTCAGCGGGGGAATGCGACAGCGGGTTGCTATTGCCCGGGCCTTTCTTTATCCATCGGAACTGTTGTTAATGGATGAGCCATTCAGCAGTTTGGATTTGATGTTAAAAAATAAGCTGATGGGAGATTTTCTAAAAATTTGGGAACAGGACAAACGAACTGTTGTTTTTGTAAGTCACAATCAAGAGGAAATTAATCAGCTGGCCCATGAAGTTCTGACATTTTCAGATAAACCGGTGAGAGTTCTTAAAAGAGAAACAATTTATTAATCTTGTAAAGGCTTACCTTGTGAAAAGCCTTTTTTTTATGTTAGAATTAAAAATGGAAGACTAAATAAAAAATATAAGAAACAAGATTGGAACAAACAATGGATATAAAGTTAATTGCACTCGATATGGATGGAACCACCTTACAAAAGGATTATAAGTCTATTTCGCAAAGAACAGAAAATGCCTTAAAAGATGCCATCGCCAAAGGAATTCACGTGGTTCCTTCAACCGGAAGAATTCTGGGGCAACTGCCGGAATCGGTTATTCGTATCCCCGGTATTAATTATGCCGTGACATCAAATGGTGCAGCAGTCATGAATTTAAATACCGGCGAAGCGATCAGTAATAATTTTATCGGGACCGGAAGCGTAAGAAAAATCATTCAAACGCTTACCCGCCGAGGTCTTTTTTGCGAAGTCTATTATAAGGGTGATTCCTACAGTGACAATCGCTATCTTGAAAATGTAGAAAAAATTAATGACTTTTCACCGGATCAGGTTAAATTTATCAAATATAAATCCAATCAGGTGGATAACATGTTGGATTTTACTTTTGAACATGCTGCCGAAATCGAAAAAATCAATATTCCCTTACTGAGTGAGCAAATTCACCGAAACCTCTGGCAAAAATTTTCGCGAATTCATGGGGTGATGATTACTCAGGCGGTGGCAGGCAACATTGAAGTAAATCACCGTTCAGCGAATAAGGGTGATGGGTTAAAACAGCTTTGTAAAATATTAAAGCTTGATCCCAAAAATATAATGGCCATTGGAGACAGTGATAACGACTTGCAAATGATCGAATTTGCCGGTCTTGGCGTGGCCGTGGGTAATGCATCGGACGATGTTAAGGCCATAGCAAACCGGATAACTCTGCCTTTTGATCAGGATGGGGTTGCCCACGCAATCGAAAAGTATGCTTTATCTTAAAAATAAATTTAAAGGAGAAAATTAAAATGAATAAAAAAGCAGTTAATTCAGACCAGGCACCCGCAGCAGTGGGCCCCTATTCCCACGCTTATTTAGCGGGAGAAACCTTATATATATCCGGGCAACTGGGCTTAAACCCGGAAACTGGTATATTGGAAGAAGGCATCGAAGCACAGGCGGAAAGAGGCTTGAATAATCTTGCCGGTATTCTGGAGAGTGCGAGCCTTAGCCGAAAGAATATTGTCAAAACCGTTATTTTTTTAACTGATATGGACGATTTTGTGTCAGTTAACGCCATTTATGCAGATTTTTTCAAGGATCAAAATGACTATCCGGCCCGTTCCTGTGTTCAGGTGGCCGCACTCCCCAAAGGCGCGCTTTTTGAAATTGAAGCGATCGCAGTTAAGTAAAATTGTTTGATGTAAACTGGCAGCGAAGCTAACGGCAATTTTGCAAGGACTAAATTAGTAAAAAGAGAGGGCAAAAAGTGAATAAAAAACTGGAGACCTACGTTTCCCTGGTTGATTTTATTGCCGAGTTCATGGGAGCGAATACCGAAGTAGTTCTTCACGATCTGACTGACTGGCAGCATTCCGTGGTCGCCATCCGCAATGGACATATCAGTGGCAGGGAAGTTGGGGCGCCCATTACTGAAGTGTCGTTAAAAATACTGCGAAGCGAAGTACATAAAAAAGTACCCTTTATGAATAACGACCCCATGAAATTCAATAAAAGTGAAACCATTAAGTCCGCCACCTGGTTTATTAAAGACGAAAATGAAAGCTTGATTGGCATGATTTGTCTAAATTCGGATTGCCGTGATTTGATTGCCGCCCGAAATATTTTAGATAAAATGATTAATCCGCCGATATTGGACAAAGACAAGGCCGAAAAGGGTCCTGAAAAAATTAACATTGATGTAAAAGCTTTGGTTGATAATAATCTCGATCATATTTCAAGAGATCTATCGAAGAAAATGAAACGATTATCAAAAGAAGAAAAGATTGACGTCGTTGGAAAATTAAATGAAATGGGAACCTTTACGGTTAAAGGGACCATCTGGTATTTAGCCAATATCATGGGAATATCCGTTCCCACCCTGTATCGATATATCGCAGCGGCAAAAAGAACTGAAATTTAGACTGCAGATTAAGTATCATACCGACAATTGTTATATCATGTTGTTTGCCTCAGGGCGAACAGGCGATCGCTTGTCCGAAATGTGCGCATACAACAGATTAACAATTGATCGGTATGATACTTTGCAGACAATCATGCTTGATTTCAAGTCTTAAATGAATCTTGTTTCCCGGGATTGATTGGTGATGGAATTTACAAATCGCTAAAAATAGCATATAATAACTAAAGGTAAAAATTAGTAAGTAAAGAATAAGATAAATTGATAAACTGCAAATATGAGAGAAATAGAGGTGCAATATGACAAGTCAGCTGGATAAAGATAATCTGCCTGAGCATATAGCCATAATCATGGATGGTAACGGCCGTTGGGCGAAAGCAAAAAACCGCCCCCGTTTATTTGGGCACAACGCCGGGATGAAAACATTAAAGAAAATTGTCCGGGCATCTTCAGATGCCGAAATAAAAGTACTCACCGTATATGCTTTTTCGACAGAAAATTGGAAACGCAGTAAAGAAGAAGTTGACGGTTTAATGAACATTGCAGTCGAATATTTCAGAAAAGAAATTGGCGAATTAAACCAGAATAATGTCAAAATTAATGTCATCGGCAATTTAGCCGGGCTGGGCCAAAAAGTAAGAGAAGCATCCGAAAATGCAATGAAAACGACCGCTGCAAACACTGGTCTGCTTTTTAATGTGGCGCTGAATTATGGTGGACGGGATGATATCACTCATGCGGTTAAAGAAATAATCAAAGCAGGCATTTCCCCAGAAGAAGTGACTGAACAAGACATCAGTGATCGCCTTTATACTAAAGGTCAGCCGGATCCGGACTTACTCATTCGAACCGGAGGAGAAGGTCGGTTTAGCAATTTTATGCTGTGGCAGTTTGCGTATACAGAGTTCTTTTTCACCGATATCTATTGGCCTGATTTTGATGAAAAAAGCTATTACGAGATAATTGAGAGTTACCAAAAAAGGGATCGGCGCTATGGATCGGTCAAATAGAAGACAAGCAATCAGAAGACAGGCAATCAGAAAACAGGAAAATAACTCGATGAAGGCGCGTATCTGGACAGCCGTCATTGGGGTTCCGCTGCTTGTATTTTTCTTGTATTCCGGGGGCATTTTATTGGTTATTGCGGTTTCTTTCCTGACCCTTGTTGGGATCCTGGAATATTCAGGAGCAGTTAACCGATTGATTCGGCCAAAAATAAATATCGTCTTCATCGTTATTTTAGCTGCCATGTTAATCATCACCATTAAGCTGGATTATTATTCGGTGATATCGGTTTTGTTAATCGAATTTATTGCCGTAGCCTGTTATGAAATATTATCCGGCAGCGTTGGCATTCAGCGGTTAAGTGCGACACTAATGGGATTGGTCTACGTTCCGGTGATGTTTGGTCATCTGTTTATGTTTGAAACAATCAACAAGGGGATTTTCTATTTATGGATGGTATTTGTGATTGCCTTTTCAACCGATACGGCCGCTTATTTTGTTGGTAAAGCCATTGGCAACAGAAAAATAGCGCCCAAAATAAGCCCTAAAAAAACGATCGCCGGTTGTGTCGGGGGAATTGTTGCCGCGGCCCTTTGCATGGTTCTTTATGGCTCGATTCTGGGCAGTTATTTCAATTTTGTTTTACCCTGGTATTTGTACTTTGCGGTGGGATTATTGGGAAGCATTGCCGGTCAATGCGGAGACTTTACCGCCTCCATGATTAAAAGAAAAGCTAAAATAAAAGACTACAGTCATATTTTACCTGGACATGGGGGGATACTGGACCGTTTTGACAGTACCCTGTTTATCTTACCCCTGATTTATATTTTTGCTAAATTTACAATTGGAATTGCATAGGTGAAATTTTGAATTTGATATCAATACTGATTACAATATTCATGATCTGTATTTTAGTGATCGCACATGAATTTGGACATTTTTTTGTAGCTAAAAAAACCGGCGTTTTCGTAGAAGAATTTGCCATCGGCATGGGACCAAAATTATTTGGACATCAGGGCAAAGAAACACTGTTTTCCATTCGGGCATTGCCCTTTGGAGGATTCTGCAAAATGCGGGGCGAAGAACCGGAGTTCGACGAAGAAGGAAATATCATTCCCAAGGATCCGAGCATCCTGCCTGATCCCCGAAGCTTTGAGGAAAAAAATAAGGGACAGAAATTATTGATATTAGTGGCCGGTTCGGCGATGAACATTATCTTTGCGATCGTCTGTTTATTTATCGTCGCGCTGTTTACCGGTCATACCAATATCTTTGACGCCGTTGGTACCGCTTTTTACAACACCTGGCGGTTTGCCGGTTTAATTTTTCAATCATTTGCTATGATGTTCGCCGGTCAAGTTGCCCTTAACGACATCGCCGGTCCGATTGGGATGGTTTCCATGGTGGGAACTTATTTAAACAGCGGCTTTATTATGCTGCTGGCATTTACCGCCATGCTCAGCGTCAATTTGGGAATCATCAATCTTTTCCCGATTCCGGCGCTGGACGGCGGCCGGATTTTTATTATTTTAATCGAGTTGGTGTCCCGTCGGAAATTCAACCCGAAAACAGAAAACATGATCAATTTTATCGGCTTCATGGCATTAATCGCATTGATGCTGCTCATTGCCGTGAATGATATCATGCGGTTGGCAGCTTAGGAGAAAACAGGTTGGAAAAACGAAGAAAAACAAAAGTTGTGCAGATTGGCTCGGTGGCCATCGGCGGAGATAACCCGATTGCGATTCAGTCCATGACCAATACCGACACTCGAAATATCGAAAGTACCGTTAGTCAGATTATCGGCCTGGAGATTTCAGGATGCGATATTGTCCGGGTGGCCGTTCCGGATCAGGAAGCAGCCAATGCCATTGCCGGGATAAAAAAAGGGATTCATATTCCGCTGGTTGCTGATATTCATTTTGATTATCAGCTGGCGCTGACCGCCATGGAAAATGGCGTCGATAAGCTGCGGATCAATCCCGGAAACATCGGTTCGGCAAATGGCGTCAGAGAAATTGTGGCTATGGCAACGGAAAGAAAGATCCCCATTCGCATTGGCGTCAATGCCGGATCTCTGGAAAAAGAAATACTGGCGAAAAATAACGGCGTCGCCACCCCGGCAGGAATGGTGGCGTCAGCCCAAAAACACATTCAGCTGCTGGAAGAAGCAGGTTTTGACAATATTGTGGTGTCGATGAAAGCATCCGATGTACGCTTTACCATTGCCTCATACGAAAGCTTTGCCAAAGAATATGATTACCCCCTTCATTTAGGCATTACCGAAGCCGGCATCCTCAGAAGCTCAGCGGTAAAATCCGCCATGGGCATCGGCTACCTGCTTCTTAACGGCTTGGGCGATACTCTCCGGGTATCCATTACCGGAGATCCGTTGGAAGAGATTGAAGTGGCCCGGGATATTCTCAGCGCCATTGGCCGGTATGAAGGTAAAAGAAAAAAGGTCGAAGTGATTTCCTGCCCCACCTGCGGACGTACGGAAATTGATCTGATCGGCATTGCCACCGAGATCAATGAGCGCCTGCGCGGCGTTGATAAAAACATCAAAGTCGCGGTGATGGGATGCATCGTCAACGGTCCGGGAGAAGGCCGGGCGGCGGATATTGGTATAGCCGGCGGAAAAAACAAAGCCGTGTTATTTAAAAAAGGCGAGATAATAAGAAGTTTAAAAGAAGATGAAATCATC
The DNA here is from genome assembly GCF_008086595.1 of Acetobacterium paludosum. Classification (GTDB taxonomy): domain Bacteria; phylum Bacillota; class Clostridia; order Eubacteriales; family Eubacteriaceae; genus Acetobacterium; species Acetobacterium paludosum. The sequence continues at coordinate 43,603 of NZ_RXYA01000004.1, read as the reverse complement.
TCGGTGCTGATGGAAGAAATAAATAAAATGTGAGGCGAATTCATTGAGTATGTTAACCCAACGTCAGGAACGATATCAAAAAATAATAGCAGACTATCACTTGGTGACCGATAGTATCAAAATCAATTCCAGTCAAGGGGAATTGATTTTTAAGTTTATCAGTTCCAAAAAGGAAACCGATACCGAGAACATTCAAACCGCGTTTGAGGAGATTTTCGATTATGCCAAAGCCCTGAAAATAGAAGTTTCACCCCGACAATATCAGGATGGGGAACAGCTGCTTTCAACAGATGCTCAGGGCGTCACCCAGCTGATGATGGGGATCAACTCCAAAATATCAGCGATTTTGTTGGTGAATACCCTGATGGCAGAGAGAAAAACCTTTTATGTTCGCGGCCGATCCACCGGTGAAATCGACGGGGAGGCTTTGACCATTTTCCGGAGCCGCTTTAAACGTCTGATTGCGGAAAACTATGGACTGGAGGATGCCGACCTGGTCGTTCGTTTTAGCGACGAGGAATCGGTAACCGAAAAAAGTCAGCAGGATCTGCAGAAGCGTTTGGCGACCATTAAACCGGTGGCACCCAAAAGCAGCACCGGCACCGCAAAATTGTCAAAGGCGGAAAAGCCTGGCGATGTGGTGATGGGAAGGAGAATCATCAATCAGATCGACCAGCTCCGAGAAGTTGACTTCAGTATCAATAGTGAATTTGAAGGAAAAACGATTGTCGTCAAAGGCTGGGCTTTTGGGGTCAACACCCGGCCATTAAAAAGTAATAAAACGCTGCTGACCTTTAACATAACCGATGATACCAGCAGCATAACCTGTAAAATATTCACCGATAAAGAAGAAGTTGTTGAGGCAATCAGAGAAGGCGGCTGGTATCTGATTGAAGGGAAAATCAATTATGATGACTATTCCCAGGAAATGATGTTTTATCCGAAGAATATCAATCTTTCAAAAGAAACCATCCGAACCGATGATGCGCCGGTAAAAAGAGTCGAACTGCATCTGCACAGCCAGTTCTCCGCCATGGATGCTGTAAGCAAGGTTGAAAAAATAATGAAGCAAGCTGCTGATTTCGGCCATGATACCATTGGGATAACGGACCACGGGGTTCTGCAGGCCTATCCGGAAATGATGGAGCTGGGAAGAAAGAAAAAGATCAAAGTTCTTTACGGCGTGGAAGGCTATCTGGTCGAAGATCAGCTCAATGTGGTTTTCGGTGATCAGGATCAGGACTTCTGCGGCGAGTTTATTTTCTTTGATTTAGAAACAACCGGCTTGATTCCGGGAAACCATAAAATCATTGAAATGGCCGCTGTTAAAATAAAAAACAAACAGATCATCGACAGTTTTACAGCTTTAGTCAACCCCCACTGCGAAATTCCGCCTTTTATTACCGAGCTCACCGGGATCACCAATCAAATGGTCGAAAACGGGATTGAACAAGAGGCGGCACTGAAACAGTTTCTGGAATTTGCCGATGGAACTATTTTAGTGGCCCATAATGCCTCATTCGATATGAGCTTTTTAAACACGGCCTTAGCGGAATATGGTATTCAGCGGGATAGCACATCCGTGGATACCCTGGCAATGTCCCGATGCCTACTGACCGGCATCACCAAGCACACCCTGAAAAAACTCTGCAGTCATTTTAAAATAGACATGCAGAATCATCATCGCGCCTTGGACGACGCCGCCGCTTCGGCAAAAGTATTTGTCAAACTCATGGGTCTGGCAGAAAAGAAGGGCTGCCTATCGATTCAGACATTAAACAGCCTTTCCAGCCAGGAACGAAGCATCCGCATCAATCCCACCAATCATATCATTATTTACGCTAAAAACCAGGCGGGAATTAAAGATTTGTATCGGCTGGTATCCGAGACCCACCTCAATTATTTTTATAAAAAGCCGCGAATCCCAAAATCGTTGCTGGCGGAAAACAGAGAAAACTTTCTAGTTGGTTCAGCCTGCGAGGCGGGGGAATTATTCACGGCGATGATGCACAATAAATCGAAAACCGAAATTATGCAGATCGCCAATTTCTATGATTATCTGGAAATCCAGCCTCTGGGAAACAACCAGTTCCTGATTGACAACAACAGCGTTCCCGATCAGGAGGCGCTTAAAGATTTAAACAAACGAATCATTGATTTGGGAAAAAGTCTGAATAAACTGGTGGTTGCCACCGGGGATGTTCATTTTGTCAACAAAGAAGATTCGCTTTACCGGGAAATCCTCTTTACCGGGCAGGGCTATAAAGATGCTCATAAACAGCCGCCCCTGTATTACCGAAATACTCAGGAGATGCTGGATGAATTCGACTATCTGGATGAGGAAACCGCCCGGGCTGTGGTCATCGATAATCCCCGAAAAATAGCCGCTTTAATGGACGAAGTGCTGCCGATCCCGGACGACACCTTTCCACCGGTGATCGAAGGATCAGATGACGAAATCAGAGCAATGGTGGAAAACAAAACTCAGGAACTTTACGGGAATCCGCTGCCGGAAATCGTGGAAAAACGGATGAACCGCGAACTGGATTCCATTATCGGAAACGGCTACTCCGTGCTTTATCTGATTGCCCAGAAACTGGTGCATCATTCCATGGAGGACGGCTATCTGGTTGGCTCCCGGGGGTCGGTTGGTTCTTCCTTTGTGGCAACAATGTGCGGGATTACCGAGGTCAACCCCCTGGCCCCTCACTACCGCTGTCCCAACTGTCAGCATTCCGAGTTTTTCAATGCGGCTGACGTTGGCGTCGGACCCGACTTAAAAGACGCCGACTGCCCCCACTGCGGAACAAAGATGGAAAAAGACGGGTTCGAAATTCCGTTTGAAACTTTTCTGGGGTTTGAAGGCGATAAAGAGCCAGATATCGACCTCAATTTTTCCGGCGATAATCAGGCTGAGGCCCATCACTACACCGAGGTGCTTTTCGGCAAAGGAAAAGTCTTTCGCGCCGGCACCATTTCAACCATTGCGGAAAAGACGGCTTTTGGTTTTGTGAAAAATTATTATGATGAAAAAGAAATAAAAGTGCCGCGAGCGGAGTTGGAACGGGTCATCAAGTGCTGTGCCGGAATCAAAAAAACAACCGGCCAGCATCCTGGCGGAATCATGGTCGTTCCGACCTACAAAGACATTTATGATTTCTGTCCAGTGCAGCATCCTGCAGATGATACCGAAAGCGACACCATCACCACCCATTTTGCCTATGAGTCCATCAGTGGACGGCTTTTGAAGCTGGATATTCTGGGTCATGATGATCCCACGATGCTCCGCATGCTGCAGGATTTAACCGGCATCGACCCGGTAAAAATACCGCTGGATGATGAGAAAGTGATGAGTCTTTTTGTATCCACCAAAGCCCTGGATTTAAAAGACGATGATTATGACTCGCCGCTTGGCGTCTGCGGGGTTCCGGAGTTCGGCACCAGTTTTGTCCGGGAAATGCTGCTGGACACCAAACCAACCGCTTTTGCGGATTTAATCCGGATATCCGGATTATCTCATGGCACCGACGTGTGGCTGAATAATGCCCAGGAGCTGATCAAGCAGAGAACGGTGACGATTAAAGAAGCAATCTGTACCCGAGATGATATCATGCTCTATTTACTTGACAAAGGGCTGGAAGCCAAAACTGCCTTTACAATTATGGAAAAGGTTCGAAAAGGGAAGGGACTGACACCGGAATTTGAAAAAGCGATGCGCGATTGCAAGGTGCCGGAATGGTATATTGATTCCTGTAAAAAGATCAAGTACATGTTCCCGAAAGCCCATGCCGCCGCCTATGTAACCAGCGCTTTTAGAATCGCCTGGTACAAAGTGTATTATCCCCTGGCTTATTACGCCACTTATTTTTCAGTCCGGGCCAGTGAATTTGATGCCCAGCTGGTCACCCAGGGAAAAGGCGCCGTGGTCGCCAAAATGAACCAGATTAAAGAAGTGGGAATAAAAGCTTCCAACAAGGAAAAGGGTCTGCTGACAGTGCTGGAGATTGTCTATGAAATGCTGTGCCGAGGTTATTGTTTTAAAAATGTGGATGTGTATGAATCCCACTACAGCAAATTCCGGATTGTAGAAGATAGCTTGTTGCCGCCGCTCAGTGCCTTGGATGGGATTGGCGAAAAAGCCGCCCAGCGAATCTTCGAAGAGGCCCAGGTCCGGGCCTATATGTCACGGGAGGATCTGCAGAACCGCACCAAAGTCGGCAAAGCGGTCATCGAGACCCTTGAGAAACAGGGCTGCCTCAACCAGCTGCCGGCTTCAAACCAGATTGCCTTTTTTTAGGACAACGAAAATAAAAGCCAATTAAGGCTCAAAGGGGCGATTCCCAAACGAATGTTAATTTAGGCTTGTAGGGGCGATTCTCAATCGCCCGGGGACGTCGGTTAAAAGATCGACGTTTCGGGCGATCATGGATCGCCCCTACGGTATGATGCATGATGGTATTCAAGAAATGTAGGGGCGATTCTCAATCGCCCGGGAACGTCGGTTGAAAAGATCAACGTCTTCGGACGATCATGGATCGCCCCTACGGTATGATGTGAGATGGTATTCAAGAAATGTAGGGGCGATTCTCAATCGCCCGGGAACGTCGGTTAGAAAGATCGACGTCTTCGGGCGATCATGGATCGCCCCTACGGTATGATGCATGATGGTATTCAAGAATGTAGGGGCGATTCCCAAACAAGTGTAAATTTAAGCATTGTAGGAGCGATGATTATTCAAGAACGGCTGACCGTTGTCTCCATGGCAATCTGTCTGGCCCAGGCATCCGCAGAAAGCACATCATCCAAAGTTGGGTTGGCAATCGCCGCGTGTTTTTCCATGACAGCGGCGTTAATCCGGGGAATATCTGAAAAACAAATTTCCTGATGCAAGAATTTTGCCACCGCTACTTCATTGGCGGCATTCAGCACACAGGTCATAGATCCCCCAATATCCAGAGCATCGTAGGCCAGCTGCAGGCAGGGAAAGGAGTGCAGATCCGGTTCCTCGAAAGTAAGTTCCCGAACCAGGTGGAAATCAAGAGCCTGGCGATCATTGGCAATCCGATCGGGATAGAAAAAAGCAATCTGAATCGGGAGCGCCATATCCGGCAGCCCTAATTGCGCCATCGTGGAGTGATCAATGAACTCGACCATGGAGTGGATGATGCTCTGAGGATGGACCACCACATCAATTTGGTCTCGGGGCAAATCAAAAAGCCATTTGGCTTCAATCACTTCCAAACCTTTGTTCATTAAAGTAGCCGAATCGATGGTGATCTTTTGTCCCATCGACCAGTTGGGATGTTTAAGCGCCTGGTCAAGGGTAACCGATTGAAGCTGCTCGGCCGTTTTGCCCCGGAAGGGACCACCGGAAGCGGTAATGATGATCCGTTTTATTTCCTCATGTTTATTTCCCATCAGACACTGAAAAATCGCACAATGTTCACTGTCCACCGGCAGGATCGAAACACCCATTTTGGTAGCGGCATCCATGACAAGTTTCCCCCCGGCAACCAGGGTTTCCTTATTTGCCAGGGCGATATCGATGCCCTGATTGATCGCCGCCAAAGTGGGCCGCAGGCCAATCATTCCGGAGACAGCCGTCAGCAGCATCTCAATTTCCGACGCAGTTGAAACGGCGATCAGTCCGTCAACACCGGTAACCACCTCAACCGAACGGCCTTTTTCTTTCAATCGTTGCTCCAGAATAAGAGCAGCGTCATTGTTCATGACGCACACAATCCGAGGAGCAAATTTTTCGATCTGCTGTTCCAATAAATCGATGCTGGTATTGGTCGATAAGCCCACCACATTCAAAGTGTCGCTGTTTGCTGAAACAACTTCTAGGGCCTGGGTTCCGATCGAACCGGTTGAGCCGATAATACTAATATTTTTCATGAATTACCTCGCTTTTAATTACAATTTAGGTTATTGCCAAACCATACCGATCAATTGTTAATCAGTTGTATGCGCACAATTCGGATAGGCTATTGCCTGTTCGCCTTGAGGCAAACAACACGATATAACAATTGTCGGTATGGTTTGTAAGTGAAGAGTCATTGGTTACATTCTCAATTGTCTAAAGAAGACAATGTCTTTTGATAGTATAACACAATTCTTAAAGAGAAGAAAAGAATGGTGAAAGCAACCGTTTATTATTCATAGTCGATGAGAAATTATAAGAAGGTAATCAACCGTCTCAATATTGTATCTCAAACCAATAAAATATTCCATTTCTTGAAAGAGTTCTTTGGCATATAATTATGTAAACGAATAAAATTTGGAGGTGCTCTTATGGCAAAAACATATTATTTTCCACCAATCGTAATTATGGGACCAGGTGCAATTGAACTCATCGTGCCTGAAATTCAAAAAATGAATGTGAAAAAAGCTCTGGTTGTCACAGATAAAGTTTTGATTGAAACGGGTGTGGTACAGGATGTGCTGGATGTATTGAAAAGTGCAAAAATACCTTACGCCATATTCTCGGATGTTAAACCAAATCCGACCGTTGCCAACGTTAACGCCGGTTACCAGGCATTATTGGATAACGAATGCGACTTTCTTGTTAGCATCGGCGGTGGTTCGCCTCAGGATACCGCAAAAGCTGTCGCTATTTTGGGAACAAATCCCGGTGATATCTGCGATTATAATGGGGTTGGAAAAACAGCCAACAAATCGCTGCCAATCGTAGCGATTAATACCACTGCCGGAACAGCCAGTGAAGCAACCATCAACTATGTCATAACTGATGAAAAACGTAAACTGAAAATGGTGATCGTTGATCCGAACAGCATTGCGACCGTAGCCGTTAATGATCCGGTACTGATGATGAAAATGCCGAAATCACTAACCGCGGCAACCGGTATGGATGCCCTGACTCATGCAATCGAAGGCTATACTACCGCCGGTGCTACACCATTTACAGATATGTTTAATATAGAAGCTATTAAAATGATTTCAAAAAGCTTACGAACAGCCGTTGCCGATGGCGATGATTTAGATGCCCGTGATACGATGGCCTATGGACAGTTTGTTACCGGCATGGGTTTCTCAAACGGCGGATTGGGAATCGTCCACTCTATGGCTCATCAGCTGGGAGGCTTCTATGACCTTCCACATGGGGTCTGCAATGCCATCCTGCTTCCTTATGTTGTCGCTTATAATGCGGATGCCGTTGGGGACCGTTTAAAAGATGTGGCCATTGCAATGGGTGTTGATATCAGCCGTCTTGAACCGAAAGAGATTAATATTGCTGCTATTGATGCCATAAAAAAACTTTCAAAAGACGTCGGAATTCCCTCCGGATTAAAAGAAATTGGCGTAAAAAAAGAAGATTTTGCCGTTCTGGCGGATATGGCACTGGCTGATGCCTGTACCCCAGGCAATCCAAAATGTCCGACTAAAGAAGATGTGATTGCCATATACAAAGCTGCTTTCTAAAATAATAACTAAAAAAAGTCAAATCAGGTTAAACTATCAAAATTATATAATCGTTTCAACAGGCTCTCTGAATGCTCAGAGAGCCTGTTGTGGTTGTTTTAGTTACCCCGTAAAAACAGGTTTGTTCAAATATAAAAAAATTAAATGTAACCTAGGTAAAATAATGATATAATATATAACCTGATAGACAAGCGTTAAAATTTATAGATGAGGAGGCAAAGAGGATGATTACAAGATTTATTCATTCAGGTGATTTCCACTTAGGTCGCCCCTTTACCTTTCAGCAGCAAGGTAACTACTTTGGCAAAAACAAGAGAAAAGAGCTTTGGAAAGCCTTTGACGATATGATTGCCTATGCCGGGAAAGAAGAAATACAACTGGTTCTCATAGCTGGGGATTTGTTTGATAGTGTCAATGTCCTGACCATGGATATAAAAAGGGTAGCAGAAGCTTTTGCTGGTTTGGAAAAAACTTGGGTGGTTCTCATTACCGGAAATCATGACTATCACGGCGACAATTCACCGTACAAAAAAGTGGATTGGTCAAACAATGTGTATATTTTTAGAGAAGATGTGTTTAGATCCATTTATATAAAAGAACTGAATACCGAAATTTATGGAATGTCATGGGTGAAAAATGAGTACCGGGCCTTTCCGGAAAGATCCTTTAACTCATTAAAATTAGATGATGCCCGTTATAATATTTTAATGGTACACGGAGAAGTGGCGAGTCAAACCCATTATCTTCCCATTGATTTGCATTATATTGAGAATAAAGGATTTGATTATATTGCGCTGGGACACATTCATAAGCCGGGCATGACCCCGGGAGGGGCAGCCTATTGCGGATCGCCGGTACCCCTTAACTTTGGAGAAACCGGCGAGCGGGGCTATTTAATCGCCACGGTTGAGGCGGACTATGACAACAATGAGTACACGACGTCCAGCGGCTTTTATGCCATCCCATCGCGGCGGTACGAGACCTTTGAAATACAAATAACAGCGGAAGATTCATACAATGATATCATTGAAAAAGCGACCAGCTGCGATACCATTGAAAATCGTCTCCAGAATTATTATCGCCTGCGGTTTCTGGGGTATGTCAATCCTGAGATACAACTGGATTGGATAAACGATGATTTGGAAGAGTCTTTTTATTATATCGAAACTGACGCCTCGCTATTGGAACCGGATATTGATCTTGAAAAACTGATCCAGGAGAATCGCGACAATCCGATTGGCCAATTTCTAGAAGCGTTAGGAAATATTGAAGATCCCCAAGTGAAAAAGAAAGCAATCATTTACAGCATTGAAGCCATGATGAGCGAGGGGGTTTTAAAATGAAAATAAAAACCTTGAACCTGAAGGCGTTTGGAAAATTCAAAAATAAAACCATTGATTTCAAACCGGGACTCAATTTGATTTACGGAAACAACGAAGCTGGTAAAACAACGGTGCAGACCTTTATCCAAGGCATGTTTTTTGGCTTTTACAAGCCCTATCGAAAAAAGAAAACCTACAGTACGGAATATGAAAAATACCTGCCATGGAAACAGTTTGACTACAGCGGCTCCTTAATCTATGAGGTGGATGACCGTGAAATCCGTTTGGAACGGAATTTTTTAAGAGGAAAAGACAGCTTGAAGATATTTGACAACATCACCGGTGAAGACATCAGCGATGAATTTAAATACGATGGGGTGATTCGTCAGCATTTGCCTCTGGGTAAGCTGGGAATGACATCGGGGATCTACAACAATACCATTAACATGCGGCAACTTTCTTCTGATACCGAATCCGGCGCGCAGGATGAAATGAGAGATTCTTATTTAGAAATGCAAAACACCAGCGGCATTGAGATGAATTTCAAAGGAATTGCCCAATGGCTGGAAGAAAAAAAGAAAAATATTGGCCGGTCAGGTCAAAGCAAGTCTCGAGTTGGCGCCGCAATACGTGAACGTGACGAGCTTTTGCTGGTCCTCAAAGAGGCGGAAGAAGCCTATGCGAAGGTAGCGGAAAATCAGGAAAAAATAACCCTCTATCAGAAACAAATGAAACGTATTGAAGCGGAAAATGATTATCTTACCCAGGAATCCGTCGTCAACCGCAAAAAAGAACTTCTGGAGTCTTACGAGAAAATTACCGAGCTCGAAAAAGAAAATAGTCTACTGGCAGAAAAAATCGAAGTGGGCGAAGGGTACAAAGATTTTAATTATAAAAACTTAGAAGGTTTGAAAGCGATTCGCGGACAGAGTGAGCGATTCAGCGATCAAATGGATTACATTGAAAAACAGGTCAGTGATTCACGTGAAAACCTTAAAAATATCCGCAAAAAAGAAGAAGCAAAACGCCTGACCATGGGGGGGCACACCTGGGAGCGAATCAATGAGGACTATGATGCCTTTAAAAAACAACAACATTGTGCGGATGAGGTCAAAAACAAATCCAATATTGTCATCAGCGTTGTTTCAGTCATCCTGACACTTTTAGGAATTGGACTGACGGAAATGTCGTTTTTGAGTCTTTTGCCGATAAAACAGAGTTTGGAAAATAGTTTGCTGATCTTTGGACTGCTGCTGATTGTCGGGGGTGTGATTGGCTCCGTGTTTGGCGTCGCCGAGACGATCAAAAAGCGAAAAATAAAACAGGCGCGAATATTGAAACCGGTTCAACACGATATACTGAAAAAGTATGGCGTCAAAGATCTGGAAAGCTTTGAAACCTTTTATAAAAAGGCTGCCCGAACGCAAAACGAACTCGAACAAATGAAAAACGAAGGTGAATTGATAACCGTTCAATTATCCCGACATCAGGCCGGGTATGAAGTTCTTTTTGAACAGCGCCGCAGTATTATGAAAGAACTGGACAACAAGTTGGCCCTGTACGATGTCGACAGCGTTGAAGATTATGCCGACGGCTGTGAAAAAGCCCAGCGCCTGGAAGAAATGAAAATTCAGTTTAATGGGAATCTGCGATTATTAAAAAATCTGCTCGAAACAGTCAACGGCGGGAAAACAGCTGGCGGAAATGTGGTTTGGAAAAAGGCTTCGCCAAAATCCGATGAACTGCTTAGCCTGGGAAAAGAAATAGCCCGTTTAGAGGGCGAAAACAGCGCCTTAACGGATGGTGTTGGTTTACCGGTGGAAATCAGAGAAACCATTAAATCGTTGGATGCTCAAATTGATATCTGTGATATTGAAATTAAGGCCTGCAATGCGGTGCTTGAAATTCTGGGCAAAATCCAAAAAGGATGTCATCTGGAATCAGCACCAGAGCTTAATGATCACATTGGCGGCATTTTAGAAGATATTACCCAGCGTTATAAAGGGGTGAAAATCGATGAAGCCATGAAGGTCCGGGTGGTAAATCCCAGCGACGGCGATTTCAAAAATGCCGAACAATTAAGCGCCGGGACAATGGATCAGGTTCATTTTGCTTTCCGTTATGGAATGGGTGACGTCATTAATCATGAAATGCCCTTTATTCTCGATGAACCCTTTGTCCGATATGATAAACTTCGTAAAACTCAGGCCCTCAAATTATTAGCAGGGCTCAGCAAAAAACGTCAGGTTATTCTTTTTACCTGTGACGATGATGAAGAAAATCGCTTAAAAGCTCTGGGTGCAACCTATCACAAAATTCGGCTGTAAGTTTTAAATGGTTTTAATCGTGTAAAAAATTACCCTAAATTTATTCCAATAACAGAGAAAAATCCGGTACAATTATAAAAGAGTTCGAATGAAGGAGTAATGCTTTATGAAATTAAGTCGCGTACAAGAACTTCTTGAAGCTGTTGTATTGTCAGGAGAGAGCCATCTGGATGACGAGGTCCTCACAGGTTTTGGCTGCGATCTCATGAGTGATGTATTATGTTTTGCCCGGGAAGATGCTGTTTTGCTCACGGGACTTATCAATAAACAGGTTCTGAATACGGTCGATATGGCAAATATGAATAGCATTGTTTTTGTCAGAAACAAGATGCCCAGTGAAGACGTGATAAAAATGGCCCAGGAAATGAACTTATTGGTGATGTCAACCAAGTACATTCTTTTTGAGGCCTGTGGCATGTTATATGCTAATGGATTAAAGGGGGCACACCTTCGATGAGTTATGAACTCGCCTTTGAGGTTGAGCGAGGTGATTTCGAAACAGCTGGAGGAGCCTCACGAAAAATAAAAAAAACCTTGCAGCAATTAGGTATTTCCAGTAAAATCATTCGCAAGGTTTCTATCGCCGGATATGAAGGAGAAATGAACTTAGCCATTCATTCTTGGGGTGGAACGATTTTATTGGAGGTTGCAGAAACAGAAATCATTTTGACCATTCAGGATAGCGGCCCGGGGATTCCGGATCTTCATCTGGCCATGACAGAAGGATGGTCCACCGCCGGCGTTGAAGCGCGTAGAATGGGATTTGGCGCTGGAATGGGGCTTCCCAATATGGACAGAAATGCCGATCATTTTGAAATCGAATCAAAAGTTGGCAATGGCACAAAAATTTTAATGAAATTCTTTCTGTAAAAACATAAGAATAAGGAGAGAAAATGGATAAATTACTTCATTCCGTATATCTTGATGAGGCAAAATGTTTAGGCTGTACGACTTGCCTGAAAAACTGCCCGACCGGAGCGATACGGGTTCGGGGCGGAAAAGCAAGGATCAACGAGTCCAAATGCATCGATTGCGGAGAATGCATTCGTATTTGCCCCCATCAGGCCAAGCTGGCAAAAACAGATCCATTGTCAAAAATAAACGACTATAAATATAAAGTGGCGATACCAGCGCCGGCGGTTCTGGGGCAGTTTAAAACAAGCTATTCGATTGACCGGATTTTATCGGCTATTAAGGCCCTGGGTTTCGATGAAGTGGTAGAAGTTGCTTATGGCGCCGAGATTGTCGGACGGGCGCTTAAATACGAATATCATGCCAAGCGTTATCCGAAACCGCTTATTTCATCCGCCTGTCCGGCCGTCGTTAAGCTGATTCAGGTTCGCTTCCCGGAACTGACGGATAATGTCTGTCGCTTAAAGTCACCGATGGCCTTGACAGCCCGATTGGTCAGGAAGCGTTTGCGAGAACAAACCGATTATCAGAATAAAGACATCGGCATTTTCTTTATCACTCCCTGTGCGGCCAAGGCGACGATGGTGAATAATCCCTTAATCTCGGAATATGATCAATATGACCACATTGACGGGGCCATTGCCATCAAAGATATTTTCAGCGATGTCTCGGGGCTCTTAAATGATTGTAACCTTCAGGAAGGTATCCATAATTCAACACCGGAGGCTTTTAGCTGGGCTGTTTCAGGTGGCGAAAGCGAATATTTGAAAAACAAAAATGTGCTTCATGTGGACGGTATTCAAAATGTCATCAGTGTGCTGGAAGAAATCGAATGCGGAAAACTCGATGGCATTGAGTTCTTTGAAGGCCTGGCCTGCATTGGCGGCTGTGTCGGGGGATGCTTAACCGTCGAAAATAATTATGTCGCCAAGATGTACATTCAGGAACGGGCAAAACAAATAAAACAGGAATCGATTATCCATTTGTCGGAAGAGTATGTGAAAAATATTTACAACACCGGGATGATGCATATTAAAGAAAGAATCCTACCGAGAAATCCGGAGCCTTTAGATGCTGATATCAATAAAGCCATCGAGAAAATGAAACAAATTGAAATGCTGGAAAGTAAGCTGCCGGGTTTGGATTGTGGCTCCTGCGGTGCTCCGGGGTGCCGGGCATTGGCAGAAGACATTGTTACCGGAAAAGCAAAAGAAATTGATTGCATCTTTGTTTTAAAAGACCGAATTCTCGAACTTTCCCAATTAACCAATGAACTTTTGCAGGTAGAACATCCAACCGGAAAAACCAGTGAGTAAAAAATAAACCGTACCGACAATTGTTAGTGTAGGGGCGATTATTAATCGCCAGATATAAAGATGTATGTCCGGTAGATTATAAAAGTGTCACCGTAGGGGCGATCCTTGATCGCCCGATATATCGGATATAGATGTCCGTTCTGATGCAACCAACACGATGTAACAATTGTCAGTACTGCAGTCGCAAATGTATCACCGTAGGGGCGATTATAATCGCCCGTCAACGTGGCTTCTAATAATCATAAAGGTTATTGATATATAAATTATATAAATATAATAAAGGAGTTATAAATGAAGGTTAGCGATTTATTAAAAAACAGCGAGTTTAAATGTCTCAATCCTCAGATTGGGGTTGAGGGGGAAATCAAAAGCGGCTATGTCGGTGATCTATTAAGTTGGGTCATGGCAAACGCCGGCAATGAATGCGCGTGGGTAACCATTCAAACACATGTCAACATCATTGCTGTGGCAACGCTGCTGGAAATGGCCTGTGTGATCATCCCAGAAGGCGCAGAGGTTGAAGAGAGCACCCTGGAAAGAGCGATCATAGAAGATATTCCCGTGATCACAACGGGTTTAAACGCCTACGAAGTCTGCAAAATTTTAGGAAACGCCGGCGTTTAAAATGGATAAGGTAGCCATTGATCTACATATTCATTCCGCCTTATCCCCCTGTGGAGAAGCGGAAATGACACCGAACAATATTGTAAACATGGCACTTTTAAAAGAAATCGACTTCATTGCGGTAACGGATCATAATTCCGGCAAGAATTTGCCGGCGATTTTAGCGGTCGCCAAAGAAGCTGGCGAAGGAATCTGTATGCTTCCCGGAATTGAGGTTACAACCAAGGAAGAAGCCCATATTTTGGCATATTTTCCGACCCTGGAAGGCGCCATGGAACTGGATGAAATTCTATACCAACATCTCCCCGAAGTAATGAATAGAAAAGCGCTGTTTGGCCCTCAATATATCATGGATGAAAATGACGTTATCATCGGTGAAGTCGATAAGCTGCTTATTTCAGCCACCGATATTGGGATTGACAAACTCTGGGATATGGTTACAAGTATTGGCGGGGTGCTTGTGCCAGCCCATATTGATCGAAAATCTTACAGTATTATTGCATCGCTGGGATTCATTCCGCCCGAATTAGATATAAAAACCTGTGAGATTTCAAAAAATGAAACCGTCGAAAATGTTCTGAAAAATTATCAGTTCTTCAGAACCTATCAGTTCATTCATGGTTCCGATGCTCATCAGCTGGAAGACATGGCGGAGCGGATTTATTTTTTAGAGCTGGAAGATATGCAGCGGCAGACATTAATTCGTTATCTTGGATAAAATGAGCTTCCGATAAAGAAAAAGAGAATATGATAAAAAAACAGGTTCAAATTAAGTGAATCTGTTTTTTTATGAAGAATAATTACACTTTTTCTGCAAAAACGGTAAAAGAGGTAGAATATTTATCCAAAAAAGACCATTAATTAACGTTTATTTTTAAAATATTGGGCAAAATGTTATCTGCTATAAATATAACGCTAACGGATTATTTTGTGTTATAATGACTTCGTTAGAATATATGCAATCAAAGCGTAAAGGTTTGCATGATTTAATTAGGAGGTTTGAAAATTGGCTGAATTAATACCAGTTGAAAATTTGGATGTAGTAAAGGCAATCGTAGCCGAACACAAAGAAGTACCGGGTTGTTTAATGCAGATTCTGCAGGACACACAAACCAAGTACGGCTATTTGCCAATTGAACTACAAAGTACCATTGCAGATGAATTGGATATTCCCTTGACAGAAGTTTATGGTGTGGCAACATTTTATTCTCAGTTTACCCTTAAACCAAAAGGTAAATATAAAATTAGTGTCTGCTTAGGAACGGCCTGTTATGTACGTGGATCACAAGGAGTTATGGACAAAGTCAATAATATTCTTGGCACAATTGTTGGCGAAACAACTGAAGATGGAAAATACTCGGTTGATGCTACACGTTGTGTAGGCGCTTGCGGTTTAGCCCCAGTAATGATGGTTAATGAAGAAGTATTCGGTCGTATGACTATTAATGAAGTTCCTGCTGTTTTAGAGAAATTTAATTAATAAAAATGAAAGAGCTATCTCTTCACATTTTAGATGTTACACAAAATTCCATCAGAGCGAATGCCAAACTTGTCAATCTGACGATTTTTGAATCAATAGCAAAAAATGAATTTACCATTACCATTGAAGATGATGGATGTGGTATTTCGGCTGAAAAACTTCAAAACGTCACCGATCCTTTTGTGACAACCAGAACCACCAGAAAAGTTGGACTCGGTTTATCTCTGTTTAAAGCTGCAGCGGAAACGTGCGGTGGTTACTTTGAGATAAGCTCAGAGCTTGGGGTTGGGACAAAGGTGGTTGCTAGTTTTATGAGAGATCATATTGATCGTGTTCCGCTTGGAAACATGCCGGATACGGTGGTTACGATGGTAATGTCCTTCGAAGAGACGGACCTCATTTATGAACACAACTACAATAACCGTTCATTTGTTTTTAATACACGTGAAATTAAAGAGACCTTAGAAGTTACATCGTTAAATGAACCGGATATCCTTCATTGGATAAGAGAGTTTATACGAGATGGTCTTGAAGAAATTATGGAGGAAGAATAATATGGCAAAGTCCCTAGCTGAATTAAAAGCGATTCGAGAAAAAAAATTAAACGAAATAAACTTAAGACATGGCAAAAACGGCTATCGCGTCGTTGTTGGAATGGCAACCTGCGGAATTGCTGCCGGAGCACGTCCTGTTATGGTTAAGCTGATGGAAGAAGTACAAGCTAAAAACCTAGTCGATGTAACCGTTGCACAAACTGGATGTATCGGAATGTGTAAACTTGAACCAATCGTTGAAGTTTATGATTCAAATGATGAAAAAGTAACCTATGTTCATATGACACCGGAAAAGGTTGCAAAAGTCATTGAAGAGCATTTGGTAAAAGGTAATGTTGTAACTGAATATACCATGACTGTTGTTGATGGCAAAGTCATCGATACAACGGTTAAGGCTTAATTGAGGAGGAGAAGAGCAGATGGCATATAAACGTTCGCAGATACTGATTTGTGGTGGCACAGGATGTACTTCCTCTGGTTCCGTTACATTGGTACAAGAATTAAAAAAAGAATGCGTAAAGCATGATATACTCGATGAAATCGAAGTCATTCAAACAGGCTGTTTTGGTCTGTGTGAATTGGGCCCGGTTGTAATAGTTTACCCAGAAGGTACATTCTATAGTCGTGTTGCAATAGAAGATATTGCCGAAATGGTTGAAGAACATCTTGTCAAAGGTCGTGTCCTGGACCGACTTGTTTACACTGAAAAAGGCGATGGACATCATCCATTATCGATCAGCGAATTAGGATTCTTCAAAAAACAAAGACGTATTGCTTTGGCAAACTGTGGTGTTATTAACCCAGAAGACATTGATGAATACATTGGCTTTGATGGTTATTTAGCCCTTGAAAAAGTATTGACAACCATGACAGCGCAGGAAGTTATTGATGAAGTAAAAGCTTCAGGACTTCGTGGTCGTGGGGGCGGAGGATTCCCAACCGGTCTTAAATGGCAATTTGCACATAATGCCGTATCACCAGATGGTGTTAAATATGTTGCCTGTAATGCTGATGAAGGAGATCCCGGCGCATTCATGGACCGTTCTGTTTTAGAGGGCGATCCCCATGCAATCGTTGAAGCTATGTCGATTGCCGGTTATGCAGTAGGAGCACAAAAAGGTTACGTATATGTTCGGGCTGAATATCCAATTGCTGTTCATCGTCTGCAAATTGCAATCGATGAAGCAAAAGAATACGGTATTCTCGGAAACAATGTTTTCGGAACAGATT
Source organism: Acetobacterium paludosum (assembly GCF_008086595.1). GTDB lineage: Bacteria > Bacillota > Clostridia > Eubacteriales > Eubacteriaceae > Acetobacterium > Acetobacterium paludosum. The sequence goes on along the minus strand of NZ_RXYA01000004.1, from coordinate 26,395 downwards.
TCTGCTTTGATTTAGAAATTCGTTTAGGCGCCGGTGCTTTTGTATGCGGTGAAGAAACAGCACTAATGAATTCTGTCGAAGGTAAACGTGGCGAACCTCGTCCTCGTCCGCCATTCCCAGCAAACAAAGGTTTATTTGAAAGACCAACTGTTCTTAATAACGTTGAAACCTATGCAAATATTCCAAAGATTATTTTAAACGGGGCAGCATGGTTTGCTTCAGTTGGAACTGAAAAATCAAAAGGAACAAAAGTATTCGCATTAGGCGGAAAAATCAACAATACCGGTTTATTGGAAATCCCAATGGGAACAACACTTCGCGAGATCATTTATGAAATCGGTGGTGGTATTCCAAACGGTAAAGAATTCAAAGCAGCACAAACTGGTGGTCCATCAGGCGGCTGTTTACCAGCATCATTACTGGATACCAAAATTGACTATGATAACCTCATCGCAGCCGGCTCTATGATGGGTTCCGGTGGATTGATTGTAATGGATGAAGACAACTGTATGGTTGATATCGCTCATTTCTTCCTTGAATTTACACAGGACGAATCCTGCGGAAAATGCCCACCATGCCGTATCGGTACCAAGAGAATGCTTGAAATTCTTGAAGATATCTGCGGTGGCAAAGGACAAGAAGGCGATATTGAGAAATTACAGGAATTAGCAGAAGGAATCAAATCCTCAGCTCTTTGTGGATTGGGACAAACTGCTCCAAACCCTGTTCTTTCAACGATTCACTTCTTTAGAGATGAATATGAAGCGCATATCAGAGATAAAAAATGTCCTGCCGGCGTTTGTAAAGCTCTTCTTGATTTCAAAATTAATGAAGAAACATGTAAAGGGTGTGGCATCTGTGCTAAGAAGTGTCCAGTGGATGCTATTTCTGGCGAAAAGAAGAAACCACATGTTATTGATACCGAAAAATGTATAAAATGTGGTACTTGTATTGAAGCCTGTCCATTTGGCTCAATATCAAAGGCTTGATGAGGGGGTTATTGAGGAAATGAATGATATTACTTTTAAAATAAACGGTCAGGAAATAACTGTTCCAGAAGGAACAACCATATTAGAAGCAGCTCGATTGAAAGACATTGACATCCCAACACTTTGCTATTTAAAAGGCATAAATGAAATTGGTGCGTGTCGTATGTGTCTGGTTGAAATTGCAGGAGCAAAAGCATTGCAGGCAGCATGTGTTTATCCAGTTGCCAATGGGATTGAAGTTTTAACGAACTCACCAAAAGTGCAAAAAGCAAGAAAAGTAAACCTGTCATTAATTCTGTCCGATCATAACAGAGAATGTACAACTTGTGTACGTAGTGAAAACTGCGAACTTCAAGCATTGGCTAATGAACTTGATGTCCATGATATTCCTTTCCAGGGAGAAAAATCAGGTCATACAATTGATGATTTATCAACATCGATCATCAGAGACGAAACAAAATGTATTCTTTGCAAGCGTTGTGCTGCAGTGTGTACAAAAGTTCAGGCTGTTGGCGTACTTGGCGCTGTCGGTCGTGGATTTACTTCTCAAGTTCAACCAGTATTCGGAAGATCTTTAGCAGAAGTTGGCTGTATCAATTGTGGTCAATGTATCATCAATTGCCCAGTTGGCGCATTAAAAGAAAAATCAAACATCCAGGATGTTTGGGATGCCATCAATGATCCAACTAAAACGGTTATTGTTGAAACAGCACCAGCTGTTCGTGCCGCTTTAGGCGAAGAATTTGGATATCCAATGGGAACACCTGTTACCGGTAAAATGGCAGCAGCGTTAAGAAGACTGGGCTTTGATAAAGTATTCGATACCGATTTCGGCGCTGATGTTACCATCATGGAAGAAGGAACAGAACTCATTGGTCGTTTGACTAATGGCGGTGTTCTGCCAATGATCACATCCTGCTCACCAGGTTGGATTAAATACATTGAAACCTACTATCCAGAAGCAATTCCAAATCTGTCAAGCTGTAAATCACCACAGAACATGACCGGTGCATTATTGAAGAGTCATTATGCCGAAACAAACAAGATTGATCCTAAAGACATGGTTGTTGTTTCCGTAATGCCTTGTACCGCTAAAAAATATGAAGTTCAACGTGAAGAATTAAATGTTGATGGAAATCAAGATGTTGATATCTCTATTACAACACGAGAATTAGCACGTATGATTAAATCATCTCGAATTATGTTCAACAGACTTCCTGATGAAGATTTTGACAGTTACTATGGCGATTCCACAGGTGCCGCTGTTATCTTTGGTGCTACCGGTGGTGTTATGGAAGCGGCAGTTAGAACCGTTGCCGATGTCCTGAACAAAAAAGACATCCAGGAAATCGATTATGTCGCAGTTCGTGGTGTCGAAGGCATTAAACGAGCAAGTGTTCAAGTAACACCAGACTTGACCGTTAATGTTTTGATGGCTCATGGCGGAAGCAATTTAAAAATAGTCATGGATCAATTAAAAGCCGGCGAATTAAAAGATGTTCATTTCATCGAATTAATGGCATGCCCAGGCGGTTGCGTAAACGGTGGCGGTCAGCCAATCGTTGCTGCAAAAGAAAAAATGGATATTGATATTCGGGTCGAAAGAGCAAAAGCTCTGTATACCGAAGATGCGAACAAAACGATTCGTAAATCACATCAGAATCCATCCGTTATTCGTCTGTACGAAGAATATTTAGAAGAACCAAACAGTCACAAAGCACATCATATTCTTCATACCACCTATTCCCAAAAACCAAAATTGTACTAAGAACAGTTATAATATAAACTGTTTAATAGCTTAAACAAAAAAAGGCCCAATAATGGGCCTTTTTTGCGTTGCAAAAATATTATCCCGTAGGGGCGATCCGTGATCGCCCGTTGGCGTATGGCTTGGCACTGTCGTTTGATTTAACATTGACGTTGCGGGCGATTAGGAATCGCCCCTACGAAATGATGATACACATTGATCGCCTCCCCCTGTAGGGGCGATCCGTGATCGCCCGTTGGCGTATGGCTTGGCACTGTCGTTCGATTTAACATTGACGTTGCGGGCGATTGGGAATCGCCCCTACAAAGCAAAATTGATTCCTGCCAAAAATAAGCATAATGGCGGTATTTATGATATAATTAAACTACTAATTATCAACTAACAGGAGCGAAAAATGGAAACCATTAAGGGAACGGTGGAGCACATCGTCTTTAGAAACAGCAGTAACGGCTACACCGTGGCTCATTTTGACATCGACGGGGATCTGGTCACCGTGGTCGGGAATTTCGACGAATTGAATCACGGTGAGTATCTAAAACTAACCGGCTACTGGACCGAGCATAAAAATTATGGGGATCAATTTACCATGGAAACTTATGCCATGGAAATACCCACTTCCGCAGAAGGGATCACCCGGTATCTGGCATCGGGGATCCTGCCGGGAATTGGCGAAAAGACCGCTAAAGCCATAGTGGAACGCTTCGGCGAAGAAACCCTGGATATCCTGGATAACCATCCGGATCGTCTCTCTGAAATAAAAGGGATCGGGAAAAAAACCCTGGAAGGAATCAAAGAAGTCTATTATGAACAACGGGAGGTCAGGCAGATCATGATCCAAATCCAGGATTACGGAATATCGGCATCCTGGGCCATGAAGCTGTATAAGACCTATAAATCCGATACCATTTCGGTGCTGCTGAATAATCCCTATCAGATGATCGAGGATATCCGTGGAATCGGCTTTAAAATTGCTGACCAGATTGCCAGCCAGTTGGGATTTGAACGAAGCAGTCCGGGGCGTATTCTGGCCGGAATTAATTATTCACTAGGTGAATGTTATAACCGCGGAAACACCTTTATGACCGAAAACGAACTAGTCAAAACCAGCTGCAAGATTTTAGGAGTGGATGAAGACGAGGTTGTCAATCAACTAGGTGAACTTGTTCTGCTCGGCAGAATCATTCAGGAAGAAGTCAACGACCAGCGCGTTTATTATCCGCGAAACCTCTATGAAGCCGAGGATAATGTGGCTCTGATCATGGCAAGAATCAGCCAGAGCAAGTACAAGATCCCCGATGTTAATATCGATAAAAAAATAGAAGAATATGAAAAAGACATGTCAATCATACTGGACAATAAACAGCGCGAGGCGATTGCCGCGGCGGTGGAAAATGGCGTCATCGTAATAACCGGCGGACCGGGTACCGGTAAGACCACTATTATTAACGGAATCGTCCGCATCTTCAAAGATCTGGGTCTGAAAACCGTTTTATCCGCGCCAACCGGCCGCGCCGCCAAACGCATCACGGAAACCACCGGCCATGAGGCAAAAACCATTCACCGCCTGCTGGAATATGAATACAGTGAAAATGACGACTTCCCAAGTTTCAGCAAAGACGAAAGCGATCCCCTCGAGGCGGATGCGATTATTGTGGATGAATCCTCAATGATTGATATTGTCCTGATGAACAGTTTGCTGATGGCCATTCAACCGGGAACCCGGTTAATCATGGTCGGCGATGCTGATCAGCTGCCATCCGTTGGACCGGGCAATGTGCTGAAAGATATCATCGAAAGCGGAGCCATCAAAGTGTTAAGTCTGGAACGAATTTATCGCCAGTCCGAAGAAAGTATGATATCCGTCAATGCCTTTGAAATTAACCAGGGAAACATGCCGGATATCAACAATGACAGTGACTTCTTATTTTTAAATAAAAATGATGGCGATAAACTGCTGCGTGATATATTGAAAATTGTCACCGAAAACCTCCCCATCGCCAAAGGGTTTGACAGCATTCAGGATATTCAGGTCATCTCGCCCATGAAAAACGGTAAGGTTGGGGTGATCAACCTCAACAAAGAACTTCAGGCCGTACTGAATCCGGCCCGAGATAACTGTGCCCAGCGCGAATTTGGGACGGTTATTTATCGGGAAGGGGATAAGGTCATGCAGATTAAAAATAATTATCGCCTGAAATGGGAAGATACCATTGGTTTTGAACAGGGCGAAGGCATTTACAACGGCGATATCGGAACGCTGGAAGAAATCAGCGATCGGAATAAATCTTTCACGATCCTATTCAACGACGGGAAGCGGATCGTTTACGATTTTGACCAAATGGATGAGATCACCCATGCTTATGCCATGACTGTTCACAAAAGCCAGGGCAGTGAGTTCCCGGTTGTCGTCATGCCCATTGTCGGCGGACCACCGTTGTTTCTCAATCGCAAACTGCTCTACACCGCCGTCACCCGGGCGAAAAAAATGCTTGTTCTCATGGGAAACCAGTATGTTTTTCGACAAATGATCAAATCAGCCGAATCCCAGGACCGTCAGACCGCCCTCCGGGAACGTATCGTCAACTACCTCAACAATCCAATGCTGTAATACCACAGTTACACAACCCATCTCATTGCGGGCGAACATGGATCGCCCCTATGGGTATTTAAAATACATAATATACAATTAACTTGAGCATCATCCTGTAGGGGCGATTCCCAATCGCCCGCAACGTTGGGCAACAAAACAAACGCTATCGGGCGAACATGGATCGCCTCTACAGGTATTTAAAATACATAATATACAATTAACTTGAGCATCATCCCGTAGGGGCGATTCCCAATCGCCCGCAACGTTGGGCAACAAAACAAACGCTATCGGGCGAACATGGATCGCCTCTACAGGTATTTAAAATACATAATATACAATTAACTTGAGCATCATCCTGTAGGGGCGATTATCAATCGCCCGAAAAGTCAATCACCAATCCTACCCCAATAACTCCCAACGCTTATGATGGAATATAATTCGTCAAGAAATGAGAGAGATAATGGAACTTCAAAAAAGAAAACGGATTAGGCTGGAAAAATACAATTACATACAAAATGGTTACTATTTCATCACGATCTGCACGAATGATCGGAAACAAGTGTTATGTGATAAAGACTGTATTATAATAGAAGAAGACAATTCATTTGTATTATCGGAAATAGGAGACATAGTATTGATGTCTATTGGCAATATTGAAAAATCTTATAGTGGGGTCAACATTGAAAACTATGTCATTATGCCAAACCATATACACTTATTGATAAGTATCAATAAAAATGCCGAGACATCCATTTCAAAGATTATTCAACAGACAAAAGGATTGGTGACAAGAAAAGCGGGCTTTCCGGTCTGGCAGAAATCATTCTATGACCATATAATTAGAAATGAAAACGATTATTACGAGATAGTCCGTTATATTCAGATGAATCCATTGAAATGGCAGAATGATCGATATTACCTAGTGGGGATAGAATAATTCACAAACAGCCGCTTGCGGGCGATCATGGATCGCCCCTACAGGTTAACGGGGATCACCTCTACGGACGAATATGCAAAATACATAATATACAATCAAATTGAACATTATCTCGTAGGGGCGATTCCCAATCGCCCGAACCGTTAGGAATTGAAGCGAACGCTTGCGGGCGATCATGGATCGCCCCTACAGGTTAACGGGGATCGCCTCTACGGACGAATATGCCAAATATATAATATACAATTAAATTGAACATTATCTTGTAGGGGCGATTCCCAATCGCCCGAACCGTTAGGAATTGAAGCGAACGTTTGCGGGCGATCATGGATCGCCCCTACAGGTTAACGGGGATCACCTCTACGGACGAATATGCAAAATACATAATATACAATCAAATTGAACATTATCTCGTAGGGGCGATTCCCAATCGCCCGAACCGTTAGGAATTGAAGCGAACGCTTGCGGGCGATCATGGATCGCCCCTACAGGTTAACGGGGATCACCGCTACGGACAAATATGCAAAATATTTAATTCTCAGGAGGTGACCATGGGCATCAAAGAATGGCTGATGACTTTTCTCGAAAACAACCTGTTTCTAAAAAACGGAACCTGCCCCATCTGCGGCAAGGTTCTTTTTGTGACGGACAATTTTCTCTGCCGCCAATGCGATGAGGAACTTCCGAAAATAAACAATCCCTCCTGCCAGCGCTGCGGACGGCCGATATTCAGATCCAACCGAAAATTATGTTCAATTTGTTCAAAACAAAACCTTCCTTTTGCAGGAGGGTATGCCTTCCTGCGTTATGAAGATTCAGGAAAAACTTTGGTCCATGCCATAAAATTCAAAGACCGGCCAAATCTCGGAATCTGGGTTGGCACCCGAATGGGAAAAGCCATCGCCCAGTGTGAATGGGGAAAAGAAATAGACATCATCATCCCGGTTCCACTGCACCCCAATCGCCGGGAGGAAAGAGGCTACAATCAGAGCGAAAGAATAACTCAGGGTATTCTGGCAGGATTGATTCCGCTGTCTCCGCTCCTCGGTCCGCAGTATTTAAGACGAATCCGGGACACCCCTCACCAAATGGGTCAGGGACGAGAACAGCGGCTCGTGAATCTAACCGGAGCCTTCTGTGCCGAAAACATCGAAGAAATTCAGGGAAAAACGATTTTACTCGTGGATGATGTGCTTACCACCGGCGCCACGTTATCCGAAGCCGCTGCAACACTGCTGGAAGCCGGTGCAAAAAAAGTTGTGGTTGCCACCGTCTGTGCCGTGGCCGAGTAAAAAGATGCAGAAAATTAGATAAAAGATTCTTAAAAAGCCCATTTATGGGCCTTTTTTTATGGCGAATCTTAATAAATAATGTTATGATAAAACAGTATTAATTAAGACGAAGTAAGGATAAAATAGAAATATGGAAACAATTTTGAATAAACTCAAAGCCGTGATGGCATCAGAATATATAAAAGAAAATGAACCCATGAAAAATCACACCTCGTTTAAAGTAGGCGGACCGGCAGATCTGCTCTTAATGCCTCAAACAAAAGAAGAACTGCAAAAGGTCCTGGCCATCTGCCGAGAAGGCGGTAAGCCGTTTTACATTATGGGAAATGGCAGCAATCTGATTGTCCGAGACGGAGGTTTTCGGGGGATCATCATCAAAACTAAAGCACTTAACAAGGTCAGTGCAGAAGGCAAAATCATGCGTGCGGAAGCGGGAATCAGCCTCAAAGATTTAGCAGAGTTCGCCTTGGAAGAAAAGTTGACCGGGTTGGAGTTTGCATCCGGGATTCCGGGAAGCCTGGGAGGAGCCGTCACGATGAATGCCGGTGCCTACGACGGCGAGATGAAAAATATTGTTCAGAGTATCGAAGTCCTGACCGAAAACGGCGTTTTTAAAACCCTGCCTGGCGAAGCATGTGAATTTGGGTATCGCAGTTCGGTGCTTCAAAAACATCCATGGGTTTTGGTGAGTGTCAGTCTGCAATTAAAAAAAGGCGATTATCAGGCGATTAAAGATAAAATGCTGGATCTCAATACCAGAAGACAAAACAAACAGCCCCTGGAATACCCCAGCGCCGGCAGTACCTTCAGACGGCCCGAAGGCTATTTTGCCGGGAAACTGGTTCAGGATGCCGGCTTCAAAGGCCGATCGTTTGGAGGAGCCCAGGTGTCGGAAAAGCACAGCGGTTTTGTCATCAACAAGGGCGATGCCACCGCCGATGACATCCTGGCGCTCATCACCCTTATTCAGACAGGGGTGCATCAGAAATTCGGGGTTGATTTAAAAACCGAAGTGATTGTCATCGGCGAACCCTAATTATAGTGTATCAACTGTAGGGGCTGGCCTTGCCGGCCCGCAAACGTTAGAATAGAATACAAACGTCAACGGGCGATCATGGATCGCCCCTACAAGCCCTAAAAAAGCGTATGCAAACAAAAGGCACACAAGCCCTAAAAAAGCGTATGCAAATAAAGGCAAATGAACCGAAAACAAGATGTTTATAATAATGACGATTAAGGAAAAAAATGAAAATAACACACGATATGCACACCCATACAACCTGGAGCCACGGAAAAAACTCCATTGAAGAGATGGTGCAGCAGGGTCGGAAGATTGGTTTAAAAGCCATCACCATTTCCGACCATGGCCGAAGTCATCCGTTTTTTGGGGTGCGAAAAAAGAACTTTGCCAAAATGCGGGCCGAAATCGACGCTCTCAATAAAAAATACGACGACATCGAAATCTATCTGTCAGTGGAATCCAACATCATTGGCGCCAACGGGGATATTGATATTGGTGAAGAAGAGCGAATTTACTGCGACTGGATTTTAGCCGGATATCATTACGGTTACATCCCGGCCACGATCGAAGATATATTTCGCTTTTCCATTCCCAATTACGCCGCCCGGGTGCTGCCGTTTCTGCGAAAATATGTGATCGAGATGAATACCCGATCCTATATAAAAATGATCGAACGCCGGGAAATTAAACTGATCACCCATCCCGGGGACAAAATGCCCATCGATATCGATGCCGTGGCGAAAGCCGCAGCGGAGAATGGCGTCATTTTAGAGATCAATCCCCGACATGATCATTTAAGCGCCGAAGAAATTAAAATTGCCATGAAATATGAGGTCGATTTTGCCGTCAACAGCGACGCTCACAATATCCATGCCTTAGGCGATATGCGAGCCGTCCCGGAAATGCTGGAAAAAGCCAACATCCCCCTGGATCGGATCATCAACATTGAAGCTTAGCGAGTCGCTGTAGAAGTAAGTCTGGAGACAATCGTAACATCAGTTGTTCTGCATCATGGCGAACAGGCCTCAGCCTGTCCGATCATACAGCAGTCAACGATTTACCATTGTCTCCAGACGGGTTTCACAAAAAACGCAGATTAACAATTGTCTTGCCCAGAAACGAACGTTTATTATCGATTAAGATTAGAAAAGAGGAAAAAGTCATGAAAATTATTATCATTACAGGTATGTCAGGAGCAGGAAAGTCCCAGGCAATCGAAATACTCGAGGATCTCGGATTCTTCTGTATCGACAACCTGCCCCCCCAACTCATCGTGACTTTTATCAACCTCTGCCAGCAATCCGCCACCGGTATTGAAAATATTGCTCTGGTAACCGACATTCGCGGCGACGTGTTTTCATCACGAGAAGACTCGCCCCTTTCCGCTTACAAAGAGCTGAAAAACGAAGCGGAGCTTTTCTTCTTGGATGCCCGAAACGAGGTGCTGGTATCCCGGTATCAGGAAACCCGACGAAATCATCCGTTAGCGGACCGTTCCGGCAATTTACTGGAAGCCATTCAAAAGGAAAGAAAAACCCTGGAACCGCTGCGAGAAATTGCTGACGAAGTGATTGATACCTCCGACATAAAAGTTGGCGAGCTCAAAGGGAAACTCCGCGCACTCATAAAAAAGGGCGAAGAAAACACCATGCCAAGAGTCAATATTTATTCCTTTGGATATAAGTATGCCAGCCCCGTGGGGGCGGATTATGTTTTTGATGTCCGCTTCCTGCCCAATCCCTTTTATAAACCAGAGCTGAGAGAGTTATCAGGAGAAGATCAGGATGTGAGAGACTATGTCATGTCTTTTCCAGAAGCAAAAATATTTTATGACAAATTATTAGATTTGCTGGAGTTTGTCATTCCCCAATTCACAAAAGTTTCGAAAAATACCGTCGAAATTGCCATTGGCTGCACCGGCGGCCAGCATCGATCGGTAACTTATGCGTATCTGTTGGATGCCGCCCTTAAAGAAAAAGGTTACGAAACCAGTCTCAACCATCGGGACATTAAAAGAAATAAACAGGAAAATTAAAACGAATAATATAAAGGAAGTGATTCAATGGATATGAAAGAATATATCAGAGAGTTTACCCTGAAAGATATAGTAAAAGTGAGAAACCCGAGAGTTGTCGCCATTGGCGGCGGGACCGGCTTATCCGTGATCCTCAGGGGATTGAAAAAATATACCGACAAGCTGACGGCCATCGTTACTGTTGGGGATGATGGCGGCGGTTCAGGCATGCTCAGAGAAAATCTGGGGATTCTGCCCCCCGGCGATATCCGCAGCTGTATTCTAGCCCTGGCCGATGATGAAAATGTCATGCAGGAACTGTTTAACTACCGCTTTGAAGGCGGAAGCATGGAGGGGCAGAGCTTCGGCAACCTGTTCCTGGCGGCGATGAATGGTATCAGCAACGATTTTTACGATGCCGTGCGACGAACATCAGATGTGCTTCAAATAAAAGGCGAAGTACTGCCGGTCACCCTATCGGAAATGGTTTTGATGGCATCGCTGGAAAACGGTGAGATCATTGAAGGGGAGTCCGCTATTCCAGCGGCCGTGTTGGAGCAAAATAGCGGCGTTGTGCAGCTTTTTTTAAAGAATCAAGAAACGCGCCCCCTGCCGGAAACCATTGAAGCCATCCGCAATGCGGATTTGATCATCATCGGACCCGGAAGTCTTTACACCAGCATCATTCCCAACCTGCTGATTAAAGATGTGGCACGAACGATTTTTGACAGCCGGGCCAAGCGTTTTTATATCGGCAACATCATGACCCAGCCGGGAGAAACCAGCGGTTACACCCAGGAAGACCATATCCGGGCCATCGAAGCCCACATGGATCAGAATGAAGGACATCTTTTCGATTATGTGGTGGCCAATAAAGGCACACTGCCCAGAAGTATCGAAGAAAAATACAATAAATACGATGCCAATGTTGTCCAAATAGGAAACCCCATAAATGGCTATGAATATATTCTCGATGATTATGTGACGATGGAAAACGGCTATGTTCGTCATGATGCCGATTTGCTGGCAAAACGAATTTTCGAAACCTATTTAAGGTAAGGTTAGGCACGATGCTTTTCGGGCGATCACTGATCGCCCCTACGGAATTCTTGAAACAACGTCAGGCATGATACCGTAGGGGCGATTCCCAATCGCTAGAAATGCTTAAAATAACGTCAAGCATAATACGTAGGGGCGATTCCCAATCGCCCGAAATGCTTAAAATAACGTCAGGCATGATACCGTAGGGACGATTCCCAATCGCCCGAAATGCTTAAAATAACGTCAGGCATGATACCGTAGGGGCGATTCCCAATCGCCCGAAATGCTTAAAATAACGTCAGGCATGATACCGTAGGGGCGATTTCCAATCGCCCGAAATGCTTAAAATAACGTCAAGCATAATACCGTAGGGGCGATTCCCAATCGCCCGAAATGCCGATCATGCAAACAAACGTCCACGGGCGAACAGGAACAGCTTCTTACGAAAGAAATGGTGAACCAGTGACATTTTCAGCGATTTTAAAAAAAGATATTTCCAAGCTCCCATTCGGTTCCAAAGCCTCCCGGCAAGCTGAATTGTCGGGGATCATCGGAGCCGTCGCAACCATTATCGTGGATGTGGCGGGTGACATGAGCATCAGCATAAAAACCGAAAACCCCTCGGTGGCCGCCCGGACATACCAGCTCATCAAAGGGCTGTTTCAAACAAAACCGAAAATCAAGATCGAGAAAACAAAAAAATTTAAAGAACATCGTGCTTACAATGTCCTCATTGAAGATCCGAAGATGGCGAAAAGAATACTTGGCGACTGTGAAATCTTGAGCTTTAACAATCTGGGTCAGGCTTTTTTTGCCAATCAGGTACCGGAAAAGTTTAAAAAACAGGCAACGCAGACAAAAGCATATATCCGTGGGGCTTTTTTAGGTTGCGGTTCCGTGTCCAACCCGGAAAAAACCTACCATCTTGAACTGGTGGGCAAGAAAACCGCGATTCAAAGTAAAACGAACGACCGCAGTCTAACCGGAAATATCGAGCAGTGCGCCTTGTTGGAAAGCATCAAAGAAATATTGAATGATTTTGGAATTAAATCCAATCTCATTCATAGAAAAGCGCACTGGGTGCTGTATCTGAAAGAAGGGGGCAGTGTTGCTGATTTTCTCAATGTGATCGGTGCCCATCGAGGGCTGCTGGAAATGGAGAATATCCGGATCATCAAAGAAATGCGGAATGATGTAAATCGCCAGGTTAACTGTGAAACCGCCAACCTGAATAAAACCGTCATCGCCGCCTACGATCAGGTGGCCGCCATTTTAGTCATCAAAGAGAAGATCGGGTTGAGAAACCTGCCCCAGAACCTCTACGATATTGCCGAATTGCGATTAAACTATCCGGATGCCAGCATCAAAGAACTGGGAGAACGATTAGACCCTCCCGTCGGCAAATCCGGCGTTTATCATCGGCTCAAGAAACTGAGCCAAATTGCCGAAGATTTAAAATTAAAATAATTTTAAACCGCCATCATGCATCATACCGATTGAATGCCAAAACCCCCATCATGCATTATCCTGTAGGGGCGATCCGTGATCGCCCGAAACGTCGATCATTGGCACAAACGTCTTCGGGCGATTGAGAATCGCCCCTACAAAAAGAAAAAAACGATTGGATTCAAAACCCCCATACCGCATCATACCGATTGGATTCACCCCCCCGTAACGCATCATTTCGTAGGGGCGATCCATGATCGCCCGAAACGTTAGTTCACCAGATCCATCCCAAAGTAAGTGCGCAGATCCTGAATCGCCCGGCGATGCAGTTTCACCAGGCTGTTGGAGCTCACCCCGATGCTTTGGGCGATATCTTTGATACTCCGATTTTTAAAATAATGTTCCTCGATAATCCAACGTTGCCGTTCCCTGAGCTGGGGCAGATAAAGCAGCAGCGCCGATAAATCTTCATGATGAAGGTAGTCCCCTTCAATATCCGCATTTTTATCCATTAAAGTATCCAATAAAGATGACGTCTCATTTTTACCGGGGGCATCCAAAGAAGTTGAGTTTTTGTGAGACTTGGCGACATCAACAAAATAATAAAACAATTCCTTTTTTAGATAACCGGAAAAAGGTACCCCCAGAGCCTCATCGTAGGTATCAACCGAGTTGAGTATCACAATCGCTCCTTCACTTAAATAATCATCAAGGGCATCCTGTTCATAAACATAACGACGAATCAACGAGACAACTAAAGGCCGAAAACCTTCAATCAAAGCCAACTGGCACTTCGGTTCCTTTTTCCGGGCACCGCGTACCAAAGAAATTATTTCATTGTTTTCCATGTTTCACCTCTTTCAATCAAATAGAACAGATGTTCTATTTGCATTATATATTATTTGTAATTGAAATACAATCATTTTCTTAATATCAATAATGAAAAAGAGCCAGTGTAAACACCGGCTCAAATATAACGATAAATAATAAAGTATAAAGTATAAAGTAAGTGTCTTGCGATAATCGTAACATCAGTTGTTTGCATCATGGCGAACAGGCGATAGCCTGTCCGATCATGCAGCAAACAACGATTTATTATTGTCACAAGACACGATTTTGTCGGGAATCGGAAGTCCGATTCCAATTACTTATACTGCAGACATTGCAAAATCCTGAGTCGTGGTGCTGATCAGCTTTCCGCTGACTTTGGACTTAAAGTCGGAATCTTCTGGAGCAAAGATATTTTTAGCAAGGATCAAATCCATTGCAGCATTCATTTCAGCCTGGGTCACAGTCGCATCAGCATCTGCTACAGAAAGGGTGGAATTTTTACCATCCCCACGTTTGAATACCATCGTTGCTTTAATTTCTGGCATGAGCGTTCACCTCCTTTCCTTAAAATTTTCACCGATTACTAAGACAAGTTACTTAGAAATCATACCGACAATTGTTATATCATGTTGTGACCTGGGGGTCAGACCCTGTGCCTCAAGGCGAACAGGCGATAACCTGTCCGAATTGTGAGCATACAACGGATTAACAATTGGTCGGTATAGCAGTTTGTTAACAGTTAGACACCCGGAATCAAAAGGGTGCTTTCAATTTTGACGACTTCTTCCAGGGTCGGCGCCTGCAGCGTTGCAAGAGCAGCAGCCACGGCGTAGATGTCATCATTTCCGGCAGATGCTTTCAGATTAGAATAAGTCTTCGACTTAATCACATCTTTGCCATCCACCAGCCCGTAGTTGGAACGGATCTGGATTTTGTTGCTGAGAAAATCGGTTGTTACTGGCATTGTGTGGTCCTCCTTTCTTTCGGTATACTCTATAAATGGAAGAAACCGGAAAAAGGTGCCAAAAAGAAATAAGACGCATGTTACGACCTCCTTATTTCACTTTAATTGATAAAAAGAAATAAAAGAAGTAAGATCAACCTATAATTTCAGTTTAGGAGTACTATTTATGAAGAATAGAGCAGGTGAATATCAAATCAGGTTCCCGATGTTGATCTATTCGTATCAATGTACGTGAGAAAAGAAGCTCTGCTTTCTTCCCAAATCGAAGGAACACAGGCGACATTGGATGATATTCTGGACCCAAACCTTGAAGATAATACGAATCGCGAAGTTGAAGATGTCATCAATTATATTAAGGCTTCAATATTTGCAAAAAAGAGACTGAATGAATTGCCTATCTCCAATCGATTGCTGAAAGAGATCCATAAAGTATTTTTGGAAGGAGTAAGAGGCAGTGAAAAGAGTCCCGGAGAGTTCAGACGATCTCAAAATTGGATCGGTCCACAGGGAGGTACTTTGAAAGATGCCCGATTTGTACCCCCCAATGAAAAGGATATGATCGAGGGCATGTCCGACCTAGAGAAATTTCTTAATGAAGATGATGGATTGGAACCATTAATCAAAATAGGACTTGCGCATTATCAGTTTGAAACCATCCATCCTTTTTTAGATGGAAACGGTAGAATTGGACGCTTATTGATTAACCTGTTTCTAATTGAAAAAAAAGTGTTGAGTCATGAAACTTTGTATCTGTCATGTTTTCTGAAAAGAAATCGGATTGAGTATTATGATCGGATGATGGAGGTAAGATCAAAAGGAAATTTGGAACAGTGGATTAAGTTTTTCCTTTTAGCCGTTAATGAATCGGCAGAAGATGCCATTCGGACGATTGAAAAGCTTGTTAAACTGCAGGATAAGAATCGCCAACTGATAGACAGCACGATTGGAAGATCAAAAAAAACGGTCAGAATGGTATTGGATTATCTCGAGAGAAGCCCGATTATTGACATAAAAAAAACCAGCTTGGCATTGGAAATTTCATATAATGCGGTTTCCAATGCCGTTAATCATCTGATGGATTTGAGCATCTTGCTGCAAACCGAAAGCGGGCAAAGAAACCGCGTTTTTGCCTATGAAGAGTATCTGCAGATCTTGCGAAAAGATACGTGACCGGAAACTACTTGCAAAGCAACGATCGCTTGATTTAAAGTTGTAGGGGCTATTCTCAATCGCCCGAGGACGTTTGTTTGAAAGATCGACGTTTCGGGCGATCATGGATCGCCCCTACAGTATTATGTGTTAGGGCGGTTTAGAATTCAATGAGTTTGGTTTTCTTTCTGGTAGGGGGCGATTATTAATCACCCGCCACCGTTAATACGCGATAATCTTAAATCTCCAGATGACAAAACCCTTCATCTTCATAAATGATCACACCCAGGCCCTGGTCTTCGGCAGCTGCCGCCAGTTCATGGACAGATAGCCCCGGAACATAGCAGTCAACGGCTGCCCCGACAAGATGCCGGGAATTCGGGATACCGCCTACCTCTTGGTTGCGGATCGGACAACGGACTCCTGAAGTGACGATGATTGCGGTGTCCAGCGCCTGACGCACGTTTTCCAGACGGCGAAGCAGTTCGGGGTTCATTTCCGCCGGAAAGCCGTTGCAGTAACGGCCCTCACAACAGCATTTAAAGGCCTGCCGATTGAAATGCGGGGTGAGCTGCTGGTCATCTAACGGCACCTCGGCAGGGGTTTCTGGTACCGGGGCCATGTCATTTTGAAACAGGGCGGTATGGGTCAGCGGGCCCACCATCCCGTCCGGCTCCAGACCATGATCGGCCTGAAACATCTTAATGGCATTCTGTGTCAGCGGCCCATCGATGTCGTCGATGGCCCCCGGTGAGTACCCTGCTTTTTCCAGGGCCTCCTGAATCAGTTCCATATACATACTATTTTCCTCCTCGTTTAGAAAGTGCTGTGCGCTTTGCTGCCGGTTTACGCGAATCAATTCGTACACTGCACGTCGGACAGTCTAACGACTGTTCGCCTACACGTTACCGAATTGATTGCGAAACCAACATCAAACAAACTGCTAACGGGCGATCATGGATCGCCCCTACGGGTTAAAGCATGGTATAAACACCGTAGGGGCGATTCTCAATCGCCCGAAAACGTCAATTGTCGGTATGATTTACCGATCGTCTATTTTTTCGGACAACTGCGCCAAAACGGCCTTTAGCTTGGCGGGAATGGGAAAACCCAGACGGGCGCAGTTTTCCAGAATGCTGATGCCTTCATTGGCGGTGTAAAAGAAAATCACGGCCGTGCGCATGGCGCCGCCGCCCCCCAACAGGTTTTGATCCAGCAAATGGCCTAATGCCACCATCATCAGGATCAGGATTTTCTTGAGAATACCAACGAATCCAATTTCACTGGAGACTTGCCTTTGGGCAATGGCGGTCATAACGCCGGTCAGGTAATCAATCAGGATAAAGCCCAGCAGGGTATAAACAGCCCCGTCGAAGCCCCCCAGAAGAAAACCGAGAACCGAGCCAATGACCGCAGCGGCGCTGGGCAGGGTGTTTAAAATTGTTTTCATTTCACGTCAGAAACCTCCTTTAGTAAGATTTGCTACCTTCAATCTATTGCGAAAGTAATGTTAGCTTTACGCAATGATCGAAAGCTACTCTTATTAAATAGAAGCAAAAAAAAAAGATGCCAAAAAAAAGACCATTCAATTAAGAATGGTCCAATCAATCATGATGCAAAAAGGGGCATACCCCGACGGTTTTTTGCATACCCTAACGGGGTTTGAACAAAAAACAATGTAGGGGCGATTCTCAATCGCCCGAAAAGGTTAATTATCGAACAAACGTTGGCGGGCGATCATGGATCGCCCCTACGGGGAAAAATCCAGCGCGAAACATCACGGGGGGGTTAAACAAAAACCGTTTTAGTAAACGCTGCTTTTAAGCGTGTTGATCTCGGTCTTTAATTTATCGGCAATGCTGTTTAACAACTGCAATTTTTCATTGACTTCTTCCATCGACTTCTGATGCTCGCCGATGATTTTGTAGGATTTCGCTGCCTGCGATTCGACATGGTTCATGCTGGCCGTGATGCTGTCCAGAATATTTTCGATTTTTCGCGCGGAATCCTGGCTCTGCACCGCCAGCTTGCGGACTTCATCGGCAACCACGTTGAAACCGCGGCCGAATTCACCGGCCCGGGTCGCTTCAATCGCTGCATTCAAACCCAGTAGATTCGTCTGGGTGGCAATGTCCCGGATGAATTTCAGGATGGAATCCGTTTCCTTTACCTTGTTTTTAGAAATAGTGGAAGATTCCAGCAGTTCATCCGATACTTTGATCAGCGAAGCGATCTGGTCAGAAAAGCCATTGATGAATTCGCTGATGGAACGGATATTTTCAAACACGTTCTTGGAGATCATTTCAAAATTTTCAGTTTCTTCGGCCAGCAGGTGGCTGTGATGTCCCATCTCAGAGATGGAATTGGCGAAAACGTAAAGCATCTCCGCAGCGGCATCGATTTTTTCTCTTGGGACAATCGATACTTTTCTGACGGCATCGATGTAGTCGTCTTCATTTATCCCTAGCTCACGGGCAACTTTTCTGAAATGTTCTTCGTCCGGTGGCGCTTCAAGACACTGACCGCCTAACATAGCGCCGATTTCAACGCCGTCAATGACGATCGGTGCGGCAAAATCGACCAGTCCGGCATGACATGAATATACCGCCGGTCGTCCGGTGTTGGCGGCTTTTTTTCCACCATCGATATCACATTTGACACAGCGTTTGTTTCCTTCCCCAGAACCCCGGGTGTATTTCATACAAAAATCTGTAAAATGGCTGGGCTGTGTAATTTCGCCTTTTACGTTATCAACGGAGATCGTGGCCATTCCTGTCGCTGCCGAAAAAGCGTCTTGAAATTTCTGTAATACATTGACATCAATAAGTTCATCTACCGAATACTCTACTTTTTTTCCCATGTTTTCCTCCATAAATTGACGATCTGGAACGACAAGAATTAAAATTAAAACACATGATGCAGAAATATAATGTTGTAATGATTAAAAATTGTGGCCGTTTCATATTTGAATGGTTATTTATATGATTCTTTGTTAATTGTATCACGGCGATAAATGATTGTCACCAAGAAACCTTGGTGAAAAAAGTATAAAAATTAGCAGGGTGAAATTAATACAAAAATGATGTATAATGGATATCAATGTGTAATTTATCGAAAACCCCGTAGGGGCGATACCCAACATGTAATTTAGAAAACACCGTAGGGGCGATTCCCAATCGCCCGAAAACGTTGGTATTTATGACAAACGTGCACGGGCGATCATGGATCGCCCCTACGGGATAAGATAACCTATTTTGGGGTGGATCACCCCCCCGATTAAAATTAAATTATTTGCATTGCAATAAAACGTGACGGTGAAACGTTACTATATTATGGAGGAGTAATACTTAATGATATTATTTTTGAGTATGGTAGTGCCCCAGGGCTTAGAATCTGAGCAGCAAAAAAAATTAAATATTGACGAAGCGCTGTTCATTAGAATCGCCGAGGATGACGTGGCTGCCTTCGAGGAGCTTTACCGTCTCACCGAGCGAACCCTCTATGCGTTTGTGCTGTCGATTATAAAAAATCATGACGATGCCCTTGATGTGGTTCAGGATACCTATCTGAAAATTCGCTCCGCGGCCCATCTGTACAAACCGATGGGGAAGCCGATGGCCTGGGTTTTCACGATCGCCCGGAATCTGTCAATCAGTAAAATAAGATTTAAGAAAAAAAACGACAGCGTACCGGTGGAAGATCTGGAAAATGATCTTTCATTTTCATATGTCACAGACAGCGGCGACAAACTGGTGCTGCAGGCAGCTTTTAAAATCCTGAACGACCAGGAAAGAGAGATTATCCTGCTTCATGCCATTTCGGGTTTTTCCCATCGTGAAATAGCGGAAAGCCTGGATGTGCCAATTTCCACCGTCTTGTCAAAATATCATCGGGGATTGAAAAAACTGAAAAAATATCTTACCGAAAAGGAGGTGTTATAGTGAAACCAATCAATATCGAAAAGTCCCTCAACCGAGCAATCAGCCAGGCGCCAATCCTGGATTTTGAAAAACTGGCAGCCATGCCCGTGGTTAAAATGACCGAGCACGACTACATCACCAAACAGGCGGTGAAGAAAAAACCGAAGTACTGCCGCCAATTTTCCACCGTCTTTGCCTGTTGCATTCTGGCGGTGGTCTGTTATTCCGGCTGGTATGTGCAATTTAAAATGCCGGACAGCATCGTGGCCCTGGATGTTAATCCGAGCATCGAAATCGTGACCAACAAACACAATCAGGTGCTGTCGGTCAAGGCCCTGAACGAGGATGCCCAACGAGTCATCAATGGTCAGAATTTTGATCAGGCCGATTTGGAAGACTCCGTTGATACCCTGGTCTCGGCGATGATCAGTCATGGGTATCTCAATACCGATCGGAATGTCGTTCTGGTATCGGTCAAGAATAACGACACCGACAAGGCCGACGATCTGGCTGTCTCCGTGGATCAGGTGATTATGGACAGTGCCTCATCACAGAATATTGAGCCCACCGTCTTAAGACAGACATTGACCGAAGCGGACGAGCAAACATCAGCCCTGGCCGATCAGTACAACGTTTCAACCGGAAAAATCAAGATGATTCAGGAGATCGCATCATCAGATGATAGTTTATCCGTCGATAAGCTGGCAGCTATGTCGGTCACAGAACTGCTGCAGGTGTCTAAAGACAAAGCAGTTGACCTGAACAAAATTATTAAATTTGATAATGTTTCTCCTAATGAAGATACGAAAGTCGCCGGGCAGACAAGCACCGGCAATGCGACAACCACATCCGCTCAGACCGTGACGGGGACGACTGATGCAGCACCGGTCAATGCAACGGGAACAGAGACCACCGGCAGTACCGTCGTCAATCCAACCGAGACGGTCACCACCGGCACGACGGCGGCGACACCACCGGTTACGCCGGCGGCCAAAGAAGAACCAACCGTCGCTCCGCCGACGGCCGAGAATACCGGCAGTGCGACTACCAATGAATCTGATGTCAGCGACACCGGCAAGACCACCCCGGCTCCAACCGACACCGGCGCGACCGGGAATGCCACGGCCAATGAATCGGATACTAGCGATACCGGCAAATCAGCAACGAACCAATCGGATCCGGCAACTACCGTTGTCAGTCAACCGAATACCGGAACAGCGGTAGTTAATCCAACGGCTGTTGTTAATTAATGAACCCGCTTAACCGGTTTTGTTAAGAACAGAATGTAACGATTGTTGTTAAAAAAATTCAAAATTTCAAAAAAATATTAAAAATGTAAAAAAAAATTAAATGCTGTGCGATAAAATGCATTTCCCTGACGTTAACTCAACATAGGGTATCATCATAACCTAAAGTTCTAATTTATACAGGTCAGAAAATTGGGGAAATGCAGTGGCGTGAGGCCGTTGTATTGGACGTCAGCACATTGAAAGGTGGGATGCCGGAAGAATCATTAGATATGTTGGATTTATAAAAAGGGTAGGCGGTCTTTACTAAAAATACAGTGGTTTGTGGAGAAAGTAAAGAAAGTCGATCGGGAAACTGTTTTAACAGCGAAACAACCCTGGAAGTCATCAAATATGAGACAATGAGACATATTTAAGCGGTAATCGAATAATGGTTCTTTATTTGTAGGCGATACAATGAATTAAATTGTCGGAAATTGTGAAATTCGGATTTGAGATTAAAAAAAATAGAATAATTAATTGCAAAATCAAGCAATGTGGTGTAAAATTCATTGTGAGAAAGCTCTTACTCATTTAGCGTTCCATGATATGTGTAGACCTGACACCTTTTCTAAGTTGGTGTAGTAAAATTGGTTTACCCTTTGCGAACAATACAAATTAGGAAAGGAGGAATATAAAGTGGTCTGCTAAGAGGAGCATGATTAAGTCTGGAATTTAAACGTGAGTCGATCATAAAGATCGTTTTTATTCCGGGTATACAACAAAATAAAATATACAAACGGAGGATTTAAAAGTATGAAGAAAATTTCAGTAAGCATTCTTTCAGTATTCATGATGCTTTCCATGGTTTTTTCTACAAGCGTATTCGCTGCCAATGATGCAACAACAAAAACATCGGCATGGGATTCTTTTGTAGGATTATTCACAAAAGCAACAGCAACTACTGATACAATGAGTGTTCAGTATCGTGGACATATCCAGGATATCGGCAATGCCCCTACAGATGGTAGTTGGGTTCAAAGTGACCAACAATTAGGAACAACTGGTGAATCCAAAAGAATTGAAGGATTCAACATTGAACTAACAGGAGCAATCCCTACTGGTGCACATGTTGTTTATAATGTACACGTAGAAAATGTTGGTTGGTTATATCCTACTGATGATTCAACTAATTGGATCAAAGATGGCGCATTTGCCGGCAGCGTTGGAAAATCTCAACGTGTTGAAGCAATCGAAATTAAACTGGTTGATGCTACTGGTGCTCAATTACCAGGCTACTCAGTTCAATACACGGTTCACGGCGAAAACTACGGCTGGACACAAGGTTGGATTTCTGATGGAAACATCGCTGGAACAACCGGAGATGGTCTACGTTTAGAAGCAATCAGAATCAAAGTTACTCAAGTAGCTGCTGATTTAACAGCTTATAACGCAGCAATTGCCGCTGTTAATCAAGCTGATTATACAACCGCTTCCTGGACGACTTATCAGGCAGTTGTAGCAGCTAATCCTGCAGCAACAACTGATACACAGTCAAAAGTTGATACAGCAACAGCTAATATTGTCGCTGCTCAAGGAAACTTGGTGTTAGTACCTAAGGTTACATCTGTAACTGCAGTTAACGCTAAACAAATCTTGGTAACTTATAATAAGAATGTAGATAAAACTACAGCTGAGACAACAGGTAACTATACTCTTTCAGCAGCAAATGCAGATGCAGTTGGAACTATTACAGTAGGTACTGCTAAGGTACAGGATGATAAAAAGACCGTAATCCTTGATATCGAAGCAACACCACTTAATAGTAAAACAACAGCTAATTACTTTGTTAAAGTATCTGGCGTAAAAGAATTCGCTGGCACATTATTTGGTGACTATGCTCAAGTTGTAACACTTTTTGATGCAGTATCACCAACAGTAACAAGTGTTGCATTATCAGACAGCAATACAATTAAAGTAACATTCTCTGAACCAATCAACACTAATAATTCTGGCGCAGCTTCAGCAATTAAATTTACATTAGATAGCGTGAACGTATCTGTACCAGCTACAGCGTACACTCTTTCTACTGATAAAAAATCTGTCGAAATTAATGTTGCAACTGCAGGATTAACAGCTGAAAAAACATACGGTCTTACCGTAGATGGTTTAACAGATTTTGCTTCGAACGCATTAGTAACATATACAACTACAGTATATATTACTAAAGATACAACTAAACCAACTGTAGAAAGTGTAACTGCACTAAGCCTACAGGATGTTAAAGTAGTATTTAGTGAAAAAATCGCTAATGGTATTTCAGGATTTAATCTTAACGTAGATGGTACTCCAAGTATCGCATCTGTACAAGATGAAAATACTACAACACCAGACGGAAAATCATTCATTGTTCATTTAAACAGTGCTAAAACAGCAGCAAACCATATCGTTGCAGTTTATAGCTATTATGATCTTGCAAACAATGCAGGAGAAACAAAAACACAAGAAATTAAATTTGCAGCTTCTAAACCAGTATTAGTAAGCTCAACAGCAACAATCAAAGATATTGCAGGCGTAACATATGCGATATACACATTTGATCGTAGTGTTCTCCAAACTGTTAATACTATAGCTAATGTGCCTTACGTAGATGTTAATGGTGTTACACAACATACAACATTAACCATCGGTGATTATACAGATATAGTTGGATTAGAAAAAACACAAATCGCAGTTGAACTTTCTTCACAAGCGACTGGTACATACAACTTCACATTTGTAAAAGGTGCTGTTGAAGATTTATATTCTCAACAAGCAGATGAAATGAAGTTAAGCTTTGTAAAAGACGCTGTAGCTGCTAAGACTACAGTATCATCAGTTAAAACAAATACAGTTGCGGGAACAAATACTTTAAATAAAGTAACTGTAACCTTCGTAGGAGATGTTGATATTAGTGCTTTAGATGCTACACATTATACTATTGATGGTATTCAAGCATTTGAAACAGGTTCTGCTATCTATGACGGAAACAAACGAACAGTTACTCTAACTTTAAAAGATGGCGCATTGACAACTTCTGGGAATAAAACATTTAATGTTACTAATGTTACCAATGTAACTAATTATAGTAGCTCACTTACTTTCAGAGAAAATGTTAAACCAGTCGTAGTTAAATCAGAATTAATCGCTTACGACAAAATTAAATTATCACTTTCAGAACCAGTTACAGTAAGTTCTACTGGTACTGCTGCCGGACTAGAAGTATACGTCAATGGAGTTAAAACAACTACAGATGTAACTATTACTGGTAGTGGAACAGACAAATTAACTATCACCCTTGCAACTGCTGATAAGTTGACAAGCTCAACAACACCATTAAAAGTTAGCATTTTATCAACAAATAATTTAACAGATGCTACAACTAACGTAATGGCAGCAACAGATTTAACAAACATTGCAGTAGCATTTACTGACACAGCTTTAGATTACACTAATGCAATTACCGCAATGGACACAGCTATGAACAAAGACTTAACACTTAGCTCAAACCTTGTAGCTGCTAAATTAGCAATTACAAATGCTATTACTGCAAAAAATGCAGCAGCAGCAGTTACAGCTTATGCATTAGAAATCAGTGATTCACAAGCCATTGTAGGTGCTATAGACACTTATGTCGCAGCAAAAGATACAGCTGCAACTTCGGCTGCAGGTACTACTACAGCAACCACAGCAGTACTTACAACAGCTAAAAACGATATTACTGCAGTTGGCACAGCAAAAACGGCAGTCGATTCCGCAATTACAACAGCTACTGGAGTTGGACATACGATGGTATTAGGAACATTAAGTTCAGCTTTGGCAACAGACGCAACAGCGGTTACAACAGCAGATAAAGCTATTGTTAAACCAAACATGGTTGATAACTTTGATGTCACACTAGCAGCTGATCAAAGTGCAAATAAAGGACAATTAACATTCGTAGCTCCTTGGATTGCAGGAGTAAATGCATCAGATCTAAAAGCTAACTTTACTGTAGCTGGTACATTTAATCCAACAACTGGTGCACCACCATCAGCAACAGCATTGACATTTAGTACAGATCATTACGTATTGTCTACTGTAGGTGCAAATGATGCTACAGCTAGAACAGCAACAATTACACTATTTACTAATGATACTTTATCAGCATACTTTGGTATTTCTGTTGCTGATGCAGTAACTGTAACAGGTCCAGTTACCGCTTCAATGGTAGCAGGTCCTATAGCATTAACAAAATAAGTAGACATTAGACAAATGTAACAAACGGTGCCTGTCACTTAACTTATTTAACTTAACTTTTTGAGCTGGATGGTTTAGAAACAGAGAAGAGAGACGATTTGGGTTCTTAGGGACTCGGGTCGTCTTTTCTTTTTGGCTATTTGCAAACGATTACTAATCGTCGGAGGTTCAGCTTTCTGGTTGAAAAATTCTGTCTATTTTCGCTGAAAAACTATTGGCTGGGGGATCTGGATTCTGCCGATTGTCTGTTTCCAATCAGTTGCGGCATTTTCACAGCGGCTAATCTCACTGAAGAATTTGAATTCTCCAACCAGTCACATTTTTTATAAATCAAAGTAAGCGTCCAATAAACGCATGGATTTAAAACAAGCCAAAAACATGAGACAATAGACTCAAAACAGAACTTTTAGTGTTTTCAGAGTAACTCAGAAAACATTAAAGTAAGTGCCTCAAAAGATGGCGTATAGCAAGTCTGATCGAAACCTGCTATACTGATCACATCATTATTTGAGGCACTTTTTGTATTTGTGATTGAGTCTGCACACCTCGGGCAATTCCTGAGACCATGGCAGATATTTTTCAAGTACTTCCGGCTGGTGCAGATAGTCACTGTTGGGGATTTCGGACAGAAGGTAATTCAGATATTCGTAGACATTAAGCTCGTTTGCCCGGGCCGATTCCACCAGAGTGTAGAGTACCGCATTGGCAGTTGCACCTTTGGGCGAATCGGCAAAAAGCCAGGCGCGTCGTCCTGTCGCAAAAGGTTTGATGCTGGCCTCACAGAGTTATTCTTATGTCAGGATAACTCTGCTTATCCTCATTATTAAAAAATCCTCAGGATTGGATGAATGCCGCATAAACCAGCGATTCTTCATTCAATCCTGAGGATTTTATTGTATATTCCAACCAATTGCATGATACTGAAATTACCA